>CAVPWR010000008.1:0-1001465 GCA_963709555.1 uncultured beta proteobacterium | reverse complement strand
TCCGCCCAGGCTCGGCCTGGACAAGGCGAACCTGGTCGATGCACGGGCCACCCTCGTCCTCGGGATATCCGATCCCCGCGGGGTCGAGGACGATCCGGAGGTGCGGGTCGATGTCGTGGCGCATCGCCTGGTCACCGGCACCACCAGCAGCCTCGGCGGGCAGGGCGCGGTGAGCCGCTGGGCGAATTCGATCCGCTCGCCGGAGCCACTTACGAGTTCGCCATGCCGCTCAACCTCACGGGCCTCGAGCAGCTGGCGATCGCACCGACCGCGAACGCCACCCGCGTGACGCTCAAGTCGCCCTGGCCGCACCCCGGTTTTTCCAGGGGCGCTTCCTGCCCCAGACGCGCAGCGTGACCAAGGAAGGCTTCGAGGCGACCTGGCAGGTGTCGCACCTGGCCCGCAATTTCGATCGCGCGATCAAGGTCGGCGAGGGGTCCGGAACGGGCGAGACCCTGGGCCATAGGCCTGATCGATCCGGTGAATGTCTATCTCAAGTCGGAGCGGGCCGTGAAGTACGGCATCCTGTTCGTGGTGCTGACATTCGCCGCATTCTTCCTCACCGAGATCCTGCGGCAACTGCCGATCCACCCCATGCAGTACCTGCTGGTCGGGCTGGCTCTGGCGATTTTCTTCCTGCTGCTGGTGGCCCTGTCCGAGCACCTCGACTTCATGGCGGCCTATGCGATCTCTTCGACCGCCTGCGTGGCGCTCATCGGGACGTATCTGGCCGGTGCGCTGGGAAGCCGGCTGCGCGGCGCCGCCTTCGGCGCCGGCATCGCGGCCTTGTACGGGGTGCTCTACGGCGTGCTGGCGTCCGAGGACAACGCCTTGCTCATGGGCACCCTGCTGCTCTTCCTGGCCCTGGGCACGACCATGCTGACCACCCGCAAGCTCGACTGGTATCGCGTCGCGCCCCTGGCCGCGGACGAAGGGGGCTGAGATGCGCCTGTCGCCTGTTTTGCGGGGGTTTCTCCTGGCCGGCGCCCACGAGGCCCGGCTTTTGAACCTTCCTGCACCTTGAACGATGGAGGCTGCGCATGCCGGTGACCCCGTTTCATTTCGGACCGGGCCTTGTCTTCAAGGCTGTACGCGCGCCATATTGCGCCGTGCCCGCCCGTCCCTTGCACCGGCGTCGAGCTCGGCAACCCTTGATGGCTTGGAAAGGACATAGCTTTGTGGCGCGATACTCATTTATCGCGCCAATCAAATGGCGCGAATTTTGACAAATCGCGCCATTACGGGTAGTGTTGTGGCGCGAATAAGCGATTACGCGCCAAAAAAGGTGTCACATGCCCAAAAAACTCCCCGAAGACTTGAACGCAAGGATAGAAGCCGAAATTGCCCGACACCCCGATGGGGTCGGCATTGACGACCTGCATACGGTCCTCGCCGATATCGTCAGCCGTCGCACCCTGCAACGCCGCCTGAGTGAACTGGCTGAACAAAAAAAACTCTCGTCGATAAGGCAAGGGTCATGAACATGCCTACCGCCAGCCCAGAGTCATCGAAGTCAATATCACCGAGCAGCTACACGTCACGGATGAGGTGAGTGCTGAGGTTTATGTCCCCGTCTCACCCGCTGGACAGAAAGTCCTCGACTACGTTCGTGAACCCATCCAGGGCCGCAAGCCCGTGGGCTATGACCAGCGAATTTCTGGAGGCGTATCGGCCCAACAAGTCACGCTACCTGTCGCCGGAAATTTGCGAGCACCTGCACAACATTGGCCGCTCTCCCGACGGTGAACGTCCTGCCGGCACCTATGCGCGCGATATCCTGGGGCGCCTGCTGATCGACCTCTCCTGGGCATCGAGCCGGCTCGAAGGCAATACCTACACCCGCCTCGACACACAGAACCTGATCGAACTGGGCCAAGCCGCCGAAGGCAGAGGATGAGCACGAAGCGCAGATGATCTTGAACCACAAGGCCGCCATCGAGTTGCTGGTGGAACAGGCCGAGGACATCGGCTTCAACACCTTTACCTTTTTCAACCTGCACGCGCTGTTGTCGGAAAACCTGCTCGCCGACCCGAGCGAGGGCGGACGGCTGCGGCAACGCATTGTCGAGGTCAGCGGCACGGTGTTTCACCCTCTCGGCATTCCCCAGCAGATCGGCGCCTATTTCCGCATGATCCTGGACAAGGCCGGCGCGATCGAAGACCCGTTCGAGCAGGCATTTTTCATCATGGTCCACATCCCCTACCTGCAACCGTTCGTAAACGTAAACAGCGGGTATCCCGGCTGGGCGCCAACATCTCGCTAACCGGCACAACCTCTGCCCGCTGTCCTTTATCGATGTTCCCGAACGGGCCTATGTGGAGGGCACACTGGGCGTGTACGAGATGAAACAGGTCGATCTCCTGTGCGACGTGTTCGTGTGGGCCTACGAGCGCTCCTGCCAGCGCTACATGGCTATTCGCGAAACTGTCGCCGAGCCTGATCCATACGCCTGCGCTACCGGGAAGCGCTGATTACCGTGGTGGCCGAGATCGTGCGCAGCAGGCAGCTTCCTGGCGCAGCGTCCGTGTGCACAGTGGCGGCATCGTTGGTACCGCCGGAAGACCTGGATCAAGTCATCGCACTCGCCCTGGACGACCTGCGGAATCTGCACGAAGGCAATGCCACCCGTTATCGGCTGCGGTTATCCGAGTACCGCGGTGGCAGCCGATGCAGCAGGCTGGGAGGGCATGACGGGTGGCAATGGTTTGAAGCCGGGTTGGCGCAAGGTGAAGTTTGGGGACGTGGTGCAGCTGTCGAAGGCGCGCTGTGCCGATCCTCTGGCCGAGAGCATCGAGCGTTATGTCGGCTGAACATTTGGAGCCGGGTGATCTGCGCATTCGCCTGAACAGCTGTGGCGCGTACTGGGGACGTCCGGTATGCGAGAGGCTCTTGCGATCGTGGAATGCGTCGCTGAGTCCGGCGCAGTCCAAATGGCTGGCCGTCGTGCCGGCGATTGCGCCCCGTACGGCGGCGATCAGCGCGCTGCTGGGAACGTGGTCGCATGTCCTGCTGGATGTCCTCATGCACGCCGATGTTCAGCTGCTGTGGCCGCTCTCGGCATCAAACGGGGTCAGGGGGTTGATCGATCTTGGTCATCTGCACCTGCTGTGCGTGTTGCTGGGGATCGCCGGGGCTGGTCGATTGTTGCTGCGCATACGATATGATTTCCAGTGCCGCACCCCGCGATTCCCGTGGTGAGCTGGCGCCCTGTTTTGGAGGTTCGATGAAATTCAAGGTATCGCGTCGCACAAGTTCGACGTTGCTCACCCTGGCCCTCGCGACAGCTGGCGCGGCGCAAGCGCAGGAGATGGGTTGGCGACCATTCCTCTCGGTCACCCCGGTCTATCAGGGTCAGGGCGATCTTGACGGCGGTGGCGACTACAGCGTGCAGAGCGCAATTGTGCGCACGGGCGTTTTGGGTGACCTCGGCCGCGGCAATCGTGCCGGCGTGACACTCAACTACGATTACTCTGACTATTCATTCTCGAACCCAGTCCGCTTCGGCAACGCTGCACCATGGAACATCGTGCAACGTTACGGCGTATCGGTTCCCCTTTCGTTTGGGCTAAGCGATGGCTGGAGCGTCGGGCTCACGCCCTCGTTCGACTGGTTCCGCGAGAACGGTGCCGACGCGGGTGACGCATTCACCTGGGGTGGCATCGTCTCGGCGACCAAACGCTTCGACAATGGCAACCGTCTCGGCTTTGGCATGGGCGTGTTCGACCGCATCGAGGAAACGAGCGTATTCCCGTTCCTGCTGGTCGACTGGCGGATCAGCGATCGCTGGCGTCTGGTGAACCCGCTTCCCGCGGGACCAACCGGGCCAGCCGGCCTGGAACTCGAGTACCGCTTCGACAGTGGCTGGAACGTCGGGCTCGGAGCCGCGTGGCGCAACGCGCGCTTTCGCCTGAGCAATGACGGCGCAGTGCCCAACGGTATCGGCGAGGAACGTGGCGTACCCGTGTTTCTCCGCGCAACGCACGCTTTTGGTGAACAGATGTCACTGAACCTTTACGCGGGTCTTCGTGACCGCTGGCCAGCTAAGGGTCGAGGATTCATCTGGTAACGAGCTGAGCCAGGTCGACTTCGACACAGCACCGCTCTTCGGCGCTACGTTCTCTGCGCGCTTCTGAATCGTAGGAGTTGGTGGGTGACGGCCGAAAGAACCGGAAGCTCGCGGCGACACGGGCGAGCGTCTCTTCAGAAGGCGGTTGAAGACGCGCAAGTATTCATGCGGGTCGTCATCGCGCCGCATCAGACCCAAAACGGAAACCGGCTTCGGAATCTACTCCGCCTCGCCCTGCAACACCGCCTGCATCTCCTGCTCCGTCACCGGGTACTTCAACACGGCATGAACGGGAAACAGCGCCGCCAGCTTTTCCACGTGCGCTTCGTCACTGCGCTGCGTGAATACGATGACCTTGGCCTCCGGCGCGAAGCGCTGCAGGGTCGCGAGCGTGACGTCCAGGTTGCATAGGTTCGTCCCGGCGTAGTTGTTGGCCCAGCCGTAGATGAAGTCGCCGACGAAATAATCCGGCGCCTGTTTCTGCAATGCCTTGTGCAGCTTGCGCGCGGTGTCGAAGGCTTCCGCCGCGATGCCCAGCCGCTGGTACAGGGCGGTGAAGTTCGGGTGGAACGGGGATTCGATGAGGGAGAACAGTGTTTTCATGCCGCGTTGATCGCGCCGGCCGGGAATGGCTTCGACGATTCTAATCGCGGCGCGGCGGGATCAGGCCTTGGCCGACCACGCCGCGAAGTGCTTGCGCTCGGTGCTCGCGATCCAGCGATTGACCTCCCACAGGTCGGCCACCGGCTCGCGGGTGAAGGGCTGCTCGTGCAGGTAGCCGTCGGGGCCGAACTCGGGCGTCAGGGTCGTCACCGGGTAGCCGCGGCTGCGCTGGCTTTGCCAGACCGATTGCCACAGGCGCTGGTGCGCTTCGAGCCAGCGCGCGTATTCGGGCGCGGCGGGGTGGGGCACCTGCGGGCCCTGGTCGTAGCCGACGCGGGCGTGGATGTGATGCACGCGCGAGGCGATGAAGTCCATCGCTTCGGGCTCGTCGTCGAGCGCGCGCTCGCAGACGACGAACCAGTGGCTGAAGTCGGCGGTGAGGCGCAGCGCGGGCAGGCGGCGCAGGACCTCGACGGCGACCCAGGGATTGAACAGGGTGCGGCTGCGGTGGGTCTCGAAGACCAGCGCGTGGCCGGACTTCTCGGCGAGGCGCAGCGCGTCCTCGAAGAAGCGCAGCGAGGTGTCCAGCGGCCAGGCGTCGCAGCCGGCGATGGCGGTGACGAAGCGCGGCGCCAGCGCGTCGGCGGCGGCCAGCGCCGCGGCGATGTCGGCGAGGTGCCGCTCGGGCGGCGCGCGGCGGTCCGGCACGTACCAGCCGCCGGTGTAGACCTCGCCGATGTAGCCCAGATTGGCGTCGCGCAGCGCGGCGGCGAGTTCGCGCTGTTTGGCCGGCTCGGCCGGCAGCGTGGCTTCGAGGCCGGCGAAGCCCGCTTCCTGCGCCTGCGCGGCGGCCCCGGCGTAGCTGCCTTGGTGGCCCCAGAGGGTCTTGAAGATGTCGAGGCGCATCAGTCGAAGGGGCGGTTGGCGGGATCGCCCTTGCGCCGCTCGGAGATGACGACGGCGTCGATCAGGAACATCACAGATTGACGTCGCGATGGGCGAGGCGGCCGCGCTTCGCCGGCGTTGCGGGCGCTATCTCATCCTTTGGGATGGCAAGCAGATGGGCCACGAAACCGGGATCTTCCGCCTGCGCTCCTGCGCGCAGCGCGCGATAGCTGGCCTCGGACAGCACCACCACGGCTTCCCGACCCCTCCGGGTCACGTGCTGGGGCTCGCCTCGCAAGGCCGACTCCACGAGTTCGCTGAACTTCGCTTGTGCGTCCTGCAATCGCCACCGGGACTTGGGCATGGCATCGCCTTCGGATTCCGTTTGAAAACGGTGAGATGATCTGGTCAGCATTGTGCCGTGTCAAGGCGGTGCGATTTCACCGCTGGGGCAAACTCGCCGATGCGAGACTGGCTTCCTGCTCGCCGTCCTGCCAGCGCCGACTTTCCGTACAACGGGCATCGTCCAATATGCAGTGCAACTGCATATTGGACGATGCGTGCCAGCGCGTGGTCTTTGTGCACCTGCGAACGACTACGTCGCGGCGAGCACCATATGCCCGACAGCCGCCTTTGTCGGCTTGACCTTGATCTCGATGTTGTAGCCGAGCCGCGTCAGGCAGTCCATCAGCTTCCTCTCCGACAGGTTGGAAAGATCGCCGTTCATCATGGCGGAGACCTTGGGCTGGGTGAGCCCCATGCGCTTGGCGGCCTCCTGCTGGGTCAGGCCATGACGATGCATGGCCTTTCTGATCTCGATGACGAGGCCGGCCTTGATCTTGAGCTTTTCGGCGTCGGGCAGCCCGAGATCGGCAAACACATTGTCCGATCCGCGCAGAACTTCGACACCCTCAACGTGACGTTTTTTCATTTCTGAGCTCCTTTGCCGCCGCCTCGGCCACCTTCAGCCTGGCGCGAATGATGTTCATGTCTTCCTTCGGCGTTTCGATGCCGCGCTTGCTCTTCTTCTGAAAGCAATGCAGCACAAACACCGCTTCCTCGAATCGCACCGTATAGACGGCGCGGTATGTGCCGCCGGTGTCATCCTCGACGATTTCCAGCACACCAGCGCCGCCGAATCCCTTGAGCACCTTCGCGGCGTCGTGCTGGTCACCTGCCTGCGCGAGGGAAAGGGCGAAGCCGAAGAACCTCCTGACGTCAGGCGGTAGCGCCATCAGGTCCTTGTAGCTGCTGCCGATCCATTCGAGCGGTCTGCCGGACGAGGTCATGGCTGAAGTTACGTGAACAGGTATATTTGGCAAGGCCGGCGATGTCGTCGGTTTGCCGCAGCGTTGGGCTATTCGAAGGCCCTGAACCCTGCCGCCGCCAGCGTGCGATAGAAGGCGATGTCGTGGTTGGGCCAGAGCTGCGCCTGCTCTTCGGCGGCGAGGCGCTTGAGCTTGCGGATGCTCTGGATGGCCTGGTGCTCGCGCTCCTGCCAGCACAGGCCGGGGGCGACTTCGTCGTCGAGGTTCTCGGCGAGGTCGGCGGCGTCGCCGCAGAGGATGACCGGCGGGCCCTTCGGCAGTTCGATCAGCAGCGACATGTGGCCGGCGGTGTGGCCCGGGCTGGCGACGGCACGCACGCCGGGGGCGAGATCGTATTCGCCCTGTTGCACCTTCCAGTGGTAGTCGCCGGCGAAATCCTCGGGGAAGTAGGCGACGTCCTGGCCCGAGCGCGCGGCGTCGAGTTCGTCCTGCTGGACGTGGATCTCGGCGCCGACAGATGTCGCAGAGGCCGCCGGCATGGTCGAAGTGCAGGTGGCCGATGAAGACGAGGTCGACGTCGGCCGGCTGCAGGCCGAGGCGGGCGAGGTGGTGGGGCAGGCGGTCTTCCTCGCGCATCTCGGGCGGGCCGAAGGGGAAGACCTCGGGGTCGTAGTAGCGGTCGCGCAGCGCCGGGTCGGCGATCTTGGCGTAGTCGCAGCCGACGTCGTAGAGGATGCGGCCGTTCTTCGTCTCGATCAGGTAGGCGAGGATCGGCGCCTCGATGGTGGTGCCGCTGCCCTCGATTGCGCGTCGACAGCGACTTGTCGTAGCGGTGGGTGGCGGTGAGCAGCGGCCACAGGCGCAGGACGTCGGTCATGGCGCGGCCGCCGTTTCGATCAGCGCCAGCGCGGCTTCCGTGTCGAGCACCTGGCCGAAGATGCCGCCCTCGACGCCGACCATGCGCAGTGCGGCCGCGTGCAGTTCTGTGTCGGCCGAGGCGCAGGCGTCGCCGACGAGGACGCAGCGGTAGCCGCGGTCGATCGCCTCGCGCAGCGTGGAATGGACGCAGACCTCGGTGGTGACGCCGCAGACGATCAGCCGCTCGATGCCGCGGATTCTCAGGATGCCTTCGAGGTCGGTGTTGGTAAAGGCGCCGTAGCCCGGCTTGTCGACGACGGGCTCGCCGGGTAGTGGCTGCAGTTCGGGAACGATGTCGTGGCCTGCCTCGCCGCGAACGAGCAGGCGCCCGAGCGGGCCGCGCGTGCCGATTTCGGCGCCGGCGGCGCGGCTGCGCTCGAGCTTCGCCGGGGGGCAGTCGGAGAGGTCGGGGCGGTGGCCCTCGCGGGTATGCACGACGAGCAGCCCGGCCTGGCGCGCACCCCACAGCAGGTTGCGGATCGCGGGAATGGGTCGGCGCAGCGCGGCGACGTCGAGGCCCGCGGCAGCGGCGTAGCCGCCGGGTCGAGGAAGTCGCGCTGCATGTCGATGACCAGCAGGGCGGTGCGCGGCGCGGTGTTCATGCCGGCGCCGCCTGTTGTCCGCGCGCATTCAGCTGCGCGCCTCGAGCACGGCGGCGGCGAGGATCAGCGCGCCGCCGATGGCTTCCTTGAGGCCGAGCGCCTCGCCGCCGATGAGCACCGCCGAGACCACGCCGACCACCAGCTCGGCGAGCAGCAGGATCGCGGCCTTGCCGGCTTCGAGCCGGGCCACGCCGTAGTAGGTGGCGAGCGTGCCGGGGAGGACCCAGAGCAGGCCCAGGGCGACAAGGCCGAGGAGGACGGGCGTCGTTTCGATGGCGAACGCGGGCGGCGCTTCGCCGGCGGCGAACATGAATCCCGCCGAGAACAGCGCGCAGGCGGCGAACACCGCGACGGCGCGGGCGCTCTCGGGGAGCTCCCCATGGTCATCCTTGGTCGCCGCTGTCGTGGCCGGCGCGGATGGCGACGTTGGTGAGCGCGAAGGCGAGGCCGGAGGACAGCGCCAGCAGGTCGATGGCGCCGAGCGGCGCCGCCAACACCTGCGGGCCGCCGAGGGTGAAGGCCAGGCCGGCCATCGCCAGCGCCAGCGAGGCCAGGCGCAGCGGGGTGATCGGTTCGGCCAGAGCGATGCGGGCGGCGACGATGGTCCACACCGGCGCGAGGTAGAACAGCAGCATCACGCGCACCACGCCGCCGTAGGTGAGCGCGCTGGCGAAGGAGGCATTGGCCCAGCCGCCGAGCAGGGCGATCAGCAGCAGCAGGCCGAGGCTGTTCTTCCAGGCCGCGCGGCTGGCCCAGGCCCACGGCGCGAGGACCAGCGCCGGCAGGGCGTAGGCGACGAGCCTGCACGAAGCTGCCGGCCATGCCCGCGCCGGCCAGCGCCTTGAGCGGCCACCAGAACAGGCCCCAGAGCACGGAGCCGGCGAGCAGGTACCGGCGATGGGCATGGGGGGCACCTAGACCGCAGTCAGGAAGGAAACGGCCACCGCGCCCTTGAAGGCGGCGGGATCGCCGGCGGTCCACTCGCCGTAGTCGTCGGCGAGCACGCGGCTCACGCGATGGCGATGGAAGGGCGCAGCAGCTTCGCCATGGGGATGGCCTGGCCGCGGGCTGCTCGCCGTACAGCTCGCGGTGCAGCGCGGGCAGCCGGTACCACGGCGCGGCGGGCTTTTCGTGGTGGGCGTTGTGGAAGGGGAAGTTGAGCAGCAGCAGGTTGAGCCACGGGCCAGCGCAGCTGGCCAGGTTGGAATAGGTGTTGGCCTGCTCGTAGGCGGTGTCGCGCAGCTTGTCGGCCGGCACCTTGCTCCTTTCCAGGATGGCGAAGGCGTCGTAGGTGTGCTGGTAGCAGTCGGCGAAGCGCAGCACGGTGATCATGATCAGATAGGCGACGACATAGAGCGCGGCGCCCTGCGGCGCGAACCAGGCGAGGGCGGCGAAGGCCCTGCCGCGTGACGGCGAGGATGGCGAGCAGGCGCCAGCGGTCGGCGCGGCGTTGCGGGCTGAGGAAGGGCAGCAGCGATGACCCAGGCGTGCATCAGCAGTTCCACGGCCGGCACGTAGGCCCATTCGAGCGCGAGCACGCAGCGCGGCGGCACCCAGGCCGGGCCGGCCAGCAGCCAGGCCTTGATGTCGAGGCTGATGACGTCGGCGCGGTCGACGTGGTGGCGCATGTGCTTGCAGGCGCAGGTGTTCGTAGCGGGCGTAACAGCTGCCGGTGAGCCAGGTCATGAGTATGCCGGCGCGGCGTGTTGCCAGGCCGGGCGGACGAAGATGGTGTTGTGGGCGAATTCGTGGAACAGGTAGGCGGAGATGATCAGCGCGTGGGCGAACCACAGCGTGGCGGCGAGTGCGACGGGCAGCGGCGCGGTCGCCATCAGCCACAGGCCGATGCCGTAGCCGGCCAGAGCGTAGGCCAGCGCCAGCGTGTTGGGCAGGGCGCCGTCGGGGAAGCGGAATAATGCGGGTGGTCATGAGCAGCAGC
Organism: uncultured beta proteobacterium; assembly: GCA_963709555.1. Lineage (GTDB taxonomy): Bacteria > Pseudomonadota > Gammaproteobacteria > Burkholderiales > Rhodocyclaceae > Sulfurisoma. Next base: position 991,183 of record CAVPWR010000008.1, on the reverse strand, counting down.
GGAAGGTCGGCACCGGCGTGTCGCCAGCGCCGACTTTTTCCTGGCTTACTTGGGCCTTGACGAAGCGATCGTCGAGGGTGGTGGCGATGTCGACCGGCTTCTTGATCTGGCCGCTCTTCAGCAGGATCTCGTTGATGATTGCGCCGCTGGTGTAGTAGGAGGTGGTTTCCTTGCCCTTGGCGTAGGGCTTGGGCATCTCGGCGAGCGGGATGTTGTAGACGCCGGAGAGCTGTTCGCCGACTTCCTTCTCGGAGACGCCGACGGCCTTGCCGATGAGCTTGGCGGCTTCGGCGGGCTTGTCCTTCATGAACTTGAGCGCTTCGAGGTAGACGCTGACGATGGCCTGGATCTCCTTGCCGTTCTTGGCGATCTTCTTGTCGTCGAAGGCGAGCACGTCGGCGATGAGGCCGGGCGCGTCCTTGGACGAGTAGATGACCTGGACCTTGCCCTTGCCGGTGGCGAGGATCTGCGAGACGTTGGGCTCGTAGGTGACGCCGACCGGCACGGCGCCGGAGGCCATCGCGGCGGGAATCGCCTCGGGGGTCATGTTCGACCGGGGTGATGTCCTTGACGCTCATGCCGTTGGCCTTGAGGGCGTAGGAGATGAGGAAGTCGGACGGCGACAGCGGGGCGTAGGCGACCTTCTTGCCCTTGAGGTCGGTGATCTTGGCGATCGGCTTGGCGGCCAGCACGGCGTCGCCGCCGTTGGAGTAGTCGACCGGCAGCACGACCTTGAACAGCTGGCCCTGGCCGGCGGCGCCGATCACCTGGTCGTAGGTCATCAGCGCGCCGTCGACGGCACCGCCGGACATCGCGGAGGGCAGCGCGGCCGGATCGGGGAAGGTCTGCAGCGTGACCTTGAGGCCGTGCTTCTTGTAGAGGTCGAGCGCGTCGGCGACGTAGAACGGCGAGTAGCCGATCCAGGTGGTGAGGCCGATCTTCATGGTGGTGGCGGCCTGCGCGCCGGCGACGGCGAGGGCGCCGGCGATGCCTATAGCGAGGATGCGGGCTTTGCGGAGAAGGGACGAGCTTTGCATGGTGAGGCTCCTTGGCAGGGTGAGAGTCGGCAGGGGCGGTGTCAGCGCGTCCTCCCGGGCTTTTGTCCCTCCGTGTAGCTCCGCAGTCGCGGAGCCGGTCGCTCTCGGACCAGACATCCCCATGCAAGCGGACCGGAACCCTAGCGACACATTCGAGCAGCGATGGCGATCGCCCCCTGCCTACTCCTTAGCAATGCTTGTGCCATGCGATGGGGCCGCGTGGCTGCGGCCTTCGCGCGCTGCGGCGGCGGATCATGCACCGCGGCGGGTCGTGATTGGCCCGGCACGCACGGGCTTGGTGCGCGTGGCCGGCGTGTGCGCGGCGAAATGACGCCGCGCGGGGGTGGCATGCCCCTTGCGTCCTTCTACGCGATGTACCACGACAAGCCCGTGATGGATGCGACGGCCGGCGCCCCGGTCACCGACTGGGTCGCGGTGGACCTAGACCGCATGCTAGAAGGCCTGATGCGGCTCTTCGACGGCATCGTCTTCCGCTGCGCGCTCGATGCCGACTGGACTCTGCTGCTGATCGGCGGCGACTGCCGTGCCCTGACCGGCTACGACGCGGCCGAACTGCTGGGCAGCCGCCGCGTCTCCTTCAAGAACCTGATTCATCCGATGGACCGGCCCGCTGTCGAGGCGGCGACCGAGGAGGCCGTCGCCCGCGGCGCGGCCTACCGGCTCGAATACCGGATCGTCTGCAGCGATGGCAGCGAGAAATGGGTACAGGAGCGCGGCGAGTCCATTCGCGACGAAGACGGCGTGCCGGTGCTGCAGGGCTTCCTCGAAGACATCAGCGCGCGGGTGCGTTCGCGCCAGGCGCTGGCGGCCGCCGAGGCCCGCTACCGCAGCATCTTCGAAAATGCCACGGACGGCATCTTCCAGACCACGGCGGAGGGCGTCTACCTCGCCGCCAACCCGGCGCTGGCGCGCATCTACGGCTACGACACGCCGGCCGAGTTGATGGCGGCGCTGCAGGACATCGGCAGCCAACTCTATGTCGACCCGAGCCGGCGCGAGGAATTCAAGCGGATCATGACCAAGGCCGGGCGGCTGGACGACTTCGAGTCCGAGGTGCGGCGCCGCGACGGCACGGTGATCTGGATCTCGGAAAGCGCGCACGCGGTGCACGATCGCGAGGGCTGCTTCCTTTACTACGAGGGGGTGGTGCAGGACATCACGGCGCAGAAGCAGCACCAGAAGCAGCTCGAATACCAGGCCAGCCACGACCTGCTCACCGGACTGCCCAACCGCGTGCTACTCGCCGACCGGCTGCAGCAGGCCATCGCGCTGGCCGAGCGCAACAGCTATTTCGCCACCGTAGCCTTCATCGACCTCGACAACTTCAAGTACATCAACGACAGCCTCGGCCACCAGGCCGGCGACGTGCTGCTAGTCGAGGTGGCACGGCGGCTGCAGGCTTGCGTCCGCACCACCGACACGGTGGCCCGCTACGGCGGCGACGAGTTCGTGCTGGTGCTCAACAACCACTACCAGACGGCATCGATCGTCCGCATCATGAAGCGCATCCGCGAGGAACTGCAGCGGCCGGTGGCGGTGGATGGCACCGAGCTCTTCGTCACGGCCAGCATCGGCATCAGCGTTTACCCGAACGACGGCGACGATCCGCAGGACCTGATCAAGAACGCCGACGCCGCCATGTACCTGGCGAAGGATCAGGGCCGCAACAACTTCCAGTTCTTCACGCGCCAGCTCAACTACCTGGCGATGGAGCGGGTGGGGCTCGACAGCAGCCTGCGGCGCGCCTTGGCGCGGAACGAGATCACGGTGCACTTCCAGGCGAAGGTGGACCGCCGGCAGCAGGTTCTGGGCTTCGAGGCGCTGGTGCGGTGGCACAGCCCGGAGCAGGGCTGGATTCCCCCGGACAAGTTCATCGGCGTGGCCGAGGACACCGGACTCATCGTGCCCATCACCGAGCACGTGCTGACCGTCGCCTGCCGCCAGGCCGTGGCCTGGTCGCAGGCCGGCCTTGGCGAACCGACCATGGCGGTGAACCTCTCGGCGCGCATGCTGCAGGAGGAAGCCATCGTCGCCCTGGTCGGCCGTGTCCTGGCCGAAAGCGGCCTCGCGCCGGAACGACTGGAACTCGAGATCACCGAGAGCATGATCATCGGCAACATCGACCGCTCGATCGCGCTTTTGCATCGTCTCAAGGCGCTGGGCGTGCGGCTGGCGATCGATGATTTCGGCACCGGCTATTCCTCGCTCAGCTACCTCAAACGCTTCCCTGCCGACGTCCTCAAGATCGACCGCGCCTTCGTGCGCGACCTCGATCTCCACGTCGAGGAATCGCACATCGCCAAGCTGGTGATCGTCCTCGGCCACAGCCTGGGCCTGATGGTCGTCGCCGAGGGCGTCGAGACCGCCAGCCAGCTCGAGTACCTGGATGCCTTCGGCTGCGATGCCTACCAGGGCTACCTGTTCGCCCGGCCCATGCCGGCCGACGAGGTGGAGCGGCAGGTCCTGCGGCGGCAGGGCGGCGGCGAGGCCTAGCTAGCGCGTCGTCGCGCTCAGGCGCCGGATTTCCTTCTTCATGGCCTGCGCGTCGCGGATCGCGACGTCGAGGCGGCCGTCGGCTTCCTTGAGGATCTTGCGCATCGTCGCGACGTCGGGATCCTTCCAGTCGGCGCCGGCATGGTTGGCCATCCAGGCGACGCCGCGTGCGAACTCCACCAGCTTGAGGTCCGGATTGCCGCCCCTGGCCGGCATGGCGCGCACGCCGACCCAGGCATGGCCGGTCAGCACGTGCTGGCCTTCGGCGATCAGCGGCGCCCAGGCTTGCTTGTCCTGGAACTTCGGCGCACCCGCCACGCCGGTCTCGTGGCAGGCGGAGCAGATCTCCTTGTAGACCTGCTCGCCGCTCTTGAGGTCGGGCGAGATGGTCAGTTGTGCCTGGGCGGGGAGCGCCAGCAGCGCGAGCGACGCGCGGCGAGCAGCCGGGAGGGAATTTGGCGTGTCATGGGGATGGTCCTTGCATCGATGCGGAAAGCGATGGGGCGCGGCGATTGGCCGGACGTTGATCGTTGCTTTGCGCCGCGCGATTGTCTGCTGCGAATGTTAACGCGATGCTTAAGGCGCGCGATCAGCGCGCGGGCGAGCATGCCCTTGTTCGACGATGAAGCGGATGATCTCCGGCGAGCCCCTGGCCGGTCTTCATGTTGGAAAAGACGAAGGGGCGTTCGCCGCGCATCTTCCTCGCGTCGCGGTCCATGACTTCGAGCGAGGCACCGACCATCGGGGCGAGGTCGATCTTGTTGATGACCAGCAGGTCGGACTTGGTGATGCCGGGGCCGCCCTTGCGCGGGATCTTGTCGCCGGCGGCGACGTCGATGACGTAGAGCGTCAGGTCCGAGAGTTCGGGGCTGAAGGTGGCGGCGAGGTTGTCGCCGCCGCTTTCGATGAAGACGATCTCGAGGCCGGGAAAGCGCGCGTTGAGACGATCGACGGCCTCGAGGTTGATCGAGGCGTCCTCGCGGATCGCCGTGTGCGGGCAGCCGCCGGTCTCGACGCCGATGATGCGTTCCGGTGCCAGGGCGGCGTTGCGGACGAGGAACTGGGCATCCTCTTCCGTGTAGATGTCGTTGGTGACGGCGGCGATGTCGTACTTGTCGCGCAGGGCCTGGCACAGCGCCAGGGTGAGGGCGGTCTTGCCGGAACCGACGGGGCCGCCGATGCCGATGCGGAGAGCAGGTTTCGAATGACTCATGGCTGAACCAGGCGTCGCACTGCGTCGAGGAAAGTCTCCGCCTGCCGGATCGGCTTCGCCAGCCTGGTCGATGGTTATGTCCTCGCCCGTATAGTCGGCAACTTTCCGCAGTTGTTCCACGCGCCCCAGGGCTTTGCCCAGCTCGATGGGCAATCGTCCGGACAGGACAAGGTGCTGCCCGACGGCCGAGATCAGTCCGCTGTGGGTCTTGGTCTTGCCCGGATCGAAGTCTTCAACGCAGATTGCAAGGGCTGCATGTGCGGCATCGAACATGGCGTAGTAGGCTCGATTGCATGCGCCCGCACTGTCTCCGTCCGCCCGCAGCAGTTTGGCCGATGCCAGTGAGCGCATCGGCCTTTCCAACGATAATCGCCTGGTGTCAGACCGGGACTCCTTCGGCTCGAACATTGCGCAGCAGCGCCGGGTTGTTGAACTGCTCGGGACTTGCTCCCATTCCGATTCCCAGATTGGGACTGCCTGGACCAGAACCCCGTCTCAACAGCACATCGAATGCCAATTCGGACATGGGCATCTATGCCTCGATGAAATCCGACGGCAGTCCACGCAACAGAACTACTACATCGGCATCACTATCGGGCCGGTGGTCGTGGCGGGCGCGGCTGCCGAACAGGATTGCGCCTGCGACGTCGTAATGGCCGGCAGACGGTCGAGGAAATGCCCGTACGGCGCGGGCGGTGTCAGGATCGATGTGGTGTTCCATGACGCTATGGTAGTCGAAGCCCGTCATGAGCGAAACAGCCGGCGTACTGGGTTTCGTGGCGCGCGCAGGCGATGGCGAAGCCGGGCGCGAAGTTGCTCATTTCATCCTCGTCCATGGCCAGCGCGCGCTCGACCACGGCGGGGATGCGGCCGCCGATCTCGAGCAGGATGCGCTGGCCGGCGGCCTGGCCGAGCGGCACGGCCTTGAGCGCGGCCATCATCTGGTTCTCGGCCCAGCTCCAGAGCCAGGCCACCAGCGCGTCGCGGGCGGCGATGTGCCATTCGGCCGCGATCGCGCTCCAGACGAAGGGAAAAGTTCCGCAGGACGCAAAGCGCTGGCCTGGCGAGACGGCGATGCGTGCGCTCAGGTCGGGCGGGAAGTCGCGCAGGTCGTCGATCAGTCGGCGCAGGGAGTGGCCCATCTGCAGCGTCTCGGCGCGCAGTTCGGCGGTCTCGCGGCTGGCGAGGTAGTCGGCGTCGAGCGCCAGCGCGGCGTCGTGCGCGCCGCCCTGCCAGGCCGCGATCATCCGCGCCAGCAACGGCGCCTCGAAGCGGCCGAGGTTCCATTCGAGCTGGTCGCCGATCCAGGCGAGCGCGCTCGCCTCGTCCCTCACCGTGCCTTCCTCGATCGCCCATTCGAGGCCCTGCGAATAGGTGTAGGCACCGACCGGCAGGGCCGGGCTGGCGAGCTGCAGCAGGCGTGTCAGGGCGAGGCTCATCGCGGGGTGCTGCCGAAGTGGTCGTGGATGCGCGGGCGATTGTTGGCAACCAGGCCCTCGCCGTCGCTGCCGTGGCCGTGCGGGTGGGGATGCGCCCCGTAGGCGCCGCTTTCCGGTTCGAACGGGGATTCGAGCGCGGCGACCTTGAGGCCGAGGCCGCGCACCATTTCGCCCAGCACGTGGTCGGCGACGAAGCGCAGCCGGCCGGGCAGGAGATGCACGGCGACGTGGCGGTTGCCGAGGTGGTAGGCCGCCTTGGCGATCAGCAGCGGATCGCCGCTCAGCGCTTCCATCAAGCTCTCCGGCGCGGCGACCACCTCGACCACGCGGCCGTCGTTGGCGAGCAGCCTGTCGCCACCGCGCAGTACGGTGCCGCGTTCGAGGAACAAGCCGCAGTCTTCGCCGCTCGCCAGCTTTGCCCGCAAGCGGCTCTTGCAACGCGCATCGAAGCCGAGCTCGAGTTTCTCGGTAGCGACGGACTTGGTGTCGGCGAATTTCTCGATGACCAGCATGGCTAGAAGAGGAAGTAGCGTTGCGCCATCGGCAGGCTCTGGGCCGGCTCGCACACCAGCAGTTCGCCGTCGGCGCGCACCGCGTAGGTCTCGGCATCGACCTCGATGTGCGGCGTGGCGTCGTTCCTCACCATGTCCTTCTTGGTGAGGGTGCGGCACCCCTTGACCGCCATCAGCGGCTTGGCGAGGTTCAAGGCGTGCACGGCCGGGTTGTCGAGCGCGGCCTTCGAGACGAATGTGACGGAAGTCCTCAGGCCGCCGCCGTAGGCTGCCGAACATCGGCCGGTAGTGCACGGGCTGCGGCGTCGGGATCGAGGCGTTGGGATCGCCCATGGCCGCCGCGGCGATCATGCCGCCCTTGAGGATGAGGCTGGGCTTGACGCCGAAGAAGGCCGGCTTCCACAGCACCAGGTCGGCGAGCTTGCCGGGTTCGATCGAGCCGACGACGTGGGCTATGCCGTGGGTGATGGCGGGGTTGATGGTGTACTTGGCGACGTAGCGCTTGACGCGCTCGTTGTCGTTGCGGGCCGTGTCTTCCTTCAGCGCGCCGCGCTGCAGCTTCATCTTGTGCGCGGTCTGCCAGGTGCGGATGATGACCTCGCCGACGCGGCCCATGGCCTGCGAGTCCGAGCTCATCATCGAGAAGGCGCCGAGGTCGTGGAGTATGTCCTCGGCGGCGATGGTTTCGCGGCGGATGCGCGATTCGGCGAAGGCGATGTCCTCGGCGATGGCCGGGTCGAGGTGGTGGCAGACCATCAGCATGTCGAGATGCTCGTCGATGGTGTTCACCGTGTAGGGCATCGTCGGGTTGGTGGAACTCGGCAGCACGTTGGGCATGCCGGCCGCCTTGATGATGTCCGGCGCGTGGCCGCCACCGGCGCCCTCGGTGTGGAAGGTGTGGATGGTGCGGCCCTTGAAGGCGGCCAGCGTGGCCTCGACGAAACCGGATTCGTTCAGTGTGTCGGTGTGGATCGCCACCTGCACGTCCATCTTCTCGGCTACCGACAGGCAGTTGTCGATGGCTGCCGGCGTCGTGCCCCAGTCCTCGTGCAGCTTCAGGCCGATGGCGCCGGCCTCGACCTGTTCCTTGATCGGCCCCGGCAGGGAGACGTTGCCCTTGCCGAGGAAGCCGAGGTTCATCGGGAACGCGTCGGCCGCCGAGAGCATGGAGTGGATGTGCCACGGTCCCGGCGTGCAGGTGGTGGCATAAGTGCCGGTGGCCGGCCCGGTGCCGCCGCCGAGCATCGTCGTGACGCCGGACATCAGCGCCTCCTCGATCTGCTGCGGGCAGATGAAGTGGATGTGGCTGTCGATGCCGCCGGCGGTGACGATCATGCCTTCGCCGGCGATGATCTCGGTGCCGGCGCCGATGGCGATGGTCACGCCGGGCTGCACGTCGGGGTTGCCGGCCTTGCCGATGCTCTGGATGCGACCATTCTTGAGGGCGATGTCGGCCTTGACGATGCCGGCGATCGCGTCGACGATCAGCGCGTTGGTGATGACGGTGTCGGCCACGTCCTTCGAAAGCTTCTGTCCCTGGCCCATGCCGTCGCGGATCACCTTGCCGCCGCCGAACTTCACTTCCTCGCCGGGTATCGTGCAGTCCTTCTCCACCTCGATCCAGAGATCGGTGTCGGCGAGGCGCACGCGGTCGCCGGTCGTGGGGCCGAACATTTCGGCATAGGCTTGTCTGGAGATTTTCATTTCACTTGCTCCATTGTGCTTTGCGCTACCTGCGACGCCATGCTGTTTGAGGAATGGGGCGCGCCAAGGGTGGTGGTATGCGGCCGACCAAACACCCACGGCGGTGGCCGATCGGAGCGGTGGGGTGCTCTGCAGAGCGAAGTAAAGGAGGAGGTGGCGGCCGCAGGCTGCCGCCGGGGGACATGAGCGGCGCAGAGTACCCCACCGCTCCGATCGCGCAGCAGACGGCGTGAGTCACTTCAAGGCTCCCATCACTTTGCCCTGGAAGCCATACACCTTGCGCTCGCCCGCATAGTCCACGAGTTCGATCGTGCGTGTCTGCCCCGGCTCGAAGCGTACCGCCGTGCCGGCGGCGATGTTGAGCCGCATGCCGCGCGCGGCGGCACGGTCGAAGGCCAGCGCCTCGTTGGTCTCGAAGAAATGGTAGTGCGAGCCGACCTGGATCGGGCGGTCGCCGGTGTTGGCCACTTCGAGGGTGAGCGTGCGGCGGCCGACATTCAACTCGATCTCGCCGCTTTCGATCTTCATTTCGCCTGGAATCATTTTGTTTTCCTCAGACGATGGGGTTGTGGACAGTGACGAGCTTGGTGCCATCGGGAAACGTCGCCTCGACCTGGATATCCGGGATCATCTCCGGCACGCCCTCCATCACCTCGTCGCGCTTGAGCAGCGTCGTGCCGTAGCTCATCAGGTCGGCCACGCTGCGGCCGTCGCGCGCGCCTTCGAGGATGCCGGCAGTGATGAAAGCTACCGCCTCCGGGTAGTTGAGCTTAAGGCCGCGCCCTTTGCGCCGCTCGGCCAGCAGCGCGGCGGTGAAGATCAGCAGCTTGTCCTTTTCTCTCGGGGTGAGTTCCACGATTGCCTCCTTCAGGTATTCCAGATGCGCGGCGTCTGCGCTTCGCAGCCGAGCAGCGCCGGGCGCAGGCGCTGCCAGAGTTCGAAAAACCAGTGCCGCGCCGCCTCGGACGAGTGGCCGAGGTAGCGGGCGACCAGCAGGCCGGGGAGGGCGGTGATGCCGCGCCGGGCACCCGCTTCGGTCGCGGCCGCGGCGCGGCAGGCGGCCAGCAGGTCCGGCGGTACTTCGCCCGTCGCCAGCAGCGTGCCGCAGATCGGGAAGCCGGCGAGGCCGACGGCGGAATCGAGCAGGGCGCCGCCGCCGTCGATGCGGCCGCGTTCGAGCCAGAGCGGCCGGCCTTCGCGGGTGATGCGATTGGCCAGGCGCAGCGCGCCGTGGGAAAAACTTTCGCCCGAGGCGCGGCGGCCGAGGCAGAGGACCTCCCAGCCGAGGAAGCGCGCGTCGGCGGCGAGTTCGACCTGGCTCTCGAGGCGGGCCTGGGCGCCGGCGAAGACGATGGTCTCCTGCGGCAGCCACTCCGCCGTGCCGCCAGCGCCGACTTTTATCGTCACTGCCTGCCGCGCCAGCGCTCCGGCGCTGCGGTACCACTTGCCGGCGCCCGGCGTGGTGAGCAGGGCGTGGGCGCCGGCAGCGACGTCGATGGCGATGTCGAGCTCGTCGCCGCCGACGATGCCGGAAGGCGGGTGCAGCACGATGGCGTGGCAGATGCCGGGGCCTTCGGGATGCAGCGCCTTCTGCACCCGCAACGGCCCGACATGGCGGCAGGAGGCGAGGATGGACGCCTCGTCGCGGCGTTCGAAGCGGAGATCGAGGCGGGCCTGCCAGCCCTGCGTGACCGGCATCCGGGGTTCATGCGCAAGCATGGCCGAATCATACCGCCAGCAGCTCTTTGACTCCGTCCTTGTCCATGTCGCTGCCTTCGCCGCGCTTGATGATCTCGCCGCGCTCCATGACCAGATACTGGTCGGCGAGGTCGCGGGCGAAGTCGTAGTACTGCTCGACCAGCAGGATGGCCATTTCGCCGGTCTGGGCGAGGCCGCGGATGGCGCGCTCGATGTCCTTGATGATCGAGGGCTGGATGCCCTCGGTCGGTTCGTCGAGGATCAGCAGCCCGGGGCCGAAGGCCAGCGCGCGGCCGATGGCGAGCTGCTGCTGCTGGCCACCGGAAAGATCGCCGCCGCGTCGCCCCATCATCTGCTGCAGCACCGGAAACATCTCGAAGATGCGCGGCGGGATGGGCGTGCCGTTGGGGCGCGTCGCCAGCCCCATGCGCAGGTTCTCCTCGACGGTGAGGCGCGGGAAGATTTCGCGCCCCTGCGGCACGTAGCCGATGCCGGCCTTGACGCGTTCGTGCGACGGTGCGCGGGTGAGGTCTGCGCCATCGAAAGAGATCGAGCCGGTCTTCGCGGGAACCAGGCCCATCAGGCACTTGAGCAGCGTCGTCTTGCCGACGCCGTTGCGGCCGAGCAGGGCGGTGACCTTTCCCGTCTCGGCGGTGAAGGCGATGTCGCGCAGGATGTGGCTGCCGCCGTAGTACTGGTTGAGGTTGTTCGACTTTCAGCATGTTTGTTGGCTCGCCTTCGGCTCAGCGTCCCAGGTACACCTCGATGACGCGCGGGTCGGCCTGCACCGTGGCGAGGTCGCCCTCGGCCAGCACCGAGCCCTCGTGCAGCACCGTGACCTTGCCGCCGAGTTGCCCGATGAAGGCCATGTCGTGCTCGACGACGACCAGGCTGTGCTTGCCGGCCAGCGACTTGAACAACTCGCCGGTGCGTTCGGTCTCGTCGTCGGTCATGCCGGCCACCGGCTCGTCGAGCAGCAGCAGCTTCGGGTCCTGCATCAGCAGCATGCCGATCTCCAGCCACTGTTTCTGGCCATGGGAGAGCAGGCCGGCCAGCCGCTCTGCTTCGTGATCGAGGCGAATCTGTTTCAACGTGTCCGACACCTTGTCGCGACCCTCGGTGTCGAGCCAGGCGAACAGGCTGGTGAGGGCGCGCTTGTCCATTTTCATGGCCAGTTCGAGGTTCTCGAACACCGTCAGGTTTTCGAAGATGGTCGGCTTCTGGAACTTGCGGCCGATGCCGGCATGGGCGATCTCCGGCTCGCTCAGGCGCAGCAGGTCGATGGTCTGGCCGAAGAAGGCCTTGCCGCGGTCGGGCCGGGTCTTGCCGGTGATCACGTCCATCATGGTGGTCTTGCCGGCGCCGTTGGGGCCGATGATGCAGCGCAGCTCGCCGGCGTCGATGGTCAGGGAGAGCTTGTTTAGGGCCTTGAAGCCGTCGAAGCTGACGCTGATGGCGTCGAGGTAGAGGATGACGTTGTGCGAGAGGTCGACCTCGTCCGATTCGACCAGATGGCCCATGGGGCTTCCGCCGGACCATTCCTGATCGTGGGCGTCGAAGGGATCGATGGCGGTGGCGGTATTCATGCTGTCCTCCCGGCTCTGATGCGCTTCCACAATCCGACCACGCCATCGGGGAGCCACAGCGTGACGCCGACGAACAGCGCGCCAAGGAAGAACAGCCAGTATTCGGGGAAGGCCTGGGTGAAGAAGCTCTTCGACAGGTTGACGATGGCGGCGCCGATGACCGGGCCGATCAGCGTGGCGCGGCCGCCGACCGCGACCCAGATGGCGATCTCGATGGAGTTGGCCGGTGACATCTCGCCGGGGTTGATGATGCCGACCTGGGGCACGTAGAGCGCGCCGGCCACGGCGCAGAGCATGGCCGACAGCGTCCAGATCGCCAGCTTGTAGTGCAGCGGGTTGTAGCCGATGAACATCACGCGCGACTCGGCGTCGCGCACCGCGGCGAGCACGCGGCCGAACTTGGAGGTCACGAGGTAGCGGCCGAGCAGCAGTGTCGCCATGAGCATCGTGGCCGAGAGGGCGAACAGGGTGATGCGCATTTCCGGTGCGGTGATGCTGTGGCCGAGGATGCGCTTGAAGTCGGTGAAGCCGTTGTTGCCGCCGAAGCCGGTCTCGTTGCGGAAGAACAGCAGCATGGCGGCGAAGGTCAGCGCCTGGGTGATGATGGAAAAATAGACGCCCTTGATGCGGGAGCGGAAGGCGAAGAAGCCGAAGATGTAGGCGATCAGGGCCGGCACGACGAGGACCAGGGCCAGCGTCCACATGAACGAGTCGGACAGTCCCCAGTACCAGGGCAGTTCCTTCCAGTCGAGGAAGACCATGAAGTCCGGCAGGTCGGACTGGTAGGAGCCGTCGCGGCCGATCTGGCGCATCAGGTACATGCCGAAGGCGTAGCCGCCGAGCGCGAAGAAGAGGCCATGGCCGAGCGAGAGGATGCCGGCGTAGCCCCAGATCAGGTCCATGGCCACGGCGACGATGGCGTAGCACATGATCTTGCCGATCAGGGTGATGGCGTAGGCCGAGACATGGAAGGCGCTGCCTTCGGGCACCCACAGGTGCAGGGCGGGCAGCAGGCCGAGCGTGACGGCGGCGAAGGCGGCCAGCGCGATCCAGCCGGATTTTGGCGTGGCGTTGAGGAAGCGGATGACGAAGGGTGTGCGGGTCATGTCAGTTGCTCCACCGCGCTTCGCTCCAGCCGCGACGCATGAAACGTCTTGTTCGTTGGGGTGGGGGCAGCGCGTGCCAAGGATGGCGGGTGGCCGATACCGCTCATGTCCTCCGGACCGGGTTGCACCCGGTCCTCCTCTCCTTTACTTCGCTATATCGGCCACCCGCCACCCTTGGCGAAACAGGCCGGTGCTGTTTTATCGCCAAACACCCACCGCGCGACCGGATCGGGATGGTGGGGTGTTCTGCACAGCGAAGTAAAGAAGGAGGCGTCGGCCGAAGGCCGGCGCCGGATGACATGAGCGGAGCAGAATGCCCCGCCGTCCCGATCTCGCACCAGACGTCGAAGAGTTCATCCTAGGACTCCACGAACCGGCCCTTGAGGGCGAACAGGCCCTGCGGGCGCTTCTGGATGAAGATGATGATGAACACCAGCACGACGATCTTGGCGACGACGGCACCGGCCCAGCCTTCGAGGAACTTGGTGACGATGCCCAGGCCGAGCGCGGCCCAGACCGCACCGGCGAGCTGGCCGACGCCGCCGAGCACGACGACCATGAAACTGTCGACGATGTAGCCCTGGCCCATGTCGGGACCGACGTTGGCGATCTGCGACAGCGCGACGCCGCCGAGGCCGGCGATGCCGGCGCCGAGGGCGAAGGCCACGGTGTCGATGCGGCTGGTCGGCACGCCGACGCAGCCGGCCATCGGACGGTTTTGCGTCACCGCACGGACGAACATGCCGAGCCGGGTCCGGTTCATCAGCACCCACACCAGCGCCAGCACGAACAGGGCGAAGCCGACGATGACGAGGCGGTTGAGCGGCAGGCTGAGGCCGCCGATCAGTTCGACGCCGCCGGACATCCAGCTCGGGTTGGCGAGCTCGACGTTCTGCGCGCCGAAGATCAGGCGCGCGGCCTGGATCAGCATCAGCGACAGGCCCCAGGTGGCGAGCAGGGTTTCCAGCGGCCGACCGTACAGCCAGCGGATCACCGTGCGCTCGAGCACGACGCCGACGGCGGCGGCGAAGAAGAAGGCGACCGGGATCGCCGCCAGCACGTACCAGTCGAGCCAGGCCGGGGCGTAGTTGCGGAATACGCCCTGTACCGCATAGGTGGCGTAGGCGCCGATCATCAGCAGTTCGCCGTGGGCCATATTGATCACGCCCATGACGCCGTAGGTGATGGCCAGGCCCAGTGCCGCCAGCAGCAGGATGCTGCCGAGCGACAGGCCGGAGAAGATCTTGCCGACGTTCTCGCCGATGGTCAGGCGGTCCTTGACCTCGATGTAGGAGGCGAAGGCGGCGCGGCGCACCAGTGACTCGGCCTCGTTGGCCGGCTCGGACATGGCTTTGAGCACGGTGCGGGTGTTGGGGTCGGTGCTGCTCGCCAGTGCTTTCGCCGCCTCGATCCGCACGTTCATGTCGGGGCTCTTGAGCGTGGCCAGGCCATGGGCTTCGGTCAGCAGGGCCTTGATCTGCGCATCCGTTTCCTTGTCGCGGGCGCGGGCCAGCAGCGGGGCGATCGCGGGATTGACGTCGCCCGAGAGTTCCTTCGCTGCCTTGAGGCGCACCGCACGGTCGGGGTCGAAGACGCGCAGGGCCGCCATGGCGGAGGCGAGCTCGCCGCGGATGCGATTGTTGATGGTGATGTCTTCGCCCTTGTCGTTCTTCAGCGTGCCGTCATTGAGTTGCTGCAGGATCTGGACGGCCTCCGGCTCGGCCGATTGCACGAGCTTGTGGATGGCGGCGATCTTGTCTTCGGATTCTTCTGAGGTCAGCTGCTTCATCACCGCCGGGTCGATGGCCGCATGTGCGGCAAGGCTGAGGCAGCAGAAAAGTACGAAGAGAAAATGGCGCATGAATTTGGTCATAGGAAAAGTCGGCGCTGGCGACACGGCGGCCAAGACTGCGTGGCCGCCGTGTCGCAGCTCAAGACTTACTTGCCTTCAGGTTCGCCCTTCTTCTTGTCGTTGCCAGGGATGTAGGGCGACCACGGCGCGGCCTTGACCGGGCCCGGGGTCTTCCACACGACGTTGAACTGGCCGTCCGCCTTCACTTCGCCGATGAACACCGGCTTGTGCAGGTGGTGGTTCTTCTCGTCCATCTTGGCGACGAAGCCCGACGGCGCCTTGAAGGTCTGGCCGCCCATCGCGGCGATGACCTTGTCGACGTCGGTGGACTTGGCCTTCTCGACCGCCTGCTTCCACATGTGGATGCCGATGTAGGTGGCTTCCATCGGGTCGTTGGTCACGACGGTGTCGGCCTTGGGCAGCTTCTGCTTCTTCGCCCAGTCCTTGTACATCTTGATGAACTTGTCGTTCTCCGGGTTCTTCAGCGACTGGAAGTAGTTCCAGGCGGCCAGGTGGCCAACCAGCGGCTTGGTATCGACACCGCGCAGTTCCTCTTCACCCACCGAGAAAGCCACGACCGGCACATCGGTGGCTTTCAGCCCGGCATTGCCGAGTTCCTTGTAGAAGGGCACGTTGGAGTCGCCGTTGATGGTCGAAACCACCGCGGTCTTCTTGCCCTCGCTGGCGAACTTCTTGATCTTGGCGATGATGGTCTGGTAGTCGGAATGGCCGAAGGGGGTGTACTCCTCCATGATGTCGGCCTCGGCGACGCCCTTGGACTTGAGGAAGGCGCGCAGGATCTTGTTGGTTGTGCGGGGATAGACGTAGTCGGTACCGAGCAGCACCCAGCGCTTGGCCGAACCGCCGTCCTTGCTCATCAGGTACTCGACGGCCGGGATCGCCTGTTGGTTGGGCGCGGCGCCGGTGTAGAAGACGTTCTTTTCAAGCTCTTCGCCTTCGTATTGCACGGGGTAGAACAGCAGGCCGTTGAGTTCCTTGAACACGGGGTTCACCGACTTGCGCGACACCGAGGTCCAGCAGCCGAAGGTGACGGCGACCTTGTCCTGAGTCAGCAGGCCGCGCGCCTTCTCGGCGAACAGCGGCCAGTTGGAGGCCGGGTCGACGACGACGGGTTCGAGCTTCTTGCCCAGCACGCCGCCCTTGGCGTTGATCTCCTCGATGGCCATCAGGGCGGTTTCCTTCAGGGCCGTCTCGGAGATGGCCATGGTGCCCGAGAGCGAATGCAGGATGCCGACCTTGATGGTGTCGGCGGCATGGGCAGAAATGCTTGTGACTCCGGCGGCGGCGAGAGACACGGATAGCGTCAGGGCCTTGATGAAGTTGCGACGTTGCATGTACGACCTCCTGAAGGTGAACAAAGGGTGCGCGGGTTTCGCGGCATCAGCCGTAATGCGAATAGCGTGCCAGTTCCGCGGCGGATGTCGGAATTACATATGCATCAAGGGGTTCGCTGTGCGGGCGGGCTTTCGGACCCGTTCTCGGGCTGAGGCGGTGCGCACGGTTCTTGGGCGTGCATCAAAGCGGTGCGCTAGATTCTGGTGCGCAGGGGCCGGACGGCGGCGGGGGGTTATGGAATTTCCTTGTTGGCGCCGGCGATGCCCCAATGTTCCTGCCGCCACGTTCCGCAGAAGCCTGAAAGGCCCTAGACCAGTGGCAGGCCGTCCAGCGTGGCGTAGGTCGACCGCAGCCAGGTCTTGACGCGCTGGCGCTCCAGCATGCCCAGTGCATCGGGACCCGAGCGGCTGTTGATGGCGGCCCAGAAGCTGGCGTTCTGGCGGTCGATCTTGCGCATGCTGGCTTCGTGCAACTCCGCCAGGGCAATCAACTTGCCGCCGAGGGCCGCGACCTTCTTCATCGCCGGCGATTCCTCCAGTTGCGAAAAGTCGGAACCACGGCCCAGGTTCTTGACGACGAAGTAGTTCGGCCCTGCGCCATAGGTGTTGATCAGCCGGTCCAGCAGGTCCACCGAATCTTTCCCGGCATCGGCCAGATGCCAGAAGTTGACGGTCACGCCCATCTCGGCCAGCAGCGACAGCAGGTCGGAATCGCGGACCCAGCGCGCCAGCGGTGCCGCGGTCTGCGCGGCGAGGTCCACGATCACGCTTTTTCTCTTCCCCTCGAAGGGGGCTTCCTCAAACACGGCGGCGATCAGGTCCAGGCCTTCGTAGCTATCAACGATCACCGGCGCGGCATAGTCGGCGTAGAAGCGCGTGAAGGAGGTGTGCGAGCGGTCGGTGTCGAATCCGGTGAAGGGGTGGCCCTTGTCGATGAAATACTGGGCAAGGACACGCGAGGCGACCGATTTGCCCACGCCGCCCTTTTCGCCGCCGATGAAATTCAGTGAACTCATGTTCTGCTCTCCTGGTCAGTAGCCATACTTCAGTGCCGCGTCGAGCCGAACCTGCACGGGCTTGGCCTGCCAGACATGCTGGCAGTAGTCGCGGATGCTGCGGTCGGACGAAAACTTGCCCGAGCGCGCCGTGTTGAGTATCGACATGCGCGTCCATGCCGCCGGGTCGCAATAGGCCTCGCCGACGCGATCCTGCGTCGCGCAATAGTCGCGGTAGTCCGCCAGCACCAGGTAGGAGTCGTGGTGCAGCAGGTTGTCCACCAGTGCCTTGAAATAGTGTGTATCGCCACGGGTGAAAAAGCCGTTGCGAATGAGGTCGATGACCTCGCGCAGTTCGGGATCGGTCTCGTAGTGCTCGCGCGGCCGATAGCCCCTGGCGTGGATGGTCTGCACCTCCTCGGCAGTGTGGCCGAAAAGGAAGAAGTTCTCCGCGCCGACCTCGTCGCGGATCTCGACGTTGGCGCCATCCAGCGTGCCGATGGTCAGGGCGCCATTCATGGCGAATTTCATGTTGCCGGTGCCCGACGCCTCCTTGCCGGCGGTCGAGATTTGCTCGGAGATCTCGGCGGCGGGGTAGATGCGCTGGCCGTTGCTGACGTTGAAGTTGGGCAGGAATACCACCTTGAGGCGGTCGCGCAGGCTGCGGTCGCGGTTGATGACGTGACCGATGGCGTTGATCAGGCGGATGATCAGTTTGGCCAGGTGATAGGCCGGCGCCGCCTTGCCGGCGAAGATGAAGGTGCGCGGCGGCGGATCGAAATGCGGGTCGGTCTTGAGCCGGTGGTAGAGGCGGATGATGTTGAGCACGTTGAGATGCTGGCGCTTGTACTCGTGGATGCGCTTGATCTGCACGTCGTAGAGCGACTCCGGATCGATGCCGACACCGGTACGCTCGCGCGCGAGCCCGGCGAAGTCGTGCTTGTTGGCGAGCTTGACGCCGCGCCAGCGCGCGCCGAAGTCGGCGTCGCCGGCGAACGCCTCCAGGCGCCGCAACTGCTCCAGATCCTTGATCCAGCCGTCGCCGATGGCCGTGGTGATGAGTTTCGCCAGGCGCGGATTGGCCAGCGCCATCCAGCGCCGCGGCGTGACGCCGTTGGTGACGTTCCTGATCTTGCCGGGCCAGACGGCATCGAAATCGTCGAGCACGTCGCGCTTGAGCAACTCCGTGTGCAGGGCGGCGACGCCGTTGATGGCATGGCTGCCGACACAGGCGAGATGCGCCATGCGCACATGGCGCTCGCCGGACTCGTCGATCAGCGATAACCGCGAGAGGCAGGCGTTGTCGGCGAAGCAGCGCACGCGCATGTCGTCAAGGAAGCGGGCGTTGATCTCGAAGATGATTTCGAGATGGCGCGGCAGCAGGCTCTTGAACAGGTCCAGCGGCCAGCGCTCCAGCGCCTCGGGCAGCAGGGTGTGGTTGGTGTAGGCAAAGGTGCGGCGGGTGATGTCCCACGCGGCTTCCCATTCCATGCCGCGCTCGTCGACCAGCAGGCGCATCAGCTCGGCCACGGCGATCGCCGGGTGGGTGTCGTTGAGCTGTACCGCGAACTTTTCATGAAACAGCTCGAGCGGAATGCGCTGTGTCTTCATGATGCGCAGCATGTCCTGCAATGAACACGACACGAAAAAGTACTGCTGCTCCAGGCGCAGGCGCTTGCCCGCCAGCGGCTCGTCGTTCGGATACAGCACCTTGGTGATGTTCTCCGACACCATCTTCTGCTCGACGGCTTTGTAGTAGTCGCCACGGTTGAACTGGGCGAAATCGAAGGATTCCGACGCCTCGGCCTTCCACAGGCGCAGCGTGTTGCAGGTCGGTGTCCGGTAGCCGGCGATCGGGGTGTCGTAGGGCACACCGACCACGCTGCGTCCCGCGTTCCAGCGCACATGGACCTTGCCCTGCGAATCGTAGTTGTGCTCGACGTGTCCACCCAGCTTGACCTCCACTGCCCATTCGGACCGCGCGATCTCCCACGGGTTGCCGAAACGCAGCCACTTGTCGGTGTTCTCCACCTGCCAGCCGTCCACGATGGACTGTTCGAAGATGCCGTACTCGTAGCGGATGCCGTAACCCAGGCTGGGGATGTCCAGCGTCGCCATGGACTCGATGAAGCAGGCCGCCAGGCGGCCGAGGCCGCCGTTGCCCAGCCCCGGTTCGGGCTCGCCGAGGCAGAGTTCGTCGAGGTTCAATCCCAGTTCGGCCATGGCCCGCCGTGCGGTCTCGGTCAGATCGAGGTTGACCAGGTTGTTGCCCAGGTGCGGCCCCATGAGGAACTCGGCGGAGAGGTAGCAGACGGTGCGTGCCTTCTCCTTCTTTTCCGTGTAGGTCGCCGCGGTGGCTATCCAGCGCGTCATCAGCAGGTCGCGCACGGTGTAGGCCAGCGCCATGTAGTAGTCGTGCTGCGTCGCCAGCGCCGGAAACTTGCCCTGCACGTTGAACAGGTTGCGGTAGAAACCCTGCTTGATTTCCTCGACGGTGACGGCTGGGTTCGGCGGCGGGAGGACCGATGGCGTGCTTGGTGGAGTCTCCTTCGGTTGTGTGAGTGCCGTTCATGCGTGCCGCCGCAGGTCGAGGGTATGCGGATATTCTCCCGGCATTTCCTCCGCCGGCGGCGCCATCGGCCCGAGGCGCGAGCCCTCGGGACGAAATCCTGCCAGCGCAGCCACCCACGGCGGCGGCGTGTAGCTGCCCGGCGTGTGGCCGGAGGCATGGAAGCGATTGTGGCGGCGCGACTCCGCCTCGTAGGGATTGACCGGGAAGGCATCGTAATGACGCCCGCCGGGATGGACCACGTGGTAGGTGCAGCCACCGACGGCGCGGCCGTTCCACAGGTCGATCAGATCGAAGACCAGCGGCGATTGCACCCCGATGGTCGGGTGCAGGCCGGAGGGCGGTTGCCAGGCGCGGTAACGCACGCCGGCGACGTATTCACCATGGACACCGGTGTTCTTCAGCGGCACGCGGCGGCCGTTGCAGGCGATGGCGTAGCGACCGTCGGTCAGTCCGGTCGCCTTGATCTGCACGCGCTCGACCGAGGAGTCGACGAAGCGCGCCGTGCCCAGCCCGGTCACCTCCTCGCCCAGCACGTGCCAGGGCTCGATGGCGCCGCGCACCTCGATCTCGATGTCGCCCAGTTGCAGGCTGCCATGGCGCGGGAAACGGAACTCGAGGAAGGGCGCGAACCAGTCGGCCTGGAAGGGATAGCCGGCGTCGGCGAGGTCGGCGACGACGTCCTTGAGATCCGCCGCGAGGTAATGCGGCAGCATCCAGCGGTCGTGGAGCTCGGTGCCCCAGCGTACCAGCGGCTTGGTGTAGGGCGCCTTCCAGAAGCGCGCCACCAGCGCCCGCACCAGCAGCATCTGCGCCAGGCTCATGCGCGCGTGCGGCGGCATTTCGAAACCGCGAAACTCCAGCAAGCCCTGGCGCCCCGCCGCACTGTCGGGCGAGTAGAGCTTGTCGATGCAGAACTCGGCGCGATGCGTGTTGCCGGTGATGTCGGAAAGCAGGTGGCGGAACAGGCGATCGACCAGCCACGGTTGCGGCACCTCACCGGCCGGCATCTGCTGGAAGGCGATCTCCAGTTCGTAGAGCGTCTCGGCGCGCCCCTCGTCCACGCGTGGCGCCTGGCTGGTCGGCCCGAGGAACATGCCGCTGAAAAGGTAGGACAGGCTTGGATGATGCTGCCAGTAGGTGACGATGCTGCGCAGCAGGTCCGGCCGCCGCAGGAAGGGGCTGTCGGCCGGCGTCGCGGCCCCCAGGGTCACATGGTTGCCGCCGCCGGTGCCGGTGTGGCGGCCGTCGAGCATGAACTTCTCGGTGCCCAGGCGAGACAGGTGCGCCTCTTCGTACAGGGTGGTCGTGATGTCTTCGAGTTCCTGCCAGTTCGCCGCCGGCTGCACGTTCACTTCGATGACGCCGGGATCCGGGGTCACCAGCAACTTCTGCAGGCGACCATCGCCGGGCGGCGCGTAACCTTCGAGTACGACGGGCATCGCCAGCGCCGCCGCCGTGTGTTCGATGGCGGCGATCAGGTCCAGCGCATGTTCGAGTCGCTTCATCGGCGGCAGGAAGACATGCAGGCAGCCGCCGCGCGCTTCCACGCACAATGCCGTATGCGGCACTGCGACCGCCACCCGCTCGCGGTCGCCCGGCGGCTGCGGGTGGATCTCCGGATGCGGCTCGGTCGTCGTGTCGACATGGCTGAAGCGCGCCGCGACTTCGCCATGAAAATCGGCCAGCGGCGGGTGCGGGGCGAAGGGATCGACCTCGCCGACCTTTTCCAGCTCGTCCTCGGCCACCCACGGCAGCGAAGCCAGCGGCAGCCGCAGCCCCAGCGGTGAATCGCCGGCGGCGAGGTAGATTCGACCGCGCCGGAATTGCCATGGTGCGGAATACCAGCAGGCGGCCGTCCAGTCCCAGCCCAGCGGCAGGACATAGCCGACGGGATCGTCGAGCCCCTGCGACAGCACCTGCGCCAATCTGCGTCGTTCCAGCGAATCCTTCAGCGCGGCGCGGGAGGAGTCGAGGTTGGCCGGCAGTTCTGCTTCATTCTGCAGGTAGTGCAGCGCGTCCTCGAACGCAGGCTGCACGTAGCGTTGGGCCAGGCCGAGGGTCTTCGCCAGCATCTCGGCGAAGCGGCGCGCGTCGGCCGCACCATGACCATAGTCCTTGAGCGGCTCCGCCAGCAATGTCGCATCGCGCCAGACCGGCACGCCGTCCTTGCGCCAGAAGATGCCCAGCGCCCAGCGCGGCAGCGGTTCGCCCGGATACCACTTGCCCTGCGCCGTGTGCAGCATCGCGCCGGAGGCAAATCGCGCCATGAGCCGGCGCGCCAGCACTTCGGCACGCTCGCGCTTGTGATCGCCGAGAGCGGCGGTGTTCCATTCCGGCGCTTCCATGTCGTCGACCGAGACGAAGGTCGGCTCGCCGCCCTGGGTCAGCCGCACGTCCATGGCTTGCAACTTCGCGTCGACGAGGCGGCCGAGCGCGCGGATGTGCATCCATTGTTCGTCCGTGTAGGGCTTGGTGACGCGCGGGTCTTCCTTGAAGCGCGTCACGGTGTTGCTGAACTCGAACGCGACTTCGCACTCGTCGGTGAAGCCTTCGATCGGCGCGGCGCTCGACGGGTTGGGCGTGCAGGCCAACGGAATGTGGCCCTCACCGGCGAACAGGCCCGAGGTTGGGTCGAGGCCGATCCAGCCGGCGCCGGGGATATAGACTTCGGCCCAGGCGTGGAGGTCGGTGAAATCCTTCTCCGGCCCGGACGGTCCGTCCAGCGACTTTTCGTCGGCGGTGAGTTGCACCAGGTAGCCCGAGGTGAAGCGCGCCGCCAGACCGAGGTGGCGCAGTATCTGCACCAGCAGCCAGCCGCTATCGCGACAGGAGCCGATGGCACGACCCAGGGTTTCCTCGCAGCTTTGCACACCCGGTTCCATGCGCACGGTGTAACCGATCGCGCGTTGCAGGCGCTGGTTCAGTTCGACGAGGAAGTCGTTGATCAGCCGCCGTTCCCGCGGGATGCCTGCGAGGTAGCCAGCCAGCAAGGGCCCCGGCTTTTCGCACTCCAGATAGGGGGCAAGCTCCTGCACCAGGGCGGGCTCGTAGGCGAAGGGGTAGTGCTCGGCGTAGTCCTCGACGAAAAAGTCGAAGGGATTGATCACCGTCAGGTCGGCGATGACCTCGACGTCGATCAGCAACTCCGTGGCCTTCTCCGGAAAGACCAGGCGCGCGAGGTAGTTGCCGAAAGGATCCTGCTGCCAGTTGATGAAGTGCTTCTCGGGCCGGACCTTGAGGCTGTAGGCGACGATCGGCGTGCGGCTATGCGCCGCCGGTCGCAAGCGCACCACATGGGGGCTCAGCAGGACCGGGCGGTCGAAACGATAGTGCGTGGTATGGCGGATGGCAACATGTATGGACATGGGTTCCTGTCAGTTCTTCTGGAAACTGACGAAACCCCATGCAACGAACGTGCCGGCTATTCGGCGGCGCTTGCCGCCACGGCGAAACGAAGCTCAGGGATCAGGTGTTGCCGGGGAAGTTGAAGACCCGGTGCTCGTCGTCGGCAGCCTTCGTTTCCGTCTCCCACGGAAAGTGGGGCAGGTCCTGCAGGGCCTTCATCAGCCCCTCGTTCCAGCGCTCGGACAGTTGCCGCGCGTAGGGGTCGTCCTCGCTGAAATAGATCCTCCTGCCCTCGCCGAGGCTGTCGCGCTCGTAGATCAGCAGTTCCACTGGCGGTCCGACGGTGACATTGCTGCGGATGGTCGAATTCATCGATACCAGGGCGCAGCGCGCCGAGCGCTCGAGGGACACGTCGCGTTTGATCACCCGGTCGAGTATCGGTTTGCCGTACTTGATCTCGCCGATCTGCAGGAAGGGATGCTCGCGCGACTCGTGGATGTAGTTGCCCTGCGGATAGACCATGAACATCTCCGGTGCCTGGCCGGCGATTTGGCCGCCGAAGATGAAGGTCGCCTCGAAGCTGGTGGTGGCCGTGTCCCGGCTGGTATGCAGCTTCTGCACCTGGGTGCTGACGACGCCTAGATAATCGGCCGCTTCCTGCATGCTGTTGACCGTCAGCAGGTTGGGCGCCAGTCCGGCGGGGATGTCGCCGTTAAGTTTCTTGACCACGGCCTGGGTGGTCGCCAGGTTGCCGGCGGATAGCAGCACGAAGGAACGCTGGCCCGGCCAGGCAAAGGTATGCATCTTGGAATAGACGCTGACGTTGTCCGTGCCCGCGTTGGTGCGCGAATCGGAACAGAACACGAGGCCGTCGTTGACGTTGATGGCGAGGCAGTAGGTCATTGGCAGGCAGGGATGAAATGGGCTGCTCCATTGTAAGGGCATCCCGCACCGCGTGGAAGCCCGATCGCGGCGGATTAGGGGTGGCCTGCTTGTTGCTATGGATACTGCAACATGTGACATCACGGGATAAGCGCCGCAAGACAGGCCATGAACGCCAGGACCACGCAGAGCATAGATCTGATCGACTACCCGCAGCCCGGCATTTACGACGAGCTGCTGGGAGACGACCTGCGCCCGCGTCCGGCGGCACGGGCCCTGTTCGACTACGTCAACCACCTCGGCGCCAAAGAGCTGGTGGCCCGCCGCGAGGCCGTCGACGCGGCGATCATGGCCATGGGCATCACCTTCACCGTCTACAGCGAGGCGGGCAACATCGACCGCGCCTGGCCCTTCGACATCATTCCGCGCACCATGTCGAAACGCGAATGGGACCGCATCGATGCCGGCCTGAAACAGCGGTTGACCGCCCTCAACCTGTTCATCGACGACCTCTACAACGCCCAGCGCATCGTCAAGGACGGCGTCTTTCCGGCCGAGGTATTGGCGGGTTCGAAGAATTTCCGCGAATGCTGCCGGGGCATGACGCCCCGTTTTGGGGTGTGGGCCCATGTTTGCGGCACCGACTTGGTGCGTGATGGCGACGGCACGGTCTATGTGCTCGAGGACAACCTGCGCGTGCCGTCCGGCGTGTCCTACATGCTGGAAAACCGGCAGCTGATGAAGCGCCTGTTCCCCGAGTTGTTCAAGTCGAGCGACATCCTGCCCGTCGACGACTACCCGACCCAGCTCTACGACACGCTGGCGGCACTGTCGCCGCGCCAGGACGATCGTCCGGTGGTGGTGGTCCTGACCCCCGGCATCTACAACTCGGCTTATTTCGAGCACAGCTACCTGGCGCAGAAGATGGGCGCCATCCTGGTCGAGGGTTCCGACCTGGTCGTCAAGGCCGACGACTGCGTGTATATGAAGACCATCTCCGGCCTGCGCCGGGTGGACGTGGTCTACCGCCGCATCGACGACGACTTCCTCGATCCCGAGGCCTTCCGCCCCGACTCGATGCTGGGCGTGCCCGGCCTGATGCGGGCGTGGAAGGCCGGCAAGGTCGGCATCGCCAACGCCCCGGGCGCCGGCGTCGCCGACGACAAGGTGGTCTACACCTTCGTGCCGCAGATCATCAAGTACTACCTCGACCAGGATCCGATCATCCCCAACGTGCCGAGCTGGCTGTGCATGGACGACACGCAACGCGACTACGTCCTCGCCAATCTCGACAAGCTGGTGGTGAAGCCGGCCAACGAGTCCGGCGGCTACGGCATGCTCATCGGTCCGCGCGCGAGCGAAGAGGAGCGGCGCAAGTTCGCCGACCTGATCCGCGCCAACCCGCGCAACTACATGGCGCAGCCGACGCTGGCGATCTCCACGGCGCCCACCATGGTCGGCGACCAGCTCGCGCCGCGCCACCTCGACCTGCGCCCCTTCGTGCTGCAGTCGAACCGCCTCTACGCCACCACCGGCGGGCTGACTCGTGTCGCCCTGCGCCAGGGCTCGCTGGTGGTCAATTCCTCCCAGGGCGGCGGCAGCAAGGACACCTGGATCGTGGATACCGGGGAGGCATGATGCTGTCGCGCGTCGCCGAAAATCTCTACTGGGTGGGCCGCTACCTCGAGCGCGCCGAAAACACGGCGCGGCTCATCAACAGCACCACCCAGGTGCTGCTCGACCTGCCGGTCAACGCCAGCTTCGGCTGGGATGTGCTGATCAAGGTGGCCGGCCTCGACGCCGAGTTCGGCAAGCGCTACCCCCAGGCCGACGAGGACAGCATCATCCGCTTCCTCATCGAGGACGAGGACAATCCAAGTTCCATCATCTCCAGCATCCACAACGCGCGCGAGAACACCCGCACGGTGCGGGAGGTGCTGCCGATGGAACTGTGGGAGAGGATCAACAGCCTCTACCTCTACATCCGCGAGAACGCGGCACGCACATTGATCGGCCGTGGCCCGCGCGACGAGGTGCTGCGTGCCGTCATCGGCCAGCGCGAATCCATCGTCGGCCTGATCACCGGTTCCATGAGCCGCGACGTGGCCTATCAGTTCATCAAGCTCGGGCGCAACATGGAGCGCGCCGACATGACCACGCGCATCGTCGACGTCAACTCGGCCGTGCATCTGCCTGTCGACTCGGCGCTGGCCGTTCT
Organism: uncultured beta proteobacterium; assembly: GCA_963709555.1. Taxonomy (GTDB): domain Bacteria; phylum Pseudomonadota; class Gammaproteobacteria; order Burkholderiales; family Rhodocyclaceae; genus Sulfurisoma. Next base: position 965,155 of record CAVPWR010000008.1, on the reverse strand, counting down.
GACCAGCGAACGCGCCTGGATCAGCACCCTGAACGCCCTCTCGGCCTACCAGATGTATCGCAACCATGTCGGCGTACACGTGCGCAGCCACGACGTGGCGGAATTCCTGCTGAAGGACCCCCATTTCCCGCGCACCGTGAAACACTGCCTCGCCGAGATCGAAGGCTGCCTGTCCACGCTGCCGCAGCATCTGGATGCGATGAAGCAGGTGCGCAAGGCCTGGCGTCGCCTCGACGGAATGAAGCTGGAGGGGCTAACATCCCCCGTGCTGCATGAATACCTCGACCAGGTGCAGGCCGACATCGGCGCCATACACGCCGCCGTGGCCCGGCAGTATTTCCATCTGCACCAGCGAAACAACGGGTCGGGCGAGAACCAGTAATTTTCCGCGCGACCGCGCGGCCCATCGAAACGGTGCCCCGCTAATGATCGAATCCCTTTTCCTTGCCGCCGCGCACATCCTCACCTTTGACGGCAAGAAACCGCTCACCAATGCCAGCGGCTTTTTCTTCGCGCGGGCCGATCGGCTCTTCCTGGCGACCAGCCGGCATGTGATGTTCGACGAACCCAGCGAACACTTTCCCGATCGCATCGAGATCGAACTGCACATCAACCCGAACAACCTGGCTGCATCGACCGGCTTCTCCATGCCCTTGTATCGCGATGGCAAGGGGCTGTGGCGCCAGGGCCTCGACACCGCAGGAGAGATCGACGTGGCGGTGATCGAAATCGACCGCGCCGCCCTGCCGAAGACGGCGGTGATTCGCGCTTTCACGCCGCAGCACCTGCTCGGACGCCTCGACCAGGTCAAGGTCGGCACGCCCTTGCTGGTGGTGGGTTTCCCGCTCGGGTTCCACGATGCGCGGCACCACCTGCCCGTCGTGCGCCAGGCCATGGCCGCCTCGCCTTTCGGGTTGCGCTTTCAGGGGGAGGGCTATTTCCTCACCGACGCGCGCACCCACCGCGGCACCAGCGGCGCCCCCGTCGTCATGCGCGACGCCAGGCCTGAATCGCTGCAGGGCGAACTGCCATGGCTGCTGCTCGGCGTCCACTCCGCCCGGCTCGATGTCGGTACGCGCGACCTTGACCTCGACGAGGCACTGGGGCTGAACTGCGCCTGGTATGCCGACATCCTGATGACCCTGACTGAAGGGTGACGACCGGCGCATGAACCAACTGCAACCGAAGCCCGGCGCCCGGGACGATACCGACCTGCGCCAGCAGGAGTCCCTGCTGGTGCGCGAGTGCATCCGCCTCATGGGGCGCAGCCTCGATCCGGAACGCGCGATCCGCGAGATGTTGCACCTGCTCTCGGAACTGCTCGGCCTCAACCGCGGGCGCGTCGTGCTGCCCGATCCCGCTCGCGGCGACCTCGCCATCCGTTACGCCTACGGCCTGACCGAAGACGAAATGCGCCGCGGCCGCTATGCGCCGGGGGAGGGCATCACCGGGCGCGTGATGCAAAGCGGCGAGCCGCTGCTCGTCCAGGACATCGACGGCGAGCCGGCCTACCTGGCCCGGGCCGTGGCCCGGGCGACGTTGCCGCAGGAGACGGTTTCCTTCATCGTCCTGCCGATCGAGGTCGATGGCCGCGTCAGCGGCGTGCTCGGCGTGCATCGCCTGCGCAGCCGGCATCGCCAGTTGGCCGACGACATGGCGATCCTGCGCACCGTGGCGACACTGATCGGCCAGATCCTGCAGGTGAATCGGCTGGTGTCCGAACGCACGGCGACTTTGGAGGACGAAAATCGCCGCCTGCGCCAGGCGCTCGAGCAGAGCCAGCAGACACCGGTCATGCACGGCATCGTCGGCCGTTCGCCCTTGCTGGCTCGCGCCCTGCGCCAGCTCGAGCAGGTCGCGGGCAGCGACGCCAGCGTTCTGCTGCTGGGCGAGTCGGGCACGGGCAAGGAATTGTTCGCCCAGGCCCTGCATCGGATGAGCGCGCGTGCCGCGCAGGCTTTCGTCAAGGTGAATTGCGCGGCGATTCCGGACACGCTGTTCGAGGCCGAGCTGTTCGGCCACGAGAAGGGGGCCTTCACCGGAGCGCTACAGGCGCGGGCGGGGCGGTTCGAGCAGGCCGATGGCGGCACCCTGTTCCTCGACGAGATCGGCGACCTGCCGCTCAACCTGCAGGTGAAGCTGCTGCGGGTGCTGCAGGAGCAGGTGATCGAGCGGGTCGGCAGCCAGCGCGAAATCAGGATCGACGTGCGCATCGTCGCCGCCACCCACCACGACCTGCAGAAGCTGGTGGCCGAGGGTCGCTTCCGCGCCGACCTCTTCTATCGCCTGAACGTGATTCCGATCCAGCTTCCCTCGTTGCGGGACGGCCCGAGGACATCAAGCACCTGGTGCTGCACTTCCTCGAGCAATTGAATGCCAGCCATGGCCGGCAGGTGGCACTGCAGCCGGGAGCGATGGCGAGCCTGGTCGCCTACCCGTGGCCGGGCAACATCCGCCAGCTCTACAACGTGCTCGAGCGCGTCGTCCTGCTCGCCGAGGGCAGCCAGGTCGGGGAGGCGGCCGTCGATTACGCGCTGGTCACCGAAGCGCAGGGGCAACCGGTGGATATCCCGCCGCGCCGGATCGCGGATGCGGTGGCTCGGGCGGGGCGGACGCCGCCCGCGCAGAGCGCGGTCCGCGAATGGCGCTCGGTCGGCGGCGAAGAAGCTGACTCCATCCGGGCGGCACTGAGTGCCGCGAACGGCAACAAGTCACGGGCGGCGCAGGTCCTCGGCCTGACCCTGCGGCAGCTCAACTACCGCATTGCCAAGCTCGGCCTGGGCTGAGGCGGCCGGGTCCACCGGGCGCACCGTCCCGCCAGCGCCGACTTTTTGCCGGCGCCGGACGCGCTGAAGCTCAGAGTGTCGAGATGCTGAACGGCACGGGATTGCGCATGGTGTTCGCGACCGGCGAGCAGTAGTTGGCCTGCTTGACGATGTCGTCGAGTTCTTCGCGCGTGGCGTCGCCTTCGACCAGCACCTTGACCCGGATGTCCTGGAAGCCCATTTGCGCAGGAGTGCGCTCGGCGCCGCCGGCGCCCCAGGCCGCGGTATTGCCGATGTCCGCCTCGAGGAAGATCTCCAGCTTGGAGAGCTTGACCTGGCGGAAGGTGGCCACGGCGGTGATGCCGACGCCAAGGCAGCCGCCCAGCGCGGAAAGCGCGATCTCCCCCGGGGCCGGCACGGTGTTTTCGCCGAAGAGGTGCAGCGGCTCGTCGACGACCACGGGGTTGTGCTCACCGACGAAGCTCCAGGTGCGGAACATGCCTTTCATCACGGTGTGCACCTTGTTCGTCCCCTTGCGCTCGGGGTTGTCCTTGCCCGAAGCGGCGAACTTCAGCAGTCCTTCGCGATCGATGGGCTTCAGGTAGGTGGTGATGGTTTCGGCGGGTGCATTCATGGCGTTCTCCAATGAGTGATTCGGTAATGGATCGAGCGCGGCGGAAGGCGCGTCATACGGGCCTTCGCAGAATGCGTGCCAAGTTCGGGGCACATCCCGCCAAGCCGCGAAGTTCTTCATTTGCGGCAGACAGTTAGGGAAAGAATCGGGCGCGGTGACGAAGCTTCCCTCGCTCTGGAGATGGCTAGGCAATGTGTTAACAAATTGTTCACTCATTGTTCTTGCCGAAAGTCGGACTTATTTCGTAACTATCTGATTGCAATATGTTCGCTTGGGTGGCACAGGGAATGCAATGGAGTGGTCAATACCTTCCATACACCCGCCATTCAGGAGAAAGCCCATGTCCGCCACCGCAACCCTCAAGGCATCCTTCAACGATGCATCGGCGCGCGACTACACCCAGCAGCTCGAGGAGTCCGCCGCCAGCCTCGCGGCCGTACGCAAACTCACGACAGAGAAGCTGGCGCCGAAAGTGGTTGACGTTGACCTCAAGGCCGAATATCCGGAAAGCTTCTTGCGCGAGTTGGGGGCCATCGGCGGCTTCCGCGGCGCCATGGCTCCGGAGCATGGCGGTAACGGCCTCGGCCTCAAGCACGTCATCCAGGTGATGGAAGAGGCGGCCAGGCATTGCCTGTCCACCGGATTTCTGGTCTGGTGCCAGACGGCCTGCGCCCGCTACATCCAGATGTCCGACAACGCCGCGCTGAAGGCTTCCTTCCTGCCGCGCATCGCCCGCGGCGAGGTGCTGGTCGGCACCGGCCTGTCCAACACGGTCAAGTCCTGCGACACCATCGAGGATTTCCGACTGTCGGCGAAAAAGGTCGATGGCGGCTACCTCATCAACGGCGTGCTGCCGTGGGTGTCGAACCTCGGCCCGGCGCACTACTTCACCACCGGCTGCCCGGTGGAAGGGGCGGCCAAGGGCGACGACGGACTGGTCTTCGTGCTGGTCGACTGCAATCAGCCCGGCTTCAAGCTGGTGGACTGCGCCCACTTCGTCGCGCTCGACGGCACCCGCACCCTGGCCTGCCATTTCAAGGAAACCTTCGTGCCGGATGGGATGGTGCTGTCGCATCCGGGACAGTCGAAGGCCTACGTCCGCCGCATCAAGCCCGGCATGATCCTGGCGCAGATGGGCATGGGTCTCGGGCTGATCGAGGCCTGCACCGACATGATGAAGCAGTCGAACAGGACCCACGCCCACGTCAACCAGTTCCTCGACGACCAGGTCGAGGATATCGATTCCGCATTGCAGGAGGCGCGTGCGGCGACCTACGCCCTGGCCGAAACCATCACCGCCAATCCGCAGGCCGACGTCGTGCTCGACATCCTCAAGCTGCGCCTGGCCGGCGGCGAGATGTCGCTGAAGGCGGCGAATTCGGCACTGCTGCACATGGGCGCCAAAGGCTACCTGCAGAAAAGCCCGGCCCAGCGGCGTCTGCGCGAGGCCTACTTCATCGCCATCGTGACGCCCGCGACCAAGCACCTGCGACGCGAGATCGCCCGCATCGAGGGTGGCGGCACCGGCTGTGCCGTGGCCTGAGGTGTTCGCCATGGAACTCAAGCGCTTCGTCGTCCGCCTCCCTGCCACTGCCGCGATCGAGCGCCTGACCGAGGCGGCCGCAGCCGTGCCGATGGGCCTGGTCGCTCACATCAACGGTCAGGCCAATTGTGCCAGGAAGGGGATCGAGGTTCCGCCCGACCAGATCCTCGAAATCTTTCGTCCGGACTTTGCCGTCAAGGTCTGGGCCGCGGACAAACGTGCCGGCCTCGACATCCCGATCCGCATCCACGTTTGCGAGCACGAGGGCAGGACCTGGGTGGCATGCCGCATGCCGTCATGGATTTTCGAACCGTATGACAACCCCGCGCTCGATGCGATCGGTTGCGAACTGGATGAAATTTTCGCGCGGATTCTCGCCGCGCTCGATGACGTCAAGGAGTGATTCATGGATGCAGAAGTCCTTACAGAATACCAGCAGTGGGTCTGCGTCGTCTGCGGCTGGATCTACGACGAGGCGCAGGGTCTGCCCGCGGAGGGGATACCCCCCGGCACCCGCCTCGCGGACCTGCCCGACGACTGGTACTGCCCCGAATGCGGCGTGACCAAGGCCGACTTCCAGCTACTGGAATTCTGAATTGGTGCATGGCGGAAAAGGCATGCACCCGTGCGGTGCGGAATTTTCGGAATGCGTGCTGCAAATGGTGCCTCGAGAGGCTTCAGGCGCATGGCACGGATGATGCAGAGTAATAAACAGATTTCTCTCACAAGGAGCTTAAGATCATGGACAACCCCTTCGACCCGAATGTCACCCTCCATGCCGGCTGCAGCTGCGGCCATCATGCCAGCCAGACCGAGCATGAAATTGCCGAGACCGAGGCGCTGAACCGCCGGGTCATCGAGACCACGGTGATGAAGGCGCTCTTCCCCAGGGATGCCGAGCGCCGCCGCTTCCTCTCCGTCGTCGGCGCCTCGACCGCATGGGCCGCGATCTCCTCGCTGATTCCCTTCGGCACGCTCGAGGCGATGGCGCAGGAAAAGGGCGCGCTGGAGAAGAAGGATCTCAAGGTCGGCTTCATCCCGATCACCTGTGCCAGTCCGCTGATCATGGCCGAGCCGCTGGGCTTCTACAAGAAGGAAGGCCTCAACGTCAGCATGATGAAGACGGCCGGCTGGGCGCTGATCCGCGACAAGGTGCTGAACAAGGAATACGACGCCAGCCACATGCTGGCGCCGATGCCGCTGGCCATCTCGATGGGGGTGGGCTCGACCGCATCGCCGACCAACGTGATGACCATCCAGAACATCAACGGCCAGGCCATCACCCTGGCGATGAAGCACAAGGGCAATCGCGATCCGAAGAACTGGAAGGGCTTCAAGTTCGCCATTCCCTTCGAGTACTCGATGCACAACTTCCTGCTGCGCTACTACCTCGCCGAGAATGGCCTGGATCCGGACAAGGATGTGCAGCTGCGCGTGGTGCCGCCGCCGGAGATGGTGGCCAACCTGCGCGCCGGCAACATCGACGGCTTCCTCGGTCCCGACCCGGTCAACCAGCGTGCGGTGTTCGACGAGGTCGGCTTCATCCATGTCCTCTCGCGCGATATCTGGGACGGCCATCCCTGCTGCTCGTTCGCGATTCCGACCGAGTTCGTCAAGCAGAACCCCAACACCTTCGCCGCGCTCTACCGTGCGATCCTCAAGTCGGCGGCGATGGCGCGCGACCCGAAGAACCGGCCGATCATGGCCGAGGTTTTGTCGCCGGCCAATTACCTCAACCAGCCCAAGGCGGTGCTCGAACAGGTGCTAACCGGCAAGTTCGCCGACGGCCTCGGCAACGTCGTGAACGTGCCCGAGCGTGTCGACTACGATCCTTTCCCCTGGTACTCGATGGCCTACTGGATCCTGTCGCAGATGAAGCGCTGGGGCTACGTCAAGGGCGACGTCAAGTACAAGGACATCGCCGAGAAGGTCTATCTGCTCACCGACGCGAAGAAATACATGGCCGAAGTCGGCATGACGCCGCCGAAGGAGACCATGAAGAAGTTCAAGGTCATGGGCAAGGAGTTCGACCCGGCCAAGGCGGATGCCTACGTGAATAGTTTCGCCATCAAGAAGCACCTGAGCACGGAGGAAGACGTCATGCGTTCAAGGCGCAAACCCTCAAGGCGGCCCTTATCTCGCTGCTGCTCTTCGCCGATCTTCCTCGGCGCGTGGCAGTTGGCCACGCTGCCGAAGGAATCCGCCGCGCTCGCGCCGCCGATGCGGAATACGCGGCGATGATGGGCAAGGGGCGGAAAAGACCGACGGCTTTCCGCCGCCGGCCAAGGTGGGCCGGCCTTCGTCGAATACCTGTCGGACCCGTTCTACGATCAAGGGCCCAACGACAAGGGCATCGGCATCCAGATGGCGCATTCGCTGGCCCGCGTCGGCCTCGGCTTTGTGCTGGCGGTGATCGTGGCGCTGCCGCTGGGCTTCACTCATCGGCATGTCGCCGTTGTTGTTCCAGGCCTTCAACCCCTTCATCCAGGTGCTGAAACCGATCTCGCCGCTGGCCTGGATGCCTCTGGCGCTCTACAGCCTGAAGGACTCGGCAATCTCCGGCATCTTCGTCATCTTCATCTGCTCGATCTGGCCGATGCTGATCAACACGGCATTCGGCGTTGCTTCGGTGCGCCGCGACTGGATCAATGTCGCCCGCACGCTGGAGGTGAGCCCGCTGCGCAAGGCCTTTCTGGTGATCCTGCCGGCGGCGGCACCGACCATCGTCACCGGCATGCGCATCTCGATGGGCATTGCCTGGCTGGTCATCGTCGCCGCGGAGATGCTGGTCGGCGGCACCGGCATCGGCTACTTCGTCTGGAACGAGTGGAACAACCTGGCGCTGCCCAACGTGATCTTCGCCGTGGTGATGATCGGTGTGGTCGGCATGGGCCTGGACATGATCTTCGGCGCGCTGCAGAAGCTCGTCACCTACCGGGAATAGGGAACAAGGCGATGAGTGCTCATTTTCTGACCGTCGAGGCGCTGAAGAAGGTCTATCCGGCCGACGCCGGCCAAGCCAACCCGCCGGTGTTCGAAGACATCCACTTCCACATCGACAAGGGCGAATTCGTCTGCATCATCGGCCACTCCGGCTGCGGCAAGACCACCATCCTCAACGTGCTGGCCGGCCTCGAGGAGGCCAGCGCCGGCAACGTGATCATGGACGGCCGGGAGGTGATCGGGCCGAGCCTCGACCGTGGCGTGGTGTTCCAGAGCCACGCGCTGATGCCGTGGATGACGGTTCTCGGCAATGTGGCTTTCGGCGTCAACTCGAAGTGGCCGGACTGGAGCAAGGACAAGGTGACGGCACATTGCACGCAGTATCTGGAGATGGTCGGCCTCGGTCACGCCATCCACAAGAAGCCGGCGGAACTCTCCGGCGGCATGAAACAGCGCGTCGGCATTGCGCGGGCCTTCGCCATCCAGCCCAAGATGCTGCTGCTCGACGAGCCCTTCGGTGCGCTCGATGCGCTGACGCGCGGCACCATCCAGGACGAATTGCTGAAGATCGTTCAGGCCACTCACCAGACTGTGTTCATGATCACCCACGACGTCGACGAGGCGATCCTGCTCGCCGACAAGATCGTGCTGATGAGCAACGGCCCGCACGCCAAGATCGCCGAGATCGTCGAGGTCACCATGCCCAGGAGCCGCACCCGCGCCGGCATCCATCACGATCCCCAGTACTACAAGATCCGCAACCACCTCGTCGACTTTCTCGTCAATCGCTCCAGGACCTACGCCGGCGCCGAGGCCGAGATGTTCCACGACGCGAAGAACCCGCCCGTGGTCCAGCCGGGTCTGGAGGGCGAGGGTGCAACCGTCCTGCCGCTTCCCACCGACAAGCATTCCCCGCAATTGAAGCAAGTCGTCAACCATTGATTATCAGGAGAACAGCATGAACCGCAACGATGTCACCGAAATGATCGTCGCCGCCAGGATCCAGAAGGGCATCAAGTGGGCCGACGTGGCGAAGAAGGTCGGCCTTTCCAAGGAGTGGGTCACCGCCGGCTGCCTCGGCCAGATGACCTTCGACAAGAAGCAGGCAACCACGGTCGGCAAGGTCTTCGGCCTGCCGGCGGAAGCCGTCGCGCTGCTGCAGGTCGTGCCCTACAAGGGCTCGCTGCCGACATCCGTACCGACCGATCCGCTGATCTACCGCTTCTACGAACTGATCAGCGTCTACGGCACCACCTTCAAGGAGTTGATCCACGAAGAATTCGGCGACGGCATCATGAGCGCGATCGACTTCAAGATGGACATGAAGCGCGAGCCCAATGCGGCGGGCGACCGCGTGAATATCGTGATGTCGGGCAAGTTCCTGCCGTACAAGACCTATTGAGTGCGGACGATGAGCCAAGAGACCGAGGTTCGGCCGCCGCTGCCGCCATTCAGCAGGGAGACGGCGATCCAGAAGGTGCGCTTGGCCGAGGACGGGTGGAACAGCCGTGATCCGCAGCGGGTTTCACTCGTCTATACCCAGGATAGCCAGTGGCGCAACCGTGCCGAGTTTCCGCGGGGGCGGGCCGAGATCGTGCAGTTCCTGACCCGAAAATGGGCAAGGGAACTCGACTACCGATTGATCAAGGAGCTCTGGGCTTTTACCGGGAACCGCATCGCCGTGCGCTTTGCCTACGAGTGGCATGACGACTCCGGGCACTGGTATCGCTCCTACGGCAACGAGAACTGGGAGTTCGATGACAACGGACTGATGCGGTATCGCTACGCCAGCATCAACGATTTGCCCATCAAGGAGTCGGAACGCAAATTTCACTGGCCGCTGGGGCGACGTCCCGACGATCACCCGGGACTTGGCGACCTGGGGCTTTGAGCACCAGCCGTCCGGGCTGATCGGCGTGCCGCCAGTACCGACTTTTCGCTACGACTCCAGCGCCTGCAGTTCGGCGTTGGCGTAGCGCAGCCGGCCGGCGAGCACGCTGGCCAAGCCCTCCATCAGCTTCACGGCCACTTTCTTGTGCTCGTCGGCGAGGACTTCGAAGGTCTTGCGCGAGAGGACGAAGAGGTCGACGTCGGTGAAGGCGATGGCGTCGGCCGAGCGGGCGTCACCGTCGAGGAAGGCCATTTCACCGAAGAAGTCGCCGCGGCCGAAGGTGCTGATGTGGCGCGCCTGCTTGCCGTTGAGCGGCAGCATGATGCGCACCGAACCGCGGCGGATCAGGAACAGTTCGTCACCGGCATCGCCGCGGGCGAAGATCTTTTCACCGGCCGGACACGCGCGCTTTTCGAAGTGGACTTCGAGCGCTGCCAGCGTCGCCTCCTTGCGGCCCTTGAACAGTTCCAGTTCGTGCAGGTCGAGAGGTTTCTCCTCGGCGCGTTCGAGCGCGGCTTCCTTGAGTATCCGGTTCTCGATCCACTCCTGCGCCCCATCGAGTTCGTCGAAAATTCGCGCCGCGCTCTTCGATGGCGCCAGGCCGGTCTGGTCGAAGTAGTGCTGCATGTCGCGGCCGGAGGGGAGGTTCTGCGGCAACTGGCTGAAGACGAGAAAGCCGTCCTTCTCGTCCATCATGTCGCGGATCTGGTCGAGCATGTGGGCGGCGGTGACGTCGATCGTCTGCACCCGGCGCATGTCGAGCACGATGTACTTGCGCGTCTTGAGCTCGGGCTCGAGGATGGTGTAGAGCTGGTCGGTGGTGCCGAAGAAGAGGGCGCCCTGCAGTTCGAAGATCACCGCCTGGTCGCCGCGCTGCTCGAGCACTTCCATTTCCTCCTGCAGGCGGATCTGCTTGGAGAAGCTCTGGTTGCCGTAGGCCTTGCGGCGAATGATGCTGCCGCCGATCTGCTCGCGGATGAAAAGGAAGATCGCCAGCACGATGCCGGTGGCCGAGGCGGGAATCAGGCCGACGGTCAGCGCCACCGTCACCACCGACAGGATGACGAAGAAATCCAGGATGGTGTGGTGCGACTTGAGCAACTGCAGGCTGTGGCGGTCGATCATGCGCACGCCGATGACGATCAGGATGCCGGCCAGCGCCGCCACCGGCACCCAGGCGATCAGCGAACCGAGGACGAGGAACGCGACCAGCGCCAGCACGCCCTCCATCACGCCCGATACCCGGCTGGCGGCGCCGCTGGACATGTTTACCAGTGTTGCGCCCATGGTGCCGGCACCGGGGATGCCGCCGACCACGGCCGAAGCGATGTTGCCCAGGCCCTGGGCGACCAGTTCGCGGTTGGAGTTGTGGCGCGAGCGAGTCAGGGCGTCGAGCACGACGCAGGTCTTCAGGGTGTCGATGGACAGCAGCACCGCCAGCGTCAGCGCCGGCACCAGCAGCATCTGCAGTTGGGAGAGCTCGATATCCGCCATGGCGTTGACGCGCCCCATGAAGGCGTCGGTGAAGCCGCCCCCGCCTCCGCCCATGGGACCGACGATCAGGCGGTTGCCTTCGACCACCAGCAGGGTCGGGTCGAACAGGCCGAGGCCGAAATAGGCCGCCACGCCGGCGGCGAGGCCGAGAATGGCTGCCGGCACGCGCCGCGTCACCTTCGGCGCACCGACCATGACGATGATGGTGATCGCGCCGACGACGATGCCCTGCCAGCGCCACGCGTCGGCTGCGACCAGCGACTGCCAGAAGTGGATGTCCTTGGGTACGCCGAGAAGCTTCGGCACCTGGCTGGCGATGATGATCAGCCCGACGCCCGAGAGATAGCCGCTGACCACGGGGTAGGGCATGTACTTGATCAAGCGGCCGAGGCCGACCGTGCCGAAGATCACCTGCAGGGTTCCGGCCATGAGACCGATGATCACCAGCATCAGCAGCGTGGCTTCGAGCGCGGCGCCCTGGTGCAGGAACTCGATGGCGAAGGCCGAGAGCACCGCGGCGGCCGGAGCGCAGGGTGCCGTGATCAGCCGCTGGGTGCCGCCCAGTGCCGGCGCGATCAGCCCGAGCGCGGTGGCGCCGAGTATGCCGGCCAGCGCGCCGTAGGCGGCGTAGGAGCCACCCAAAGGAGAGTAGATAGTGACACCGAAGGCGATGGCCGAAGGCAGGGCCACCAGCATCGCCGCGAGGCCGCCCCAGAAATCACCGGCGAGGTTAGGCGACAGGCGGGCGGGGACGGGAATGGGCATGATGCGATCTCTTGCAGTCCGGTGATGAATATACACCCCTTGCCAGGACGGAAAGGCATGCACGAGATCGAGTGCGCGCGGTGCAGAGCGCGCTTACATTTTCCTTCCAGCCTTCTTTGTGCTCCCCGGCGGCGATTTCCTTGGCGGTGGGTTGCTCGCGGAATTTGTTTCGGGTGATGAAGAAGGTCCTGGCGCCAGGACACTGTAGTCAAATGTCGCCGTCAGCTTGCGCTCGACATAGACCCGCAGCCGGTAGCGTCCGGCCTTGTCTTCCGCTTTTATCCTGCGCTCACCGAAAATCATGCCATCGGATACCGGCACGCGACTTTCGTTCAAGCCAAGGATGGACTCACGCACAGCCTCACTCGGGTCGCTGCCGGGAGTTGCGACGGTGTCCTGCAGCATCAGGAGTTCTTCCCGGACGGCCAGTGTTTTTTTCGTCGTCTTGACCTCGATCAGCCAGCCGTAGGGCTGCCCGCGGCTGAATGGAATTTCGCTGGTCACGCCGAAGCCGATTTGATCCGATCCGTCGTCCTCGAAGATGCCGAATTCGGCATTGACGATTTCCACGTCGGGGGCGGGAGGGGCGGCGAGAGCCGGAAGGGCTGCGCCAAGCAGCAGGGCTGCGCTGATGGCAGCGCCAGCCAGTGCACGCAGATTGGCAAGGGGGTTCGCCATCTACGCGGCGGCCCGCATTTCGCCCGGCAGGGTGGCGGCGTCGCGGGAACGCTTGGCCTCGTCGAGCAGGTAGCGCTGGTAATCATCCAGATCCCCGTCGAAGGGCTCGATGCCGCCGCGCGAGACCAGCCAGAATTCATCGCACACCGCCCGCAACAGGGCGCGGTCGTGGCTGACCAGCATGACGGTACCCTCGAATTCGTTGAGCGCCATGCCCAGCGCCTCGCGGGTGGAGAGGTCGAGGTGGTTGGTGGGTTCGTCCAGCAGCAGCAGGTTGGGGCGTTGCCAGACGATCATGCACAGCACCAGTCGCGCCTTTTCGCCGCCGCTCATGGTGCCGACGGGCTGCTTGACCATGTCGTTGCTGAAGTTGAAAGTGCCGAGATAGTTGCGCAAATCCTGCTCGCGGGCGGCGACATAGCCGCTGCGGCCGCTGGCGATGGTCTCCTTGGCCAGCCGGATCATGTGTTCCAGCGGGGTGTCCTGCGGGCGCAGCACGTCGAGTTCCTGCTGGGCGAAGTAGCCGATATTCAGGCCCTTGCCTTCGGTGACTTCGCCGCTGACGGGTTGCAGCGCCCGGGCGATGGTCTTGACCAGGGTGGATTTGCCCTGACCGTTGGCACCGAGGATGCCGATGCGCTGGCCGGCATGCACCGAACGGTTGATCTTGCGCACGATGACGGTCGGCGGGGTGCCGGCAGGCGCATCCGGCAAGGGCGGGTAGCCGATGCTGGCCTCGCTCATCGACAGCATGGGGTTGGGCAGGTTGGCCGGTTCCTGGAATTCGAAGTTGAATTCGGCGTCGGCAAGGACGGGGGCGATCTTCTCCATCCGATCCAGCGCCTTGACCCGGCTCTGCGCCTGCTTGGCCTTGCTCGCCTTGGCCTTGAAGCGGTCGATGAACTTTTTCAGGTGGGCGATCTTTTCCTGCTGCTTGATCATGGCCGACTGCTGCAGCGCCAGTTGTTCGGCACGCATGTCCTCGAAGGCGCTGTAGTTGCCGCCGTAGCGCAGCAGTCTGGCGTTGTCGATGTGCAGCGTCACCTGGGTGATCGCGTCGAGGAATTCCCGGTCGTGGCTGATCATGATCAGGGTGCCCGGGTAGCGCTTGAGCCATGCCTCCAGCCACACCAGCGCGTCGAGGTCGAGGTGGTTGGTCGGCTCGTCGAGCAGCAGCAGGTCGGACGGACACATCAGCGCCCGCGCCAGTTGCAGGCGCATGCGCCAGCCACCGGAGAAGCTGTTGACCGGGTTGGCCAGTTCGGCCGTCTTGAAGCCGAGGCCGAGGATGAGGGCTTGGGCGCGCGCCTCGGCATCGTGGGCCCCGGCATCATGGTGGTCCATGTAGGCATGGGCCATGCGCATGCCGTCCTCGCTGGCCTCGGCGGCATGCACCTCGGCCTGCGCCGCCAGCAGGGCCGTGTCGCCCTCGATGACGAAATCGGTCGCGCTCTGGCTGGTTTCGGGCATATCCTGCGCCACCTGGGCCATCCGCCATTGTTTGGGTATCGAACACTCCCCGCCGTCTTCATGCAGTGTGCCGTTGAGCAAGCCGAAGAGGGTGGATTTGCCGGCGCCGTTGCGGCCGACCAGGCCCACCTTTTCGCCGGGGTTGAGCGTGACGGAGGTATTGTCCAGCAGCACCTTGGAGCCGCGGCGCAAGGTGACGTTCTTAAGGGTAATCATGGGGGCGTATTTCTTTGAGGATGCGCATGATAGCCATCGGAGCGCAAGGCACCTACGGAAATTTCAGCCTTCAGGCGTGTCCGTGGGTTTTGGCGCGGATGGAGGCCTTGATGCCGCCGGTGGTGTATGTCACGATAGCTCACATGAAAAATGCCCTCGAAGGCGTTGCCCTGAATTTACAAGTAATTGATAAATATGGTTAAAAAAAGAGTTTTGTTTGTCTGCATGGGCAATATCTGCCGATCGCCCACGGCGGAAGGCGTAGTGCGCGCCTATCTGGATCGGGCCGGATTGCTGTCCGAAGTGGAGATCGATTCCGCCGGAACGCATGATTATCATGTCGGCGCACCACCCGATGTTCGGGCGCAGCAGGCGGCGGCGGGCCGGGGCTACGATATCTCCGCGCTGCGGGGACGGCAGGTGTCCGAATTCGATTTCGTGCGCTTCGACTTCATCCTTGCGATGGACCGGGACAATCTGACCCTGCTGCGTCGGGCGTGTCCGGCCGAGCACCGCCACAAACTGGCTTTGCTGCTGGAATATTCTTCAAATTTCAGCGAACGCGAGGTGCCCGATCCCTACTACGGTGGTGCCGATGGCTTCGAGCATGTTCTCGATATGGTCGAGGATGCGGCGTTGGGGTTGGTGAAAAGCCTGTCCCGCAAGTAAAAACGGGCACGCCGCAGCGTACCCGTTTCATTTGCCGGCGCGGTATGCGCCGGACCGTTGCATCAGTTCTGCTTGGTTTCCACCATCTGCAGCGGTTCGCTGGCGACGGTCACCACGGGCTTCGGCTTGCGTCCGAGTGCAGGCTGCGGCACGACGATGGGCTCGACCGAACGCTGAGCAGCGGCAGTCTCGATCAGGACGAGACCGGCCTGTTGCAGCGAGGCCGACATATCCACCGGGGCGACCGGGGCAGCCATCGCTGGTGCGGAAACGACCGGCTCGATTACGGCTGGAGCCGGGGTGGGGGCTTCAACCACGACCGGGAGCGGAGCGGGAGTTTCCACGGCGACCGTAACCGGCTCGCTTGAGGCGGCGAGCGGAGCCGCAGTAGCCGCGGGTTCCTCCATCTCGACCGGGGCTGAGAAAGTCGGCGCTGGCGCAACGGTGGCCTGGATGCTCTCGACCGCGGTTTCCACAGGAACTTCGACCCGGGTCGGAGTCGGCTCCATCACGGTTTCGACGGCGGGGACTTCCGTCATCGCAGCCTCGGTGGTGCTCTCGTGGTGGCCGGCGTCACGCTGCCGGCAACTTCGTCCGGGCGGCGCTCGCTGCGGCCACCACGGCCACGGCCACGGCGGCGACGGTTGTCGCCCTGCCCGTCGCCGCCCTGCACGCCGACTGTCTCGGCTGTCGGCACGACCAGGATGGGGGTCTCCGTTGCTGCGGTCTCGGGGCGTTGCTGCGGCTGGCCGCCACGCTCGCCGCGTTCCTTGCGTTCGCCGCGTTGACGCCGACCTTCGCGCTGACCTTCGGCGCCTTCGGCCGTCGGCTCGCGCTTCGGTTGCTGGGCACGCGGTTCAGTGCGTTCGCCGCCGCGACCCGGGCGCTCCTCGCGTCCCTCGCGGTTGTCACGGCCCTCGCGGCCGCCGCGGCTGCGGCCACCGCGATCACGGCCGCCGCGGTCGCGGTCGCCCCGCTCGCCACGGTCACGCCGGGGGGGCTTGTCCTCGGCCTTGGGCACGACGACGGGCTCTTCCTGCTTGCCGCCACCGAAGAAGGAGAAGATGCGGGCAAACAGGCCGGGGCTCGGCTCGGCCCTGGCTGCCGCTTCCTGCTTGCTCGCCTTGGGCTCGACGATGGGTGCGGGCTGGTCGGGGGTGATGCCCTTGACCGCCGCTTCCTGCCTGATCGCCTTGGTTTCGGTCTGCGCTGAGGGCGGCTGGTAGGTGGATTCTTCGGCTTCCTTCTGTGCCTTTTCGACCATCTGGTAGCTCGCCAGAACCATGCCTTCCTGGTTGAGCTGGTCGTGGCGCAGCCGCACGATCTCGTGTTGTGGTGTTTCGAGATGGCGGTTGGGGACGATCACCAGGTTGATGCGGTGGCGCACCTCGATCTTGGCGATATCGACGCGCTTCTCGTTGAGGAGGAAGGTGGCGACATCGACAGGCACCTGGCAATGCAGCGCCCCGGTGTTTTCCTTCATCGATTCCTCTTCGAGGATGCGCAGGATATGCAGCGCAGCCGATTCGGTCGAGCGGATGTGGCCGGTGCCGGTGCAGCGGGGGCAGGTGATGTAGCTGGTTTCGGCCAGGGCCGGACGCAGCCGCTGGCGTGACAGTTCGAGCAGGCCAAAGCGCGAGATCTTGCCGGTCTGGACGCGGGCGCGGTCGAAATAGAGGGCGTCGCGCAGCCGGTTCTCGACTTCACGCTGGTTCTTCGACGACTCCATGTCGATGAAGTCGATGACGATCAGGCCACCGAGGTCGCGCAGGCGGAGTTGGCGGGCGATCTCGTCGGCGGCCTCGCAGTTGGTGCGCAACGCGGTTTCCTCGATGTCGCTGCCCTTGGTGGCGCGGCCCGAGTTCACGTTGACCGAGACCAGGGCCTCGGTGTGGTCGATGACGATGGCGCCGCCCGAGGGCAGGGTGACCTGGCGCGAGTAGGCCGACTCGATCTGGTGTTCGATCTGGAAGCGCGAGAACAGCGGCACGTCGTCGCGGTAGCGCTTGACGCGGGCGACGTTGCCCGGCATCACGTGGGCCATGAACTGTTGCGCCTGCTCGAAGACGTCGTCGGTGTCGATCAGGATCTCGCCGATTTCGGCGTGGAAGTAGTCGCGAATGGCGCGGATGACCAGGCTCGATTCCTGATAGATCAGGAAGGCGCCGGACTGGCCCTTGGCCGCGCCCTCGATGGCGGTCCACAACTGCATCAGGTAGTTGAGGTCCCACTGCAGCTCTTCGGCGCCACGGCCGATGCCGGCGGTGCGGGCGATCAGGCTCATGCCGTTGGGCACGTCGAGTTCGTCCATCACCTCGCGCAGTTCCTGCCGCTCCTCGCCCTCGACGCGGCGCGAGACGCCGCCGCCGCGGGGGTTGTTGGGCATCAGCACCAGGTAACGGCCGGCGAGGCTGACATAGGTGGTCAGTGCCGCGCCCTTGTTGCCGCGCTCGTCCTTTTCGACCTGGACGATGAGTTCCTGGCCATTGCTGAGAACGTCCTGGATGCGCGCCTTGCCGGCATCGACGCCCGGCTTGAAGTAATTGCGTGAGATTTCCTTGAACGGCAGGAAACCATGGCGCTCGGCGCCGTAATCGACGAAGGCGGCTTCGAGACTGGGCTCGATGCGGGTGATGACCGCCTTGTAGATGTTGCTCTTGCGTTGTTCCTTCGAGGCCGATTCGATGTCGAGGTCGATCAGTTTCTGACCATCGACGATCGCGACGCGGAGTTCCTCGGCTTGCGTCGCATTGAAAAGCATGCGTTTCATGTGTGCTCCCGCGCGCAACGCAGGACGCGACACACCGCGCGCCGCCCTTGTCAGGCGGCGGACTATGTCAGGTTGTGGTGAATGAAGCCATCGGCTTGGAAGATTCGATGCAACCGGTTTGTCGGGTATGTCGATTCAGGCGGCGTCGCGCTCGGTGCTGGCTGGCGCGGCGCCACGCGGTGTTCTGCAATTGCGCGCAATCAAGTACTATCGCTGCTTCGGGCGAGCGAGATACCCGTTCGGTCGCTGGAGGGGTCGGCGATAACAAATCAAGCCGCTTTTTCCGTCCAAAGTCCTCCGCAAGATACCTGTCGGAACAGGCTGAGCGGTAAAGACAACGTCCCGGGAAGACGCCACCGGCGCCACTTCGGGCCGCCGGGCACGCCGTCGCGGGACGGCAAACCGGAACCCAGTATATTTGAAAATGAATGAGTTAAGCAAAGATTCGGCGACGCTGCTCGAAGTCGGGGAGGAGTCTGCCGGGCAGCGTATCGACAACTTCCTGCTGCGCCTGGCCAAGGGCGTGCCGAAGAGCCACGTCTATCGGATTCTGCGCAGCGGCGAGGTGCGGGTGAACAAGGGGCGCATCGGCGCGGACTACCGGGTGCGCGAGGGCGATGTCGTGCGCGTGCCGCCGATTCGGGTGGCCGAAAAGGCGGCCACGGCCGCCGTTCCCGCTCGCGACTTCACCCTCGCCCATGAGGACGACGCCCTGATGGTCATCGACAAGCCCGCCGGCGTGGCCGTCCATGGCGGCAGCGGGGTGAGCTTCGGCGTGATCGAGCAATTGCGCCGTGCCAGGCCGCAGGCAAAGTTGCTTGAACTCGCCCACCGGCTCGACCGTGAGACCTCCGGCCTGCTGCTGGTCGCCAAGAAGCGCTCGGCGCTGACCCGCCTCCACGACATGTTTCGGGAAGGCAAGATCGCCAAGCGCTACCTGGCGCTGGTCAGGGGGCGCTGGATGAACCCGCAGCAGCATGTGCGGCTGCCGCTGCAGAAGTACCTGACGGAGGAGGGCGAACGCCGCGTCGCGGTGTCGCGCGAGGGCAAGGAAGCGCACAGCATCGTCAGGCTGGTGGCGCGCTGGCAGAACTTCAGCCTGGTCGAGGTCGAACTCAAGACCGGGCGCACCCACCAGATCCGCGTCCATCTGGCCCACTCTGGGCTTTCCGCTGGCCGGCGACGACAAGTACGGCGACTTTCCGCTGAACAAGGACTTGCAAAAGGCCGGCCTCAAACGCATGTTCCTGCATGCCGCGCAGCTGAAACTGGTGCATCCGCTGACGGGTGAACCTCTGGAATTGGAGGCGCCGCTGCCGCCGGACCTGCGGGATTTCCTGAAACGGCTGGATGCCAACGAACCGAGAGACTATGGCGAAGCGCTTTGAACTGATCGTCTTCGACTGGGACGGCACGCTGATGGATTCGGCGGGCGCCATCGTCGCCAGCATCCAGGCCGCCGCACGCGACCTCGGCCTGGCGCCGCCGCCGGAGGAGCGGGCGCGCCACGTCATCGGCCTCGGCCTGGGCGAGGCGCTGCGCCACGCCCTGCCGGAACTGGAAGACGAGCGGCATGAGGAACTCGCCGACCGCTACCGCCACCACTACCTGGCGCAGGACCACGAACTGACGCTGTTCGACGGGGCGGAGGACCTGGTGCGGGCGCTGGGCGAGGCCGGCCACCTGCTGGCCATCGCCACCGGCAAGTCGCGCAAGGGACTGGATCGCGCGCTCGGCCACAGCGGGCTCGGCGAACTCTTCCAGGCCACGCGCTGCGCCGACGAGTGCCACTCCAAACCCCATCCGCAGATGCTCGAGGAACTGATGGCCGAGTTCGGCGTCGCCCCGGAGACTACACTGATGATCGGCGACACCACCCACGACCTGCTGATGGCGAAGAATGCCGGCACGGCCGCGGTCGGAGTCTCCTATGGCGCCCATCCGCCCGAGGCATTGGCTGGAGGCGGCGCCGCTGCACCTTGCACGGAACATCGAGGATCTGCATCGTTGGCTGCGCGCGAACGGCTGATCTGCGCCAGCGACGAGTTGCTCGACGGCGGGCCGGGCGTGCGCTTCGAGCTTGAGTCCGCACCCCAGGGGTACTTCCTGCGGGGCACGCTGACGAGACGCCGGCTCCCGCCTTCGCCGTGCGCCATCAGGGCCATGTCCATGCCTATCTGAACCGCTGCGGCCATATTCCGGTCGAACTCGACTGGCAGCACGGCCAGTTTTTCGACAGCGGCGGTTTATACTTGATTTGCGCCACCCACGGCGCGCTCTATGATCCGGCGACGGGGCGATGCGTCGGCGGCCGCTGCAACGGCCATGGCCTGACGGCGCTGCCGGTGGCTGAGCGCGAGGGGACGGTATTTCTGCTGGAAGGATGAATGTGTCGGATCAGAACCAACCGAATTGGGAACGCCAGGTCATCGAGAAGATCGCGCTCGAAGGCATCGCCGAGCAGCGCCGCCATCGGCGCTGGGGCATTTTCTTCAAGCTGCTGGGCTTCGCCTACGTGACGTTGCTGCTGTTCCTGGCCGTCGACTGGGGCGAATGGGGTGGGTCAGCCGATATCGCCGACGGCAAGAAAACCACGGCGCTGGTCGATCTGGCCGGCGTGATCCAGGCCAAGGGCGACGCCAACGCCGAGAACGTGATCTCGGCGCTGCAGGCCGCCTTCAAGTCCAAGCACACTGCCGGCGTGGTGCTGCGCATCAACAGCCCCGGCGGCAGCCCGGTGCAGGCCGGCATGATCAACGACGAGATACGCCGCCTGCGCGTTAAGCACCCCGAGGTGCCGCTTTACGTCGTGGTCGAGGATGTCTGTGCCTCCGGCGGCTATTACATTGCCGCCGCAGCGGACAAGATCTATGTGGACAAGGCCAGCATCATCGGCTCGATCGGCGTGCTGATGGACGGCTTCGGCTTCACCGGCAGCATGGACAAGCTCGGCGTCGAGCGCCGGCTGCTGACAGCCGGCCAGAGCAAGGGCTTCCTCGATCCCTTCTCGCCGCAGAACGCCGAACACAAGGCCCATGCCCAGAATATGCTCGACGACATTCACCGCCAGTTCATCGATGTCGTGCGCAAGGGGCGGGGCAAGCGGCTCAAGGAAACGCCGGAGATGTTCTCCGGCCTGATGCTGGACCGGTGCCAGGAGCATCGAGCTGGGCCTGGCCGACGGTTACGGCACCCTCGAGTCGGTGGCGCGCGACGTTCTCAAGGCCGAGGACATCCGCGACTACACGGTCAGGTCCAACTTCGCCGAGAAGTTCGCCAAACGCTTCGGTGCCAACATGGCCGAGGGCGCGGCCAGCGTGGTGACGCGGTTTAGCCTGCGCTGAGGATGAGGAACACGGTCGGACGCTTGTCTAGGTCCGGTCGTTGTGCCTGGCGCCAGTCCGCCACGCGGCGCGTGGATACCGTCTCCGTCGCCAGGGACAGGTCGCTGGCCACGCACAGCAGCGTCTGCGGCCGGCAGTTCGTCAGAAGGGCGTCGAACAGCGCCGCGTTGCGGTAGGGCGTTTCGATGAATAGTTGCGTCTGAGTATTCTTCTGCGATTCCCGTTCCAGTTCGGCGATGCGGCGGCCGCGTTCCGGTTCGCGCGCCGGCAGGTAGCCGTGGAAGGCGAAGCGCTGGCCGTCGAGTCCCGAAGCCATCAGGGCCAGCAGCAGGGAGGACGGGCCGACCAGCGGCCGCACGGGAATGCCGAGTTCATGGGCTCGCCGCACCAGCAGCGCGCCGGGGTCGGCGACGCCGGGACAGCCGGCTTCCGACATCAAGCCGAGGTCGTGGCCCTCGCGCAACGGCGCCAGCAGCCGCTCGATGTCGGCGGCCGACGACTTTTCCGGCAGTTGCTCGATGGCGAGTTCGCGCAGGGGCAGGGGATGGCCGATGCGCTTGAGTTCGGCCCGCGCGCTTTTGGCGTTCTCGACCGCGAAATGGCTCAGGGTGCAGGCGATGTCGCGGCTGGCCTGGGGCAGGTAGTGCGGCCAGGCGGATTCGCCGAGGGCGACCGGAATCAGGTAGAGCGTTGCCGCCATCACGGCAGCTCGACGCCCTCGGCCCGCAGCATCTCTGCCAGCGCGATCAGCGGCAGGCCGACCAGGGCGTTGGGATCGTCGCCGCGCAGGTATTCGAGCAGCGCGATGCCCAGCCCCTCGGAGCGCGCCGAGCCGGCACAGTTGAGGGCGTCTTCCTTGTCGACATAGCGGTGGATCTCGGCGTCCGACAGTTCGCGGAAGCGTACTTCAGTGGGGATGCCGCGAATGTGCGTTCGGCCGGTCGCGGCGTTGAGCAAGCACAAGCCGGTATGGAAAATCACCGCTTTTCCGCTCATCGAGCGCAGCTGGGTGATGGCATTATCTTTCGTTCCTGGCTTGCCGAAGCGCTGCGAGTCGCCCGCCACATAGGCGACCTGGTCGGAACCGATGATCAGGGCATCGGGAAATCGGTTGGCGACGGCGCGGGCCTTGGCTTCGGCGAGGCGTTCGGCGGTGGCGACGGGGGACTCGTTAGTCAGAGCCGTTTCGTCGGTTTCCGGGGCGACCGCCTCGAAGGGGATTTGCAGGCGGCCGAGAAGTTCTCGGCGGTAGGGCGAGGTCGAGGCCAGGACAAGTTTGGGCGGCATGTTTTTGTTTTGACTGGCAAAGGGGCGGCATGATAACATTCGCCGTTTATGTCGAGCCAGAAGAGTCAAACGAAAAGCGGCCCGACCGATGTAAGCGCAGCGGTCATCGATAGCTTGGAGTTTGCCCGCCAAGGCCGTGAGATAAGCGGAGTGGTGGCGGTTGCCGCGCTGGACCGCCTCGCCGATGTCGTAGTCGAGCCGGTGGGTTCTTTGAATTGCACGTTGCGCGGCCTGACAGGCGAACAGCGGCAGGACGGAAAGCCCGGGCTGGAACTGGAAGTGGCCGGCAGCCTGAAGTTTCGCTGCCAGCGCTGTCTGCAGGTGATGGACTTCCCGCTGCGTGTGGTGAGCCGTCTGCTGCTGCTGGCGCCGGGCGAGATGTTGCCGGATGAAGTTGTCGAGGACGAATACGATGGCGAAGTCGCGGGCGACGAGCTGGATGATGAGTGGGACGCCATCGAGGCGGGCCGCGAGCAGTCGGTGCTGGCGCTGATCGAGGACGAGGTGCTGCTGGCCTTGCCGATCGTGCCGAGGCACGATGCATGCGAGCCGCCTGTGGCGATGAAAGATGAACACGAGCCTTCGCCGTTCGCGGTGCTGGCGAAACTTAAGAGAAGCAAGGAGTAGTGAAATGGCCGTCCAACAGAACAAAAAATCTCCCTCCAAGCGTGGCATGCATCGCGCCCATGACTTTCTGACCAACCCGCCGCTGGCCGTCGAGACGACCACGGGCGAAGTCCACCTGCGTCACCACATCTCGCCGACGGGTGTCTACCGCGGCAAGAAGATTCTCAAGACCAAGGGCGAGTAACTCTTACGGAAACGGCCGGCGGTGCCATCCAGGCGCGCCGGCCGTTTTCACGAGCACACTTCCCAACGATGGCAATCACCATCGCGGTGGACTGCATGGGCGGAGATCACGGCCCGACGGTCACCGTACCCGCCGTACTCGATTTCCTGCGTCGCGAGAGCGACTGCGCCGCCATTCTGGTCGGGCGCGAGGATGATCTGCGTCCGCTGCTGAAAAAGGGCGCGAGCGAGTTCGGTGATCGTGTCCGTATCCACCATTCCAGCGAGGTGGTCGGCATGGACGAGCCTGTCGCCAGCGCCCTGCGCGGCAAGAAGGATTCGTCGATGCGCGTCATGGCCGACCTGGTCAAGGACGGCACGGCCGCCGCCGGCCTGTCCGCCGGCAACACCGGCGCGCTGATGGCGATTTCGCGTTTCGTCCTCAAGACCCTGCCGGGCATCGATCGTCCGGCCATCGCCGGCATCCTGCCTACGAGCAAGGGCCACACCTACGTGCTGGATCTCGGCGCCAACGTCGATTGCCAGGCCGAACACCTGCAGCAGTTCGGCATCATGGGGTCAATGCTGGTCTCGGCGCTGGAACACAAGGAACGTCCTTCGATCGGTCTGCTCAACATCGGCGAAGAGGACATCAAGGGCAACGAGGTGGTCAAGCGGGCGGCCGACCTGCTCCGGGCCAGCGATCTCAACTTCTACGGCAACGTCGAGGGTACCGATATCTGGAAGGGCACCACGGATGTCGTGGTGTGCGATGGTTTCGTCGGCAACGTTTTGCTCAAGTCCTCAGAGGGCCTCGCCCAGATGATCTACGGGGCGCTCAAGCAGGAGTTCTCGCGCAACATTTTCACCAAGCTCTCCGCCCTGGCGGCGTTGCCGGTGATCAAATCCTTCAAACGCCGTTTTGACCATCGGGCCTACAACGGCGCCGGCCTGCTCGGTCTCAAGGGCATCGTCTTCAAGAGCCATGGTTCGGCCGACGCCTTTGCCTTCCGCTGCGCGCTGCAGCGTGCGGCCGAGGCGGCACGCGAGCGGCTTCCCGAAAAAATCGCCCTGCGCATGGCCGCCGTGGCGCCAACGCCGACTCTTTGCGACTGACCATGGCCACCGTTCATTCCCGCATCACCGGCACCGGCAGCTTTCTGCCGGGTGCGCCTGTCTCGAACTCGGAGCTGATCGCAGCGCACGGCCTCGATTCCTCCGACGACTGGATCGCCGAACGCACCGGCATCCGCGCCCGCCACCTGGCCGGCGCCGGCGTCGCCGCCAGCGACCTGGCTTTCGAGGCCTGCAAGCGCGCCCTCGAGGCCGCCGGCCGTCCGGCCAACGACGTCGATCTCATCATCGTCGCGACTTCGACGCCCGATTATGTTTTCCCCAGTGCCGCGGCGCTGTTGCAGGCCAAGCTCGGCATCGGCAATGGCGGCGCGGCCTTCGACCTGCAGGCGGTGTGCAGCGGCTTCGTCTATGCCCTGACCGTGGCCGACAAGTTCATCCGTTCCGGTTCGCACAAGTGCGCGCTGGTCGTCGGCGCCGAGGTGTTCTCGCGCATCCTCGACTGGAGCGATCGCGGCACCTGCGTGCTGTTCGGCGACGGCGCCGGCGCGGTGGTGCTGGAGGCATCGGACACGCCGGGCATCCTCGCCACGGCCATGCACGCCGACGGCAGCCACCACGGCATCCTCGCGGTGCCGGGTCAGGTCTGCGGTGGCAAGGCGGTCGGCGACCCCTTCCTGCGCATGGACGGCCAGGCGGTGTTCAAGTTTGCCGTCAAGGTGCTGGCCGATGTCGCCCACGAAGTATTGGCCGCCGCGAACATGACGGCGGACCAGCTCGACTGGCTGATTCCGCACCAGGCCAACGTCCGCATCCTGCTGTCGACGGCGAAGAAGCTGCACCTGCCGCCGGAGAAATGCATCGTCACCGTGGATCACCACGGCAACACCTCGGCGGCATCGATTCCGCTGGCGCTCGATGAAGTCGTGCGCTCAGGAAAAGTCGGCGCTGGCGATACGGTGCTGCTCGAAGGCGTCGGCGGCGGTTTCACCTGGGGCGCAGCCCTGCTCAAACTCTGATCTCGACCAATATGAAATTTGCGTTCGTGTTTCCTGGCCAAGGCTCGCAATCGCTGGGCATGATGGCCGCCTACGGCGACAGCCCGGTCATCCGCGCCACCTTCGACGAAGCTTCGCTGGCGCTCGGCCGCGACCTTTGGCAACTCGTGGCCGAAGGTCCGGCCGAAGCGCTGTCGCAGACCGTCAATACCCAACCGCTGATGCTGACGGCCGGCGTCGCCGTCTGGCGCCTGTGGCTGGACATGGGCGGCACGCAGCCTGCCATGGTCGCCGGCCACAGCCTCGGTGAATACTCGGCGCTGGTCGCCGCCGGCGTGCTCGAATTGAAGGATGCCGTGCCGCTGGTCGAACTGCGCGCCAAGGCGATGCAGGACGCGGTGCCGGCGGGCGAAGGCGCCATGGCGGCGATCCTCGGCATGGACGCGGAAACCGTGAAGGCCGTTTGCGCCGAGTCGGCGCAAGGCCAGGCTGTGCAGGCCGTCAATTTCAACTCGCCGGAACAGACGGTGATCGCCGGCCACAAGGCCGCGGTCGAGCGCGCGGCAGAAGGCTGCAAGGCCAAAGGCGCCAAGCGCGCGCTGATGCTGCCGGTCTCCGCCCCCTTCCATTCCTCGCTGATGCAGCCGGCCGCGGAGCGTCTCGAGACCGCGCTGGCCGGCGCTGAGCTTCAACGCGCCGCGAATTCCCGTGGTGAATAACGTCGATGTCGCCATGGCGACCGATCCCGCGGCCATCAAGGCCGCGCTGGTGCGCCAGGCCGCCGCGCCGGTGCGCTGGGTCGAAACCATGCGGGCGATGCAGGCGGCCGGCGTCACCCACGTCTATGAATGCGGTCCCGGCAAGGTGCTGGCGGGCCTGACCAAACGCTGCGCCGACGGCCTGGCCGGCGGCGCGATGAACGATCTGGCCGGCGTCGAGGCGACGCTGGCCGCGGTGAAGGGATAAGCGATGCTCAAGGGACAGATTGCGCTGGTCACCGGCGCCTCGCGCGGCATCGGCCGCGCCATCGCGCTGGAACTCGGCGCCCAGGGCGCCACGGTGATCGGCACGGCGACGTCGGAAGCCGGCGCCGCGGATATCCAGAAGGCGCTTGGAAGCGGTCAATGTCGCCGGCATGGGCGCGGTGCTCAATGTCACCGACGCCGCATCCTGCGAGGCGCTGCTCGGCGAGATCGAGAAAAAGTTCGGCGCGGTCTCGGTGCTGGTCAACAACGCCGGCATCACCCGCGACAACCTCGCCATGCGCATGAAGGACGAGGAATGGGATGCCGTCATCGACACCAACCTCAAGGCGGTGTTCCGCCTGTCCAGGCTGGTCATGCGCGCCGATGATGAAGGCGCGCACCGGCCGCATCATCAACATCACTTCGGTGGTGGCCAGTTCGGGCAACCCGGGACAGGCCAACTACTGTGCGGCCAAGGCCGGCGTCGAGGGCCTGACGCGTTCGCTGGCCCAGGAACTGGGCAGTCGCAACATCACGGTCAATTGCATCGCGCCCGGCTTCATCGATACCGACATGACCAAGGAAATGCCGGAGGCAGTGCGCAACGGACTGCTGTCGCGCATCCCGGCAGGCCGCGCCGGCCAACCCGACGACATCGCCGCCGCCGTGGCTTTCCTCGCCAGTTCGCGCGCCGGTTACATCACCGGCACGACGCTGCATGTCAACGGCGGAATGTATATGAGCTGATCTCGGCGCAACCGTGTGGGTGCGCCGATTTTGGTAGAATGCAGCAGTTTTTCTCACCACAGGAGCAGGCAATGGAGAACCTCGAACAACGCGTCAAGAAGATCGTCGCCGAACAACTGGGCGTCAATGAAGCCGACATCAAGAACGACTCGTCCTTCGTCGACGATCTGGGCGCGGATTCGCTGGATACGGTCGAACTGGTGATGGCCCTCGAGGAGGAATTCGAGTGCGAGATTCCTGACGAGGAAGCCGAGAAGATCACCAGCGTTCAGCAGGCCATCGACTACGTCAACGCTCACCTGAAGTAATCTCCAAACCGCCTGGGAGTGCACCTTGTCGCGCCGTAGAGTCGTCATCACCGGCCTCGGGATCATTTCCCCGGTCGGCAATACCGTAGCCGAAACCTGGGACAACATCGTCGCTGGCAAGAGCGGCATCGGTCCTATCACCCGCTTCGACCCTGCCGCCTTCAAGGCGCGCATCGCCGGCGAGGTCAAGGGTTTCGACATTACGACCTATCTCTCGGCCAAGGAGGCCCGCCGGATGGATGTCTTCATCCATTACGGCATGGCCGCCGGCATCCAGGCCATCAAGGATTCCGGCCTGACCGTCACTCCCGAGAACGCCGAGCGCATCGGCGTCAATATCGGTTCCGGCATCGGCGGCCTGCCGATGATCGAGGAGACCCACGACGATTACCTCGCGTCCGGGCCGCGCAAGATTTCGCCCTTCTTCATTCCGGGCACCATCATCAACATGATCTCGGGCAACCTTTCGATCATGTTCGGCCTCAAAGGTCCCAACCTTGCCGTGGTGACAGCCTGCACGACGGGCCTGCACGCCATCGGTCTGGGTTTCCGCACCATCCAGTACGGCGATGCCGACGTGATGGTCTGCGGCGGCGCCGAATCGACGGTGACGCCGCTGGCCGTCGGCGGCTTCGCCTCGGCGCAGGCACTGTCCACGCGCAACGACGATCCGGCGACGGCCAGCCGTCCGTGGGACACCGGCCGCGACGGCTTCGTGCTCGGCGAGGGCGCCGGCGTTCTGGTGCTGGAGGAATACGAACATGCGAAGCAGCGCGGCGCCCGCATCTATGCCGAGCTTTCCGGCTTCGGCATGAGCGGCGACGCCTATCACATGACGGCGCCGAGCACCGACGGCCCCTGCCGCAGCATGCAGAACGCACTGAAGGACGCCGGCATCAACGCCGACGCGGTGCAGTACATCAACGCCCACGGCACCTCGACGCCGCTGGGCGACAAGAACGAAACCGAGGCCATCAAGCTGGCCCTGGGCGATGCCGCGAAGAAACTGGTCGTGAATTCGACCAAGTCCATGACCGGCCACCTGCTGGGCGGCGCCGGCGGCCTCGAATCGGCGCTGACCGTTCTGGCCATCCACCACCAGGTGTCGCCGCCGACGATCAACATCTTCGAGCAGGATCCGGAGTGCGATCTCGACTACTGCGCCAACACGGCGCGGCAGATGAAGATCGACGTCGCCGTCAAGAACAACTTCGGCTTCGGCGGCACCAACGGCACGCTGGTGTTCCGGCGGAGCTGACGAGGCGGGGCAGTGCCTCTGCCCGTGACGATTCCACTGCGGCCATCGCGCCGATTGGCGCTGCTGCTTGCGTTGGCGCACCTTGCCGCGCTGGCCGTGGCGTGGTCCATCTCACTTGATCCACCCTACACGACGCTGCTCGCCGTCGGCATTGTCGCGTCGGCGCTGTACTGCCTGCGGCGCTTCCGCCATCCCGCAGTGGCCGTCCTGCATCTGGGCAAGACTGGCGAACTGGAAATCGAGACAAAAGTCGGCGCGCGCGAGCCGGCGACCGTCCTGCCGCAAACGGCGGTTCTATCCGGGCTGATCGTCCTCCTGCTGCGGCGGGGTGGGAGCAGCCGCACCCTGGCACTGGCCCTGCCGACAGACGCCACCGGGTACCACGCTCACCGCCTGTTGCGCCTGTGGTTGAAATGGCAGACCGCGTCATCCTAGATTGCGCGAAATGAGCGGGCCCCCCGAAGACACCCTGCAGGACAGCATCGTCCAACAGCGCAAGTCGCTGATGGAACTGCTGCACGAGCCGATGCGGCTGCTGGCGGAGGACTGCGCGCGGGTCTGGGGTGATCGGCAGGCGCTCAACCGGATACTGGCCGAGGCGCTGGAAAAGCTCCCTTACTGCAAGCACCTCTACGTCGTCGACAGCCGTTTCGTACAGATCAGCGACAACGTGGCGCACGGCGGCTTGCTCGCCGGCTACGGTCGCGACCGTTCGGGTCGGCCCTATGTGCGGGGCGTCGCACCGGGTGCAGCGCTGCTGCTTTCCGAAGCTTACATCAGCCTCAAGGAGCGCCGGCCATCGCTGACCGCGCTGCAGCTCGTACGCGACGACGCTGGCGTGGTGCTCGGTTATATCGGCGCCTATTTCGGATTGCGCGATCTGCCGCTGACGCGCACGCTCTATGTCGAGCCGCGCCACTGGCGGCAGATCAAGGGCGACCCGTCGATCCGCGGTACGGTGTTCCACCAGAATCGTAGCGACAGCGACATGGATCGCCAGCTCGACACCGTGCTCGGCGTGGTGGCGGAACTCATGCTCTACCATGGCGTCTTTCACGTGATGCTGCACTTTTCGAGCAGCCGCGCCGTCATCTGGCTGTTCAGCGACCCCTATCGCTACCGCCTGCTCGACATCGGTGCCCTGATCGATCCAGATACCTGCCTCGCCTACCCGCGCCAGGCCTATCCGGCCGACGCACTGATCCCGCAGGAGCGCCTGCGCGAGGTGCTCGACAACTTCCGCGCCCTGCGCCTGATGGACGAGATGTTTTACCTGCGCTCGGGCACGGTCAATATCTTCAACGGCATCGTCGGCGTGACCTTCTCGTGCGACGGCTCGCACTACATTCCCTACGAGGAGTTCCTCGCGATGGACACCGACTTCTGGGTCGGCGCGGGGCAGGGCTGAGCTTCAGGGACGCAGCACGGTGTCGCGCGCCTGGGGCAGCGTTGCCGGATAGTCACGGCTGAAGTGCAGGCCGCGGCTTTCCTTGCGGCGCTGCGCGCTGCGAATGATCAGGTGCGCGGTGAGCACGAGGTTGCGCAGTTCGATCAGGTCGTTGCTGACGCGGAAGTTGGCGTAGTAGTCGTCGATCTCGCGCTCGAGCAGCTTGATCCGGTGCAGCGCCCGTTCCAGCCGCTTGTTGGTGCGGACGATGCCGACATAGTCCCACATGAAGCGGCGCAGTTCGTCCCAGTTGTGCGAGATGACGATTTCCTCGTCGGCGTCGGTGACGCGGCTTTCATCCCACTGCGGCAGCTTCGGCACCTTCGCCGGTTTCTCGCCGCGGATATGGCGGGCGGCAGCATCGGCGAAGACCACGCACTCGAGCAGCGAATTGCTGGCCAGGCGGTTGGCGCCATGCAGGCCGGTGCAAGCCGTTTCACCGATGGCATAGAGGCCCGGCAGGTCGGTGCGGGCGTCGAGATCGACCACGACGCCGCCGCAGGTGTAATGCGCTGCCGGCACCACCGGAATCGGCTCGTGCGCGATGTCGATGCCCAGTTCGCGGCAGCGGGCGTGGATGTTGGGGAAATGGGTGCGCAAGAATCCTTCGCCCTTGTGTGTCATGTCGAGGAAGACGCAGTCGACGCCATGGCGCTTCATCTCGTAGTCGATGGTGCGGGCGACGACGTCGCGCGGCGCCAGTTCGGCGCGGGGGTCGTGGTCGGGCATGAAACGGTGCCCGTCGGGCAGGCGCAGGATGCCGCCCTCGCCGCGCATCGCCTCGGTGATGAGGAAGGACTTGGCGTGCGGGTGGTAGAGGCAGGTCGGGTGGAACTGGATGAACTCCATGTTGGCCACCCGGCATCCGGCGCGCCAGGCCATGGCGATGCCGTCGCCGGTGGCGGTGTCGGGATTGGTCGTATAGATATAGACCTTGCCGGCGCCGCCGGTGGCGAGCACGGTATGCGTGGCGCCGAGCGTGAATACCCGTTCGGCGTCGATGTCGAGGATATAGCCCCCCCAGCAGCGGTCGCGCGCCAGTCCCAGCTTGGCGCCGGTGATGAGGTCGACGACGATGTGGCGCTCGAGTATGGTGATGTTCGGATGCGCGCGGACCTTGCCGGTCAGGGTTTCCTGCACCGCCGCTCCGGTGGCGTCGGCGGCGTGGATGATGCGGCGGTGGCTATGGCCGCCTTCACGCGTCAGGTGGAAGCCGAAGGCCGAGTTGTCGCGGGTGAAGGGCACGCCCTGGTCGATCAGCCAGTCGATGGCCTCATGGCTGTGCTCGACGACGAAGCGCGTCGCCGCCGGATCGCAGAGACCGCCGCCGGCGGTGTAGGTGTCCTGGATGTGGGCTTCGATGGAATCGGCACTGTCGAGTACGCCGGCAATGCCGCCCTGCGCCCATGCCGTTGCAGTGTCGTCGAGGGCGCGCTTGGTGACCAGTGCGACTTGGTGGGTGTCGGCCAGGCGCAGGGCCAGCGTCTGGCCGGCGAGTCCGCTGCCGATGACGAGAACATCGAATTGACGCAGGTAATCCGTCATGTCGCCTCCGCCGGGCCGTCACAAGGAGGCGGCGAGTGAACAAACCGGAAGCCGCGCAGCGGCTGAACCAGCGTCACCCCCGCCCGGGCGGGGGTTGGGGGGAGGGGGTGTTCGTTCATGCTGCGATCGAATATATCACGGGCCGGGAACTAAACCCGCGGCAAGCCTGTCAGTACCGCCAGATGACACCGTGGTGCGGAGATGCCGGGTGCAGGCATCGGGTATACTGAAATCGGCTTGCTTGCAGCGAGCCGCATACTCAGAAGAACAGGAACCACCTGCACAGGGACATAGCCCGCCGATGGGAGAACGCGAAGCGGATCAGTTGCTGGTCGAGCGCGTGCAAGCCGGCGACAAGCAGGCTTATGGGCTGCTCGTCGCCAAGTACCAGCGCAAGCTGTTGCGTCTGGTATCGCGGCTGGTGCGCGACCCGCACGAAGCGGAGGACGTGGCGCAGGAGGCCTTCATCAAGGCTTACCGTGCGCTGCCGAACTTTCGCGGCGAGAGTGCGTTCTATACCTGGCTCTACCGCATCGGCGTCAACACCGCCAAGAACTGGCTGGTCGCCCATCGCCGGCGGGCGCCGACGAGCACCGAGGTCGACAGCGAGGAGGCGGAGAACTATGAGGGCGGCGAACTGCTGCGCGATGTCGATACGCCCGAGCGCGTGCTGATGTCGAAGCAGATCGCCGAGACGGTGAACAAGGCGATGGAGGGCTTGCCCGAGGAATTGCGCACGGCGATCACCCTGCGCGAGATCGACGGGCTCTCCTACGAGGAGATCGCCGAAGTGATGGCTTGTCCGATCGGCACGGTGCGATCGAGGATTTTCAGGGCGCGCGAGGCAATCGCGCTGAAGCTGCGGCCCCTGCTGGATACGGGGCCCGACCGGAGGTGGTGAGCATGAAAAGCGAAGTTTCCGCGCTGTTCGACGGCGAGCTTGAGGCCCACGAGGCGCAGTCGGCATTTGCCGCGCTGCGTAGCGACGGCGGCTTGCGCACGACCTGGGACGAATACCAGACCATCGGCGCTGCTCTCCGCCGCGAGGATAGACTGGACGCCGGCCTCACGGCGCGCGTGATGGCGGGATTGGAGCACGACGTCACGGTGCTGGCGCCCCACCAGCACGCGCGACATGCTGCGGCCTGGCAGCGGCCGCTGCTGGCGCTGGCCGCCTCGGTCGCCGGCGTGGCGGTGGTCGGTTGGGTTGCCTTCTCGCCGCAACTTTCGCCGGGGCTGGCTGGCCCGGGCCACCTGGCGCGGACACCGGCAGCACAACTCCCGGGCGCCCCCCCGGTCTTATCCGTTGCGCAGGTTGCTCCGGCCGCACGGCGCGAAATGCAGGAATATCTCGTCGCCCATCAGGCGCACGTTTCGGCCTCGCAGGTTCTCGGTGGCACCCAGCATATCCGTACGGTTTCGGCTGGCGATGGAGTCGAGCGGCGATGAGCATGGCGCATGCCGTTCGGGTGGCGCTGGTCGGTGGGCTCTGCCTCCTCCCTTCGCTTACGGCGCAGGCGCAGGGCGATGCCATGCAATGGCTGCAGCGCGCCAGCCAGGCAGCGCTGAAGCTTAACTACACCGGCACCTTCGTCTATCAGAGCGGCAGCATCGCTGAAACATCGCGCATCACCCACCTGGTGGACGCAGCCGGCGAGGCCGAGCGCATCGAGGTGCTCGACGGCAGTCCGCGCGAGGTCGTGCGCATCAACGACGAGGTCAAGTGCTACCTGCCGGAGCACCGTACCATCATCGTCGAGCGGCGGCCGGCGCGGCGTAGCTTCCCGGCGCTGCTGCCGGTCAACTTCGGCGGCGGCATCGGCGAAAACTACGTGGTGAAGAAGGGCGCGGCCGGGCGCGTGGCGGGGCTCGATACCCAGTCCGTCTTCATCGAGCCGCGCGACGATCTGCGCTATGGGCATCAGTGGTGGGTCGATGCCCAGTCCGGCCTGCTGGTCAAGGCCAGCCTGATCGGCGAGCGTGGCGAGGCGCTGGAAACCTTCGCCTTCACCGAACTGCGCATCGGCGGACCGATCGACCGCGAGGCGATCAAGCCCGCGGCGCGGATGAAGTCCCACGACTGGCGTGTGCAGCAGTCGCGCGCCACCGACACCAAGGCCGATGAGGGGGTCTGGAATTTTCGCGCCACGCTGCCGGGCTTTCGCAAGATTTCGGGCATGAAGCGCCAGGCACGTGCCGATGCTTTACCCGGCACGCACTGGGTGTTTTCGGACGGACTGGCGGCCATATCGGTTTTCATCGACCCGAGCGCCGACCCGCAGCCGGAGACCGGGCTTTTCAAGATGGGCGCGGTCAATGTCTACAAGCGACTGCTCGGCGAGTACCTCGTCGTGGTCATGGGCGATGTCCCGCACGTCACGTTGAAACGCCTGGGCGACGGCATCGAGGCGCGCCGTAAATGAGCGAGGCCAATCTCAGTGCCGGCGTCGTCACCCGAGTCGAGGGCGACTATGCCTGGGTCGAGATCGGCGCCGGCGGCGGCTGCGGCAACTGCAAGTCGCAGGGCGGCTGCGGCAGCGGCCTGCTCGGACTTTCCGCACCGTCCCGCCAGCACCGACTTTTGAACACCGTCGGTGCCCGTCCCGGCGACGCGGTCACGGTGTCGCTGCCGGATGGCGGCGTGCTCAAGGCAGCGCTGCTCGCCTATTTGTTGCCACTGGCGCTGGGCATCGGTGGTGCGGCCGCCGGCATGTGGCTGGGCGGGAGCGACGGCCACGCCCTGAGCGGACTTGTCCTGGGCCTTGGCGTCGGCTGGCTGCTGCTGCGCCGGCTCACCCGACAGCGGGAACCCTGGCAGCAAATTGCGCTCCAATCGCAGGCCATTCGTCTGCAACCACGATTTTTCGAGGAACCCTGACAAAATGAAACGCCTGTTGCTATCCCTCTGGCTGTTCTGCCTCGCCGGCCTGACCTTCGCCCAGGGCAGTACGCTCCCCGATTTCGCCGACCTCGCCGAGAAGCAGGGGCCGGTGGTCGTCAACATCAGTACCACGCAGATCGTTCGCGGCAACCGGATGGGCCTGCCGCAGTTCCCGTTCGACGAGGACGATCCCGCCTTCGAGATGTTCAAGCGTTTCATTCCGCGGCATCCGCAGGTCCCGCGTGATTTCGAGAACAAGTCGCTGGGCTCGGGCTTCATCATCAGCGCCGACGGCTACATCCTCACCAATGCCCACGTCGTCGATTCCGCCGACGAGGTCGTGGTCAAGCTCACCGACAAGCGCGAATTCAAGGCCAAGGTGATCGGCAGCGACAAGCGCACCGACGTGGCGCTCATCAAGATCGAGGCGAGTAGCCTGCCGGTCGCCCGCCTCGGCGACACCACGCGACTGCGCGTCGGCGAGTGGGTGGCGGCCATCGGTTCGCCCTTCGGCTTCGAGAACACCGTCACCGCCGGCATCGTCAGCGCCAAGGGCCGCTCGCTGCCGCAGGAAAACTACGTTCCCTTCATCCAGACCGATGTCGCCATCAACCCGGGCAACTCGGGTGGCCCCCTGTTCAACATGAAGGGCGAGGTGATCGGCATCAACTCGCAGATCTTCAGCCGCTCGGGCGGCTACCAGGGCATCGCCTTCGCCATCCCCATCGATGTGGCGATGGACGTGCAGGCCCAGCTCAAGTCCGGCGGCAAGGTCAGCCGCGGCCGCCTCGGCGTGACCATCCAGGAGGTCACCAAGGAACTGGCCGAATCCTTCGGCCTGGCCAAGCCCAACGGCGCGCTGGTCACGGCGGTGGAGAAGGGCTCGCCCGCCGAAAAAGCCGGTATCGAGGCCGGCGACATCATCCTCAAGTTCGAGGGCAAGACCGTGGTGTCCTCCGGCGACCTGCCGCGCATGGTCGGTTCGACCAAGCCGGGAATCAAGGGGACGGTCCAGGTCTGGCGCAAGGGCGCGGCCCGGGATCTCGTCGTCACCGTCGGCGAGATGGCCGAGGAAAAGGTTGCCGGCAAGGCGGCCAAGGGCAGGGGCGGCAAGGCAATCGAGCCGGCGGTCTCCAACAAGCTCGGCCTGGTGTTGTCCGAGCCGTCGGCCGAACAGAAGAAGCAGCTGGGCATCGCGCACGGCCTCGTCGTCGAGGATGTCCGCAACGGCGCCATGCGCACCGACCTGCGC
The DNA here is from genome assembly GCA_963709555.1 of uncultured beta proteobacterium. GTDB lineage: Bacteria > Pseudomonadota > Gammaproteobacteria > Burkholderiales > Rhodocyclaceae > Sulfurisoma. Next base: position 929,422 of record CAVPWR010000008.1, on the reverse strand, counting down.
CCGGGCGACGTCATTCTCGCGCTGGTCAGCAAGGGCAGCCACACCGAGGTCAGGACGATCGAGCAGTTCAACGGCCTGCTGGCCAGGCTCGACAAGACCTCGACCATCACCCTGCTGGTGCGGCGCGGCGATGCGCAGACCTTCATCACCATCAAAGGGGTTGGCGATAAGTGACGGCAAGGCAGTACTGACGCTCTACAGCCGCCAGTACTGCCATCTTTGCCAGGACATGCTCGCCGTGCTGGAAAGCCTGCGCGGCGAGTTCGATTTCGCCATCGAGGTCATCGATGTCGATTCTGATCCTGCGCTGGAAGAAAAATACAACGAACTGGTGCCGGTGCTCGAAGCCGATGGCCGCGAGCTCTGCCACTACTTTATCGACGTCGCGAAAGTGCGCGAGTATTTGCGCGGCCAGCCCTGAAATCCGCTAGAATCCGGGCCTCGCAAGCTGCCCCAAGGTGCTGAAACGGCACCTTTTTTGTTTGTCCAGATGGATCATATCCGCAACTTCTCGATCATCGCCCACATCGACCACGGCAAGTCAACGCTGGCCGACCGCATCATCCAGCGCTGCGGCGGGTTGTCCGACCGCGAAATGGAAGCCCAGGTGCTCGATTCGATGGATATCGAGCGCGAGCGCGGCATCACCATCAAGGCGCAGACCGCCGCCCTGCAGTACAAGGCGAAGGACGGCAAGGTCTACAACCTCAACCTGATCGACACCCCGGGCCACGTCAACTTTTCCTACGAAGTCTCGCGCAGCCTCTCGGCCTGCGAAGGGGCGCTGCTGGTGGTCGATGCCTCGCAGGGCGTCGAGGCCCAGACCGTGGCGAATTGCTACACGGCGATCGAGTTGGGCGTCGATGTGGTGCCCGTGCTGAACAAGATCGATTTGCCGGCGGCCGACCCCGACAACGCACGCCAGGAAATCGAGGACGTGATCGGCATCGATGCGACAGAGGCGATCCTGTGCTCGGCGAAGACCGGTCTGGGGGTGGATGATGTGCTCGAAGCCGTCATCAGCCGCATCCCGCCGCCAAAGGGGGACCCCGCCGCACCCTTGAAGGCACTGATCATCGACTCCTGGTTCGACAACTATGTCGGCGTGGTCATGCTGGTGCGCGTGATGGACGGCACTGTGCGCGCCAAGGACAAAATACTGCTGATGGCGGAAGGTTCGCAGCACCTGTGCGAACAGGTCGGCGTGTTTACACCCAAGTCGCTGACGCGCAGCGAATTGCGGGCCGGCGAAGTCGGCTTCATCATCTCCGGCATCAAGGAACTCCACGCCGCCAAGGTGGGCGACACGGTGACCACGGTCGACAGGCGTGCCACCCAGGCCCTGCCCGGCTTCAAGGAAATCAAGCCGCAGGTCTTCGCCGGTCTCTATCCGATCGAGGCCAACCAGTACGATGGCCTGCGCGATTCGCTGGAAAAGCTGCATCTGAACGATGCTTCGCTGCATTACGAGCCGGAAGTCTCGCAGGCGCTCGGCTTCGGCTTTCGCTGTGGCTTTCTCGGCCTGCTGCACATGGAGATCGTGCAGGAGCGGCTGGAGCGCGAATTCGACCAGGATCTGATCACCACGGCACCCACGGTGGTCTATGAGGTGCTGATGCGTGACGGCACGCTGATCCAGGTGGAGAATCCGTCCAAGCTGCCCGAAACGCAGAAGGTGGAGGAGATTCGCGAGCCGATCATCACCACCAAGATATTCGTGCCCCAGGACTATCTCGGCGCAGTCATCACGCTGTGCGAAAGCAAGCGCGGCTCGCAGGTGAATATGGCCTACCACGGCCGCCAGGTTCAGCTCACCTACGAGATGCCGATGGCGGAAGTGGTGATGGACTTCTTCGACAAGCTCAAGTCGGTGTCGCGCGGCTACGCCTCGCTCGATTACGAGTTCAAGGAATACCGCGCCGCCGACGTCGTCAGGCTGGACGTGCTGATCAACAGCGAGAAGGTGGATGCCCTGGCGGTGATCGTGCATCGCGCCAACGCGCCGTATCGCGGCCGCGAGCTCGCCGCCAAGATGCGCGAGCTGATCCCGCGCCAGATGTACGACGTCGCCATCCAGGCCGCCATCGGCTCGACCATCGTCGCCCGCGAGAACGTCAAGGCCATGCGCAAGGACGTGCTGGCCAAGTGCTACGGCGGCGACATCAGCCGCAAGAAGAAGCTCTTGGAGAAGCAGAAGGCCGGCAAGAAGCGCATGAAGCAGGTCGGCCGCGTCGAGATTCCCCAGGACGCCTTCCTCGCCGTGCTGCGCGTCGGCGACAAGTAATGGCCCCCCACGCTCGCAAACCCGGCTCGCTGCCCCCCACGGGGGGCGCATTTCGCCTTGGGGCGGCCCGGCGGCGAAATAAGGACTCCCCGTGAACTTTGCCCTGATCCTGTTCCTGCTGACCGTCGCCACCGGGGTGCTGTGGCTGATAGACCACTTCTTTTTCCGCAAGCAGCGCGCGCCGGATGCGAAGGAACCGGTCTGGGTCGAATACGGCGCCAGCTTCTTCCCGGTGATCCTGATCGTCTTCTTCCTGCGCTCCTTCCTGGTCGAGCCGTTCAAGATCCCCTCGGGCTCGATGATCCCGACGCTGCTGGTCGGCGACTTCATCCTGGTCAACAAGTACACCTACGGCATCCGCCTGCCGGTGATCAACAAGAAGATCGTCGAGATGAAATCGCCGCAGCGCGGCGACGTGGTTGTGTTCCGCTACCCGGTCGATCCTTCGCTCGACTACATCAAGCGCATCGTCGGGCTGCCGGGGGACAAGGTGGCCTGGCAGAACAAGCGGCTGACCATCAACGGCCAGCCGGTGGCGATGAAGCGGGGCGAGGACTACCTCGACAAGGAACGCCTGTTCTACACGCCGCGCTATGTCGAGCAGCTGGGCAAGGTGGCCCACGATACCCTGATCGAGGACGAGGCGCCGGCATTCATTTCGCATGCCATGACGTTCCCCTTCCGCGACAAATGTATCTACAATAGCGAGGGTGTGATTTGCGAGGTGCCGCCCGGGCACTACTTCGCCATGGGCGACAACCGCGACAACTCGCAGGACAGCCGGGTCTGGGGCTTCGTTCCGGACGAAAACCTGGTCGGCAAGGCCTTCTTCATCTGGTTCAACTTCGGCGATCTCAAGCGGATCGGCTCATTCAATTAGGGGACAGCATGAAAAGACAACGTGGAGTCAGCCTTTCCGGACTGATGATGGGTATTGCCCTCCTGATCCCGATCGCCCTGCTGGGCATGAAGGTAACGCCGTCGGTGATCGAGTACAACAAGATCCTCAAGGCTGCCAAGTCGGTTGCCCAGAACAGCGCCTTGAAGGGCGCCGGCGTCGGCGAAGTGCGCAAGGCCTTCGAAAAGTACCAGGAAATCGACAATTTCAAGATGGTCGGGCCGGCGGACATCGAGGTGACCAAGGAAGGCGGCGATCTGGTCATAGCCTTCGCCTATCAGGACAAGCTTCCCCTGTTCGCCAACGTCAGCCTGCTGATCGAGTACGAGGGCAGTTCGCTCAAGTGAACCCGTCGGGTGTGAACCAGACGGGTCGTCTCGAAACCGCCCTGGGCCACAGTTTCGGGAATGCCGATCTGTTGCGGCAGGCCCTGACCCACCGCAGCCACAGTTCGCCTCACAACGAGCGCCTCGAGTTTCTTGGCGACGCGGTGCTCAATTGCGTCGTGGCATCGCTGCTCTACCAGCGTTTCACCAACCTGCGGGAAGGCGACCTGTCGCGACAGCGCGCCAATCTGGTGCGCCAGGAAGCACTGGCGCAAGTCGCGCAGGGGCTCGCGCTGGGTGACTACCTGCGACTGGGCGAGGGGGAACTGAAAAGCGGCGGGTACCAAAGGCCATCCATTCTGGCCGACGCTCTCGAAGCCATCATCGGCAGCATCTATCTCGATGCCGGTTTTGAAGTTGCCCGCAACGTGATCGAGCGCCTGCTGCAACCACTGATCGAGCACCTCGATCCGCGCGACTCCGGCAAGGATCCCAAGACGGCACTGCAGGAACTGCTGCAGGCGCAGCGGCAGCCGCTGCCGCAATATGCCTTGCTGGCAACCCGCGGCGAGGCCCATGCCCAGGAATTCGAGATCGAATGCGCGATTCCGTCGCTCTCCATTCGTGCGCAGGGCGGCGGCAGCAGCCGGCGTGCCGCGGAGCAGTCCGCCGCGCGCGAGGCGCTGCGTCTCCTGTCCGGAAAGTAGCCGTATGACGAACGATTCCGCGAGTACGCCCGGCTTCCGTTGCGGCACCCTGGCCGTGATCGGCCGGCCCAACGTCGGCAAGTCGACCCTGACCAACCGCCTCGTCGGCGCCAAGGTCAGCATCACGTCGAAGAAGGCGCAGACCACGCGTCATCGCATTCACGGCATCCTCACCACCGACGACTGCCAGTACATCTTCGTCGACACGCCCGGCTTCCAGACGACGCATCGCAACGCACTCAATCGCATCATGAACCGCAGCGTGACCCAGGCGCTGGCCGATGTCGATGTCGTGCTGTTCGTGATCGAGGCCGGCCGCTGGGGCCCCGGCGAGAAGGAGATCGTCCGCCTGCTGCCGCCGGACCGCCAGGTGCTGCTGGTCATCAACAAGATCGACCGCCTCACCGACAAGTCGCGGCTGCTGCCCTTCATCGACAGCGTCAGCCGCGAGTTCGCCTTCGCCGAGATCATCCCGCTTAGCGCCGAGAAGGGGCAGGGCACGGCGCAGCTGCTGACGACCGCCGCCAAGTACCTGCCCGAGTCGCCGCCGTTCTTCGACGCCGACGACATCACCGACCGATCCGAGCGCTTCCTTGCCGCGGAGCTGTTACGGGAGAAACTCTTCCGCAACCTTGGCGAAGAACTACCCTACGGCCTCACCGTGGAAATCGAGAAGTTCGAGGAGGAGGGTGCGCTGCGCCGCATCTATGCCGCCATCGTCGTCGACCGCGAGGGCTACAAGGCCATCGTCATCGGCAAGGGTGGCGAGCGGCTAAAGCGCATTTCGAGCGATGCCCGGACCGACATGGAACGGCTGTTCGGCGGCAAAGTCTGGCTCGAGACCTGGGTCAAGGTCAAGGGCGGCTGGGCCGACGACGAGCGGGCCCTGAAGTCACTCGGCTACGAATGACGGTCAGGCAGCGGATCGACGGGGCGCGGGCCTTCCTGCTCCACGCCCATCCCTACAGCGAAACCAGTCTCGTCATCGATGTTTTCGCCCGCGACCACGGGCGGCTGGCCCTGCTGGCGCGCGGAGCGCGGCGGCCGCGTTCCGCCATGCGCGGCGTGCTGCTGGCCTTCCAGCCGCTGGAGCTCGGCTGGCACGGTGGCGGCGAGGTCAAGACCCTGGCCAAAGCCGAGTGGCTGGGTGGCTTGCCGCTGTTGACGGGGCGCAGCCTGCTGCTCGGCTACTACCTCAACGAACTACTGCTCAAGCTGCTGCCGCGCGAAGACGCCCATCCGGCGCTGTTCGATGCCTATGCCGCGACGCTGGCTGCCCTGTCAGCCAATGCCGAGGCGACTGAACTGCGCCGCTTCGAGAAAGCGCTGCTGCGCGAACTCGGTTACGGCCTGAGCCTAGAACGCGATGCCGTCAGCGGCCAGCCGCTGCTGCCTGATGCAAACTACGTCTATCAGATCGAGCGCGGAGCGGTGGCGGCCGATGAAGGCGGCCAAGGGTTCGCCTATCGCGGCAAGACGCTGCTGGACATCGCCGCCGACGACTACAGCGATCCGCGCACGGCCGCCGAAAGCAAGCAACTGATGCGACAATTGTTCGGCCACTATCTCGGTGGCCAGGCGCTGCAATCGCGGCGCGTGTTCATGGAGCTACAGGAACTGTGATTGAACTTGGCGTCAACATCGACCACGTGGCCACCCTGCGCCAGGCGCGCGGCACCACCTATCCCGACCCGGTCAAGGCAGCCCTGCTGGCCGAGCAGGCCGGCGCCGACGCCATTACGCTGCACCTGCGCGAGGATAGACGGCACATCCAGGACCGCGACGTCGAGGTCCTGCGCCAGAGGCTGACGACGCGGATGAACCTCGAATGCGCTGTCACCGGCGAGATGCTCGACATCGCCTGCCGCATCCGTCCCCACGACGCCTGCCTGGTGCCGGAGAAGCGCGAAGAACTGACCACGGAAGGCGGGCTCGACGTCGCGGGTGGCTTCGACCGCGTGCGCGAGGCGACGCAGCGGTTGGCTCAGGCGGGTATCCGCGTCTCGCTGTTCATCGATCCCGATCCGGCGCAGATCGAGGCCGCCAAGGAAGCCGGCGCCCCGGTCATCGAGATCCATACCGGTCGCTATGCCGACCTGCACGATCTGGCTGCGACGGAAGAACTTGAGCGTATCCGGCGGGCGGTTGAACTGGGCACGCGCATCGGCCTCAAGGTCAATGCCGGCCACGGCCTCAATTTCGGCAATGTCGCGCCGATCGCCGCAATGCCTGAGATCGCCGAACTCAACATTGGCCACGCCCTGGTCGCCGATGCGATCTTCATGGGCTGGGAAAACGCCATACGAGAAATGAAGCGGCTGATGCTGGAGGCGCGGCAGCGCGGGTGATGTTTTCCGTCGCTGGCAGGTTCACATGATCTTCGGCATCGGTACCGACATCGTCACCGTGGCGCGCATGGCCAGCCTGTGGGCGAGTCATGGCGAGCGCGCGCTGGAAAAGCTGCTGGCGCCGGGGGAACGCGCAGCCTGTCGCGCGGCGCCGGACCCGGCGCGTTTTCTCGCCAAGCGTTTCGCCGCCAAGGAGGCCCTGGGCAAGGCCTGCGGCACGGGCATCCGCGCGCCGGTGCTGTTGCCCAGCATCGAAATCGGCCATGATGCCGCTGGCAAACCGATGTTCTCTTTCCTGCCGCCGCTCGACGCCTGGGTGCTCGAACGCGGCCTGACCGCACACCTCTCGATCAGCGACGAGGCTGAAGCGGCCGTCGCCTTCGTGATACTGGAGCAGAAATGAATGCCCTCGGACCGCTGGTGCTCGACATCGCCGGCAAGGCGCTGACCGACCTTGACCGCAGCCGCATGCGCGACCCGCGCGTCGGCGGCGTGATCCTGTTCACCCGCAATTACGATTCGCCCGAGCAGTTGCAGGCGCTGTGCGAGGAAATCCATGCCCTGCGTTCTCCCCGGCTGCTGATCGCCGTCGATCACGAGGGCGGCCGCGTGCAGCGTTTTCGCGAAAGCTTCGCCGCGCTGCCGGCGATGCGGGCGCTGGGCGAGTGGTGGGACACGACGCCGCGGGCGGCGGTCGAGTCTGCCCGTGCGCTCGGCTACCTGCTCGCCGCCGAACTGCGCGCGCGCGGCGTCGATCTGTCTTTCACCCCGGTGCTCGATCTCGACTGGGGCACGAGCGGCGTGATAGGCAACCGCGCCTTCCACCGCGACCCGGCGGCGGTGATCGCGCTCGCCGGCGGCCTGATCGCCGGCATGCGCGATGCCGGCATGGCCTGTTGCGGCAAGCATTTTCCCGGCCATGGCTGGGTGACGGCCGATTCGCATGTGGCGATTCCCGTCGATGAGCGCACGCTCGAGGAGATGGCGCCCGACCTCGAGCCCTATCGCCAGCTCAAGCTCGATGCGGTGATGCCGGCGCACGTGATCTATCCCAAGATCGATGCCCGGCCGGCGGGCTTTTCGCCGGTGTGGATCGCCAAGCTGCGCAAGGAGTTCGGCTTCGACGGCGTGATCTTCAGCGACGATCTGTCGATGGAGGGCGCCAGCGTGGCCGGCGGCATCGTCGAGCGCGTCGAGGCAGCTGCGAGCGCCGGCGTCGACATGCTCCTGGTTTGCAACGCGCCGGACAAGGTCGGGGAGGTGCTGGAGCGCTGGCAGCCGGTGGCTGACCCCGCGCGGGAGGCGCGCATCGCCCGGCTGCTGCCGCAAAAGCCGGCCTTGGCCTGGGCGGACCTGCGCGACGACATCACCTGCCGCGCCGGCCACCAGGTCATTGCGCGCCTGGCCGGAATATGGCCGGGGCCGGGCCTGGGCTAGAAAAACCCAAGACAGAAATGCGAAGGGGCGGCCGCAGCCGCCCCTCGGGTCGCCAAGCCTCGCGGCTTACTTGACGCGGTTCTTGTATTCGCCGGTGCGGGTGTCGATCTCGATCTTGTCGCCGGTGGCGACGAAAATCGGCACCATCACTTCGAGACCACTGGGTTTGATGCGGGCGGGTTTCAGCACCTTGCCCGAAGTATCGCCCTTGACGGCCGGCTCGGTGTATTCGACTTCGCGCACGACGCTGTTGGGCATCTCGACCGAAATTGCCTTGCCGTCGTAGAACACGACCTCGACCGGCATGCCATCGTCAAGATAGCTGACGGCATCGCCCATGTTCTCGGCCTCGACCTCGTACTGGTTGTAGTCGGCATCCATGAACACGTACATGGGATCGGCGAAGTAGGAATAGGTGCATTCCTTGCGCTCGGGCACGACCTGCTCGAACTTGTCGTCGGCCTTGTAGATGGCCTCGGAGTTGGCGCCCGTGAGCAGATTCTTGAACTTCATCTTGACCACGGCCGAACTGCGGCCACCCTTGTTGTACTCGGCCTTCTGGATCACCAGCGGGTCGTTGCCGACCATGATGACGTTGCCGGTGCGGAGTTCCTGAGCGGTTTTCATGATGTTGTTGCCTCGGTTCCCCCAAGGGGGCAAATTGGAAAACCGCGCATTATATTCGGGTTTCGCAGAATTCCGCCAGGTTTCCGGCCAAATCGCCCAAGTCCCGCAACTGCGCCGCCCAGGTTTGAGCATGGGTCGCCAGCGCCGGCAACACGGCACGGAAAGCCGGCCAGGCTGCGCCCACATCACCCGTGCCGTTCCACGCCCGCCAGAAGTTCGCCACGCTTGAAGACGTCGGCGCATCGAGTCCTGCGGTGTACAGATTGAGGAAGGCGTCGAGCTTGCCGTGATGGACATCGTCGGCCTGCGGGTAGATCTGCCAGGCGAAGGGCCGCTCGGCCCATTGCGCCCGGACGAAGGAGTCCTCGCCGCGGACGAAATCGAGATCGCAGCCGGCAAGCACGGCGTCGTATTCCGGCTGTGCCACGAAGGGCAGGGCGCGCAGCGTCAGGCTGCCGCGAATCGCTTCCGCACCGGCGGCGAAGGGTGCGCCGAGCCAGGCCTCGACCTGGTCGGCGCGGCAGACCATCGGCCACGCGGCATTCCAGCGGCTCCTTGCCGTCGGTCCAGGCGTCCAGCAATCGGGGCAGGGCGGGGTTGTCGTAGCAGAACAGCGAGATGGCGAGGGGGCTGGAAAAAGTCGGCGCTGGCGGCACGGCGAGAGAGCGTTCGCGGATCAGGCCGCCGGTGCCGGCAGTGAATCCCGGAAAGAAGAAATGCTTGTTCAGCGGCAGGCGTGGATGCGGCGAACCGAGGCCATGGCAGCCGGCGACCCAGGCCTCCGCGGAGAGGTATTCGAGGTTGATCCACACCGGTGGTCGCGTCTGCCCGGCCATGGCAGTTACGTAAGCGGGCGGCAGTTCGCAGGCGAAAGCCTCGATCACCACCTGTGCCGGGGTTACGTCGGGGAAGGGGGCCGACCAGCGGCGGATTTCGACGCCATCGACCGTCTGCCGGGCCAAAGCCGGCTCGATGCCCGGCCGCAGCAGCGCCAGCGGCGCCGTGTCGTCGATCCACAACCTCATCGTCCAGCCATGCTCCGCCGCGAGCTGGCGGGCCAGGCGCCAGCAGACACCGGCATCGCCGAGGTTGTCGACGACGGCGCAGAAGAGATCGCAGCTAACAGGCACGCGGGGCATACGGTATCCTAGCCGAATGCTCGAAGAATGCACCGTCTGCCCGCGCCTTGCCGGTTTCCTGGCCGAAGTCCGCGGCACCCATCCCGGCTATTTCGCCCGCCCCGTGCCGCCCTTCGGCGACCCGCATGCGCGGCTGCTGATCGTCGGCCTGGCCCCCGGCATGCATGGCGCCAACCGCACGGGCCGGCCATTCACCGGCGACCATGCCGGCATCCTGCTTTACGATACGCTGCACCACTTCGGCTTCGGTTCCAGGCCGACATCCGAGTCGGCCGACGACGATCTCGTGCTCAGCGACTGCCGCATCACCAATGCCGTCAAATGCCTGCCGCCGGCGAACAAGCCGGAGCCGGCGGAGATCCGCGCCTGCAACGGCCATCTCGCGCGCCGAACTGGCGGCTTCGCCGGAGGTGCGGGTGATCCTGGCGCTGGGGCAGGTGGCGCACAAGGCGGTGCTGATGGCGGTAGGGCTGAAGCAGGCCGCGCTGCCCTTCGGCCACGGCGCGCGCCACGTACTGCCTGACGGCCGGATTTTGATCGACTCCTACCATTGCAGCCGCTACAACACGCAGACGCGCCGCCTCACCAGCGCCGGGTTTCACGATGTCTTCCGCGCCATCCGCGCCGAACTCGACTGAGCCGGGCGAGCCGGCCGGCAAGACCCTGGCGGCGTTCGATGCCAAGGAACTCCTGGCGACGCTGACCGAGGCGCCGGGCGTCTATCGCATGCTCGACGCAGTTGGCCTTGTGCTCTACGTCGGCAAGGCCAAGAACCTCAAGCGCCGGGTCTCCTCGTATTTCCAGAAGAGCGGCCACAGCCCGCGCATCGCCCTGATGCTGCAGCAGGTGGCGCAGGTCGAGACCACGGCGACCCGCTCCGAGGCCGAGGCGCTGATCCTCGAGAACACGCTGATCAAGAAGCTCGCGCCGAAGTACAACATCCTCTTCCGCGACGACAAGTCCTACCCCTACATCATGCTGACCGGAGACGAGTTTCCACGGCTGGGTTTTCATCGCGGGGCGTTTGACAAGAAGTCGCGCTACTTCGGCCCCTTCCCCAATGGCTATGCGGTGCGCGAAAGCATCCAGCTGCTGCAGAAGACCTTCCTCCTGCGCACTTGCGAGAACGCGGTGTTCGCGCACCGCTCGCGGCCCTGCCTGATGCACCAGATCCACCGCTGCAAGGCGCCCTGCGTCGGGCTGATCTCCGCCGCTGACTACGCCGCGGATGCCCGCATGGCCGAGCTGTTCCTGCGCGGGCGGCACGGCGAGGTCATCGATGATTTGACTGCGGCGATGGAGGCGGCGGCATCAGGACTTCGCTTCGAGCAGGCCGCCGCGCTGCGCGACCAGATCCGCGCGCTGCAAGCCGTGCTGCATCGCCAATATGTAAGCTCGAGCCGCGGCGAAGATGTTGACATCCTCGCCGTGGCGACGGCGCAGGGCGAGCTCTGCGTCAATCTGGCCCTGGTTCGCGGCGGCCTCCACTTGGGCGACCGCGCCTTCTTTCCGCGGGCCGAAGCTACCGCCACGCCGGTCGAGGCGCTGGCCGCCTTCATCGGCCAGCACTATGCCGGGCACCCGCCGCCGGCGCGGCTGATCATCGGCGCCGAGGGCCTGGAGGCTATCGCGGAGGAGGGGGCGTGGACGGCGGACGGTAAGCCGCTGGCCACCACGGCCGCGCGCAACGAGATGGAACGCGCCTGGCTGGCCATGGCCGAAAACAACGCCCGCCTTGCCATCGAGACGCGCCGGCGCAGCAAGAGTCGCGCCGGTGCCCGGCTGGATGCCCTGGCCGAAGCGCTGGGCCTGGCCGAACCACCGACACGCATCGAGTGCTTCGACATCAGCCACACCATGGGGGAGGGCACGGTCGCCTCCTGCGTCGTCTGCGTCGACGGTGCCATGAAAAAATCCGACTACCGCCGCTTCAACATCGCCGGCATCGAGCCGGGCGACGACTATGCCGCGATGCGCCAGGCCTTGACGCGGCGCTACGAGAAGGTCGCCACCCTGGATGCCGCCGCGCCCGACCTGATCCTGATCGATGGCGGCAAGGGCCAGCACGGCGTGGCCCGCGAGGTGCTGGCGGAACTGGGCCTGGACTACCTGCACAGCGTAGGCATCGCCAAGGGCGAGGAGCGCAAACCTGGTGCCGAGACGCTGTTTCGGGACAGCAGCCCCACCGAGCCGCTACAATTGGCGCCGGACCACCCCGGCTTCCACCTGATCCAGGAAATCCGCGACGAGGCCCACCGATTCGCCATCGCCGGTCATCGTGCGCGGCGCGCCAAGGTGCGCGGACGCTCGAAGCTCGAAGATGTCGCCGGCATCGGTCCGGCACGGCGGCGCAAGCTGCTGGCGCAGTTCGGCGGTCTCGATGGCGTGATGGGTGCCACCGTCGAGGATTTGTGCCGCGTCGATGGCATCAGTCGCAAGCTGGCCGAAGAGATACACCAACAACTGCATTCCAATTGACGATGCCGCTCAACATACCGAACCTGCTGACCTGGGCGCGCATCCTGCTGATCCCGCTGTTCGTCTGCGTCTTCTACCTGCCGGCGGACTGGCTCACGCCGCCACGGCAGAACCTGCTGGCAACGGTGTTCTTCGTCGTGGCGGCTGTCACCGACTGGTTCGATGGCTGGCTCGCGCGCAAGCTGGGGCAGATGACGGCTTTCGGTGCCTTCCTCGACCCGGTGGCCGACAAGCTGATGGTGGCCGCCGCGCTGGTGGTCCTGCTCAAGCTGGGGCGGGTCGATGCGGTCATCGCCTTCATCATCATCGGTCGCGAAATCACCATCTCGGCGCTGCGCGAATGGATGGCCAGCATCGGCGCCTCGAAGAGCGTGGCCGTTTCCTTCATCGGCAAGCTCAAGACCACCGCGCAGATGATCGCGATCCCGCTGCTGCTGTTCCATGATCCGCTCGGCCCGCTGGATACTCAGCTTGCCGGCACCTGGCTGATCTACGTTGCCGCGGTGCTCACGCTGTGGTCGATGGCCTATTACATGCGGATGGCATGGCCGGAGATCCTCGCCCGCACCGGCAATAACAGTGGCGGATAGCAAGTCGCGAAAAAGTTGTACCTCGCGTTGACACAAAACGAAACGCAGCTATAATTCGCGCCTGTTCTGCGGGAGTAGCTCAGTTGGTAGAGCGATACCTTGCCAAGGTATAGGTCGAGAGTTCGAGACTCTTCTCCCGCTCCAGAATTCTGGGGGAAAGCTTTTTGCTTTCCCCCTTTTAGCTTCAGAGTCCCGTGCAACGGGCACGGCGCGGTAGCAAAGTGGTTATGCAGCGGCCTGCAAAGCCGTCTACGTCGGTTCGATTCCGGCCCGCGCCTCCAAGAATTCCCTCCGCACACTGCTTCCTTTCCGGCAAACTGATGCTTGGGCCCGGATGGTGAAATTGGTAGACACAAGGGACTTAAAATCCCTCGGCGCAAGCCGTACCGGTTCGATTCCGGTTCCGGGCACCACCGCCAACCTTTCTTTTCCTCAACGGCAACCTTGCCTCCTCGGTTCATGAATCGGCACCCGCTTATTCCATGATCGTGCTCAACCTCATCTGCAGTGCAGGGCACCGTTTCGAAGCGTGGTTCGCTTCGGCCGCTGCATTCGAAGATCAGGCGGCCACGGGGCTGGTCGGATGTCCGCATTGCCATGCTACCGATGTAAGTCGGCTTCCCAGTGCTCCCCACCTCCGGCGCGTGGTGCCGGCCGAAGCTTCCGCCCCCGAGGTCGCTGCGCTTCTGGCCCAGGCTATCGCCAAGATGGCGGATGAATCCGAGGACGTCGGAACTCGCTTCCCCGAGGAGGCGCGGCGCATACACTACGAGGAAGTCCCCGCACGCAGCATACGCGGCCAAGCCTCCATCGGAGACACGCTGGAACTCCTGGAAGAGGGGATTCCGCTGCTGCCGCTGCCTTCTCCCGGCAAGAAGTCCACCCACTAGAGCGCATCCGCTCGGTACTGGCGTTCGAACGCCGATTCGGCAAGAATGTGGGCAATGTCGAGACCTGAAATCGACGGCAGTCGAACTCTGTGACCAAGCCCATCCCGCGCTCGCTCAAAGTCATCCTTGCCGCTGGCGTCGGCCTGTCGATAGTCTGGCTGCTGTTCGCCTGGCTCGCCCTGCCGCCGCTGCTGCAGTCGCAGGCGACGCGTTTCGTCGCCGAGAAGACCGGCCACAGGTTGCGGCTCGATGCGCCCGAATTCAACCCTTTCGAGCTGCGCCTCAAGCTGCGCAATCTCGCATTGCAGGAACCCGATGGTGCTCCGCTGCTGGCATTCCGCGAATTGGAGGTGGATATCTCCTCGGCCAGCATCATGCGCCGAGCCTGGGTATTCGACACCATCCGCGTTGAAGGGCTGGCCGCGACGGTGGTCGAGCGGGCCGGCAGCAAGCTCAACTGGTCCGCCTTCCTCGATGCCCTGAAGAACAAGGACGACAAGCCGGACACCGCCTTGCCGCGGCTAGAGATCCGTTCCTTCGCGCTCATCGCCGGGCAGCTGGATGTCGCCGACCAACGCACGCCAGGCGGATTCTCGCGGCGTATCGAACCCATTGACCTCGAGCTCAAGGACGTCTCCACGCTGCCGAACGATCAGGGCAGCATCCGGCTTGCGGCACGCACGGCCGTCGGCGAGCGGTTGCAATGGGAGGGCCGGGTTGCTCTGAATCCGCTGGCACTCACCGGGAACATCAGCGTCGCCGACGTCGATCTCTCCCGCCTGGCGCCGCTGCTGGGCAACCAACTGCCGATCGCGCCACCCCAGGGCAAGGCCCAGCTCGCGGCGGACTATCGGGTGACCCAGGCCGGTGGCAGCGTCGACCTGACGCTCGATCGCATCAACGCCAAGGTCGCCGGGCTACGCCTGCAGCGCGATGAGGATGGCGGCTCGGCAGTGACGGTCGACACCATCGAGGCTCGAGACGGGCACTTCGGCCTGGCGCAGTCGAACGCAACGCTGGGCAGCCTCGCCCTTGGCAACATCGCGCTCGAGTTCGGCGCCAGGGATGCAAAGTCCGTCCAGCTCGGCAATCTCATGCTTGCGGATTTCAGGGTCGATCTGGCGAAGCGCACGGCGACGCTGGCCCATGCGGCCCTCAGCGACGGCAGTATCCGGGCGACGCGCGACGCATCCGGGCGCATCAACGTCGTCGAGGGGCTGAAGAAGTTCCTGCAATGGCGCGCCAGGGGAGCGATGCACGCTGCCGCCGCAGGGGAGGGGGCCACGCCACCCTGGCGGTACAGCATAGAAAAGGCCGAAGTGGCAGGTTTTGCGGCGACCTTCCGCGACGAGACGCTCGCCCCGGCGGCGGAGGTCGCACTCATCGATATCGCCGCCTCGATCGAAAGCATCAGCGAGGACCTGAAGGCGCCGCGACCCTTGGCCGCTTCGTTCCGGGCGCGCGACGGCGGTCGCTTCGAAGCCAGGGGCACGGTCGCCCCGGTGCCGTTCGTCGCAGACATTCAGGTGAAGCTCAGCGATCTGGCGCTCAAGCAGGCTCATCCCTATCTGGCGGACGCGACCACCCTCGAACTGCGGGGAGGGGCCCTGTCGACCGAAGGTCGCGCGAGCTACGGTCCGCGCGGTCCTGCCTATCGCGGCGGCTTCGCCTTGCGCGACCTGCGCATCACGGAGGGTGCCAGCGACAGGGTCTTCCTCGCCTGGAAGTCTCTGCGGACCAAGGACCTGCAGGCGACGCCTGCCCGGCTCGACATCCGGGACCTGGTGCTCGATGGACTCGATACCAATCTGGTCATTGACAAGGACAAGTCGGTTAATGTCACCAAGGTCATGAAGAAGAAGCCGGCATCCGCCGAGTCCCCGCCGACGGTCGCCGCTGCGGCGGAGATGAAAGCACCGGAGCTGCCACCCACCCCGGCTGCCAGCGTCGCGGCCACTGCGCCAGGATTCCTCGTCAATATCGAACGCCTGCGTTTGAGCAATGGCGAGATGGATTTCGCCGACCATTCCCTCGCGCTTCCTTTCGGCACGCGCATCCATCGCTTGAACGGCGCCATCAACGGCCTGTCGTCTCGGCCGGGGGCACCGGGGCAGGTCGAAATCGACGGGCAGGTCGATGATTATGGCCTCGCACGCATCGTCGGCCAGATCAATCTGTTCAATCCGACCGATTTCACCGACCTCAAGGTCGTGTTCCGCAATGTCGAAATGACGCGGCTCACGCCGTACACGACAACCTTCGCCGGCCGCAAGGTCGACTCCGGCAAGCTCTCGCTCGACCTGGAGTACAAGATCACCAAGCGGCAGCTGCAAGGCGACAACAAGATCGTGATGGACAAGCTGGTGCTTGGCGAGAAGGTGGATTCCCCGGGTGCGCAGAACCTGCCGCTCGACCTGGCCATCGCCATCCTTCAGGATTCGGACGGCCGCATCGATCTGGGGCTTCCCGTATCAGGCAGCCTCGACGATCCGCAGTTCAGCTACGGCCAGGTCGTCTGGAAGGCCATCGCCAATTTACTCACGAAGATCGTCACCGCACCGTTCCGCGCCATAGGGGCACTCTTCGGCAGCGGCGAACAGTTCGACACCATTGCGTTCGAGGTCGGCAGCCAAAAGCTCACGCCACCGGAGCAGGAAAAGCTTGTCCGCCTGGCTGGTGCGCTCAACAAGCGCCCGGGCCTTGGGCTGGAGGTCCATGGAACCTATGCGCCGGCCGACCGTGTTGCCCTGCAGGATTTGCAGTTGCGGCGGACGGTAGCGATCCGAAGCGGGCAGGGCGTCGAGGGCCAGTCCGACCCGGGCCCCCTTTCCATGCGTCAGCCCAAGATCCAGGCCGCACTTGAGAGCCTCTTTGCCGAACGCTTCGGCGGCGGCGAACTCGCCGCGCTCAAGGATGGCTTCCGCCGCGCCAATCCCGGCCAACTGGAAGAGAACGCCGCCGGCAAAATGGTTTCGCGTCTCGCGAGCCTGGTGCGCGAGCAGCGCACGATAGGCGAAGACGAAGTGGCTCGTTTGAAAGGCGCCGACTTTCATGGAGAACTTTTCCTGCGCCTGCGCGACCGCGAGGCGGTCGGTGAAGACCGGCTGATCGAACTTGGCAAGATGCGCGGGGAAGCTGTCACGGCAGGCTTGCGCACGGCCGGGGCGCCTTCGGAGCGTGTCGAGCTTCGGGCACCGGAGAAGGTCGAGGGGGAGATCGTCGGCCGGGACATCCCAGTCAAACTCGTTCCGAACGCCGTCCGCAAGGGATCCAGCTAACTCAGGATGAACTCGCTTGGATAAGCAACTTAGGTTGCCAGCTTCACGCTCGCCAGCCGATTCAAGCTGAAACCTTGATCAGCAGCCTGCATCGTCAGCGCTTTGCGGCAATCACGGCGCGCCACGCGCTCGATCAGGAACTGGCTGGGCTCGATGCCGTCAGGGAGCATGGCTTCGGCCCGGTCAAGATCAACATTCGACCTGACCCGTAGTCCTTGTCGCCCCATTGACCCAACGCCGACAAGGGGTAGAATCGCCAAACGTTTCAACAATTCTGGAATTATCGCAATGGATACCAGTCAGGCCGTAGACAAGCTTGCCGCCCTAGCCCAGGAAACCCGCCTGCGCATCTTCCGCCTGCTGGTCGAGGCCGGCCCGGAAGGCATGAACGCCGGCGCCATCGCCGAGGCGCTGGATCTTGCTGCCCCGACGCTGTCCTTTCATATCTCCCACCTCGCACGTTCCGGCCTCGTGTCGTCACGGCAGGAAAGCCGTTTCATCTATTACTCGGCCAGCTTTCCGGCGATGGACGAACTCATCGCCTATCTCACC
Source organism: uncultured beta proteobacterium (assembly GCA_963709555.1). Taxonomy (GTDB): domain Bacteria; phylum Pseudomonadota; class Gammaproteobacteria; order Burkholderiales; family Rhodocyclaceae; genus Sulfurisoma. The sequence goes on along the minus strand of CAVPWR010000008.1, from coordinate 911,868 downwards.
GACAACTGCTGCCAGGGCGGCGGGCAATGCCTGCCAAAGACCGCGGCCACCGCGTCTTCAAACCGTTCCCGCCGCAAGGCGGCCTGAGGAGTTCTCATGCCCTTCAACGTTCTCGTGCTCTGCACCGGCAATTCCGCCCGCTCAGTCCTCGGCGAAATGCTGTTCAACCACCTAGGCCAGGGCCGCATCAAGGCCTATTCCGCCGGCAGCAAGCCCGCCGGCAAGGTCAATCCCGTGGCACTCGAAACGCTGGAGAAGCACGGCGTGCCCTGTGCCGGTACGCGCAGCAAGTCGTGGGACGAGTTCGCCGCAGCGGACGCGCCGCACTTTGATTTCATCTTCACTGTCTGCGGCAATGCCGCGCAGGAAACCTGCCCGGTCTGGCCCGGTCATCCGGCCACGGCCCACTGGGGCATCGCCGATCCGGCCCATGTCGAACCCATCGAAGCGCGCCGCGCGGCCTTCGAGGCGGCGTACCAGGCGCTCAAGGGCCGCATCGCGGCCTTCCTCGCGCTGCCGCTCGAGAGCATGAGCCGCGAGGACGCGCTGGCCGCGGCGCGGCGCATCCACGACCGCGAGGCCGGCTGAGATGTCCGCGCAATGCGAAGTCACTGCCAAGGTCGCTGCCGGCGCGCCCATGAGCGTGTTCGAACGCTACCTGACGGTGTGGGTCTTCCTCTGCATCATTGCTGGCATAGCGCTCGGGCAGTTCATGCCGGCGCCGTTCCAGGCTCTGGGCAAGATGGAAGTAGCCAACGTCAATATCCCGGTCGGCCTGCTGATCTGGGTGATGATCATTCCCATGCTGGTCAAGGTCAACTTCGGTGCGCTGCAAGAGTTGAAAAGCCACGTGCGCGGCATCGGCGTCACGCTGTTCGTGAACTGGCTGGTCAAGCCCTTCTCCATGGCCTTCCTCGGCTGGTTGTTCATCCGCCAGCTGTTCGCTCCCTACCTGCCGGCGGACCAGATCGACAGCTACATCGCCGGCCTCATCCTGCTGGCGGCAGCTCCTTGCACTGCTATGGTCTTCGTCTGGAGCCGGCTGACCAAAGGCGACCCGCTGTTCACCCTGTCGCAGGTCGCGCTCAACGACACCATCATGGTTTTCGCCTTCGCCCCCATCGTCGGCCTGCTGCTCGGCATATCGGCCATCGTCGTGCCTTGGGACACGCTCATTACCTCGGTCGTGCTCTACATCGTGATTCCGCTGGCGCTGGCGCAGCTCTGGCGCAAGGCGCTGCTGAAGAAGGGCCAGGGGCATTTCGATGCAGTGATGACGAGGATCGGCCCCTGGTCGATCTCGGCGCTGCTGGCCATGCTGGTGCTGCTGTTCGCGTTCCAGGGCAGGGCGATCGTGGACAAGCCGCTGATCATCGCACTGCTCGCCGTGCCCATCCTGGTCCAGGTCTTATTCAATTCCAGCCTGGCTTACTGGCTGAACCGCAAGGTGGGCGAGAAGCACAACGTTGCTTGCCCCTCGGCGCTGATCGGCGCCTCAAACTTCTTCGAACTGGCCGTCGCCGCGGCCATCAGCCTGTTCGGCTTCGAGTCGGGCGCTGCGCTGGCCACCGTGGTCGGCGTGCTGATCGAGGTGCCGGTAATGCTGCTGGTCGTGAAAGTCGTCAATGCCAGCAAGGGCTGGTATGAGGCCCCGCAGTGAAACCAACCTATCCGGAGGTTTGACCATGAAGAACATCAAGGTGCTCGGCACGGGCTGCGCCAACTGCAAGACCACGCTCAAGCTGATCGAGGAGGCCGCCGCCGCCAAGGGCGTGGCCGTGCAGCTCGAGAAGGTCGAAGACATGAAGGACATCGTTGGTTACGGCGTGATGAGCACGCCGGGCGTGGTGATCGACGGCAAGGTGGTGCACGCCGGCGGCATCCCGAGCCGCGAGAAGATCGAGGGCTGGCTGACGCAATGAGCGACATTCCCGCCGTGTCGCCAGCGCCTACCGTTTGGCGATGGATCGCCGGGCTGCTCTTGGCCACCGCAACTTGGGTCGCCGCCTACAGCCATCTGACCGACTTCGCCGATGCCTTCGTCGCCGCGCTGGGGATGCAGCGGGGCACGCGCCTGACCGAGGCCGTGCATTTCTTCGTCTACGACACGCCCAAGGTGCTGCTGCTGCTCGTCGGCATCGTCTTCCTCATGGGTGTCATCCAGACCTTCTTCTCGCCCGAGCGGACTCGGGCACTGCTTTCTGGAAAACGGCTGGGTGTCGGCAACGTGATGGCGGCGAGCTTGGGCATCGTCACCCCGTTCTGCTCCTGCTCGGCGGTGCCGCTGTTCATCGGCTTCCTCTCGGCCGGTGTGCCGATGGGAGTGACATTCTCCTTCCTGATTTCGGCGCCGATGGTCAATGAGGTCGCGCTGGCGCTGCTGTTCGGCATGTTCGGCTGGAAGGTGGCGGCGCTCTACCTCGGGCTGGGTCTGCTGGTGGCGATCGTCGCCGGCTATGTGATCGGCGAGCTGAAAATGGAGCGCCACCTCGAGGACTGGGTCCGGGCGATCCAGGCCGGCGAGATGCAGGCCGCCAACGGCACCGAAATGAACTGGGTCGGTCGCTTCGAGGCCGGCGGCCGGCATGTGAAGGAGATAGTCGGCAAGGTCTGGCCCTACGTGCTCGCGGGCATTGCGCTGGGCGCGGGCATACACGGCTACGTGCCGCAAGACTTCATGGCCTCGATCATGGGCAAAGACGCACCGTGGTGGTCGGTGCCGGCGGCGGTGCTGCTGGGCGTACCGATGTATACCAACGCGGCCGGGATCATCCCGGTGGTCGAAGCGCTGATAGGCAAGGGCGCGGCGCTGGGCACGGTGCTGGCCTTCATGATGGCGGTGATCGCATTGTCGGCTCCCGAGATGATCATCCTGCGCAAGGTGCTGAAGCCGACCCTGATCGCCACCTTCGCCGGGGTCGTCGCGGCAGGCATTCTGCTGGTGGGTTATGTCTTCAACGCGGTGTTGTAGGAGGACTCGAAGAACTTTGTTTGTGGATTTAGAAAACAATTGATTTTACATAATACACATTATGCGCCTATTCGAATGATGGTTTCCAAATGCAGGAAGCCCGTCCAGAACTTCTCTGGACGGGCTTCCCTGGCCGCTTCGCGGTATTTGTTATGCGCCCGCAAGCTGTCGAACTTGGCGCTGCCCATCAGGGCTGGGGCCGTGAGAGCCCCTGATCATATGTTTGCAATCTACATCGCGGTCCCTGGTTCAGCGCTAGGTTCCTCCAAGGTTTGCCTTCATGTCGAACGCAGATTGACTCTATGCCCATGAAACAATCTTGTCAAATTTCTGTTTGGTCCATTTCTGTTTGGTCCATCATCGGAAGCGCCCTCGCGAGTAATTCAGCGGCACCGGTACAGGGTACAGCGAAGTTGCGGCGCGTCCGTTCGCCCCGATAATCGATGTCGATACCAAACAGGTCGAGACCGAGCACTGTCATATCCGGCGGCAAGGCAGCCTGGAGCTCAACTAGCAATTCCGACTCATTCTCAAGAGCGAGCCATGGCGCATCGTGCAGCCGATTGCCTTCCAGCCAACCGGCCTGGCCGAAACCGCCTATCGTTCTGATGCGTTCGACCTGCATGCGCCGGAAGCCGAAGTCGCCCAGTTGCAGAAACGCTTCGGCTTCCGGTTGATAGCGTTTGTAACGGTCAACAAGCAGTCGCGGGGGATCCACAGGCTCAAAACAACCAACCAGCGTTGCCCTGGCCGCATCCCCCCCCGTGCCCGATCCGCGCAGCATCAGGCTGGCACGCGGGTCGGCGGCGAGGTTGCGGGTGTGCTCGGCGAGGGTCGAGACCAGGATTACCGGGCGATGGCGCTCGTCCAGGACGAACGGGACGCTGGTGACGAAGGGATAGCCGGGCATGGCCTGGGCCTGAGTGCCGAGCGCAGCATCTGCACTGCCGTGCAATACATCCAGCACGATCTCGAGGCGTGACCGCTTCATTCAATTCCCTAAACAGGGACTCTTCTTTTCCAGCAGGAATAGTGTCATGTAATCTACGATGGCTTGGTGGCCTCTGGATTGCGCGATCTGGAGCGCCGTCCTGCCCTTGCGGTCTGAAACGTTCATGTTGGCATGCATGCCAACCAGCAGCTTGACCAAGTCGAGGTGTCCGCCTGCCGCAGCCAGCATCAAGGCGGTCTGGGAATTAGGCGCAGGCGTGTTGATACCTGCACCTTTGGACAGCAGGTAGCGCGCGATCTCGACGTGACCCCCGAAGGCAGCGTAATGCAGCGGCGTCCAACCATCGCGATTCTCCTGCGGGCCGCCGCCCATCTCCAGCAGGCGCTTGACGACCGCCAGGTGACCTGCAAGCGTCGCAACCATCAGGGCCGTATCGCCATACTTGTTTCGAATCAGATGGTTGGCGCGCCGCTTGAGCAGTTCATCCACCATTTGCAGATTCCCGTTACGTGCCGCCGTCATCAGCAACGTGGTTCCATCCGGGGTCGCAGTATTGGGGTCGAGGCCGAGTTGCAGCAGCGAAACTACCACATCGATCTGATTGTGCTCGGCACCTGCCAGGATATCGTCATAGGCACCGGCCCTGGCCGTACTGGCGTGGAGGACTGCAACCAGCAAAACAAGGAGCAGCCTAGTCATGGCCCGCCTCCATTGCCGTGGGGAACAGGCGGAAGAAATTCGCCGTGGTGGCGGCGCCGACTTCCTCGAGGGTGAGATCCCGCAACCGGGCGATTTCCTCTGCCACATGAAGCACATACGACGGCTCGTTGGTCCTGCCCCGATGCGGAGTCGGCGCCAGATAGGGCGCATCGGTCTCGATCAGCAGGCGGTCGAGTGGAACGAACCGGGCCACCTCCTTCAATGCCTTGGCGTTCTTGAAGGTAACGATGCCGGAAAAGGAGATGTGAAAACCCAGGTCGAGCGCCGCCCTGGCCGTATCAAGGTCTTCGGTGAAGCAGTGGAAGATGCCGCCGATCTCCCCGCCCTGCTCCTCCTGCAGCAGCTGCAAGGTGTCGGCCGAGGCCGATCTGGTGTGAATAATCAATGGCTTGTGGCATTGCCTGGCGGCCTGGATATGCACCCTGAAGCGCTGTCGCTGCCATTCGAGATCGCCGGTCAGGCGGTAATAGTCGAGCCCGGTTTCGCCGATGGCGATCACCTTCGGGTCGTTGGCGAGGCTGAGCAGACGCTCGACCGAGGGCTCCTCCGCCTGCTCTTCATCGGTATCGGGATGAACGCCGACGGCGGCGTAGATGTTGCGGTGCCGGTGCGCGATGTCGAGCACCACGGGAAAGCGCTCCAAGGTGACGCCGGCGCACAGGGCCCACCCGACATGGGCGGCAACCATGCGTTCCAGCAGCTGCGGCAGCGCGCCGTAAAGCTCGGGGAAATCGAGATGGCAATGCGAATCAACGAGTTGCATCGGATATCAGCGAGATGAACGCGTTACGGCGAAGGTGGCCAGATAACGGGCGGCGAGATCTTCGAGGAACAGGCGGGGATTGAGCGGATGGTTCGCCAGCGGACGAGCGGACTGTAATTGATTGTAGCAGTGCAGCAGTGCCGGCGTGCTGCTGCGGGCCAGCAGGCGGCGCTGGGCTGCGTCGGCGTCGACAAAAAAGCGCGCCCGCCCGGCCAGCTGCCGGCTCACCAGGTCACCCAGCCACTTCTGCAGCAGCGTGATCAGGTCTTCCATGGCGAAGACCTCGGAATTCTTGAGCAGCGCCTCCCAAGTGCTCGCCAAGCTCATCTCGTCCTGATCGACATCGGCCAGTGCGCCTTCCAGCGTTGCAACGATTTTTCCCCAGCCCTGCTCGCCGACCGCCAAGGCGCGCAGCGGCATGCCGCCGGTGACGGCGAGCAGGCGCGCCGCATCCGGCTGCTTTCCCTTGAGCCATTTGCCTGCCGATGCGGCATCCGGCCGGCTCATCAAGAGCATGCGACAGCGGCTGCGGATGGTCGGGAGCAGCCTTTTGTACGCATCTGAAACCAATATGAAATAGACAGTTGCAGGCGGTTCTTCAAGTATCTTGAGAAGAGAATTGGCGGCCGCGGCATTCATCGCTTCGGCCGGCTGAACGAGGATGACCCGCCCTTTGGCGCGGTGGGCGCCGACATAGACGAAGTCGGCTAGCGCCCTCACCTGCCCGACCAGGATCTGGCTGCTTTTCTTCTTGTCGGCCTTTTCGGGTTTGGCCGGTGCCTCGTCGGATTCGACTTCCTCGGCATCGGCCTCGGGAATTACCCAGCGAAAGTCCGGATGGTTGCCGGCGGCGAACCAGCGGCAGGAGTCGCACTCGCCACAGGCGCGAGCGCTGCCATCGGCCCGTTCGCACAGAAGACGCATCGCGACCGCCTCGGCGAACTCGCGCTTGCCCACTCCCGCCGGCCCGGCGAGGAGCAATGCATGCGGCAGGCCGCCGGGATGGCCCCAGAGCGCATGCCAGTCGCTTTCAAGCCATGGAAGTAATTCAGGAACAGGCACTTGCGACTATCTCTTCAAGTTGTTTCTTTACTTCATCCAGCGTCCGGCTACCGTCGATCACCCGCATCCGCGCCGGCTCGGCCGTTGCGCGTGTGTGGTAGGCGGCGCGCACCCGGGCGTGGAATTCGGCCTGCTCGCGCTCGAAGCGGTCGGCCTCGCGCGCGGCGGCTGCCATCCGCGCCTGGGCGACTTCCAGCGGCACATCGAACAGCAGTGTCAGGTCCGGCGCGAGATGCGGATGCACCCAGCCTTCCAGTGCCTGCAGTTTTTCCCAGGCGAGACCGCGGCCGCCGCCCTGATAGGCATAGCTGGCGTCGGTGAAGCGGTCGCAGACCACCCAGTCGCCGCGTGCCAGGGCCGGCTCGATGACCTGGGCCAGGTGTTCGCGCCGCGCCGCGAACATCAGCAGCGCCTCGGTTTCGAGGTGCATGGGCTCGTGCAGCAGCAGTTCGCGCAGCTTTTCGCCCAGCGGCGTGCCGCCGGGCTCGCGGGTCTGCACCACGGTCTTGCCGCGCCGCTGCAATTCGGCCACCAGCCAGGCGTGATGGGTGCTTTTCCCTGCGCCGTCAATGCCTTCCAGCGTAATGAATTTGCCTGCCACTAGCCTCTCCCGCCCCGCTGATACTTGTTCACGGCCCGATTATGCTCTTCCAGCGTCCGCGAAAAGACGCTGGAGCCATCGCCCCGCGCCACGAAATAAAGGAAATCCGACGGCGGCGGACGCAGCGCGGCCTGGATCGAGGCCATGCCGGGCATGGCGATCGGTGTCGGCGGCAGCCCGGCACGGGTATAGGTGTTCCACGGCGTGTCGGTGGTGAGGTCGCGCTTGCGGATATTGCCGTCGAACCCCCCTGGACCTTGGCCCATTCCGTAGATCACGGTCGGATCGGTCTGCAGCAGCATGCCGCGGCGCAGGCGATTGACGAAGACCGAGGCCACCTTGCCTCGATCGGCCGGCGTGCCGGTCTCCTTCTCGACGATGGAGGCCATGATCAGCGCCTCATAGGGCGTCTTGTAAGGCATTGATGGATCTCGGCTTTCCCATTCAGTTGCGAGGCGCCGCTGCAATGCGTCATGGGCGCGACGGAGGATGTCGAGGTCGCTGGCCTGGCGGGCAAACAGGTAGGTGTCGGGGAAAAACAGGCCCTCGGGATGAGGCTCCGGAGCGCCCAGGCGCTGCAGGATCTCGGCGTCGGAGAGGCCGGCCGTGTCATGGCGGATGTCGGGATGGACATTCAGTTGCGCGCGAATTTCGCGGAAGGTGCGCCCTTCGACGAAGACGATCTCGGTCTGCGTCACGTCGCCAGCGGTGAGTTTCTTCAGCAGCTCCCACGGCGTCACACCGGCAGCGACCTCGTAGCTGCCGGCCTTGATATTGCGGTCCATGCCGGCCAGCCGGCCGAGCAGCGCGAACTGCCAGGGCGCGAAATCGACGCCGGCGACGGCCATCGCCTGCGCCGCAGCCTTGAGGCCGAGGCCGGGGCGGATGTCGAAGTCGAGCGTGCCGTGGGGATTGACTTTGAGCGGCACGGCCGCAGATGCAAACCACGCCATCCAGCCCGAAAAACCGATGGCGCCGAGCAGGCAGAACAGGAACAGTCGCTTGATGAGGCGCATGGGCAGGGCGCATTGGGCGGCAACTTCGGGAAGGCAGGTATGATACCAGCCAGAAAATCCATCCAAGGATCGCCATGAACTCCAACTGGAACGACTTCCTCGCCAATCAGGGCGCGCAGGACAATTTCGAGCATTTCGGCGACCTGGCCGGCGAACTCGCTGCCAGCCGCTCGGCGACCATCGTCGCCCCGCTGGCCGACCAGGGCGTGATCCGCGCCACGGGTGAGGAAGCCGCCGGTTTCCTCCACAACCTGCTGACCAACGACATCAACCACATCCCGGCCAACGGCGCCCGCCATGCCGGCATGTGCACCGCCAAGGGGCGCCTGATCGCCAGCTTCCTGATCTGGCGCGAAGGCACCGATTACCTGTTGCAGTTGTCGGCCGACATCCTGCCCGCCATCCACAAAAAGCTCTCGATGTATGTGCTGCGCAGCAAGGTCAAGCTGCTGGACGCCAGCGATGAGCGCGTGCTGATCGGCGTTGCCGGCCCGCAGGCCGAAGCGCTGGTGCGCGGGCTCGGCGCCCAGCCGGGTGCGGCCATGAGCAACTCTACCTTCGACGGTGGCACCGCCGTGCGTCTGGATGACCAGCGTTTCGTGCTGGCCGTGACCGCAGTCACCGCCGAAGCCATGTGGACCAAGCTGGCGGCCGGCGCCAAACCGGCGGGCACTCGCCGCCTGGCGCCTGGCCGAGATCGCCGCCGGCCAGCCGCGCGTGGTGGCCGCGACGCAGGAAGCCTTCGTGCCGCAGATGATCAATTACGAGCTGCCCGGCGTCGGCGGCGTGAGCTTCCAGAAGGGCTGCTACCCGGGACAGGAAATCGTCGCCCGCACCCAGTACCTCGGCAAGGTCAAGCGCCGCATGTACCGCGCCAAGCTCGATGCCGCCTTCCCGGCTGGCACCGACGTCTTCACCCCCGAAGCCGGCGCCCAGCACTGCGGCGCGCTGGTCAGCGTCGCCCCGTCGCCCGAGGGCGGCTACGAGTGCCTCATGGTGGTGCAGTCCTCGGGCATGGAAGCCGGCGAAGTCCATGTCGGCAGCCCGGATGGACCCAGAGTGGCCTTTCTGCCGTTGCCCTATGCAATCGAGTAGTTGTCCGAACCGAGCGGACGCCAGTCCGCGAGCAACCGTCACCCCCTTCCTTGCGAAGGGGGGCGGGGGGTAGGTCGTCAATGTGCCTGATCCTCGTCGCATGGCGCAGCCACCCGCAATACCCGCTGGTGGTGGCCGCCAACCGCGACGAGTTCTTTGCCCGCCGTACCGCCAGCGCCGACTTTTGGGCTGACCATCCCGACCTGCTGGCAGGCCGCGATCTCCAGGGTGGCGGCACCTGGATGGGTATCAGCCGCAGCGGCCGCTTTGCCGCTCTGACCAATTACCGCGACCCCGCCAGCCAGCGCAGCGATGCGCCCTCGCGAGGACATCTGGTGGCCGACTTCCTCGGCGGCGACGACGGCATCGACGCCTATCTGGCGAGGATCGGTCCCCGGGCGAAGGCTTACAACGGCTTCAACCTGCTGCTCGGAGACATTGGTGGAGAGAATCGGCGCCTCGCCTGGTTCTCCAACGTCGCGGGCGAACCGACGGATCTGGCGCCCGGCGTTTATGGCGTCTCCAACCACCTGCTCGACTCGCCCTGGCCTAAAGTCGGTGCCGGCAAGACGGCGCTGGCGGGCGCACTTGGCGCCCTGCCCGATGCCGAGCCGCTGTTCGACCTGCTGTGCGACGACGGCGTGCATCCGGACGAGGCCCTGCCGCGCACCGGCGTCAGCCTCGAATGGGAGCGGCTGCTGTCCAGCGCCTTCGTCCGCGCCCCCGGCTACGGCACGCGCAGTTCGACGGTGCTGACGCTGGACAGCGACGACATGGTGGATTTCGAGGAGCGCACCTGGCTCGAAGGCGCCAGGCCCGGCGGGCGGGCGGCGTTCCGATTCCGTCGTTCAGACCTGTGCTAGATTCCCGCCGGACTGGAGAAAACGCATGACTTACGCCCGCAACGTCGGCCTCAGCGCCTCCGAGGACCGCATCGAAAAGCTCATCGCCGAGCGCCTGCAGCCCGGCGCCGACAAGGAACAGATCGACGCGCGCATCTGGGACCTGTTCGGCGAGCAATGGGCGGTGATGTTCACCGACCTCGCCGGTTTTTCCAGCGGCGTCGCCTCCTTCGGCATCATCCATTTCCTGCAGGTCATCCACGAATCGCAGCGCCTGCTGATTCCCTGCATCGACAGCGACGACGGCATCCTGCTCAAGGTCGATGGCGACAGCATGCTGGTCATCTTCCGCAACGTGGCCAAGGCCATCGACTGCGCGCGGGCGATGCAGCAGACCTGCGACAGCTACAGCGCGGGCCGCCCCGAAGCGGAACAGATCCGGCTCTGCGTCGGTCTCGGCTTCGGCCGGGTATTGCGCATCGGCGACCGCGACGTCTATGGCAGCGAGGTCAATGCCGCAGCCAAGCTGGGCGAGGATATCGCCCGCGCCCGGGAAATTCTCGTCACCGATGCCGTGCGCGACGCGGCCGGACCGGAATACCGCTTCGAGCCGATTTCCAAAGTGCCGCCGGGAGCGAAGGCAGCCTTCCGGCTCCTGCCCTGACCCGGTCAGCCACGGCTTGCGCCCTTGCGTTGCCGGGGTGCGCCCTCATGTCCTAAGTCATCTCCGTTTGTCCGGGCCCGGGCGCCATGCTGAGCTTCAACTTCGACAACCGTTACGTCACCGAACTTCCCGGCGATCCCGAAGATGGTCCGCAACGCCGCCAGGTCCATGGCGCCTGCTGGTCAAAGGTTGCACCTACGCCGGTGGCGGAACCGAGGCTGCTGGCGTACTCGCCCGAGGTGGCGGACCTGCTGGGCATCACCGCGGAAGATTCGGCCTCTCCCGCCTTCGCCGAGGTTTTCGGCGGCAACCGACTGCTGCCGGGCATGCAGCCCTATGCGGCGTGCTACGGCGGCCACCAGTTCGGCAACTGGGCGGGCCAGCTGGGCGACGGCCGCGCCATCAACCTCGGCGAGGTAGTGAACGGCAGCGGCCAGCGCTGGGAACTGCAACTCAAGGGCGCCGGGCCGACACCCTATGCACGGCGCGCCGACGGCCGCGCGGTGCTGCGCTCTTCCATACGCGAATTCCTCTGCAGCGAGGCCATGCACCATCTGGGTGTGCCCACCACGCGGGCGCTGAGCCTGGTGACCACCGGCGAGCCGGTGCTGCGCGACATGTTCTACGACGGCAACCCGCGCCAGGAGCCCGGCGCCGTGGTCTGCCGGGTGGCTCCGAGCTTCATTCGATTCGGCAATTTCGAGATCCTTGCATCGCGCGGCGATGAAGCGCTGCTGGCACAACTGGCGGACTTCACCATCGCCCGCGATTTTCCCGAGATCGAAGGCGACACCGAGGAGAAGCGCGCCCGCTGGTTCATGGAAGTCTGCGAACGCAGCGCGCGCATGGTCGCCCACTGGATGCGCGTCGGCTTCGTCCATGGGGTCATGAACACCGACAACATGTCCATCCTCGGCCTGACCATCGACTACGGCCCCTACGGCTGGATCGACAACTTTGACCCTGAATGGACGCCCAACACCACCGATGCCGAGGGACGCCGCTACCGCTACGGCCATCAGCCGCAGATCGTGCACTGGAACCTTACCCGGCTGGCCGAGGCACTGGTGCCCCTGTTCCCGTCGCGCGATCCGCTGCTGGCCGGGCTCGAACGGTTTGTCGAGGTCTATTCGAGCGAGTACGGCGCCATGCTCTCCGCCAAGTTCGGCCTGACCGCGCTGGACGAGGGCGACGACGACCTCATCGCCGAGGTCCTGGCGCTGATGCAGCAGGCCGAAGTTGACATGACCGCCTTCTTCCGCGGCCTGGCCGAAGTCGATGTGCTGGCACCGGGACTCGATCCCTTGCGCCCGGCCTTCTATCGGGAGGATCTGCTGCAGCGCCACGCGGCGGCCTTCGAGGCGTGGTTCGTGCGCTACGGGGCGCGCTCGGCACGGGATGGGTTGGCACCCGCTGCACGCCGCGCGCGCATGAATGCCGTCAATCCGCGTTTCGTCCTGCGCAATTACCTCGCCCAGCAGGCCATCGATCTCGCCGAGCAGGGCGACGGCAGCAGGGTACTCGAATTGCTCGACGTCATGCGCCGGCCCTACGACGAGCAGCCGGGCCGGGAACACTTCGCCGCCCTGCGCCCAGACTGGGCACGGCAGAAAGCCGGTTGCTCGATGCTGTCGTGCAGTTCCTGAGCGGGATCAGACCAGGGACTTGACCGCCTCCGGGTGGGCGTTGAGTATGGCCAGGATGGCTTGGGCATGCTCGGCGGCTTCCCGTCCCGGGCCGGTGAGGAAACCGCCGTCCTTCAGGGTCAGCAGCCCCTTGGCGTAGAGTCGTTCGGTCGCCGCGATCAGCGTCGGGGCGGCGTCATTGCGCACCTTGATGCCCTGCTGGCTGGTCTCCAGGTTGAATTTCAGCAAGGTATTGAGTTCGTGGATCAGTTCGGGCGTGTAGGGCATGACAAGACCTCGCGGGTGGATTGGGTGACGGCGTATTGCACGAATGTTACCGCTTTGTGCGACGGCGAGGCTCAGACGAGCTGGCGCTGCATCCTCAGGTGGGGAATGCCGGCCTCCATGAATTCCTCGCCCACCACGGCGAAGCCGAAGCGCCGGTAGAAGCCGGCTGCCTGCGTCTGGGCATGCAGGATCAGCTCCTGTTGCCCTGCCGCCACAGCGTCTTCGAGCAGGCGTTCGAGCAGTGCGCGGCCCACCCCGTGGCCGCGCCACTCCGGCAGCACGGCCATGCGCCCGATGTGGCCGTCCTCGAGCAGACGGCCGGTTCCGATGGCCTGGCCCGCGGCGTCGAAGGCGACGACATGGAGGCTGGTGGCGTCGAATTCGTCCCATTCCATGTCGAGCGGAACGCCCTGTTCGCGTACGAATACGGCCTCGCGCACGGGCTTCGCGGCTGCGGCCAGCTCGTTCCAGTTGCCGGCCTCGATATGGAACTCGACGATGTCGACCTGCGTGTAGGCCGGGACACGGTCGAAGAGTTCGACGATGTCGGCGTTGCGCATGCGCACGCAGCCGATCGAGCCGGGGGTGCCCATGGGCACTGAATCCGGGCTGCCGTGCAGGTAGATGTAGCGGCGCATGGTGTCCACCTCGCCGAGGCGGTTCTTTCCCGGCTCGCGGCCCGAGAGCCACAGTATGCGGGTGAGTATCCAGTCACGGCCGGGGTTGGCGGCACCCAGTTCGGGACTCCACACCTCGCCGGTCGGGCGGCGGCGCACGAACACCGCATTCGGCGGGGCGCCAGCGCCGACTTTTGCCCGAACGATATGGCGGCCGCGCGGCGTCATGTAGCTGCCGCGCTGCTCGCCGGCGCCATTCCTCGCGGTGGATACGCTGTAGCGGCGCAGCAGGCGGCCGTCGTCGTCGTGCAATTCCAGAGTCTGGGCGGGAATGCTGATGCGAATGCGCATGGCGGCGAACATCAGGCCAGCGCGGTCTTCGCGCGCCGGGCGGCGAAGAAGCTGGACAGCAGGGCGCCGCATTCCTCGGCCAGCACGCCGCCGACGATGTCGGCATGGTGGTTGAGGCGCGCCTCGGCGAAAAGGTCGACCACGCTGCCGGCGGCGCCGGTCTTGGGGTCCGTCGCGCCGAAGACGACCCGGCCGACTCGGGCGTGCATGATCGCGCCGGAACACATCACGCAAGGTTCAAGCGTCACATAGAGCGTGCTGCCGGGCAGCCGGTAGTTGCCGACGCGGGCGGCGGCGTCGCGGAGTGCCATCACCTCGGCGTGGGCGGTCGGGTCGTGACGGCCGATCGGCTGGTTGAAGCCGCGGCCGATGATCTCGCCATCCATCACCACCACGGCGCCCACCGGAACCTCGTCGGCGGTTGCCGCCTCGCGTGCCAGCGACAGCGCCTCACGCATGAAATTGTCGTCCTGCTCTTCCATGGCGCCGGATTATGCCCGAGCGCGGGCATGGAACTGCACCACGAAGAGCACCAGGGCACTCGCCCCCCACAACAGCCACGGCAGTTCAGCCATGATCGGGGCGTAGGCCGGTACCTTGGGCAATTGTGCCGCCACGGCAGCGATGCGACCGAACGTGGCGAGGGCCAGCAGGCCGAAGAACAGGCCGGTCATGCGACCCTCGAAGCCGGTGCGGCCAAGCTCGATGGCGGCCGTCAGGGCTGCCAGCATCATGAACGCCCAGCCGACGCCGGCGAGAAGCTGGAAGGCGATCAGGGTTTCCAGCGCAGCGGCCTGACCGGAGAAAAAGGCAGCGGCCGCGGCCAGCACGGCACCCGCCGCCATGACGCGCAGCTCGCCGAGGCGCTTGCAGGCGAAGCCGACGGGAAGTATCGAGAGGTTGAAGCCGATCCAGAACACGGGCATCAGTTGTTCGAGCGACTCCTTGCCGGCGAAACGCAGGTAGGCAGGCGCGCTGCCGACGAAGAAATGCAGCTGAAACGCCGCCGCCGCCAGGAGCAGCGCCAGCAGCAGGCCGAGACGTGATGCCATGTCGGGAGATGAAGTGGCGGCAGCCGCTGCGGCGTTCGACCCACCGCCCTGCCCGGTCTTGCCGAACAGCACATCGGCCTTGAGCAGCGCCAGCGTCGCCGCTGCCAGTACGATCGAGGACAGGGCGAAGGGGATGGCCGGGTCGATGCCGCGCAGTCGCGCGCCGAGGTAGGGGGCCAGCGCACCTGCCACCCCGAGTCCGAACAGGGACATGGAAGCCAACAACGGTACCGCCGGCGCCGGCGCATGCTTGCCCACCAGGGCCATGACCGGCGCGCGCAGCGCGGAGGAACTGATCGACCAGGCGATGATCAGGCCGGTCAGCAGCAGCGGGTTGCTCGCCAAAGGCAGCAGCAGGAATGCGGCGCAGGAGCCGACGCCGACGACTGCCAGCCAGCGCCCGAATCGGGCGACGCTGCCTGCGACCTTGTCCGACGCCACCCCCGCGAAGAAATCACCGAGGGCGAACAAGACCTGGTCGAACATCAGGATCACGATCACCCAGCTTGCCGCAATGCCCGCACGCTCGGCCAGCTGTGGCAAAAAGGCGACATAGATCGTCCATGAGCAGACCAGCAGGAACTGCACCGAAAACAGGGCGAGGGCTGCTGGCGCTAGTCGTGGGGCGGCTTGGATCATGCCTTCCAAAATAGCACATGGGGGACAGCGCAACTGTCCGAACGAAATGTCTTGACAGTTCAACTTGGACTGTATATTTTTCTACTTGGACACTTCGAATAGACAGTCTAATTGGATGGACGAGCGATGCTATCAAGTAAAGATTTAATCGACCAAACAGATATTTCCAGGGCTACGTTAAACAACTACATTAGCCTTGGCCTACTGTCCAAACCGGTCGTGCTCAATCCCGGAGGCGGAGCCGACGGACCGCGCCAGCTTGGCTTCTTTCCGGATGACAGCATCGAGCGGATTCGCGAGATTCAGCGAATGAAAAAGGAAGGTTCGAGCATGGCCGAGATCGTCGCCCGGCTGGCGATTCAGGGAGCAGAGCGCTCGTCCGCGCAGCAGCAACTCCTTGCCGGCGAGTCCTACCCGAGCCAGGGGCCCTCCCCTGCCCCGGCAACTTTCGCTACTCCGGTCACCCCTGCCGCCGTTCTGCCACCGGAGCGCAACGAAGCCGTGCCCGGCAACTAGCCTGCGCGTGACCATCGAGGACATCGCCTTCCCCGCCTACATGATCAATCACAGTTTCGAGCTGTGCTGGTACAACGACGCCGCAGGGAAGGAAATCTTCCACGGCCTCGACAAGCTGCCGCCGACCAGCGAGGGTCGCAGCCTGTTCCGGTTGCTCGCCGCCCGGGGCGTCGAGGCGCACACGGCCGAGCTGCTGCGCTTTCATGTCGCCCTGGCGAAAAGCCGCCTGACGCCCAATCGCTTTGCCGACAGCTGCCATGGTGTCGTTCCCGAAGCCTTCTCCTGGCTGCAGCGCACGTTTATCGAGGCGATCGCCGAACCGGCACGGCCCGTCGCAGACACGCTGCTGACCTTGGGAACTGAACCCAGGCGCGCCTACGTCTCGGTTTTCCGCGAAGGCATCTTCGTCGTGCTCACCCCCGAGGAGCACCAACCCGATTCGATGCTCGAATTCCTCGCCCGCCGCGACGAGGTGATCCGCAGCCTGCTGCAGCGGCGCATGCCGGTGCTGACCAACCTGGCGGTGCTGGTGGCCGACCTGCAGGGCTCGGTACGCATCTGCTCGGAACTCCCCCCCGACGAATACTTCAACCTCATCAACGACATCTGGGCGGCGATGGCGCCGATCTTCCGCAAATACCACGGCACCCACGGCAAGCATGTCGGCGACGGCATGGTCTATTACTTCTTCCCGGAACCGGACAGCGACTACCTCTTCAATGCCCTGGCCTGCGCCAGCGAGATCCGCGAGGAAATGAAGCGGCTGTCCAAGCGCTGGCAGCTGCAGAAGAACTGGCTCAACGAGCTCTACCTCAATACCGGCATCACCGAGGGCCAGGAGTGGCTCGGCACCTTCCGCTCCACCACCACCATCGAGTTCGTGGTTCTCGGCGACACCATCAACCAGGCCGCGCGCATTTCCGACTTCGCGCGCTTCGGCAGCATCTGGGCCACCAAGAGCCTGGTCGGCAAGCTGACGCAGGAAGCCCGCGAGCGCGTGAGCTACGGCGTACGCCGGGCGGCCGACGGCGGGCGCGAGGTGTTCGTGCCTTCGAGCTTCGCCACCGTATCCTCGCTGGTCGAGGGCAACGACGACGCCAGCTGCAAGCTGCGCGACATCGCCACCCTGCCCATCGCCGAAATCATGGACATCGCCGAGGTGCGTC
Source organism: uncultured beta proteobacterium (assembly GCA_963709555.1). GTDB lineage: Bacteria > Pseudomonadota > Gammaproteobacteria > Burkholderiales > Rhodocyclaceae > Sulfurisoma. The sequence continues at coordinate 894,928 of CAVPWR010000008.1, read as the reverse complement.
ACGGGGCATAATCCCCGGCCATGAACGCCAGAATGCGTGCCATGGTGCTGCAAGGGCCGGGAACCGCCCTGCGGGAAGTCGAACGACCCCTGCCCGATCCCGGACCCGGGCAGGTGCTGATCGAGGTCGAGGCCTGCGGCGTCTGCCGCACCGACCTGCACCTGCTCGACGGCGAACTGCCCGACATCGCGTATCCCATCGTGCCTGGCCACGAGATCGTCGGCCGGGCCGCAAAACTCGGCTCTGGCGTGACGGCGATCCGCGTTGGCCAGCGCATCGGGATTCCCGTGGCTGGGCTGGACCTGCGGCGAGTGCGGGCATTGCCGTGCCGGGCGCGAAAATCTCTGCGACGCGGCGCGCTTTACCGGCTACCAGATCGACGGCGGCTATGCCACGCACACCCTGGCCGATGCGCGCTACTGCTTCCCGCTTCCCGAAGAGGGCGATGCCGCCAACCTGGCCCCCCTGCTCTGCGCCGGGCTGATCGGCTACCGCGCGCTGGCGATGGCCGGCCCGTCCGGCGAAGTCCGCCGCCTCGGCATCTACGGCTTCGGCGCGGCGGCGCACATCATCTGCCAGGTCGCCAGGTGGCAGGAGCGCGAGATATACGCCTTCACCCGCCCGGGCGACGCGGCGAGCCAGGCTTTCGCGCTCGCCCTCGGCGCCACCTGGGCCGGCGATGCGGAAGCCCTGCCGCCGGAGCCGCTGGATGCCGCGCTGATCTTCGCCCCGGTCGGCGCGCTGGTGCCGGCGGCGCTGCGGGCCGTGCGCAAGGGCGGCACGGTAGTCTGCGCCGGCATCCACATGAGCGACATTCCGTCCTTTCCCTACGCCATCCTCTGGGGCGAGCGCCGCATCCAGTCGGTGGCGAATCTCACCCGCCGCGACGGCGAGGAGTTTCTGGCGCTGGCGCCAGGAATCCCGGTCAGGACCGAAGTCACCCGTTTCCCCCTGGCGCAGGCCAACGCGGCGCTGGCGCTGTTGCGCTCCGGACAGTTGCAGGGCGCGGCGGTGCTGCTGCCATGAAAGCCTTTACCACGATGGCATGAAACGTTAGCATGCTCAAAACCAACAGCCGGCTGACGGCCACGCGGGAAGGAGAAACGGCATGCAGCGTTCCATCATCAAGCTCCTCGCAGTCCTGACGCTCTTGACGGCAGTGCTGCCGACAGCACTGGCGCAGGGCGGCGAGCTGATTTTCGGCGTCTATCCCTACCTGTCACCCAACCAGATCGTCGAACAGTACTCTCCGCTCAGCGACCATTTGGCCAAAGCGCTGGGTCGACCGGTGGTGCTGCGCTCTGCGCCGAATTTCGCCCAGTTCATCGACCGCACACGCGCCGGCGAATACGACATTATTTTTACCGCCCCGCACATGGGACGTCTGGCCGAAACACGAGACGGCTATCGACCGTTGGCGCAATCGGGCAATCCATTCATCTTCATCGCCCTGGCGAAGAAGGGTTCGCCCGTCAAATCGCTCGAAGACATGCGCGACCGGGGGCTTGCCGTCGGCGCGGAGTTATCGATGACCTACCAGGTCATGAACCAAGCGCTCGGAAAAAGCGGTCTGGAACTCGGAAAAAACGTCAAGTTCATCGATACCTCTAGCTTCTCCAACATAATCGAAGCAGTCCTGCGCGGCGAGGCGGATGCGGGTGCTGCCCCCACGATTCTGCTGAATAGCGCCCCCGCCGAGCAGCGGGCCCAATTGCAGGAAATTTTCCGCTCGAAACCGCTGCCCAGCTTTTTTCTCCTTGGCCATCCGCGCAACGGCGATGCGGTGCTGAAGAAGTTGCACGCCGCACTCACGAATTTTGCCGGAACACCTGCCGGCAAAACGTTCTTCGCCAAGTCGCTGCAGGGCGACTTCCGTCCGCTGGATGCCTCGACCATGAAGCGCCTCGACCCCTTCACCACCGTGTTTGACAAGCCCTGATTTTGACCCACGCTGCTCAAACGATTCCCTGGTATCGCTCGATCCGGCTCAGGCTGGTGGCGGCGGCCGTGGTCGTCGAGGCGGTCATGCTGACCTTCTTGCTCGCCAACAGCTATCGTTTGGTGAGTGAAGCGCTCGAGTCGCAAACCCGCCTGCGCCTGGAAGCGCTGGCGCCGCTGCTCGATGCCTCGCTGGCGGGGCGGGTATTTCAGCGCGACCACAGCGAAATTTCCGCCATCATCAAGCAACTGGTCGGCTCGAAGCGTACGGAGATCAGCTACATCGTCGTGTTCGATCGGCGTGGCGAAGTCCTGGCAAGCGCTGGAGAAGTCAAGCCGCAACTGCTGTCGAATAGTGCTCCCGAAGACCGGACCGTAGCTGACTCATTGACGGATATGGTTCTACGACACCTCGGTGCCGCTCACCGTGCAAGGAAACACGGTGGGCTCTGCGCGCTTCGGTCTGTCGATCGTCGACCTGGTTACTCTGCGCGGCAATGTGCTGGAACAGAGCATCTTGATCGCTATCGGCGAGATTCTGCTTTCGATATTTCTGCTGGCGATGGGCGGCTACCTCATCACGCGCCACATTTCGAGCCTCGTTGCCGCCACGCGCCGTATCGCCAGCGCCGACTATTCAGCACCCATCATCATTGCCAACCGCGATGAGATTGGCCTGCTCGCGGACAACTTCAATGCCATGGCCGCCACCGTGCGAAGCCGTATGGAGCAACTGGCGGAGAGCGAAAGCCGCTTCCGCAGCATTTTCGACAGCGTCAGTGAGGCGATTTTCCTGCACGACATCGACACCGGCCGCATCCTCGACGTCAACCAGGCACAGTTGCAACTTTACGACTGCAGCCGCGAGGAGGCCCTGCGCGCCGTGCCCAACCAGTTCAGCCTCGGCGAGCCGCCCTATTCCGCCACCGAAGCGCTGGCCTGCATGCAAAAGGCCGTGGCCGAGGGCCCGCAGACGTTCGAATGGCAGGCCCGCACCTACGGCGGCAAGCTGTTCTGGGCCGAGGTCAATCTGCGGGTGGTCCGCATCGGCGGGCAACAACGGCTGCTGGCCGTGGTGCGCGACATCACCGAGCGGCGGCGGGTCGAGGCCGAACTGCGGCGGGCGGCCAGCGTCTTTGAATACGCCAGCGAGGGCATCATGATCACCGACGGCGACGGCCGCATCGTCGATGTCAATGCCGCCTTCAGCGACATCACCGGCTATGGGCGCGAGGAGGTCATCGGCCGCAACCCGAACATCCTCAGCTCCGGCCGCCATGATCGCGACTTTTACGCCGCCATGTGGACCGACCTGTATGACAAGGGTTTCTGGCGCGGCGAGATCTGGAACCGGCGCAAGGACGGCGCGCTCTACGCCGAGCTTCTGACCGTCTCGGCCATCCGCGGTCCCGACGGCCGGATGGTGCAGTATCTCGGGCTTTTCTCCGACATCACCGAGATCAAGGACAACCAGCACCGGCTCGAGCACATGGCGCACTTCGACGCGCTGACCCGGCTGCCCAACCGCATCCTCCTCGCCGACCGCCTCGGCCAGGCCATCGCCCGCTGCAATCGCTCGGAAAAACTGCTGGCGGTCGCCTACCTCGACCTCGACGACTTCAAGCCGGTCAACGACAACTTCGGCCACGAGGCCGGCGACCAGCTGCTGATCGAGGCGGCACGGCGTTTCTCCGAATGCATCCGCGCCGGCGACACGGCCTGCCGCCTCGGCGGCGACGAGTTCGTGCTGCTGATCGGGTCGCTCAGCAACATCGATGAATGCGGACTTGTCTTCGACCGCATACTCGCCGCCATCGCGGCGCCCTTCCGGCTCGGCGAGGCGGAAGTCTGCATCTCGGCCAGCATCGGCGTCACCCTCTATCCGCTCGACGATGCCGATCCCGACACCCTGCTGCGCCACGCCGACCAGGCCATGTACCTGGCCAAGCAAGCGGGGCGCGGCCGCTTCCACCTCTTCGACTGCCAGCAGGACCGGAAGGTGGAAGCCCATCACGAGGCGCGCTCCCGCATCGAGGAGGCGCTGCGGCTGGGCGAATTCGTGCTGTATTACCAGCCCAAGGTCGACATGCGCAGCGGCCGCGTGTTCGGCGTCGAGGCGCTGATCCGCTGGCAGCACCCGGAACGTGGCCTGGTGCCGCCGGGCGAATTCCTGCCGACGATCGAGGACACGGAATTCGCCATCGACCTCGGCCGCTGGGTCATGGATACGGCCGTCGCCCAGCTCGATGCCTGGCGCAAGGCGGGACTGGATATCGCCATGAGCATCAACATGGCGGCGCGGCACCTGCAGACGCCCGGTTTCGTCGCCGAGGTCGAGGCCCTGCTGCAACGCTATCCCGCGGTCCCGGCCGCCGCGATCGAACTCGAAGTGCTCGAGACCGCGGCGATCGAGGACATCGCCGAGGCCGGCAACGTCATCCGCTCCTGCCACCAGCTCGGCGTGCGCTTCGCCCTCGACGACTTCGGCACCGGCTACTCGTCGATGTCCTATTTCAAGCGACTGCAGGTCAATACCCTCAAGATCGACCAGTCCTTCGTCAAGGACCTGCTGAGCGACGAAGGGGATCGGGCCATCATCGAAGGCATGATCAGCCTGGCGCATGCCTTCGGCCGCGACGTGGTCGCCGAGGGTGTCGAGACGCCGGAAATCGGCCGCACCCTGGTGCGTCTCGGCTGCAGTCTCGCCCAGGGCTACGGCATCGCGCGGCCCATGCCGGCGGGCGAACTGCCGGGCTGGGCTGCATCCTGGCAGGGTGAGGCCGGCTGGCGCTTTCCGGCCGACTAGACCGGCGGCGTCTCGGTGTCGCTCATTTCGGCGGCAACGGCTGCACCACCCGTTTCCTCCAGCGCGGCAGCGGCGGCGGCCTCACTCTGTATCTGTAGCAGGGCCTCGTAGCGCTGCTCGAGGTCCGCCAGGCGGCTGGCGCGATCCGCGGCCACCACCTTCTCCTCGTCGAGCCGGCGCTGCGTCTCTTCGGCCTTCTGTTCGGCCTCGGCGAGGCGTGCCGCCAGCGCCGACTTTTCTTCCTTGGCGGCATCGAGCTTGGCCGCCACCGAGTCGCGCATCGGGACCAGTGCCTCGGCCAGTTCGGCGATCTCGCCGCGCGCGCCGGTGGGCAACACCACGTCGGCATGCCCCTGGGTGATCGAGGCGACCGCGCCGGCCAGCTGGCGCAGCGGCTTGACCAGCGCGGTGCGCAGCTGCCGCACCATCACGCCCAGCACCAGCAACGATGCCAGCACGACCGCGCCGGCACTGAACAGGGCAATGGCCAGCGCGCCCTTGCCGAGGCGGGCATCGGGCACCAGCGTGGCGATGGTCCAGGGCAGTTTGCCCATGCCGCTGTAGAGCACGTACTGCTTGCCTGCGGCGTCGCGCACCCGGCCGGCAGCCTCGCCGTGGGCCTGGATCGCGGTGATGGCCGAAGCCGCCTCGGGCGCCTGCACGGCCTTGAGGCTGCCCCCGGCCTTGACGATTTCGGCCGTGCGGCCGGTCATCGCCAGCAGCGAGCCATCCGGGCCGAAGACAAGCCGCTTGGTGCCGGCATCGGCCCCTTCCGTGGCAACGGCATCGGCCAGCCGCTGCAGCGGCACGTCCTCCGCGATCACCCCGAGAAAGGCCTCCCCGGCGTAGAGCGGCAGGCTCAACGTCACCGAGGTGGCCTTGCCGTCCGGGTCGCTGCGCGCCGCGCCCCACACGGCCAGCTTGTTCGGATTCTTCTCCGGCGCTGCGCGGACAAACCACGGTTCGGCGGCAGGCTTGTCGGTGGCGCCGAGCTTCTCCGTCCACGGGTAGGCCGGCCAGTAGGCGACGACCCAGCCCTCGGGCCCGGCGAACCAGAGATTGGGGAAATCCTTGCGCCACGCCTGGCCGAACAGGTTGGCCGTGTCGCGGAAGGCGACGATGCGGTGCTTGATGTCTTCGTCCAGCGTGAGTCCGGCCGGAACGAAAACCCCCGGCTCCCATTTCGGATCGAAGTTGTCCGCGAGGGAACGCACGCTGCCATCCTCGCGGCCGGCCGTGTCGTGGCCGAAGCGGATCGGCGAGTCGGCCTTGCGCGTGCCTTCCAGCCGCGCCAGCGCGTCGTCGCGCGCCAGTTCCAGCCGCCGCAGCGCCATCTGGAACGGTTCGCCCTGCACCCGGGCGCGCTCCTCGACCATGGCCTGGCCTCGTGCCAGTTCCTCCTCGCGCGATTGCCGGCCGGAAAGGAATACACTGTCACCGGCCACCGCAAGCACGACCAGCAGCAGCGCGGCGGCAAGCGAAACCAGCAGGTAGCGGTTGATGGTCTTCACGTCGTGTCGGGGCCGTGGGTTTCGAAGCGCCGGTGGGGACTGGCCAGATAATCGTGTGACCGCATCTCGATCAGGCGCGAGACCGTGCGCTGGAACTCGGAGGCCTGCGCCCCCTCCGGGTAAAGCATTTCAACCTTAACGGCCGATGTGGCGATGAACTTGACCCGATGATCATAAAGCACATCGACCAGCCAGGTGAAACGGCGCGCCGCCGAGGCCTGTTCCGGCCCCATGGCGGGGATGCCGGACAGGAAAATGGTATGGAAGGAGTGGGCCAGCTCGAGGTAATCGTTCTGCGAGCGCGGCCCGCCGCAGAGCGTGGCGAAGTCGCACCAGAGCACGCCGGGCGCGCGGCGGATGACCGTGAGTTCGCGCTGCATGATCTCGATCGGCCGCGCGTGGCCCTCGCCACCGGCGACGTGGGCGAAGGTGGCGCGCATCCGCTCCTCGCCTGCCGCGTCGGCGGGGACATGGTAAATCTCGGCCTGCTCCAGGGCGCGCAGCCGGTAGTCGATGCCGGCGTCGATCTCGATGACGTCGAGCCTTTCGTTGAGCAGCGCGATGGTCGGCAGCAGGCGCTCGCGCTGCAGCCCGTCGGGGTAGAGCCCGTCCGGCGGGTAGTTGGAGGTGATGCAAAACAGCACGCCGGCATCGAACAGCGCCTGCATCAGGCGGCCGAGGATCATGGCGTCGGCGATGTCGGAGACGTGGAACTCGTCGAAACACATCAGCCGGGTTTCCTTCGCCACCTGCGCGGCAACCTTGGGCAGCGGGTCGCCATCGTTGCCTGGGTGCTTGAACGCGTGCAGCCGCTCATGCACCTCGCGCATGAAAGCGTGGAAATGCACGCGCCGCTTGCGGTTGTATGGAACCGCCTCGAAGAAGCAGTCCATCAGGAAGCTCTTGCCTCGCCCGACTCCACCCCAGAACCAGACGCCGCGCGGCAGCTCTGGATGGACCAGCATCTTGCGCAGCTTGCTGCGCCGCGCCGCCTTGAAGGCGAGCAGCTCGTCGTAGAACTGCTGCAGCCGCATCGCGGCATTGAGCTGGGCCGGGTCGGCAACGATGCCGCGACTGGCCATCACGGCATGGAAGCCCTCGATCATGCCGTTCTTGGGGACGTTGAGGATGCGGTGGGGCATGAATGAAAAAGCCACAGGGAGGAATCCCCGTGGCTATGTTACCCAGTCGGACTCAGAAATGCAGCGGCCGCTTGTCGACGGCCAGCGCCGCTTCATGCATGACTTCGGACAACGTCGGGTGGGCGTGGCAGATGCGGGCGATGTCCTCCGACGAGGCACCGAATTCCATCGCCACCACGGCCTCGGCGATCAGTTCGGAAGCGTTGGCGCCGATGACATGGACACCGAGGATGCGGTCGGTCTTCGCGTCGGCCAACATCCGGACAAAGCCGCTGGCATCACCCTGCCCCAGCGCGCGGCCGTTGGCGGCGAAGGGAATCTGCCCGGCGCGGAATTCCACGCCCTCGTTCTTCAACTGCGTCTCGGTCTTGCCGACCCAGGCGATCTCGGGGTGGGTGTAGATGACCCAGGGAATGGCATCGTAATTGACGTGGCCGGCCTGGCCGGCGATCAGCTCGGCGACCATCACACCCTCCTCCATGCCCTTGTGCGCGAGCATGGGACCACGGATCACGTCGCCGACCGCCCAGACGTTCTCCAGGTTGGTCTGGCAGTGGTCATTGACCTCGATGCGGCCACGTTCGTCGAACTTGAGGCCGACGCTCCCGGCGCCGAGGCCGGCGGTGTTGGGCAAGCGGCCGACGGAGACGATCAGGCGGTCGCATTCGAGCTTTTGCGCGCCCTCGCCGTTCTCGTAGTCCACGGTGACGCCCTTCTTGCCCTGCTTGACCGTGCCGATCTTGACGCCGAGGTGGATCTTGAGGCCCTGCTTCTGGGTGAAGGTCTTCCACGCCTCCTTGGCCACGGCCGGATCGGCGGCGGCAAGGAAATCAGGCAGCGCCTCGAGGATGGTGACCTCGGAACCGAGGCGCTTCCACACCGAGCCGAGTTCGAGGCCGATGACGCCGGCGCCGATGACGCCGAGCCGCTTGGGTACCGAGTCGAAGGCCAGCGCACCGGCATTGTCGCAGATCAGCCGGTTGTCGACGGGAATGCCGTCGAGGTGGCGGGCGCTGGAACCGGTGGCGATGATGACGTGCTTTGCCGCCACCACTTCGGCGCCGTCCTTGCCGGCGACTTCGACCTGCCACAGTTCGTCCTCGCGCCCCTTGAGACTGCCGCGCCCGGCCAGCAGCGTGACCTTGTTCTTCTTGAACAGGCCGCGGATGCCGCCGGTAAGCTGGGTGACGATATTGTCCTTGCGGCGGATCATCGTCGGAACGTTCGACCTTGACGCCCTCGGCGCTAATTCCGTGCATGACGAAGGCTGTGGTTGGCCTCGTCGAACAGCTCGCTCGATCTCAGCAGCGCCTTGGAGGGGATGCAGCCGACGTTGAGGCAGGTGCCGCCGAGGCGTACCTCGCCCTTGGGGTCGGCGTAGGCTTCGGATTCGATGCAGGCGGTAGCCAGCCCCAGTTGCGCGGCGCGGATCGCGGCGATGTAGCCGCCGGGACCGGCACCGATGACGACGACGTCGAATTGCTTGTTGGCCATCTTAAGACTCCTGAAGGGCCGTCCCGAGGGAGGCATAGCCCCCTGTGGGGGCAGCGAACAAAGTGAGCGTGGGGGCCATATTTGTTCCCGATCAGATCTCGAGGATCAGGCGCGCCGGATCTTCAAGCGCCTCTTTCATCGTCACCAGCCCCAGCACCGCCTCGCGCCCATCGACGATGCGGTGGTCGTAGGACATGGCCAGGTAGTTGATGGGCCGGATGACGATCTGGCCGTTCTCGACCACCGGCCGGTCCTTGGTGGCATGGATGCCGAGGATGGCCGACTGCGGCGGGTTGATGATTGGGGTGCTGAGCATCGAGCCGAAGACGCCGCCGTTGGAAATGGAGAAGGTGCCGCCGGTGAGTTCCTCCAGCGAGAGCTTGCCGTCCTTGGCCTTCTGGCCGAACTCGGCGATCTTCTTTTCGATCTGCGCCAGCGACATCTGGTCGGCGTCGCGCAGGATCGGCACGACGAGGCCGCGCGGCGAGCCCACCGCGATGCCGATGTCGAAGTAGCCGTGATAGACGATGTCGCTGCCGTCCACCGAGGCGTTGAGCACCGGGAACTTTTTCAGCGCCGCGATGGCGGCCTTGACGAAGAAGGACATGAAGCCGAGGCGCACACCGTATTCCTTCTCGAATTTGTCCTGGTATTTTTTGCGCAGGTCCATCACAGGCGCCATGTTCACCTCGTTGAAGGTGGTGAGGATGGCGTTCTGCGACTGCGACTGCAGCAGGCGTTCGGCGACGCGGGCGCGCAGCCGCGACATCGGCACGCGCTGCTCGGGGCGGTCGCCAACGATGGCATCGGCGCTGACCGACTGCGGCTGGGCAAGCGCCGGAGCAGCCGGAGCAAAAGTCGGCGCTGGCGGGACGGTGGCAGCCGAGGCCCTGGGCGCACCGGTGCCGAGCACATCTTCCTTGGTCACGCGGCCGCCGCGGCCGCTGCCTTCGACCGAACCGTGCGGCAGGCCCTTTTCGGCCATGGCCTTGCGCGCGGCTGGCATCACGGCCGGAGCACCGGCGGCTGCCGCGGGCGACACCTTGGCCTCGGCCTTGGCTGTCGCAGGGGCGGCACCGGCCGATGTTTTCGCTTCGGTGTCGATCTGCGCGATCACCTCGCCGGCAACGACGGAATCGCCGTTGCCCTTGAGCACCTTGACCAGCACGCCGCCATCGGGCGCCGGCAGTTCGAGCACGACCTTGTCGGTCTCGATGTCGATCAGGTTCTCGTCACGGGTGACGGCGTCGCCCTCGTTCCTGTGCCAGGAAACCAGGGTGGCTTCGGCGACGGACTCGGACAGCTGGGGGACTTTGACTTCGATGATCATGATCTCTCCGTTCGTTTATTCTTGAATTCCGAGGGCGCGCTCGACGACGTCCTTCTGTTCCTGCGCATGCCGCGCGGCATAGCCCGACGCCGGCGAAGCACAGGCCGGCCGCGCCACCACCGTCAGGGTCTGGCCCTTCTGCAGCGAGGCGGTAAGGCGATGGTGCTTGGCGTACCACGCCCCCTGGTTCTCGGGTTCCTCCTGGCACCAGACGACTTCCCTGGCGTTGGGGAATCGTTTCACTTCCTCGACGAAGCGGCGGTCGTCGAAGGGGTAAAGCTGCTCGATGCGCAGCAGCGCGACGTTGTCGACCTTGCGCTCGCGGCGCGCGGCGGCCAGTTCGAAGTAGATCTTGCCGGCGCAGGCGACGACGCGCTTGACCTTCTTCGCCTCGAGCTCCTCGACTTCGCCGATCACCGTCTGGAAGGTGCCGCTGGCGAGCTCCTTGAGCGAGGCTGTGGCGTCCTTGTTGCGCAGCAGCGACTTGGGCGTCATCACCACCAGCGGCTTCCTTTGCGCGCGCAGCATCTGCCGCCGCAGCAGGTGGAAGATCTGGGCAGCGGAGGACGGGTAGCAGACTTCCCAGTTGAAGCCGGCCGAGAGCTGCATGTAGCGTTCCAGTCGCGCTGACGAGTGCTCGGGGCCCTGGCCTTCGTAGCCGTGCGGCAGCAGCATCACCAGGCCGCAGGAGCGGCCCCACTTGGCTTCGCCGGCGGCAAGGAACTGGTCGATGACGACCTGGGCGCCGTTGGCGAAGTCGCCGAATTGCGCCTCCCAGATCACCAGTTCGTTGGGCGCGGCGGTGGCGTAGCCGTATTCGAAGCCGAGCACGGCCTCTTCCGACAGCACCGAGTCGAAGCACTGCAGCGTGCCCTGCTTCTCGGCGATGCTCTTGAGCGGCCAGAAAGTGCCCTCGTCCCATTTCTCGCGGTCCTGGTCGTGGAGGGCGGCGTGGCGATGGAAGAAGGTGCCGCGGCCGACGTCCTCGCCCGAGATCCGGATGTCGTAGCCGGCGGCGAGCAGCGTGGCGTAGGCGAGGTTCTCGCCCATGCCCCAGTCCACCGGCAGCTTGCCCGCCCCCATCAGCTTGCGGTCGTCGATGATCTTCTGCACGCGCGGGTGCAGGGTGAAATTGGCGGGAATGGCGGTGAGCCGCTCGGCCAGCCGCACCAGTTCCTTCTGCGGCACCGTGGTGTCGCACTTTTCCGTGTAGACGGCGTTGATGTGCGGCGTCCAGTCGATGGCGAGCTTGCTCTTGTAGTCGGTGATCACCGGATCGACCAGGTGGCGGCCCGCGTCGAGCGCGGCGCGGTAATCCCTGATCATCTGCTCTTCTTCGCCACCCTGGATCACGCCCTGGCCGATCAGGCGCTCGGCGTAGAGCTTGCGCGTGCCGGGATGGGCATTGACCTTCTTGTACATCAGCGGCTGGGTCACCATCGGCTCGTCCGCCTCGTTGTGGCCGAGCTTGCGGAAGCAGACGATGTCGACCACCACGTCCTTCCTGAACTCCTGGCGGAACTCGAGGGCGAGCTGGGTGACGAAGGCCACCGCCTCGGGATCGTCGCCATTGACGTGGAAGATCGGCGCCTCGACCATCTTGAAGATGTCGGTGCAGTAGAGCGAGGAGCGCAGGTCGCGCGGGTCGGAAGTGGTGAAGCCGATCTGGTTGTTCACCACGATGTGCACCGTGCCGCCGGTGCCGTAGCCGCGGGTCTGCGAGAAGTTGAGCATTTCCTGATTCACGCCCTGCCCGGCCACGGCGGCGTCGCCGTGGATCAGCACCGGCAGCACTTCCTTCTTGCCGGCCTCGCCGCGCTTGACCTGGCGGGCATAGACCGAGCCCTCGACCACGGGATTGACGATTTCGAGATGCGAGGGGTTGAAGGCCAGGGTCAGGTGCACCGGACCGCCGGGGCTGGCGACATCGGACGAATAGCCCATGTGGTACTTGACGTCGCCCGCCGCCAGGGTCGCGGCCTTCTTGCCTTCGAATTCGGCGAAGAGCATGCCGGGCTGCTTGCCCAGGGTATTGACCAGCACGTTGAGACGGCCGCGATGGGCCATGCCGATGACGATTTCCTTGACGCCGTGCATTCCGGCAACGCGTATCAGCTGGTCCATCGACAGGATCATCGACTCGCCGCCCTCGAGCGAGAAGCGCTTCTGGCCGACGTAGCGGGTATGCAGGTAACGCTCGAGCGTCTCGGCCGCCGTGACGCAGGCGAGGAAACGCTTCTTCTCTTCGGGCGTATAGCGGGGAACGGCGCGCGGCTGCTCATAGCGCGACTGGATCCAGCGCTTCTGCGCGACGTCGGCGATGTACATGTACTCGGCGCCGATGTGGCCGCAGTAGCGCAGCCGCAGCATCTCGAGTATCTCGCGCAGCGTGGCCTGCTCGACGCCCATGTCGAAGGAGCCGGTCGAGAACGCGGTCGACAGATCCGCTTCCGTAAACCCGTAATACGACGGATCGAGTTCGGCCACTTCCGGCCGCTCCTGGCGCTTCAGCGGATCGAGCTGGGCCCAGCGGTTGCCGAGGAAACGATAGGCATTGATGAGCTGCAGCACCTTGGTCTGCTTCTCGCCGCCATGCGCCTCCCGCGCAATGCGCAGGCAGCCCTCCTTCGCGCGCTGGGCGAAGGAGGCGATGACCGGCGCGTGGGCGACGTCGCGACCGAGATAGGCACCGGCACCCGGCAGGTTGGCCAGCTTGTCGAAGTAGTCGCGCCAGGCGGGCTCGACGGCGCCGGGATTCTCCAGGTACTTCTCGTACAACTCCTCGATGAAGGGGGCGTTGCTACCGAAGAGATAGGACGTCGACAACGTTTCTTTCATCATGCCATCACCTTTACTAATGGGTGAGGAGAAAAAAAAGGGCGGTCGCGCCGCCCCCTCCACGCTTGCGGTTACTTGCGCTGATCCATCGCCGGCACGCTGCGACGCGCGGCACCGGTGTAGAGCTGGCGCGGCCGGCCGATCTTCTGGTCGGGATCGCCGATCATCTCGTGCCACTGCGCGATCCAGCCGATGGTGCGGGCCATGGCGAAGATGCCGGTGAACAGCTGCGTCGGGATGCCCAGCGCCTTCTGCACGATGCCGGAGTAGAAGTTGACGTTCGGATAAAGCTTCTTCTCGATGAAGTACTCGTCCTCGAGGGCGATGCGTTCCAGTTCGAGGGCCAGCTTGAACAGCGGGTCATCGTGGAGGCCGAGTTCGTTGAGCACCTCGTGGCAGGTCTCGCGCATCAGCTTGGCGCGCGGATCGAAGTTCTTGTACACGCGGTGGCCGAAGCCCATCAGCTTGAAGGAGTCGTTCTTGTCCTTGGCGCGCTTGATGTACTCGGGCACGCGCGAAACGTCGCCGATCTCTTCCAGCATCTTCAGGCAGGCCTCGTTGGCGCCGCCGTGGGCCGGGCCCCAGAGGCAGGCGATGCCGGCCGCGATGCAGGCGAAGGGGTTGGCGCCGGAGGATCCGGCCAGGCGCACCGTCGAGGTCGAGGCGTTCTGCTCGTGGTCGGCGTGGAGGATCAGGATGCGGTCGAGGGCCCGCGCCAGCACCGGGTTGGGCACATACTCGTCGCAGGGATTGGCGAACATCATGTACATGAAGTTCGAGCTGTAATCGAGCTTGTTGCTCGGGTACATGGTCGGCTGGCCGATCGAGTACTTGTAAGCCATGGCGACGATGGTCGGCATCTTGGCAATCAGGCGCACGGCCGCCGTCAGGCGGTGCTCGGGATTGTTGATGTCGAGGGAGTCGTGGTAGAAGGCCGACAGCGCGCCGACCATGCCGACCAGCACCGCCATCGGGTGCGAGTCGCGGCGGAAGCCCTGCATGAAGCGGGTGATCTGCTCATGCACCATGGTGTGGTTCTTGACGTCCTTGACCCAGTCTTCCTTCTGTTTCGGGTTGGGCAGTTCGCCGTGCTTCAGCAGATAGCAGACTTCCATGAAGTCGCAATGCACCGCCAGTTCCTCGATGGCATAGCCGCGGTAGAGCAACTCGCCCTTGTCGCCGTCGATGTAGGTGATCGAGGACTTGCACGCCGCCGTAGACATGAAGCCCGGATCGAAGGTGAAGGCGCCGGTCTTGGCGTAGAGCGATCGGATGTCGACGACGTCCGGGCCGATGCTGCCGCCCATCACAGGAAATTCAGTGGTCTTGCCGTCGAGGGTCAGGGTTGCGATGCGTGGTGTGCTCATGTCAGTACCTCTCTGATGCAAAAATGTCAATTTTACGCGTTGCCTGCAGCCGCTCCAGCAAGCGTTGCTGCGCCGGGTCTTCGCTCTGCCTGCGCCCGCTCACAAGTTCCCACAGGTCGTGGTCTTCTTCCGCCAGCAAGGGTTCCAGCAAGTCTAACGTCGTATCGTCGAGATCGTCACCGACCTCGCCCCAGAAGCGCTGGAAAACGATATCGAGTTCCAGCAGGGCCCGCCGGCAGTGCCAGCGCAACCTCTCGATGCGAACGCGCCTTTGTTCTTCCATGTCAGTTGACCCATGCCCGCGACGCTCGATGTCCGCGTGCACCAAGGGCGTGGGGTAGCCGTCGCTGCTCATGTCCTCCGGGCCGGGCTGCGCCCGGCCCTCCCCCTTTACTTCGCTGTGACGGCCACCCCCCGCCCTTGGCGGAACACGCCTGCACTGCTTGACCGCCAAACACCCACGGCGCCGGCTGATCGGGACGGTGGGGTGCTCTGCGCAGCGAAGTAAAGGAGGAGGTGGCGGCCGAAGGCCGACGCCGGAGGACATGAGCGGAGCAGAGCACCCCACCGTCCCGATCGCGCACCAACATCAATGCCGGGGAAGACTTCATCCTAGATCGCCCGCTTGACCATCATCGCCTTGATCTTGCCGATCGCCAGGGTCGGGTTCAGGCCCTTCGGACAGACATCAACGCAATTCATGATGGTGTGGCAGCGGAACAGGCGGTAGGGGTCTTCGAGGTTGTCGAGGCGCTCGCTGGTGGCCTGGTCGCGCGTGTCGGCGATGAAGCGGTAGGCGGCGAGCAGGCCGGCCGGGCCGACGAACTTGTCCGGGTTCCACCAGAACGATGGGCAGGAGGTCGAGCAGCAGGCGCAGAGGATGCACTCGTAGAGGCCGTCGAGTTCCTCGCGGTCCTCCGGGCTCTGCAGGCGCTCGCGCTCGGGCGGCGGATCGTTGTTGATGAGGTAGGGCTTGATCGAGTGGTATTGCTTGAAGAACTGCGTCATGTCCACGATCAGGTCGCGGATCACCGGAAGACCCGGCAAGGGCCGCAGCACGATGGGCTTGCCCGCAGGGAAGCTGTTGAGGTCGGTGAGGCAGGCCAGTCCGTTCTTGCCGTTGATGTTGAGCGCGTCGGAACCGCAGACGCCCTCGCGGCAGGAGCGGCGGAAGGAGATGGCGTCGTCCACCGCCTTGAGCTTGACCAGGGCATCGAGCAGCTTGCGGTCGGTGCTGTCCACCTCGACCGAGATGTCCTGCATGTACGGCTTCTGATCCTTGTCCGGATCGTAGCGGTATATCTTGAACTGGAGGGTGCGCGTCGCCGTCGTGGTCATCGGTCGCTCTCTCAATAGGCGCGCTTCTTGAGCGCGATGGTTTCGACGGTCAGCGGAGTGAGCTTCACCGACTTGTAGTCGAGGCGGCTCCCCGTTCCATCTGTGTCCTTGTACCAGAGGCTGTGCTTGAGCCAGTTCCGGTCGTCGCGACCGTCGGGGAATTCCGCCGAATCGGCACAGTCGTTGCGGACGTGGGCACCGCGGCTATTCCTTGCGCGCCTCGGCCGAGACCATGGTGGACGACCGCGACCTCGATCAGGTTTTCCAGCTCCAGCGCCTCGATGCGCGCGGTGTTGAAGACCTTGGACTTGTCCTTGATCCCGGTCTGGCGCACCTGCTGCTCGACCTGCTTGATCTTCTCGACCCCCTGTTGCAGCAGGTCGGCGAAACGGAACACGCCGGCGTGTTTCTGCATAGTGCGCTGCATGTCCAGCCGCGTCTCATGCACGTTGGCGCCGCCGGTCTGGGTGTCGAGGCGATTGACGCGGGCCAGCGCGCGGTCGATCTCGGACTGCGGCAGTTCCTTGTGCGCCTTCGGCGACTGCTTGAGGGTTTCCACCGCGGTCTCGCCGGCGGACTTGCCGAACACCAGCAGGTCGAGCAGCGAATTGGTGCCGAGGCGGTTGGCGCCATGCACCGAGGCGCAGGCGCACTCGCCGGCGGCGTAGAAGCCGGGGACGATCTCGTTCTGGCTGCGCTTGCCCGGCACCACGACCTGGCCGTTGTAGTTGGTCGGGATGCCGCCCATCTGGTAGTGGCAGGTCGGCACCACCGGGATCGGTTCCTTGATGCAATCGACGCCGGCGAACTGGATGGCGATCTCGCGGATGCCCGGCAGCCGCTTCATGATGGTGGCCGGGTCGAGGTGGGTGATGTCGAGCAGCACGAAGTCCTTGTTCGGCCCGCAGCCGCGGCCCTCGTTGATCTCGGTCGTCATGGCGCGGGAAACGACGTCGCGCGAAGCCAGATCCTTGGCGTTGGGGGCGTAGCGCTCCATGAAGCGCTCGCCTGCGGCATTGCGCAGGATGCCGCCCTCGCCGCGCACGCCCTCGGTGATGAGCACGCCGGCACCGGCCACGCCCGTCGGGTGGAACTGCCAGAACTCCATGTCCTCCAGCGGGATGCCGGCGCGCGCCGCCATGCCGAGGCCGTCGCCGGTGTTGATGAAGGCGTTGGTGGAACTGTAGTAGATGCGGCCGGAACCGCCGGTGGCGAAGATGGTGGCCTTGGCGTGGAAGACGACGATCTCGCCGGTCTCCATGTCCATGGCGGTGACGCCGAGGACTTCGCCCTCGGCATCGCGGACCAGGTCCAGCGCCATCCACTCGACGAAGAACTGGGTGTTGACCTTCAGGTTGCGCTGGTACATCGCGTGCAGCATGGCGTGGCCGGTGCGGTCGGCCGCGGCGCAGGAACGGCGCACCGGCTTCTCGCCGAAGTTCGACATGTGGCCGCCGAAGGGGCGCTGGTAGATCTTGCCGGCGTCGGTGCGGTCGAAGGGCATGCCGTAGTGCTCGAGTTCGATCACGCACTCGTTGGCCTTCTTGCACATGAACTCGATGGCGTCCTGGTCGCCGAGCCAGTCGGAGCCCTTGACGGTGTCGTACATGTGCCAGTGCCAGTGGTCCTCTTCCGAGTTGCCGAGGCTGGCCGCCACCCCGCCCTGCGCCGCTACGGTGTGCGAGCGGGTCGGGAAGACCTTGGTCAGCACGGCGGTCTTGTAGCCTGACTCGGACAGTTGGATGGCGGCACGCAGGCCGGCACCGCCGGCGCCGACGATGACCGCGTCGAATTTGCGAACGGTAATGCTCATCTCACAGCCTCCAGATCACTTGGATGGCCCAGCCGGCGTAGCCGATCAGGGCGATGGCCGTCAGGCTGTGCAGCGTCAGGCGAATGCCGGCCGGCTTGACGTAGTCCATCCAGATGTCGCGCACGCCGATCCAGGCGTGCCAGCACAGGCTGATGATGAACAGGAAGGTGAAGAAGCGGACAAAGCCGTGCGCCATCAGCGCACGCCAGCCGTCGTGACCATTGATCCCCGCGAGCAGCGCGGCTGCCATGAACAGCGAGTACAGCGCCATCACGATGGCGGTGATGCGCTGGACCAGCCAGTCCTTGAGCCCGTAATGGGCACCGATGACGATGCGGTTGAAGTGGCTCATCAGAAGATCCCCAGCAACTTGCCGCCGAGGATGGCGGTGAGCGTCAGGCTCACGACCATCACGGCGATCGAGGACTTGTGGGCCGACTCCTTGTCGATGCCGACATGGACGTCGAGCAGCAGGATGCGGATGCCCATGCAGAAGTGATGCAGGAAGGCCCACAGCAGTCCGAGCAGGACCAGTTTGACCAGCATGCAGTCGAACACCACCTTGAACTGCGCGTAGGCCTCGGGCGTGGACAGCGACTTGTCGAGCAGCCAGATCAGGAGTGGCAGCATCAGGAACAGCCCGATGCCGCTGACACGATGGAAGATGGAGGCGTAACCGGCCAATGGCAGGCGGATCGCGAAGAGGTTGAGAAACTTGGGTCTTTGCTTGGCCAGTCCAGGCATCGTGCTTGCCTCCGGTGGTTATCTGCCTGCCTCTTCCGCGTCACCCGGAAGAGGTTCGGGAAAATTCTAGTGGTGCTAACTTACCTGTTTCTTGCACTGCAGCAAATTCCCGGTGCCGCAGTCTCCCGGCTGATGTCTCAGCCCAGTTCGTTCAGATAACAGTGGTCATGCGTCAAGTAAAGGCCACGCCGCCATTCCACCGGCTTGTCGCCATAGGTGTAGCTGATGCGTTCCACCGACAGCAGCGGACTGCCCTCGGCCACGTGCAGCAATTCTGCGCTGGCGCGATCGGCCGCTACCGCGCGCAGGCGCTCGACTGCCCGCACCATGCGCACCCCGAAGCGGCTTTCGAACAGGGTGTAGAGCGACTCCTGCGAGTCCTTCATCAGGTCGAGCGACAAACCGGCGAAGGTTTCGCCCGGCAGGTAGATTTCATCGGCGACCACCGGCTTGCCGGCGAACTCGAGCACGCGACGAACGATGACGATGGCGTCACCGACCTTGAGATCGAGCACGCGAGCGGCCTCGGGACCGGCCTTGGCGCGCCAGCAATCGAGCGGTACGCTGCGCGATGGCTCGATGACGCCGGAAAGGGGGACCAGACGCAGAAAGCGGAAGAAGGCGCGGGGGTCGTTGTGCGTTGCAACGAAAGTCCCCTTGCCCTGACGCCTCAGCAGCAGGTTTTCGGCGGCCAATTCATCGATGGCCTTGCGCACCGTGCCCTGGCTGACGTTGAACCGAGTCGCCAGTTCCATCTCGCTGGGAATGACCTCGCCCGGACGCCACTCGCCGGCCTCAAGGGCTTGAACGAGAAGGCTCTTTATCTGGCGATAGAGCGGACTGTAGGTGGGCGATTCGCTGGACATCGGGCGGAATTGAATCACAAATATCCGCCATCGTCTATAGATAGTCTTATAGCTTTTATAAGACATATGACACTTATTGACACACTGCAATATTTCCGACTATGATCCAAGGCTAGTTTCGCCCGGCAGACGACTGCCGCAACCCCGACCCCAATCGGCAAACCTACCGCGTAAAGGAGTTCCTCATGGCCAAAGCCCCCGTTCGAGTCGCAGTCACCGGCGCCGCCGGTCAGATCGGCTACGCCCTGCTGTTCCGCATTGCCTCCGGCGAGATGCTCGGCAAGGACCAGCCTGTCATCCTGCAGATGCTGGAACTGCCCATCGACAAGGCCCAGGCCGCGCTCAAGGGCGTGATGATGGAACTCGAGGACTGCGCCTTCCCGCTGCTGGCCGGCATGATCGGCACCTCCGACCCCAAGGTCGCCTTCAAGGATGCACAGCAGGCGCTGCTGGTCGGTGCCAAGCCGCGCGGCCCGGGCATGGAGCGCAAGGACCTGCTGCTCGAGAACGCCAAGATCTTCACCGAGCAGGGCAAGGCCATCGATGAAGTCGCTGCTCGGGACCTGAAACTCATTGTCGTCGGCAACCCGGCCAACACCAACGCGCTGATCACCATGAACACCGCGAAGAGCCTGCCCAGGACCGCCTTCACCTCGATGATGCGCCTCGACCACAACCGCGCCATCTCGCAACTCGCCACCCGCACCAATGCTGGCGTCACCGACGTCAAGAACATGGTCGTCTGGGGCAACCACTCGCCGACGATGTACCCGGACATCCGCTTCGCCACCGTCGCTGGCAAGGCCGCGCCGGCGCTGGTCAATGACGACGCCTGGTACAAGGGCGAGTACATCCCGAAAGTCGGCAAGCGCGGCGCCGCCATCATCGAGGCCCGCGGCCTGTCGTCCGCCGCCTCCGCCGCCAATGCCGCCATCGACCACATGCGCGACTGGAACATGGGCACCAACGGCGCCTGGGTCACCATGGGCGTGGTTTCCGACGGCTCCTACGGCATCCCCGAAGGCATGATCTACGGCATGCCCTGCACCTGTGCCGGCGGCAAGTGGGAAGTCGTCAAGGGTCTCGAAATCGACGCCTTCTCGCGCGAGAAGATGGACTTCACGCTCAAGGAACTCAGCGAAGAGCGCGACGGCGTCAAGCACCTCTTCGCCTGATCGCAGACTAGGCAGGATGAACGCTCCCCTGGATCACACGATGACGGAGCGCCTTCATCCTGCCGCCGTGCTCTATCCAGGCAGCAAGCCTTTCCCCATGCTCGCGGCCTGCGAGCACTACGCCGGTTCGGAAAAGCTGATCCGCAAGTCGCTCGACCTGCAGGCCGACTCATTGGCCAACGGGCGCCCGATCTTCGACGTCACAGCCGACTGCGAGGACGGCGCTCCCGCCGGCGGCGAGATTGCCCACGCGGAGATGATCGCGGCACTGATCAACGACCCCGCCAACCGCCACGACCGCCTCGGCGCCCGCATCCATGACGTGCGCCATCCGAGCTGGCGCGAGGAACTCGAGATCATCGTCGGCCGCGCCGGAATGCGTGTTGCCTACATCGTCCTGCCCAAGCCCGAGTGCGCAGACGATGCGCTGGAGCAGATCACGGCGCTGGACGAACTGCGCGACCGCCACGGCATCCGCCGCGAGATTCCCGTGCATGTGCTGATCGAAACCCACGGCGCGCTGCGCGAGGCCTGGCAGATCGCCGCCCTCCCCCATGTCGAATCCATCGACTTCGGCCTGATGGATTTCGTCTCGGCCCATCACGGCGCCATTCCCGGCAGTGCGATGAAATCGCCGGGACAATTCACCCACCCGTTGATCGTGCGCGCCAAGGCCGAGATCGCCGCCGCCGCGCTCGGCAACGGCGTGGTGCCGACGCACAACGTCAGCACCGAACTGACTGACATGGAGGCGGTGAGCACCGTTGCCCGCCGCGCCCGGGAGGAATTCGGCTTCCTGCGCATGTGGAGCATCCACCCGGCGCAGATCCTGCCCATCGTCCTGACGATGCGGCCCGATTTCTCCGAGGTGACCGAGGCCGCCCGCATCCTCGCCGCCGCGCAGGATGCCGCCTGGGGTCCGATCCGCTTCGAGGGCCGCCTGCACGACCGCGCCTCCTACCGTTATTACTGGAACCTGCTGTGCCGCGCGCAGTCGACCGGATGCGAGATTCCGGCTGCCGCACAAAACCGTTTCTTCTCCCCACCCCAACACTGATTACTCGAAGGACACCGCCATGCTCGAAGCCTACCGTGCCCATGTCGCCGAGCGCGCCGCGCTGGGCATCCCGCCCCTGCCCCTGACCAAGCAGCAGACCGTCGACCTCGTCGCGCTGCTGCAGGCGCCGCCCAAGGGCGAGGAAGCCTTCCTCGTCGACCTCATCACCCACCGGGTGCCGGCCGGCGTCGACGATGCCGCCAAGGTCAAGGCCGAGTTCCTGCAAAAAGTCGGCGCTGGCGCCACGGCGTGCCCGCTGATTTCGCGCACCAAGGCCACCGAACTGCTCGGCACCATGCTCGGCGGCTTCAACGTCAAGCCGCTGATCGACCTGCTCGACGACGCCGAATGCGGCGCCACCGCGGCCGACGCGCTGAAGAAGACGCTGCTGATGTTCGACTTCTTCCACGACGTCGCCGACAAGGCGAAAGCCGGCAACGCCAACGCCAAGGCCGTCATGCAGATCTGGGCCGACGCCGAGTGGTTCACCTCGCGCCCCGACGTGCCGAAGAAGATCAGCGTCACCGTGTTCAAGGTGACCGGCGAGACCAACACCGACGACCTCTCGCCCGCACCCGACGCCTGGAGCCGCCCGGACATCCCGCTGCACGCGCTGGCCATGCTGAAGAACGCCCGCGAGGGCATCACCCCCGAGAAGCCCGGCGAGCGCGGCCCGATGAAACTGATCGAAGACCTGAAGAAGAAGGGTCATCCGGTCGCCTACGTCGGCGACGTGGTCGGCACCGGCTCCTCGCGCAAGTCGGCGACCAACTCGGTGCTGTGGTGGACCGGCGACGACATCCCCTTCGTCCCCAACAAGCGCTACGGCGGCTACTGCCTCGGCGGCAAGATCGCGCCGATCTTCTTCAACACCCAGGAAGATGCCGGCGCCCTGCCGATCGAGTGCGACGTCACGCAATTGAACATGGGCGACGTCATCGACATCTACCCCTACGACAAGAAGGTCGAGAAGAACGGCGCCGTCGTCTCCACCTTCGACTACAAGTCCGAAGTGCTGCTCGACGAAGTGCGCGCCGGTGGCCGCATCAACCTGATCATCGGCCGCGGCCTCACCACCCGGGCGCGCGAAGCGCTGGGCCTGCCCGTCTCCACCCTGTTCCGCCTGCCCAAGCCACCGGTCGATACCGGCAAGGGCTACACCGTGGCGCAGAAGATGGTCGGCCGCGCCTGCGGCCTGCCCGAAGGCAGCGGCGTTCGCCCCGGCACCTACTGCGAGCCGCGCATGACCACGGTCGGTTCGCCAGGACACCACCGGCCCGATGACCCGCGACGAACTCAAGGACCTCGCCTGCCTCGGCTTCTCCGCCGACCTGGTGATGCAGTCCTTCTGCCATACCGCCGCCTATCCGAAGCTGGTTGACGTCAAGACCCACCGCACCCTGCCGAGCTTCATCACCGCGCGCGGCGGCATCTCGCTCAAGCCCGGCGACGGCGTGATCCACTCCTGGCTCAACCGCTTCCTGCTGCCCGACACCGTCGGCACCGGCGGCGATTCGCCACACCCGCTTCCCCATCGGCATTTCCTTCCCGGCCGGCTCGGGCCTCGTCGCCTTTGCCGCCGCCACCGGCGTGATGCCGCTGGACATGCCGGAATCGGTGCTGGTGCGCTTCAAGGGCAAGCTGCAGCCCGGCATCACCCTGCGCGACATGGTCAACGCCATTCCCTACTACGCCATCAAGGCGGGCCTGCTGACCGTCGCCAAGCAGGGCAAGAAGAACATCTTCTCCGGCAAGATCCTCGAAATCGAGGGCCTGCCCGACCTCAAGGTCGAACAGGCCTTCGAGCTCACCGACGCCTCGGCCGAGCGTTCCGCCGCAGGCTGCACCGTGCGCCTCAACAAGGAGCCGATCGTCGAGTACATGCGCTCCAACATCACCCTGATGAAGTGGATGATCGCCGAAGGCTACGAGGACAAGCGCGCCCTCTCCCGCCGCATCAAGGCCATGGAAGAGTGGATCGCCAACGGCACCCTGCTCCAGCCCGACGCCGACGCCGAGTACGCCGCCGTGATCGAGATCGACATGAACGAGATCACCGAGCCGCTGCTGGCCTGCCCCAACGATCCGGACGACGTCAAGACGCTCGCCGCCGTCGCCGGCGACAAGATCGACGAAGTCTTCATCGGCAGCTGCATGACCAACATCGGCCACTTCCGCGCCGCCGGCAAGGTACTCGACGGCAAGAGCGACATCCCGACCCGCCTGTGGATCGCGCCGCCGACCAAGATGGACGCGATGATCCTCAACGAGGAAGGCTATTACTCGGTGCTCGGCAAGTCCGGCGCGCGCATGGAAATGCCCGGCTGCAGCCTGTGCATGGGCAACCAGGCGCAGGTCAGGAAGGGCAGCACGGCGGTGTCGACCTCGACGCGCAACTTCCCCAACCGGCTGGGCATCGACACCCGCGTCTATCTTTCCTCGGCCGAACTGGCCGCGGTCTGCGCGCTGATGGGCAAGATCCCCACCAACGCCGAGTACCAGGAACGCGTACAGGCCGTCAATGCCAAGGCCGCCGACGTCTATCGCTACATGAATTTCGACCAGATCGCCGAGTTCAAGGAAGTGGCCGATACGGTGACTGTGTAGTCAGAGTTTCGACGCCGTCCCGCCATCCGCTACGGCGAGGATCCGCAGCGGCGAGGAGAGCGCACTTTGCTCGACCGACTTGTAGCGCAGTTGCTTCACCAGCGCCGAGTTTTCGCACAGCGCCCCGCCCTTATGGCCGGGGCGTTTCCATTCATCGCATCCCACGGGCACGGAGGTTTTGAATCCGTCGAGCGCCAAGGCTACAATGGTCGGATTCATCAGGAGGCACGCCATGCACATGACGGTCGAACAAATTGCGGATGAAGCGTTGGCACTGCCCAGCGAGGCTCGCGCGCTGCTCGCCGACCGCTTGGTCGAAAGCCTCGACCCGGCCGAAGACGGTTATATCCGCCAACTCTGGATGCGTGAAGCACGCCGCCGCATCGACGAAGTACGTCGCGGTGACATCAAGACCGTCCCGGCCGAAGAAGCGTTTGCACAGGTCAGGCAATCCATCGCTCGATGAGAATCGAGTTCCACCCGGAAGCGCTGGCGGAATTCCGCGCTGCCGCCGAATATTACGAAAAGCAGCAGCGCGACCTGGGCCGCCGATTCATCAACGCAGTCGAATCCGCCATCGCACATATCGCAGACTCTCCCGCGTCGTGGCGCATTGTCGAAGACGATGTGCGCCGCTACCTGACGAAGGTCTTTCCCTACGCGGTGCTTTATTCGATCGAGGACGGATACGTCCTGATCGTCGCTGTGATGCACTGTCGCCGCGAACCGGGATACTGGCGCAACCGGACGTAATCGCCATCCCACCAGCCAGAGATTTCCAACCTCATGGCCACGCCCCACAACGAACACTTCTGGAACGCCCTCGATAAGTACGACGACGACCAGATCGCCGAGTTCAAGGAAATGGCGGACACGGTGACCGTGCAGCAAGCCTTGAGTCGGCGTGTCGCCAGCGCCGACTTTTCGCACAACGCCCCGCCCGTATGGACGGGGCGTTTTTCCTTGCGGATGCCGACCCGGTAAGATGTCGGGCAACGTCCCTACCGCCTGCCGAACCATGACCAACGACGACACTCCCCGCCGCCCCGGCTTTGCCACCCGTGCGATCCACCACGGCTACGACCCCTACGCCGGCCACGGCTCGCTCAACCCGCCTCTCTACCTGAGCTCGACCTATACCTTCCCTACGGTCGAGGACGGCGCGGCGCGCTTCGCCGGGGAGCAGGCCGGCTTCGTCTATTCGCGCGTCGGCAACCCGACCACGGCGCTGCTCGAGGCGCGACTCGCCGACCTCGAGGGCGGCGAAGCCGCGCTGGTGACGGCCTCGGGCCAGGGCGCCACCACCTCGCTGCTGTGGACGCTGTTGGCGCCGGGCGACGAGATCATCGCCGACAAGACGCTCTACGGCTGCACCTTCGGCTATCTCAACCACGGCCTGGCCAAGTTCGGGGTCAAGGTCACCCACGTCGACCTCACCGATCCCGCCAATCTCGAAGCCGCGATCAATCCGGCGACGAAGGTTGTTTTCTTCGAGTCCCCGGCCAACCCCAACATGCGGCTGGTCGATATCGCCGCCGTCGCGAGAATCGCGCGCAGCCACGGTGCGCAGACGGTGGTCGACAACACCTACTGCACGCCCTACCTGCAGCGGCCGCTCGAACTCGGCGCCGATTTCGTCGTGCATTCGGCGACCAAGTATCTCGGCGGCCACGGCGACCTGCTCGCCGGCGCCATCGTCGGCCCGCTGGAAACACTGACCCAGGTGCGCTTTTACGGCCTCAAGGACATGACCGGCGCCGTGCTCTCGTCGCAGGATGCCTTCCTCGTGCTGCGCGGCCTCAAGACGCTGGCGCTGCGCATGGACCGCCACTGTGCCAGCGCGCAGGGCGTGGCCGAATTCCTCGCGACGCACCCGAAGGTTTCCGTGGTCCATTTCCCCGGCCTGCCGGGCTTCCCGCAGATCGAACTCGCGCGGCGCCAGATGGCCCAGCCCGGCGGCATGATCGCCTTCGAACTGAAGGACGGCATCGAGGCCGGCCGCCGCTTCATGAACGCGCTGCAATTGTTTACCCGCGCCGTCAGCCTCGGCGACGCCGAGAGCCTGGCCCAGCATCCGGCCAGCATGACGCACTCCTTCTACACGCTCGAGGAGCGCGCCGAGCACCTGATCGGCGAGGGGCTGGTGCGGCTGTCGGTCGGCCTCGAGGACCTGTCCGACCTGCTGGGCGACCTGCGCCAGGCGCTGGCAGCTGCCTAGCACCAGGTTCGCGGCATTCTGGCCGGAGCGCCGTCGCCACTCCGTAGTCCTGCGGCGCCACAGCAAAGCAGGTATCGAGTAGATTACGCATTCACTGCGTAGGGGGTGATGACTTTGAGTCAGGCTGATGATGCACTGACCTTTCTGGACGACGAGCCACGCGACGAGGGGCCCCGGACACTGGTTCCTCCTTGGCGCGTTCTCGTCGTCGATGACGATCCTGATTTGCACGAGGCCACCGAGTTCGCGCTGCATGGCCTATACATTCTCGACCGCCCGCTCGAATTCCTGCATGCACATTCGGCCGCCGCGGCACTGCAACTGCTTTCGCGGGAACACGACATCGCGGTCATATTGCTCGACGTGGTGATGGAAACCGTCACCGCCGGCCTCGACATGATCGGCGTCATCCGCGACGACATGGGCCTCGCCAGCACGCGCATCATCCTGCGCACGGGGCAGCCCGGCCTTGCCCCCGATGTCGATACCGTGCGCCGCTACGACATCAACGACTATCACACCAAGAGCGAGCTGACCCGCGGCCGCCTCTACGTCGCCCTGTCGACGGCGATACGTGCCTACGACCAGCTCGAGCGCACGGCGGCGAACCAGCGTTTTCTCGAGCGCGTCGTGGCTGCGTCACACCGGCTCATCGCACTGCCCGGCCTGAGGGAATTCTCGGCCGGCCTGCTCGGGGAAATAGCCGAACTGGTCGGGCTGCAGATCGAGGGCGTGGTCTATGCCGTCACGCCAAGCTGCGAGATCGAGGGCGATTGTCGCGTCATTGCCACCACGCCACGGTACGGGCATTGCCTCCACCGTGGCCTGACCGACATCAATGATCCGGCCACGCTTGCCGCCATGCACCGCTGCATCGAAACGCACACAAGCGTGGTCGAACCCTTCAACTTCACGCTGTATCTGGCCGGGGCGCAGCAGGGGCGAGCCTTCGTCGCCCACGTCACGGCGACGACACCGCTGCCGCGCATCAATCGTCAGCTGCTCGACATGTTCTGTAGCAACATCGCACTCGGCGCCGAGAAAGTCGCCCTGACCGAGCAGCTGCACAGCCAGGCGTTCCACGACGCACTGGTTGCGCTGCCCAACCGCAATGCCTTCGTCGAAGCGCTCGACCGCCGCATCGCACAAGATGGCGGAAGTGGCTACATCCTGGCCCTGCTCGACATCGACCAGTTCGCCGAGATCAACGATATGTTCGGCCACCGCTACGCCGACCGCCTGCTGCAGGCCATCGCCCGACGGCTCGAAGACCAGATTGGCGATGGCACGCTGATCGCCCGTGTCGGGACCGACACCTTCGGCATCCTCGGCCGTGCCGAACTGCTGCCACCCTCCTTGCTGCGTGAAATCTTTGCCACGCCCTTCACGCTCGACGACAGTGAGCATGTCGTGTCGGTCGCCATCGGACTCGTTCGGCTCGAAGAAACACCAGACCAGGGTGGCGCTGACCGGCTCAAGGATGCCTCGATCGCCGTCAAGCGCGCCAAGGCCGGCGGCCATGGCCAGATCGCCTGGTTTACCCCCGCCATCGGCAACGAAACCCGCGAACGCACGCGCCTGCTGCACGCCCTGCGCGAAGCCTTCAACTACGACCGACTGTTTTTGGCCTATCAGCCGCAGCTTTGCCTTGCCACCGGCAAGCTGATCGGCTTCGAGGCGCTGTTGCGCTGGCGCACCGAGGACGGCCGCTTCGTGCCGCCGGATACCTTCATCCCCGTTTCGGAAAACTCGGGGCTGATCGTCAGCCTCGGCAACTGGGTCTTGCGCACGGCGCTACTCGCCGCCGGCGAGCTTCGCCGCGCCGGTTGTTCCGACTTCCACATGGCGGTCAACGTCTCCGTGGTGCAGTTCCGCCACCCGGATTTCCTGGCGATGCTCGATGCGGCGCTGCTGGATACCGGCACGCGGCCGCAGGATCTGGAACTGGAGATCACCGAGTCGGTGGCGATGATGGGGTCGGAGAATGTAGCGGAAATCTTCTCCGAGCTGAAATCGCGCGGCATTCCGCTCGCCATCGACGATTTCGGCACCGGTTTCTCGTCGCTGGCCTATCTCGATCAGTTGCCTGCCGACCGCATCAAGATCGACAAATCCTTCGTCTGGGCGCTGGATTCCGGCCAGCGCGGCGAGCGCATCGCCGAAATGGTGATTCCGCTGGGCCGCCAGCTCGGCATGAAGGTACTCGCCGAAGGCGTTGAAAACGAGCAGCAGGTCGAGCGGCTGAAAGCGCTCGGCTGCGATGAAGGTCAGGGCTATTTGTTCGCCAGGCCGCAGCCCCTGCCGGAGATCCTGCAATGGCTGAAGGCACGAAGGGCGGCAGCGCAATGAAGCTGCGATCGAAGACTTTGTCGCTCCTGCTGACCCTGTTTGTCTCGGCCTGCTCGCCGCCGGAGCCGATCAAACTGGGCTTTCTGGCGGTCCTCTCGGGCCGCAACGCCGACATCGGCCTGGCCGGGCGCAATGGCGCGCTGCTCGCCGTAGAGCAAGTGAACGCGAAGGGTGGCATCCATGGGCGGCCGGTGGAACTGGTCCTGCGCGACGACGAGCAGCGGGCAGAGGCGGCCACGGCCGCCGTCGAGCAGCTCGCCGCGACCGGTGTGGAAGCGATCATCGGGCCAATGTTGAGCACCGTCGCGCTGACCGTGCTGCCGGTAGCCGAAAAACGCGGCATAGTCATGGTCAGCCCGACCGTGACCGCGACCGAACTCTCGGGCAAGGATGACCTTTTTTTCAAGGTCGTGTCGACGACGCGGGTCAACACCAAACGCAGTGCTGAAGCGCAGTACGCGCGCGGGCTGCGCCGCATCGCCGTCGCCTACGACCTCTCCAACCGCGCCTACACGACGGACTGGCTCAGGGACTTTCGCCAGGCTTTCGAGAAACTGGGCGGCCAGGTCGTGGCAACGGCAGAATTTACCTCGGGCCAGGCCAGCGGTTATGCCGAAGTCGTGCGCGGACTCGGCCAGACACGCCCCGACGGGCTGCTGTTCATAGCCAATGCGGTCGATGTCGTGCAGCTGACCCAGCAGGCCCGCAAGCAGAATCTCGGCCAACCGATCATCGGTGTGACCTGGGCCGCGACCGAGCAGTTGCTGGAGCTCGGCGGTCGCACCGTGGAAGGCTTCCATGTGACCCAGTTCTTCAACCGCGAAGACACCTCCCCACGTTATCTGGCGTTTCGCGAGGCGTACCGTGCACGCTTCAATCAGGAACCGGGGTTTGCCACCGTGGCGGCCTACGACGCGACGCAGGCCACGC
The DNA here is from genome assembly GCA_963709555.1 of uncultured beta proteobacterium. Lineage (GTDB taxonomy): Bacteria > Pseudomonadota > Gammaproteobacteria > Burkholderiales > Rhodocyclaceae > Sulfurisoma. The sequence continues at coordinate 865,405 of CAVPWR010000008.1, read as the reverse complement.
TCGAGTCACTGTCCCGGCGAACGCCGGGACAGTCCCTGAAACAGGTGCTACTGGCCAGCGGCCCCTATCAGGGACTGCAGGAGCAGTGGAACTTCGACCGCTATGGCGATGCCGAGCGCAAGGCCTACGTGACCGAAGTGCGCAACGGCCGCTTCGTCGTAGTGGAGTAGCGCCCGATGCGGGAATTGCGGCTGCGCACTTCGCTGATGCTGCTGCTGGTGACGGCGGCAATGATGACATTTACTGTCATCGGCAGTGCCATCCTGCTGTTCCGCCTGCCCCAGGTCGAAACGCGCGCACTCGAGCAGCTCAAGGACCGGGCCGACGAGACCGTGCGCCTGCTCGATCGTTACACGGGCGGCGTCGAGGCCCAGCTCATGCCCGTTGCGCGCCTGCTCCGGCACCATACCGCGGCCGGAATGCGAGACCATCTCGAGGCCGTCGTCGGCGACGGCGAGAATTTCGATGCCGTTTTCATCGTCGCCGCCGATGGCAGTATCGATGCCCTGAGCCTTCCGCCGAAGTTCCGTAAAGTGGCGGCGGAACTGGCCGGGGCCGACTTCTCCGGCAATCGCCTGTTTCAGGCGGCCCGCGTGCTGGCAGCCAGCGGCGCGACCTCGCAGCTGTGGAGCGACAAATATCTTTCACCGCTCTCGGGCAAGCAGACGGTCGGGATCGCGATCCCGGTTGGCGAACGGGTCATCATCGGCGAGGCATCGCTGGAGGGCATCCTGCGCATGATCAAGGACGCGGTTCGACACGATGCCGACTGGGTCGTGATAATCGACGGCCATGGCCAATGGCTGGCCTCCTCCAACCCCGACCCCAATCCACCGGGACGCCACTACGATTATTCAGGCATGCCGGAGTATCAGGCGGCCTTGGCAGGGAAGAGCCTGAGCACATCGGTCTCCTTCATGAACAAGCCCCTCTATGCGAGCTTTGCGCTCTCACCCAAGTTGCGCTGGGTCATTGCTGCGACGACCCCGGCGGGCTGGGGCCACTACAGCTACCGTATTACAATCCTGATGGTCATCGGCGCCTTTTTCGGCGCGCTGCTGATCAGTCTCGCCCTGGCGCCGCTGTGGGCGGCGCGCATGGCACGCCCGCTCAAGCGGATGATCGAGCGCACCCATGCCGCCATCCAGGGGGATTACACCTCGCCCTGGCCGCAGCGAGGCCCAGTCGCCGAGTTGAATCAGTTGTCGGGAGATCTCGGGCGTCTGGTCGACACCGTCCAGGCACGCGAGGCCGGCATGTTGCGCAGCGAGGAGCGGTTGCGCGCCACGCTGGAAACAACGCCATCGGTCGCCATCCAGTGGTTCGATGCAAGCGGGCGAGTGCTTTACTGGAACAAGGCTTCCGAGTTCATGTACGGTTTCAGCGCCGACGAGGCGGTGGGTACGCTCATCGGCGACAACCCGCTGATGTATCTGGACCGGAAACAAGCCGACGATTTCGTGGCCGTGCTGAAGCGAATCGAAAGCAGCGGCGGGCCCTTTGGACCCGCCGAATTCCCGCTTCAACGCAAGAATGGAACGCGGCTCGTGGTCCTCGCCACGACCTTCGCGATTCCGGGTGACGACGGCAAGCCGATTTTCGTCTGCATGGATGTCGATGTCACCGAGCGCAAACGCGCCGAGGCCGCGTTGCATGCTGGCGAAGCGAAACTCGAGGCGATCTTCAACGCCTCGCCGGCCGCCATGTCGGTCTCGGATCCCGACCACAACTTCAGGTTCATTACCGCCAACCAGGCCTGGGAGAAACAGTTCCGCCGCCGCCGCGAGAAATGTGTCGGCCTCAATGGCCAGGACATGATGTTGTGGGCCCGCATCGAGGACCGTCAGCACTTCCTCGCGGCACTCGAGAGGAGCAACACACTCGAGGAAATGGAGGCCGAATTGCTTACGGGCGATGGCCAACCCCTGCTCTGCCGCATCTCGGCACGGATCGTGACCATCGGCAACGAGCGCCTGATGCTGATGATGTCAAGCGACATCACCGCGCAGCGCCGCATCGAACGGGAAATCCACGAACTCAACGCCGCGTTGGAAGAACGCGTGGCGGAACGCACCGAGGAACTGCTGCAGACCAACGACGAGCTGGAGGCGACCGTGGAAAGCCTCAAGGCAACACAGGAGCAGCTCGTCCAGTCGGAAAAGCTCGCGGCCCTGGGCAATCTCGTGGCGGGCGTGGCGCACGAACTCAACACGCCGATCGGCAACGGTCTGATGGCGGTTTCGACCGTTCGCGACCGCTTGGTCGAATTCCGCGAGGCAATGGCGGCAGGCTTGCGGCGGACGACGCTCGACGATTTCGTCGCCGGTGTCGATACCGGCAGCGACATCGCCATGCGCAACCTGCGGCGGGCGGCGGAACTGGTGACCAGCTTCAAGCAGGTGGCGGTCGACCAGACCAGTTCGCAGCGGCGCGCCTTCCGCGTCCGCGAGGTGGTCGACGAGATTCTGATGACCCTGCATCCGACGCTCAAGCGTACGCCCTATCGCGTCGAGACCGAGATCGCCGATACGTTGGAACTCGACAGCTACCCCGGGCCGCTCGGCCAGGCGCTGACCAACCTGATCAACAACGCGGTGATTCACGGTTTCGAAAATCGCGACCACGGCACCATCCGCATCACGGCAGCGGCGAAGGCGCCCGGCAATATCGCGATTTCTGTCCGCGACGACGGCAGGGGCATCCCGGCCGAGCGGCTCGGCCGCATCTTCGATCCCTTCTACACCACGCGCATGGGACGCGGCGGCACCGGCCTCGGCCTGCATGTGGTGCACAACCTGGTGACCAACGTGCTGGGCGGGACACTGACCGTGAGCAGCCGCGAAGAGGAAGGAACCGAGTTCGTGATGCTGCTGCCCGAACGCGCAACTTCGAGAGAAGTGTAACGGTGCAAGCTGGCGGTCGGCGTCCCGCCTGCGCCGACTTTTTGCATGCTCATCAGGCTGATCCGGTTCGTTAGTCCGGATGCCCGTCTCTACTGCCCGATGGAAAGCAGCTCGCGGATCGCCTTCGGCGTGTCCGGCAGTTGCGACATGTGCACCGCCGTGAAGCCGTCCGAGCGCGCGATGTCGATGTCGGCGCCGATGGCCAGCAGCAGTTCAACCGGACCAACCTGGCCGTTGAGGATGGCGGTGATCAGCGGCGTGTTGCCGTCGTCGTCGAGCGGATCGATCTCGCAGCCGGCGCTGAGCAGGGTGCCGGCGATGCCGACGTGCCCCGCCGCCGCCGCCGCGTGCAGCGGACGCTGGCCCCCGGGTCCGCACACCTCGAGGTTGCTGCCCGCCTCCACCATCACCTTCACGGCCGCGATGCAGCCGAGGCTGGCAGCGACAAAAAGCGGCGGCCCGCGGTCGGACAGGATGGCCTCGGTCAGGCCGATATTCACCAGGTCGGTTGCGCTCAGGTCCATGGCTTCGCCGCCGCCTAGGCGTGGCCGCCCTTGTCCGGGGATTCCTCGTAGCTCGACGGGCTGACCCCGGCGCGGGCGAGGAATTCGCGCAGGTGCTTGACCTCGGGCTTGCCGAAGACATTGCTGTGGTGCGGATGATGGAGAAAAATCTCCATGCGGTTGAGCACCACGCGAAAGCGCGCACCGTGGCCGGTCTCTACGGTAGCACCGAGGTGACTCAGCAGCGACTCGATTTCGCGCCAGTGGATGTTGCCGCTGACGGGATCGTGGAAGATGGCGCGCAACAGGGTGGCGTGCTTGTGGCTCATGGCGTGCAGCCCGGACTATTTGAAGAACGTCATCCTAACAAATTGCGCGCCATCCGTTACCTCCGTTACCCTAGGCGACTTCATATACCCCACGGAGCATGTCTGCCATGGCCCGCATCGTCCCCGACGGCTGGCGCGAACTGGCGGTGACCGGCGCCGCCCAGCGCGAGATCGAGACCCTCGCCATGCTGGCCGAGCACCTGCCCGACGCCTACACCGTCTACCACGCGGTGCACTGGACCAACCTCGAGCATGGCTTCGCCGCGTTCGGCGAGATCGACTTCGTCGTCGTCGGCCCCAGCGGCGACCTGCTGCTGATCGAGCAGAAGAGCGGCTTCCTCGAGGAAGGCCCGGAAGGCCTGCAGAAGCGCTACGAAGGCAGGACCAAGCGCGTGGCGGTGCAGATGTCGCGTTCGGCTGCCGCGCTGCGGACCAAGCTCGGGCGCCGCCCCGGCTGCCAGGGCACGCAGGTCGATTCACTGCTCTACTGCCCCGACTACCGCGTCAGGCATCCGGAAACCGCCGGCGTGGTGGCCGAGCGCATCGTCGATGCCGCGCGCCGCGAGCAGCTGGCGGCCGTCATCGCGCGGCTGCTGCCGGCCGGGGAAGCCCGCGTCGAGGCGCGCGAGGTGCATCGCTTCCTGCGCGACGTGATCCAGCTCGAAAGCGACGTCAGCGCCCTGCTCGGCCGCGCCCGCGACATGGTGACGCGCATCTCCGGCGGCCTCGCCCAGTGGGCACGGCAGCTCGATTTCGCGCCTTATCGGCTGCGCGTGACCGGCACCGCCGGGTCGGGCAAGACGCAGCTGGCGCTGGCCGAATACCGCGCCGCCATCGATGCCGGCAAGCGTCCGCTCTACGTCTGCTTCAACCGGCCGCTGGCCGACCACTTCGCGGCGATCGCCCCCGCCGGCGCAACGGGACAAGGGCTCGCCTGCACCTTCCACATGCTGTGCGAGCGCATCGTCCGCGCCCACGGCGAGACGCCCGACTTCACCCGGCCCGACGCCTTCGCCCGCCTCGAGGCGCGGGCGGCGGAGCTGACGCCGGGCGAGGAATTCCGCTTCGACACCGTGATCGTCGACGAAGGCCAGGACTTTTCGGAGGCTTGGCGCGACCAGGTGCTTGCGCCTCGCCGCTGCCGAAGCGCGCCTGCTCTGGCTTGAAGACCCGCTGCAGAACCTCTACGGCCGCCCGCCCCTGCCGCTGCCTGGCTGGGTCGGTCTCCATGCCAGCGGCAACTATCGCAGCCCGCGCGGCGTGGTGCGCATGCTCAAGGGCCTGCTGCCCGAGGCTGGCGACCATTCTATCGAAGCCCTCTCGCCCTTCGACTCCGGCGAGGTCGAGATTCTCACCTATGCCGACGCGGCCGGCATGCTGCAACAGGTCAAGGAGGCCATCCGCCTGTGCTACTCGGCCGGCTTTCGCAAGCAGGACGTCGCCATCGTCAGCTACCACGGCCGCGACAACTCGCACCTGATGCGCCATGACCGGCTCGGCTCCAACACCCTGCGCTCCTTCAGCGGCAGTTATGACTTGCTCGGCCAGCCCGTTTTCAGCGAAGGCGACCTGCTGCTGGAATCGGTGTATCGCTTCAAGGGCCAGGCCGCGCCGGCGGTGATCTTCGCTGAGATCGACTTCGACGTGCTCGACGACCGCGCATTGCGCAAGCTGTTCGTCGGCGCCACCCGGGCGATGATGAAGCTGGTACTGGTGATCTCGGAGACGGCGGCGCAGCGGCTGCTCGATCGCATCGACCTATAATTCCTGCTATGTCAGCCGCACCCGCCCCGTTCCTCGTCGACAGCCTCGGCCGCCGCCTGCGCGACCTGCGCGTCTCGATCATCGACCGCTGCAACTTCCGCTGCACCTATTGCATGCCGAAGACGGTGTTCGGCCGCGACTATCCCTTCCTCGCGCGCGCCGACCTGCTGAGCTTCGAGGAAATCGCCCGCATCGCGCGCATCTTCGCCGGCCTCGGGGTGAACAAGCTCCGCCTCACCGGCGGCGAGCCACTGCTGCGTCGCCATCTAGAGAACCTCGTCGCCCAACTCGCGACCATTCCCGGCGTCGAACTGACGCTGACCAGCAACGGCTCGCTGCTGCCGCAGCTGGCCACCAGCCTGGCCGCGGCCGGCCTCAAGCGCGTCACCATCAGCCTCGATGCCCTCGACGACGCGGTCTTCCGCCACATGAACGATGTCAACTTCCCGGTCGCCGAGGTGCTGCGCGGCATCGAGGCTGCGGCGTCCGCCGGCCTGGCGCCGCTCAAGATCAACATGGTGGTCAAGCGCGGCACCAACGACGACCAGATCCTGCCGCTGGCCGAACATTTTCGTGGCAGCGGCCACATCCTGCGCTTCATCGAGTACATGGACGTCGGCAGCACCAACGGCTGGCGCATGGACGAAGTGTTGCCGTCGAGCGAGGTCATCGCCCGCATCGCAGCGCGCTTCCCGCTCGAACCGATCGACGCCAATTATCCGGGAGAGGTCGCCGAACGCTGGCGCTACGCCGACGGCGCCGGCGAGATCGGCGTGATCTCCTCGGTCACCCAGGCCTTCTGCCGCGACTGCAGCCGCATCCGCCTGTCGACCGAGGGCAAGCTCTACACCTGCCTCTTCGCCACCGAGGGCCACGACCTGCGCGCCCTGCTGCGCGACGGCACCAACGACGCCGAAATCGCCGCCTTCATCGCCGCCCTGTGGCAGCGACGCGGCGACCGCTACTCGGAAATCCGCCACGCCGCCACGCCGGCGGCGCGGAAGATCGAGATGTCGTATATCGGCGGCTAGCCATGCGCCGAGCCGCCTCAAGCATGGCGCAGTCAACCAAGCGGAGCCGCCTGGAGGCGAACACCCGTCGAACCCCGCCCGGGCGGGGGCCGGGGGGTGGGTGCCTAACCATGCCGGCGCTGCTGCTGGATCCTTGTCGTGACATCACCGGCCTGGTACTGGCCGGCGGCCGTGCGCTGCGCATGGGCGGCGCCGCCAAGGGGCTAGCCGTACTGCGCGGCGAAACACTGATCTCCCATGTGATCGCCCGGTTGCGGCCACAGGTGGCCGGAGTGATGCTCAACGCCAACCGGCCCGAGTATGCGGCTCTCGGCCTGCCGCTGATCGCCGATGTCGTTCCCGACTACGCCGGTCCGCTCGCCGGGCTGCACGCCGGCCTCCTCGCCTGCCCGACGCCATGGCTGGTCACCGTGCCCTGCGACGCACCCTTCGTGCCGCTGGATCTGGTGGCGCGACTGGCCAGCGCCCAAGCGGCGTCCCGCCAGGGCCAGCGCGGTGCTTGCTCTGCACTACCTTCGGGTCGCCTGCGGGGACTTTTTGTGGCGGCCAGCCCGCGCGGCATCGAGCCCGGATTCATGCTCTGCCACGTCGGCCTCGCCGATGCACTGGGCGACTGGCTGCGGGCGGGCGGCCGCAAAGTGCAGGACTGGCTGGGCAGCGCGGCGGCCATCCACGTGGCCTTCGACGATGCCGAGGCCTTCGCCAACATCAACACGCCGGAAGAACTGGCGCGGCTTAACGGGGCCTAGATTCCCTCGGTATAGAAGCGGCAGCCGTTGCGCCCGCCGGTCTTGACGGCATACAGGGCGCGGTCGGCGAGGCGGCGCAGGGTGTCCGCATCTTCGCCGTGGTCAGGGTAGAGCACCATGCCGATGCTGCCCGAAATGCTGGCCGTGCCGGCGGTAAGGCGGAACGGCTGGGCCAGCAGTTCCAGCGCGCGATGGGCCACCTGGTCGACCTCCGCCACACCGCCAACCTCGGTCAGCAGAATGGCGAACTCGTCGCCGCCCAGCCGCGCCACGGTGTCGGCCTCGCGTACGCAGGACAACAGGCGCCTGGCCACCTCGACCAGCACTTCGTCGCCGGCCTGGTGGCCGAGGGAGTCGTTGACCTCCTTGAAGTGGTCGAGGTCGATGGCCAGCAGGCCCAACTGGCGCTCGTAGCGCCGGCTCGCCGCGAGCGCGCCATCGAGGCGATCCTGGAACAGCGTGCGGTTGGGCAGGTCGGTGAGCGGATCGTGGTGGGCCTTGTGCCGCAGCAGTTCCTCGGCCTGCTTGCGCTTGGTGATGTCGATGAAGGTCGCCACGTACTTTCCGGCATCCTCGGCATCCTCGGGCACGGTGGTGATCGCCAGCCATTCGACGTAGGGGTTACCGTTCTTGTGGCGGTTCCAGATCTCGCCTTCCCAGTGGCCGCGCTCGTCCAGGGCCTGCCACATGGAGCGGTAGAAGTCCGCGTCGTGGCGGCCCGACTTGAGAAAATCCGGCTTCTGGCCGAGCACCTCGCCCGGGGTGTAGCCCGTGATCGAGGTGAAGGCCGGATTGACGCGGAGGATGCGATTGTCGCCGTCGGTGACCATGACGCCTTCGGCCGCGTGCTCGAACACCGCGGCCGCAATCAGCAGCTCGCGCTCGTTGCGCACCTGCAGGGTGATGTCCTTGACCGTCACCACCCATTGGCCGTGCTGCCCCTCGTGCAAGGGCACGACGAGGATGTCGGCGATGCGCGTCAGCTTCGGATTATGGTGGCGCAGCCGCACGCGGCTGCTGCCCGGCACCGATTCACCGCTCATGCGCCGCTGATGGCGTTCCGCCACCCAGGCCTGGTCGGGCTCGGCAACGATATCGACGAAGGGCCGGCCCAGCAATTCCTCCGGGCGAAAGCCGAGGATCTCGCTGAGGCGCTCATTGACGAAGGCAATGTTGCCTTGGTCGAGCACCACCACCCCATCCTGGCTGCTCTCGATCACCGATCGATAGCGCGCCTCGCTCTCCGCCAGATGCCTTTGGCCCAGTGTCCGCTCTTCCACCTCGCGCTCGAGGTCGGCATTGCGCGCCGCGATCTCGTGCGTACGCTCGGCGATGGTGCTCTCCTGCTCGCGCGTGAGCGCGGAGAGCCCGACGTAATAGCGGCGGGCGCGGTTGAGCGCCAAGTGGGCGAGCAGGCTCACCACGATGAAGGTACCGAACGCGACCGAGAGGGTCCATGCCGTTTGCCTCGCGCCGACCGCCAGCAATTCACCTGCCGGCATGGTGACCGAAATGCCGCCGCGAATCTGCCCGATCTGGTAACCCTGCATGGCATGGCATTTCATGCAGGCCGGCTTGACCAGCAGCGGCGCCATGTAACGATGTACGGGCTTGGCCTCCTGACCGAAGAAGCTGATGCGCTCCCGCAGGCCCGACTCGAACCTGGCCAGCGACTCGGTTTCCCAGGCGTCGGCCTTGTTGGCCGGGCGGATCGGCTTGAGGCTGGTGATGTGCAGCTGCACGCCATCGATCTTCTCGGCCAGTTCGGCGATCTGGCGCGTCATGAAGGCCGGGTTGATCTTGGTCAGCTTTACGCCATCGGTGCTGACGATGTCGCGCCGAGGATCAGTGAGGTAAGGGTTGGGTTGCGTCGCTTCGGTCACCGGCGCATAGACGCCGCCGTGGCCGGCATTCCAGTCGCGGGTCAGTTCGATCAGGCGAAACAGCACGGCCCCCCGCTCGCGCGCCACGTCGTCGATATGGCGCTGGATTTGCACGATCTGCAGCCAAGCCATGCCGGCGCATACGGTTGCGACGAAGGCATACACCCCCATCACCAGCCAGCGGTAGCGCTTTCCAATAAACGGGCCGGTATCGCGAAACTCATCCGTCGAGATCGGATTCATGCCTGTCATGGTGCCGCCGCCGGCCACAAAAGGCAATGCATGGCGAGAGTTACTGCGTCTCGCGCAACCCCGTGATGGCAGCGCTGGCAAGCGCGCCGCGCATCGCCAACACGCCGGCCAGCGCCACCCCGATGGCACCGGTCGCGCAGCCGATGACGACCAGCAGCGGATCGGGCAGATAGGGCAAGTGGAAGGCGAAGCGCGCCAGCGCCCAGGCGATCGCCGCCGCGCCCAGTCCGCCGAGCAGACCGGCCATGGCGCCCAGCGCCGCGAACTCGGCGCCGAGGGCGGCGCGCAACTGGCGTTTGCGCGCACCCAGCGCCCGCATCACCGCCAGTTCGCGCAGGCGCTCGTCGGCGGTGGCCTGCAATGCCGCGTAGAGCACCACGACGCCGGCCGCCAGCGCGAAACCGAACAGCAGCTGCACCGCGCGCGTCACCTGGTCGAGCGTGGCCTGCAACTGCCGCACCAGCGCGGCGACGTCGATCACCGTGACATTGGGAAACTCGCGCGCCAGGGCATTGACGAAGGCGATCCTTTCCTGCGGCAGGTGGAAGCTGGTGATCTGGCTCGTCGGCAGGCCATCGAGCGCCCCGGCCGGGGCGATGACGAAGAAATTGACCCGCATCGAGTCCCAGTCGAGTTTGCGCAAGCTGGTGATGCGCGCGGCCAGCCGCTGGCCGGCGATGTCGTAATCCAGCTCGTCGCCTATCTTGAGTTTCAGCGTTTCCGCCAGCCCCTGCTCCACCGAGAACTGCGGATCCTTCGACTTGCCGTGCCAGCGCCCGGCCGTCACCGTGTTGCCGCCGGGCAGGTTGGCCGTCCACGACAGGTTGAACTCGCGCTCGACCAGGCGCTGCGCCCGTTCCTCGGCATAGTCGGCGGGCCGCACCGGCCGACCGTTCACCGCCACCAGGCGGCCGCGCACCATCGGTTCCATCAGCGGCGGCGGCAAGCGATTGGAAGTGAAAAAGTCGGTGATGGCGGTACGCTGATCGGGCTGGATGTTGATGAGGAAACGGTTGGGCGCGTCCGGCGGCACCTTGGCACGCCAGCTGTCCATCAGTTCGTCGCGCGCGACCGTCAGCAGCAGCAGCGCGGTGAGGCCGAGGCCCAGCGAAACCACCTGCACCAGCGTCGCCAGCCGGCGGCGGCGCAGGTTGACCAGGCCGTAGCGCCAGCCGGGGCCGGCCCGCACGCGGTGCAACAGCGCGATCACCAGCCGGGCGAAGCCGGCGTAGAGCAGGATCGCACCAAGGAAACCGCCGAGCACGATGGCGCCGAGCTTCATCTCGCCGGCGATGGCCACCATCAGCAGCGCCAGCAGCGCGATGCCGATGCCGTAGGCGGCAAGGGACACCGGCCCGTCACTCGGGTCCCACTCGCGCCGCAGCACCCGTACCGTCGGCACGCGCTTGAGCCGCAGCAACGGCGGCAGCACGAAGCCGATCACCAGCACCGCACCGACCGCCAGCCCTTGCGCCCAAGGCTGCCAGCCCGGTTGCGGCAACGCATCGGTGAGGATGCCCGCCAGCAGCGATTGCAGGCCCCACTGCGTTGCGTAGCCGGCGATGCCGCCGACCAGCGTGGCGAGCAGGCCGAAGATCACGAACTCGCCGCCATGGATGACGAGGATCTGCGCCTCGCGCGCGCCGAGGCAGCGCAGCACCGCGCAACCATCGAGGTGGCGGCGCATGTAGCGGTCGGCGGAGAGTCCAACGGCGACGGCGGCGAGGATCACCGCGAGCAGCGCGGCCAGACGCAGGAAGCGCTGGGCCCGCTCGATCAGGTTGCGCACCTCGGGGCGGGCGTTGTCGAGGCTCTCCAGTTTCTCGCCGCGGCCGAGTCGCGTCTCCATCGCCTTGCTGAAAGCGGCAACGGCGGCGGCCTCGCCGGCCAGATGCAGGCGCCAGGCGATGCGGCTTCCCGGCTGCACCAGCCCCGATGCCGGCAGGTCGGCGAAATTCATCAGCAGCCGCGGCGCCAGGGCGAAGGGGTTGATGCCGCGGTCGGGCTCCAGCGTCAGCACCGCCGTCATCACCGGGTCGAGCGCACCGAGCCGCAATCCGGCGCCGGGTGCCATGCCCAGCGCCGAGGTCAGCCGCTCATCCAGCCAGACTTCGCCCGACGCGGGCACGCCCTGCGCCTCGGCATCGGCGGCATTGAGAACGGACGCCGTACGCAGTTTGCCGCGCAGCGGATAGTTGGCGGTGACGGCCTTGATCTCGGCCAGCTGGGCGCCCTGCGGCGTCGATACCATGCTGGGGAAGGTCGCGCTCTCGGCCAGTTGCAGGCCGGCACGCCGTGCCTCGCTGCGGATCTCGTCGCGCCACGGGTGGTCGGCGGTGAGCAGCAGGTCGCCGCCGAGCAGCTGGTGCGACTGCTGCATCAAGCCGCGCTCGACGCGGTCGGCGAGGAAACCGACGCTGGTCAGCGCCGCCACCGCCACCACCAGCGCCACGCCGAGCACGGTCAGCTCGCCGGCGCGCCAGTCGCGGGCGAGCATGCGCCACATCAGGCGCAGGGCAATCATTTCGTCACCGCCGCCGGCAGGTCGTCGGCCGGGCAGACGCCGTCGCGGTGGATCACGATCGTGTGCGGTGGTACTTGGCCGGGGACATAGAGGTTGGCGCCACTGAATTCGGCGTTCTTGCGCGCGTTCACCCAGACGACGGGGCCGAAACCTGAGACCAGGCCGACGCCGAATATCTTGGCAAGGGCCCGGTAGCCATGGACGACAGCAATGCCCCATGCATTGCGTTCGGGAAAGGTGACACGGCCCTGGGCATCGCTGCGCAGCGTCTCCGCGCGCTCATCGGGCTGATAAAGAGGATGTCGCCATGTCTGCACCGTCGGAATTCCGGCCTGCGGAATGCCGGCGTTGTCGACCAGACGCAGCGACCAGGTCGGTGCGATGCGGTGCGGCAGCGGCAGAATGAGGACCAGCAGTACCGCGGCGATGGCGGCCGACTGCATGCGCGAGAGCCTTTTCAGCATGGGGCTATCACAGGCTGCGCAGCTGCTCGACGGCCTGCTCGACGCGCTCCAGCGCGATCACCTCGATGCCCTTGATCGCTGCCTTCGGCGCATTGGCCTTGGGGATCAGCGCGTGGGTGAAGCCGAGCTTGGCGGCCTCCTTCAGGCGATCCTGCCCCCGCGGAGCGGGGCGAATCTCGCCGGCGAGGCCGACCTCGCCGAAGGCCACCCATTTGCCGGGCAGCGGCCGGTTGCGCAGGGACGAAACGATGGCCAGCAGCACGGCCAGATCGGCCGCCGGCTCCTGGATGCGCACGCCGCCGACGGCATTGACGAACACATCCTGGTCGAAGCAGGCGATGCCGGCGTGGCGATGCAGCACCGCCAGCAGCATGGCCAGCCGGTTGGCGTCGAGGCCGACGGTGAGCCGCCGCGGGCTCGGCGTGTGGGCACTGTCGACCAGCGCCTGGATCTCGACCAGCAGCGGTCGCGTGCCTTCCTGCGTCACCAGCACGCAACTACCCGCCACCTCCTGCGCGTGCTGCGACAGGAACAGGGCCGAAGGATTGGAGACGCCGCGCAGGCCCTTGTCGGTCATGGCGAAGACGCCGAGTTCGTTGACGGCGCCGAAACGGTTCTTGAAGGCGCGGATCAGGCGGAAGCTCGAATTGGTGTCGCCCTCGAAATAGAGCACGGTATCGACCATGTGTTCGAGCACGCGCGGCCCGGCCAGCGCACCCTCCTTCGTCACGTGGCCGACGAAGATGACGCAGGTGCCGCTCTGCTTGGCGAAGCGCGTGAGTTGCGCCGCGCACTCGCGCACCTGCGCCACCGATCCCGGCGCCGAGGTCAGCGCCTCGGAATAGACGGTCTGGATCGAATCGATCACGGCTACAGCCGGCCGCGTCTCGGCCAGGGTGGCGGTAATCTTTTCCAGGCTGATCTCGGGCAGCAGGCGCAGGCCCGCCACCGGCAGCGCCAGGCGCCGCGCCCGCAGCGCCACCTGCTCGGCCGATTCCTCGCCGGAGACGTAGAGCACCGACTGGCCGATCTCCGCCAAGCGCGACAAGGCCTGCAGCAGCAGGGTCGATTTGCCGATGCCGGGGTCGCCGCCGATCAGCACCACGCCGCCGGTGACCAGCCCGCCGCCGAGCACGCGATCGAACTCCTCGATGCCGGTGGGCTGGCGCGGCTCCTCGCGTGGCTTGATCTCGGCGAGGTCCTGCAACTTGCCGACGCCGGCCAGCGAAGCGAAGGAAGTCGCATAGCGATTGACGCCCGCCGCCGGTTCGGCCACCGACTCGACCAAGGTGTTCCACAGCCCGCAGCCGGGGCACTGCCCCTGCCACTTGGGCGAGGAGGCGCCGCACTCGGTGCAGATATAGGCCGTTTTGGCTTTTGCCATCACTTCATTTCAATGATCGACACGCGCGCCGCCAAGGCACAGAACAGCTCGTAGCTGATGGTGCCGGCAGCGGCCGCGACTTCGTCGGAGGGCAGGCCTTCTCCCCACAGAATCACCGTCTCGCCAGCGCCGACCTTTTCGGGCAGGCCGCTCAGATCGACGCTCAGCTTGTCCATCGAGACGCGTCCGACGATGCCACAGCGCTGCCCGGCGATCAGCACCGGCGCACCGCTGGGAGCATGCCGCGGATAGCCGTCGGCATAGCCGCAGGCAACGACGCCGATGGTCATCGGCCGCTCGGCGGTGAAAGTGCCGCCGTAACCGACGCGGTCGCCCGGCACGATGTCGCGCACCGCGATCAACTGGCTCTGCAGCGTCATCACCGGCCGCAGGCCGAGCGACTCCGCGGTCTGTTCGGGAAACGGCGAGCTACCGTAGAGCATGATGCCCGGGCGCACCCAGTCGCCCTGGGTTTGGCCGTGGCGCAGCAGCCCGGCCGAATTGGCGAGGCTGCGCGGCCCGCCGCCCGTCATGTCCGGCCAGCGCATCCATCTGCCAGTCCACGCCGCGCGGGCCATCGGCATCGGCGAAATGGGTCATCAGCGTGACGCTCGAGGCCAGGCGCGAACGCTCGATCATGTCACGCACGGCGGGGACTTCGTCGCGGTTCAGGCCCAGCCGGTTCATGCCGGTATTGAGCTTGAGATAGACCGGCAGCTTGCGCGGCAGCGGCGCGGCGCAGAAAGCCTCGGCCTGGGCGCGGCTGTGGATCACCGTGGTCAGGCCGTATTCGGCGAAGGCCGGCAGTTCCTCGGCTTCATAGAAGCCCTCGAGCATCAGGATGGGCTGGCGGATGCCGGCCTCGCGCAGGGCGATCGCGCCATCGAGTTCGATCAGGGCGAAGCCGTCGGTGGTATCGGCCAGCGCCGCGGCAACCCGGAGCAGACCGTGACCGTAGGCATTGGCCTTGACGACGCTCCAGATGCGGGCGTCGCCGGCATGGGCGCGCGCAATGGTGTGGTTGTGGCGGAGCGCCGCGAGGTCGATGCGGGCGCGAAGCGGACGGGTCATGACTTCCGACGGGCCGCCCCGAGGAAGTCAGCGTTCCCCGTGGGGGCAGCGAACGAAGTGAGCGTGGGGGCCATTCCTGCTCAGTCTACCGGAGCCGCACCGGCGAAACGCTCAGGCCGCGAATTCCTTGAGGCGCTTGCTGGCGTAATCGACGAAGGCGGTAACCAGCCGCGAGCGGAATTTTTCCTTGGGATAGACCATGGACAGATCGCGGGTCAGTCGGGGCTTGAGCGGGATCGCCACGATGTCGCCGAGACGCAGCGACTTGGCGATCGATGCGGAGGACGCGATGGCATAACCCAGCCCGGTTTCGACCACGCCGATCAAGGCCACCGGACTGCCCATTTCCATCACCAGGTTGACTTGCTCGGGCGCGATGCCGGCGCGATGCAGGTAGGCATCGGTGAATTCGCGCGTGCCGGAACCCGGCTCGCGCGAGATGTAAGGATGGTCGACCAACTGTGACGGCGTGAGTTCCTTGTACTTGGCCAGCGGGAACTTCGGGCTGCAGATCACCAGCAGTTCGTCCTCGCAACTGGCTTCGGTTTGCAGATTGGGCTGATGCGAGGGCGACTCGATGAAGCCGATGTCGATGGTGTGCTCGGCAACGCGGGTCTCGATGGTCTCGGAGTTGGCCACGACCAGGCGCGGACGCACGTTGGGGTGCAGCGACTTGAACTCACCGAGGATGCGCGGCAGCATGAATTCGGCGATGGTGGTCGAGGCGCCGACCAGCAGCGAACCGCCGATCTCCCCCGTCATTTCGGACAGGCGCACGTCCATTTCCGACGCGAGGCCGAGTATCCTTTCGGCATAGGCCAATACCAAGTCGCCGGCAGGCGTCAGCGCAATGCGGCCATGGCCGCGGTCGAACAAGCGGGTGTTGAAATGTTCCTCGAGCTGCTTGATCTGGAAGGTCACGGCGGGCTGAGTCATGAACAGCACCTCCGCCGCTTTGGTAAATGAAAGCTGCTTGGCAACGGCATGAAAAACCTGCAACCTGCGATCGGCCATGTGACTGAACTCCCCCGGGGAAACTTCGTATTCGTTATGGCTGATATTCAATCACAAATATCACGCATAAGATAGTCTGATGATGGCCGGAGACGGCGCCGGTACGGTCTCGAGGCCCGCAGGAGAGCGCGGGCGCCGGCGGGCTCCCTCAGACTTTCGTGCTATAAAGCCGCAGCCCCCGGCCACCCTCGCCTATGTCGCTCGGTTTCTACATCATCATGGCGGCGCAGTTTTTTTCCGCGCTCGCCGACAACGCCCTGCTGATCGTCGCGATCGCCATCCTGCGCGACATGCATGCGCCGGCGGCCTACGAGCCGCTGCTCAAGACCTTCTTCACCGTTTCCTACGTTGCGCTTGCCGCCTTCGTCGGCGCCTTCGCCGACTCGATGCCCAAGTGGCGGGTCATGTTCATCAGCAACGGCATCAAGATCTTCGGCTGCTCGCTGATGTTCTTCGACGTGCATCCGCTCATGGCTTATGCGGTGGTCGGCCTCGGCGCCGCCGCCTACTCGCCGGCCAAGTACGGCATCCTCACCGAATACCTGCCGCACCGCCTGCTGGTGGTGGCCAACGGCTGGATCGAGGGCCTCACCGTCGGCGCCATCATCCTCGGCGTGGTGCTGGGCGGCGCGATGATCACGCCCAACGTCTGCAATACCCTGCTGGCGCTTGACTTCCCGCTGATCGACACCGGTATCGACACGACGGCGGAAATAAGCCTGCTGATCATTGGCACACTCTACCTGGTCGCCTCGATCTTCAATCTGTACATCCCCGACACCGGCGTCGACCACAAGCCGCTGAAGAAGAACCCGCTCTTTCTTTTCCACGAGTTCAACCACTGTTTGAAGCTGCTGTGGCGCGACAAACTCGGCCAGATCTCGCTGGCGGTGACGACCCTGTTCTGGGGCGCGGGCGCGACGCTGCAGTTCATCGTCCTCGAATGGGCCAGAACCGCGTTGCACCTCGATCTGGCCAAGGCCAGCATGCTGCAGGGTGTCGTGGCCGTCGGCGTCGCCGTGGGTGCGGTGATGGCGGCCAAGATGATCACACTGAGAAAATCGGTGCGCGTCATACCGCTGGGCATCGCCATGGGCCTGGTCGTGATGGTGATGATCGCGGTGCGCGACACTTGGGTAGCGATGCCGCTGCTGGTCATCGTCGGCGTGCTCTCGGGCTTCTTCGTGGTGCCGATGAATGCGCTGCTGCAGCACCGCGGCCACATCCTGATGGGCGCAGGCCACTCCATCGCCGTGCAGAACTTCAACGAGAACCTGTCGATCCTGGTCATGACCACGATCTACTCGCTGCTGATCAAGGCCAACCTGCACATTTACTGGATCATCGTACTGTTCGGCCTCTTCGTCGCCGGCACCATGTTCGCGGTGAAGCGCCGCCACGAGGCCAACCAGCGCGAGCACGACGACGTGGCGCACCTCGAGGACTCGGCGCATCACTGAGCAAGGCGCCCTGCCGCCTCAGGCAAAAAAGATATCCACCCCCGCAGCCGGCCTCACCGCAGCCGCCGGAATCGCCACACCGTCTTTCCATGCCGCCAGGGCATCCGCCTTGGACGCTCCGGCGGCCAGGAATATCACCTGCCGGGCCGCCCCCAGCCGGCGGGCGCTCAGTGATACGCGCTGCGGCGGCGGCTTGGGCGCATCGAATACGGCCAGTGCATCCGGCGCATCGGCGGCTTCGCCCCAGTCGTGGCCGGGGAACAGGCTGGCCGTGTGGCCGTCCTCGCCCAGGCCCAACAGCACCAGGTCGAACTCGCCAACGCTCGCCAGAACCGTCGCGTAAGCCGCGGCTGCATTCTGCCCGCCCTTTTCGGCGGGTATGACATGCACCTGCCGCTGCGGGATCGCGACATGGTCGAGCCAGGCTTCGGCTGCCATGCGGCTGTTGCGTTCGGCATGCTCGGGCGGCAGACAGCGCTCGTCGCCGAAGTAGATGTGCCAGCGGGCCCAGTCGGTAGCGGCCTGGCGCAGCTCGCGATAGACGCGTTGCGGCGTGCTGCCACCGGCCAGTACCAGGTGGAAGGCCCCGCGCCGCGCCAGTGCATCGCGTGCCGCGTGCAGCACTGTCGCCACGACGGCGCTTTGCAGCGCCGCCGCATCGGGCTGGGCATGCCAGCGGCAGGTTTGTCGGACTTGAGTCATGGGGCAAACTGTCGCATGATCTGCCTGCCCGATGCAAGCGGGCATCACGCACACAAAGAAAGAAGGGAAGGCCATGCAACTCGCAATGATCGGTTTGGGCAAGATGGGCGGCAACATGGTGCGGCGGCTGCGCCGTGCAGGCATCGCAGTGGTCGGATTTGACCGCGACGGCAAGACCGTCACAGGCCTGGCGCAGGAATCCGGCATGGTCGCGGCCACTTCCGTAGCCGACGCCGTGGCCAGGCTCTCCGCCCCGCGCATTGTCTGGCTGATGCTGCCCAGCGGCGACCCGACCGAGACCCAGCTGACCGAACTGGCATCGATGCTCGCCAAGGGCGACGTCATCGTCGACGGCGGCAACTCCAACTACAAGGACAGCCAGCGCCGGGGCGAGTGGCTGGCCGAGCGCCATATCGGCTTCATGGACGCAGGCACCTCGGGCGGCGTCTGGGGCCTGGACAACGGCTATTGCCTGATGGTCGGCGCCAGCGCCGAAACGGCGAAGATCATGGAACCGGTGCTCAAGGCGCTGGCCCCGGCGCCCGATCGCGGCTGGGCCCATGTCGGCCCGGTCGGCGCCGGCCACTATTCGAAGATGATCCACAACGGCATCGAGTACGGCATGATGCAGGCGCTGGCCGAGGGCCTCGACCTGCTGCGCGGCAAGAAGGAATTCGACTTCGACCTGGCCCAGCTCACCGAGTTGTGGCGGCACAGCTCGGTGGTGCGGAGCTGGCTGCTCGACCTCACCGCCGATGCCTTGCAGCGCGACCAGGCGCTCGACAACATCGCGCCTTTTGTCTCGGATTCCGGCGAGGGCCGGTGGACGGTGATCGACTCCATCGAGCAGGGCATCCCCGCGCCGGTGCTGACGCTGGCGCTGCAGATGCGCTTCGCCAGCCAGGACGAGAAAGGCTACAGCTATCGCCTGCTGTCGCTGATGCGCAATGCCTTCGGCGGCCATGCCGTCAAGGCCGGGGGTAAAGCCAAGTGAAGACGATGGACCCGTGCACGCTGGTGATCTTCGGCGCCGGCGGCAACCTGTCGCGGCGCAAGCTGATCCCGGCCCTCTTCCGCCTGGAGATCGCCGGACGCCTGCCCGAGAAGATGATGATTCTCGCCACCAGCCTCGAGCAGTGGAGCCGCGAGCAGTGGATAGCCGAGGTCACCGGGATGCTCGCCGAGAAATACCCCAAGGGCTACGACCAGTCGGCCTGCGAGCGCTTCCACGCGCGGCTGCAATATCATGCCAACCCGCCCGGCGACGACACAGCCTACAGCCGTCTGCGGCAGACGCTGGAGGAAAACCCCGAATTCCCGCGCAACGTCGTGTTCTACATGGCAGTGCGTCCCGCGGAATTCCCGGCCATCATCGATAAACTGGGCAACGTCGAGCTGCTCAAGCAGACCCACGGCTGGCGCCGGGTCGTCATCGAGAAACCCTTCGGCTACGACCTCCTCAGTGCGCAAACCCTGCAGCAGGGCCTCTACCGCCACCTCGACGAGCCGCAGATCTACCGCATCGACCATTACCTCGGCAAGGGCACGGTGCAGAACGTGATGGTGTTCCGCTTCGCCAACATGCTGCTGGAGCCGCTGTGGAACCGCCACTACATCGACCACGTGCAGATCACCCACTCGGAGACCCTCGGCATCGAGGGCCGCGCCGACTATTACGAGGGTGCCGGGGCGCTGCGCGACATGGTGCAGAGCCACCTGCTGCAACTGATGGCGCTGGTGGCGATGGAACCCCCGGTCACCATGGCGGCCGAGCACCTGCGCGACGAGAAGGTGAAAGTGCTCAAGGCCATCCGTCCGATCACCCAGAACGCGGTCCATGCCCATGCCTTCCGCGGCCAGTATGCGAGCGGCGTGATCGACGGCAAGAGCGTTCCCGGCTATCTCGAGGAAAAAGGCGTGTCATCGGAAAGCACCACCGAGACCTACGCCGCGCTGAAACTGTTCGTGGACAACTGGCGCTGGTCGGGCGTGCCCTTCTACCTGCGCACCGGCAAGCGCCTGGCCGAAGGCAGCTCGGCCATCTGCATCCGTTTCAAGAACCCGCCGCAGGATCTGTTGCGCCACACCCGCCACGCCCCGTCGCGCCCCAACTGGATCATGCTCGGCATCCAGCCCAACGACTGCATGAAAATGGAAATGCAGGTGAAGGTGCCTGGGCTCGAGCTGCACACCCGCACCATCAGCCTCGACGCCACCTACCGCAAGGGCGGCGACGAGGACTACGATGCCTACGAGGGCCTGCTGCTCGACACCATGCTCGGCGACCACTCGCTGTTCCTGCGCTACGACGAAGTGGAATGGGCCTGGCGCGTGGTCGATCCGGTGCTCAAGGTGTGGGCGATGGAACGCGAGTTCATCAACGCCTACCAGGCCGGCTCATGGGGACCGCGCGGCACCTACCGCCTGTTCGACCGCGACGACCAGTTCTGGCGGCATTCCCTGGAAATCGACGGCGCCGACCTGCAGGCGTACTGAGACAAGCGCCAGCCGGCGCTTTGGCCGACGGGCTACGCGCCGCCGACGGCCTCACTGCAGATAGGAAATCTCCATCTGCACGTCGAGGCCGGTCACGGTATTGAGGATTTCCTCGGTAAGTTGCGGGTCGTCGTCGCTCCAGGTCGCGTCCGGGTCGGTGGCCGTCGTGGCCAGCGGCGCGATGTCGAAATCGACGTAGCGGTCGCCGACTTTCAGGACGAGGACGCCGGAATGCTCGACCAGTTCCCAGTCGTCGGGTATCTCCAATTCCGCATGCAGGTGCAGCATCAGCTTTTTCATGAGTTCCTCCGCCAGCATCAAGCCCGATCCCGAGACCGGGTCATCCGGTTCGACGGATGATACGCAACATCGCCGCTGACCGGAAAGCGTGAACGCTATCATCCGCGGCCCTGCGGCGACTTCCGTCCCAGCCCCAGTGTCACCGCCATCCGTTCCCATGACCCGACTGATTCTCGCCCCGATGGAAGGCCTGGCCGACGACGTCCTGCGCGACATCCTGACGCGCGCCGGCGGCTACGACTGGTGCGTCACCGAGTTCGTGCGCGTCACCACCACGCTGCTGCCGCACTCAAACTACACCCGCCTCTGCCCCGAACTGACACGTGCCTCGCGCACGCGTGCCGGCACGCCCGTGCGGGTACAGCTCCTCGGCTCCGACCCGGAGTTGCTGGCAGCGAACGCCGCCCACCTCGCCCGCCTCGATCCGGCCGGCATCGACCTCAACTTCGGCTGTCCGACGCCGCTGGTGAATCGCAACCGCGGCGGCGCGGCCCTGCTGGACGAACCCGAACTGCTCCACCGCATCGCCGCCGCCGTGCGCCGGGCCGTGCCGGCCGCGATTCCCGTCACCGCCAAGATGCGGCTGGGCATCGCCGATACCGACCGGGCGCTCGACTGTGCCCGGGCACTGGAAGCGGCCGGCGTGCAGGAACTCGTGGTCCATGCCCGGACCAAACAGGATGGCTATCGGCCGCCGGCGCGCTGGGAATGGGTCGGACATATCCGCGAGGCGGTGAAGCTGCCCGTCATCGCCAACGGCGAGGTGTGGACCGTGGCCGACTATCGCGGCATCCGCGACGCCACCGGCTGCGCCGACGTCATGCTCGGCCGCGGTGCCGTCGCCGACCCGCTGCTGGCACGCCGCATCCGCAGCGGCGATGGCGATCGGCCATCCGCCGCCGACTGGGCGGTCGTGACCGGGCTGATCGCCGACTTCTGGATCCAGGTGCAGGCCAAGGTGCTGCCGCACCAGGCACCGGGCCGCCTCAAGCAATGGCTGGGGCTGATGCGGCGCAGCTACGCCCAGGCCGAGATACTCTACGGCGCCGTGCGCGAACTGCGGACAGCGGCGGAAATCAGCTGCGAAATGGAGCGCCGCGGCATCGGCAGCGCCGCTGGCTAACGCTCGTCCGGCTCGAAGAACACCCGGCGCGCCGCGGGAAATTGTGCGCCTGCATGGGCAACTCGACGGCATTGATGTTGCGGATCATCTCGATGCCGGCGCGCAGCTCCGGCGCGGCGGACTCGCCGAAGACCAGGCTCCTGACCCCGGTCATTACCATGATCGCGATAGCCATCAGCCCCAGTACTTGGAAACGGCGATGCCGAAGTTCGCGCCGAGCGCGTTGAGGATGGCTTTGGTGGAGCCTTCGCTGCCGCGGGACATCATTCGCCCTTGAGTTGCTTCATCGTGCGCCGCATGAAGCACAGATCTTCCCAGGACTTGGCTTTGTCGGGCAGGTTGCGCAACAGGTAGGCCGGATGATAGGTGACGATCAGCGGAATGCCCTTGAAGTCGAAAAGCCGGCCGCGCGATTCGCCGACCTTGACCTCGGCCTGCAACAGCGTCTGCGCCGCCGGCTTGCCCAACGCCACGATGAGCTTCGGCCGGATCAGTTCGATCTGCCGCTCCAGATAGGGCCAGCAGGCGGCGGTTTCTTCAGCCGCGGGCGTGCGGTTGCCGGGTGGCCGGCACTTGACGGCGTTGGCGATATAGACGTCCTCGCCGCGCCTGAGGTCGATAGCCGCCAGCATGGCGTCGAGCAGCTTGCCGGCCTGGCCGACGAAGGGCTCGCCACGCTCGTCCTCCTCTGCCCCCGGGCCCTCGCCGACGAACAACCAGTCGGCAGCGACGTCGCCGACGCCGAGCACGGCCTGCTTGCGGCCCTGGCAGAGCATGCAGGCATCGCAGGCGGCGACGGTGGTACGGAGTTCGTCCCAGTTCATGGCGGCGACGGCCGCGCCGCGACCTTCGCCGGCGGCGAGCGTCGGAGCGGGATGGGGCACCACGTCAGCCGCAAAACTCGGCGCTAGCGCCACGGTGACCGGCTCGCTCACGGTCTCGGCCGGTGCCTCGCGCAGCTTCCAGAGCGGGCCCAGGCCCATCTCGCGCAGGGTGGAGTTGCGTCTGCTCACAGATCCTGTGCCATCACGAGTGCGCTCTCGCGGCCATGGTGTGCCGGATAGTAGCCGCGCCGCTCGCCGATGGTCATGAAGCCGAAGTGGCGATAGAGGCCGATGCCCGAGGCGTTCGAAGGTCGCACCTCCAGCAGCATGCGGATCGCACCCTTGCCGCGGGCGACCGCGAACAGGTGCTGCAGCAGCCTGCTGCCGAGGCCGCGCCGTTGCGCCTCGGGCAGGATGCACAGGTTGAGCAGATGCGCCTCGTCGACGGCCAGCATCATCACCGCATAACCCAGCATGCGTCCGTCTTCGAGCAGCAGCCAGGCACTGTAGCCGGCCGAGAGGGAGTCGGTGAAATTGCCACGCGTCCAAGGGAAATCATAGATGCGCTGCTCGGCGGCCACCACGGCATCGATGTCGTCCGCACACATCGGCATGAATTCGATCGCGGGGGACGCCAGCGGCGCCAGCACGGCGCTCATATCGACGCCACCTCCGAACCGCCGAAGCCCATCGACGTCCGGCACGGTCGGCGGCCGCAGGCATTCGCGGGCGGTCGCATCCCCGCGATGCGGGGCCCCTGCTTCCTGCTCATGCCTTCCCACCTTTCGCCAGCCGCTCCGCCGTGGTCAGCGCCACCTTGTCGCGCACATACATCGGTGCCGCCTGCGCCGCATCGACGCCCTCGTTGCGGGCGAAACGCCGCGCCGCCAGCGCGGCCAACGCCCCGGCCGTCGGGAAAATGTCGGAACGGATGTGGGCCAGCGTCTCGCCCAGCACACCGCCGAGGGCATCGCCGTAACTGTCGAAACCGTCGCCGCAGCCGAGCCAGTCGGTCCCGTTCGGCACATGCACCTCGCCCGGCGCGCTCACCGCGGGCGGCAGCACCTGCATGGGAACCGCGTCGCGTAGCAGCCAGGCTGCGCTGTAAACCTCGTTCATGCGCGCATCGAAGCAGGTGAACACCTTCTTGGCCCCGGTCGCCTCGTGCGCGGCGCGCGCCAGCACTTCCAGGCTGCCGACACCGACCACCGGTCGATCGAGGCCGAAGGCCAGCCCCTGCGCCACGCCGCAAGCCAGGCGCAAGCCGGTGAAACCGCCGGGGCCGGCGCCGTAGGCGATGCCGTCGATCTGCGAAAGCGTGAGCTCGCCCTCGGCCAGCAATTCATGCACCCAAGGCAGCAGCACTTCCGAGCCGCCGTTGGGCAGGTCGAGGTCGCGTTCGCGGATTTCGCCGTAATGCCAGAGGGCGACGGAGAGGCGGCGGGTGGAGGTTTCGAAGGCAAGCAGATTCACGGGCGGATTTTACCTGCGATCGCCGATAATCCCGGCCCATGAACGCTCCCGACTCCGTCAAGACCAAGGTCGCCATCGCCGCCTGTTTCGGCACCTTCCTCGAGTGGTACGACTTCCTCACCTTCGCCGCGCTGGCCACTTATTTCGGCGCGCTGTTCTTCCCGCCCGACAACCCCGTCGCCGCCCTGCTCGCCAGCCTCGCCACCTTCGGCGTCGGCATGGTGGTGCGCCCGCTCGGCGCGGCGATCTTCGGCTCGCTCGGCGACCGCATCGGCCGCCGCAAGGTCTTCATCGCCACCATCGTGCTGATGGGCGTGGCCACTTTCGGCGTTGGCCTGCTGCCGACCTACGCCCAGGTCGGCCTGCTCGCCCCGGCGCTGCTGCTCGCGCTGCGCCTGCTGCAGGGCATGGCCATGGGCGGGGAGATTGGCGGCGCCGTGGTCTATCTGACCGAGCACGCGCCCGCCAACAAACGCGGCATCTACACCAGCGTGCTGCAACTGATGGGGCCGCTGGGCATCATGGCCTCGACCTTCCAGATCGTGCTGCTGCAGGGCTGGCTGTCCGACGCCGAATTCCGCGACTGGGGCTGGCGCGTGCCCTTCCTGCTGTCGATCGTGCTGCTGGCCATCTCGCTCAAGAGCCGCCTGGCGCTGCATGAAAGCCCGGTGTTCGCCGAACTGCGCCGCAGCAACGGCATCTCGCGCACGCCGCTGGCCGACTGCTTCCGCGACCGCCACACCCTGGGCCGCATGGCGCTGCTGTTCTTCTGCATCTCGGCCGGCGGCTCGCTGCTGTTCTTCTCGTCGCAGGTGTATTCGACCGTGTTCCTCAAGAACGTGGTCAAGCTCGATCCCCGGGACGCCGGCTCCATCGTCATGGTCGCGACCCTCGCGCTGTTCCCGCTGACCGTTTTCTGCGGCTGGCTGTCCGACCGCATCGGCCGCCGGCCGGTGCTGCTGGCGGGCCTCCTGATCGGCTTCGTCAGCATCCTGCCGGTGTTCCAGGGCCTGTTGCATTTCGGCAACCCGGCGCTGGAGCGTTTCCACGACACGGTGAAGGTCGAACTGCGCGGCGGCGGCTGCGACTATTCGCCCTTCCGCAAGGCGGCGACCGACTGCGAAAAGGTGCAGGAACTGTTCGCCCGCAAGGGGGTGAATTACGCGCTGGCTGCGGACACGGTGTTATCGGTGAAAGTCGGCGGTAGCGGCACGGTGAGCGGGGCCGACGCCGCGACCATCGAGCGGGCCCTGATCGCCGCCGGCTGGCCGGAGCAGGCCGACCCGCTGCAGGTAGATCGCACGATGCTGATCCTGCTGCTGCTGATTCCGGTCGTGGCGGTGGCGGCCATCACCGGCCCGCAGACGGCGACGCTGGCCGAACTCTTCCCGGCGCGCACCCGCTACTCGGCCGTGGCCCTGCCCCACAATCTCAGCGCCGGCTGGATCGGCGGGCTGTCGCCTTTCATGGTCACGCTGCTTTCGGTACAGGCCGGCAGTGCGCTGGCCGGTTTGTGGTACCCAGTGGCGCTATTGGGAATGGCATCGGTGGTGGGCCTGCTGTTCCTGCCCGAAACCCGCAACGCGCCACTGGACCGCTGACGCAATCGGGATCAGTTGCGAAGGCGCTTGCGCTTGGAGTCATCTCGATAGAGATCGCGGCCGGCTTTGTCGATGTCATTGCGCAACTGCTGCCGCTCTTCAGGACTCATGCGACAAGGGCCATCGCAACGACCTGAATTTGAATCGTTGCGCCAATAATCACCACGAAGATCGTTGCGCAAGCCCTTTGATTGTTCAATAGCCTGCTGCCTCTCCGTAAATAACTCCTCTTGGCGGGCGGCATTGGGACGACCGCCGCCAGGTTGCGCGAACAGCCCATCGCCCCGCCCACCACCCTGACGACCACCGCCTCCCTGTTTAGCGGACGCCTGAGGTACTGCCGCGAGTAGCACCGCAAACAGAGCAATCCACCCAAGCAATTTCAAATGACTTACCTTCCAAAGTAATACTGCCGTTGGCCGTCGCCCATCTCGGTGCGAATGTTACGCCAAGCCGTCTGCAGGTCCTGGCTCAAATCGGCACGCTCGGCACCGCTGAGCCGGCCGTCGCTGCGGTAGGCGCGCTCCTCCTGGCGTATCGCCCGCTGCTCAGTCCGCAGTTGGCGATACTCCACCGGCGTGATCCGGCCGGAACGCACGCCGCGCTCGATCATTTCACGCTGCTGCCACTGACTGCGATCCACCCAGCCGGCGTCCCTGCGTTCCCCGCCACGAACATTGTGGCCGTTATCCCAACCGACATGGCGGCCATTATCCCAGCCATTATGCCTGCCGTTGTCCCAGCGGCCATTCCAGTCACGGCGATTTCCGTCATGGCGTTCATTGTAAATGTGGCGGTCGGCCCAGTTAATGTCGCGGCGCAAATCAGCGCGCTCGTAGCGGTCGATGTGGCCATCCGCTGCGTACTGCCGTCTTTCCTGGCGGATCTGGCGCTGCTCGCCTTCAAGGCGGCGGACTTCGTTGCGATTCAAATCGCCAGAACGCCAGCCCTGCTGGATGCGTTGCTGCTGCTGGTCCTGGCGCCAGTATCCACTCCGGCCTTCGGCGTTGGCAACCTCGGTGGACAGGCCGGCGATGATCAACATGCTGAGAATAAGTGGCTTCATTAGCTCCTCCGTGGTCATTACGCCCACCCTTCGTGGCGTTGTAGGCATACTCGTGCCAAGGTGTAAGCGAACTGTTTCGCGGTAGTGGGCGATGTGTAAGGTTTTGTAAAAGCCATCCCTTCCCTACTGGCGCAGACCCGTCGATGTCGCTAGGATGCGCGCCATGTCCGAAAAAATCCTCGTCGTCGACGACGACATCCGCCTGCGCCAGTTGCTCGAGCGCTATCTCACCGACCAGGGCTACGCGGTCAAGGCCGTGCCCGACGCCCCCGCGATGGACCGCGCACTCGATCGCGAGCTCTACGACCTGATCGTGCTCGACCTGATGCTGCCGGGAGAAGACGGCCTTGCCATTTGCCGCCGCCTGCGCGCCGGCAAGAACGAAGTCGCGATCATCATGCTCACGGCCAAGGGCGAGGACGTCGATCGCATCGTCGGCCTCGAGCTCGGCGCCGACGACTACCTGCCCAAGCCCTTCAACCCTCGCGAACTGGTCGCCCGCATCCACGCCGTGCTGAGGCGCCGCGCCACGCCGCCGCCTCCCGGCGCCCCCGCCGCCGCCGAGGAGCTCGTGCGCTTCGGCAACGTCGAGGTCAACCTCGCCACCCGCGAACTCGCTCGCGAGGGAACGGTCACGCAGCTGACCACCGGCGAGTTCGGCCTGCTCAAGGTGCTGGTCGAACACCCGCGCCAGCCCTTGAGCCGCGACAAGCTGATGGAACTGGCCCGCGGCCGCGAGTACGAAGTGTTCGACCGCGCCATCGATGTCCAGGTTTCGCGCCTGCGCAAGCTCGTTGAAGAGGATGCCGCCAAGCCGCGCTATATCCAGACCGTCTGGGGTTTCGGCTACGTGTTTGTGCCCGATGGGCATAAACACGATTCATGATGCCCCCCTTCCCCCTGCCCCCTTCCAGAGGAAGGGTGTGTATGCATGCTCAGCCACCCAGGCGTCTTCGTAGCGAAGGCCGATGAATCTCGTGCCGCGCACCCTCCTCGCCCGCACCTTCCTGCTGCTGGCAGCACTGATGCTGCTGTCGGTGCTGGCCTGGTTCGCCATTTTCACTACTTACGAGCGCGAGCCCCGGGCACGGCAGATCGCACAGATGGTCGCCAGCGTCGTGAACCTCACCCGCACCTCGCTGGTCTCCGCCCGCGCGGAAGCCCGCCTCGACTTGTTGCGTGAGTTGTCGGACCGAGAGGGCATCCATATCTATCCGGCGGAGAGCGACGACCGCATCGCCGCCCTGCCGGACGGGGCCTTCCTGCAGCGGGTACAAGAGCTGTTGCGCGAACGCCTCGGACCGGAAACGCGCCTGACACTGGAGCGCGACAACGAGAAAGCCCTGTTCGCCTCGTTCCGCATCGAAGACGACGAATACTGGGTGGCGCTGCCGATCGAGCGGCTCGACCGCATTTTCCCGGCACAGTGGATCGGCTGGGGCCTTGCCGCCATCCTGCTGTCGCTGATCGGTGCCTGGCTGATCATGTTCCGCGTCACCCGCCCGCTGAAGGCCCTCGAACGCGCCGCCGCCGAAATCGGTCGCGGCCACCAGCCGGCGGCATTGCCCGAGCACGGCCCCGAGGAGCTGGAAACACTGGCGCGCGCCTTCAACCGCATGAACGCCGACCTGGCACGCCTGGACGAGGACCGCGCACTGATCCTTGCCGGCATCTCGCACGACCTGCGCACGCCGCTGACCCGGCTGCGCATGGAGATCGAAATGACCGGCGCCGACGAAGCGACGCGCGATGCGATGGTGGCGGATGTCGAGGAAATGGACCGCACCATCGGCCAGTTCCTCGACTTCGCCCGCACCGGCAGCGAGGGCGGCGAAGGCCACGAAGCCACCGACCTCGCGGCGCTGCTTCGAGAACTCGGCGAGCAGTACCGCCGCCGTGGCTTCACCGTCGCGCCGGAGCCGATTCTTGCGGAAAACGCCCGCCTGCCCGTCCGCGTCGCCACATTGCGCCGCGCCATCGCCAACCTGATAGACAACGCCCTGCGCCACGCCGGTGCCGAACAGCCCATCGAGCTGGCGCTGTCGCGCGTCGGCGGCAAGGTGCAGATCGAGGTCCGCGACCGCGGCCCCGGCATCCCGGCGGCCGAGGCCGAACGCCTCAAGCTGCCTTTCACACGACTCGAGGCGGCACGCAGCAACGCCGTCGGCGCCGGCCTTGGCCTGGCCATCGTCGAGCGCATCGCCCGCGCCCACGGCGGCCGCCTTGACCTGCTGCCGCGCGAGGGCGGCGGGCTGATCGCGCGTATTACAATTCCCGCGCCATGATTACCGAAACTCAACCCACCACGCCCTACGCCCTGATGGGCGGCGAGCCCACCGTGCGCGCGCTGGTCAAGCGCTTCTACGAATTGATGGACACGCTGCCCGAGGCCTACGCCATCCGCAAGCTGCACCCGCAGGATCTCTCCGGTTCCGAGGACAAGCTTTTCATGTACCTGACCGGCTGGCTCGGCGGTCCGCAGCTCTACGTCGAGAAATTCGGCCACCCGCGGCTGCGCTCGCGCCACATGCCCTTCCCCATCGGCGGCGACGAGGCGGCGCAGTGGATGCTCTGCATGCGCCAGGCCATGGCCGAGCACATCGCCGACGAGGCCCTGCGCGCCAGGCTCGACAAGGCCCTGACCGACCTGGCCGAGTTCATGCGCAACCAGGCTGCAGGCGCCTGATCAGGGCGTCAGGTCGGCGCTGGCCTGTTGTCTGCGCAGCAGGCGGGCATGACGGTGGCGCGCCATCAGCCGCGGGTCGGTGACGATCTGGCCGATGGTCGCGCCGATCACCATGACCACGCCCAGCACCGGCAGCACCAGCATCAGCCCGGGTACGCCGGCCACGGCGCCGCCGACGAAAATCATGATCACCGTCACCAGCGGATGCATGTGCAGGCTCTTGCCGATGGTCAGCGGCATGTAGAAGAAGTCATCGAGCAGGCGCACGAAAATGAACAGCGTGATCGCCCAGTAGGCCATCGCCGGCGTGTCGGGAAAATCGGTCGCCGCGACCAGCACGACCAGCAGGCCGCCGAGGATCGAGCCGACGTAGGGAATCCACGCCAGCACCGCGCAGATGAAACCCAGCGCCATTGCCCCCGGCACCCCCATCAGCCACAGTCCCGCTGCCAGGGTGAAGGTATCGAGGATGGTCAGTTCGATCAGCCCCTGGAAGTAGGCGCGCGCCGTGCGGTCGACGTCATGCAGCAGGTAAAGCGTGCGCTCGAAGAAGGCGTTGGGCACGGCGCTGCCGAGGAAACGCTTGAAGCGCCCGCCGTCGCGCAGGAAGAAGAAGGCGAGGAAGGGCGCGAGCAGCAACGACGGCATCCACGCCGCGATCCCCATGGCCAGCGGCTCGATGTGCTCGGTGAAATGGCCGCCCATGTTGTTGAGGCGGTGGACCATGGTGTCGGCGATCTGCGCATTGGCGAGCAGGGCCCACTTGGCTTCGAGCATCCGCAGCGAACGCTCGAGCAGGTTGAGCCCCCCTTCATGTAGCGTTCCATCAAGGACTCGCCGTCGGCGAGCTGCGCCGCCAGCCGCGGCAGCATCAGCGCGAAGGCGGCCCCGGTCAGGGCGAGGAAACCCAGCATCACCGCACTGGACGCGCCGTCGCGGCCCATGCCGCGAAAGACCAGGCCCTGCACCAGCGGCCGCAGCATGTAGTAGAGGATCAGCGCCAGCAGGAAAGGCACCACCAGCCAGAGCATCTTCTGCAGGGCGAACAGCAGCAGGCAGGTGGCGGCGATGATGCCGGCCCATACCACCGGGCCCGGGCCGTTGGCATGGTTCGCGTTCACAGGTGCTGGGACGTCTGCGGCGCGATGCGCACGTCGCGCAGGCGGTTGGCGAGGGTGCGGGCGATCTGCAGGGAAATCTTGGAGGCGATGCGGGCGTGGGTGTCGAGCAGGCTCATGAAGTCCTCGCGGAAGAACACCGCCAGCCTGCAGGGACCCGCCGCCCGGGCCTGCGCCAGGCGCGGGGCGTTGTTGAGCAGGGCGACGTCGCCGAAGACCGCGCCGGGCTCCATCTCCGCCAGCATCATCGGCTTGCCGTCGATGTCGCGCCGGATCGACACCTTGCCCTCGAGCACGATGTAGATGGCCTGGCCTTCCTCGCCCTCGTCGAATATCACCTCGTCGGCGAGATAGTCGCGCTCGTGCAGCAGGGCATCGACGATGGCCAGTTCCGTCGGCGTCAGGTTCACGAAGAGGAAGAGCGAATGCAGCCGTTCGAGACGGGGCGAGACGGGTTTGGGACGGAACAGGCCAAGAACCACGGGAGCTCTCCGGTTTCAGGACGGAATGATTCTAGCCGATGGGTCTGGCAGCGGCCAGTGCCGCCATCAGTCTCCCCCACGCTCGCACAAATCGCTCGCTGCCCCCTGAGGGGGCTCCTGTCGGCTCGGGGCGGCCCATCGCCGGACAATCTCGTACTGCGCCCCCGCCGGATCGAGGTGCGACTGCACCAGGACGAAATCACGCACAGGCCATTCGAAAGCCGCCATCGGCGGCAACTCGCCACCGCAGCGTGCGTTGCGCAGCAGCGTGACATGGGCGGCAAAGGGGCGGCTGTCGAGCTGGAAGCCGCGTTGGCGCAGCGCAGCGGCCAGCGTGTCGGCCAATGTGGCCACCGCTGCCGGCGCCTCGTCGCAGCCGGCCCAGACGATGTGATTGTGCTTCCAGTGGGCGAGACGGTCGATCAGCATAGGCGTGTCGCCAGCGCCGACTTTTGTGGCGGCTTCTGTCTCCATGCCTTTTACGGCAATCTCGTCCGCTGCCGCACAGGCGGCGTCGAACTGCGCCGCATCGATGTCGCCGAGGAAGGCCAGCGTCATGTGCAGGGTGTCGAGCCGCATGCGGCGACCGCCGCAGACCGCGTGGGCGGCGCCGCCAAGCGCGTGCAGCTGCCGCGCGACGGCCGCTTCCGGCCAGAGTGCGAAAAAGATCCGGCGCGTGGCCTCAGCGGCCATCGCGTACCAGCAACGCCACGGCCTGGGCGGCGATGCCCTCGCCGCGCCCGGTGAACCCGAGCTTTTCGGTGGTCTTGCCCTTGATGTTGATGGCGGTAGCGGCCACGCCGAGATCGGCGGCGATGTTGGCGCACATCGCCGCCACGTGCGGTGAAATTTTCGGCGTCTCGCAGATCACCGTGGCATCGACGTTGGCCACGCGCCAACCGGCAGCACCGACGTTCGCCACCGCACCGCGCAGCAGCACCCGGCTGTCGGCGCCGGCCCATTGCGGGTCGCTGTCGGGAAACATGCGGCCGATGTCGCCCAGGCCGGCGGCGCCGAGCAGCGCGTCGGTGATCGCATGGAGCAGCACATCGGCGTCGGAATGGCCAAGCAGGCCCCGGTCGTGGGGAATATCGACGCCGCCGATGATGCAACGGCGACCCGGCACCAGCGCATGCACGTCGTAGCCCTGTCCAATGCGGAATTCGGGGGTGCTCACGGTGCTCTCCTCGATTGCAGAATCAGTTCGGCGAGTTGCAGGTCGATTGGGTAGGTGACCTTGAAGTTGGTGGCATCGGCGGCCACCAGCCGCGGCCTGAGTCCGAGCGCCTCGATGGCGCTGGCCTCGTCCGTCACCGCCGGGGCGAATTCCAGCGCGTCGAGCAGCATGCCGTGGCGGAACATCTGCGGCGTCTGCGCCTGCCACAGCCCCTCGCGCGGCACGGTGGCGACAATGCGCGCCGTGCCGTCGGCAGCCTCGCCCGCCTGCTTCAGGGTATCGGCCAGTGGCACGGCGAGGATGCCGCCGACCGGATCGATGCCCGCCTCGCCGATCAGTACCTCGACATGATCCACGGTCAGGCAGGCGCGCGCCGCATCATGCACCAGCACCCAGTCCTCCGGGCCGACTTCCTTCCGCATGGCGCGCAGGCCCTGGGTGACGGACAAGGCACGGGTGTCGCCGCCGCACCTCAGGACGATGAGCTTGTCGCCGAGTTCGCTCCAGTCGTGGCGTGCCCACTCCGCATCGTCGGGCGCGAGCACGACGAAAACCTTCTCGATGGCGGCAACCGCCGCCAGTGCCGCCAGAGCGTGGAAGATCAGCGGGCGGCCCGCCAGCGGCAGATATTGCTTGGGCATTCCGCCGCCCATGCGGGCACCCGAGCCGGCGGCCGGAACCAGTGAAAAGTAGGACATGCGGCAATTGTAAGGACTACAATGAATCGAGGCCAGCAAGTGAGGGGTGTTGATTCATTATGACTCCCTTGGAACCAACCAGACCTGAGCAATTGCAGGCTTTCGCCGCCAGCTTGGCGATCGGGTTGATGATCGGCCGTGGCGCTGGTTTGCTCGCCTTTTTATAAGGAGATGGCCATGCAACAGCACATTCGTCCGCCCGCCGTTGCCGGCATGTTCTATACCGGCGAAGCACAGGCTCTCGCCGGCGAAATCGCCATCATGCTCGCCGAAGCTCACCCGCCGGCAGCAAAGCACATCACGCCCAAGGCGCTGATCGTGCCCCATGCCGGCCACATCTACTCCGGGCCGATCGCGGCCAGCGCCTACGCGCTGCTGGCGCCGCTGGCCAAGGTCATCCGCCGCGTCGTGTTGTTCGGCCCGGCCCATCGCGTCGCCGTGGACGGCTTGGCCCTGCCGGCCGCCGACGCTTTCGCCACCCCACTCGGCGTCATCCAGCTGGATCTGGCGGCCATGCAGGCCGCGCAGAACCTGCCGCAAGTCAGCGTCAGCGCCGCCGCCCATGCCATGGAGCATTCGCTCGAAGTGCAGCTGCCCTTCCTGCAGGGGATACTCGACGACTTCCGCCTCGTCCCCTTCGTCGTCGGCCATACCAGCGGCCACGAGGTCGCCGAAGTCATCGACCTGCTCTGGGGCGGACCGGAGACACTGATCGTGATCAGCTCCGACCTGTCCCACTATCTGCCCTATGCCACGGCACGACAGAAGGACCAGGCGACGACCGCCAGCATCCTGCAGTTGGCCCCGCTCACCGAGTTCGAGCAGGCCTGCGGCGCGCTGCCGATCAACGGCATGATCGAAGTGGCACGGCGGCGAGGGCTGATGCCGACCCTGCTCGACCTGCGCAATTCCGGCGACACCGCCGGCGACAAATCGCGCGTCGTCGGCTATGCCTCATTCGCCTTTGAGGAAAGCGGCCATGTCCATTGACGCTCTCGGCACCGCGCTGCTTATCCGCGCCCGCAACGCGATTGCGAACGACCTCGGCGAGCCGCTGCAACGCGAACCCGACCATCCGGCGCTGCACGCGCCGGGGGCGACCTTCGTCACCCTGACCCAGCACGGAGAGTTGCGCGGCTGCATCGGCTCGCTCGAGGCCTGGCGGCCGCTCGACGAGGACGTGCGCGCAAATGCCGTCGCCGCCGCCTTCCGCGATCCGCGCTTCATGCCCCTTGCCGCGGGCGAACTGGAACGGACGCGCGTCGAGGTTTCGCTGCTGACGCCGGCCACGCCGATGAACTTCTCCAGCGAGGAGGATGCCATCGCGCAGATGCGCCCCGGCATCGACGGCATGATCCTCGAATACGGCATGCATCGCGGCACCTTCCTGCCGCAGGTGTGGGAGACCCTGCCGGCACCCCGCCTGTTCATGGCGCACTTGAAGCAGAAGGCCGGCCTGCCCTCCGATTTCTGGTCGCCTGATGTGAAACTATCCCGCTACGAGGTGCAAAAATGGAAAGAGCCGGAGAAGTCCTGACGGGAACACCCGCCAAGTGGTGGCACACGCTGGAGGATGGCCGAATCCAGTGCGACCTCTGCCCGCGCGATTGCAAGCTGCACGAAGGTCAGCGCGGCGCCTGCTTCGTCCGCGCCATGCACGACGGCAAGATGATCCTCACCACCTACGGCCGCAGCTCCGGCTTCTGCATCGACCCGATCGAGAAGAAGCCGCTCAACCATTTCTACCCGGGCTCCAGCGTCCTCTCCTTCGGCACAGCGGGCTGCAACCTCGCCTGCAAGTTCTGCCAGAACTGGGACATCTCCAAGTCGCGCGAGATGGACACGCTGCAGGACGAAGCCAGCCCCGAGGCCATCGCCCGCGCCGCCCAGCGCTACGGCTCGCAGAGCGTCGCCTTCACCTACAACGACCCGGTGATCTTCGCCGAGTACGCCATGGACACGGCCGACGCCTGCCACGCACTGGGCATCAAGACCGTTGCGGTGACCGCCGGCTACATCCATGCAGCGGCGGCACGCGAGTTCTACGCCAAGATGGACGCCGCCAACATCGACCTCAAGGCCTTCACCGACGACTTCTACGTCAAACTCTGCGGCGGCCACCTGCAGCCGGTGCTCGACACCCTCGCCTACGTCTGGCACGAGACCCAGTGCTGGCTCGAGATCACCACCCTGCTGATCCCCGGCCACAACGACTCCGACGACGAACTCAAACGGCTCTCCGCCTGGTGCGCGAAGGAACTCGGCCCCGACGTGCCGTTGCACTTCTCCGCCTTCCACCCGGACTACAAGCTGCTCGACGCCCCGGCGACAGCGCCGGCGACGCTGACCCGCGCCCGCCAGATCGCCATGGATGCCGGCCTGCGCTACGTATTCACGGGCAACGTCCACGACCGCAGCGGCGACGCCACCTACTGCCCCGGCTGCAGGAAGGCGGTGATCGAGCGCGACTGGTACGAGATCCTCAGCTACTCGCTCGACGACACGGGGCACTGCAAGCACTGCGGCACTGCCATCGCCGGCCGCTTCGGCCACTTCGGCAAACCGTTCGGCGCGAGGCGCATCCCCGTCGCACTGCACGCAGCCTGAAGCGGTCGCTGCGCCGCATCTCGCTGCGCAGTCAAAGCCACATCCGCTACTGCTAGATGATCTTGTTCAACGGGTACTCGACAATTCCCTCGGCACCGAGCTTCATCAGTTCCGGAACGATGCGACGAACCGCCTTTTCCGGAAGGATGGTCTCGATCGAAACCCAGTCGGAGTTGTGCAGATGGGCAACCGTCGGGTTATTGAGGCTGGGCAGGATGCCGGTGATGGCGGCAACGCGCTCCCCCGGTGCATTCATCTTGAGGCCCACCATGCCTTCCGCTCGCAGCGTCGATTGCAGCAGCGTGGCGATCTGCTGGATCTTGACCCGCTTCCAGGGGTCTTCCCATGCCGTCTTGTTGGCGATCATCACCGGCACCGACTCCATCAGGTCGCAGACGATGCGCAGGCCATTGGCACGGATGGTGGAGCCCGTCTCGGTCACCTCGACGATGGCGTCGCACAGCCCCTCGACCACCTTGGCTTCGGTGGCCCCCCATGAGAACTCAACCGTCACCGGAATATTGCGCTCGGCGAAATAGCGCTTGGTGAATCCCACCAGTTCCGTCGAAATCGTCCCGCCGCGCAGATCCTCCGGCGAGCTCACCTTGGAATCGCCGTTGACCACCAGCACCCAGCGTACCGAGCCGCGCGAAACCTTGGAGTAGACCATGTCGCAGACTTCGACGACGTCGGAATCGTTTTCCCGGACCCAGTCCCTGCCGGCGATGCCGACATCGATGGTGCCGCGTTCGACATAGCGGCCCATCTCCTGCGGACGGATCAGGCTGCATTTCATTTCTTCGTCGTCCACGCTCGGAAAGTAGCTGCGCGACGCGGTGGTGATCCGCCAGCCCGCCTTGCGGAACAGATCGACGGTGGCCTCCTCCAGGCTTCCCTTGGGGATGCCGAACTTCAGTAAGTTGCTCATTGTGGATTCTCTTATTTCCTGTAGACCTTCGACGGATCAAACACTGGCTGGGGATGCGCTGCCGCCATCCCGGGGCGCGATCAGCAGCTGTCCGGGGGAAAGAACCAGAAAGCGGGAAAAGCGCCCGTCTTCCCTGCTGCCGTCATCGCTGACGATAACGATGCGTTGCTGGCCGTCCATCACGGCGGGGCTGATGCCTTCGGCGTGCTCCAGGCCTTCCAGGCCCGGAACGGTAACGCGGCGCGCCGCTTCGCCGCGCCCCCCGCCCCAGAACCAGAGCCGGAACTGAATCTGCTGGCGGGCGACGGGACCGCTGATCACGAGGTAACCGCCGAGGGCAGGAATGTAGGACATGCCGCGAATGCCATCGCCACCGAGGTCGAGCGTTTCCAGAAAGGCCGAGATCCGCGGCGGCTCGCCGGAATCGAAGATCGCGGCCGGGTTGTCGACGCTGGCGATGATGGCCCGCCCGTCGAGCAGCGGACTGCGAAAGCCGATCAGCAGCCGCTGCTGGTCTGGGCTGATTTCCAGCGCCTCGATGTTGAGGCCGCCGTCGGCCTTGACGTCTTGGATCTCGGCGGCCGCTGCCAGAACCGGATGCGCCGCCGCCAAGGCGGGCTTCAACCCCCTGGCCAGTGCCGGCTCTACCACCCGGTTGCCCTCGATACGGAAGCGGACCAGCTTGTCGCGCGATTTCTTCTCATCGCCGTCGCCGTCGCGTGAATGCGAGGTGGTGGCGTAGATCTGCCCTGAACTCGCCAAGGCAACCCCTTCCAGGTCATCGAGTTTCCAGAAGGCGTCGGCAGCTTCCTGCATCTCTGGAGTCAACGCAGCGCTTCCGACACCGCCGTCGAGGCCGATCGTCACCAAGCTGAACGGATGCTGCTTTTCGTCCTCGAGGACGAGGAAACGCCCGTCCGGCAACTGCTGGATGGCCGAGGGCTCGTAGACGCCGGTCAGGGGTCGGAATGCAGGAATGCTGTCGAGCGTCATGGCGGATCGGCCAGGGCCGTGACCGCCGTTTGCGCCGTGGCCTTGTCGATGACCAACTGGACTTCGCAGTACTCGGCTTGCGCTTCGACCGGCGTGGGGTCGTCGGCGCAACTGCAGCCGGCGATGATGCCAGAGTAGAAGATGCCCACCCTGGCGCGGATGCAGCCGGGCTCGTCGCTCACGCCGATGATCATCGCGCTGAGGTTGTCGTCCAGGGCATGGCTGCTCGAGGACAGGCCCTGCTGCAGGGGCAGCCAGCCGGCTCCGGTTTCCTCGATCTCCCGCTTGAGCACGCCCTCGAAGTCGGGCGTGTTCCAGGCGGCAAGGGCCATGGGCAGGCGCGGCATGTTTAACGTTAGCCCGGGAAGACGCCCGTGCTCAGGTAGCGGTCGCCGCGATCGCAGACGATGCTGACGATCACCGCGTTCTCGACCTCACCGGCGATGCGCAGCGCCACGCAGAGCGCGCCACCCGAGGAGATACCGGCAAAGATGCCCTCCTCGGCGGCGAGGCGGCGCGTCATTTCCTCGGCATCCTTCTGCCCGACGGATTCGAGGCGGTCGACCCGAGAGAAATCGCAGATCTTCGGCAGGTATTCGGTCGGCCACTTGCGGATGCCCGGAATCTGCGAGCCCTCTTCCGGCTGGCAGCCGATGATCCGGATCGCCGGATTGACCTCCTTGAAGTAGCGCGAGCAGCCCATGATGGTGCCGGTCGTGCCCATGCTGGAAATGAAGTGGGTGATGCGCCCGCCGGTATCGCGCCAGATCTCCGGTCCGGTGCCGTCGTAGTGCGATTGCGGATTGTCGGCGTTGGCGAACTGGTCGAGCATGATGCCCTTGCCCTCCCGCACCAGCCGCTCGGCGACATCGCGCGCGCCTTCCATGCTCGCCGCCCTGGGCGTCAGGATCAGTTCGGCGCCGAAGGCCTTCATGGTCTGGCGCCGCTCCAGGCTCTGGTTCTCCGGCATCACCAGGATCATGCGGTAGCCGCCCATGGCCGCCGCCATCGCCAGCGCGATGCCGGTGTTGCCGGAGGTGGCCTCGATCAGGGTGTCGCCGGGCTTGATGTCGCCACGCGCCTCGGCACGCCGGATCATCGACAGCGCCGGGCGGTCCTTGACCGAGCCTGCCGGATTGTTACCTTCGAGCTTGACCAGGATGACGTTGTTGCGGCGCTCGTTCTCCGCACCCGGGATGCGCTTGAGACGCACCAATGGCGTGTTGCCGACGAAGTCTTCGAGGGTACGGTAGCTCATGGCGACAATGATACTGGATGCCCGCAGTCCGAGCGCGCAGCAGCCCCAAGCCACGGTCGCCGCCTCACGTGCCCCCGCCCTGCGGGTCCCCTTGCGCCAGCGCGCCCGCCGGCCGGCCGCTAAACTCGCGGCTGCACCGCTCAGACAACGCGGCCGGACACCCCCGGCGAGCACCCCGTCGCCGCGGCGGTCGCAAGATCGGCGACCACCGTGGCCAGAGCCTGCTCCGTAACCTGGAACCTCACCGTCCCGCCAGCGCCGACTTTTCAGTTGGGATGAAGCGGCAACCGGCCAGTAAGAGGCGGGGGGCTACAAACAGCGAATGCGTGCTTCAGACTGGAAGCGGCAGTTGGGCTACGAGGGGATGGCTAGCAGGTCTATGGCAGATGCAAGCTATGACCTCGCTAAGGCGAGCGGCAGCTTACGAATGTAAACCGCCCGTTGGCCTGATTAGATCGCAGAACGGCAACACTTGCGATACTTGGTTGGCCGTTGTCAGTATGATGCGGACACAGCCTTCCGCAAACACAACGGCATGTGCTGGCCGAGAAGAGCCTGACGGGGTAACGCCCTCTAAGCAGTCGCCCAAAATACCCAACGGCGGCTTTGTAGTCGCGGAGTGCTGCAGCAGAATGAGGAGTAACCTTGGAAACTCGCGGAGCGTTAGCTATGTTCTACTCTTAACGCAGGGATTTCAGCAACGGGGGGTAATGGCAATGCAAATGCAGAATGCCGTAATCGTGCTGGCAGATATAAGTGGGTACACGCGCTTCATGAAACTGCACGGGATGGCGTTGGTGCACGCAGAGAGCATCATCACCGAGTTGTTGGATAGCATCATCGATCACACCGAACACCCTCTCACCCTGAATAAGCTAGAGGGTGATGCCGTCCTGTTCTACGCCTTGGCGGACGCAAACCCGCAGGCCGTGGCTGAAAGTGCCCTGCGTCAAGTGAATGGATTCTTCCACGCCTTCAGCACGCGCAAGAAAGAAATCGGTGTGGATGCCTTATGCAATTGTGGCGCCTGCACTGAAGTCGTGCACTTGAACATCAAGGTGGTCGTAAATTTTGGGAACGTGGTAGTCAGGAAAGTTCGACAATTCGAGGAAATATCAGGTACTTCGGTGATCATTGCCCATCGGCTACTAAAAAACAGTGTGCCACTGGATGAATATGTGCTGTTAGGCGAAGATTTTGAGCAGGTTCTGGATGGGGTGCCTCACGGCGGCACACGCATCAAGGAGCAATGTGAGGGAATCGGTGAAGTCAGCGCGTCCTACTTTTCGCCTAGCCCATTCGGTGAGTCGCAACCAGCACCCAACCTCAAACGTCGTATGCGTCTGGTAACCAGCGCCATTTCCTATATGGCCAAGAGACCGTTCCAAGGATGGTTTGGTGTCCCACCGAAGCGGGAGTACCGTAACTTAACGTAATGAAGCAATCTGATTGAGTAGTGGACGAGGCTCTCGAGGGTCGAGCGTCAGTAATCCGAACTGGAGCGGCCATTCAAAACGTCTTGCACTGTGATGGTGTCGCCCAGACGATATTCTCACGTCATGATGTCTGAACGTCGGTTCCCGCTGCGTAGCTGACCTTGCCCTCGACATCTCGTCAGGCAACAGCGGATCCAGCCGGCCGCGACAGGCCGGGATGCCGCCGATTTCGCGACCGCCGCGGCGACGGCGGGCTCGCCGGGGGTGTCCGGCCGCGTTGTTTGAGCCGAAGGCGAGTTTAGCGGCCGGCCGGCGAGAACGCCGGCGCAAGGGAACCCGCAGGGCGGGAGCGCATGAGGCGGCGGCCCGGCCTGTCGCGGCCGGCGGGCGCTGCCACCTACATCACATGACGGTTTGTTTACTTGACCGCGGCCAGGTGCTGGACGTACTTCGGCGACGCCCTGCTCCACCGTGGCAAATTCGTCCGTGTAGCCGGCGGCGCGCAAGCACCGAGATGTCGGCACGAGTGTAGCTCTGGTATTTGCCGCGCAACGCATCGGGAAACGGGATGTATTCGACGATGCCCTGCGCGACCATTTCCGCCAGCACCAGGGAGCCGGCTTGCCTTCGAGCGCGCGGCAGGCATTCACCGTCGAGGTGGCGATGTCGTTGAAGGGCTGGGCGCGGCCGGTGCCGAGGTTGAAGATGCCGGACTTCTCGGGATGATCGAGGAAGTACAGGTTGACCTTGACCACGTCGTCGATAAAGACGAAGTCGCGGCTTTGGGTGCCGTTGGCGTAGCCGTCGCAGCCTTCGAACAGCTTGACCTTGCCGGACTCGCGGTACTGGTTGAAATGGTGGAAGGCGACCGAGGCCATGCGCCCCTTGTGCTGCTCGCGCGGGCCATAGACGTTGAAGTAGCGGAAGCCGACCACCTGCGACGAAAAGTCGGCGCTGGCGAGACGGCGGCGCACCACCTGGTCGAACAGGAACTTCGAGTAGCCATAGACGTTGAGCGGCCCCTCGTGCTCGCGCGATTCCTGGAACACGCTGCCGCCGCCATAGACCGATGCCGATGAGGCGTAGAGGTAGGGCACGTCCTGGTCG
Organism: uncultured beta proteobacterium; assembly: GCA_963709555.1. Classification (GTDB taxonomy): domain Bacteria; phylum Pseudomonadota; class Gammaproteobacteria; order Burkholderiales; family Rhodocyclaceae; genus Sulfurisoma. Next base: position 823,999 of record CAVPWR010000008.1, on the reverse strand, counting down.
AGGCAGAAGTCGAGCAGCGTACTGGAGTAGCGGAAGTTGTTCTCCATCATGTAGCGACCGTCGGTCTCCATGGTGTCGGAGCAGGCGCCCTCGTGGAAGATCGCATCGACCGCGCCGTCGAAATAACCATCCTCGACCTGAGCCAGGAACTCCTCCTTGTCGAGATAGTCGGCGATCTCGCAATCGGTGAGGTTCTTGAACTTGTCGGCCTTCTTGAGGTTGTCGACGGCGATGATGTTGTCGACGCCGCGGGCGTTGAGGGCCTTGACGAGATTGGCGCCGATGAAGCCGCAGGCGCCGGTGACGATGGTGTAACTGGACATGACGGTCTTTCGTATCTTCTCAGTTCGTTTGAAGTTCCTGCAGCGAGCAGGTGGCGGTGCCGAGCTTGCCGACGACGATGCCGGCGGCGCGGTTGGCCAGCTTCATCGCTGCCGCCAGGCTCTGGCCGCTGGCCAGCATCACGGCCAGCGTGGCGATGACGGTATCGCCGGCGCCGCTGACATCATAGACCTCGCGTGCCAGCGCCGGTTCATGCAGCGCGCCGGCGGCGGAAAACAGCGTCATGCCCTCCTCCGAACGCGTCAGCAACAGGGCGTCGAAGCCGAGGTCCTCGCGCAGGCGCTCGACGCGCGAAGCAAGGTCAGCGTCGTCCTTCCAGCGGCCGACGACCTGGCGCAACTCCGAACGGTTGGGCGTGAGCACGGTGGCGCCGGCATAGCGGGCGTAGTCCTCGCCCTTGGGGTCGACCAGCACGGGCTTGCTGGCGGCACGGGCGAGGCGGATCATCTCGGCGATATGCGTGAGGCCGCCCTTGCCGTAGTCGGACAGGATCACCACGTCGCAAGCGGCCAGCCGTTCCTCGAACTCGGCGAGCTTGGCCTTCAGCACTTCGTGCGCCGGCGAATTCTCGAAGTCGATGCGCAGCAGCTGCTGCTGGCGGCCGAGCACGCGCAGCTTGACGGTGGTATTGAGCTGGGCATCCTCGTGCAGGCTGGCGTCGATGTTGGAGGCGGCCAGCAGCCGCGCCAGCGACTGTCCCGCCTCGTCGGCACCGACCACGGAAAGCAGGCCGGTGCGCGCGCCCAGCGCCGCGCAGTTGCGCGCGACGTTGGCGGCGCCGCCGGGACGCTCCTCGGTACGTTCGACCTTGACTACCGGCACCGGCGCCTCGGGCGAAATGCGCGAGACCTCGCCGAACCAGTAGCGGTCCAGCATCACGTCGCCGACGATGAGGACGCGGGCGACGCTCGTGTCCGGAATCTGCAGTTCGCTCATTTGCGACCAATGGAGAAATATTCGAGGCCGGCCGCACGCGGATGAGCCGGATCGTAGAGGTTGCGGCCATCGAAGATCGCCGGCGTCTTCAGCTTGCCCTTGATCGCCTCGAAGTCGGGCGCGCGGAACTCCTTCCACTCGGTAACGATGGCCAGCACGTCGGCGCCTTCGAGCGCATCCATCGGGGTCTTGGCATAGGCCAGGCGCGGTTCGTCGCCATAGATGCGCTGGGCCTCATGGGTGGAAACCGGATCGTAGGCACGAACCCTGGCCCCGCGTTTGAAAAGCTCTTCGATCAGCACCCGGCTGGGCGCCTCGCGCATGTCGTCGGTGTTGGGCTTGAAGGCCAGGCCCCAGAGGGCGATGGTCTTGCCGCTGAGGTCTTCGCCGAGGCGCTTGACGATCTTGTTGGCGAGCACGAATTTCTGTTCCTCGTTGGCATCCTCGACCGACTGCAGCACCTTGAGGCCCTGCCCGGCCTCGCGCGCGGTGCGCACCAGGGCCTGGACATCCTTGGGAAAGCAGGAGCCGCCGTAGCCGCAGCCGGGGTAAAGAAAGTGGTAGCCGATGCGCGGGTCGGAGCCGATGCCCTGGCGCACGAGTTCGATGTCGGCGCCGAGCTTCTCGGCGAGGTTGGCCATTTCGTTCATGAAGCTGATGCGGGTGGCGAGCATGGCGTTGGCGGCGTACTTGGTGAGCTCGGCACTGCGCACGTCCATGATGATCAGCCGTTCGTGGTTGCGCTGGAACGGGGCGTAGAGCTGGCGCATCAGGTCGGCGGCGCGGGCATCCTCGGCACCGACGACGATGCGGTCGGGCTTCATGAAGTCCTCGACGGCCGCACCTTCCTTGAGGAATTCGGGGTTGGAGACGACGCTGTACTCCGTGTTGACGCCTCGCGCCTTGAGTTCGTCGGCGATGGCGGCACGGACCTTGTCGGCGGTGCCGACGGGGACGGTGGATTTGTCGACGACGACCTTGTAGCCATTCATGTGCTTGCCGATGCTGCGGGCGGCGGCGACGACATACTGGAGGTCGGCCGAGCCGTCCTCGTCGGGCGGAGTGCCGACGGCGATGAACTGGATGGTGCCGTGGGCGACGGCTTCTTCGACGTTGGTGGTGAAGCGCAGCCGGCCGGCAGCGGCGTTCTTCTTCACCATGGCTTCGAGGCCGGGCTCGTAGATGGGGATGCCGCCTTCGTTGAGGATGCGGATCTTGTTGGCGTCGACGTCGAGACAGAGCACGTCGTTGCCGACGTCCGCGAGACAGGTGCCGGAAACCAGGCCGACGTAGCCGGTGCCGATGACGGTGATTTTCATTTTTTGTGTTCCCTCAAGGCGTCAAGTCAAATTCTTCGGTGCGCTTGGGCGGGTAGGTTTCCCACTTGCCGCAAGCCGGGCAGCGCCAGTGGAACTGGCGCGCCTTGAAGCCGCAATGGTCGCAGCGGTAGCGCGCCACGCGGCGGGTGTGATTGTGGATCAGGTTCTTCACCAACTCGAGCTCGGCGCGCCGCTCCGGCGGCGCCACCAGCACCTGGGCCTCGAGCATCTTGTCGAGGCCGAGCAGCGTCGGGTTGCGCTCAAGCTCTGTCCGCACCAGCTGGTAGGCCGTCTCCGGCCCGCCCTGCTCGAGCTCGGCGCGGAAGGCGGTGTCGAGCAAGTCCAGCGACGGATGGCGCTCGAGGTAGCCGCGCAGCAGCTGCAGTCCCTGCTCGGCATGACCGGCCTGGCGATGCGCCTCCATCAACTTGTCGGCGGCCAGGGACAAATAGACCGGGCTTTGCTGCTCGATGCGCTTCCATGCCGCGATGGCCGCCACGAGGTCGCCGTTGGCGACGGCAGTCTCACCTTCGAGCAGCGTGGCGCGTACGCATTTGCGGTTGACCTTGAGTGCCTCGCCAAGCTGGCGGCTCGCCTCGGCCGCGTGTCCGTGCAGCAATTCGCTCGACGCCAGTTCGCAATGAAACTGGGCGATCTCCTTCTGCCACAGATGATCGGCATGGTCCGGCAGGGCATCGGCCATGGCGATGGCCTTGGCCCATTCCTTTTCCTGCTGGTAGATTTCGATCAGCGCACGCAGTGCCTCCTCGTCGCGCGTCGTGCCGCGCAGCTTGAGGAAAATCTCCTCGGCGCGATCGAGCAGCCCGGCCTTTAGGTAGTCCTGGCCGAGCTCGGACAATGCATGCAGGCGCTGCTTGTCGCTCAGCTGAGTTTGCGTGCCATCACGCTCGACCAGATTCTGATGCACGCGGATGGCACGGTCGGTTTCGCCGCGGCGGCGGAACAGGCTGCCCAGCGCAAAGTGCAGCTCGATGGTTTCCGGATCCACCCGTGCCGCCTCGATGAAGGCCTCGATGGCCTTGTCCGGTTGCTCGTTGAGAAGGAAGTTGAGGCCCTTGAAATAGGAGCGCGGCAGCGCCTGCGACTCGCGGATGACATGCCTGATGTCGATGCGCGCCGCCACCCAGCCCAGGCCGAAGAAAAACGGCAAGACCAGCAGCCACCAGAGTTCGATTTCCATCATGGCTCCGCCGGGCCGTCCCAAAGAGCCATGCGCCCCCTGTGGGGGCAGCGAGCAAAGTTTGCGGGCGTGGGGGGCTGTTCATGCGCTGTCCTTCGGGCCGGCCTCGAGTTGCGCGCGCAGTCGCGACAGTTCGCGGCGCTGCCGCGTCCAGGCGCCGAGTCCCGCCCCCAGACCGATGACGACCCCGGCCGTGAAGGCGGCAAGCAGCACCAGCGAAAGCGGCGCCTGCCAGGCCTGATTGAGGAAGAAGCGCAGTTCGACCGGGCCACTGTTCTTGATGGCCAGGCCGAACAGCATGATGAAGATGACCGCGCGCAGCAGCCAGACCAGAATCTTGATCAAGCAGTCTCTCCTACGCCATGCCCAAGAAAAAGGCGGGCGGCACCCGCAAGAGACACCGCCCGCCCGATCATGCGTTTCTGCACCACGTTATTCCTGCTGATCGACCCGCTCGCGCAGTTCCTTGCCGGCCTTGAAGTGCGGCACATACTTGGCCGGTACCTCGACCCGCTCGCCGGATTTCGGGTTGCGCCCGACGCGAGGCGGCCGGTGGTTGAGGGAAAAGCTGCCGAAGCCGCGGATCTCGATGCGATCGCCGCGGGCAAGCGCCGCGGTCATCGCATCGAGTATCACCTTGACGGCGAAATCGGCATCCTTTGCCACGAGCTGGGGAAAACGCTCCGCCAGCTTGGCAATCAGCTCGGACTTGGTCATCACAAAAGATCGATGAACAGCTTGGGGCGTCGGTTGCCGTTCGCCTTACTGCTGATTCAGCTTGGCCTTGAGCAGGGCGCCGAGGTTGGTCGTGCCGCTGCTGGCGGAACTGCTATCCGCAGCCAGCTTCTGCATCGCCTCGTTCTGCTCGACCTGATCCTTGGCCTTGATCGACAGGCTGATCGAACGGGTCTTGCGATCGACGTTGATGATCAGGGTCTCGACCGTTTCGCCTTCCTTCAGGTGCTGCGACAGATCCTCGATGCGCTCGCGGGCGAACTCGGAGACGCGCAGGTAGCCCTCGACATCGCTGCCCAGTTCGATCACCGCACCGCGCTGATCGACGCTCTTCACCGTGCCGGTGACGAGGCTGTTCTTGTCGTGGGTGGCGATGAAGCTGGTGAAGGGGTCGCCATCCATCTGCTTGATGCCCAGGGAAATGCGCTCCTTCTCGACATCGATCGACAGCACCATGGCCTCGACCTCGTCGCCCTTCTTGAAGTTCTGCTTGGCCTCGTCGCCGGTAGCGGACCACGACAGGTCGGACAGGTGCACCAGGCCGTCGATGCCGCCGGGCAGGCCGATGAAGATGCCGAAGTCGGTGATCGACTTGATGGCGCCCTTCACCTTGTCGCCCTTCTTGTGGTTCATGGCGAAGTCGTCCCACGGGTTCGACTGGCACTGCTTCATGCCCAGCGAAATGCGGCGGCGCTCCTCGTCGATTTCGAGGATCATGACCTCGACCTCGTCACCCAGCTGGACGACCTTGGACGGGTGGATGTTCTTGTTGGTCCAGTCCATCTCGGAGACATGCACCAGGCCTTCGATGCCCTGCTCGATCTCGACGAAGGAGCCGTAATCGGTCAGGTTGGTGACCTTGCCGAAGAGGCGGGTGCCGGACGGGTAACGGCGGGCGATGCCCACCCACGGATCTTCGCCGAGCTGTTTCATGCCCAGCGACACGCGGTTCTTTTCCTGGTCGAACTTGAGCACCTTGGCGGTGACTTCGTCGCCGACGTTGATGACTTCGCTGGGGTGACGCACGCGGCGCCAGGCCAGGTCGGTGATGTGCAGCAGGCCATCGATGCCGCCGAGGTCCACGAACGCACCGTAGTCGGTGATGTTCTTGACGATGCCCTTGACGATGGTGCCTTCCTGCAGGTTCTCCAGCAGCTTCTGGCGCTCTTCGCCCATGTTGGCCTCGAGCACGGCGCGACGCGAAACGACGACGTTGTTGCGCTTGCGGTCGAGCTTGATGACCTTGAATTCGAATTCCTTGCCCTCGAACGGGGTGGTGTCCTTGACCGGACGGGTGTCGACCAGCGAGCCGGGCAGGAAGGCGCGAATGCCATTGACCATGACGGTGAGACCGCCCTTGACCTTGCCGGTGATGACGCCCTTGACCAGGGCCTGGTCGGTCAGCGCCTTGTCGAGGTCGTTCCAGGCAGCGATGCGCTTGGCCTTGTCGCGCGACAGGCGGGTCTCGCCGTAGCCGTCCTCGAGCATTTCGATGGCAACCAGGACGAAATCGCCCGGGTTGGCTTCGACTTCACCGCGGTCGTTCTTGAATTCTTCGGCCGGGATGAAAGATTCGGATTTGAGTCCAGCGTTCACGACCACGAAATTCTGGTCGACGCGGACAACTTCGGCCGTAATGACTTCGCCGGCGCGCATTTCTTTGAGCGTCAGGCTTTCCTCGAAGAGGGCGGCGAAGGATTCGGCGGGATTCACGGCAGCAGCAGCGGTAGCAGACATAGACATTGACACTTCCATTTGCCACGCGAAGGTGGCGGGTTGATTGAACATTGCCGCGACAGTCCGGGAGACTGTCACGACACCGACGGCGATCAGGCCATGATCGCCGCTACTTCATTGCGGCAGCTTCCTCCGGACACTGTCCAGCACGGCAGCCACCGCCTCGGCTATGCCCAGCGGCGTGGTATCCACCAGCTCGGCATCCTCTTCCTGCTTGAGCGGAGCGACGCTTCTCGCGGCGTCGCGGGCATCGCGCTCCCGCAGTTCCTGCAGAATGTCCTGCAAAAGGGGACGCATGTTAGCAGGCATTCCCTTCCCGATCAACTGCTTATGGCGTCTTTCGGCGCGTGCTTCGGCCGAGGCCGTCAGGAACACCTTGACCGGCGCCTCGGGAAACACCACCGAGCCCATGTCGCGCCCGTCGGCCACCAGTCCCGGCAGGCGCCGATAGGCGCGCTGGCGCTCGAGCAGCGCCGTGCGCACGGCCGGCAGCGCGGCCACTTTCGAGGCACCGACGCCGATTTCCTCGGCGCGGATGGCCTCGGTCACGTCATCGCCCGCCAGCAGGATGCGGTCGCCGGGAAACTCGGCGGGCAGCGCGGCCGCGACCGCGGCGACCGCGGATTCGTCATCCAGGGCCACGCCGCCGCGAATGGCCGCCAGCGCGGTGAGGCGATAGAGCGCGCCGCTGTCGAGAAAATGGAAACCGAGCGTTTCCGCCACGCGCTGCGCCACGGTACCCTTGCCCGACGCCGAGGGACCGTCGATGGCGATCACCGGCGCGGCGATGCGGCCGAAGCGCTCGAAGTAGTCGGGGAAGGTCTTGGCCACGCATTTCGGATCGTTGATGCGCAGCGGCACGCCGCCGAGCGCCACCAGCGAAAAGCACATCGCCACGCGGTGGTCGTCGTAGGTATCGATCGCTACATTGGCCTTGGGTGCAGGCGGCGGCGTGACGGTGATCCAGTCAGTGCCCTCCTCCACGGTCGCGCCGAGCTTGCGCAATTCCGTCGCCATGGCCACGATGCGGTCGGTTTCCTTGACGCGCCACGAGGCGATATTGCGCAGGGTGCACGGACCGTCGGCGAACAGCGCCGCTACGGCCAGCGTCATCGCGGCATCGGGGATGTGGTTGAGGTCGAGGTCGAAGGCCTTCAGCCGGCCGCTGGCGGGCGCACGGGCCTCGATCCAGTTCTCGCCCATCTCGATGCGGGCACCCATGACGGCCAGGGCATCGGCGAATTTGACGTCGCCCTGGATGCTGGAACGCCCGACGCCCTCGACCCGCACCGGCCCGCCGCCGATGGCGCCGGCGGCGAGGAAATACGAGGCGCCCGAGGCATCGCCCTCGACATGGACAGTGCCGGGACTGGTGTAGCGCTGCCCGCCGGCGATCGTGAATCGCTGCCAGCCTTCGCGCTCGACCTTGACGCCGAAACGCGCCATCAGGTTGAGCGTGATCTCGATGTAGGGCCGGGAAATCAGCTCGGTCGTCATTTCGATCACTGCGGTCTGGCCGGTGAGCGGCAAGGCCATCAGCAGCGCGGTGAGGAACTGCGACGAAACGTCGCCGCGCACGCGGATCGGCGCCGCCAGCGCCACGGTCGCCGGAAAAATCTCCAGTGGCGGGAATCCTTCATTGCCGGTATAGCGGACGTCTGCGCCGATCTGGCGCAGGCCGTCGACGAGATCGCCGATCGGCCGCTCGTGCATGCGCGGCACGCCGCTGACGTGGTAATGCCCGCCCGACAGAGCCAGCGCCGCCGTCAGCGGCCGGATCGCCGTGCCGGCATTGCCCATGAATAGATCGCCGCTCTTGCCCGGGAAAGGGCCGCCGCAGCCCTTGATCCGGTAGGCGTTGACACCAACCGCCGTAACGCCAACGCCTACTTTTTTCAGGGCCTCGAGCATCACGTGCGTGTCGTCGGAATCGAGCAGGTCGCGGATCTCCGTGTCGCCTTCCGCCAGCGCCGCCAGCAGCAGCATGCGGTTGGAAATGCTCTTGGAGCCGGGCAGGCGGATCGTGCCGGTGGCGCGCGTCAGCGCGGGAAGGTCGATATGTTCCATAGTTTTATTCGCCTATCGAAGGCGCCAGTGAATCAAGCCAGGCGTCGCGCCGCGCGCGCGCCGTGGCGAACATGGTTTCGAGCCCGGCGCTGTCGGCCGAGGCCAGCAGCACGCGGGCGTGCAGCAGTTCGGCCATGTAGGCATCGAGCTCTGCCAGCAGCGCCGTGCGGTTGGAGAGACTGATGTCGCGCCACATCTCGGGATGACTGCTGGCGATGCGGGTGAAGTCGCGGAAGCCGCCGGCGGCGAAGCCGAAGAGCTGGTCGGCATTGTCGCGGCTGGCGAGGTCGTGCACCAGGGCGAAGGCCAGCAGGTGCGGCAAGTGGCTCACCGCGGCGAAAACGCGGTCGTGCTCGTCGGGGGCGAGCTGCGAGACCTTCGCGCCACAGAGTTCCCAAACCGCGCGGACAGCCTTCACGTCTCCCGGTGCGTTTTCGGGCAGCGGCGTCAGCACCACCCGCTTGTCACGGTAAAGGTCGGCTTTCGCCGCGGAGACCCCGCTCTTCTCGGCACCGGCGATCGGGTGGCCGGGGACGAACTGGCCGATCCTGGCGCCGAAGGCCGCGCGCGCGGCGGCGACCACGTCGGACTTGGTGCTGCCGCCGTCGGTGACGATGGTCTGCGGTTCGAGATGCGGCACCAGTGCCCGCATCACCGCCGGCATCTGGCCGACCGGCATGCCGAGCAGGACCAGGTCGGCGCCTGCCAGCGCGGCGGCCCAGTCCGTCTCAATCTCGTCGATGACGCCGAGCCGCAACGCCTGCTCCAGCGGGGCGCGGGTGCGCCCCATGCCGACGAAGCGAACCTCCTGCCGTAGCGCCAGCGCCGACTTTTTGAGTGCCAGCGCGAACGAACCGCCGATCAGCCCGACACCGCAGATGACAACCTTGCTCGCCATCAGAGTGACTGTTCCAGCGCTTCGAGGAAACGAACGTTCTCGGTTTCGCGGCCGATGGTCACGCGCAGGTGCTTGGGCAGGCCATAGCCGCCGATGGGCCGGACGATCACGCCCTGCCGCAGCAGCTTCTGGTTTATCGCTGCGCCATCGGCCACGGCAAAGGTGACGAAGTTGCCGTGCGAGGGAATGTGTTCGAGGCCGAGGCGCTTGAGGCCGGCGACGATCTGCTCCATGCCGCGGCGGTTGAGTTCGTAGGATTCGGCGATGAACAGGTGGTCGTCGAGCGCCGCGCGGGCCGCCGCGATGGCAAGGTTGTTCACGTTGAAGGGCTGGCGCACGCGGTTGAGCAGGTCGGCGACTTCCTTTGATGCAACGGCATAGCCCACGCGCAGGCCGGCGAGGCCGTAGATCTTGGAGAAGGTGCGGGTGATGACCAGGTTCGGGAAATCCTTGAGCCAGGCCACGGTATCGACGCGCTCGGCCGGCGGCAGGTATTCGTTGTAGGCCTCGTCGAGGACCACCGCGACATCCGCCGGCACGGCCTGGAGGAAGGCCTTCACCTCGGCATAGGGCAGGAAGTTGCCGGTCGGGTTGTTGGGGTTGGCGATCCAGACAACGCGGGTGTCGGGGCGGATCGACGCGCGCATGGCGTCGAGGTCGTGGCCGTAATGCTTTGCGGGAGCGGCGATGCACTCGCCGCCGGCGCTCATGGTCGCCAGCGGATAGACGGCGAAGGCGTGCTGCGAGAACACCGATGAACGGCCCGGCGCGAGGAACACCCGCGCCGCGAGATCGAGCACGTCGTTGGAACCGTTGCCGAGCACGATCTGCCCCTGTTCGACGCCAAGGCGCTCGGCCAGCGCGGCGATCAGCTCGAACTGGTCGGGATAGCGCTCGATTCCCGCGATGGCCTTTTCGACCGCAGCGCGCGCCTTCGGGCTCATGCCCAGCGGGTTTTCGTTCGATGCGAGCTTGACGATGCGCTCGACCGCAAGACCCATTTCGCGGGCCAGCTCGGTGATCGGCTTGCCGGGAACGTAGGGTGAAATGGCGCGGATGTAGGCCGGTGCCTGGGCGGCGATGCTCATGGTGAAACCCTCACTGGCTGGAGCGGGGATAGGAACCCAACTCTTTCAGGAAACCGACGCGGCCACGCAGGTCGTCCAGCGCCGCCGCCACGCGCGGCTCGGAGCGGTGGCCCTCGACGTCGATGAAGAACACGTATTCCCAGCGACTGCCCCCGAAGCCGCGCGCAGGGCGCGATTCGAACTTGGTCATCGACACGCCGTGCTCCTTCAGCGGCGTCAGCAGGTCATGCACGGCGCCCGGCTTGTTCTGCGCGGAGCAGACGAAGGAGGTGCGATCCTGCCCCGACAGCCCGGCGTCGTGCGTTGCCAGGACGAGGAAGCGCGTGGTGTTGTTGGGGTCGTCCTCGATACTGGTCGCGAGCAGGTTGAGGCCGTAAAGCCTGGCCGCCGCCTCGCCGGCGATGGCGCACGATGCCGTATCGTCCGCCGCCATGCGCGCCGCCTCGGCGTTGCTCGCGACCGGCACGCGTTGCAGCGTGGCCAGGTTGCGGTTGAGCCACTCGTGGCACTGCGCCAGCGACTGGGCGTGCGAATAAAGTTTGGTGATGCCCGCCAGCGACTCGGCCTTCGACAACAAGTTCTGGTGAATGCGCAGATTGATCTCGCCACAGATCTGCAGCGGGGAGGAAACCAGCAAATCGAGCGTGCGGCCGATGGCACCCTCGGTGGAGTTTTCCACCGGCACCACGCCGTAATCGGCATTGCCCGACTCGACGGCACGGAAGACGTCGTCGATTGCACCGCAGGGTGTGAGCGCCGGTGCCGAGCCGAAATGCTGCTTCGCGGCGCTTTCCGAGAAGGTTCCGGCCGGGCCGAGATAGGCGATGCGCAGCGGCTGCTCGAGAGCGAGGCAGGCGGACATGATCTCGCGGAAGATCTGGCGCACGGCGCCTTCCGGCAGCGGCCCTCCGCCCAGCACATTTGCCTCGGCCAGGCGCCGCAGCACCTGCGCCTCGCGTTCCGGCCGGTAGATGTTGCCGTGCTTGATCTCGCCGATGCGATGGGCCAGCTTGGCGCGTTCGTTGATGAGGCCCAGCACCTTGTCGTCGAGCGCATCGATGCCCTGGCGCAAACGGCCGAGCTCTTCCTGCTCCAGTTTCGTCGGATCCGCCGCCATCAGCCTTCCACCGGCAGATAGCGCACCGCCAGCACGCCTTCGATTTTCGCGATCGCCTCGATCACCTTCTTCGGCACCTTGCTGTCCACATCCACCAGCGTGTAGGCGATGTCGCCTTTCGACTTGTTCATCATGTTGTGGATGTTGAGCCTGGCCCCGGCCATGGCCGTCGAGATCTGGCCGAGCATGTTGGGGACGTTGGCGTTGGCGACGGCGATGCGGAATCTGGATTCGCGCGGCATCACGACATTCGGGAAGTTGACGGCGTTGACCACATTGCCGTCGAGCAGGTAATCGCGCAGCTGGTCGGCGACCATGGTGGCGCAGTTTTCCTCGGCCTCGCGCGTCGACGCGCCGAGGTGCGGCAGCGCGATCACGTGCGGATTGGCGTTGACCTGGGGCTGGGGAAGTCGCAGACGTAGCTGCCGAGCTTGCGCGCTTCCAGCGCCGCCAGCACTGCCGCCTCGTCCACCACGCCTTCGCGCGAGAAATTGAGCAGAACGGCGCCATGTTTCATGTGCGCCAGCGATTCGGGATTGATCATGTGGCGCGTCGCCTCGACCAGCGGCACGTGCAGCGAGACGAAATGCGAATGCTTGAGCACTTCGGTCACCGAGTTGGCCTTCTTCACCTTCGACGACAGGCTCCAGGCCGCCTCGATGGTGATCTCCGGATCGTAGCCGAGCACGTTCATGCCCATCTTGAGCGCCATGTCGGCGACGAGGCGGCCGATCATGCCGAGGCCGACCACACCCAGGGTGTGACCGGCCAATTCGTAGCCGGCGAAGGTCTTCTTGCCGTCCTCGACCTTCTTCTCCATCTCGGGATCGGCGGGATCGAGGCCGACGACGAAGCACATGGCGCCGCCGATGTTGCGCGCCGCCATCAGCATGCCGGCCAGCACCAGTTCCTTGACGGCGTTGGCATTGGCGCCGGGGGCATTGAACACCGGGACGCCGCGTGCACTCATGGCCTTGACCGGGATGTTGTTGGTGCCCGAACCGGCGCGGCCGATGGCCAGCACGCTCTTCGGGATGTCCATGCCGTGCATGTCGGCCGAGCGCACCAGCACCGCATCGGGCCTGGCGAGGTCCTTGCCGGCGACGAAGCGTTCTGCCGGCAGGCGGGCCAGGCCCTTGGCCGAGATGTTGTTGAGAACCAGAACCTGGAAGGGCTCAGCCATGGCTCTTTTCGAACTCGCGCATGTAATCGACCAGGGCCTTGACGCCCTCGACCGGCATGGCGTTGTAGATCGAGGCGCGCATGCCGCCGACCGAGCGGTGGCCCTTGAGCTGGGTCATGCCGCGTTCCTTGGCGCCCTTGAGGAAGGCCTCGTCGAGAGCGGCATCCTTGAGCGTGAACGGGATGTTCATGCGCGAGCGGTCGGCCGGGTTGACGGGGTTGCGGTAGAAGTCGGTGGTGCCGAGGTAATCGTAGAGCAGCTTCGACTTCTCGACGTTCTTGCTGCTCCATCGCCGCCACGCCGCCATTCTTCTTGAGCCACTGGAACACCAGGCCGGCGATGTAGATGGAATAGGTCGGCGGCGTGTTGTACATGGAGTCGGCATCGACGTGGGTCTTGTAGTCGAGCATGGGCGGCGGGGTCGGCTGGGCCTTGCCGACGAGGTCGTCGCGGACGATGACGATGGTCAGGCCGGCCGGGCCGATGTTCTTCTGTGCGCCGGCGTAGATCAGGCCGTACTTGCTGACATCGATGGCCCGCGACAGGATGTTGGAGGACATGTCGCAGACCAGCGGCACATCACCGGTCTCGGGCGTCCACTGGAACTCGACGCCGCCGATGGTCTCGTTGGCGGTGTAATGGACGTAGGCGGCGTTCTTGTCGAGCTTCCAGCCCGACTGCGCCGGCGCGTAGGTGAAGCCCCTGTCCTCGGCGCTGGCGACGACATTGACGTTGCCGAAAATCCTGGCGGCCTTGATCGCCTTCTTCGCCCATTCGCCGGTATGGACGTAGTCGGCCGTGCCCTTGCCGCGCAGCAGGTTGATCGGGATCATCTCGAACTGCAGCGAGGCGCCGCCCTGCAGGAACAGCACCTTGTAGTTGGCGGGAATGCCCATCAGCTCGCGCAGGTCCGCCTCGGCGGCGGCGGCGATGCCCATGAATTCCTTGCCGCGGTGGCTCATTTCCATCACCGACTGGCCGGAGCCGTGCCAATCGACCATCTCCTCGGCGGCCTGGCGCAGCACCTCCTCGGGCAGAGCGGCGGGACCGGCGCTGAAATTGAATACGCGAGACATGATTACTCCTCCCCTTCCTCTTCTTCGGATTCGATGACTTTCTCGATGCCGGCCAGCTTGGTGCCGTCATCGAGGTTGATGAGCCTGACGCCCTGGGCCGAGCGGCCAGTCTCGCGCACCTGCGCGACCTTGCTGCGGATCAGCACGCCGCCGGTGGAGATCAGCATGACCTCGTCGGATTCCTGCACCAGGATCGCACCGATCACCGCACCGTTGCGCTCCGAGGTGCTGATGGCGATCATGCCCTTGGTGCCACGGCCGTGCTTGGTGTAATCGGTGATCGGGGTGCGCTTGCCGTAGCCGTTCTCGGTCGCGGTCAGCACGTTGAGGCTCTCGTCCTGGGCCACCAGCATGCAGATCACGCGCTGGCCGTCCTCCAGCATCATGCCGCGCACGCCGCGCGCCGCGCGACCCATCGGCCGCACGTCGTCCTCGGCGAAGCGCACCGCCTTGCCGGCGTCGGAGAACAGCATGACGTCGAAGCTGCCGTCGGTGATCGCCACGCCGATCAGGTAATCGCTCTCGTCGAGTCCGACGGCGATGATGCCGGCCTTGCGCGGATTGGAGAAGTCGGACAGCGGCGTCTTCTTGACAGTGCCCATCGCCGTGGACATGAACACATAGTGCTGTTCGTCGAATTCCTTCACCGGCAGCACGGCGGTGATCTTCTCACCCTCCTCGAGCGGGAAGAGATTGACGATGGGCTTGCCGCGTGAAATGCGCGTGCCCTCCGGCACCTCGTAGACCTTGAGCCAATACACGCGGCCGCGGTTGGAGAAGCACAGGATGTAGTCGTGGGTGTTGGCGACGAACAGGTGATCGACGAAATCGTCCTCCTTGATCGCCGCCGCCTGCTTGCCGCGGCCGCCGCGCTTCTGCGTGCGGTAGTCGTCGAGCGGCTGGCGCTTGATGTAGCCGCCATGAGACATGGTCACCACCATGTCCTCGCGCGCGATCAAGTCCTCGAGGTTGATATCTGCCGTCTGCAGCACGATCTCGGAGCGGCGCTTGTCGCCGAACTGCGTCTTGATCGCCGTAAGGTCGGTGGCGATGATCTGGGTGATGCGCTCGGGGCGGGCGAGGATGTCGAGCAGGTCGGCGATCTGTTCCATCACCTCGCGGTACTCGGTGACGATCTTGTCCTGCTCGAGGCCGGTCAGGCGCTGCAGGCGCAGTTCGAGGATCGCCTGCGCCTGAACGTCCGACAACAGGTAGCCGCGGCGCGACATGCCGAATTCCGGTGCCAGGCCTTCGGGGCGGGAGGCCTCGGCCGCGGCGCGCGCCAGCATTTCCTCGACCACTGTCGACTTCCAGGTGCGCGCCATCAGTTCGCGCTTGGCATCGGCCGGCGTCGGCGCCGCCTTGATCAGGGCAATGATCTCGTCGACATTCGACAAGGCCACCGCCAGGCCTTCGAGGATGTGGCCGCGGTCGCGCGCCTTGCGCAGCTCGAACACCGTGCGCCGCGTAATCACCTCGCGACGATGGGAGAGGAAGCACTCGAGCAGCTGCTTGAGATTGAGCAGTTGCGGGCGGCCGTCGACCAGGGCCACCATGTTCATGCCGAAGGTGTCCTGCAGCTGGGTCTGCTTGTAGAGGTTGTTGAGCACAACCTCGGGCACCTCGCCGCGCTTCAATTCGATCACCAGGCGCATGCCGGACTTGTCGGATTCGTCCTGGATATGGGCGATACCCTCGATCTTCTTCTCGTTGACCAGTTCGGCGATCTTTTCCTGCAGGGTCTTCTTGTTCACCTGGTAGGGCAGCTCGTCGACGATGATGGCCTGCTTGCCGCCCTTCTCGACATCCTCGAAATGGGTGCGGGCACGCATCACCACGCGGCCACGGCCGGTCAGATAGCCCTCACGCACACCGGAAACGCCGTAGATCAGGCCGGCGGTCGGGAAGTCCGGGGCCGGCAGGATCTTGATCAGCTCATCGATGTCGATGGCCGGGTTGTCGAGCACGGCCAGGCAGGCATCGACGACTTCATTGAGGTTGTGCGGCGGGATGTTGGTCGCCATGCCCACCGCGATGCCGGCGCTGCCGTTGATCAGCAGGTTCGGGATACGCGCCGGCATGACCAGCGGCTCATGCTCCGAGCCGTCGTAGTTCGGCCCGAAGTCCACCGTCTCCTTGTCGATGTCGGCCAGCAGTTCGTGGCCGATCCGCGCCATGCGCACTTCCGTGTAGCGCATCGCCGCCGCGTTGTCGCCGTCGACCGAGCCGAAGTTGCCCTGGCCATCCACCAGCATGTAGCGCAAGGAGAAGTTCTGCGCCATGCGCACGATGGTGTCATAGGCGGCCGTGTCGCCGTGCGGATGGTACTTGCCGATGACGTCGCCGACGATGCGCGCCGACTTCTTGTAGGCCTTGTTCCAGTCGTTGCCGAGTTCGTGCATGGCGAACAGCACGCGGCGATGCACGGGCTTGAGGCCGTCGCGGGCATCCGGCAGGGCGCGACCGACGATCACGCTCATGGCGTAATCGAGGTAGGAGTGGCGCATCTCCTCTTCTAGGCTGATGGGGAGAATTTCTTTGGCGAAGGAAGTCATATGTCCGTCAATGGCGCCCGCTCAGCGGACCGGCGAAAAGCATAAATCTTACCATGGCGCACCAGCCCGGCCGCCCCCGCCTGAATGGCGGGGCCGCCCAGACGCCCGGCCGCTACCCGCCTGTGCTTAAATCGCTGCCATGACAGCCCCCACCTCCATCGACCTGCTGATCGAGCCGCGTTGGATCATCCCGATCGAGCCGGCCGGCATCATCCTGGAGGAACATGCGCTGGCGGTCGATAAGGGGCGAATCGTGGCCCTGTTGCCGCGAAGTGAGGCGGCAACCCGCTTCTCGCCGCGCCAGCGCCAGGCGCTGCCCGAGCATGTGCTGCTGCCGGGCCTGGTGAACCTGCACACCCACGCCGCGATGTCCCTGATGCGCGGGTTTGCCGACGACATGCCGCTGATGCGCTGGCTCAACGAGCGCATCTGGCCCGCCGAGGGGCGCCTCGTATCGCCCACCTTCGTCCGCGACGGGACGCTGCTGGCCTGCTGGGAAATGCTGCGCGGCGGCATTACCTGCTTCAACGACATGTACTTCTACCCGGAAGCCGCCGCCGAGGCGGTGCTCGAGGCCGGCATCCGCGCGGCACTGGGCATCACGGTCATCGAGTTCGCGACGGCCTACGCCGCCGATGCCGCCGATTATCTTGCCAAGGGTCTGGCCACCCGTGACTCACTGCGCCACGAACCCCTGCTTTCCTTCTGTCTCGCGCCGCACGCGCCCTACACGGTGAGCGACAGGAGCTTCGAGCGCGTGGCACTGCTGGCCAACCAGCTCGACCTGCCGGTACATATCCATATCCACGAAACCCGCGCAGAGATCGATGACAGCATCCGCCAGTACGGTGTGCGTCCGCTGGCCCGCCTGCAGCGTACGGGACTGCTTGGCCCGGGCCTGCTCGCCGTGCATGGCGTACACGTCGAACCGGACGAAATCAGCCTGCTCGGCGAACATGGCTGCCACCTGGCACACTGCCCGACGTCGAACATGAAGCTCGCCAGCGGCATCGCCCCGGTGACCGTGCTGCAGGCACACGGCGTAGGCGTCGGACTGGGCAGCGACGGTGCCGCCAGCAACAACCGCCTCGACCTGTTTCGCGAAATGCGTCATGCGGCGCTGCTCGCCAAGGTCGGCGGCGCCGATGCCACGGCGCTGCCGGCCACTACCGTCCTGCGCATGGCAACCCTGAACGGCGCTACCGCACTCGGCCTCGACGCGGAAATCGGTTCGCTGGTCCCGGGCAAGAGCGCCGACCTGTGCGCCGTGCGCCTCGATGACTGGACTGTGCAACCCTGCTTCGACCCGGCATCGCATCTCGTCTATGTCGCGGGCCGCGAGCACGTCAGCCACACCTGGGTCGCCGGGCGGCTCAGGATCTGCGAGGGAAAACCCGTCGATTTCGATACACGCCATTTGATTGAAATGGCGAATTTGTGGCATACTGATCTTTGTAAGTAATGACGGATCGACAGCTGCGACAGCCAGAATGGCCAAGTCGCGGGGCCGATCCGGTAATCAAGACTCGCTATCGTGATCGATAGTTTCTTTTCAGACGAGGGAGCACATGAAGAACACAATCAAACTTTCGCTGCTGGCGGCCACCCTGCTGGGTATCGGCGCTTCCGCTTACGCCCAGACCCCGGGCGTGGACATGAAGGGCACTGTCGGTTACGTCATCGATCAGCGCGGCTATGTCGCCAAGAGCGGCTACGGCCTGTGCTGGCGCACTGGTTACTGGACCCCCGCGATGGCCATCGAGGAGTGCGATCCGGATCTGGTGAAGAAGGCCGCTCCGCCCGCCCCGGCCCCGGCTCCTGCAGCCACGCCGAAGCCCGCCGCCGAGAAGATCACCCTCGCCGCCGACACCCTGTTCGACTTCGACAAGGCCACCCTGCGTCCCGCCGGCATGAAGGCACTCGACGAACTCGCTGCCAAGGTCAAGGACATCAAGCTTGAGGTGATCATCGCCGTTGGCCATGCCGACCGAGTCGGTTCCGACGACTACAACCAGAAGCTCTCCGAGAAGCGCGCTGCTTCCGTCAAGGCTTACCTGGTGAGCAAGGGCATGGAAGCCAACCGCATCTACGCCGAAGGCAAGGGCGAGAAGCAGCCCGTGACCGGCGACAAGTGCAAAGGCGACAAGAAGTCCAAGGCGCTGATCGAGTGCCTGCAGCCCGACCGTCGCGTCGAGATCGAAGTGATCGGCACCAAGAAGTAATCGCGCCGAGCATCAAAAAAGCCCTGCGCAAGCAGGGCTTTTTTTTGTCCATACATGTACGATGCACGCCATGAACACCGCCACCCCAGCCCATAATGCCGACCCTCACGAGCTTGCCAAGTTCAGCGAACTGGCGCATCGCTGGTGGGACCCGAACTCCGAATTCAAGCCCTTGCATGACATCAACCCGCTGCGCCTGGACTGGATAGACCAGGCCTGCGGACTGGGCGGCAAGTCCGTAGTTGACGTCGGTTGCGGCGGTGGCATCCTTGCGGAAAGCATGGCGGAACGCGGTGCAAACGTCACCGGCATCGACCTTTCGGAAAAGGCGCTCGGCGTCGCCCGCCTGCATCTGCTCGAAACCGGTGGCAAGGTCGACTACCGGCTTATCGCCGCCGAGCAGTTCGCCGCCGAGCGGCCTGCCGCCTACGACGTCGTCACCTGCCTCGAAATGCTCGAGCATGTGCCCGACCCCGCCAGCACCATTCGCGCCTGTGCCACGCTGGTCAAGCCGGGTGGCCATGTATTCTTCTCGACCATCAGTCGCAACCCCAAGGCCTACCTGCTTGCCGTCGTCGCGGCCGAGTATGTGCTCAACATGCTGCCGCGGGGCACCCATGACTATGCGAAGTTCATCCGGCCGTCCGAACTGGCGCGCATGGTGCGCGTAGCGGGCCTCGACGTCATGGAAATCATCGGCATGTCCTACAACCCGCTCACTCGCAGTTACTCCCTCGGCCAGGACACCAGCGTGAATTACCTGCTGCGCGCCCGCCGCAATGTTTGAAGCGGTTTTCTTCGACCTCGACGGTACCCTCGCCGACACAGCCCCCGATCTCGGCGCTGCACTGAACCGGCTGCTGGCGGAACAGGGCCGGGCGCAGTTGCCCCACGCCGTTCTGCGCCCGCATGTCTCGGCTGGAGCCCGCGGCCTGCTGCGCATCGGCTTCGGCCTCGCGCCGGAGGATCCGGCATATCCCTCGCTGCACAAGCGCTTTCTCGACATTTACGAGAGTGCGCTGTGCCAGGAAACCACGTTGTTTGCCGGCATGGGCGCGCTCCTCGACGCACTCGAAGCGAACGGCATTGCCTGGGGCGTGGTGACCAACAAGCCGGAGCGCTTCACGCTGCCCTTGATGGCGGCACTCGGACTCGCCACTCGCGCCGCTGCCGTTGTCGGTGGCGATACCACCGCCAGGGCCAAGCCCGATCCCCTGCCCCTGCTCCACGCCTGCACGGTTGCCGGGGTCTCGGCCACGGCATCGGCCTACGTCGGCGACGACCTGCGTGACATCCAGGCCGGTCGCGCCGCGGGCATGGTCACCTTCGCCGCTGGCTGGGGCTACCTGGGCGACGGTCTGCCGATCGGGGAATGGGGAGCGGACCGCTTGATCGCTGATCCGACAGCCCTGCTGGCAGATATCGAGCAAGGCTCGCGGCAGCCTTGAGTCCTGGAATATCGGCGTGGAGCGGCATCTGACCACCCAGCCGAATCCGGTGCAGCGCTTGCCTCAACCTGCCATGGCGTAGATCTGGTTATAGCTGGCCAGCGCCCTGGCCACCTGCCCCGTCGGCTTTGCCGGGTCGCCGAGACCGAATTCGGCCTGCAGCGTAGTCTTGTTGTCGCCGATGTAATCGATGACGCGGTCGAGATTGTCGAGTTGCCTGAGCATGAAGTTGTTATCGGAGTTCAGCAGTTCGGCCGCGCGGGCGAGATCCGCCCCGAATTCACTCAGCGCATCGACGACGCCGGCCTTGTTGCCGGCGATCACGGCATCGAGACGATTGCCATCGAGGCTGGCGAGATTCGTTGCGGCATCGACCGTGAAGCCGAGGTCGCGCAAGCCGCGCACTCCCGCGGCGGCGCCGTTGAACATGCTCTCGACCGACTGTTCGAGCTCCCACTGCGCGACCTGCGCCGCCTGGGTGCCGGCAAGCAGTCCGCCGGCGCGCAGATCACCGTCGAAGCGCGTGATCCAGTCGTTGTACTTCCCGGCGAAGGCCTCGAGGCGGGACTTGATGGCAGAGGCATCGGCCGCGGGGTCGATGCCGCCGAGGCTCTGCGCCTCCTCGCGCATCGCGGCGAGATGGGACTTCATTTCGCTCAGTTCGGAGAACTGCGCCTTGTAGGTTACGTCCTTTTCGTTGATGGACGTCATCATGCGATAGGCGGACTCCGGGTCGAACAGCGTCGTGTTGCGCCCGCTCGCCGTCAAGTCCGGGCAGCGTCGGGTCGGCGCCGGCCGCCTCGCCGGCCTTGCCCGCCCTGCCCAGCAGGGCATCCAGGTCCGCGCCCTTTTCGGAGGTGCCCGAGGTCGCGCCGATCAGCATCTCGAAAGTCTGCGACTGCATCTCGGCAAGGCGCACCTTGAGCGAGGTCAGGAAGCTCTCCGCGTCGGCGCCGGCGGCGCGCGCCCCGGCCTTCCTGCCCATCTGGGTCAGCAGGGAGAAGTCGAAATCGGTGGGGGTGATACCAATCGCTGCCATGGGGCCTCCGGCGTTTATCCATTTACTCACCGGTTCAATAGCAGGAAATAGGCCAGAAACCACCCTTACCCCAGCGCTTTGGGGTTTTGGGGCACGGCGGGTTGGATGCGGGGGTTTCAGGGCCGCCGGGGCGGCAAGGATTGCCGCCCCGGCGCAGCGTCTGCCGTCTATCCGGCAAGCGCCTCAGTCACGATCTTTTGCGCCTCGGCCACGACCAGTTGCAGGTGCTCGGCACTCTTGAAGCTCTCGGCGTAGAGCTTGTAGATGTCCTCGGTGCCGGACGGCCGGGCGGCAAACCAGCCGTTGGCCGTCGCCACCTTCAAGCCGCCGATCGGCGCGTCGTTGCCGGGGGCCCGCGTCAACCGGGCCACGATGGGCTCGCCGGCCAGGGTGGTGGCGGCGACGCGCTCGCCGGTGAGCTGCTTGAACGCGGCCTTCTGCGCCGGGCTGGCCGGGGCGTCGATGCGGACGTAGTACGGCGTGCCGTATTTCGCGGCGAGATCCTGGTAGTGGCGGCCCGGATCCTTGCCGGTGACGGCGGTGATCTCGGCGGCGAGCAGGCCGAGGATGATGCCGTCCTTGTCGGTGGTCCAGGCGCTGCCGTCGCGGCGCAGGAAGCTCGCGCCGGCGCTTTCCTCGCCGCCGAAGCAGAAGCCGCCGTCGAGCAGCCCGGCCGAGAACCACTTGAAGCCGACCGGGCACCTCGAGGAACCTGCGGCCGAGGCCGTTGACGACGCGGTCGATGAGTCCGGAGGAAACGAGCGTCTTGCCCACCGCCGCGTCGGCGGGCCACTGCGGCCGGTGGCCCAGCAGGTAGTGGATGGCGACCGCGAGGTAGTGGTTGGGGTTCATCAGCCCGACCGAGGGCGTGACGATGCCGTGGCGGTCGACGTCGGCATCGTTGCCCCAGGCGATGTCGAAGCGGTCCTTGAGCTTCACCAGGCTCGCCATGGCGTAGGGGCTGGAGCAGTCCATGCGGATCTTGCCGTCGTGGTCGAGCGTCATGAAGGCGAAGGCCGGATCGACGCGCGGGTTCACCACCTCGATGTTCAGTCCGTAGCGTTCGGCGATCGGTTGCCAGTAGGCCACGGCGGCTCCCCCGAGCGGATCGACGCCTATCCTCAGATTGGCCTTGCGGATCGCCTCCATGTCGATCACGCCGGCGAGGTCGGCGATGTAGTCCGCAGCGAAATCCTCGGCGCGGACACAGGCGGCGGCGATGGCCTGGTCAAAGGCCAGGCGCTTGACCCCGCGGTTGCCGTCCGCCATCAGCGCGTTGGCGCGCTGCTCGATCCAGCCGGTGGCGTCGGTGTCGGCCGGGCCGCCGTGGGGCGGGTTGTACTTGATGCCGCCGTCCTGCGGCGGGTTGTGCGAGGGCGTGATGACGATGCCGTCGGCGCGCGGCGCGTTCCTGTCGGCGTTATGGACGAGGATGGCACGCGAGATCACCGGCGTCGGCGTGTAGCCGTCGTCAGCCTGGATGCGGGTGTCGACACCGTTGGCGGCCAGCACTTCGAGCGCGTTGCGCTGCGCCGGCTCGGACAGTGCGTGGGTGTCCTTGCCGAGGAAGAGCGGGCCGGTGATGCCCTGCTGCGCGCGGTATTCGCAAACCGCCTGGGTGATGGCGAGGATGTGCGCCTCGTTGAAGCTGCCGTTGAAGGCGGTGCCGCGATGGCCGCTGGTACCGAAGGCGACGCGCTGCGTCGGGTCGGCTGACATCGGGCACGGTGCGGTAGGCGGCCAGCAGCGCGGGGATGTCGGTGAGGCTGGAAGGCGGGGCCGGCTGGCCGGCGAGGGGGTGGGCCATGTTCTGTCTCCGTAATTGTTGCGGGGCTGGCGCAATTATCCGCCCGCTCCGGCGAAACGGCTACAGATGTGCCTCCTGATAGTCGAGGATTTCCTCGAGATGGTGCATGACCTCGTTGCTGATCTCGTTCTCGCGCCAGAGCCGGATGAGTTCCCTGCGCTCGGCCTGGATCGCGGCACGGCGCAGGCGGGCCAGCAGTTCGGCGCGCGGCGTCGCGTCCGTGCCATCGGGCGCGAGCAGCGCGATGCGATCGACGATGACCGCGCGCAGCTGATCGGCCCACTCGGTGGGAGCGCCCTCGGCGGCCAGCATCTCCTCGATGGCCGTCAGGGCCGCCGCACTCATCGCCGCACGCACGCGCTGCTGCTCGTCCTTGAGGCTCCAGTTCGAACCGACCTTGAGCTTGCGGATCAGCGCCGGCAGGGTCAGGCCCTGCCCCACCAGCGTGGCCGCGATGACGAAGAAGGTCAGGAAGATGATCAAATCGCGCTGCGGAAAGGGCGCGCCGTTGGGCAGGGTCATCGGCAGCGCCAGCGCCGCCGCCAGCGAAACGATGCCGCGCATGCCGCACCAGCTCATGATGCCCAGCTCGCGCTTGCGGAAGTTCGCATCGCCCTCGCGCAGGCTGCCGCTGAGCCAGCGCGGCAGGTAGGCGACCGGATAGACCCAGGCGAAACGGACGGCGATCGCCACCGCGCTGACGAACAGCCCCCAGCCGACCAGTTCGGCCAGGGAATAGCGGGCCAGCTTCTCCAGCATGTCCGACATCTGCAGGCCGATCAGCATGAAGACCAGCGTGTTGAGCATGAAGACGAAGATGTTCCAGACCGAGCGGGCGAGGATGCGCATTTCGGACGAGACGATTTCCGGCGAATAGCGCCCGCGCACGATACCCGCCGCCACCACCGCCAGCACCCCGGAAAGATGCATCGATTCGGCGACGACGTAGGTGAAATAGGGCACGACCAACGACACCAGCATCTCGAGCATGGGGTCGCCGAGGCGGCGGTGGATGACGATGGAGGCATGGGCCAGAACGATGCCGATGGCGATGCCGCCGAGTGCCACGCCGACGAACTGCACGCTGGCGTCGGCCAGCGAGAAGGCGCCGGTCAGCACCGCGGCGATGGCGAACTTGTAGATCACCAGGCCGGAGGCGTCGTTCACCAGGCTCTCGCCCTCGAGCACGGTGACGATGCGGCGGGGGATGTTGAGGCGCGAGAGGATCGCGGTAGCCGCCACGGCATCCGGCGGCGAGACGATGGCGCCGAAGACGAAGGCCGCCGCCCAGGGCACCTCGGGCACAACGAACTTGAGCGCCGCGCCGACGATGAGGGTGGTCGCGATGACCAGACCGATCGCCAGCAGGCCGATCGGGCGGATGTTGGCCTTGAAGTCGTTCCATGACGTCATCACCGCCGCCTGGTAGAGAATGGGCGGCAGCACCAGCACCAGGATCAGTTGCGGATCGAAGGGAAACTGGGGCAGCTTGGGAATGAAGCCGAGGGCGAGGCCGCCGAAAACCAGCGCGATGGGATAGGGAAACTGGAGGCGGCGGGCGACCCAGCCCAGGGCCACGGCACACAGCAACAGGAGGAGTATGAGTTCGAGCAGAAGCATGGTTTATCGCGAGAGGGGAAGCAATCGGGCGCGGCGTCAGGGACTTCCCGGGCCGACAGGATTATCCCCGAATTCATCGCACCGGTCCGACAGGCATAATCGGCGTCCCGCCAGCGCCGACTTTTTCGGCTCCGGCGCCCCTGCCTCCATCATGCAATACCCTTCCCAACGCGCCATGAGCGACCCTGCCCTGCCCCTGCCACCCGAGCGCGAGCACCTGCTGCTGCTGTCCCTGGCCGGCATCCAGTTCGCGCACATCGTGGATTTCATGGTGATGATGCCGCTGGGGCCCATCCTGATGCGCGAACTGGCGGTGGGCACCCGCGAATTCGGCCTGCTGGTCTCTGCCTACACCTTCACCGCGGCGATATCCGGCATGCTGGTCGCCAGCTTCATCGACCGCTTCGAGCGCAAGCGCCTGCTGCTGGCGGTGCTCGCCCTCTTCGCCCTGGCCACGCTGTTCTGCGCGTTGGCGCCGGGCTTCGCCACGCTGCTGGTGGCCCGCGGCGCCGCCGGCGCCTTCGGCGGGGTACTGGGTGCGATGGTGCAGACCATGGTCGGCGATCTCGTTCCGTTGCAGCGCCGCGGCCGTGCCAGCGGCACCATCATGGCCGCGTTCTCGGTCGCCACCGTCGCCGGCGTGCCGGCCTCGCTCTGGCTCGCCAACCACTTCGGCTGGCGCTCGCCCTTCCTGCTCGTCGCCGTCCTCTCCTGCGGCTTTCTGGCAATTGCCTGGCGCCTGCTGCCGCGGCTGCACGGCCACCTCGCGGCCGCGGAAGAACGCGACCACCCGCTGGCGGCCATGGCGGCGGTACTGCGCGACGCCAATCACTTGCGTGCGCTCGGCTTCCTGTCCCTGGTGGTTTTCGCCAGCTTCATGGTGATTCCCTACATCACCATCTACATCGTCGGCAACGTCCGCGTGGCGCAGGCCGACATCCCGCTGATCTATCTTTGCGGCGGCGTGGCCTCGTTCTTTTCCGCGCGCTGGATCGGCCGCCTGGCCGACCGCCACGGCAAGGTCCGCATGTACCGCTACGTCGCCGCCGGCTCGATCCTGCCGCTGCTGCTGATCACGCACCTGGCGCCGGCGCCGCTGGCCGTGGTGCTGGCCGTCACCACCTTGTTCTTCGTGCTGGTGCCGGGGCGCATGGTGCCGGCGATGGCCATCGTCACCTCGGCGGCGCAGCCGGCGCTGCGCGGTACCTTCCTCGCCATCAACTCGGCTGTTTTGCAGCTGGCTTCGGGCCTGGCCGCGGTCGTCGGCGGGCTGCTCATCGCCACCGACGCCGCGGGGCGCATCGCCGGCTACGCATGGAGCGGCTACCTGGCGACGGCCATGACGCTGCTGGCCATCGTCGCCGTCGGACGCGTGCGCATGCAGTAGTTCCCGCTCAGTTCTTCGCCGACCCGGCCGCCAGCAGTTCGAGCATCTGGGTCACGATCTCCGGCTCGATGTCGATGCCGGCGTCGAGCCCCGGATTCACCGAGATGGCGAAACCCGCCGCCACGCGCTCGAGGATCCACGAGAACTCGACCAGGATGCCGCCGCCGTAGCCCGGGAATTCGGCAAGCAAGTCGCGAGCGCGTTCGGGATTGGTGAACATCACCAGGATCTTGGTGCCCTCGTCCTCGACGATCAGGGGCGTGGCCTTGGTCGTGCGCTGGAAACCCTTGATGCCGCTGTCCGGTTCGTCGCGGACGGGGATGAACACCTGCTCGAGCATCAGCTCGCGCATGAAATCCTCGCTGGACAACTCGCCGCTCATGGCGGCAAGCAGTTTCCTTTCGAGTTCGTTTTTCGCTTCGAAGGCTTCTTCGTGCATGTTCAATTCCCGTGGCTGCAAATCATGGTCGTAACGCGACACATTGCGCCGCGACGGCCGATATCAATAGCAATCCTTGTATTTCCCGTAGGCATGGCCGCGACCCGGATGTTCCTCGTCGCAACGATCCTTCTTGTTTTTCTTGCTTTTCTTCTTGTTCTTCTTGCCGTCGCGGTCATCGTCGTAGGCATAACGCTTGCCATCGCGCGAGGAGACCGCCGACGTCTGCGCATTGGATTCTCCGACGCTCTTGCCGACCACGGCCCCCGAAGCACCGCCGACGCCGGCCCCGACTACCGCTCCGGTCTTGCCCCCGACAGCCTGACCCACCGCGGCACCCGCACCACCACCAACCGCACCGCCGACCACGGCACCCGTCTTGCCCGAACCATCCGTAGTGACGGCAGCCCCCGTCGCGCCGCCGACCGCACCGCCGACCACGGCGCCGGTCTTGCCACCCACGGCCTGGCCTACCGCAGCGCCGACCGCGGCACCCGCACCACCGCCGATCGCCGTTTTCACCTCATCGGCGCCATGCGACGTTGCTGCCCCGAGCACGATGATCGGACTCGTCATCGCCACGACAAAATACTTCCTGAAATGCATGATGGATCTTCCTGTTTGCTTGGAGGCGCGTACTTTACCCTCTGGTGCCGACTTGTCCAGCAAAGTCCCTACTTTTGAAAGTCCTTCAGGTCGGCGATAACTTCGTCCACGTGCTTGCTCGCCTCGACCGAGAGATAGGCCTTGGCCACGCGCCCGCCGGGATCGATCAGAAAGGTGTAGCGGCGGGCGAACTTGAACAGGCCGAAATCCGACAGCGCCCCGTAGCGGCGTGCCACCGTGCCGTCCCTGTCGACCAGCAGCGGAAAGGTCAGCCGGTGCTTCTCGGCGAAGGCCAGATGCGAGGCGCCGTCGTCGAGGCTGACGCCGACCACCTGTGCCTTGAGCGCCGCCAGCTGGCTCTGCCGGTCGCGGAAGCCGATGGCCTCGGTGGTGCAGCCGGGCGTGTCGTCCTTGGGGTAGAAGTAGAGCACCAGCCACTGGCCGCGCCAGTCGGCGAGGCGATGAACCTTGCCACTGGCATCGGGCAGCACGAACTCCGGTGCCGGGGCACCCGCCGGCGGCGGCGCGTCGGCCCGCGCGAAACCAGCCAGCAGCAACCCAAGCACCGCCATCCAAGCGCGTTTCATCATGATCAGTCGCCTCCGTTCACTGTTCGCCCATCATGTAGCCTTCAGACCATGGCCGGTGGAAAATGTTTCTTCCTGCCGCAATCGGTATCATGGCTCGATGCGCCCCAATCACCTGCTCCGGCAACCGCGGTTCCCCTTCGCCCTTGCGCTGGCGACCAGCCTTTCGCTGGTCGGCGGCGGCGTGCTGCTGGCGCAGCTGTTGCGCCTGGCCGCCTGCCCGCTGTGCGTGATTCAGCGCATGCTCTACCTGCTGCTGGCACTGGCGGCGGGCCTCGGCCTCGTCCTCGCCGCGCGGCCGCTGGCGCGAACCCTCGCCTCGCTGCTGATGGCCGCCAGCGCTGCCGCCGGCGCCTCCGTCGCTGCGTACCAGGTCTGGATCCAGCGTTTCGCGCCGACGACCACCTGCGCAGCCGACATGCCTTGGTGGGAATCCTTCGTCGAATGGGCCGGCCGCGTCGTGCCGATGCTGTTCCAGCCCAATGGCCAGTGCTCGGATCCCGCGTGGAAGCTGCTCGGGCTGTCCATCGCCGAGTGGTCGCTGCTGTGCTTCTGTAGCCTGTTCCTGCTGAGCCTTCACACCCTGCTGCGCCGGCGCTGACGGCGACGGCACAACCTGGTGTCGGCATGTCCGCTTTCCTCCACCACTTCTCCCTCGCCAGCCCGCTGTTCCTGCTCGTCCTGATCGGCTACGCCGTGGCACGCTCGGGCCGCTGGCCGCTGTCGGTGTCGGATGCGCTCGGGCGCTTCGCCTACGCGGTGGCCATGCCGGCCATGCTGTTCCGCATGATGAGCGACTTCTCGAAAATGCCGCCGGTCGACATCCGCCTGCTGCTGGCCTTCTTCGGCGGCTGCCTGATCGTCTTTGGCATCGGCCGCCTCGTCGCCGCGACCGTGTTTCGCCTCGACGGCGTTGCGCAGTCGGTATTCGCGCTCGGCGGCATCTTTTCCAACAACGTCATGCTCGGCGTCGCCATCGCCAAGACCACGCTCGGCGATGCCGCCCTGCCCACGGTTTCCCTGATCATCGTTTTCAACGCCCTGATCCTGTGGACCCTGGTCACGCTCTCGGTGGAATGGGCGCGGCACGGCGAATTCTCGCTGCACGGCTTCGGCAAGACGGCGCGGGGCGTACTGACCAATCCCATCGTCGCCTCGATCCTTGCCGGCACCGCCTGGGGCTTCGCGGCCCTGCCGCTGCCCGCCTTCATCGATGCCCCGCTGACCATGCTCGGCCAGGCCGCCGTGCCGCTGTCGCTGGTCGCACTCGGCATGAGCCTCGCCGAGTACCGCATCCGCGACGGCCTCGCCCAAAGCCTCGCCATCAGCGTGATCAAGCTCGCGCTCCAGCCACTGGTGGTCTGGCTGCTGGCACGGGCGCTGGGACTGCCGCCGCTGGAAACAAAGGTAGTAACGCTGCTCGCCGCGCTGGCGATGGGCGTCAATGTCTACATGATGTCGCAGCAGTTCCGCACCATGCAGGGGCCGGTAGCGGCCGGACTGGTGCTGACCACCCTGCTTTCGGCCTTCACCGCACCGCTGGTGCTGACGCTGCTAGGCTAGGCGCAGTGCTCAGAACAGCGGCGAGTTGACTGCACTGCCTAACCTGAGGGGCGTTTAGAACTTCTCGTCCTCGCGCAGATAGCGCCACTGTCCGACCGGCAGGTCGCCGAGCTTGACCCGGCCGATGCGCACCCGTTTGAGGCCCGTGACCTTGAGGCCAACCAGCTCGCACATGCGGCGGATCTGGCGCTTCTTCCCTTCCTTGAGGACGAAACGCAGCTGGTCCTCGTTCTGCCAGCCCACCTGGGCCGGACGCAGCGCCTTGCCGTCGAGGGCCAAGCCATGGTTGAGCAGCGCCAGGCCCCTGGCGTCGAGACTGCCCTCGACGCGAACCAGGTATTCCTTCTCGACATCGGAGTCATCGCCGATCAACTGCCGCGCGACGCGACCGTCCTGGGTCAGTATCAGGAGACCGGTCGAATCGATGTCGAGCCGGCCGGCCGGAGCCAGCCCCTTGAGGCAGCCCGGCTGAAAGCGCTGCGGGTCCCCATCCATCTGGCTGCGCGGGCCGACCAGCACCACGGCCGGCTGGTGGCCGTCCTCGGCCTGGCCGGAAACGTAGCCGATCGGCTTGTGCAGCAGGAGGGTCGCCTGCCGCGCCTGCTGGGCTTTCGCCTCGCCGGCCAGCGTGATCGCCGCGTCGGGCGCGGCGCGGGTACCGAGCTGCGTCACCCGCTCGCCATCGACGAACACCAGGCCGCGCTCGATATAGGCATCCGCCTCGCGCCGCGAGCAGAGGCCACGCTCGGCCATCAGCTTGGACACCCGCTCGCCGCGCGGGTCCGCGGGCCCGGCGGGCGGCGCCGCGGCTGCCGGGGCGGGCGCGGCGGCCGCCTTCTTCACCACCCGAATCTTCGGGCGGGCAGGCCGCTGGGCGGGGTTATCATTCATGGTCCGGATTCTACCGCCACGCCATGCTCAGCTACCGCCACGCCTTTCACGCCGGCAACCATGCCGACGTGCTCAAGCACTTCGTACTCGTCCAGTTGCTGCGCTACCTCAACCAGAAGGACAAGCCGTGGTGGTTCATCGACACCCACGCCGGCGCCGGCGCCTACAAACTCGACTCCGAATACGCCAAGAAGAATGCCGAGTTCGAGGGTGGAATAAGTCGGCTCTGGCGCCACGGTGACTTGCCGGCGCCGCTGGCCGATTACATCGCCCAGGTGAAGCTGCTCAACCCCGGCGACAGGCTCAGGCACTACCCCGGTTCGCCGCTGATCGCACTCAATCTCGCCCGTCACGACGACCACCTGCGCTTGTTCGAACTGCACAGCACCGACTGCCGCCTGCTCGAACACAACTTCGCCGATGCCGCCCGCCGCGTCGCCATCCGCCAGGCCGACGGCTTCGCCGAGATCAAGTCGGTGCTGCCGCCCCAGCCGCGCCGGGGACTCACGCTGATCGACCCATCCTACGAAGACAAGCAGGACTACGTGCGCGTCATCGGCGCACTAAAAGAAGGCATCAGCCGTTTCGCCACCGGGATGTTCATGGTCTGGTACCCGCAGATCCAGCTCGGCACTGCACACCAGTTGCCGGGGAAGTTGCGCAAGCTCGCCGACAAGTGGCTTGACGTCAGCCTCACGCTGCATGCGCCCGCCGCCGACGGTTTCGGCATGCACGGCAGCGGACTGTTCATCGTCAATCCGCCCTATACGCTGGCCGACACGCTGCGCCAGACCATGCCGGTGCTGGTCGGCCTGCTCGGCCAGGACGACGCGGCCGGCTACACGCTCGAAACCAGCGGCTGACCTTTTCCTCGCCCCGGCGCTTGCCTTTCGCCTCGCCGATCGACTAGACTGGACCGTCCAGTCTATCCGGGTCACGCGCATGGGCCTCCCCGCCGAATCCACGATTGCCGAAAGTCACGACAGCCGCACGCGGCTGATCGAGGCCGCCACCGCCGCCTTCCTCGAGGAAGGCTACCGCGCCAGCGTGGACCGCATCGCCGCGCGCGCCGGCGTCGCCAAGCAGACGCTCTACAACCACTTCCCGCGCAAGGACGACCTGTACGGCGAAGTCATCCGCCTCGGCACCGCGGCCATTCTCGTTTCGCTCGACGGCGACGGCGCGCCGCTGCGGGAGCGCCTGCGCCGCTTCGCCGTCGCCTTCCGCCACAAGGTGCTGGGCGCCGAGGGCCTCGCCTTCTACCGCGCCGTCGTCGCCGAGGCACCGCGCTTTCCCGAGCTGACCGCCGCGTTCTACGCCAGCGGCCCGGCGCAGACGACCCGCCGCCTCGCCGCCGTGCTGGCCGAGGCGATGGAGGCCGGCGAACTGCGCCGCGACGATCCCGTGTTCGCCGCGCAACTCCTGATCTCGATGCTGGTCGAAACCGAGCGCATGCGCCGGCTGCTCTCCGACAAGCCCGTGGCGGCGCCGAAGCCGGCCGACGCGGCCCGCATCCTCGACGTCTTCCTGCGCGCCTATGCGCCCGATGTCCCCGACACCCAGCGGAGCCAACGATGAAAAACACCTTCCCCCTGAGCGCTGCCCTGATCGCAGTTTCGCTCGTCGCCGGCTGCGGCGACGGCGGCAAGAAGGCGCCCGCCGCCGGCGCCCCCGGCGGCATGCCGCCGCCCGAGGTCGACGTCATCACCGTCACCCCGGGCAGCGCCACCATCACCCAGGACCTGCCGGGCCGGCTGCTCGCCGTGCGTTCGGCGCAGGTGCGCGCGCGCGTCGAGGGCGTGCTGGAGAAGCGCCTGTTCGCCGAGGGCAGCGATGTCGCCGCCGGCAAGCCGCTGTTCCAGATCGATGCCCGCACCTTCCAGACCGCCTTCGCGGCCGCCGAGGCCGACCTCGCCGCGGCCAAGGCGACCTTCGAACGCTACAAGCCGCTGCTCGACATCAAGGCGGTGAGCCAGCAGGAATACGACGGGGCGCTGGCCCGGTACAAGCAGGCCGAGGCTCAGCTTTCGAAGGCGAGGCTCGATCTCGAAAACGCCGTGCCGCGCGCGCCGATTTCCGGCCGCGCCGGCCGTGCGCTGGTCACCGAGGGGGCGCTGGTCGGCAAGGGCGACGCGACGCATCTCGTCACCATCGAGCAGCTCGACCCGATCCGCGTCGAGTTCACCCAGTCGTATTCCGACCTGCTGCGACTGCAGCAGGCGGTCAAGGCCGGCAAGCAGAAGAAGGCGGACGCCGCCAAGGTCGAGCTCGTGCTCGAGGACGGCTCGATCTACGCCGCGAAGGGACAGGTCCAGTTCACCGACCTCGCCGTCGATCCCAACAACGGTTCGGTGATCCTGCGGGCCGAGTTTCCCAACCCGAACCGCGAGCTGCTGCCCGGCACCTTTGTCCGCATCCGCTTCCCGCAGGCCCAGCTCGACAACGCCATCCGCGTGCCGCAGCGCGCCGTGCAGGGCGGGCCGACGGGGCAGCTGGTGATGGTCGTCGATGCCGAGGGCAAGGCCATGCCGCGGCCGATCAAGACCAGCGCCATGTCCGGCACCGACTTCATCATCTCCGACGGCCTCAAGGGCGGCGAGCAGGTCATCGTCAACGGCCTGCAGAAGGCCCGCCCCGGCACGGTGGTCAAGGCCGTGCCGTGGAACCCGGCGGCGCCGATCCTGCCGGCGTCCCCCGCCGCCGGGCCGGCCGGCGCCCCGGGTGCTCCTGCCGCACCGGCTGCGCCCGCGCCCACAGCCAAACCCGCCGAACCCGCCGCCGCGGCCAAGCCCGCGGAAGAAAAGAAGTAAGCCATGCTCGCCAACTTCTTCATCGACCGGCCGATCTTCGCCTGGGTCATCGCCATCATCATCCTGCTCGGCGGCGGCCTGGCCTTGCGCGAGCTGCCCGTCGCAAGCTATCCCGCCGTCGCGCCGCCGGCGCTGTCCGTCACGGTCAACTACCCCGGCGCATCGGCCAAGGTGGTGGAGGAAACCGCCGTCGCCCTGATCGAGCAGGAACTCAACGGCATCGAGAACCTGCTCTACATGGAGTCCGCCTCCGAGCAGAACCTCGGCACCATCACCCTGACCTTCCAGGCCGGCACCAACCTCGACCTCGCCTCGGTGGAGACGCAGAACCGCATCAAGCGCGCCGAGCCGCGCCTGCCCGAAGAGGCGCGACGCCTCGGCATCACCGTGCTCAAGTCGGCGCGCAACTTCCTGATGATCCTGTCGCTGTTCTCGCCCGACAAGACGCTGAACAACGTCGCGCTCGGCAGCTACGCCGCCGCCAACGTGCTCGAGAGCATCCGCCGCACGCCGGGCGTGGGCGAGGCCCTGCTGTTCGGCACCGAGTACTCGATGCGGCTGTGGATCAAGCCGGAACGCCTGCAATCCTTCGGCCTGACGCCGGCCGACCTCGCCAAGGCCGTGCGCGCGCAGAACGCGCAGATCGCCACCGGCGAGCTCGGCCAGATTCCCGCCGTGCCCGGCCAGGAATACGCGGCCACCATCATCACCCAGGGCCGCCTGACCACGGTCGAGGAATTCGGCAACGTCATCGTCAAGAGCGACGGGCGCGGCGCCACCGTGCGCGTCAAGGACGTCGCCCGCGTCGAGCTCGGCGCCCAGGACTATTCGATCGCCGCCCGCGTCGACGGCCAGCCCACCGCCGCCATCGCCGTACGCCTGGCGCCCGGCGCCAACGCGCTCGACACGGCCCGGGCGGTCAATGACCGCATGACCGAGCTGGCCAGGTACTTCCCGCAAGGCATCTCCTGGATGGTGCCCTACGACACCTCGACCTTCGTCGACATCTCCATTCGCGAAGTGGTCGTGACGCTGATCGAGGCCATGATCCTCGTCGTGCTGGTGATGTACCTGTTCCTCGAAAACATCCGCGCCACTTTCATCCCGACCATCGTCGTGCCCGTCGCCCTGTTCGGCGCCCTGATCGGCCTCTACGCCTTCGGCTATTCGATCAACGTGCTGACGCTGTTCGCCATGGTGCTGGCCATCGCCATCGTGGTGGATGATGCCATCGTGGTGATCGAGAACGTCGAACGCATCATGAACGAAGAAGGCCTGCATCCGCGCGAGGCGACGCGCAAGGCCATGGGCCAGATCATCAACGCCATCATCGCCATCACCGTGGTGCTGTCGGCGGTGTTCGTGCCGCTGATCTTCTTCGGCGGCGCCGTCGGCGCGATCTACCGCCAGTTCGCCGTCACGCTGATTCTCTCCATGATCTTCTCGGCCGCGATGGCGCTGACGCTGACGCCGGCCCTTTGCGCCTCCCTGCTCAAGCACGAGGCTGGGGACGTGATGCCCACCACCGGTTTCTTCGGCTGGTGGAACCGCTTCTTCGCCGCCACCGTGAATCGCTACATCGCGACCACGCGCAAGATGCTGGGGCGGCCCGGCCGCTGGCTGATCGTCTACGCCACCATCCTCGCCGCCACCGGCTGGCTGTTCATGAAGCTGCCCGGCAGCTTCCTGCCCAGCGAGGACCAGGGCTACTTCATCAACATCGTGCAGCTGCCGCCGGGCGCCACGAACGAGCGCACGCTGGAAGTCCTCTCGACCGTCGAGCAGCACTACCTGGCGCAGAAGGAAGTCGCCCACGTCATCGGCGTCGCCGGCTTTTCCTTCTTCGGCCGCGGCCAGAACGCCGCGATCGCCTTCGTCCGCCTGAAGACCTGGGACGAGCGCCCGAACAAGGGGCAGGATGCGGACTCGCTGGTGCAGCGCGCCAACATGGCCTTCTTCCGCATCAAGCAGGCGATGGTCTTCGCCATCAACGTGCCGCCGATTCCCGAGCTCGCCGCCGTCGGCGGCTTCGATTTCCGCCTGCAGGACCGCGGCGGCCTCGGCCGGGAAAAGCTGCTCGAGGCGCGCAACATGGCGCTCGGCCTGGCCGGCAAGCAACCGGCCCTGGTCGGCGTGCGCCCGGAGGGCCAGGAGGCCGGGCCGCAGGTTTACCTCAGCGTCGATCGCATCAAGGCGCGCGCGCTGGGCATCGACCTCGGTGAACTCAACGACACCCTGCAGTCCACGCTCGGCACCGCCTACATCAACGACTTCGTGCGACAGGGCCGCATCCTGCGCGTGCAGATGCAGGCCGAGGCCGAGGTGCGGCGCACGCCCGAGGACATCTTGCGCCTGCCGTTGAAGAACGGCCGCGGCGACATGATCCCGCTGGCCGAGATCGCCACCGCGACCTGGATCGTCGGCAGTCCCAAGCTCGACCGCTACAACGGCCTGCCCGCGATGAAGATCGCCGGCAGTCCGGCCCCGGGCCGCTCGACCGGCGATGCCATGGATGCGATGGAGCAGGTGGCGAAGCAGCTGCCGCCGGGTGTCGGCTTCGAATGGTCGGGCAGCTCCTACGAGGAACGCCTCTCCGGTTCGCAGGCCCCCTTCCTCTTCGCCGTCTCGCTGATCGTGGTCTTCCTCTGCCTCGCCGCGCTGTACGAGAGCTGGTCCATCCCCTTCGCGGTGATGCTGGTGGTGCCGCTCGGCATCTTCGGCTCGGTGCTGGCGGTGACGCTGCGCGGCCTGCCCAACGACGTCTACTTCAAGGTCGGCCTCATCGCCATCATCGGGCTGTCGGCCAAGAACGCGATCCTGATCATCGAGTTCGCCCGCGAGTTGCAGGAACAGGGCAAGGATCTGATCGAGGCGACGCTCGAAGCCTGCCGCCTGCGCTTCCGCCCCATCCTGATGACCTCGATCGCCTTCATGTTCGGCGTGCTGCCGCTGGCGGTCTCGACCGGCGCCGGCGCCAACAGCCGCCACGCCATCGGCACCGGCGTCATCGGCGGCATGTTCACCGCCACGCTGCTGGCAGTGTTCCTCGTGCCGGTGTTCTTCGTCGTCGTGCGGCGTTTCTTCCCCGGCCATGCCCGCCATCACGTGGAGTCCGCTCATGAATAAGGCGATCCTGCTTCCGCTCGCCGCCGCCCTTACCCTCTCGGTCTCCGGCTGCTCGATGGTGCCCGAATACCTGCGCCCCGCGGCGCCGGTGCCGGCCGACTGGCCGACGCAGGCCAACGGCAAGGCCGCCGTCAGGTTCTCCGACGACTGGAAGAGCTTCTTCCCCGATCCGACGCTGCAGGTGCTGATCGCCACCGCGCTCGAGCACAACCGCGACCTGCGCATCGCCGTCGGCCGCGTCGACGAGGCCCGCGCGCTGGCCGGCATCGCCCGCGCCGACCGCTACCCCACCGTCGACGTCAATGCCCAGCGCTCGGCCGGCCTCACGCCCGCCGACCTCTCCGCCACCGGTCGCGAGCTCTCCTTCCAGCGCTACGACGCAGCCTTCGGCATCACCGCCTTCGAGCTCGACTTCTGGGGCCGGGTCAGGGCGCTCGACGACGCGGCGCGCGCCAACTTCCTCTCCAGCGAGTACGCCCAGCGCTCCTTCCGCCTGACGCTGATCAGCGACGTCGCCTCCGCCTACTTCAGTCTGCGCGAGCTCACCCTGCGCACCGCGCTTTCCGAAGCGACGGCGCAGACTCGCGAGGACAGCCGCCGCCTGATCGAGAAGCGCCGCGACGTCGGCCTCTCCGGCGACCTCGACTTCTATTCAGCCGACGGCGCTTGGCAGGCAGCGCGCGCCGAAACCGCCAACCTCGCCCGCCAGAAGGCCGCCGCGGAAAACGCCCTGCGCCTGCTGGTCGGCAGCAACCTGCCGGCGCTGCTCAACGCCACACCCGATGCCGCCTCCATCAACCCGACCGGCGCGGTCACCGTGGCGCCACCGCCGACTTTTATCCCGCCCGCCGAGATCGCCGTCGAGCTGCCCTCCGAAGTGCTGTTGCGCCGGCCCGACGTGCTCGCAGCCGAGCAGAAGCTCATCGGCGCCAACGCCAACATCGGCGCGGCGCGCGCGGCCTTCTTCCCGCGCATCTCGCTCACCGGTGCCGTCGGCAGCGCCAGCCGCGAGCTGTCGGGGCTGTTCGATTCCGGCAGCGGCGCCTGGAGCTTCATCCCGTTGCTGAAGTGGCCGCTGTTCGACGCCGGCCGCATGCAGGCCAACGTGGACCTCGCCGAGGCGCGCAAGGTCATCGCCGTGGCCGAGTACGAGAAAACGATCCAGCAGGCCTTCCGCGAGGTCGCCGACCTGCTCGCCGCGCGCGAACACCTCGCGCAGCAGCTCGCGGCACTCGAAGCCGCGGATCGGGCGCAGATCGAGCGGCTGCAGCGCGTCGATGCCCGCTACAAGGCCGGCGTGTCGAATTACCTCGAACTGCACGATGCCCAGCGCGAGCAGTTTCTGGCGCAGCAGGCGATGGTCGCGACCCGCCGCGCCTGGGCCGCCAACGCCGCGAACCTTTACAAGGCGCTGGGTGGCTTGGCAGGCTGAGCCGTACCATCAGCGATCTGCAACCCACTTTTTTGCGCTCGCCGAAGTTGCAAAATTGGCAATTTTTATGCATTCGCATGCTCCATGTCACCCACGGCACCTGAAATGGACTTATGATTCGGGCGCATCGATTTTCTTCTCACTCATGATCAGGAGCCGCAGATGAACAAATCCGAACTCATCGAAGTTGCCGCCAAGGAAGCCGAGCTGAGCAAGGCTGCCGCCGAGCGCACCCTCTCCGCCATGATCGGCGCCATCGTCAAGGCAGTTTCCAAGGGCGACTCCGTCACCCTCATCGGCTTCGGCTCCTTCAAGCCTGCCAAGCGTGCCGCCCGCACCGGCAAGAACCCCAAGACCGGCGCTACCATCAAGATCGCCGCGACGACCGTGCCGAAGTTCTCCGCCGGAGCCACCTTCAAGGCCGCCGTTGCTGGCAAGAAGGCCGCCAAGAAGAAGTAATCTGCGGCCAATTGGTGGAACCTGCCTGGCGGGTTTCACCTCGCAAACTCAGTCATTTCGGGCATGAATCAAGAACAGCCACCCACCCCGCAGCCCCCGCAAGCCCCGCTGCCTCCCGATCCGCGCCGCCGCTTGCGCGAGCTCCTGTCGATTCCGGAGCGGGATCGGACCGACGCGCAGTGGGACGAAATCATCGAACTCGAGATTCAGCTCGCCCCGGGCAACCGGATCGGCCCGTCGCCGGCCGGCGGCGGGAACAACCGGCCGGGACCCGCGCCGGGCGGCCAGAAACCCGCACAACCCAAGAAGAACCGCCCCCGCTGGGGCAGCGGTCGCCAAAACCCACCCAAAAAATAGCAGGGGCGATTGGAGCATGAAGATTCATGAACTCGACCTCACCCCAAATTGCCGCGACGCTCATCCCTGGTGATGGCATCGGGCCAGAGATAA
Organism: uncultured beta proteobacterium; assembly: GCA_963709555.1. Lineage (GTDB taxonomy): Bacteria > Pseudomonadota > Gammaproteobacteria > Burkholderiales > Rhodocyclaceae > Sulfurisoma. Next base: position 785,859 of record CAVPWR010000008.1, on the reverse strand, counting down.
CCGAAGCCACGCTGGAAGCGCTGACAGCACTCGGCGCACCGTTCATCTGGGATCGCCAGGTTGCCGGCATGGCCGGCGTCACCGCCTGCGGCGATCCGCTACCCCAGGCCTGCCTCGACAGCATCCGCAAAACCAAGCTTGCCCTCAAGGGGCCGCTGGAAACTCCCATCGGCGGCGGCTATCGCTCGTCCAACGTCAGGCTGCGCGAAGAGTTCAAGCTCTATGCCAATCTGCGCCCGGCGAAAACCATCGTTCCCGGCGGACGCTACGACAACATCGACCTGGTACTGGTGCGCGAGAACAACGAAGGGCTCTACATGGGCTACGAGCACTTCATCCCGATCGATGGCGATCCGCATGCGGTGGGGATGTCGACCGGCATCAATACCCGGCAGGGTTGCCGCCGCATCGTGCATTTCGCCTTCGATTATGCGATCCGCAAGGGGCGCAAGAAGGTCACGGTGGTGCACAAGGCCAACATCATGAAGGCGCTGACCGGCATTTTCCTCGAGACCGCGCGGGATATCCACGAAGCGCAGTACAAGGGCCGCATCGAGTTCGAGGAGGTGATCGTCGATGCCTGCGCCATGAAACTGGTGATGAACCCCTGGCAGTTCGACGTACTGGTGACGACCAACCTGTTCGGCGACATTCTTTCCGACGAGATCGCCGGCCTCGTCGGCGGCCTCGGCATGGCGCCCGGCGCCAACATCGGAGAACATGCCGCCATTTTCGAAGCCGTGCATGGCTCGGCCCCCGACATCGCCGGCAAGGGCATCGCCAACCCGATCGCGCTGCTGCTCGCTGCCGCCATGATGCTCGACCATGTCGGCCGGACCGACCTCGGCAACCGGCTGCGCTCTGCCATCGACGCCACCCTCAACGTCGATATGGTGCGCACCGGCGATCTCGGCGGCAAGGCCACGACCCGCGAGTTCACGGCGGCGCTGGTGCAGAGGATCCGGGCCAGCGCGTAACGCCCGAGCGACCGGGCGGGGCGGCCCCTACGCCGTCGGCTTGCGCCCGACGGCGCGACCGATGGCGTCGAGCACCTTGCCCGAATTGAAGGGCTTGACGATATAGCCGCTGGCGCCGCTCTGTATCGCCTGCTGCACCATCTCGCGCTCGGTATGCGCGGTGACCATCAGCACCACGGTCTCGGGAATCTGCGTGCGGACCTGGCGCAAGACCTCCAGCCCATCGGTCTTCGGCATCGAGATGTCGAGGCAGAGCACGTCGGGGCGAAGCCGCAGGGCCATCTCCAAGCCATTTTCGCCATCACTGGCCTCGCCGACGACTTCGTATTCCTCCCCGCGCAGGATGCCGCGCAGCAGCGCGCGCGTCACCTCGTTGTCATCGACGAGTTGAATGCGAATCGGCTTTTTCGATGTCATGGCGCCTCCCGCCGACGCTGCAACAATGGCTACTTTTTCTTCTTGCCCTTGTTGGCCGCCGCACTGAGCCCGGTGCCGGCCTTGAAGCGAACCACCTTCTTGGCCGGAATCTTGATTTCCTTGCCCGTCTGCGGATTGCGTCCGGTGCGCGCCTTGCGCTCGGCCACGCTGAATGTGCCGAAACCGACGAATTGCACGTTCTCGCCGCGGGCGATCGCCTCGGCGATGACCTCGATGGCGGCGCTGACGACGATCTCGGCAGCCGCCTTGGTAGCATTGGCCTTCTTGGCAACGGCGTCGATCAGTTCGCTCTTGTTCATATTCATCCCCTTCGGCAGAATTTCCCCGGGAAAGTCTATCAGCAATCGTCGGCGACACGTCACGGCCCGGTGCTAAAATCGCGGCCGCTTCACGCGTCGGAGGCGTGGCAGAGCGGTTGAATGCACCGGTCTTGAAAACCGGCAACGTCGCAAGGCGTTCGTGAGTTCGAATCTCACCGCCTCCGCCACCGGAATTCCGGCCACCATTGAAACTTCGGCGCCGCGCCCAACTCTAATTAGTACGTTGGCAACTCTTACGGGAGAAGACAGACCATGAACAACCAGTTTGGCATCGCCCAGACCGCCGGGCAAGACGGCGCACTGCAACAGAATCGTGTTCTGCGCAACACCTACGCCCTGCTCGGCCTCTCCATGGTGCCGACGGTGATCGGCGCGCTGGTCGGCATCCAGTTGAAGTTTTCCTTCCTCGCCGGCAGCCCCCTGCTCTCCTTCCTGCTGTTCCTCGGCATCGCCTTCGGCTTCATGTGGGGCATCGAGAAGACCAAGAACAGCGGCATGGGCGTGGTCCTGCTGCTGGCCTTCACCTTCTTCATGGGCCTGATGCTGTCGCGCATCCTGCAGGTGGCGCTCGGCTTCTCCAACGGCGGCACGCTGATCGCGATGGCCGCCGGCGGTACCGGCGCGATCTTCTTTACCCTGGCCGGCGTGGCGGCGACCACCAAACGCGACCTGTCCGGCCTCGGCAAGTTCCTCTTCGCCGGCATGATCCTGATCCTGGTCGCTGCGCTCGCCAACATCTTCTTCCAGATCCCGGCGCTGTCGCTGGCCATCGCGGCGCTGGCCGTGGTCATCTTCTCCGCCTACATCCTCTACGACATCAACCGCATCGTGCAGGGCGGCGAGACCAACTACATCTCCGCGACGCTGGCGGTCTATCTCGACGTCTACAACGTTTTCGTCAGCCTGCTGCAGTTGCTGTTGGCCTTCAGCGGCGAGCGCGACTGATCCGGAAAAGTCGGCGTCAGCACTACGGCGACCCGCGGGTCGCCGTGTTGTTTATGGGCGTTCGAACAGCGCGATCGACTCGACGTGCGAAGTCTGCGGAAACATGTTGCCGATTCCGGCACCGCGCAGCCGATAACCCTGCTCATGCACCAGCACGGCGGCATCGCGGGCCAGGGTCGCCGGACTGCACGAGACATAGACGATGCGCCGCGGATAGGGCTCGGCCAGTGCCTTGACCAGCGCGACTGCGCCCTCGCGCGGCGGATCGATCAGCATCTTGTCGAAGGGGCCAAGCGTCGCCAGGCTCTCCGCCGTCGCCTCGAACAGGTTGGCGACGTGGAACTCGGTTTGATCGGCCAGCCCGTTCGCCACCGCATTGGCATGGGCGCGGTCGACGAGCGCCTGGCTGCCTTCGACGCCGACCACCCTCGCGCCGTGAGTGGCAATCGGCAGGGTGAAGTTGCCGAGGCCGCAGAACATGTCGGCGATGCGCTCGCCAGCCTGCGGCGCCAGCAGTCCCATCGCCCGCCGTACCAGCATGCGGTTGATGCCGAAATTGATCTGGGTGAAGTCGGTCGGGCGGAACTGCAAAGTCACGCCGAAGTCCGGCAGGGCATAGTCGAGCGGCGCGACAACAGCAGGATGAAACAGTGCCACGGTATTCGGTCCGCCCGTCTGCAGATAGAAGACGATGCCGTGGCGGTCGGCGAAGGCGCGCAGCAGATCCTCGTCGGCTGCCGTCAATGGCGCGAGGATGCGCAGCAGCAGCACCGTCTGGCTGTCCGCCACCGCCACCTCGATTTGCGGTAGCCGGTCGGGGATCGACAGCGCCGCGACCAGTTCGCGCAGCTTCGGCAGCAGCGCCGCGACAGCCTCCGGCAGCACCTTGCAGGTGAGCATGTCGGCGACATAGCTGCTGCGCCTTTCGTGGAACCCGACCAGCACCCCGCCCTTCTTCGGCACCAGGCGTACCGACAATCGCGCGCGGCGGCGGTAGCCCCAGGCCGGACCGGCGATGGGCGGGAATACCACCTCAGGCTTGAGGCGGGCAAGATGCCAGAGTGCATCCTCGAGCACGCGCTGCTTCGCCGCAGTCTGCGCCCCCGCCTCGAGATGCTGCAAGCTGCAGCCGCCGCAGACGCCGAAATGCGGGCATAGCGGCGCCACCCGCTGGCTCGAGGCGTGAAGGATGGCGACCGTGTCAGCTTTTTCATAACTCGGCTTGCGGCGATAGCTGACATATTCGACCCGCTCGCCCGGCAGGGCATCTTCGATGAAGATCGCCTTGCCGTCGACGTGCGCGACGCCGCGTCCTTCGTGATCCAGTGACTCGACAACGGCTTCAGGCATGGCGGGCGCCTCGAAAAAAGGCGCGATTATAATGGCCGCATGATCCCGACGCTGCTTGGCGGCCTGAGTGCCGATGAATTCCTTGCCGACTACTGGCAAAAAAAACCCCTGCTGGTGCGCGGCGCCGTCCCCGGCTTTACCGGCGTCCCGGGTGTCGGCGGACGTGACGACATGCTGACGCTGGCCGCCCGCGACGATGTCGAATCGCGCCTGGTTTCACAGGCGGGCGGCTGGTCGCTCGATCACGGCCCGTTCAATCCGGCGTCGCTCAGGCGCCGCGCCAAGCCTTGGTCCGTGCTGGTGCAGAGCGTCAATCTGGTGAGCCGCGAAGGCGACCGCCTGATGCGCGAGTTCGACTTCATCCCCTACGCCCGGCTCGACGACCTGATGGTGAGTTATGCCACCGATGGTGGCGGTGTCGGCCCGCATTTCGACAGCTATGACGTCTTCCTGCTGCAGGGCATCGGACGCCGCCGCTGGCGCATCGGCAAGCAGCGCAACCAGCGCCTGATCGATGGCCTGCCGGTGCGCATCCTCGCCGATTTTCGTCCGACCCACGAATGGCTGCTCGAACCCGGCGACATGCTCTATCTCCCCCCCGAATGGGCGCACGACGGGATCGCCGAGGGTGAATGCATGACCTGGTCGATCGGCTTCCGCGCCTTCCCGGCGCAGGAACTGGCCGAGCAGTTTTTGATGCACTTGCAGGACACCGTCCATCTCGACGGCCGCTATCGCGACCCCGATCTGCGGCGGCAAAAGTCTCCGGCGCAAATCAGCTCCGCAATGATCGACCAGGTGTCCGACATCCTAGCCAAGGTCAGCTGGAACCGGGATTCCATCCGGGACTTCCTTGGCGGCATGTTGACCGAACCGAAGCCGCACGTATTCTTCGACCCACCCGAGAAGACCATCGCCCCGGCCCGCTTCGCCGGTCTCGGCGCCAGGCGCGGCATTCGGCTGGATGCCCGGACCCAGTTGCTGTTCGCCGGAGCACGGTTCTTCCTCAACGGCGAGGCTGTCGAGGTACCCCGCGCCGACCGCGCGCAGATCCGGCAATTGGCCGATCACCGCGAACTGGACTCCATCCGCGACTGCAGTCCGGCCGGTCTCGACCTGCTGTGCGAGTGGTATCGTTGCGGCTTTCTGGAAATCCGATAACAGGAGCGGAGACTGAACCATGATCGAGCCATTCGACAGCGAAGCCGGCTACCGCGCTGCCATCGACGCCACCCTGCGCGCGGCTCACCATGAACTGCGCATTTTCGATGGCGATCTGGAGCGCATGACCCTGGACGATCCTGCGCGCAGCGCCCTCCTCCTGGGTTTCCTCAGCGGTGGAGTGACACGCCGCCTGCACATCGTGCTACACAACCTCGACCCGTTGCGAACGCGGCATCCGCGACTGCTCAATCTGATCCGCAGCCACGGCCACCAGATCGAGATCCGCCAGACACCCGACCATTTGCGGCAGCTGGCTGACCGCTTCGTCCTTGCCGACGAGTTGCATGGCGCCATCCGCTTTCACGCCGAGCATCCGCGCGGCAAGCTGGTCAGCGACGACAATATCGAGATTCACCCCTACTGGCAGCGCTTTGACGACCTGTGGGAAGAAGGCCAGGTTTGCACGCCGTCGACAACCGGTTATTGATATTGGCAAAAATGCTGTCTGATGCCGTTTACATTGAACCGAGTAAGCTTGCTATAATCCAAGGCTGACTGGGTCGCGCCCCGTCTTTTTTGAGCTCTACTTTCGACTTACCCTTACCTTATCGATAAAGGAATGCAAAACATGAAGAACTCCCTCCTCGTTGCCGCTCTGGTCGCCCTCGCCGTCTCCGCCTGCGGCAAAAAAGAAGAGCCGGTTGCTGCCGCTCCCGCTCCCGCCGCTGCTCCCGCTCCCGCCGCTGCTGCCCCGGCCGCCGCTCCCCAGGCTGGCATGGCTCGGCATGGAAGGTCAGAAGGGTATGGAAGGCCAGGCCGGCATGGCTGGCATGGCTGGCGCCCCGGCCGCTGCTCCTCAGGCTGGCATGGCTGGCATGGCCGGCATGGAAGCCAAGAAAGAAGAGCCGAAGAAGTAATCCGGTTCTCCAGAACGCAAAAAGGCCAGCCTTCCGGCTGGCCTTTTTCATTTTGTGGCTAGATCAGCAGATCTGGCGCCAGTCGAAGCCATGCAACTGACTGGCAACGGCTACATCCCGCGCCGAGCACCCCAGAACGCCTGACAATGCCGCCCGTGCCAATTCCGCCGTGTTGTTCTGCTCGCTCAAGTGGGCCGCCACGACATGTTGCAGCCGGCGGCGATCAATCCGGTCCAACAGGGAAGCGGCTGCCGCGTTGTCCAGATGGCCAAGGCGCCCGCCGACGCGCTGCTTGAGTGACCATGGATAACTGCCGTTGCGGAGCATGTCCGCATCATGGTTGCATTCCAGCACCAAGCCATCGCAACCATCGAGCATCTCGACCATGTGCGGCGTCACGCAGCCGGCATCGGTCAGCACCCCAAGGCGCCATTGTCCATTGCCCACCACGAACTGAGTCGGTTCGCGTGCATCGTGCGGAACCGGGAAGGGCTGAATCTGCAGGTCGCCGACGCTAAAGACCGTATGACTGTCGAATTAGCCCGACCTCGACCTGCCCGGCAAGATCGGCCGCCGTGCAGGTACCGTGGCTCATATGCACGCTGAGGGAAAAGCGGCTGGCGGCTCGCGCCACGCCGCCGACGTGATCGCTGTGTTCATGGGTGACGAGGATCGCATCCAGATCCTCCGGGGCCAGCCCCAGCCGCGCCAGGCGTGTCGCCAACTCGCGCGGACCGAAACCGCAGTCGATCAGAATCCGCGTGCGCCCGCTCTCGACAACCAGGGCATTACCCTTGCTGCCGCTACCCAGCGAGGCAAATCGCACGCTATCTCGGCACGCTACTTCAGCTGTTCGTAGAGCAGGCCGAGAATCTTCTTCGACGTGTCGGACTTGTCTACGCCGCCCTCGCGCGTCAGCACCTGCACGGTGCTGACATTGCCCGCACCCTTGAGGTAGATGCGATAACGTGCAGTGGGATCAACCTTGGGCGCATCGCTCTTCCAGAACATCAGCTTGGAAGTGAAGCTCTTGTCGTCCTTTGTCGCCGTCGGTTCGGAGTTTACGTAGCGGACGAAATAAAGCCCCTGCGAACGGTCGCGATCCTCGACGGTGAAACCGACGCGATCGAGCGCGAGTCCGACACGCCGCCAGGCGCGGTCATAACCTTCCTGCAACTCAAGCGTGCCGCTGCCATCGGTGGCGCGCGCCAGCTTGGCCTTCTCCTCGACCGCCACCGGCTTCGCCGCCTGGGTCTTGGCCTGGGCATCGGTGGCACCGAGCCGAACCATCAGGCGGCGCAGCATCTCGGCCTCGAGTTCGGGCTCGGCCGGGCGCGGCTGCCACTTGGTTTCGCTGCGACCTTCGGTGACGTAGATCTCGTACATGCCGCGATGGCTGATATAGATTTCCGTCACGCCCGCCTCGCCCTTCTCGAGGCGGGTTCGGAACTTGTCACGCTCGGCCGTCGAATAGACCGAGTCGAGCGCCTTGCCGAGCCAGTTGCGGAGTCCATCTTGTGGGATCTTGGCGCGGTTTTCCGCCCAATCGGTTTCCATGACGCCGGCCTCGGGCAGTTCGACGTTGACGATGAAGCCGCTTTCCTGCCAGAAATCCTTGACCGTCGGCCACAGTTTGTCGGGCGGCATGCCGCTCACCACCAGCCAGCGCTGGGTGCCGGAACGATCGATGCGCATGTTGCTCACCTGCGGCAGGACATCACTCCTGGCATCGGCGCGGGGCTGGCCGGCACGATCGCCGGTGTAGGTCGAGAAGGTGGCGGATCCCTTGGAGCCGCTGTCAGGGACGGCATAGCGGTCGTCGCGCGTCGGCTGCGTCAGGTCGGGCGGAACCTCGAGCGGCGGCAGCTTGCCCGAGGACTTGTAGTCGATCTTCTTCGACTCGACACTGCCACAGCCGGCGAACACCGCGACGGAGCAAATGACGAGGAACCAGCGGAGTTTTTCTGACATATTTTCCGATCAAAGTTGGATGCCGGCCTCGCGCATGGCGGCGCGGACACGGTCGTGGCATTCGGGAGACAGCGGCGTCATCGGCAGGCGCATGCCGCCACCGATCAGGCCCATCTGCTGGCAGGCCCATTTGACCGGAATCGGGTTGGCCTCGACGAACAGGTGCCTGTGCAGGCCCAGCAAACGGAAGTTGAGCTCGCGCGCCTTCGCCACGTCGCCAGCCAGTGCCGCCGCGATCATCTCGTGCATCAGGCGCGGCGCCACATTTGCGGTAACGGAGATCGTGCCTTTGCCGCCAAGCAGGGTGAGCAGCATGGCCGTGGCGTCGTCGCCGCTATAGACGGCGAAATCCTTAGGCGCACGCTTCAGCAGATCGCTGCCGCGCTCGAGGTCGCCGGTCGCGTCCTTGATGCCGACGATGTTGGGCACCTGCGCCAGGCGCAGCGCGGTATCGTTGGATAGATCGGCCACCGTGCGCCCCGGCACGTTGTAAAGGATCAGCGGCAGGTCGACGGCTTCGGCGATGGCCTTGAAGTGCTGGTACAGCCCTTCCTGCGTCGGCTTGTTGTAGTAGGGAACGACGGAGAGGTGGGCATCGGCGCCGACCTTCCTGGCGAACTGTCCGAGTTCGATGGCTTCCGCCGTGGCATTGCCGCCGGTGCCGGCGATCACCGGAATGCGCCCGGCGACATGCTGGACGGCCGTCTCGATCAGGCGGTGATGCTCGTCGAAATCCACCGTCGGCGACTCGCCGGTGGTACCGACGACGACCACGCCGTCCGTACCTTCGGCGATGTGCCAGTCGAGCAGGCTCTTGAGACGCGGCAGGTCGAGGCTGCCGTCATCCGCCATGGGCGTGACGATGGCGGGAATCGATCCTTGAATCATGGCATGCATCCGAATGGGAAAATGTTGGATTTTACTGTCGAATTGGCCCGCCGGGCTTGGCCAGGTTGTAACACCGTGTTAGTGCAGGTCCGCCATGACCTTGACGTGCGCCGCGACGCTGCGCGCCAGGGCCGACAGGGCATAGCCTCCCTCCAGCATGGAAACGACGCGGCCCTGGGCCGACTCGCGGGCGACCGCCATCAACTGTTCGGTCACCCAGACATAGTCGGCCTCGAGCAGGCCCAGCGAGCCCATGTCGTCCTCGTAGTGGGCATCGAAGCCGGCCGAGATGAACACCATTTCCGGGGCGTAATCGCGCAACCGCGGCATCCACACCTCGTTCACCACCTCGCGGAAGCCGTCGCCGCGCGTGCGCGCCGGCAACGGCACGTTGCACATGTTGGGCGCCTGGTTCTCGGCGCCGCAATAGGGATAGAACGGATGCTGGAAGGTACTGACCATCAGCACGTTCTCGTGGTTGGCGAAAATCTCCTCCGTGCCATTGCCGTGATGGACGTCGAAGTCGATCACCGCGACGCGCTTGAGGCCATACTGAGCGATGGCATGGGCCGCCGCCACCGCGATGTTGTTGAAGAAGCAGAAGCCCATGGCCTTGGCCCGCTCGGCATGGTGCCCGGGCGGACGCACGGCGCAAAAGGCGTTCTCGGCCTCGCCCTTCATCACCAGGTCGACCGCCATCACCCCGGCACCGGCTGCGCGCAGCGCTGCCGTCCACGTCCCCGGGCTCATCGCCGTGTCCGGGTTGACGTGGAAGATGCCCGTCGTCGGCGCGCTCATTTCCAGCGTCTTGATGTAGCGCGGCGGATGCACCCGCGCCAGTTGCTCCGTGGTCGCGAGCGGCGCTTCGTGGTGCTGCAGGTAAAGATCGAGTTGCGCCGCGATCAGGCGATCCTGGATCGCCGACAGGCGTTCGGGACACTCGGGATGGTGGCTGCCCATGTCGTGGGCGAAGCAGTCGCGGTGGGTTATGAAGGCAGTCGTGGTCATCGGAAACGAATGACATACAATGATTGCGAAGGTTCCATTATCCACCGAATGCGGAGCTTGGACAGCATGCTCTCCCCCTCGATCAAGAAGCCGCTGGAACATGTCGTGCGTGCCACCGGCACGGTCATCCTCGGCAAGGAAGTCCAGATTCGGCTGGCACTGGCCTGCCTGCTCGCCCGCGGCCACCTGCTGATCGAGGATCTGCCGGGCGTCGGCAAGACCACGCTGGCCCACGCCCTGGCCCAGTTGCTCGGCCTGTCGTTCCAGCGCATCCAGTTCACCAGCGACATGCTGCCGGCCGACATCCTCGGCGTATCGGTGTTCGACCGCGACAGCGGCGCCTTCCGCTTCCATCCCGGGCCGGTGTTCACCCACGTCGTGCTCGCCGACGAGGTCAACCGCGCCACCCCCAAGACCCAGTCGGCGCTGCTCGAGGCGATGGAGGAACGCCAGGTCACCGCCGAGGGCCAGACCCGCCCGCTGCCCGAGCCATTTTTCGTCATCGCCACGCAGAATCCCTCGACCCAGATCGGCACCTACCCCCTGCCCGAATCGCAGCTCGACCGTTTCCTGATGCGCATCGAACTCGGCTATCCCGATCGTGCCGCCGAGCGCGACCTGCTCGCCGGCATCGACCGCCGCGAAGTTCTCGCCGGCCTGCAGCCCTGCCTCGCCCCCGACGAACTGCTGGCCCACCAGAAGGCAGTGCGCGCCGTGCAGGTTTCGGAGGCGCTGATCGATTACATCCAGGCACTGATCGCGCAGACCCGCGAAGCGCCGGACTGGCAGGCGGGACTCAGCCCGCGCGCCGCCCTGGCGCTGCTCGCGGCGTCCCGCGCCTGGGCCTGGCTCGAAGGCCGCGACCATGTGTTGCCCGACGACGTACAGACGGTCCTGCCCGGCGTCGCCTGTCACCGCCTGCACCCGGCCGGCGAAAGCATCGCCCGCCTGAGCCCGGCCGAGGTCGCGGCGCGGCTGATCGAGGCGGTGCCGATTCCCTGATGGGCGCCAGGCGGCCGGCCCCGAACCGGCATAGTCATTGACATGGAGGCCGCGCGCAGCGCGACCGAACACCCGTCACCCCCTTCCCGGGGAAGGGGGCTGGGGGGATGGCTCCAGGAACGATTCATCCGCTGGGCGCTGCGCGTGCGCCCGCCCGAGCCCGCGCCGGTCATCCTCACCCAGCGCCGCGTCTATGTGTTGCCGACGCGCGCCGGCGTCGGCTATGCCGCCTCGCTCGTGGTGATGCTGCTCGGCGCCATGAACTACAACCTCAGCCTCGGCTACGCCCTGACCTTCCTGCTGGCCGGGCTGGGGGTCACCGCCATCCTCCATACCTTCCGCAACCTCGCCCACCTGTCACTCGCGCCCGGTCGCGTCGAACCTGTGTTCGCCGGGGACAACGCGCGCTTCACGCTGCTGCTGCACAACGCACGCGCCGACGAGCGCCGCCAGGTCCAGGTTCGGCTTGTCGGCGGCATGCCAGAGATTCTCGACGTTCCCGCTCGCTCCAGCGCGGCCGCTCGCCTCGCCGTTCCCGCCACGGCGCGCGGCTGGCTTTCGCTGCCGCGCGTGACGCTCGACACCCATTGGCCGCTCGGCCTGATCCGGGCCTGGGCCTATGCCGTGCCCGACATGCGCTGCCTGGTATACCCCAGACCGGCCAATGCCACCGTGCCGCCACCGCCGACTTTTGGCGGACACGCCGGCGACGCCGCCCGCAACCCCTCGGGCAGCGAGGACTTCCTCGCCCTGCGCGGCCACCAACTGGCCGACCCGCCGCGCCATGTCGCCTGGAAAACCGCGGCGCGGCTCGGCGCCGACGCACCGCTGATGACCAAGCAATACGCCGACCCCGCCGCGCAGACCGTGTGGCTCGATTGGGATGTCCTGCCCGCCGCCATGCCGGTCGAAGAGCGCCTGTCATGGCTCACCCGCTGGGTGCTCGATGCCCATGCCGCCGGGCTGTCTTGGGGCCTGCGCCTGCCCGCTGCGCAACTCGCCCCCGCCGGCGGCGACGCCCACCTGCACACCTGCCTGCGCCGGCTGGCACTTCATCCCTCCGCCGAGCCGCCCCAAGGAGGGAGAGCCCCCCCCGTGGGGGGCAGCGAGCCGGGGTTGCGAGCGTGGGGGGCCGGGAATGGCAAAGAGTAAATCGCCAGCCATCACGGCGCTGCAGACCTGGTGGCTGCTCGCCGCCGCGCTGACCGCCCTGCTGCCGCTGACGCCGCACGTGCCGCCCTGGCTCTCCGCGCTGGCGCTGGCGCTGCTGGCCGGGCGCGCGCTGCTCAACTGGACCCACCGCAAGCTGCCCGCGCGCGGCTGGCTGATCCTGCTCACCTTCGCCGGCAGCGCCGGCGTCCTCGCCCAGTTCAAGACGCTGTTCGGGCAGAACCCCGGCGTGGCGCTGCTGATCCTGTTTCTGGCCTTGAAGCCGCTGGAGGCACACACCCGGCGCGACGGCTTGGCCGTGATCTTCCTCTGCTACTTCCTCGTCCTCGCCCATTTCTTCTTCGCCCAGAGCATCGCCACGGCCGGCCTCATGCTCGCCACCATCGTCACCGTCACCGCCGCGCTCGGCAGCCTCGCCGACGGCCGCGCCCGCCCGATCGACCTGCTGCGCCGATCAACCCTGATGCTGCTGCAGGCGGCGCCCTTCATGCTGCTGCTGTTCGTGCTGTTCCCGCGCGTGCAGGGCCCGTTGTGGGGCCTGCCGCGCGACGCCTTCTCGGCGCTGACCGGACTGTCGGACTCGATGGCGCCCGGCAGCATCAGCAACCTCTCGCAATCCGATGCCATCGCCTTTCGCGCCAAGTTCGAGCAGGCGCCGCCGCGCGACCAGCTCTACTGGCGCGGCCCGGTGCTGAGCGAGTTCGACGGCCGCACCTGGCGCCCCGAACCGCGGCTGTCGCTGCCGCGCCTGCCCTACGCAGCGCAAGGCCCGGCCATAAGCTACGAGGTCACCCTCGAAGCCCACGCCAAGTCCTGGCTCTTTGCGCTCGAGCTGCCGGGAGGATTGCCGCCGGACAGCCTGATGACGGGCGACTACCAGCTGCTGGCCAAGGCGCCGGTGACGGCCCGCCGCAACTACACGGTGACTTCGCACACGACGATGAACGCGGGGCTCGACGAAGCCGCCGGCATACTGCGGCGCGCCCTCGCCCTGCCCCGCGACTTCAACCCGCGGACACGCGAACTGGCCAGGGGCTGGCGCGACAGTCTGAAAACGGACGAGGCCGTGATCGAGGCCGCCAGCCGTTACTTCCTGACCCAGGGGCTGCGCTACAGCCTGACCCCGCCTTTGCTCGGACAGCACAGCGTGGACGAATTCCTGTTCGATACCCGCGAAGGCTTCTGCGAGCATTTTTCCGGTGCCTTCGTCTTCGCCCTGCGCGCGGCCGGCCTGCCGGCACGCGTGGTCACCGGCTACCAGGGCGGCGAGATCAATCCCTTCGACGGCTACTTCACGGTGCGGCAGTACGACGCCCACGCCTGGGCCGAAGTCTGGCTCAAGGACCGCGGCTGGGTTCGCATCGATCCGACCGCGCTCAGCGTGCCGTCGCGCATCGAGCAGAACCTCGCCGCGGCCGTTCCTGCCGGATCGAATATCCCCTTCATGGCGCGCCTCGACCTGTCCCTGCTGCGCGAACTGCGGCTGCGCCTCGACGCCGTCGCCAACACCTGGAATCAGTGGGTGATCGGCTACAACCCGGAGCGCCAGCGCGAATTCCTCAACCGCCTCGGCATGCGCGCGCCCGACTGGCGGCAGATGACGGCGACCCTGGCGGTACTGGCCGGCCTGGTGCTGCTCGGGCTCACCGCCTGGGCACTGCGCCAGCGGCGGCGCACCGACCCGGCGCTGCGCCTTTGGCTGAGGCTCGGTAGCAAGCTGGAACGTCACGGCCTGCCACGCGCCCCCTGGGAGGGGCCGCTGGCTTACGCTGCGCGCGTTGCCGCGCGCTTTCCCGAAAGCGCAACGGAAATCCACGCCATTTCGGCGCTCTACGGCCACCTGCGCTACGGTAGCCTTGACCCCGTGCTGCTCAACGAACTGAAAACCCGCGTCACCCGCTTCCAGCCGTGAAATCCCGCGTCCGCCATTGCCTGCTGGCCCTGTGCTGGATCGCCTGTCTATCCGCCAATGCGGCATCGGCGCGCGACTTCGCCGCACGCGACGACGTGCGCGCTTTCGTCGCCGAGATGGAAAGCCGCCACGGCTTCGACCGCGCAGCCCTGCTCGCCGTGTTCAGCCAGATCCAGCCGCTGCCCTCGGTGATCAAGGCCATCAAGCCACCCGCCGACCCGGGCATCCGTTCGTGGCACGCCTACCACGACCGTTTCGTCGAACCCAGGCGCATCGCCGCCGGCCTGCGCTTCTGGCATGAACATCGTGAGGCACTGGCCGAGGCCAGCCTGCGCTACGGGGTGCCGGAGGAATATGTGGTCGCCATCATCGGCATCGAAACCATCTACGGCCGCAACACCGGCCGCTACGGCACGCTGGCGGCGCTGGCCACGCTGGCCTTCGACTATCCGCCACGCGCCGAACTGTTCCGCCGCGAACTCGAAGCCCTGCTGTTGCTGGCGCGCGAGCAGGGACGCGATCCCCTGAGCTATCGCGGCTCCTACGCCGGCGCACTGGGCCTGCCGCAATTCCTGCCCAGCAGCGTGCGCCAGTGGGCGGTGGATTTCGACGACAGCGGCCGCATCGACCTGACCGCCAGCACCACCGATGCCATCGGCAGCGTCGCCCATTTCCTCCAGGCCCACGGCTGGCAGCCGGGCGAGCCGGTGACGACGGCGGTCGAGATGGAACCTGGCGGCAATCCGCAGCCGCTCATCGACGAGGGCATCCGCCCGCTGCGGCTGCCCGCCGAGATGGTGGCGCTGGGCGTGCGTACCGGCGATGCGGCGGCAAAGCCCGCCGCCCTGATCGACCTCGTCACGCCGGGTGCGGCGACGGAATACTGGCTGGGTTATCAGAACTTCTTCGTCATCACCCGCTACAACCGGTCGAGCTTCTACGCCATGGCGGTGTATCAGCTCGCCGCAGCCTTGAAGGCCGCGCGCTAGTTCACCTCCGGAAAAGTCGGCGCTGGCGGCACGCCGAGAGGCGCGCTATAGCAGGTCGGCCTTGTCCAGGCCGTCGCGCAGCAGGCGCCGACGCAGTTGACCCAATGCCTCCAACTGGATCTGGCGCACGCGCTCGCGGGTGACGCCGAGTTCGTGCGCCAGTTCCTCCAGTGTGCGCACTTCTTCGGTACCGAGGCCATAGCGGCGTTCGATGACGCGGCGCTGTTTGTCCGAGAGCTGTGCCACCCATTCGCGCACGTGGCGGACGATCTCATCGTGCTCGACCTGGGCGTCGGGGGACACGTCGCCCTCGTCGGCGACCGAGTCGGCGACGGAGAGCTCGGGGTCGATGTCCAGAGGCGCATCGAGCGAGGTAACCCGCTCGCCCAGCTGCAGGATCTGGCGGATTTCCGCGGCCGGCTTGTCTAGCAGTTGTGCCACGGCCTCGATCCCGGCATGGCTCTCGGCGCGGTGCTCGCCGCCGGCGCGTTCGTCGATCTGGCGCAGTGCGCGCAAGACCAGGTTGAGTTCCTTCACCACATGCACCGGCAGGCGGATGGTGCGCGACTGGTTCATGATCGCGCGTTCGATGTTCTGGCGGATCCACCAGGTGGCGTAGGTGGAAAAACGGAAGCCGCGCTCGGGGTCGAACTTTTCCAGCGCATGGATGAGGCCGAGGTTGCCCTCCTCGATCAGGTCGTCGAGCGGCATGCCGCGATGCTGGTAGTGCTTGGCCACGCTCACCACCAGGCGCAGGTTGGCCTCGATCATGTGCTGCCGCGCCGCGAAATCACCGGCACGGGTGCGCCGTGCCAGGCTCAGTTCCTCCTGTGGCGTGAGCAGGTGGGTGGCGCCAATCTCATTGAGGTATATCTGGGTGACATCGTCGAGGAACTCGTCCTCGACACGCGGCGCGTTTTCCTCCGCGCCGGCGGCATCGCCATCGAAGGCGATTTCCTCCTCGGGCCGGCTCTCGGGGTCTTGTCCGGACACGGCGGGGTCAGCGCGGCGGCAGATACTTGGCCGGATCGACCGGCTTGCCCTGGCGGCGGATCTCGAAGTGCAGCTTGGTCTGGTCGGTATCGGAGCTGCCGATCTCGGCGATCTTCTGGCCCTTGGTGACGGCGGCACCCTCCTTGACCAGAATCTTGCTGTTGTGCGCGTAGGCGGAGAGAAATGCCGCGCTATGGCGCACGATGACCAGGTTGCCGTAACCGCGCAGGCCGCTGCCGACATAGACGACTTTGCCTCCTGCCGCCGCCAGCACCGACTCACCCGTCTTGCCAGTGATGTCGAGGCCCTTGTTGGGCGTCGTGCCGCTCTCGGTGAAGCCGGCCAGGAGCTTGCCCGATGCCGGCCAGGCCCAGTCGATGCCGTCCTCGTTGGCGGGCGCTGCAGGTTTGTCCGTGGCCGGGGTTTCGACCGCCGGGGCCGGGGGAACCGGGGGAGCCGCAGCCGCAGGCACGCCATCGGCTCCGCGCAGGCTGGCCAGGTTCTCTTCCGAATAAGGCAGCTTGCCCCCCTTGGGGTCGCGCTTGAGCGTCGTCGTGCTGGAAGAAGTCGGCGCTGGCGCCACGGGGACCGTGGCCACCGGCTTAACCTCGACCGGTGCACTCGCCGTCACCGGCTTCGTCACGGCCACCGGCGTACCCTCGGGCGGGACCATGCGCAGCTGTTGCCCGACCTCGATGCGGTTCGGATTCTCCAGGTTGTTCCAGGCCACCACGTCCTTGTAGTCCTGGCCGTGGTCGAGCGCGATGCGATAGAGGGTGTCACCCTTCTTCACCGCGTAATGGCCGGGCCGGACCTCGGCGGCGACAGGCGCGACGGCGCCTCCGCTCGACCTGTCGCTGACCGGGGCCGGAGCCTGGCTGGCGCATCCGGCAAGAATGGACAAGATAAAGATGATCAGTAAGCGCGACATCACTCGACTCCTGGCAGCAGGGGCACAAAACGCACGGCGTCAAAGCGCGACTCGACGAAGCCCTGCGGGCCGCGCTCGATCAGGCACAGCACCTGCGGGTCGGTTCCGACCGGGATCATCAGGCGCCCGCCCGGGGCAAGCTGATCGAGCAGCGGCGGCGGAATACCGGCGGCGGCAGCGGCGACGATGATGGTGTCGAAAGGTGCCGCCTCGGGCAGCCCCCCCATGCCGTCGGCATGCTTGAGGCGGACCTGGGAAAGTTTCAACTGGCGCAGATGGTCGCGCGCCTTGAGCAACAGCGGCGCCAGGCGCTCGACGGCGAAGACTTCGCGCGTCAGCATCGCCAGCACGGCGGCCTGGTAGCCGCAGCCGGCGCCGATTTCGAGCGTTTTTCCGAGACTGTCGCGGCCGGCATGGAGCAATTCGATCATGCGCGCCACGACAAAGGGCTGCGAGATGGTCTGACCGAGGATCAGCGGCAGCGCAGTGTCCTCGTAGGCGCGGTGGGCCATCGCCTGCTCGACGAAGATGTGGCGCGGCACCGCGGCGATCGCCGTCAACACGCGCTCGTCGCGAATGCCCTCGACGCGCAGCCGCTCGATCATGCGCGCACGGGTGCGCTGCGAGGTCATGCCGATGCCGGCGAGCGTACCGGTACCGCTCATCGCTGCAGCCAGTCCGTCACCGCGCCGACTTGCGCGGCGTGGGTCAAGTCGATCTGCAGCGGCGTCACCGAGACATAGCCGTTCGCGACCGCATGGAAATCCGTGCCCTCGCCGGCATCGGCCGCCGCGCCGGCGGCGCCGACCCAATAGACCGTTTCGTTGCGCGGCGACACCTGCTTCACCACCGGCTCGGCCTTGTGGCGGCGACCCAGGCGGGTGACGCGGATGCCCCGGATTTCTTCCCAGGGCAGGTCGGGCACGTTGATGTTGAGCAGCACCGGCGCACCGAAGGCCTCGCGCTGGAAGCGCTCGACCGTCTCGCGGGCGATGCGCGCGGCGGTGGCGAAATGTGCGCCGGCCTTGCTCGCCAGCGACACCGCGATGGCCGGCACGCCGAGCAGGTAACCCTCCATCGCCGCCGCCACCGTGCCGGAGTAAATCGTATCGTCGCCCATGTTGGCACCGAGGTTGATGCCGGACACCACCATGTCGGGCTGCTGCTCGAGCATGCCGGTCACGGCCAGGTGCACGCAGTCGGTGGGCGTGCCATTGACGTAAAAGAAGCCGTTGGCCGAACGCCGCAGTTGCAGGGGCCGGTCGAGCGTGAGGGAATTCGAGGCGCCGCTGCGGTCGCGCTCGGGCGCCACCACGGTGATCTCGGCCAGGCCGGCGAGGGCGCCGGCGAGCGCCTCGATGCCCGGCGCGAAGTAGCCGTCGTCGTTACTGAGGAGGATGCGCGTCTTGGGCATGGCTGCGGATTGTACCGCGCCCCCCATGCGAATGGCCGGCGCCAGGCCAACCCGGGGCCCTCGCCGAGTTGGAGGGTAAGCCGGCAAGCGCCCCCTCAGGGGGCAGCGAGCCGCCATTGCGAGCGTGGGGGGGCTACTTTGGCCTCAAACAGGCCTCAAATGCTCCAGTCGCCGCCAGCAGAGTCGGCTGCAGGGCGGCCGACGCGGGCGACCGCCCATTTCGAATGGACGAGGAAGGCTTCGAGCTCGGCCACCGGCAGCGCCTTGGAAATGTGGAAGCCCTGGACGCTGTCGCAACGCAGGCGGTAGAGCTGCTGCAGGGTCTGCACGTTCTCGACGCCCTCGGCCACCACCTTGAGTCCGAGGTTCTGGGCCAGGTCGATGGTCGACTTGACGATCACCGCGTCGTCCTTGTTGCGCAGCATGTCCATGACGAAGGAACGATCGATCTTGAGTTCCGTCACCGGCAGTTGCCGCAGGCGGGCGAGCGATGAATGGCCGGTGCCGAAATCATCGATCGAACACTCGATGTCGAAACTGCGCAATTCGGACAGAACGGCGTTCAGCCGGTCGTAATCGCCGAAAAAGACGTTCTCGGTGATCTCGATGGTGATGCCGCCGCGGGCAGCGTAGCGATCGACCAGGCGGGACAGCTCCGGCATGAACTGCGCATCCATGATGACGCTGATGGGCACGTTGACCGCAATGCGCAGGTCGAGGCGGCGCTTGAGCCATTCGATGCGCTGGCGCATCGCCGTCTCCAGCGCCCACCAGGTGAAGGGCTGGATCAGGCCGGTCTGCTCGAGGGCGGTGATGAACATGTCCGGCGGCACGAAGGCGCCGTCCTGGCGGCGCCAGCGCGCCAGCGCCTCGACGCCGGTGATGGTGCTCGTCGCCAGTTCGACCTTGGGCTGGTAATAGAGCGCGAATTCCTCGCCTTCCAGTGCCGCGCGCAGGTCGCGGACCAGGGCGAAGCGGCCGGGGTCGCCTGCATCCAGCCGCTCGTCGAAAAGGTGGGCGCCGCTTTTTTCGCGCTTGGCCGCCAGCATGGCGGCATCGGCATGCTTGAAGAGGGTCGCGACGTCGTTGCCATGCTGCGGGTAAAGCGCGATGCCGATACCCGCCGTCACCGGCACCTCCTGCCCCGCCAGATGCAGGGTCTGGTCGAGCGCAGCCAGCAGGCCGTGCGCCGAACCCATGGCGGACTGGGCGTCGGCGCCGGTCAGCAGCACCGCGAACTCGTCGCCCGACATGCGGCTGATGGTGTCGGCCGGGGCCAGCGCCTTGACGAAGCGTCCGGCCACGATGCGCAACAGCTCGTCGCCGGCCTCATGACCGAGGGTGTCGTTGATCTCCTGGAAGCGGTCGATGTCGACGATCAACAGGGCCAGGCCTCTGTCGCCCTGTTGCTCGATTTCCTTGCGGATGCGGTCGCGGAACAACGAGCGATTGGGCAGGCCGGTGAGATGGTCGTAAAGCGAAAGGTATTCGAGTTCCTGATTGACCGCCGAGAGCCGCTTGTTGAGGCGCTGCAGTTCGACCTGCGCCGCTTCCGCCTCACGCCTGGCCTGTTCGACCTTCTCCATCGCCATCGCGTTCTCGATGGCGATGGCAGCCTGGCCGGCGAACAGCTCGAGCAACTGCAGGTCATTCCCGCTGAACTCGCCGCCGCCCGCCTTGTTGATGCCGGCGATGCCGCCGAGGAAATGCTGGTGACCGACCAGCGGCACCAGCAGCAGCGTACCGGCCTCCTTTTCCCACAAATTCTTTTCCTGCTCCGACAACTCGCTCAGCACCCCGCGCCACCAGGGGCGCTTGTGTTTCCATACCCAGCCGCAAACGCCGAAATCCAGTGGCAGCGACTCGCCGACGATCTCCTCGACATTGGCGCCGGAGCCGGCGCGGTAGGTATATTCGTCGCAGTCGTGATTGAGCAGTGGCAGCAGCACCGTTTCGGCGCCGATCAACTCTCGCGCGCGGTCGACGATCAGCGCAAAGACCTTGTCGAGATCGAGTTCGCTGCCGACCGCGAACGCCGTCTCGCGCAGCAGCGCGATCTCGTGGTCGCGCTGCCGCAGTTGCGCTTCGAGCGCTGCAATTTGATCCTGATCGTCGCTTGTCGCCTGGGTCATGCCGTCGATGAAAGATAATGTGGTCGGAGCGAAGCTGTCGCTAGAATACCCCAGCAATTTCGTCGAATTATTACTTTAGCCCTAAGTCTTCCGCAAGGACTTTTTTCACACCCCCATGCCCTACCTGAAAGCTGCCGGAGCCTGCCTCGCCTTTGGCCACGTTGCCCTGCTCGACCACGCCGACTTCCAGCTCGACCCCGGCGAGCGCGTCGCGCTGATCGGCCGCAACGGCAGCGGCAAGTCGTCCCTGCTCACGGCGCTGGCCGGTCGTGCCCATCTCGACGACGGCGAGGTATGGAGCGAGCCCGGACTGCACATCGGCTACGTGCCGCAGGAACCGCCCCTCGATCCGGCGCTGACGGTGTTCGAAGCCGTGGTCGCCGGCATGGGCGAAACCTCGCGCCTGCTCGCCGCGTACCACGAGGTCTCGCACCAACTGGCCGATGCCATGGCGGATCCGCAGCAGCATGGCACCCTGCTCGCTCGCCTGGAAACCCTGCAGCACGAGCTGGAAAGGCTCGGTGCCTGGTCGCACGAGGCGATGGCCGAGCAGGTGATTTCGCGCTTCGACCTCGACCCCGAGGCCCGCGTCGGCTCGCTTTCGGGCGGCCAGAAAAAACGCCTCGCCCTGGCGCAGGCGCTGGCGCTCGCCCCCGAGGTGCTGCTGCTCGACGAACCGACCAACCACCTCGACATCGCCGCCATCGAATGGCTGGAACAGTTTCTGCTCGATAGCAGCGTCACGCTGGTTTTCGTCACCCATGACCGGCGCTTTCTCGACCGCCTGGCCACGCGCATCGTCGAGCTCGACCGCGGCCGCCTGGCCAGCTTTCCCGGCAGCTTTGCCGCCTATCAGACGCGCAAGGAGGCGTTGCTCGCCGACGAGGCGCTGGCCAACGCCCGCTTCGACAAGCTGCTCAAGGAAGAGGAAGTCTGGATCCGCAAGGGCGTCGAGGCGCGCCGCACCCGCGCCGTGTTCCGCGTGCAGCGGCTGGACCAGCTGCGGGCCGAGCGCGCCGCCCGCCGCGAGCGGCTGGGCAAGGTCCGCCTCGAACTCGATGCCGGCGACAAGAGCGGCAAGCTCGTCGCCGAGTTGCTCAACGTCGGCAAGTGCTTCGGCGACAAGACGGTCATTCGGGATTTCAGCTGCCGCATCCAGCGCGGCGACAAGATCGGCGTGATCGGCCCCAACGGCGCAGGCAAGACCACCCTGCTGCGACTGATACTCGGCGAACTGCAGCCCGACAGCGGCACGATTCGGCGCGGCACCAAGCTGGAAGTCGCCTACTTCGACCAGTTCCGCGCCAAGCTCGATCCCGAGGCGACGCTGGCCGAAGTGATCTCGCCGGGTTCGGACTATGTCGAGATCGCCGGTGCCAGGAAGCATGTCATCGGCTATCTGGAGGATTTCCTCTTCGCCCCCGAGCGCGCGCGTTCGCCGGTCAAGTCGCTGTCGGGCGGTGAGCGCAACCGCCTGCTGCTGGCGCGGCTGTTCGCCCGCCCGGCCAACGTGCTGGTGCTGGACGAGCCGACCAACGACCTCGACATCGAGACGCTCGAACTGCTCGAATCGCTGATCCTGGACTACGACGGCACCGTATTCCTCGTCAGCCACGACCGGGTTTTCCTCGACAACATCGTCACCCAGACCATCGCCGCCGAAGGCGACGGCAGCTGGCGCGAATACGCCGGCGGCTACAGCGACTGGGCGGCCTGGCAGGCGACGCGGCAGGCGGAACGCGCAACCGCGGATGCCTGCCAAAAAGTTATGCAAAGCGGTATCCCTTGGGACGGCGCCGGCGACACGGCAAGAAGACAAACCCAAGCGCGACAAACTGTCGTGGAAGGAAGAGCGCGAGCTCGAAACCCTGCCCGACCGCATCGCCGCGCTCGAGGCCGAGCAGAAGGAGATCACCGGGCGCCTCGAAGACCCGATCTTGTACCAAAGCCAACCGCAGCAGGCGCAGGACATGGCGGCGCGGCTCGCGGCCATCGACGAGGAACTGCTGGAGCTGCTGACGCGCTGGGAAACGCTGGAGGCGCGCGGCGGCTGATGTTCAGCCGACATCGCCGTTGACGTAATACCAGCGCACTGCCTCGCGCACGAAACGGCTGACCTCGCTCATGCGCCCGGCGCGACCGCCAGCCTTGTAGCGGGCGACGAATTCGACGACGGCGCTGTCCGGTCCCGTCTGTTCGTGGCGCAGCACGCTGAGGCCGAGCCACTTCAGTCCATCCGCGAGATCGAGGTCGGGCGGGCGCGTCGTCGGGTGCCAGGTCGCGAGCAGGTAGTCGGCAAGGCCCAGGGCATAACCGCAGTAGCGCGAACGCATCAGCGCCTCGGCATCGGCCGCCGCGGCCCCGCCGTGCAGCGGGCCACAGCAGTCGGCGTAGGCACGGCCACTGCCGCAGGGACAAGCCGTTGCCACGGCCTGGCGCTTCATGCGAACGGTTACAGGTGCTTGCCGAAGAAGGCCAGCGTCCGCGTCCACGCCTCGGCCGCGCACCTGGCGTCGTAAACTTCGGGCCGCTTCTCGTTGCAGAAGGCGTGGTCTGCGTCGTAGTGGAAGATTTCAGGGGTCGCCCCCTGCGCCCGCATGCGCGCTTCGAGCTCGGCCACCGCCTGCGGCGTGCACCAGTCGTCGCGCGTGGCGAAGTGCCCCTGGAAGGGCACGCGGATATTCGCCGGATCGGCAAACTCGCGCGGCGGAATGCCGTAGAGGCAGACAGCCGCCGCGACCTCCGGCACATGCACGGCCGCCGCGATGGTCAGCGCTCCGCCCATGCAATAGCCGGTGATCCCGACCTTGCCGGCGCGCGAAGCGCTGTCCCCGGCATGCAAAGCACAGCCCGTCCCGCCAGATACTGTGCCGCGCCACGGATGTCCTGGTGCGTCGCCCCGGGAAAATCGAGGCCGTTCATCAGGTGGCTCGCCTCGTCCGGATTCTGCGTCACCCGGCCCTTGAACAGATCGGGCGCCAGGGCCGTGATGCCGGCGGCGGCGAACCTGTCGGCGATGCCGCAGATCTGCTCGTTGAGGCCCCACCATTCCTGGATCACGATCACCGCCGGCCGGCCCTTGCCGGCGTCGGCCAGATAGCCGCGGCAGTGTCCGCCGTCCGGCCGTACGAATTCAATCATCCCGCCCATGCTCGCCTCCTCGTTTGACTGGAGACGCTAGGCTAACAAAAAAGTCGGCGCTGGCGACGCCCCGGAGGAAGTCCCCTTGGGGGACACGCCGAAGGAAGTCCCCTTGGGGGGCCAAACCGACCCGATGCGGCGTGGTCAGTGATGGCCGCTGGCAGCGGCGATCATCTTCTCGGTGCGCCGGCGCAGTGCCTCCTGTGGCGTCAGGCCGACGAGGGACTCCGGCGGCAGCTTGACGTCCCAGTGCTGCTGGAACAGATCGACATCCTCGCCGGTATCGAGGTGGGCACGATAGATTTTTTCCTGCCAGGCCGGTGCATTTGGCAGGGCGACAAGCTCGACTGATTCAATGACCATGGGAACGTCCTCCTGATACCTTGTTTTCGGCATCCTGCGCCCAAGACTGATGCTCGATAAGGGCTAGATTGAGGCGGAAAGCCACGCTAATTCGGCTTGCACAAAGTTGCATCCGGCGCTTCAATCGCGATGACATAAAGTTTCGCCGCCGACGGCCGTAGGCTGATCGGGGACTAACGCTGAAGGGATCATCATGGTCGTCACCAATTCCCAGCGCACCACCGCCATCGTGATCCGCAACGATGGCCACCAGGTCAAGCTGGTGCCGATGAAAAGCGGCCGCCTCTCGGCGCGGACCCTCAGCTTCGAGGAGTTTCGCGAGGAATGGCGCGAAACCGGCTACGGCCTGTCACTCGCCCTCACCACCTTCCTTGCCCATGTCATGAAGTGGGGTGCCTCGCTCGAAGTGGCCAAGGGCCTCGAACGGCTCGCCGCACGCGACCGCAACGTGGTGGCCAGCCTGTTCTGACGCGAGAGTGAAAAAGGTCAGGTCTTCCGCGTTGCGGAGGCCCTGCGCCAGCGCCCCTCCACCTTGAAATGACGATCGACCTTGGGTTTGGGCATCAGCAGGTTTTTTCCCGAGGTTTTGCTTGAAGACTTGTGCGTCCTGATGGCGGTGCTGAGCTGTTCCCGGGTCAGCAGGATGGGGGAGCATTCCCCCTTGGGGGTATAGGCGGCGAGACTGTCCTTGATGGCAAGCATCAGCGCTTCCGTATCGGCTTTTCTCGGCTGGTCCGCCATGATGTCCTGGGCGGGTTGCGTCAGCGTGAAGCCGCCCTCCGCCGCAACGATCAAGCCCAGGGCGGACAGCCGCTGAATCGCTTCGCCCAATTTATCGACGAAAGGAATGGAACCCTGAAGCAGATCGGCCGCAGCCACGATCTCTATCAGTTCCGCCGGCCGTCGCTTCGAAGAAAGCGCCGTGGCCATCAGAATGAGTACATCGACATCGTGGACCGGGCGCATCGGGTAACCTTTAAATTGAGTGAAAACAACCATGCCGCAAACTGCCGGAAATGAAAAAGGGTTTCCAGCTTGTGACTGGAAACCCTTGGTATTACTGGTCGGGGCGGCGGGATTCGAACTCGCGACCCCTTGCACCCCATGCAAGTGCGCTACCAGGCTGCGCTACGCCCCGACACGAGGCGCGGATTATAGCAGCTAGCCGGCGTCAGATGCGCAGCAATTCGAGGATTCCGGCCAATTCGGCGCGTACGGAAGGCAGTGTCGGCGGCGTATCGCCGGTGTGGATTTCGGACCGATCCGGAGTCTCGTCGAGGCGGTTGCGTGCGCCGCTGATGGTGAAGCCTTCCTGGTACAGCAGTTCGCGGATACGGCGCACCAGCAGCACTTCGTGGTGCTGGTAGTAGCGGCGGTTACCGCGACGCTTGACCGGCTTGAGCTGGGTGAATTCCTGCTCCCAGTAACGCAGCACGTGCGGCTTGACGCCGCACAACTCGCTCACTTCGCCGATGGTGAAGTAGCGCTTGGCCGGAATCGGCGGCAGATCGCTGCTGGGACTATGGCTGACTGTCGCCATGATGCAGGATTTCGACCGAGGCCTTGAGCTTCTGGCTGGCGTGGAAGGTCACGACGCGGCGCGCGGTGATCGGGATTTCTTCGCCGGTCTTGGGATTGCGCCCAGGACGCTGCGGCTTGTCGCGCAACTGGAAATTGCCGAAGCCGGAAAGTTTGACGCCATCGCCGCTTTCCAGCGCATCGCGAACCTCCTCGAAAAAGCCTTCGACCATGTCCTTGGCTTCCCTCTTGTTGAGCCCGACCTTTTCGAACAACAAGTCGGCAAGTTCGGCCTTTGTTAGTGTCATTCTGTCCCCCGGAACCCTGGTCATTTGCGCAACTCGGCGGCAAAGCCGGACTGCGCGATCGTGACGAGCTCGGTAACCGTCGCCTCGACCTCCCCATCTGACAGGGTGCGTTGAGTATCTTGCATAACTATACGAAATGCAAGGCTTTTCTTGCCTTCGACCAGGCCCTTGCCGTGGTAGACGTCGAACAATTCGATGCCCCGCACGATGGCCGCGGCCTTGCCCAACAGGGCATCCAAAAGCGGCTGAACCGGCTGTTCCTGGCCGACCACGAGTGCGATGTCGCGGGTGACGGCCGGGAAGCGCGATATCTCGCGATAGGCCGGCAGCGAACGTGCCAAAAGTGCCTCAAGTTCGACTTCAAAAACCACCGGCGCCCCACCCACCCCTGCGAGTTCATATTTCTGGACCCAGCGCGGATGCAGTTCGCCGATGACGCCGATGGCCTCGCCGTCGAGCATCACCTTGGCCGCGCGGCCGGGATGCAGCGCCGGATGCTGAACCTTTTCGAAGCGCAGCGCAGACGGCGCCAAGAGCGCCTCGACATCGGCCTTGGCGTCGAAGAAGTCGACCGCGCGCGCGGCGGCGCCCCACTGCTCCGGCAACGCGGTGCCGGAGCACAGCCCTGCCACGCGCAGCGGCTGATTGAATCCCGGCACCGGGCCGCCGGCCGGATCAGCGAGGAAGCAACGGCCGAGTTCGAAGACGCGGACGCGCTCGGCCTGGCGGCTGCGGTTGGCGATCAGGTTGCCGACGAGGCCACCGATCAGGCTCGAACGCATCACACCCATCTGGCTGGCGATCGGGTTGGCTAGCGTAATCGGCATGGCGTTGCCGCAGAAATCGGCTTCCCAGCCAGCTTCGACGAAGCTGAAGTTGACCACCTCGTGGTAGCCGCGACCGGCCAGCAGCCGGCGCACTTCGGCCGTCGTGCGGCGCGACTCGGTCTGCGGCAGCATGGCCATGCGGGCACGCGGCGGCGACGCCGGGATGTTGTCGTAGCCGTGCAGCCGCGCCAGTTCCTCGATCAGGTCCTCTTCGATGGCGATGTCGAAGCGATGCGACGGCGGCGTGACGACGAAGTCGTCGCCATCGCGCGCGCAGGCCAGCCCCAGCCCCGTGAGCAGCGCCTCGATCTGCGAAGGCTGAAGCGCGATGCCGAGCACTTTGGCGGCGCGGGCGCAGCGCAGGCGCACCGGAGACCGACTGGGCAGATGGTCGGGGCTGACACCCTCCACCACCGGGCCGGGCCGTCCGCCGCAGATGTCGATGATCAGTTGCGTCGCGCGCTCGATGGCCACCCGCTGCAGTTCGAAATCGACGCCGCGCTCATAGCGGTAGGAGGCATCGCTGGAAAAGCCCAGCGCCCGCGCCTTGCCGGCAATGGCATCGGGCGCGAAGAAGGCGCTTTCGAGGAAGAGGTCGGTGGTCTCGTCGTTGATGCCCGAGTGCTCGCCGCCCATGATGCCGGCCATCGCCAGGGCCTGGGCCTCGTCGGCGATCAGCGCGGTGTCGCCGGCGGGCGTGACCATCTGCTCGTTGAGCAGCAGCAGTTCTTCGCCGGCGCGG
Organism: uncultured beta proteobacterium; assembly: GCA_963709555.1. Classification (GTDB taxonomy): domain Bacteria; phylum Pseudomonadota; class Gammaproteobacteria; order Burkholderiales; family Rhodocyclaceae; genus Sulfurisoma. Next base: position 758,439 of record CAVPWR010000008.1, on the reverse strand, counting down.
GGATAGCGGACGTGAATCGCCCCCGACAGCAGCTTGTCGTCGAAGGCGTGCAGCGGCTGGCCGAGTTCGAGCATGACGTAGTTGGTGACATCGACCAATGCCGAGATCGAGCGAATGCCGCAACGCTCGATGCGCTGCTTCATCCAGTCGGGCGTGGCGGCACGGGCGTTGACGCCGCGCACGATGCGGCCGCAATAGCGCGGGCAGGCGGCGGGGGCGTCGAGCACCACGCCGCGGGTTTCGTCATGCGCCGGCGCGACAGGCTCTACAGCGGGCAGCGTCAGCGGCACGCCGGTCAGCGCGGAGACCTCGCGGGCGATGCCGGTCAGCGACAGGCAGTCGGCGCGGTTGGGCGTGAGCTTGAGGGTGATCAGCGTGTCGTCGAGTTGCAGATACTCGCGCACGTTCTGACCAATGGGCGCATCGGCTGGCAGCGACAGCAGGCCGCCGTGATCTTCGGACAGGCCCAGTTCGCGCGCCGAGCAGAGCATGCCGAAGCTTTCGACCCCGCGCACCTTCGCCTTCTTGATCTCCAAGCCGGGAAGCTTGGCGCCGACCAGGGCGCAGGGCACGACCATGTCGGCCGCCACATTGGGCGCGCCGCAAACGATGGCGAGCACGCCGTGCTCGCCGGTATCGACCTTGCAGAGCTTGAGCTTGTCGGCATCCGGATGCTTGTCGACCGAGAGCACCCGCGCCACCACGATGTTCGAGAACTCGGGCGCGACGGGCTGCATCTCTTCGACCTCGAGGCCCGCCATGGTCAGCAGATGGCAGAGCTCAGCCGTAGACAGCGGAGGATTGACGAGGGCGCGCAGCCAGGATTCGGGAAATTGCATGACGATTCAGGTTCGCAGGTGGCGCTCAGTGAAACTGTGAAAGGAAGCGCAGGTCGCCGTCGAAGAACAGGCGCAGATCGTTGATGCCATAGCGCAGCATGGTCAGGCGGTCCGGCCCCATGCCGAAGGCGAAGCCCGTGTATTTCTCGGGATCGACGCCGCCGAAGCGCAGGACATTGGGATGGACCATGCCGCAGCCGGCGATCTCCAGCCAGCGGCCTTCGAGCGGGCCGCTCATGAAGGCGACGTCGATTTCGGCCGAGGGCTCGGTGAAGGGGAAGAAGGACGGGCGGAAGCGCACCTTGAGGTCGTCGCTCTCGAAGAAGCGTCGCAGGAAATCGGCGACCACGCCCTTGAGATCGGCGAAGCTGACGTCCTCGCCCACCCAGAGACCTTCGACCTGGTGGAACATCGGCGAGTGGGTGGCGTCGGAATCCACGCGGTAAACACGGCCCGGGCAGATCACGCGGATCTCGGGCATGTGCTCGAGATGCTTGTGCTTCTCGACATGGGCCAGCATGGTGCGGATCTGCACCGGGCTGGTGTGGGTACGCAGCAGCACGTCCTCGCGCACGCGGCCGTCCGGCCCGAGCAGATAGAAAGTGTCGTGCATCGAGCGCGCCGGATGGTTTTCCGGCGTGTTGAGCGCGGTGAAGTTGTGCCAGTCGGCCTCGATCTCGGGACCGTCGGCGACTTCGAAGCCGATGGAGCGGAACAGCTGCTCGATGCGGTCGAGCGTGCGCATCACCGGATGGATGCTGCCCTGCGACTGGGCACGGCCCGGCAGGGTGATGTCGAGCGCCTCGGCAGCAAGTTGCGACTCGAGGGCGGCCTGGCGCAGCGCATCGCGGCGTGCCGCCAGCGCCGACTCGACGGTGCCCTTGGCGACGTTGATGGCCGCGCCGGCGGTCTTGCGCTGCTTCCGGCGCAAGTTTGCCCAGGCCCTTGAGCAGGGCCGTCAGCGTGCCGTCCTTGCCGAGATAGCGCGCCTTGACGTCCTCGAGTCGCGCCGGTTCGGACACGGCGGCGAACTCGGCAAGAGCCGAAGCAACTAATTGATCGAGGTTATCCAATTGAGCGGAATCTTGTGTGTCGAATTAAAAAAGGAGGCGCCAGACGAACCGGAGCCTCCTTTTCCTGGTGCAGCTTTGCAGCTTACGCGCCGAGCTGGGCCTTGGCCTGGTTGGCAAGCGCGGCGAAGGCCGGCTTGTCGAACACCGCCAGATCGGCCAGCACCTTGCGATCGACTTCGATCGAGGCCTTTTTGAGGCCGTTCATCAGGGTGCTGTACTTCATGCCGAGCTCACGGGCACCCGCGTTGATACGGGCGATCCACAGGGCGCGGAACTGACGCTTCCGCTGACGGCGGTCGCGATACTGGTACTGGCCGGCCTTCATCACCGCCTCTTTGGCGATGCGATAGACCGTGGAACGACGACCGCGATAACCCTTGGCCGCGTCGAGGACCTTCTTGTGGCGCGCGCGCGCCGTTACACCGCGTTTAACTCGTGGCATGGTCTGGTCTCCTTACGCGTAGGGCATCATCGCCCGAACCTGCTTGGTGTCGGCGTCATGGACGGCCGTCATGCCACGCAGCTGGCGCTTGCTCTTGGTGGTTTTCTTGGTGAGGATGTGGCGCTTGAACGCCTGCGAGCGTTTGATGGTGCCGCCGGCGCGCACTTTGAAGCGCTTCTTGGCCCCGCTCTTGGTCTTCATCTTCGGCATCGAAGATCTCCCTTCTAACACGTAGCCAGGTGGCCTTCACCTCGAAGGCACTTGATGACCCGCTCCGCTTGTATTCCCCGCCCGCCCCAGCGTACAACTGTGCTGCGACCAGCGGGTGAAACTCAGTGCTTCAACTGCTTCTTCGTCGGCGCCAGCACCATGATCAGCTGGCGGCCTTCCATCTTCGGAAACTGCTCGACCTGAATCAGTTCACCCAGATCGGCCTTGATCCGCTCCAGCACGCGCATGCCGATTTCCTGGTGCGCCATTTCGCGGCCGCGGAATCGCAGCGTGATCTTCGCCTTGTCGCCCTCGCCCAGAAACTTGATGACGTTGCGCAGCTTGATCTGGTAGTCGTTCTCGTCGGTGCCCGGACGAAACTTGATTTCCTTGACCTGAACCTGCTTCTGCTTCAGCTTGGCCTCGTGCGCCCGCTTGGCTTCCTGGTACTTGAATTTGCCGAAGTCCATGATGCGGCAGACCGGCGGCTGGGCCAGGGGTGCAATTTCAACCAGATCGAGACCGGCCTCTTCGGCCGCTGCCAGCGCCTGACCAATCGGCACGATGCCGAGCTGTTCGCTCTCGGCTCCGACCAAGCGGACTTCGGGGGCCGTGATCTCTTCGTTGAGGCGCTGCGATTTTTCCTGAGCGATGGTTCAGTTCTCCAAATAATTAATAAATCACGACGCCACGGCCTTGCTGGCCTTTTCTGTCAGCAAGCGCTCGATCAAGGCTTCGGGGGACATCTGCCCGAGTTCCTGATTGCCCCGGGCACGCACGGCGACCAATCCCGCAGCCTTTTCCTTGTCGCCGATGACGACGAAGTAAGGCCGCTTCAACAAGCTATGTTCGCGTATTTTATAGTTAATTTTCTCGCCGCGCAAATCCAGATCGACGCGCAGGCCGGCGCCGCGCAGCTTTTCCGCCACAGTGGCGGCGTAATCCGCCTGATGTTCGGAAATGCTCATCACCACGACCTGCACCGGCGCCAGCCAGAGCGGGAAGGCGCCGGCATGGTTTTCGATGAGGATGCCGATGAAGCGCTCGAGCGAGCCGAGGATGGCGCGATGCAGCATCACCGGCGTGTGGCGGGCGTTGTCCTCGCCGACGTATTCGGCGCCAAGCCGGCCCGGCATGGAGAAATCGACCTGCATGGTGCCGCACTGCCAGGAGCGGCCGATGGCGTCCTTGATGTGGAACTCGATCTTGGGGCCGTAGAAGGCGCCCTCGCCCGGCAGTTCCTCCCACTCGAGTCCGCTGGCCTTGAGCGAGGCACGCAGCGCGTCTTCCGCCTTGTCCCACGATTCGTCGGCACCGACGCGGCTGTCGGGGCGCAGCGCCAGCTTGACGGCGACGTCGTGAAAGCCGAAGTCGGCATAGACCTTGCGAACGAGTTCGTTGAAGGCCGTCACCTCGGGCTGGATCTGGTCTTCGGTGCAAAAGACGTGACCGTCGTCCTGGGTGAAGCCGCGCACCCGCATCACGCCATGCAGGGCACCCGACGGCTCGTTGCGATGGCAGGAGCCGAACTCGCCATAGCGCAGCGGCAGGTCGCGATAGGAACGCACCTCGGTGTTGAATATCTGCACATGGCCGGGGCAGTTCATCGGCTTGATCGCGTAATCGCGGCTCTCCGACTCGGTGGTGAACATGTTGGCCTTGTAGTGCTCCCAGTGGCCCGACTTCTCCCACAGCGTGCGATCGAGGATCTGCGGGCAGCGCACCTCCTGGTAGCCGTTGTCGCGATACACCATGCGCATGTACTGTTCGATCTCCTGCCACACCGTCCAGCCGTGCGGATGCCAGAAGACCAGGCCCGGCGCCTCTTCCTGCAGGTGGAAAAGATCGAGATGCCGGCCGAGCTTGCGGTGGTCGCGCTTCTCGGCCTCCTCCAGCATGTGCAGGTGCGCGTCGAGTTCGTCCTTCTTGGCCCAGGCCGTGCCGTAAATTCGCTGCAGTTGCGCGTTCTTCGAGTCACCGCGCCAGTAGGCGCCGGCCACCTTCATCAGCTTGAAGACCTTGAGCTTGCCCGTCGAGGGCACGTGCGGGCCGCGGCAGAGGTCGATGAAGTCGCCTTCGCGGTAGAGCGAGACATCCTCCCCCGCCGGAATCGCCGCGATCAGTTCGGCCTTGTAGTGCTCGCCGATGCCCTTGAAAAACTCGACCGCCTTGTCGCGCGACCAGACTTCGCGCGTCACCGGATAGTCCTTCTTCGCCAGCTCGGCCATGCGCTTTTCGATGGCGGCGAGGTCGTCCGGCGTGAAGGGGTTCTTGCAGGCGAAGTCGTAATAGAAGCCCTTGTCGATCACCGGGCCGATGGTTACCTGCGCCTCGGGGAACAACTCCTTCACCGCATAGGCCAGCAGGTGCGCCGTGGAATGGCGGATGATGTTGACGCCATCGGCATCTCTGTCGGTGACGATGGCGAGGCTGGCATCGTTTTCGATGAGGCAGGAGGTATCGACCAGGCGACCGTCGAGGCGTCCCGCCAGCGCCGACTTTGCCAGCCCGGGGCCGATGGACGCGGCGACCTCGCCCACCGTGAGCGGCGCGGGGTATTCGCGTTTCGATCCGTCAGGCAAGGTGATGACCGGCATGGCTTGGGGCTCCGTCTCGATTCAGCAAAAATAAAAGGGCGGTAAGCACCGTAAAGGCTTTCCGCCCTGCGTTCTTGCCGCTTCCGAATGGGGGCGGATTTTCTCACGAATCCGGCAGTTACCGCAATCGCGGCGACCAATTGCTGCCCTGCACCATGGCATTCCCCTAATCAGAGAAATGATTTATGCTTTCAAAGTTTGCTGCTGTGCAATAAATATCAAACAGGAGTGTGAGATGGCCAAACAAAACAAGTTGATCTTTACCTTCGAGGAAGGCGACGGCAAGAACAAGATGCTGCTCGGCGGCAAGGGTGCGAACCTTTGCGAAATGACGCAGATCGGTCTGAACGTGCCCCCCGGCTTCGTCATCACCACCGAGGCCTGTCTCGCCTTTCTGGAAAACAACCGGCTGCCCGACGGCGTCATGGACGACGTGCATAAGCAGATGGCCAACCTCGAAAAGAAGACCGGCAAGGGCTTCGGCTCGGCCGACAATCCGCTCCTCGTTTCCGTCCGCTCCGGCTCGGCGATGTCGATGCCCGGCATGATGGACACCATCCTCAACCTCGGCCTCAACGAGACCTCGCTCGCCGGCCTGATCAAGCAGACCGGCAACGAGCGCTTCGCCTGGGACGCCTACCGCCGCTTCATCCAGCTCTTCGCCAAGATCGCCCTCAACATTCCCGACGAACCCTTCGACGAGAAGATGAAGGAGGTCAAGGCCGCCTACCATGCCAGGCAGGACGTCGACCTCAAGGCCGATCAGCTGCAGGAACTCGCCGAAGCCTTCCTCGCCATCGTCCACCGCCACTCCGGCAAACCCTTCCCGCAGGACCCCTACGAACAACTCGACATCGCCATCAAGGCGGTGTTCCGCTCCTGGAACGGCAAACGTGCCGTCGACTACCGCAAGCAGTTCAAGATCACCCCCGACCAGGCGAGCGGCACGGCGGTCAACATCGTCACCATGGTCTTCGGCAACATGGGCAACGACTCGGGAACCGGCGTCGGCTTCACCCGCAACCCCGGCACCGGCGAGAACCTGATCTACGGCGAATATCTGGTGAATGCCCAGGGCGAGGACGTCGTCGCCGGCATCCGCACGCCCAAGCCCATCGCCGAGATGGCGCAGGAAATGCCCGAGATCTACGACCAACTGATCCAGCTGCACAACCGCCTCGAATCGCACTACAAGGAAGTCCAGGACTTCGAATTCACCATCGAGAAGGGCATCCTCTACTGCCTGCAGACGCGCAACGGCAAGATGAACGCCCGCGGCATGGTGCGCAGCTCGGTCGAGATGTGCAACGAAGGTTTCATCACCAAGGAACAGGCGCTGCTGCGCATCCACCCCTCGATACTGGAACAGCTGCTGGTGCCGCAGCTCGCGCCCAACTTCAAGGGCAACTCGCTGGCCCAGGGCCTGCCGGCCTCGCCCGGCGCCGCCTCCGGCCACATTGTCTTCGACGCCGACACCGCCGAGGCGCGCGGCCGCAACGGCGAGAAGATCATCCTGGTGCGCGAGGAAACCAAGCCCGAGGACATCCACGGCTTCTTCCATGCGCGCGGCATCCTCACCAGCCGTGGCGGCAAGACTTCCCACGCGGCCGTGGTCGCGCGCGGCATGGGCAAGGCCTGCGTCTCGGGCTGCGAGGCCATCCACATCGACGACTTCGCGCGCAAGGCCACCATCGGCGACATGACGCTGCACGAAGGTGACGTCATCACCATCGACGGCGGTACCGGCCACGTGTATGCCGGCGAAGTACCGACGGTCGAGCCGGAAGTGTCGGAAGAGCTCACCACCCTGCTGACCTGGGCCGACGCCGCCGCGCGCCTCGAAGTCCGCGCCAACGCCGACACGCCCAGCGATGCCGTCAAGGCCCGCGCCTTCGGTGCCAAAGGAATTGGCCTGTGCCGCACCGAGCGCATGTTCAACAGCACCGACCGCCTGCCCATCGTGCAGGAAATGATCCTCGCCGACACCGTGGAAGAACGCCAGGCCGCGCTCGACCGCCTGCTGCCGATCCAGCGCAACGACTTCAAGGGCATCTTCAAGGCGATGAAGGGACTGCCGGTCACCGTGCGCCTGCTCGACCCGCCGATGCACGAGTTCCTGCCGACCGCAGGCCAGCTCGAGCTGGAAATCACCCACCTGCGCCACCTGCGCGACACCCTCAAGGGCATCGAGGAACTGCCGGACACCCTGAAACTGCTCAACCCCGGCCTCTACCAGAAGTACGCGGACGGCCTCGGCCGCCTCAACGAAGCGATGAACGTATTCAAGGAGTCCCACCTCGAGGAAGATGTCATCGTCAAGAAGGAGAAGACGCTGCGCAAGGTGCGCTCGCTGGCCGAGGTCAACCCCATGCTCGGCCATCGCGGCGTGCGCCTGGGCATCACCTTCCCGGAAATCTACTCGATGCAGATCCAGGCCATCCTCGAAGCCGCGGCGCTCTGCGCCAAGGAAGGTCTCGTGGTGTATCCAGAGATCATGGTGCCGCAGGTCGCCACCGTCGAGGAACTGATGCGCATCCACAGCTATGTCAAACGCATCCACAAGATCGTCGAACTCACCCACGGCATCGACGTGCAGTACAAATTCGGCAGCATGCTCGAGGTGGTGCGCGCCTGCATGCGCGCCGGCCGCATGGCCGAGGATGCCGAGTTCTTCTCCTTCGGCACCAACGACCTGACGCAGGCGACATTCTCGTTCTCGCGCGAGGATGCCGAGAACAAGTTCCTGCCCGCCTATAACGAGACCGGCATCCTGCAGGACAACCCGTTCGAGGTACTCGACATCAAGGGCGTCGGTGAAGTCATGAAGATCGCCGTCGAACGCGGCCGCGCCACCCGCCCCGACCTCAAGATCGGCATCTGCGGCGAGCACGGCGGCCATCCCGAGTCGATCGCCTTCTGCCACGAGATCGGCCTCAACTACGTCTCCTGCTCCGGCCCGCGCGTACCCATCGCCCGCCTGGCCGCGGCACAGGCGCAGTTGCGCGGCGTCACGGCCAAGGGCGCCAACGCCTGACGTCCCGACGCAGCAGCATAGCCAACGGCCACCCGCGGGTGGCCGTTGTCGTTAACGCGCCAGCCGGTAAATGCACAAACCGGCCCGCTCATCGGCTGCACCATCACCGTGTCGCCAGCGCCGACTTTTCGCGCTCGGGAAACATCATTCGCCCGATTTACAGCAGTTTAGGGACTCAATCACGCCTTCGGGCAGGGAACTCAGTTCGCTTGAGGTCAACATGGACTAGCCTTTGTAACGAACCACTGTGACCGAGGCCTGTGACTCGATTCCGGCAAAGGCTTCCAGCATCAGCTGCAGTGCATCCGCCTGCCGATATCCGCCGGTTCCGGCGCCGATGATTGGGAATGCGACGGAGCCGAAGCCCTGCAGCTTCACCAGGTGCATCGCCGACTCCACGGAACCCTGAATCGATTCCCTGGACGAACGCCATAGCATGCTGATTCCAGCCACATGGATGATGGCTCTGTATGGCAGTCTTCCTGCTGACGTCAGGACGGCTCCCCCAAGGGGAATCGGTCCTGACCTGCTCAACTCGATGAAGGGCTGGTAGCCCCCGCGCTTCTTGATCGCTCCGGATACGCCCTGCGGGACGAGCAGCCACCAGGGGATGATGTTTCGATTCCAGGCATTGACGATGACATCCACGTCCTGATCAAGGAGGTTTCCATCCACGATGGTGGGTGCAACCATGGCTTGATCAGTCCCTGGTAATCACGCTGAACTGCTCTTGGCCCGTCTCTCGGCCAGGCGACCTATCCAGACCGCGGCTGCAGCAACGCAAAGCGTCTCGACCAACCAGATCAGGAACCATTGCCACCAGATGAAATCGAACTGCCCCGTGGCCTCGCTGACCAGACCGAGCCCCAGCATCGTCATTAGCGGCACCTGGATGGCGGCTGCAGCGACACAAGGCACTTGGCCCAAGCCACCACCTTGTGTCTCGTAGCTGGTTCGCATGTGCATGAGGAATGCCACGACGGCGACCAGGAGAGAAAAAATTCCAAGTGCTAGCACGGTCGGCAATCCAAAACGTTAATTATGGCTTTTGCCGGCGGCAACGTGTCGTACGACTAAGTTTATCTTGCGGATCTATCGTAATTCCTGATCCGTGGCGCTGTCAGCAGAGTTCGCCCCATCTTGCCTGGAAGCGCATTTTCGTTCCTTGCGCCACTTTCTTAGCCCCATCAATGCCAAGGGAAGGAAACCCGGGACCAGCCACATCAGTACCAGAAACAGGAACCCCTGCACCGTCGCCATGGGAAGGCCTTGGTCAATAGCTTCCGGATCAGGGCCCAATTTTGCGAAATCGAGTTCCCGGCGATACAACCTGTGTAATAGATCAAAACCAGGAAGGAGAGAATCGCCTGGGACCAAACGAAAAATCCCCAATGAACCTTGCGTATCAACCCGATTGCCGATATGGCCAAGCCACATGCCAGGAGAATCAGCAAGGCTAGCCAGAGCCAGGCGTTGCCGGAGGAAAACGATGGTTGCCGGGCATCGCCCAAAACAATCGTTAGTGTTGGCAACGTCACGATGCAGGTCAATGATGCACCGACGAGTAAGTTGAAGCGGTTCTTCTTGGCGAGGACCATCATTGTTGGCAGCGATACGTTGCTCAATTGTACATCGTGCCACTATCAAAATGGAATGGCAATTTCGACCGACAGCTCTACACTTGCGCCCCAGATGAACAGATGAATTCAGCCATGCTCCCTTTCTCCCTCAACACCCGCATTCTCATCGGCGCCGCGCTCGGCGTCGCCGCCGGATTCTGGCTGGTTGGCGCCGGGCAGACGCCGCTGGGGCAGAACACGCTGTACGGGGCGAAGCTGGTCGGCAACCTGTTCCTCGACCTGCTGCGGCTGGTGCTGGTGCCGCTGGTGTTCGCTTCCATCGTCGTCGGCGTCGCCAACCTGCGCCAGCACAACCAGATGCACCGGGTGTGGAAGACGACGCTGGTGTTCTTCGTCGCCACCATGGGGCTGGCGATCCTGATCGGTTTCGGCGCGGCGCACCTCTTCCGCCCCGGCGAGGGCATGCAGCTCGAGATGTTCGCCGACGCCACGAAGAACTTTCAGGCGCGACAGATGCCACTGCCGGACTACATCGCCCAGTTCCTGCGCGGCCTGTTCCAGAACCCGTTCAAGGCGCTGGCACAGGGCGACATCCTCGCGGTGGTGATCGTCGCGCTCATCCTCGGCATCGCGCTGGTGGTGGGCGGCGAGCGCTACCGCAACATCCGCGCGCTGCTGCAGGAGCTGCAGGAGCTGTGCCTGATGATCGTCGGCTGGATCATGCACCTCGCGCCCTTCGGCATCGCCGCCCTGCTGCTGCAGCTGGTGGCGACACAGAAGACGGACCTGCTGGCGAGCCTGGCACAGTTCATCGCCGTCGTCATCGGCTCCACGCTATTCCACGGCCTGATCGTGCTGCCGGCGATCCTGTGGGCGATGACGGGCATGTCGCCGCTGCGCTTCTTCAAGGGTGCGCGCGAGGCGCTGATCACCGCCTTCGCCACCAGTTCCAGCGCCGCCACGCTGCCCATCACCCTGCGCTGCACCGAGCAGCACCTGCACGTGAAGAAGGACATCGCCAGCTTCGTCGTGCCGCTGGGCGCCACGGTGAACATGGACGGCACGGCGCTCTACGAGGCCGCGGCGGCGCTGTTCGTGGCGCGGCTGGCGGGCATCGAGCTCGACCTGGCGCAGCAGGCGATCATCTTCTTCGTGGCGATGCTCGGCGCCATCGGCGCGCCGGGCATCCCGAGCGTGGGCATGCTGAGCATGGTGCTGGTGCTCGAATCGGTGGGCCTGCCCACCGCGGCCATCGCGATCCTGCTGCCGATCGACCGCATCCTCGACACCGTCCGCACCGCGGTCAACGTCGAGGGCGACATGGTCGCCAGCGTGGTGGTGGAGAAGTACGCCGGCGGGTGAACGAAAAAGCCGCCCGAAGGCGGCTTGATCTGTACTGCCACTACCTGAGTTCCTGCGGAATTCTGGTAGGCGCGATTGGACTCGAACCAACGACCCCCACCATGTCAAGGTGGTGCTCTAACCAGCTGAGCTACGCGCCTGCAAAACGAAGTTTCAGTGAAGGCTTATGCCCGCGTAGCGGGCGTTATGCCGTAACTAAAAGAGCGGCGCATTCTACCTGAATCGCCCGCCCTGTCAAAACATTTTCAGCCCGCGAGGGCTTGCCTGATCTGCTCCAGCGTGGATTGATCGTCGATGGTGGTGAGATCGCCCGGATCGCGGCCCTCGGCCAAGGCCTGGATCGAGCGGCGCAGCATCTTGCCGGATCGCGTCTTGGGCAGGCCGGTGACGAAATACACGCGTTTGGGCCGGGCGATGGCGCCGAGGCTCGCGTCCACGGTCTTCTTGACTTCGGCCTCGAGCGCCGCGCGCAGCTCGGGCGTGGCAATGCGCGCTGCGTCCTTCACCACCGCGAAGGCCACCGGCTCCTGGCCCTTGAGCTGGTCGGCGACGCCGACCACGGCGACCTCGGCGATGGCGTTGTGACCCTGCACCGCCTCCTCGATCTCGCGCGTGCCGAGGCGATGGCCGGCGACGTTGATGACGTCGTCGGTGCGGCCGAGGATGTAGTGGTAGTTCTCGTCGTCACGGATGCCCCAGTCGAACGAGGAATAGACCAGCGGGTCCTTGAACAGGCTGAAATAGGTGCTGACGAAGCGCTCGTCCTGGCCCCACACCGTCGTCAGGCAGCCCGGCGGCAGCGGCGGCACCACGCCGACGATGCCCTTCTCGTTGGGCGCACACTCGGTGCCGTCTTCGCGGAAGATCTTGAGATTGAAGCCGTAGACGGGGAAGGACGGCGTGCCGAACTTGATCTTGGTGTCCTCGATGCCGCGCACGGTCGACAGCATCGGCCAGCCGGTCTCGGTCTGCCAGTAGTTGTCGATCACCGGCAGCTTGAGTTCGCCCATGATCCATTCATGGGTCGGCTGGTCGAGCGGCTCGCCGGCAAGGAACAAATGCTTCAAGCTCGAGAGGTCGTACTTCTTCATGTATGCCGGGTCCTGCTTCTTCAGCACGCGCACGGCGGTCGGCGCCGAGAACATGACATTGACCTTGTACTTCTCGACGATCTGCCACCAGATGCCGGCGTCGGGCCGGATCGGCGTGCCCTCGTACATCACGGTGGCCATGCCGGCGATCAGCGGGCCGTAGATGATGTAGCTGTGGCCCACCACCCAGCCGATGTCCGAGGTGGCGAAATAGGTCTCGCCGGCGAAGCCGGTGTAGATGTGCTTCATGGATGCCGCCAGCGCCACCGCATAGCCGCCGGTGTCGCGCTGCACGCCCTTGGGCTTGCCCGTGGTGCCCGAGGTGTAGAGGATGTACGAGGGCTCGGAGGATTCCAGCCAGGTGCAGGGCACGTCGGCGTTCATGTGCTCGGCGCGCAGCGTGGCGTAATCGACGTCGCGGCCCGCAACCTTGTTGAAGGCCTTGTCGAGGCCGCGGTCGATCATCAGCACCTTGGCCGGCTTGGCTTCGGCGATGTTGATGGCCTCGTCGAGTAGGTGCTTGTAGGGCACGGCCTTGCCGCCGCGCATGCCGGCATCGGAGGAGACGATGAGTTTCGGCTTAGCGTCGTCGATGCGAGTGGCGAGCGAGCCCGAGGCGAAGCCGCCGAAAACCACCGAGTGGATCGCGCCGATGCGGGCGCAGGCGAGCATGGCGAAGCAGGCCTCGGCGATCATCGGCATGTAGATCAGCACGCGGTCGCCCTTGCCGACGCCGAGCGACTGCATGATCGCGGCCATGCGCATCACTTCGGACTTGAGCTCGGCGAAGGTATAAATCTTCTCCTCGTTGGTTTCGGTCGAGACGTAGATCAGCGCGCGGTCGTTGGGACGGGCGGCCGCGTGGCGGTCGACGGCGTTGTGGCAGAGGTTGGTCTCGCCACCGACGAACCATTTGACGAAGGGCGGGCGCGAGTAGTCGCAGATCTGCTGCGGCGGCTTGTGCCAGTCGATCAGTTTCGCCTCCTCGCCCCAGAAGGCGTCGGGCTGCTCGATGGAACGCTGATGAAACTCCTTGTAACTCGCCATGTCTCGCTCCCTTTTGTTGTTCGGTTGAATTCAGCCGGCGATCTCGACCACGACGCGGCCGTGGGCGCGCGCCTGGATGAAATCGTCGAACACTTGCGGCAGATCGGTGAAGGCGATGGTCCGCGTCATCGCCGCCAGATGCTTGGGCTTGAGGTCGGTGGCCAGACGCTGCCAGACGCCGTGGCGATAGGGCTCGCCGGTGTAGCCGGAATCGATGCCGAGCAGGCAGGCGCCGCGCAGGATGAAGGGCGCCACCGTGGTGTTGAGGCTCATGCTGGCGGCCAGGCCGATGCTGGCGATGGTGCCGTTGCGCTTCATGGTGCTGGCCATCCAGGCCAGCACGTCGCCGCCGAGGTTGTCGACGGCGCCCGCCCACATTTCGTTGCCCAGCGGCTTGATCTTGGCGAGATCGAGCTTTTGTCTCAGCAGCACGTCCTTCGCGCCGAGGCCCTTGAGGTAGTCCGTCTCGCTTGCCTTGCCGGTCAGTGCCACGACCTCGTAGCCTCGCCCGGCCAGCATGTCGATGGCGAGGCTGCCGACACCGCCCGTGGCGCCGGAGACGACGACCGGGCCGTTCTCGGGCCGCAGGCCGTTTTCTTCCATGCGCACGATGCCCAGGCCCGCGGTGAAGCCCGCGGTGCCCAGAGCCATCGCCTCCTTCAGCGTCAGCCCGGCCGGCCGCTTGATGACCCAGTCCGCCGGCACCCGCGCCATTTCGGCATAGCCGCCGTGGTGGGCGACGCCTATGTCGTAGCTGGTGGCGATCACCTCGTCGCCCGGGGAGAAGCGCGGATCGCCCGATGCCGTCACCGTGCCGGCGAGATCGACGCCGCCGATGCAGGGGAAACGCCGGATGATGCGGCCGGCGCCGGTCGCCGCCAGCGCGTCCTTGTAATTGACGCTCGACCAGGCGACGCGGATGGTCACCTCGCCCGCGTCGAGCTGGCTCTCATCCATGTCGGCGAAGCGGCTCGCCACCTTGCCGTCCTGCTGTTCGATCAGATAAGCCTTGAAGCTCATGCTCGCTCCTCCTCGCAATCCAAAGAGTATAGACACAGGCAGATTTCGGGAAGCTGACGCCGTCACCCGCAATCGGCGTCCCGCCAGCACCGACTTTTGCGCCTATTTCGCCAGGAATCCGGCGTCGCGCAGCGATTCGGCGATGCCTTCGGCCAGTTGCCGGTAACCCTCGGCGTTGGGGTGGATCTGGTCCGACTTCAGTCCGGGATCGGAAAGGATGCGCGCGAAGACCTTGGGCACCAGGGGCACTTTCTCCTCCTCGGCCAGTTGTTCGTAGAGTTCCGCATCGGGCAAGGCGCCCACGGCAGCACCGAGCAGCGAGAAGCGCGGCACCGCCACCAGCACCACCGGAATCTTCGCCGCGCGCACTTCGGCGAGGATCTTGCGCAGGTCCTCCCTGATCTGGCCCTCGGGTCGGCGCCGCAGGAAGTCGTTGCCGCCGAGCTCGACGATGACCAGCGCCGGTGCCGACTGCTCGAGCGCAGCGCGGATGCGCCCCTTCGCCGCCTCGGCCGTGTCGCCGGAAACGCCGGCGTTGGTGATGTTCCAGCCGGTGATCGCCGCCAGCCGTGTCGGGTAGTCCTCGCCGGGGGCAGCCCCGGTGCCGAAGGTGACGCTGTCGCCGAAGGCGAGCACCACGGTGCCCGGGGGCAGCGGTTGTGCCTTCTGCCCGCCGCCGCAGGCGGCGAGGAGCAGCGAGGCGAGGAGAACGAGGAGGATACGCATGGGCCCTTCGATGCCCGGCAAGCGAGTCGCGCGGCGCCTTACGCCGCCGCCAGTTCTTCGTCTCGCCGCAGCCTGTAGGGCCTGATCAACACGCCGGCAGGCAGCTCCAATCCTTCCGCGAGGCGGCGGATCATCTCGAGTGTCAAAGGGCGAGAACGGTTCATGATGTCTGCCACGCGTCCGCGCGGCCCGATGTAGGGTTCCAGGTCTTTTCGGGTCAGGTCACGGCTTTCCATGACGTGCTGCAGGAATTCTATGGGGTCGGGATCGACAATCGGGTAATGCCGGCGCTCGTAGTCTTCGATCAGCATGGTCAGCACGGCGAGTCGATCGGCCGCCGGAGACTTGGGCGAAGCGTCCCATAGGCGGGAGGCTTCCGCCAGCGCCGACTGATGCTCCTTCCTGGTCCTGATGGGCTTGAGTTCCATGCCTTGCTCCTTCAAATTGTCTCGACGTCGATCTTGTCGTACTGCCGGTGCGTGCCGACGAAGCGGACAAACATCATTCCACGGTCGTAAAGTACGGCCATCAATGTGAAAATCAGTCGTCCGGTGCCGCGGCGCCATCGGGAAACAGCACGTCGGTGAAGCCGAACTTACTGAAATCGCGGATGCGCATCGGGTAGAGAATGCCATCGAGATGGTCGCACTCGTGCTGCACGACGCGGGCGTGAAAGCCCTCGACTTCGCGCTCGAAGCGCCGCCCCCGCTCGTCGAAGCCGGCATAGCGCAGGCGCCGAATGCGCGGCACCAGACCGCGCATGCCCGGCACCGACAGGCAGCCCTCCCAGCCCTCCTCCTCGTCATCGCCCAGCGGCGTCAACTCGGGATTGATGAGGACAGTATTCGGCACCGGATCCGCCAGGGGATACCGCGGATTGGACTCGCAACCGAAGATCACCACCCGCAGGTCAACACCGATCTGCGGCGCGGCGAGGCCGGCGCCATCGAGATGGGCCATGGTGTCGCGCATGTCGGCCAGCAGCGAGTGAAGCGCGGGAGTGTCGAAATTCTCGACCGGTCGGGCCACGCGAAGCAGCCGCGCATCGCCCATGCGCAGGACTTCCTGAATCATCCTTGGCAGAAGTGCTCGACGATGTGGCGCACGCGGGCCAACGAGTCCTGCAGCCCGGATTCGATGGTATCGAAGCGGATGCCGTTGGCCGAGTCGTGGCGCCCGGCGCACCAGTTGGCGACCACGCAGATCGCCGCGTAGGGCATGTCCAGCTCGCGCGCCAGCCCCGCCTCGGGCATGCCGGTCATGCCGATGATGTCGGCGCCATCGCGCTCCATCCGGTTGATCTCCGCCGCGGTTTCGAGGCGCGGTCCCTGGGTCGTGCCATAGACCGCGCCGTCGACCACCGCCTCGCCGGCGCCCTGAGCCGCTGCCAGCAGACCCCGGCGCAGCGCCCCGTCGTAGGGTTCGGTGAAGTCGACGTGGGCGACCTGGCTGTCGCCGCCCTCCTCGTAGGTATGCTTGCGGCCCCAGGTGTAGTCGATGATCTGGTGCGGCACGACGACCACGCCGGGCTTGAGATCGCCTCGAATGCCGCCGACCGAGGCCACCGAAACGATGCCCTCGGCCTTTGCGGCCTTGGACAGCGCCCAGACGTTGGCGCGGTAATTGACCAGATGCGGCGGTATCGTGTGGCCGTGGCCATGGCGGGCGATGAAAACGACGTCGCGGCAGCCGATGCGGCCGAAACTGAGGATGCTCGATGGTTCGCCGTAGGGCGTGCGCACCACCTCGCGGTGCGTGACGTTGAGATAGGCCAGCTGCGTCAGGCCGCTGCCGCCGATGATTGCCAGCATGAACTACCCCCGAAATAGCGCGGAATCACCTTTGACGGCGTGGTAAAATCCGCCCCTTTTTTCCAAGGCGCCCCCCCATGTCCCGCCAGCTCCGCAACATCGCCATCATAGCCCACGTCGACCACGGCAAGACCACCCTGGTCGACCAGCTGCTGCGACAAAGTGGCACCTTCCGCGAAAACCAGCAGGTCGACGAGCGCGTCATGGACTCGAACGACCTCGAAAAGGAGCGCGGCATCACCATCCTGGCCAAGAACACCGCCATCGACTTCGAGGGCACCCACATCAACATCGTGGACACCCCGGGCCACGCCGACTTCGGCGGCGAGGTCGAGCGGGTGCTCGGCATGGTCGACGGCGTGCTGCTGCTGGTCGATGCCGTCGAAGGCCCGATGCCGCAGACGCGCTTCGTCACCAAGAAGGCGCTGGCGCTGGGCCTCAAGCCCATCGTCGTCATCAACAAGATCGACCGCCCCGGCGCGCGGCCGAACTGGGTGGTGGACCAGACCTTCGACCTCTTCGACAAGCTCGGCGCCACCGACGAGCAGCTCGACTTCCCCATCATCTACGCCTCGGGCCTCAACGGCTTCGCCAAGATGGAACTCGAGGACGAGTCCGACAACATGCGGGCGCTGTTCCTGACCGTGCTCAAGCACGTGCCGGCCCCTTCGGGGAACCCCGATGCCCCGCTGCAACTGCAGCTGGCCGCGCTCGACTACTCGACCTACACCGGTCGGCTCGGCGTCGGCCGCGTCCTCAACGGCCGCATCAAGCCGGGCCAGTTCGTGGTGGTGATGAACCACGAGGACCAGGTCGGCTCCGGTCGCATCAACCAGGTGCTGGGCTTCCAGGGCCTCGACCGCGTGCCGGTCGAGGAAGCCGAAGCCGGCGACATCGTCATCATCTCGGGCCTCGAGGACATCGGCATCGGCGTCACCATCGCCGACCGCGACAACCCGATCGGCCTGCCGGTGCTCACGGTGGACGAACCGACGCTGACCATGGACTTCATGGTCAATTCCTCGCCGCTGGCCGGCACCGAGGGAAAATTCGTCACCAGCCGCCAGATCCGCGACCGCCTGACCAAGGAACTGCTGACCAACGTGGCGATGCGCGTCGAGGACACCGCCGACTCGGACGTGTTCCGCGTCTCCGGCCGCGGCGAACTGCACCTCACCATCCTGCTCGAGAACATGCGCCGCGAAGGCTTCGAAATGGCCGTGGCCAAGCCGCGCGTGGTGTACAAGGACATCGACGGCCAAAAGTGCGAGCCCTACGAGAACCTCACCATCGACCTCGAAGACACGAGCCAGGGCGCGGTGATGGAGGAACTCGGTCGTCGCCGCGGCGAGCTGACCAACATGGAGTCCGACGGCAAGGGCCGCACCCGCCTCGAATACCACATCCCGGCGCGGGGCCTGATCGGCTTCCAGTCCGACTTCATGACCATGACGCGCGGCAGCGGCCTGATGAGCCACATCTTCGACGACTACGCCCCCGTCAAGCCCGACCTGCCCGGCCGCCACAACGGCGTGCTGATCTCGCAGGAGGACGGCGAAACCGTCGCCTACGCCCTGTGGAACCTGGAAGATCGCGGCCGCATGTTCGTCAGCCCCGGCGACAAGCTCTACGAGGGCATGATCATCGGCATCCACAGCCGCGACAACGACCTCGTGGTCAACCCGATCAAGGGCAAGAAGCTGACCAACGTGCGCGCCTCCGGCACCGACGAGGCCGTGCGCCTGACCACGCCGATCAAGCTGACCCTGGAATCCGCCGTCGAGTTCATCGACGACGACGAACTGGTCGAGATCACTCCGAAATCGATCCGCCTGCGCAAGCGTTTCCTCAAGGCCCATGAGCGCAAGCGGGCCGGCAAGGAAGAGACGGCCTGATCCACCGCGGCGCATGAGCAGACTGGCGATCCTGCTGCTCGTCCTGCTCGGCCTTGGCGCGAGTGCGCTGCCGGTCAGGGCCGCAGAGGAGCGCAACAGCGAGGTCGAGGTCGCTGTCCGCGTCGATGGCGACGAGGTTCACGTGACTGTCGGGTTCACGGTCGACGCCACTCCGCAGGAGGTCTGGGCCGTCCTGACCGATTTCGACAACATGGCCAGATTCGTTTCCAACCTGGAGACCAGCGAAGTCGTGTCGCGCCAGGGCAACGTCGTCCGCGTGCATACGAAGGGCAAGGCGCGCTTCGGCCCGCTGCAGTATCCGTTCGAGTCCGTGCGCGAGCTGACGCTGAAGCCTTTCGAGCGCATCCAGTCGCGCCAGGTCAGCGGGTCACTCAAGCGTTTCGAGGGTGAAACCCAGCTCATCGCGACACCGCAAGGTACCCGCATCGCCTACCGGGGAGATTCGACCAGCAACCAGAGCATCCCGCCCATCGTCGGCCCGTCGTTCATCAAGAGCGAGACCGAGGAGCAATTCCACGAGATGCAGACGGAAATCCTGCGGCGACGACTCGAAACGACCCGCAGGAACAAGTGAGCCGGCGGCGCCCGCCGTGGCTGATCTGGGCACGTCGCCTGGCCATCGCCGCCGCGGTTCTGTCGGTGATCGGCTACTCCTCGAACCCGACGGTCAGCCCGCTGATGTGCAAGGTGTACGGCTAGCGCCTATCCGGCGCCAACTTCAACGACGCTCCAGAAATTCGGCCACGATGCCGGCCAGCCCCGGCGTCTCGATCTCGGCAAACTCGTAGCGGGCGCGCACCACCGGCTTGTTGAGGCGGATCAGCGCAGCCAGATCGATCGGCGTGGCGGCTACCACCACATCGGCAGGCGTGGCGTCGATGGTCTGCCGCAGCGCCTCGAGTTGTTCGCGCGAGTAGCCCAGGGCCGGCAGCACGGCACCGATGTGCGGGTAGCGCGCATAGACCTCGTGCAGCAGCGGCGCCGCGTATGGGCGCGGATCGACGAGCACGGCTCCCTCACGCAGCGCCGCGACATGGCCAGCGCCCCATGGCATGCCGCCATGAGTGACGGTCGGACCGTCCTCGACCACAAGGACGCGACGGCCGTGCACCGCACCGGCATCATCCAGCCGCACCGGCGAGGCGGCGCGGATGAGGGTGGCCCCAGGATTGACGGCGCGGGCCGCCGCGCTGACGCGTAGCATAGCCGCCGTCGGCGCGGCGTCGCACTTGGCGACGACGATTACATCGGCCATGCGCAGCACCGCTTCGCCCGGATGATGGCTCGCCGCGTCGCCCGGTCGCAGCGGATCGACCAGAACGATGTGCAGATCGGGCCGCACGAAGGGAAAATCGTTGTTGCCGCCATCCCACAGGATGAGGTCGGCCTCGGCCTGCGCCGCCGCGACGATCCGCTCGTAGTCGACGCCGGCGAACACCACGTTGCCCGCGGCGAGATGCGGCTCGTACTCCTCGCGTTCCTCGATGGTGCACTCGGCCACGTCGAGATCGGCGCGGGTGGCGAAGCGCTGCACCCTCTGCCGTGCCAGATCGCCGTAAGGCATGGGGTGGCGGATCACCGCCACGCGCCGGCCGGCCGCGCGCAGCAGCCGCGAGAGATAGCGCGTCGTCTGCGACTTGCCGCAGCCGGTGCGCACGGCCGAAACGGCGATGACCGGAACACCGGCGACGATCTGGGTGCGGGCGGGACCGAGCAGTTCGAAGTCGGCACCCGCCGCCAGCGCCCGCGACGCCAGATGCATCACCACGGCGTGGGGCACGTCGCTGTAGGCGAACACCACCCGCTCCACGGCACGGTGGCGGCACAGCGCCTCCAGTTCGGCCTCGTCGACGATGGCTATGCCCTCGGGATACAGCGGCCCGGCCAGCTCGGGCGGATAGCGGCGCCCGGCGATGCCGGGAATCTGCGCGGCGGTGAAGGCGACCACTTCGACGGCGGGATCGTCGCGGTACACACGGTTGAAGTTATGGAAGTCGCGCCCGCCCGCACCCAGGATCACGACGCGGATGCGGGGCTGCTCGCGGGTCATGCCGGGCTCAGAGTCCCTTGACGGCGTAGATCGCCGGCAGGTTGCGCCAGGCGCCCTTGACGTCCATGCCGCAGCCGAAGACGTAACGGTTCGGCAGCGTGACGCCGACGAAGTCGGCAGCGACGGGCTGCGGCCGGCCGAGTTCCTTGCGCGCCAGCACCGCCGTCAGGCATTCCCGCGCGCCCTCGGCCAGCAGCCGCGCCCTGATCGCCGCCAGCGTGATGCCCTCGTCGAGGATGTCGTCGAGCACCAGCAGGGTGCGGCCGGCCACGGCCTCGCGCGGCGCCACGCGCCATTCGATGTCATGGCCCTGGGTGGTATTGCGGTAGCGCGTCGCGTGCAGGTAGTCGAATTCGAGCGGGAAGCCCAGGCGCGGCAGCAGCTGGCCGGCGAGATAGAAGCCGCCGTTCATCACCGTCAGCACCAGCGGATGGGCTTCGGCCAGACGAGCGGAAATCGCGGCGGCCATGCGCTCGAGCGCGCGCTCGATGTCGGCGGACGCCACGATCAGATCCGCTTCGGCCAGGACCTGATTGGCCTCGTCGCGGGTCACTTGGCGAACTTCTGCGCGGCGAGGTAGCGGGTGAATTCCTCGCCGACCTCGTGGTGGCGCATGCCGAGCTCGACCGTGGCCTGAAGATAGCCGATCTTGGAGCCGCAGTCGTAGCGCGTGCCGTGATAACGGTAGGCCAGCACCTGCTGTTCCGACAGCAGCGCCGAGATGCCGTCGGTGAGCTGGATCTCGCCACCCGCGCCCGGCTTGACCCGTTCCAGGTGGTGGAAAATGCGCGAGGTCAATACGTAGCGGCCGACCACGGCGAGGTTCGACGGCGCATCCTCCGGCGCCGGCTTCTCGACGATGGCGGAGATCTGCTCGATGCGCTCGGCCAGAGGATTGGCGGCAACGATGCCGTAACTCTTGGTTTCATCGCGCGGCACTTCCTGCACCCCGAGTACCGAGCAATGGTAGTAGGCATGGGCATCGACCATCTGCTTCAGCACCGGCGGATCGGCGTCGAGCAGATCGTCGGCGAGCAGGACGGCGAAGGCGTCGGAGCCGATCACGTGCTTGGCGCAGAGCACGGCGTGGCCGAGGCCGAGCGCTTCGGCCTGGCGGATGTAGATGCAGTTGATGTTCTTCGGCAGGATGTTGCGGACGAATTCCAGCGTTTCCATCTTGCCGCGCAACTCGAGCTCGTTTTCCAGTTCGTAGGCCTTGTCGAAATGATCCTCGATCGCTCGCTTGCTGCGGCCCGTGACGAATATCATGTCGGTGATGCCGGCCGCCACCGCCTCCTCCACCGCATACTGGATCAACGGCTTGTCGACGATGGGCATCATCTCCTTGGGGCTGGCCTTGGTCGCCGGCAGGAAGCGGGTGCCGAGACCGGCGACGGGGAAGACGGCTTTGGTGACGTGTCTCACGATTGGATCAGCTCCAGAAATTGCGTTTCATCGATGATGGTAACGCCGAGTTGTTGCGCTTTGTCGAGTTTCGAACCCGCTTCTGCACCGGCCACGACGTAATCGGTCTTCTTCGACACCGAGCCCGCCACCTTGCCGCCACGGGCTTCGATCATTTCCTTGGCGGCCTCGCGCGTCAGTGTCGGCAGGGTGCCGGTCAGCACGAAGGTCTTGCCCGAGATGGCCGAGGCCACCGTCGCCTGCGGTTCGCCCTCGGGCCAATGCACGCCGGCGGCACGCAGCTGCTCGATGACCTCGACGTTGTGCGGCTCGGCGAAAAAGCGGGCGATCGAGGCCGCCACGATCGGGCCGACGTCGGGCACCTGCTGCAGCGGCGCTTCGTCGGCCGCCATCAGCGCATCGATCCCGCCAAAATGGCGTGCCAGATCCTTGGCCGTGGCCTCGCCGACATTGCGGATGCCGAGCGCAAAAATGAAGCGCGCCAGCGTCGTGGTCCGGCTCTTCTCGATCGCCGCCAGCAGGTTGGCGGCCGACTTCTCCGCCATCCGTTCGAGGCTGGCCAGCGCCAGCAGGCCCAGCTTGTAGAGGTCGGCCGGCGTCTTGACGATGGCGTTATCGACCACCTGCTCGACCAGTTTTTCGCCCAGGCCCTCGATATCCATGGCGCGGCGCGAGGCGAAGTGCAGCAGCGCCTGCTTGCGCTGCGCCGGGCAGAACAGGCCGCCGCTGCAGCGGGCGATGGCCTCGTCTTCGGGCCTTTCCACCGCCGAGTTGCAGACCGGGCAGAGCTTCGGCATCACGAATTCCGGTGCCAGGATCGGGCGTTTCTCCGGCACGATGGCGACGACCTCGGGAATCACGTCCCCGGCGCGGCGCACGATCACCGTGTCGCCGACGCGCACATCCTTGCGCCGCACCTCGTCCTCGTTGTGCAGCGTGGCATTGGTTACCGTGACGCCGCCGACGAATACCGGTGCCAGGCGCGCCACGGGGGTGATCGCACCGGTGCGGCCGACCTGGACCTCGATGGCCTCGACCGTGGTCAGCGCCTCCTCGGCCGGAAACTTGTGGGCGATGGCAAAGCGCGGCGCCCGCGAGACGAAGCCTAGCCGCTCCTGGTCGGCGAGACGATTCACCTTGTACACCACACCGTCGATGTCGTAGGGCAGCTGCTGTCGCGCCGCGCCGATGCGGGCATAGTAATTGGCCAGGCCAGCCGCGCCGCGCACCACATCGCGCTCCGTCGCAACCGGGAAGCCCCAGGCCGCAACGCGATCCATCATCTCGCTGTAAAAAGTCGGCGCTGGCGCTACGGTACCCGCATCGGCCACACCGTAGGCGAAAAAGCGCAGCGGACGCCGGGCGGTGACTTTCGAGTCCAGCTGACGCAGACTGCCGGCTGCGGCGTTGCGCGGATTGGCGAATTCCTTGTCGCCGCGCGCCCGCTGCCGCTGGTTGAGGCGTTCGAACTCGGCGCGGAACATCAGCACCTCGCCGCGTACTTCGAGGCGGGCGGGAGCATCGGCGGCGAGTCGCAACGGAATGTTTTTCACCGTGCGCAGATTGGCGGTGACGTCCTCGCCGGTATAGCCGTCGCCGCGGGTGGCGCCCTGCACGAATACGCCGCCCTCGTAGATCAAGGTGATGGCCAGGCCGTCGAACTTTGGCTCCACGGCATATTCGACTTCCTCCACGCCGAGGCCTTCACGGCAGCGACGATCGAAAGCGGCAGCTTCTTCCTCGCTGAAGGCATTGTTGAGCGACAGCATCGGCACGCTATGCTGGACCTGGCCGAACTCGGCCAGCGGCACCCCGCCGACTCGCTGTGTCGGCGAATCGGGGGCAGCCAGTTCTGGGTGTACCTGCTCCAGTTCGAGCAACTCGCGGAACAGCTTGTCGTATTCCGCATCCGGAATCGTCGGCGCGTCGAGGACGTAATAGGCGTGATTGTGGCGCTCGATTTCGCCCCGCAGCAAACTGGCGCGCTCGGCTGCGCTCTGCATCAGGAGAACAGGCGACGGGCGCGGATGGAGCCGGCGACGATTTGCCGCGCCGCCATCTGCGTCTGGATTTCCTCGATCTTGCCGCGGATGCCGGCGATCATCGCGTCCGTCAATGGCGCGCGCTGGGCGTCGACCAGCACGCCGCCGAGCCCCAGCGCGAACTGCCGCGCCGCCGCGACCATGCGGTCGAAGACGCGCGCGCCCTGCGCCACGTTCGGCACGTCCAGGGTCAGCGTCACACCATGCGTGGCCAGCGAGCGCAGGGAATCCGCATCGAACAGCTCGACCCCGAGATTGCCCAGGGTATAGAGCGTGCTGCCGTCTTCGTCGCAGGCGTGGAAGCGGCCATCGTCATTAAGCTGCATGCCGGCGGCTTCGGCCAGGCCGCGCAGCTTGGTGCCGGCAAAGGCCTCGCCGCCAGGGTCGGCGATGTTGATGCTGAGCTGGACGTCCACCGACGCGCAGAATTCGTCGAGCGCGCGGGCATGGGCAAGCAGTTCGCCGCGCGTCCGGCAGCGTGGCGACACCGGCCAGTTGTGCCGCCAGGTGGTGCACGCCATCGGCGAAGAGCGTCAGTTCGCCTTCCGTCACGGCGCCGCGGCGGTCGGCGAGTTGCAGCGCGGTGATGAACACGGGGTAGCGACCGGCATCGTGCGCCGTCAGCAGCCGCCACTCGCTGCCGGCCTGGGCAACCCAGTACAGTGGCTTGCCCAGGTGGCCGGCCCATTCGGCCTGCGCCGCCCACAGCGCCGGTGCCGGCACCGGCTCGGCGAACTCGAGCCGGGCGATGCCATCGGCGAGCGGGTCGGCCCAGGGCGAGTCGGGTTCGCCGCCAGGTATCGGCGCCGCGTCGGCTGCCGCCGGCAGCACCGGTTCGACGCGTTCAACCGGTTCGATGCGGTCATCCGTTGCGGCGGCTGCGCTGCTGCCAGCTGCCACCTCCGCCGTGGAGGGGTCCGCCAGCACGTCCGGCGTCCCGCCGCCATGGAGGATGCGCTCGGCCAGCTGGCGGAGCTTGCGCTCCTGCCACTTGTTGTACGCCCAGACGCCCCCGACACCGGCTGCGCCGACGCCGATCAGGGCAAGTTGCAGATCGCTGATGGCCATAACCAGGCTACTCCTTTGTCATGAGCAGGGCTTCCTGAACATCGACCTCGACGACGCGGGAAACGCCCTGTTCCTGCATGGTGACGCCGATCAGCTGCTGCGCCATTTCCATCGCGATCTTGTTGTGGGTGATGAAAATGAACTGGGTCTGCACCGACATGCGCTTGACCAGCTCGCAGAAGCGTTCGGTGTTGCTGTCGTCGAGCGGCGCGTCCACCTCGTCGAGCATGCAGAACGGCGCCGGGTTGAGCTGGAACAGCGCGAACACCAGCGCGGTGGCAGTCAGCGCCTTCTCGCCGCCGGAGAGCAGGTGGATGGTGGAATTCTTCTTGCCCGGCGGCTGCGCCATGATCTGGATGCCGGCATCGAGGATCTCGTCGCCGGTGAGGATCAGCCTGGCCTCGCCGCCGCCGAAGAGCAGCGGGAACAGCGTGCCGAAATGGCCATTGACGGCGTCGTAGGTCTGCTGCAGCTGCTCGCGCGTCTCGCGATCGATGCGGCGGATCGCGTCCTCGAGCGTGTTGATCGCCGTGGCGAGGTCGGTCGATTGCGCGTCGAGGAAACCCTTGCGCTCCTCGGCCACCGCCAGCTCCTCGAGCGCGGCGAGGTTCACCGGCCCCAGCGCCTCGATCTCGGTCGTCAGCCGGGCAATGTCCCCGGCCAGCGCGCTTTCCTTCAGGCCGGGCACAAGGTCGGCCGCCAGCGCCGCCTCGTCGGCCTCGCTCGCCACCCCGGCTTCGGTCAGCCGCTGCTGGAACTGTTCCTCGTTGAGATGCGCTTCCTGCTGCTTGAGCTTGATGGCGGTGATGCGGTCGCGGGCCGGCTGCAGGCCCTGTTCCAGCTTCAGGCGCTGCTCGTCGAGCCCGCGCAGTTCCGCCGCCGCCGTTTCCAGCGCATTGCGCCGCTCGCCGAGCAGGCCCTCGCGGCCCTGGCGACCGGACAGCGCCGACTGCAGCTGTTCCTGCAGCACGGCATCGGAAATGCCGGCGACTTCGATGCGCGCCGCCTCGGTTTCCGTTGCCACCCGCGCCAGCTGGGTACGGGCGATCTCGGCGGCACGGGCGTTGTCCTCGAGCTTGGACAGGCACTCGCGCTCGGAGAAGCCGGCTTCCTGCGCCTCGCGCGCCAGCTGATGTTCGAGTGCGCGCGCCTCGCGCAAGCCGACGTCCTTCTGCCGTTGCAGGTCGAGCGCCTCTTCCAGCCGCGCCCGCACGGCATCGAGCTGCTCGCGGCAGCGCAAGGCCTCGGCATCGGCATGCTCCTGCTCGGCACGCTCGGTCGTTTCGCCGCGACCGATCTCGTCGAGGTCGCGATTGATCTGACCGGCACGTTCTTCGTAGCGCGCCTGCGCCTGGGTGAGCTTGAGCGCCTCGACGTGGGCGGCATGGAGCCGCTGCTGCGCCTCCTGCGCGGCACGACGGGCCTCGGCCAGCTGCTGCTGGCCCTCGGCCAGTTGCCGCTCGGCCTCCTGCTGCGCCTCGCGCGCGGCTTCCTCTTCCAGCTCGCGCGTCTCGATCAGCGCCGCCAGTTCCTCGATCTCGCGCTGGCGCTCGATGACGCCGTGGATGCGGGCGTCGGGCACGTACAGCGTCAGGCCATGCTTCGAGCGCAAATGCCCTTCGCGGCTGACCTTGATGCCGCTGGTCGCCGCCGCCAGTTCATCGGCGCTGGCGGCGCAGGCGACATCCGCCAGCCAGTCGTCCAGCACCGCCGCCCAGCGCGGGTCGTCGCAACGCACCTTGGCGCGCAACGAGTTTTCCGGTACGGGCCGTGCCGGCGCATCATCGGGCAGAGCCAGCGCAAAAGTCTGCGGTGGCGGTACGGCGAGCGCATGCTGCGCCGTCGCCGCATCGGTCGCCAGTGCAGCCAAGCGCTCGCGCAACACCGCCTCGATGGCGGTTTCCCAGCCGGCCTCGACCTGGATCGCGCGCCACAGCGGCTGCGCGTCGGCCAGGTTCTGCTGCTTGAGCCAGTCGCCGATCTCGCCGCTCTGCTGCACCCGGCTTTGCAGTTGCTGCAGGGCATCGTGGCGGGCGCGGCTTTCGGTAACCAGGCGGTGGGTACCCTGCAGGCGCTCGCGCGCACCGCGCAGCGCGCCTTCGAGGCCCGGCAGCTTCTGCTGCAGGTCGGCGAGGCGATCCTGCTGCAGCGTCAGTTCTTCCTCGGCCCGCGCTTCGGCCTCCTGCGCCGCGGCCAACTGCACCGGATCGGGCTGGCCGAGTGCGGCGCGTTCCTGCTCCAGCCGCACACGGCGCTGGGCCAGGTTGTCCAGCGCGCGGATGGCGTGGCCGCGGTCGGCCTCGGCCAGGCGTACGCCCTGCTCGGCTTCGTTGAGCGCCTTGCGCGCCTCGGCCACCTGGTGGCCGGCGGACTGCACCGCGTTTTCGGCCTCCGGCAGGCGCGCGGCAGCCTCCTCGTGGCGGGCGCCAGCGGTCAGCGCGCGTTCACGCGAATTTTCCAGCAGCGACTTCCAGCGGAAGTCTTCGCCCTCGACGCGCCGCAACTCCCCCGACCAGTGGCCGTTTTCAACGTCGAGTTGAGCCAGCCGCGCTTCCAGCCGCGTCCGCGAGTCACGTAGATGATTGATTTCGGATTCGAGCCGCTTGACCTCGGCATTGGCCGTGTACATCTCGGCCTGTGCGGCATGCAGCGCGTCGGAAGCGGCGAAGTGCGCCTCGCGCGACTGTTCGACCCGGGCCTCGACCTCGCGCAACTGCGCGGTCTCGGCCTCGACGCGGTTCTCGGCCTTCTCGACATCGCGGGCCAGCCGCTCGGCATCGGCGCGGGCGTCGTTGCGCTTTTTCAGCCAGAGCAGGTTCTGCTGGTGGGCGAGCCCGGCATTGAGCGCGTGGTACTGCTTCGCCACCGCGGCCTGACTGGCGAGGCGGCCGATCTGGCCGTCCAGCTCGTTGCGGATGTCGTCGACGCGGGCGAGGTTCTCGCGCGCATCCTCCAGCCGGTTCTCGGTTTCCTTGCGCCGTTCCTTGTACTTGGTGACGCCGGCCGCCTCCTCGAGGAAGAAGCGCAGCTCATCGGGCTTGGACTCGACGATGCGCGAGATCATGCCCTGGCCGATGATGGCGTAGGCGCGCGGGCCGAGGCCGGTGCCGAGGAAAAGGTCGATGACGTCGCGGCGGCGGACGTGGAGGTTGTTGATGTAGTAGTTGGAGTTGCCCTCGCGGTCCAGTATCCGTTTTACGGTGATTTCGGCATATTGCGACCACTGGCCGCCGACGCGGCCCTGCTGGTTGTCGAAGAAGAGCTCGACGCTGGCGCGCGAGACTTCCTTGCGGCCGCCCGACCCCTTGAAGATCACGTCCTGGATGGATTCGCCGCGCAGCTCCGACGCCTTCGACTCGCCCAGCACCCAGCGCACGGCGTCGATGATGTTCGACTTGCCGCAGCCGTTGGGGCCGACCACGCCGGCCAGCTGGCTGGGGAAGACGACGGTGGTCGGTTCGACGAAGGACTTGAAACCGGCGATCTTGAGCTTGGTGAGGCGCACGCGCAGGACGGGAGAGTGACGAAAGGGCGGCATTATAATGCCTCGACCTTCAATCCCACGCCGCCATCATGCCCAGCCAGCCAGCCAAAGCGCTCGAGACCTTTCCCAACCCGGCGCCCCACCGCGACTACCAGATCCACATGGAAATCCCGGAGTTCACTTGCCTCTGCCCCAAGACCGGGCAGCCGGATTTCGCCGTGCTGACGCTGGACTACATCGCCGACAAGCTTTGCGTCGAGCTGAAGAGCCTGAAGCTCTACGTCTGGAGCTTCCGCGAGGAGGGCCATTTCCACGAGGACGTCACCAACCGCATCCTCGACGACCTGGCGAAAGCGGTGAAGCCCCGCTTCATGAGGCTGACCGCGCGCTTCTATGTGCGCGGCGGCATATTCACCAATGTCGTCGCCGAGCACCGCAAGAAGGGCTGGAAGCCGGCACCGCGCGTCGAACTCGCGGATTTCCCGGCACAGTCGAACGTTCGCGGCTAGCCATTGTTTCTGTGGTGCCAGGCGGGAATCGCCGCGCCGCGGGGTTTCACTTGAGCAGCAGCGCGATGCCGCTGACCAGCAGCAGGACGCTGATGGCGCGCTGGAAGGTCAGCAGGCTGATGCGCGTGTGGATATGGCCGCCGACGTACAGCGCCACGGCCATCACCGGCAGCGCCGCGAGCAGCGGAGATCAGGAATTCCCGGGTGAAGAAGCCGGCGGCGAAATAGCCGAGCAGCCGCCCGCTGCCATCGATCAGGAAGGTGGCGGCGAAGGTGGCGCGCAGCTCGCTCTTGTCGAGGCCGCGCAAGCGGAAGTAGATGATGTAAAAGGGTCCGCCCGTTCCGAACAGCGTGCCGATGAGCCCCCCCGAACTGCCGGCCAGCGCAGCCCAGCCTTTCGAATAACGGCCGGCCATCTCCAGCCCGAAATACTGGTACACGGCGAAGAACAGCACGAACACCCCGAGCGCGTGCGACATCGCCGCCGGCGACACCGTCTTCAGGATCAGCAGCCCCGCCAAGACGCCCGCCATGGTGAACGGCAGCAGCGGCAACAACTCGCGCCAGCGCACGTCCTTGCGGCTGCTCAGGCTTTGCGCGATGGAAGCCGTGTAGTCGAGCAGGACGATCAGCGGCACCACCGCTGGCAAAGGCAGCAACAGCGCCAACAGCGGAATCGAAATCAGGCCCGAGCCGAAACCGGTCAGGCCGCGGACGAAATAGGCGATGGCGAGCACCAATCCGCAAAACGCCAAGCTAGCCCCGGATAAAGCTTCCAGCATCGCAACTCCGTCCTGAGGGCGACAGTTACCGCCCTCTGTTTGATAACATTATCGCACCCAGGGTTCGCAGTTGCCGCCGGCGGCCGTGCCCCACGCCATGCAAATGGGAGGGCTCGACCATGACCGAAAAACCGTTGACATTCGACGCGATTGCCGCAGCGCTGAATTCAGGCTGGCGCACCGCCAACGCCACGCGCGCCGTGAGCATCGCCTACGCCGGCATCTTCACGCTGATCGGCGCCGTCATCATCGGCGCCCTGATCGCCGCCGGCCGCACCCCCTTCGTCGTACCCGCCGCCGGCGCCTTCATGCTGGTCGGACCGGCTATTCTCGCCGGCTTCTTTGCCGTGGCCAGAAAAGTCGGCGCTGGCGGGACGCCGAGTTTCGCCGCTGTCGCCAGCGGGTTCGCCAGCGCCTCGGCCTCGATCTGGGTCATCGCGCTGGTCTGCGCCCTGCTCTTCATGATCTTCATCACCGATGTCGCCATCCTCTACAGTTATATGGTGGGCGTCGACCCGATATTCCCGCGCGACATGCTGCCCACGCCAGACAACGTGATGTCATTCATGTTCTGGGGCCTGGTATCCGGCGCGGTGATCGCCTTCATGCTGTTCGCGATATCGGCCTTCTCGGTGCCACTGCTGTGCGAGCGCCGCGCCCAAATGGTCGAAGCCGTCGTCACCAGTGTCGGCATCGTATTCCGCAACCCGATCCCGGCCCTGGGGTGGGCCATCCTGCTCTCCGCCGCCACCATCGGCAGCATCCTGCTGCTGCCGCTATTCCCGCTGGTGCTGCCGGTGATGGCCTACGCCAGCCACGCCCTCTACAGGGCAGTGCTGCCTGCAGGGGACTGAGGGAGCCCGCTGGCGCCGTGTCGACCGAACGTGCCGAAATCGCGCTGGCGGCGACGATCATCGCCCCGCCCAGCCACTCCTTGGGGCCCATCGTCTCGCCGGCCAGCAGCCAGGCCGACACCGCCGCGACCGCCAGCTCGAACATGAAAATGACGATCGCCCGGTTGGCCGGCACATGGGTTAACCCGAACTGCACGACCAGATTGATAGCCAGCAACAGCACACCGACGACGACCAGCAACAACCAGTGAGCCGACTGCATGCCGCCGAGCGCAGCCGGCGGCTCGAAGGCCGCGGCGACGAGGCCGAGCGTCACCGTGCACAGGAATACCGCCGTCGACTTGAGCTCGATCGAGTGTTGCGGCGTGCGCCGGATCAGCACATTGGACAGGGCGAAGAGGAAGCCGGCCGCGAGCCCGAGCCACTCGGCATCGTTGCCCGGCAGCGGCAAGCCCAGGCGCGGCTGCCACAGCATGACCGCCGCACCGGCGAGCGACAGCAGGATCACCTGCAGGCCCCACCGCCCCGCACGCTCGCCGAGCAGCAGCCGTGCCAGCAACACGGTCCACAATGGCGCCAGGTAGAACAGGAGCAGCACGCGCATGACCTCGCCATGCAGCATGCCCAGCACATAGCCGATGTTGCAGCCCGCGGCGCTAAATCCCACGGCGAGCAGCCACCACGAAGGCCGTTCGCAACAGTTGCGCGACGCCAACACCAGTACCCCCAGCACCAGCGCGACCAGATAGGTGAGGATGGCGGCGCGTACGCCGGAGAGCCCGGCCGATTCAAGTACCCGGTAGGGATACCAGATCAGGCCCCAGACGGTGGCGCCCGCGACCAGCGAAACCACCGCGGTCCGGGCTTCGGCCGCCCGGGGGCGTAGCCTATAATGCGAGCCTTCCAGAGCCGACAACCTCACTCCTCCCCCGTGAATCCCCGCCTCGACCTGCTGCAGCCCTACCCCTTCGAAAAACTGCGCCAACTGTTTGCCGGGGTCACCCCGCCGGCCGGGCTCAAGGAGATCAAGCTGTCGATCGGCGAGCCGCAGCACGAGACGCCGGCCTTCATCAAGGAGGCATTGACTTCGAGCCTGGCAGGATTGGCGAACTATCCTACCACGCAGGGTTCGGACGCCTTGCGCCAGGCCATCGCCGCCTGGGTCGCCCGCCGCTACGGCATTCCGGCACCCGACGCGGCGACCCAGATCGTTCCGGTCAACGGTTCGCGCGAGGCGCTGTTCGCATTCGCCCAGTCGGTGATCGACGGCGCGAAGGCCGGCGCCACCGTCATCTGCCCCAACCCCTTCTACCAGATCTACGAAGGTGCGGCACTGCTCGCCGGCGCGGAGCCGCTGTTCCTCAACACCCTGCCCGCACACGGCTACACCATGGATTTCGGCGTGGTGCCAGAACCGACTTTTCAGCGGACGCAACTCGTCTATGTCTGCTCGCCCGGCAATCCCACCGGCAAGGTCATGTCGCTCGACGACTGGGCACAGCTGTTCGAACTGTCCGACCGCCACGGCTTCGTCATCGCCTCGGACGAGTGCTATTCGGAGATCTATTTCGACGAAGCCAGGCCGCCGCTGGGCGGCCTCGAGGCCGCGGTCAAGCTCGGCCGCAGTGACTACAGGAACCTGGTGATGTTCTCCAGCCTGTCCAAGCGTTCCAACGTGCCGGGGCTGCGCTCGGGCTTCGTCGCCGGCGATGCGGCCATCATCAGGCAGTTCCTGCTCTACCGTACCTACCATGGCGGCGCCATGAACCCCGCCGTGCAGGGCGCCTCCATCGCCGCCTGGAACGACGAGGCACATGTGCGCGAGAATCGTCGCCTCTACGCCGAAAAGTTCGACCAGGTGACGCCCATCGTCGCCCGCCACCTCGAAACCGCGGTACCCGACGCCGGTTTCTACCTGTGGGCGAAGACACCCATCCCCGATACCGACTTCGCCCGCGAGCTGCACCGCCAATATAATGTGACCGTCCTTCCCGGCAGCTTCCTCGCCCGGGACTCCGGCGGCGTCAATCCCGGCGCCAACTACGTGCGCATCGCGCTCGTCGCCGGACTCGAAGAATGCCTCGAAGCGGCGCAACGCATCGCCGCGTTTTGCCAAAATGGCTGCCAGCGTCTCTGATCCGACACCAATTACCAAGATAACCAGAGGAAACCAAGATGCACCAACTGCAAAGCATCATCGACGAAGCGTGGGAAGACCGCGCCAATCTCAAGCCCGGCACCGCTCCCGCCCGCGTTGGCGAGGCCGTCGATACCATCATCGCCGACCTCGACCAGGGCAAGCTGCGCGTGGCCGAGAAAATCAACGGCGAATGGGTCACCCACCAGTGGATCAAGAAGGCGGTACTGATTTCCTTCCGCCTCGAGGACAACCGTCTGATGGACAACGGCCCGATGCGCTATTTCGACAAGGTGCCGACCAAGTTCGCCAGCTACGGCACCCACGAATTCGAGAAGGGCGGCTTCCGCGTGGTGCCGCCGGCCGTGGCGCGGCGCGGCAGCTTCATCGCCAGGAACTGCGTGCTGATGCCCAGCTACGTGAACATCGGCGCCTATATCGACGAGGGCACCATGGTCGACACCTGGGCCACCGTCGGCTCCTGCGCCCAGATCGGCAAGAACGTGCACCTCTCGGGTGGCGTCGGCATCGGCGGCGTGCTGGAACCGGTGCAGGCCAATCCGACCATCATCGGCGACAACTGCTTCGTCGGCGCCCGTTCGGAAGTGGTGGAAGGGGTCATCGTCGAGGACAACTGCGTGATCTCGATGGGCGTGTTCATCGGCCAGAGCACCAAGATCTACGACCGCGCCACCGGCGAAGTGATGTACGGTCGCGTACCGGAAGGCTCGGTGGTCGTCTCGGGCAACCTGCCCTCCGCCGACGGCAAGTACAGTCTCTACTGCGCGGTGATCGTGAAGCGCGTCGACGCCAAGACCCGGGCCAAGACTGCCATCAACGAACTGCTGCGCGACTAGAGATGGCGAAGCCATCTCTAGCGTTGAAGGCTAATTTGCGCAGCAACTCAGTAGGCTAATGGGCCGCAGGCCGGCCGGAAGCACTGACCACTTAGGAGAGCCGACATGGGAACCATGGATCGCCTGTTCCAGCTGATGGCCGACAAAAAGGCCTCCGATATCTTCGTTTCCGTCGGCTCGCCCATCACCATCAAGATCAACGGCGTCGCCATGCCCGTCAACCAGACGGTCATGGACATCAGCACCATCAATGCGCTGCTCAAGGAAATCCTCAACGAGCACCAGTTGCAGGAGTACGAGAAAACGCTGGAGATGAACACCGGCTACGCCCTCGAGGGCGTCGGCAACTTCCGCGTCTCGGTACTGCGGCAAAAGGGCACGCCGGCCTTCGTCGTCCGCTACATCCCGGCGGAAATTCCCCGCTTCGACACGCTCAACCTGCCGCCGGTGCTGCTCGAGACGATCATGGAGAAGCGCGGGCTGATCCTGATGGTCGGCGCGACCGGATCGGGCAAGTCGACGACGCTGACGGCGATGCTCGACTACCGCAATGAACAAAAGTCCGGCCACATCCTCACCCTCGAGGATCCGATCGAGTTCATCTTCAGGAACAAGAAGGCCATCGTGAACCAGCGCGAGGTCGGGTCGGACACCAAGGACTTCGCCGTCGCGCTGCGCAACGCGCTGCGCCAGGCGCCCGACGTCATTTTCATCGGCGAGATCCGCGACAAGGAGACCATGTCGCAGGCCGTCGCCTACGCCCAGTCCGGTCACCTCTGCGTGGCAACGCTGCATGCCAACAACAGTTATCACGCGATGAGCCGGATCATCAGCTTCTACCCGCTGGAGAACCGCCCGGCGCTGCTGGCCGACCTGGCGGTGACGCTCCGGTGCGTGATTTCGCAGCGTCTGGTCAAGAAGCCCGACGGCGCCCGCACCCCGGCGGTCGAGGTCATGCTCAATTCGCGCCACATCGCCGAACTGATCGAGAAGGGCGACCTCAACGGCATGAAGGAAGCGATGGAGCAAAGCATGTCGCCGGGGTCGCAGACCTTCGAGCAGGCACTGGTCAAGCTCTACCGCGAGAATGCGATCACCCTCGAGGAAGCGATGGCCAATGCCGACTCGGCCAACAACCTGCACTGGCTGATCAACAACACCGAAGCCGATGCCGGCAAGAAGGAACAGAAACTCGATGCCACCCCGCCGGGTGCCGAGATCACCGAGAGCGGCGCATCGTTCTCCGAGTTCACTCTGAACATGGAAGCCCAATGAGCGAAGACGCCACGCTCGCCCTTGCCCGCCAACTGATCGAACGCCGCTCCGTCACACCTGACGACGCCGGCTGCCTCGACCTGATCGGCAGGCGCCTGGCGCCGCTCGGCTTCACGCTGGAACGCATCGACAGTGGCGGCGTCTCGAATCTGTGGGCGCGGCGCGGCTCTGCTGCCCCCCTGCTCTGCTTCGCCGGCCATACCGACGTCGTCCCCCCGGGCCCGCCCGAGCGCTGGGCATCCGATCCGTTCCAGGCCACCGAGCGCGATGGGCACCTTTACGGCCGCGGCGCCGCCGACATGAAGTCGTCGCTCGCCGCCTTCGTCGTCGCCTGCGAGCGCTTCCTCCACATGCATCCGCAGCACCGGGGTTCCCTCGCCCTCCTGCTCACCTCCGACGAGGAAGGCGACGCCATCCACGGCACGGTCAAGGTGGTCGAGGCGCTCAAGGCACGCACGCAGTCCATCGACTACTGTGTCGTCGGCGAGCCGACCTCGGCGGCGAAGTTCGGCGACACCATGAAGAACGGCCGCCGCGGCTCGCTCTCCGCGCGTCTCGTGGTCAAGGGCATCCAGGGCCACGTCGCCTACCCCGAGCAGGTGCGCAATCCGGTGCATCTGGCCGCCCCCGCCCTGGCCGAACTGGCGGCGACCCGCTGGGACGAGGGCAACGAATACTTCCCGCCGACCAGCTTCCAGATTTCCAACGCCCATGCCGGCACCGGCGCCACCAACGTCGTGCCGGGCACCTTCGAGATTCTCTGCAACTTCCGCTTCTCCACCGCCAGCACGCCAGAGGAACTGCAGTCCCGCGTCCTCGCGATCCTCGACCGCCACGGCCTCGAATACGACATTCAATGGACGCTCGGCGGCAGGCCCTTCCTGACGCGCCCGGGCAAGCTCGTCACCGCGCTGACGGAATCCATCCAGGCGCATGCCCGCGT
Organism: uncultured beta proteobacterium; assembly: GCA_963709555.1. Taxonomy (GTDB): domain Bacteria; phylum Pseudomonadota; class Gammaproteobacteria; order Burkholderiales; family Rhodocyclaceae; genus Sulfurisoma. The sequence goes on along the minus strand of CAVPWR010000008.1, from coordinate 722,265 downwards.
CGTGCCCCAGCTGTCGACGACGGGCGGCACGTCGGACGGGCGCTTCATCGCCGACATCTGCCCCGAGGTCGTCGAGTTCGGCCCGATCAATGCCACCATCCACAAGGTCGACGAGTGCATCGCGCTGTCCGACCTCGAACCGCTCGCCCACATCTACCAGGGCGTGATGAAGCGCCTGCTGGCTTGACCACCATGCAGACGCAGACGACCGAGTTGATCACCTTGCGCGACTGGCTGCGCTGGGCCGTCAGCCGCTTCAACGATGCCGGGCTCTTCTTCGGCCACGGCACCGACAACGCCTTCGACGAAGCCGCCTGGCTGATCCTGCACGCCCTGCACCTGCCCAACGACCGGCTGGAGGTGTTCCTCGACGCCCGCCTCACCGCGGACGAGCGCCTGGCGGTGCTCAATATCCTGCAGCAGCGGATTGCCCGCCGCCTGCCTGCCGCCTATCTCACGCAGGAGGCCTGGCTCGGCGATTTCCGCTTCTATGTCGACGAACGCGTCATCGTGCCGCGTTCGTATTTCGCCGAACTCCTGCACGAAGGCTTCGCCCCGTGGGTCGCCGATGCGACCGAAGTGTCGGACGCGCTCGACCTGTGCACCGGCTCGGGCTGCCTCGCCATCCTGATGGCCCATGCCTTCCCCAACGCGCGCGTCGATGCGGTCGACATTTCGGCGGACGCGCTGGCCGTGGCGCAGCGCAATGTCGCCGACTATGGCCTCGACGAGCAGGTACGCCTCGTCCGTTCCGATGTTTTCGGCAAGCTCGGCAAGCGCCGCTACGACCTGATCATTTCCAACCCGCCCTACGTCACGGCCGCCGCCATGGCGAGCCTGCCGGAGGAGTACCGGCGCGAACCCTCGCTCGCTCTGGCCGCCGGCGCAGACGGGCTCGACATCGTCCGCATAATCCTGGCGGAGGCCGCGCGGCACCTGAAGCCGGAAGGCCTGCTCGCCATCGAGGTCGGCCACAATCGCGACATCGTCGAAGCCGCCTTCCCCGAACTGCCCTTGATGTGGATCGACACTCCGCATGCCGAAGGCAAGATCTTCCTGCTGCACGCACGCGATCTCGGACAACTGAACCGAAGCTGACGGAAGATAGCAGTACTGCAGCAAGCAAAAAAGGGAAAGGCGGCAAGACCGAAAGATCTTGCCGCCTTTTATTTGGGGTGGCTGATGGGGCTCGAACCCACGACAACTGGAATCACAATCCAGGACTCTACCAACTGAGCTACAGCCACCACTGTAAAACCAAATTTTGGCCCGCCCGGCGGGACTCGAACCCACAACCCCCGGCTTAGAAGGCCGGTGCTCTATCCGGTTGAGCTACAGGCAGTCCGATGAGCTTGCCAAATACTGGGAACGCTTTGGTCGGGGTGAGAGGATTCGAACCTCCGACATCTTGCTCCCAAAGCAAGCGCGCTACCGGGCTGCGCTACACCCCGAGAAGCGCGCATTCTACCGATGCGGGCGAGGCCGGTCAATCAATCTGTGCTCTCGAAAGTCAACGCGAGCGGTGCCCTGCGGTGAAGTCGGAAACGCCGAGAGAAACGCGACTTGCGGGCAGCCGCTGTTTCGTTTATAAAGCGCGTTTCCCGAAACGGATTCCCCAGCATGGCCGAAGATTTCCTGCACAAGCAGTTCCCGCCCTACGTTGCCAAGAAGGGCGAGGAATACATGAACAGCAAGCAGCTGGCGCACTTCCGCAAGATCCTCGACGCGCTCAAGCAGGAATTGCTGGAAGACATCGAGCGCACCGTGCACACCATGCAGGACGAAGCGACGGTGTTCGCCGATCCCAACGACCGCGCCAGCCAGGAATCCGACATCGCGCTCGAACTGCGCAACCGCGATCGCGAGCGCAAGCTGATCAAGAAGATCGACGAGTCCATCGACCGCATCGAGTCCGGCGAGTATGGTTATTGCGACAGCTGCGGCGTCGAGATCGGCTTGAAGCGCCTCGAGGCCCGCCCCACCGCCACCCTCTGCATCGACTGCAAGGAACTCGAAGAGCGGCGCGAGAAACAGATGGCCAAGTAGGCCATCTGTTTCTTAGAAGGCTAACTTGGCGAAGCCAAGTTATGCCGGAACTAAAAGCAAGGACGAAGGCCAGGCATTGCTTGGCCTTCGTCGTTTTCAGCGCAGGCTAACTTTTCACAGAAAAGTTAAGTTCGCGAAGCGAACGGCCGAAGCTAAAAACAAATAGCCTGACTCACCAAACAAAAAAGGACGCCGCGGCGTCCTTTTTTGTTGCCTGCAACGTGGAACTTACTCTGCCGTGGCAGCCGGAACGGCGTCGGCCAGCAGCGCCTTCATCGAGAGGCGGACGCGGCCCTTGTCGTCGGTCTCGATGACCTTGACCTTCACCTGCTGACCTTCCTTGAGGTGGTCGGCGACCGCATTGACGCGCTCGTTGGCGATCTGCGAGATGTGCAGCAGGCCATCCTTGCCGGGCAGCACCTGGACGATGGCGCCGAAATCGAGCAGGCGCAGCACCGTACCCTCATACACCTTGCCGACTTCGACCTCGGCGGTGATGTCCTCGATGCGCTTCTTGGCGACCTGCGCCATGTCGGCATTGACCGAGGAGATGGTGACGGTGCCGTCTTCGCCGATGTCGATGACGCAACCGGTTTCCTCGGTCAGGCCACGGATCACCGCACCGCCCTTGCCGATCACGTCGCGGATCTTCTCCGGGTTGATCTTGATGGTGATCATGCGCGGAGCGAAGGTGGAAACCTCCTGGCGATGGCCCGTCACCGAACCCTGCATGACGCCGAGGATGTGGATGCGGCCTTCCTTGGCCTGGGCCAGCGCGACCTGCATGATCTCCTTGGTGATGCCCTGGATCTTGATGTCCATCTGCAGCGCGGTGATGCCGTTCTCGGTGCCGGCCACCTTGAAGTCCATGTCGCCGAGGTGATCCTCGTCGCCGAGGATGTCGGTCAGCACGGCGAAACGGTTGCCGTCCTTGATCAGGCCCATGGCGATGCCCGCCACGTGCGCCTTCAGCGGCACGCCGGCATCCATCAGCGCCAGCGAGCCGCCGCAGACGGAAGCCATGGAGGACGAGCCGTTGGACTCGGTGATCTCGGAAACGAGGCGCATCGAATAGCCGAATTCCTCGCCCGTGGGCAGCACGGCGGCGATGGCGCGCTTGGCCAGGCGGCCGTGGCCGATCTCGCGGCGCTTGGGCGTGCCGACGCGGCCGGTTTCGCCGGTGGCGAAGGGCGGCATGTTGTAGTGGAGCATGAAGCGGTCGCGGTACTCACCGGCCAGCGCGTCGATGATCTGCTCGTCGCGGCCGGTGCCCAGCGTGGCGATGACCAGGGCCTGGGTCTCGCCGCGGGTGAACAGCGCCGAACCGTGGGTGCGCGGCAGCACGCCGCTGCGGACGGTGATGGGACGCACGGTGCGCGTGTCGCGGCCGTCGATTCGCGGGTCGCCGTTGAGAATCTGCGAGCGGACGATCTTGGCCTCGAGATCGAACAGCACGTTGCCGACATGGGCGGCATCCGGCGCACCGTCGCCGGCACACACGGCATCCGTCACGCGCTTGAAAATCTCGCGGCACTTCTGGGTGCGCGCCTGCTTCTGGGTGATGCGATAAGCCTCGCGCAGGTCGGCTTCGGCCATGCCGGCGACGCGGCCGATCAGCGCCTCGTCCTTGGCGGCCGGCTGCCAATCCCACTCCGGCTTGCCGGCGGCTTCGACCAGTTCGTTGATGGCGTTGATGGCGGCCTGCGACTGGTCGTGGCCGAAGACCACGGCACCGAGCATGATTTCCTCGGACAGCTGCTGCGCTTCCGATTCGACCATCAGCACGGCACTGGCGGTGCCGGCGACGACGAGGTCGAGCTGGCTGGTCTTGAGCTGCTCTTTGGTCGGGTTGAGGATGTACTGGCCGTCGGCATAGCCGACGCGAGCCGCGCCGATCGGGCCACTGAAGGGAATGCCGGAGAGCGACAGAGCGGCCGAGGCGCCGATCATGGCCGGGATGTCGGAATCGACTTCGGGGTTGACCGACAGCACGTGCACGATGACCTGCACTTCGTTGTAGAAGCCATCGGGGAACAGCGGGCGGATCGGGCGGTCGATCAGGCGCGAAGTCAGCGTCTCCTTCTCGGAGGGGCGGCCTTCGCGCTTGAGGAAGCCGCCGGGAATGCGGCCGGCAGCGTAGAACTTCTCGATGTAGTCGACGGTCAGCGGGAAAAAGTCCTGGCCGGCCTTGGCGTCCCTCTTGGCCACCACGGTGGCCAGAACCACGGTGTCGTCCATGTTGACCAGCACGGCGCCATCGGCCTGGCGGGCGATCTCGCTGGTTTCCAGCGTGACGGTGTGGGCGCCATAGGTGAAGCTCTTCTTGATCGGGGTCAGCACATCGATTCCTTTCTCATCAGCGTGCGGCCAACGCCGCACTGGCAGTCAAAGCAATGCACAAAAAAGCCGGCACAACCGCAGGGGCCGTGCCGGCAATCAGTTCAGGCTTCGCGCACGGCGCGAAACTCGAAATCCAGAATCTTACTTGCGCAAGCCAAGGCGCTCGATCAGGGCGCGGTAGCTGTCGGCATTCTTGCCCTTGAGGTAATCCAGCATCTTGCGGCGCTGGCTGACCATCATGAGCAGGCCGCGGCGCGAATGGTGGTCCTTGACGTGGGCCTTGAAGTGGCCGGTCAGGTCATTGATGCGGGCGGTCAGCAGCGCGACCTGAACTTCGGGGGAACCGGTGTCGCCCGTGGCACGCTGGTAGTCGGTAACGATCTTCGCCTTGTCGGCAGTGGAAATGGCCATTCTTGAATCCTTGCGAACAGTCTGACTTCGGAAAACGCGCGATTATACACGCGCGTCACTTATAAGCTCAAGCACTTGCTACAGAACTTGCGGCGTATTCGGCAGCAAGCAGGCGTTTGGGCTGGAGCCAGCCGTCGGCGGTGACGCTGGCGATGCCGAGAAAGCGCCCGTCGCCATAGAGTCGCCAGCGCTCGCCGGCCGGACCGTTCCAGCGCACGGACTGGCCGTGGAGGATGCGCGCGACCTCCGGCTCCGCGAGGTCTGCCACACGCAAATCTTCGACCAGGGCATCGGCCGGAGCAAGCGAGGCATCCCGCTCGCCCGGAGACCGGGTCTCGATCTGCTCGAGTGTCACAGCGGACTCGACGCTCAGCTTGCCGATGCGGGTGCGGCGCAGCGCCGTCAGGTGGGCGCCGCAGCCCAGCGCCTCGCCGATGTCGGCCGCCAGCGTGCGGATGTAGGTGCCCTTGCTGCAGGAAACATCGATCTCCGCCGTGTCTCCGGCAAAACCGAGCAGGCGCAGCTCGTGTATGGTCACTCGCCGCGGCGCCCGCTCGAGTTCGATGCCCTGGCGGGCATATTCGTAGAGGGCTTTGCCGTCGCGCTTGAGCGCCGAGTACATCGGTGGCACCTGCTCGATCTCGCCGCGGAAGCGCGGCAGCACCGCTTCGAAGTCGGCCGCACTCACCGTCACCGGCCGCGTCAGCAGCACCTGGCCCTCGGCGTCGGCGGTATCGGTGGTGACACCGAGGCGCAGCGTGGCGCGGTAGGTCTTGTCGGCGTTCAGCAGTTCGCCGGCAAATTTGGTGGCCTCGCCGAAGCACAGCGGCAGCAGCCCGGTGGCAAGAGGGTCAAGGGTGCCGGTATGGCCCGCCTTCTCGGCGTTGAACAGCCGCCGCGCCACCTGCAGCGCGGTGTTGGACGTCATGCCGGCGGACTTGTCGAGCAGCAGCACGCCGTCGACCTGACGGCGCGGTGCGCGGCGCGGCTTATTCACCCGCTTTTTCACCCTTGTGATCTGATGCGACGGCCTCGTCGATCAGGTGAGACAGCCAGGTGCCGCGCTCGACCGAGGCGTCGAAGGTGAAATGCAGTTCCGGCGTGTGATGGATGCGCACGCGCCGGCCGAGCTCGCGGCGCAGGAAGCCGGCAGCATGGCGCAGGCCCCGGGCGATTTCCTCGTCGCGCTCGTGACCGGCCAGCGAGGTGTAGAACACCTTGGCGTGGGCATAGTCGGCCGTGATTTCCACGCCGGTGAGTGTCACCAGCGGCAACAGATGAGCGACGCGCGGGTCCTTGACCTGCCGCAGCAGCTCAGACAGTTCGCGGTGGATCTGTTCGGTGACGCGATCCGCCCGCGAATAGCCGTGAGGTGAGCCTTGCCGTGACGCCATCGCCGAGTTTTATGCCCTCGCCGGGCAGCCCCAAGAGGGCATGCGCCCCCCCGTGGGGGGCAGCGAGCCGGGTTTGCGAGCGTGGGGGGCCACAGTATTAAAGGCTGCGGGCGATTTCCTGCACCTCGAACACCTCGAGCTGGTCGCCTTCCTGAATGTCGTTGAAGTTCTTCAGGTTGAGGCCGCACTCGAAGGATTCCTTGACCTCCTTGACGTCGTCCTTGAAGCGCTTGAGCGACTCGAGCTCGCCGGTGTGCAGCACCACGTTGTTGCGCAGCAGGCGCACCGACGAATTGCGCTTGACGATCCCGTCGAGGACCATACAGCCGGCAACGGCGCCGATCCTGGAAATGCGGAACACCTGGCGGATCTCGACGTGGCCGATGACCACTTCCTTCTTCTCCGGCGCCAGCATGCCCGTCATCGCGGCCTTCACTTCATCCACGGCTTCGTAGATGATGGTGTAGTAGCGGATATCGACGCCGAGGTTCTCGGCGGCCTTGCGCGCATTGGCATCGGCACGGGTATTGAAGCCGATGATGACCGCCTTGGATGCCCCGGCCAGGTTGACGTCGGATTCCGTGATGCCGCCGACCGCCGCATGCACGACCTGGATCTTGATCTCGTCGGTGGACAGCTTGGTCAGCGAATGCACCAGCGCCTCCTGCGAACCCTGCACGTCGGCCTTGATGATGAGCGCCAGGTTCTGCACCTCGCCCTCGGCCATCTGCTCGAACATGTTCTCCAGCTTGGCCGCCTGCTGCTTGGCCAGGCGCACGTCGCGGTACTTGCCCTGGCGGAACAGCGCGATCTCGCGCGCCTTGCGTTCATCGGCCAGCACCATCACCTCGTCGCCGGCAGCAGGCACGTCGGCGAGGCCCTGGATCTCGACCGGAATCGAGGGACCGGCTTCTTCGATCGACTTGCCGTTCTCGTCGAGCATGGCGCGGACGCGGCCATACACCTGCCCCGCCAGCAGCACATCGCCGCGTTTCAGCGTGCCGGACTGCACCAGCATGGTCGCGACGGGACCCTTGCCCTTGTCGAGGCGCGCCTCGATGATCAGGCCCTTGGCCGGCACGTCGCGCTGCGCCGTGAGTTCCAGCACCTCGGCCTGCAGCAGCACGTTCTCGAGCAGTTCGTCGATGCCGGTGCCCTTCTTGGCCGAAACATGGATGAAGGGAGAGTCGCCGCCGTATTCCTCCGGCACCACGCCTTCGGTGATCAGCTCCTGCTTGACGCGCTCGGGGTTGGCATCGGGCTTGTCGATCTTGTTGACCGCCACGACCAGCGGCACGCCGGCCGCCTTGGCGTGGTGAATCGCTTCCTTGGTCTGCGGCATGACGCCGTCGTCGGCCGCCACCACCAGGATGACGATGTCGGTGGCCTTGGCGCCGCGCGCGCGCATCGCCGTGAAGGCCTCGTGACCCGGGGTATCGAGGAAGGTCACCATGCCGCGCGGCGTCTCGACGTGGTAGGCGCCGATATGCTGGGTGATGCCGCCAGCCTCGCCCGCCGCCACCTTGGCGCGGCGGATGTAGTCGAGCAGCGAAGTCTTGCCGTGGTCGACGTGGCCCATGACGGTGACCACCGGCGCACGCGGCAGGGTTTCGGCATCCTTGTGCTCTTCGGCATGCGTCTCGTCGAGGAAGGCATCGGGATCGTCGAGCTTGGCGGCGATCGCCGTGTGGCCGAACTCCTCGACGAGAATCATCGCGGTTTCCTGGTCGAGCGGCTGGTTGATGGTGACCATCATGCCCATTTTCATCAGTGCCTTGATGACCTCGGCCGCCTTGATCGCCATCTTGTGCGCCAGTTCGGCGACGGTGATGGTCTCGGGCACATGGACCTCGCGCACCACCGCTTCGACCGGCTGTGCCGCGGCGTGGCTTTCCTCGCCATGGCCGCCGTGGCGACCTTGACGGCCGCGCGGACCGCCGCGCCAGCCGCCGGCACCACCGCCGGCATCGCCGCGGGTCTTGATCGCGCGCTTCTTGGCCGCCTCTTCCTTCCAGGCATCGGTGGCCTTCTTCTTCTCGGCCTTCTTCACTTCCTCGGTCTTGCCGGCCGGCTTGTGCAGCGTGCCGCTGACACCCTCGGCGGGCTTCTGCGCCGCTTCGGTCGCAGCTGCCTGCTGCTGGGCCAGGCGTGCCTCGGCGTCGGCGCGGGCCTTGGCCTCGCGCTCCTGCTTCTCCTTGTACTCCGCCGCCTGGATCGCTGCCAGCCCGGCGCTGCGCTTGGCCTCTGCCTGGCGCAGTGCAACCTGCTCTGCATTGACCACCGGCGCCGCGGTCCGAACCGCTGCTACTTCCGCAGGAACGGCGGCGACGGGCGCTGCCGCGGCAGCAGCGGCGGCAGCAGCAGCCTCGGCAGCCGCAGCAGCCTCAGCCGCTTCGGCTGCAATCTTCGCCGCCTCGGCAGCGGCCTCGGCAGCGGCTTCCGCTGCGATTTCGGCCGGATCGCGCTTGACGAAAACGCGCTTCTTGCGCACTTCGACCTGGACGGTACGGGCCTTGCCCTGGGCGTCGGTAGCCTTGATCTCGGTGGTCTGCTTGCGCGTCAGGGTGATCTTGGCCTTGGGCGCGGTTTCGCCGTGGGCCTTGCGCAGGTAGTCGAGCAGCAGGGTCTTGTCCTGCTCGCTCAGGGTGTCGTTCGATGCCTGTTTGGAGACGCCCGCCTTGGCGAGTTGCTCCAACAGCGCGGTTGCCGGCATTTTCAGCTCGTCGGCGAATTGGGCAACGCTCATTTGTGCCATGGTCGTGCCATCCTCATTCTTCTTCCGCGAACCAGTGGGCGCGCGCGGTGGTGATCAGCGCCTTGGCGCGATCCTCGTCGATTCCAGTCATTTCGGTCAGCTCGTCGACCGCCAGATCGGCCAGGTCCTCGCGGTTGCAGATGCCGCCCTTGGCCAGCCTGGCAGCCAGCGGCTTGTCCATGCCTTCCAGTTCGAGCAGGTCGTCCTGCACCTTGTCCAATTGCTCTTCGTCGACGATGGCCTCGGTCAGCAGCACGTTACGGGCACGCTCGCGCAGCTCGTTCACCGTGGCCTCGTCGAAGGCAGCGATCTCCAGCATCTCGGCCAGCGGCACGTAGGCGATCTCTTCCAGCGTCGAGAAGCCCTCCTCGATCAGGATGTCGGCGACCTCCTGATCGACATCGATCTTTTCCATGAACAGCTGGCGGGTCGTTGCCGATTCCTGCTGCTGTTTCTGTGCCGATTCCTCGATCGTCATCAGGTTGATGGTCCAGCCCGTCATTTCGGTGGCGAGGCGCACGTTCTGGCCGCCGCGGCCGATGGCGATGGCCAGGTTGTTCTCGTCGATCACCACATCCATCGCGTGCTTCTCTTCGTCGACGACGATGGAACTGACCTCGGCCGGCGCCAGCGCACCGATGACCAGCTGCGCCGGGTCGGCCGACCACAGCACGATGTCGACGCGTTCGCCGGCCAGTTCGTTGGTGACGGCGGTGACGCGCGAGCCGCGCATGCCGACGCAGGTACCGATCGGATCGACGCGCGGGTCGTTGGACTTGACGGCGATCTTGGCGCGCACGCCGGGGTCGCGCGCCGCCGCCTTGATCTCGAGCAGGCCGTCCTCGATCTCCGGCACTTCCAGTTCGAACAGCTTCATGATGAACTGCGGCGCGGTGCGCGACAGGATCAGCTGCGGGCCGCGGGCCTGGCGGTCGATTTTCATCAGCCAGGCGCGGACGCGATCGCCGGGACGGAGGTTTTCCTTCGGGATCATCTGGTCGCGCGGCAGCAGCGCCTCGATGCGGCCGGCCTCGATGATGGCGTTGCCGCGTTCCATGCGCTTGACGGTGCCGGTGACGAGGTGTTCCTTGCGTTCGAGGAAGTCGTTGAGCACCTGCTCGCGCTCGGCATCGCGGATTTTCTGCAGGATCACCTGCTTGGCGGCCTGGGCGCCGATGCGGCCGAAGTCGATGGGCTCCAGCTCTTCCTCGATGTAATCGTCGACCTGCACGTCCGGCAGCTGCTCGCGGGCGTCGATGAGGCCCATCTGCTGCTCGTCGTTGTCGACCTGATCGTCGGGCAGAACCAGCCAGCGGCGGAAGGACTCATACACTCCCGTCTCGCGATCGATCTCGACGCGCACGTCGGCCTCTTCGTTGATGCGCTTCTTGGTGGCCTGGGCCAGCGCCATTTCGAGGGCCGTGAAGACGATGTCCTTGTCGACGTTCTTCTCGCGCGCCAGGGCATCCACCAGCAACAGCAGTTCGCGGCTCATTTCATTCCTCCTGCATCAGAACTTGGGCACCAGATGCGCCTTGTCGATCGCATCGAATGCAAAAACATGCTCGATCTCGCCTACCTTGACCGCTACGGCGCCGGCACCCTCTTCCGGCTGCTCGCCCTCGCGCACGCCGAGAATGACGCCGGTGAAGTTGCGCTGGTTGCCGATCGGCACGCGCAGCTTGATCTGCGCCTCGTGGCCGGCGAAACGGGCAAAATCGGCCGGCTTCTTGAGCGGACGGTCCATGCCGGGCGAGGACACTTCGAGGCGGTCGTAATCGACGTTCTCGACCGCGAACAGCCGGCTCAGGTGGTGGCTGACGGCCACGCAGTCGTCGATGGTCACGCCCACAGCGTCGGCAGGGGCCTCCACCTTGTCGATGAATACGCGCAAAAGACGGCCGCGCGGACTCGTTTCGAAGTCCACGCATTCGTAGCCGAGGCCGGCGACGGCCTTCTCGATCAGGTCATCCAGTTGCACAGTGTGTCCAGCGTAGGTACAAAAAAAAATGGGCAAACTGCCCATTTTCCCGCCCGCCATCCCATGCGGAATGGCCGGCACCGAAAAAATCATGCTGATTATAGCAATATAAGGAGACGCGATGCAATCATGTCGCGGATTCTTCTGGACTTTCCGGCGCCTTCCCGGCCGGCGGCAGGGCCTTGAGCAGGGCCTGGACGTCCTCGGCCGACAATTCCATCACCTGGCCGCGCTTGAGGCGCGGCGGCAGCGCCAGCGGACCATAGCGCACCCGCATCAGGCGGCTGACGGTGACGCCGACCGCCTCGAACATGCGCCGAACCTCGCGGTAGCGCCCCTCGGAGATCGTCACCTCGTACCAGCGGTTGGCCCCCTCCCCGCCCGTCGGGTAGAGGCGCTGGAAGTGCGCCATGCCATCGTCGAGCTGGATGCCCGAGGTCAGCTGCTTGGTCGCCTCCTCAGACAACTCGCCGAGCAGGCGCACCGCGTATTCGCGCTCGATGGCGTAGCGCGGGTGCATCATGCGGTTGGCCAGTTCGCCGCTGCTGCTGAATATCAGCAGGCCGCAGGAATTGAAGTCGAGCCGGCCGATGGCGATCCAGCGCCCGCCGCGGATGCGCGGCAGCTTGTCGAAGACGCTGGCGCGGTGCTGCGGGTCGTCACGCGAGACGATCTCGCCCTCGGGCTTGTGATAGAGCAGCACGCGCGGCGCACGCTGCTGGCCCAGATGCAGGTTCACCAGCTTGCCATTGACGCGCACCTTGTCGCCGGGGCCGATGCGCTGGCCGACGTGGGCCGGCTCGCCATTGACATTGACGCGGCCGGCCCCGATCCATTCCTCGATCTCGCGGCGCGAGCCGAGGCCGGTGTCGGCCAGCGCCTTCTGCAGCTTGACCGTGTCTTCGGGCGCCGCCGGCGGCCGGTTGCGACCCAGGCCGCGGCGCGGCGCCTCCGCCGCTCCTGCGCGCGGGGACCTGGCCTCGCCGTCGGCAGTGCTCCTGGTCGGGGGCCGCAGCGGACTACGCTTGCGGCTCGACGACGGTTTCTTCTTGTTCTGGGGGTTCCGTGTTTCCAAGTTCCATCACCCGTTCGATTTCGGTCAGTGGCGGCAATTCGGACAGGCTGCGCAGCCCGAGATCGTCGAGAAATTTGCGTGTCGTGGCATGCAGCGCCGGGCGGCCCGGCGCGTCGCGATGGCCGACGGTGTCGATCCAGCCGCGGGATTCCAGCGTTTTCAACACGTTGGGCGACACCGCGACGCCGCGGATGTCCTCGATGTCGCCGCGCGTCACCGGCTGGCGGTAGGCGATGATCGCCAGCGTCTCCAGCACCGCGCGCGAGTACTTCGGCGGCTTGTCGTGCTTGAGGCGCTCGAGGTAAGACTGGTACTCCGGCCGCGTCTGGAAGCGCCAGCCGGTCGCCAGCTGGATCAGCTCGACGCCGCGTTGCGACCAGTCGCGGCGGAGGTCGTCGAGCAGCGTGCGCCAGGTATCGTCGTCGAAGTCCTCTTCGAACAGCTTCTTGAGTTCGGCCAGCGACACCGGCTCGGGCGCGACCAGCAGCGCCGCCTCGATCACCCGCTTGTAGTCTTCAGGCTTGTACAGTTGCAGCATCCGCGGACTCCATGAATTCCCTGGACCTTACATAAATCGGCGCCAGCGCCTCGCTCTGCGTGATCTCGATCAGCAGTTCGCGCGACAGCTCGAGCACGGCGAGGAAGCTGACGACGAGGCTCGCCACGCCGGTGCTCACGTCAAACAGGCGCTCGAAGCCGACGAAGCCCTGCCCCTGCAGCCGGCGCAGGATGTGCCCCATGTGCTCGCGCACCGACAACTCCTCGCGCCGCACGCGGTGATGCGCCTGGACGCGCGCCTGCTTCATCAGCGACAGCCACGCCAGCTGCAGGTCGTTCAGGCTGACCTCGGGCTGGCGCTCGACCACCTTGTCGGCGATCCACACCGAGACCCACTCGTAGTCGCGGCCCACCTGCGGCAGTTCGTCGATGGCCCTGGCCGCCGCCTTCATCCGTTCGTATTCGAGCAGGCGCCGCACCAGCTCGGCACGCGGATCTTCCGGCTCGCCGCTTTCGGCCTTGGGCGGACGCGGCAGCAGCATGCGCGACTTGATCTCGATCAGCATCGCCGCCATCAACAGGTATTCGGCGGCCAGCTCCAGGTTGTGCTTGCGCATCTCCTCGACATACTTGAGGTACTGCGCCGTCAGCGGCGCCATCGCGATGTCGAGGATGCTGATGTTGGCCTTGCGGATCAGGTAGAGCAGCAGGTCGAGCGGTCCCTCGAAGGATTCGAGGATGATCTCCAGCGCATCCGGCGGGATGTAGAGATCGCGTGGCATCTCCGTCATCGACTCGCCATACCGGAATCGGCGATCGGACCAGCGGCGTCGCGGCTGCGGATCCAGGAAGTCGGCTCTGGCGATACGGCTGCCCTGCCGCCGCAGGGGCAGGCGCCGACGGCGGATGGCAGGCGGCGAATTTGCGGGAAGGGGAGGCCAGCGATCATCAATGTACTCCAGGCCGATCGCCTCGCGCACGTCGCGCATGGTCTCCTGGGCGAGCTTGCGCGCCTTCTCGCAGCCGTCGGCGACGATGTTCTTAACCAGCTGCGGGTCTTCCTCGTACATTTTCGCCCGCTCGCGCATCGGCTCCTGCTCCTTCAGCACGCCCTCGATCACCGGCTGCTTGCACTCGATGCAGCCGATGCCGGCGGAGCGGCAACCCTGCTGCGCCCAGGCCTTGACCTCGTCGTTGGAGTAGATCAGGTGGAGCTGCCAGACCGGACACTTCTCCGGATCGCCCGGGTCGGTACGGCGCACCCGCTGCGGGTCGGTCTGCATGGTGCGGATCTTTTTGGTGATCGAATCCGCGTCCTCGCGCAGGGCGATGGTGTTGCCGTAGGACTTGGACATCTTCTGGCCGTCCAGCCCCGGCATGCGCGAGGCGTGGGTGAGCAGAGCACCCGGCTCGACCAGGATCATCTTGCCGCCGCCCTCGAGGTAGCCGAACAGTCGCTCGCGGTCGCCGTGCGACAGGTTTTGCGTCTCGTTGAGCAGGGCCTTGGCCTGCTCCAGGGCATCCTCCTCGCCCTTCTCCTGGAAACGGGTGCGCAGTTCCTCGTAGAGCTTGGCGCGCTTGCTGCCAAGCTTCTTCACCGACTCCTTCGCCTTCTCCTCGTAGCCCGGCTCCTTGCCGTAGAGATGGTTGAAGCGGCGCGCGATCTCGCGGGTGAATTCGATGTGCGGCACCTGGTCCTCGCCCACCGGCACCTTGTCGGCGCGGTAGATCAGGATGTCGGCGCGCCTGCAGCAGCGGGTAGCCGAGGAAGCCGTAGGTCGTCAGGTCCTTGTGGGTGAGTTTTTCCTGCTGGTCCTTGTAGGTCGGCACGCGCTCGAGCCAGCCCAGCGGCGTCATCATCGACAGCAGCAGGTGCAGTTCGGCGTGCTCGGGCACCTTGGACTGGATGAAGATCGTGGCCTGCGAGGGATCGACGCCGGCGGCAAGCCAGTCGATCACCATGTCCATCGCGTTCTGGGTGATGGTGCCGGGCTCGTCGTAGCTGGTCGTCAAAGCGTGCCAGTCGGCGACGAAGAACAGGCACGGGTATTCGTGCTGCAGCTTGATCCAGTTGGCGAGTACGCCATGGTAATGGCCGAGGTGGAGGCGGCCCGTGGGGCGCATGCCGGAGAGGACTTTTTCAGCGTACATGGTCAGAAACCGAATAACGACTTGATGAGCGTGAGGAAGATCCGCATCAGCGGAATCAGCCAGAAATCGAGCAGGCCGGTAAACAAGAGTACCAGCAGGATAACGAAACCGTAGGGCTCCAGCTTGGCGAACTGCCAGGCGGCACGGTGGGGCAGCAGGCTCACCGCGATGCGGCCGCCGTCGAGCGGCGGCAGCGGCAGCAGATTGAGCAGCATCAGCACGGCATTGACGTTGATGCCGGCGCGCGCCATCTCGCCCAGGGGCAGGCTGTAGGCGTTGTCGGGCATGCCCACCGCCAGCTTGAGCAGCAGCGCCCAGCCCAGCGCCATGACGAGGTTGGCGCCCGGCCCCGCCGCCGCCACCCAGAGCATGTCCTTCTTCGGATTGCGCAGGCGGCCGAAATTCACCGGCACCGGTTTGGCCCAACCGAAGAGGATGCCGCTGGAGCCGGCGATCTTGCTCGCGATCAGGATCATCATCGGCACGATGATGGTGCCCATCATATCGACGTGCTTGATCGGATTGAGGGTGATGCGACCCGCCTGCCAGGCCGTCGGGTCGCCGAAATGGCGCGCGACATAGCCGTGGGCGGCCTCGTGCAGGGTGATGGCGAAGATCACCGGAATGGCGTAGATCGCCAGCGTCTGGATCAGGCCGTCCATGCCGTCAGTCGAAGCCGAAGGGAGCCAGCGGGCCGCGGCCGGCGCGCAGCAGCTCGGGCACGCCATCGGCGAGGTTGATCACCGTGGTCATCTGCGCGCCGCAGGGACCGGCCTCGATGACCAGATCGACCAGCTTGCCGAGGCGGTCGCGGATTTCGTCGGGATCGCACAGCGGCTCACTGTCGCCGGGCAGGATCAGCGTCGAAGTCAGCAGCGGCTCGTCCAGTTCCCGCAGCAGCGCCAGCACCAGCGGATTGTCCGGCACGCGCAGGCCGATGGTCTTGCGCTTGGGGTGGAGCACGCGGCGCGGCAATTCCTTGGTGCCTTCGAGGATGAAGGTATAGCTGCCCGGCGTCACCGCCTTCAACAGCCGGTACTGGGCGTTGTCGACGCGGGCGTAGGTGGCGATCTCGGACAGGTCGCGGCACATCAGCGTGAAGTGGTGCCTGTCATCGACGCCGCGAATGCGGCGGATGCGATCGAGCAGCGCGGCATCGCCGATGTGGCTGGCCAGCGCATACGCCGAGTCGGTCGGCAGCGCCAGCAGGCCGCCGGCGCGGGCGATCTCCGCTGCCTGCTTGATCAGGCGCGGCTGAGGCTGCTCCGGATGGATGGAAAAAAACTGCGCCACTTAAGCCCCCGCCCCCCGCCCCCCGCCCTGAGGGCGGGGGTGACGGAAGTTCGGTCGCGCCTGGCGCGACCTCCGGATCGCTGGCTGGTCCCGCCTTGAGGCGGCTCGGCGGCAGGACATCAGAAGAATTCCGACCAGACCGGCTTCAGGTCCTCGGGCAGCGGCGGCACCTTGCCGAGATCGGCATAACTCTCGCCCGGGCCGTGGAAATCCGAGCCGCGCGAGGCGAGAAAGCCGTATTTGCGTGCGACGTTGGCGTACTCGTGGGTCATCTCGGCGTTGTGCGAACCCGAGATCACTTCGATGCCACGCCCGCCGAGGTCCTTGAACACGCCGAACATCTGGTTCAGCTCGGCCTTGGACAGGCGGTAACGGCCGGGGTGGGCGATGACCGCGATGCCGCCGCCACCGAGAATCCAGCCCATCGCATCCTCGAAAGTGGCCCACGGATGCGAGACATACCCCGGCTTGCCCTTGGCCAGCCACCAGTCGAACACCGACTTCACGTCCCTGGCGTGCCCCAGTTCGACGATGTAGCGGGCGAAGTGCGAGCGCGAGATCAGCGCCGGGTTGCCAACATACTTGAGCGCGCCCTCGTAGGCGCCGTGGATGCCGACCTTGTCGAGTTCCTCCGCCATGCGCATGGCGCGCGAGTCACGGCCGCCGCGTACCTGTCCCAGGCCCTGGACCAGCGGCTGGTAGGTCGGATCGAAGCCGAGGGCAACGATATGCACCGTCTGGTCGTCGCCCCAGGACACCGAGACCTCGGTGCCGTCGAGGAACTTCATGCCCAGCTTGTCGGCCTCGGCCCGCGCCTCGGCCAGGCCGCCGATTTCGTCGTGATCGGTCAGCGCCAGCAGTTCGACGCCGTTGCCGTGGGCGCGACGCACCACGTCGGCCGGCGCGAGCAGGCCGTCGGAAACGGTGGAATGGCAATGGAGGTCGGCGTTCAAGCGAGGGAGACCGCAAAGAGAAGCTGCGCATTTTACATGGCCAGCCGCGTTCACCCGAGTTCACCCATTGCCACGACACGTCGCGGCCGGCATAATCCGCCTCGATCGTCGGGAGAGAGCAAGCGTGCGCGACACGGCTTGCCGCCGAAGGCGCAAAGCCCAGGAACCGCTCAGGCAAAAGGGCCGACGACGCAGCAAGAATCTGAAGAGTGGCGGAGATGTCATCCGCCCGCCGAAGGGGGAAATCTCTCAGGCGCCAAGGACAGATAGGGCGAGGATCGCAAGATGCTCGCCCTTTTTCTTTGTCGCGAATCTACGCAAATAACTTCGGATAACTCCTTGAATCATGGGAAAACGTACACCACTGTTTGATCGCCACGTCGAAGCCTCCGGCAAGATCGTCGATTTCGCCGGCTGGGACATGCCCATCCACTACGGCTCGCAGATCGAGGAGCACCACCTCGTCCGCCGCGACGCCGGCATGTTCGACGTTTCGCACATGCGCGCCATCGACCTCCGCGGCTGCGATGCCCAGGCCTGGCTGCGCCGGCTCCTCGCCAACGACGTCGCCAAGCTGACCACGCCCGGCAAGGCGCTCTATTCCTGCCTGCTGCAAGAAGACGGCGGCGTCATCGACGACCTGATCGTCTATTTCTTCAGCCCGTCGCACTACCGCATCGTGGTGAACGCCGGCACCGCCGACAAGGACATCGCCTGGATGCGCAGCCAGATGGCCGGCTTCAATGTCAACCTCACGCCGCGCCCCGAGCTGGCGATGATCGCCGTGCAGGGACCGAAAGCCCGCGAGAAGTTCTGGGCCGCTTTTCCCGACAGTCGCGCTGTCAGCGAACCGCTCGGGGTGTTCCAGGCCGCCGAATGGAATGGGGTTCACGATGGGCTGATCGCCCGCACCGGCTACACCGGCGAGGACGGCTTCGAGATCACCCTGCCCGCCGCCCAGGCCGCCGACGCCTGGAACAAACTCGCCGCTGCCGGCATCAAGCCCGCCGGACTGGGTGCGCGCGACACGCTGCGGCTGGAGGCCGGCATGAACCTCTACGGCCAGGACATGGACGAGACCCAGAACCCGCTCGAATCCGGCTTGGGCTGGACAGTCAACATGAAGGACGCCAGCCGCGACTTCATCGGAAAGTCGGCGCTGGCGGCACGGCAAGCTGCGGGCGCACTGCGTCAGTTCGTCGGCCTGGTGCTGCTCGACCGCGGCGTGCTGCGCTCGCACCAGAAGGTGGTCACCGCGCAGGGCGCGGGCGAGACCACCAGCGGCTCGTTCTCGCCGAGCATGAACCAGTCGATCGCTTTGGCGCGCGTTCCCGCCGGCGTCAAGCCCGGCGACGAAGTGCAGGTTGAGATTCGCGACAAATTGCTGCGGGCGAAGGTCGTCAAGCCGTCGTTCGTCCGCAACGGTAAAACCCTCGTCCAGGAGAAATGAAATGAACGTCCCCGCCGATCTGAAATACACCCAATCCCACGAGTGGGTGAAGCTCGAAGCCGACGGCTCTGTCACCGTCGGCATCACCGACCATGCCCAGGAAGCGCTGGGCGACATCGTCTTCCTCGACCTGCCCGAGGCCGGCCGCCAGTTGAATGCCGGCGAGGAATGCGCAGTGGTCGAGTCGGTCAAGGCCGCTTCCGACATCTACGCGCCGGTCGCCGGCGAGGTCATCGCCCGCAACGATGCTGCGCTCGACGCGCCCGAGAGCGTGAACCAGGACGCCTACGCCGCCTGGCTGTTCAAGCTCAAGCCCGCCGATGCCGCGCAGCTCGCCGGCCTGCTCGACGCCGCCGCCTACACCAAAGTCGCCGCAGAAGCCTGACCCCTTACACGCCGCCTGCCCATGTCGAACAACCTGCCCCTCGCTGCCTTCGAGCAGCATGATGAATTCATCGGCCGCCACATCGGCCACGATGCCCGCGAACTGTCCGCCATGCTCGCGGCCGTCGGCGCCGCCAGCCTCGACGAGCTGATCGAGCAGACCGTTCCCGCCGCCATCCGTTCGCCTGCACCGCTGGCGCTGCCGGGCCCGCGCCGCGAGCACGAGGCGCTGGCGGCACTCAAGGCCATCGCGGCGAAGAACGTGGTGAAGAAGTCGCTGATCGGCATGGGCTACCACGACACGCTCACGCCCAAGGTGATCGTGCGCAACCTGCTGGAAAACCCCGGCTGGTACACCGCCTACACGCCCTACCAGGCCGAGATCGCCCAGGGCCGCCTCGAGGCGCTGCTGAACTACCAGCAGATGGTGATCGACCTCACCGGCATGGAACTCGCCAACGCTTCGCTGCTCGACGAAGCCACCGCGGCGGCCGAGGCCATGGCCATGGCGCGGCGGGTGTCGAAGTCGAAGTCCAACGCCTTCTTCGTCGATCGCTGCGCCTTCCCGCAGACCATCGACGTGGTCAAGACGCGCGCCGCCTGGTTCGGCTTCGAACTGATCTTCGGCGCCGCCAAGGATGCCGGCCAGCACGAGGTCTTCGGCGCGCTGCTGCAGTATCCCAACGACGCCGGCGGCTGCGTCAACCTCAGCGACACCATCGCCGCACTCAAGACCCGGGGGGCCGTCACCGCCGTCGCCACCGACCTGATGGCGCTGGTGCTGATCAAGTCGCCCGGCAGCATGGGCGCCGACATCGCGCTGGGTTCCTCGCAGCGCTTCGGCGTGCCGATGGGCTTCGGCGGCCCGCACGCCGCCTTCTTCGCCTGCAAGGACGAGCACAAGCGGCAGGTGCCGGGCCGCATCATCGGCGTCTCCGTCGATGCCCGCGGAAGAACGGCGCTGCGCATGGCGCTGCAGACGCGCGAGCAGCACATCCGCCGCGAGAAGGCCAACTCCAACATCTGCACCTCGCAGGTGCTGCTCGCCAACATGGCCGGCATGTACGCGGTCTATCACGGCCCGCAGGGCCTCAAGACCATCGCCGGCCGCATCCACCGCCTCGCCGGCATCCTCGCCGAAGGCCTCACCAACGCCCGCATCAAGGTCGTCACCCACAACTACTTCGACACCGTGCGCTTCGAGAGCGAGCACGAGGTGCCGGGCTACAACCTGCGCCACGTCTCCGGCAACGTCCGCAGCGTCTCGGTGAACGAGAAGACCACGCGCGAGGACATCGCCTTCCTCCTCCACGCCCTCACCGGCAAGGCCGTCGATCTCGACGCGCTCGACGCCCAGGCCGCCGCCAACGACCCGCTGGCCGGGCTCTACCGTTCCGATGCCATCCTCGCCCACCCGGTGTTCAACAGCCACCACACCGAGCACGAGATGCTGCGCTACATGAAGCGCCTGCAGAACAAGGACCTCGCCCTCGACCATTCGATGATCTCGCTCGGCAGCTGCACCATGAAGCTCAACGCCACCAGCGAGATGATCCCGGTGACCTGGCCCGAGTTCGCCGACATGCACCCCTTCGCCCCGCGCGACCAGGCACTCGGCTACCTCGAGATGATCCGCACGCTGGACGACGCGCTCAAGGCCATCACCGGCTTCGACGCCATCTGCATGCAGCCCAACTCCGGCGCGCAGGGCGAATACGCCGGCCTCGTCGCCATCCGCCGCTACCAGGCAGCGAAAGGTGAAGGCCACCGCAACATCTGCCTGATCCCGAAGTCGGCCCACGGCACCAACCCGGCCACGGCGCAGATGTGCGGCCTCGACGTGGTCGTGGTCGATTGCGACGACAGCGGCAACGTCGACGTGCCCGACCTCAAGGCCAAGGCCGCGCAGCACGCGGCACACCTCTCCTGCCTGATGCTCACCTACCCCTCGACCCACGGCGTGTTCGAGGAGGCGGTGAAGGACATCTGCGCCATCGTCCATGCCAACGGCGGCCAGGTGTACATGGACGGCGCCAACCTCAACGCCCAGGTCGGCCTGACCTCGCCCGCCAGCATCGGCGCCGACGTCTCGCACATGAACCTGCACAAGACCTTCGCCATTCCGCACGGCGGCGGCGGCCCCGGCATGGGACCGATCGGCCTCAAGGCCCATCTGGCGCCCTTCATGGCCGACCACGTGGTGCAGCCGACCGGGCCGGACGGACGCGCCAACGCCGGCCAGGGCGCGGTCAGCGCCGCGCCCTTCGGCTCGGCCTCGATCCTGCCGATCTCCTGGATGTACATCGCCATGCTCGGCGGCACGGGTCTGACGCTGGCCACCAAGGTCGCCATCCTCAACGCCAACTACGTCGCAGCGAAGCTCAAGGACCACTACCCGGTGCTCTACGTCGGCGAACCAACGGCCGCGTCGCCCACGAATGCATCCTCGACGTGCGCGCCATCAAGGCAGCAACCGGCATCGCCGAGATCGACATCGCCAAGCGCCTCATGGACTACGGCTTCCACGCGCCGACGGTGAGCTTCCCCGTCGCCGGCACGCTGATGGTCGAGCCGACCGAGTCCGAAGCCAAGGCCGAACTCGACCGCTTCGTCGCCGCCATGATTTCGATCCGCGAGGAAATCCGCAAGATCGAGCGCGGCGAATGGCCGGCCGACGACAACCCGCTGAAGCACGCGCCGCACACCCAGGCCGACATCGTCGGCGACTGGGCCCGCCCCTACACGCGGGAACAGGCGGTCTTCCCGCTGCCCTCGGTGCGCGACAACAAGTTCTGGCCGTCGGTCAATCGCATCGACGACGTCTACGGCGACCGCAACCTGTTCTGCGCCTGCGTTCCCCTCGAGGACTATGCAAATGGCTGATACCTATCTGATCCTCACCGTCATCGGCGACGACAAACCCGGCCTCGTCGGCAAACTCTCGGCCGCCATCTCCGCCCACCAGGGCAACTGGCTCGAGTCGTCGATGTCGCACCTCGCCGGCAAGTTCGCCGGCATCGTCAAGGTGGCCATCGCCGCCGAGCGCGCCGAAGCGCTGCAGTCGGCCCTGGCCGGCCTGTCGGGCCTCAGGATCAGCGGCGAAACCGCAGCCGGCGAAAAGTCGGCGCCAGCGGGACGCCGACTGAGGCTGGCGCTGGTCGGCCACGACCGCATCGGCATCATCAAGGAAGTTCGCAGGTGCTGGCGCACCACGCGGTCAACGTCGAGGAGCTCTCGACCCATACCGCCAGCGCGCCGATGTCGGCCGAGATCATGTTCCACGCCAGCATCGACCTGCTGGCGGGACCCGACCTCGACGCCCGCGCGCTGACCGCCGAACTCGAGCGCATATCCAACGACCTGATGGTCGACATCAACCTCGACGAGAAGATCGCCTGAACGTGATCCGCGAAGTCCGCATGCCCAAGTATCCCGAGTGCTGGGAGACCTGCGGCGACTGCGGCAGCGGCGCCATCATCGTGCAGGAGGTCCATGTCCAGCCCGGCGACACGCTCCGTGCCGACGACAACCTGATCACCCTCGAGACCGGCAAGGTCTCCCTCGACATCCCCTCGCCGCTGGGCGGACGGATCGTTGAGGTGCTGGTGGCCGAAGGCGATGCGCTGGCCGAGGGCCAGGTTATCGCGACCGTCGAAGCTACAGATTGACGCGCAATATCGATGCGCGTACTCTATGCGCATCAAGAACGAAGGAGGCAACGATGACCGCCACCGCCAAGAAAGCCGCCAATCTCACCGTGCGCGCAGACCTGCTCGAAGAGGCTCGCGCCCGCAAGATCAACCTGTCGCAGACTCTCGAAGCCGCTTTGCTGGCCGAGCTCAAGAAGCGTCGCGAGGCTGAATGGCTGGAGCAGAACAAGGCCGCGATCGAGGCCTACAACCGCGAAATTGCCGAACATGGTTTGTTCAGCGACGCCTTTCGGCAGTTTTGCCGATGAATCAGTTCGATGTCTACCCCAACCCCGACCCCGGCAGCAAGGTCCGTATTCCTTTTGTAGTCGTCCTGCAATCCGACCTGCTCGACGCCCTGGACAACCATGTCGTCGCACCGTTGCGACCGAAACAGAATAGCTCGATCGTTCCCGTCGTTCGCCTGAACCCGATCGTCCATATCGACGGCACCGAATACCTGGTCCGCGTGCAGGATCTCGCCACCGTGCCTCGCCGCATGCTTAAGGCCCCCGTCGCCAACCTTTCCCCACAGCGCGACGAAATCCTCGCCGCGCTCGATTTCCTCTTCACAGGATTCTGATCCATGGCCCAATACGTAATGTCGATGCTCCGAGTGAGCAAGATCGTTCCGCCGAAGCGCCAGATCATCAAGGACATCTCGCTGTCCTTCTTCCCCGGCGCCAAGATCGGCCTGCTCGGCCTGAACGGCTCGGGCAAGTCCACGGTGCTGCGCATCATGGCCGGCGTGGACAAGGAATACGACGGCGAAGTGCACGCACCTCCCGGCATCCGCATCGGCTACCTGGCGCAGGAACCGCAGCTCGACCCGGCAAGACGGTGCGCAGGACGAGGTCGAATCGGGCCTGGGCGAAGTGATGGAAGCGCAGCAGAAGCTGGAAGAGATCTACGCCGCCTATGCCGAGCCCGACGCCGACTTCGACAAGCTGGCCGAGGAACAGGCGCAAGCTGCGAAACCATCATCGCCGCCGCCGGCGCCGACATCGAAACCCAGATGGAAATCGCCGCCGACGCGCTGCGCCTGCCGCCGTGGGACGCCAACATCGGCAACCTCTCCGGCGGCGAGAAGCGCCGCGTCGCGCTGTGCAAGCTGCTGCTGTCCAAGCCCGACATGCTGCTGCTCGACGAGCCGACCAACCACCTCGACGCCGAATCGGTCGAGTGGCTGGAGCAGTTCCTGGCGCGCTTCCCCGGCACCGTGGTCGCCGTCACCCACGACCGCTACTTCCTCGACAACGCCGCCGAGTGGATCCTCGAACTCGACCGCGGCCACGGCATCCCGTGGAAGGGCAACTACTCCAGCTGGCTGGAGCAGAAGGAGGCGCGGCTGGAAACCGAGAACAAGCAGGATCGACGCCCACATGAAGGCGATGAAGCAGGAACTGGAATGGGTGCGGCAGAACCCCAAGGCGCGCCAGGCCAAGTCCAAGGCGCGCCTCGCCCGCTTCGAGGAACTCAATTCAGCGTCGAATACCAGCAGCGCAACGAGACGCAGGAAATCTTCATCCCCGTCGGCGAGCGCCTCGGCGACAAGGTCATCGAATTCAACGGCGTCTCCAAGGCCTTCGGCGACCGCCTGCTGATCGACAACCTCAGTCCTTCAGCATCCCGCCCGGCGCCATCGTCGGCATCATCGGCCCCAACGGCGCCGGCAAATCCACGCTGTTCAAGATGATCACCGGCAAGGACACAGCCCGATTCGGGCGAAGTCGTCGATCGGCCCGACGGTCAAGATCGCCTACGTCGACCAGAGCCGCGACGCGCTCGACGGCTCGACAAGACCGTGTTCGACGAGATCTCCGGCGGCGCCGACATCCTCACCGTCGGCAAGTACGAAACGCCGTCGCGCGCCTACATCGGCCGCTTCAACTTCAAGGGCGGCGACCAGCAGAAAATGGTCGGCAACCTCTCCGGCGGCGAGCGCGGCCGCCTGCATCTGGCCAAGACGCTGATCAGCCGGCGGCAACGTGCTGCTGCTCGACGAACCCTCCAACGACCTCGACGTGGAAACCCTGCGCGCGCTGGAAGACGCCCTGCTCGAATTCGCCGGCTGCGTGCTGGTCATCTCGCCACGACCGCTGGTTCCTCGACCGCATCGCCACCCACATCCTGGCCTGCGAAGGCGATTCGCAAGTGGACCTTCTTCGCCGGCAACTACCAGGAATACGAGGAAGACAAGAAGCAAGCGCCTCGGCGAAGAAGGCGCGAAGCCGAAGCGGATTCGCTACAAGCCGATCAGCCGCTAGCGCGGCCTAGGCGGCTGCCACGTCCCCCGGCAGGTCGATGTCGACCGTGCAACCCGTGTCGTCGGTGCGAAGCCAGCGCACGCGAGCGCCAT
Organism: uncultured beta proteobacterium; assembly: GCA_963709555.1. Lineage (GTDB taxonomy): Bacteria > Pseudomonadota > Gammaproteobacteria > Burkholderiales > Rhodocyclaceae > Sulfurisoma. Next base: position 697,486 of record CAVPWR010000008.1, on the reverse strand, counting down.
GTTCCTGCAGCAGGCGCCGCGCCCCCGCATCTCCGTCCAGCGCACGGAGCTCGGTGAACCATTCCGCGGCGAAGCCCACGGGGTGGCCGCGCTGACCGCCAGGCAGCACGGGCGCGGCGATGGCGGCGCCCCGCGCCAGCGCCGTCGCCACCGCGGCGATGGTCGCCGGCCGGATGAAGGGCATGTCGGCCAGCGCGATCACCCATCCGGCGGCCTCAGGCGTGGCCGCGACGCCGCAGGCGAGGCTCGCTCCCATGCCCTCCTCCGCCCGCACACAGACGACCGTCTCGCAACCGGCGGCAAGCAATGCGGCCACGAGTTCAGCATCCCCCGCCCTCACCACCGCCACGACGCGATCGAGTGCTGTGCGCATGGCCCGCGCGCTGGCGAGGCCGAGCGGGGTGCCGTCGGGCAAGGGGTGCAGCAACTTGTGGCTGCCGAAGCGCGTGCCGCGCCCGGCGGCGAGCAGGATGCCGACCGGCGCGCTCATGCCGCGGCGGTCGCCGTCCCGCCAGCGCCGTCCGGGTGGATACCGCTTTGCATAACTTTTCCGCCGCACCGGCTGGGGCCAGCAGGATGCCGTTCTTCGCCGCGGTCATCTCGGCCGCGATGGCCAGCGCGATTTCGGTCGGCGTGCGGCTGCCGATGCGGAAGCCGACCGGGCCGCGCAGCCGCGCGAGCGCCGCGGCATCGACGGCGAAATGCTCGCGCAATCGCTCGCGGCGGCGCTGGCTCGAGCGGAACGAGCCGAGGGCACCGACGTAGAAGGCCGGCGAATCGAGCGCCTCGAGCAGCGCGAGGTCGTCGAGCTTGGGGTCGTGGGTCAGGGCCACCACCGCCGTGCGCACATCGGGCGTGAGCGCCTTGACCACATCGTCGGGCATGCCGTCGACCAGCCGCGCGCCGGCCACGTTCCACGCCGCGCGATACTCCTCGCGCGGATCGCAGACCAGCACCTCGTAGTCGAGCATCTGCGCCAGATGGGCGAGATGCAACGATATCTGGGCGGCGCCGATGATCAGCAGGCGCAGCCGCGGGCCGTGGGGCACGAGCAGCCGCGCGCCGTCCCAGCCGAACGCGACGTCGGCATCCGCCGCCTCGACCGTGCTCAGCCCGGAGGCGACGTCGAGCACACGCCGGCTCGGCAGCCGCGCCGCGAGACGCTGGCGCAGCGCTTCCAGCGCCGCGCGCTGCGGCGCCGGCTCGATCACGATCTCGAGCTTGCCGCCGCAGGGCAGGCCGAAGCGCGCGGCTTCCTCCGGCGTCTCGCCGTAGCGCAGGGCGCGCACCGGCCCGGCAAGCAATTCGCCGCTCCTCACCCGGGCGATCAGGTCGGCCTCGATGCAGCCGCCCGAAACCGAGCCCGCGACGGCGCCGTCTTCCCGCACGGCGACCCAGGCACCGGGCTGGCGCGGCGCCGAGCCCCAGGTGCGGGCGACCGTGGCCAGCATCACGCGCTCCCCGGCGGCGAGCCAGCCGAGGACCGTGTCGAGCGTCAGTCGGTCGGCGCTGTCCACGCTCAGGCCAGCCGTAGTGGCAGGCTGTGCAGGCGCTTGCCGGTCGCCGCGAACAGGGCGTTGGCCACGGCCGGCGCGATCACCGGCGTCCCCGGCTCGCCCACGCCGGTCGGCTTCTCGTTCGAGGCGACGATATGCACCTCGATCTTCGGCATCTCGTGCACGCGCAGCAGCGGGTAGTCGGTGAAGTTCGACTGCTCGACCTGGCCCTCGCGTAGCGTCACCGCGCCGTAGAGCGCCGCGGTGAGGCCGAAGACGATGCCGCCCTCCATCTGCGCCCGCACGATGTCCGGGTTCACCGCGATGCCGCAGTCGACGGCGCAGACCACGCGATCGACGCTGAAGCTGCCGTCGGCCTTCACCGTGACCTCCGCTACTTCCGCGACGTAGCTGTGGAAGGACTCATGCACCGCGATGCCGCGGCCGCGCTTCTCGCCGGCCTTGCCGGGCGCCAGCGGCTTGTCCCAGCCTGCCTGGGCAGCAGCGAGGTCGAGCACGCCGCGATGACGCGGGTGAGCGGCGAGCAACTCGCGCCGCCAGGCCACCGGGTCCTTGCCCGCGGCGTGGCAGAGCTCGTCGAGGAACACTTCCGTGGCGAAGGCCGTGTGGGTCGAGCCGACCGAGCGCCACCATTGCACCGGCACGCCGAGCGTCGGCGAATGCAGCTCGACGCGGAAGTTCGGGATCGCATAGGGCAGGTTCGCCGCGCCCTCGACCGAGGTGGCATCGACGCCGTTCTTGATCATGCCCTCGAAGGCGGTGCCGGCGACGATGGACTGGCCGACGATGGTCTGTGCCCAGGCCAGCGGCTTGCCCGCGGCATCGACGGCACCCTTGAGCCGATGCAGGAACAGCGGGCGGTAATAGCCGGCGCGCATGTCGTCCTCGCGCGTCCATTGCATCTTGACCGGCTTGCCGGCATGCGGCCCGCCCGTCAGCGCCTTGGCGATGCTCGCGCCTTCGAGCAGGTAGTCGGACTTCGGGTTGCCGCGGCGGCCGAAGCTGCCGCCGGCGTAGAGCATGTTGAGCTTCACCTGCTCGGGCTTGAGGCCGAGCAGGCCGGCGAGCGCGTACTGGTCCGTGGTCTGCAGCTGCACGCCGTTCCACACCTCGCAGCCGTCGCCGGACAAACGCACCACGCAATTGAGCGGCTCCATCGCGGCGTGGGCGAGATAGGGAAGCTCGTAGTCGGCCTCGAGCGTCTTCGCCGCGCCGGCGAGCGCCTTGGCGACATCGCCGCGCTCGGCCGCGACCATGCCAGGCTTGGCCGCGAGCTCGCGGTACTGGGCGAGGATCTCGGCCGTGCCGAGGCGGAAGGCCCCGCTTTCGTCCCACGCGACGGCAAGCGCATCGCGCCCCTTCTTCGCCGACCAGAAGTCGCTGGCCAGCACGGCCACGCCCGTCGGGATGGCGACGACCTCGACCACGCCCTTGACCGCCCTGGCCCGCGCCGCGTCGAAAGACTTGACCTTGGCGCCGAAGCGCGGCGGACGGGCGACGACCGCGGTGAGCATGCCGGGCAGGCGCACGTCCTGGGTGAAGATCGCCGTGCCGCGCACCTTGGTGCGGCTGTCGGTGCGCGGCGCGCGCTTGCCGATGTAGATGAAGTCCTTCGGCTCCTTGAGCTTCACTTCGGCCGGCACTTCCTGCTCGGCCGCCTTCGCCGCGAGCTGGCCGAAGGTGGCCTTCCTGCCGGAAGCGTGCGAGACCACGCCCTGCCTTACCTGGATGCTTTCGGCCGGCACCTGCCATTCCTTCGCCGCCGCGGCGACCAGCATCGCCCGCGCCGCCGCGCCGGCGCGGCGCATCTGTTCGAAGGAGTTGCCCATCGCCGTGCTGCCGCCGGTGCCCTGTGCGGGGCCCCAGAACAGGTTGTTGTAGCGTTTGGCATCGGCCGGCGCGCCCTCGACGCGGATCTGCGACCAGGCCGCGTCGAGTTCCTCCGCCACCAGCGTCGGCAGGCCGGTGTAGGTGCCCTGGCCCATCTCCAGATGCTTGACGATGACCGTGACACTGTCGTCGGCGCCGATGCGGACGAAGGCATTCGGGGCAAGGCTCGCGCCGGAGGATGCCGCGGCAGCCTCGGCGTGAGGCCCGAACCACACGCCGAGGGTGAGGCCCGCACCGGCAACGACGCCGGCCTTGAGGAAGTCGCGGCGCCCGATGTTTACGATGGGATTCTCGATCGCGCTCATGACTTGCCTCCCGCCGCCAGGGTCTTCGCCGCCTCGTGCACGGCGGCGCGGATGCGCTGGTAGGTGCCGCAGCGGCAGAGGTTGCCCGCCAGCGCGGCGTCGATGTCGGCATCGCTGGGCCGCGGGTTGGCTGCCAGCAGCGCGGCGGCCGACATCACCTGTCCCGGCTGGCAGAAACCGCACTGCACGACGTCGAGCTTTTCCCACGCGGCCATCACGGCGCGCGCCGCCTTCGACTTCGCGCCCTCGATGGTGGTGATCTTCTGGCCGACGGCCGCCGAGACGGGCGTCATGCAGGCCCGCGCCGGGGCGCCGTTGAGATGGACGGTGCAGACGCCGCACTGGGCGACGCCGCAGCCGTACTTGGTGCCGGTCAGGCCGAGGTGGTCGCGCAACACCCACAGCAGGGGGGTGTCAGGCGCGGCATCGACCTCGACCCGGCGATCGTTGATGTTCAGGGCAATCACATGAACCTCCATTCGAATGGGTGCCGGGGCGACCGAATAATCTTAGCACCGGCGCTGGACTACAATTGCCTGCCTCAGCCCGCTCCCGCCATGACCGCCACCCGCTGCCCCTCCTGTCGCGCCGCAATGACGCCGCTGGCCCTGCCGGGCAAGCTGCATGGCACGGTCGAGCTCGACCTCTGCTTCTCGTGCCAGGGCATCTGGTTCGACGGCTTCGAAAGCCACCAGATCGCGCCGGGCGGCATCGTCGAGTTGTTCAAGCTGATCCACGAGCACCGCGACGACCAGCGCATGCCGCTGGCCGATCCGCTGACCTGCCCGCGCTGTGCCGAGAAGCTGATCCGCGGCTTGGACAGGACCAAGAGCGGACAGTTCACCTACCACCGCTGCCTGCAGGACCACGGCCGCTTCACCGTCTTCGCCCAGTTAATGATCGAGAAGGGCTTCGTGCGCCAGCTCTCGCCGCTGGAGATCAAGGAACTGGCGGCGAGAATCGAAACGGTGCGCTGCACCGGCTGCGGCGCGCCGGTCGACATCCGCAAGGACGCCGCCTGCACCCATTGCCGCGCACCCATCGCCATCCTCGACCCGGACGCCGTGCAGCAGGCGCTGGCCACCTATCATCAGGCCGAGGTGAAACGCTCCCACCTCGACCCCAACGCACTGGCCGAGGCGGTGCTGGCAACCGAGAAGCAGAAGAGCCAGCGCCGGGCCACCAACGTGCTCAACCGCCCCGTCGAGGATACCGTGGGCGACCTCGTCGTCTCCGGCGTCGAGATCGTCTGGAACCTGTTCAAACGTTAACATGAAGAGCCCCCCACGCTCACATGGCTCGCTGCCCCCCACGGGGGGGCGCGCTTCATCTTGGGACGGCCCGGCGGCGAAGCAGTCCCCCGCCCTCGAACTCCTCGCCCCCGCGAAGAACGCCGATTTCGGCATCGCCGCCATCGACCACGGCGCCGATGCCGTCTACATCGGCGGGCCATCCTTCGGCGCGCGCAGTTCGGCGGGCAACAGCATCGCCGACATCGAAAGGCTCGCCGCCCACGCCCACCGCTACCACGCCCGCGTGCTGGTTGCGCTCAACACCATCCTGCGCGACGACGAGCTCGAGGATGCGCGGCGCCTCGCCTGGCAAGTGTACGAAGCCGGCGCCGACGCGCTGATCGTGCAGGACATGGGCCTGCTCGAACTCGACCTGCCGCCGATCCAGCTCCATGCCAGCACCCAGACCGACAACCGCACGCCGGAGAAAGTGAAGTTCCTCGAGGACGTCGGCTTCTCGCAGATCGTGCTGGCGCGCGAACTCTCGCTCGACGAGATCCGAAAAGTCGGCGCTGCCACCACGGCAACGCTGGAATTCTTCATCCACGGCGCGCTGTGCGTGGCCTTCAGCGGCCAGTGCTACATCAGCCACGCCCACACCGGCCGCAGCGCCAACCGCGGCGAGTGCTCGCAGGCCTGCCGCCTGCCCTACACGCTTACCGACCCGAACGGCCGCATCGTCGCCCACGAGAAGCACCTCCTGTCGATGAAGGACAACGACCAGAGCATCAACCTGCGCGCCCTGGCCGACGCCGGCATCCGCTCGTTCAAGATCGAGGGCCGGCTCAAGGACCTCAGCTACGTCAAGAACATCACCGCCCACTACCGCCAGCTGCTCGACGGCATCATCGATCATCCTGACAGCCGGGCGCGGTACGCCCGGGCTTCGTCCGGCCATTGCACCTACACCTTCACGCCGCAGCCCGAGAAGACCTTCAACCGCGGCGCCACCGACTACTTCGTCAATGAGCGCAAGGCCGACATCGGCGCCTTCGACACTCCCAAGTTCGCCGGCGAGGAAATCGGCACGATCAGCGTCATCGGGCCCGACTGGTTCGAGATCGAGAGTGCCGCCACGCTGCACAACGGCGACGGCGTCAGCTACTTCGACGACCACGACGAACTGGTCGGCGTGCGCATCAACCGTGTCGATGGCAGGCGCCTCTTCCCCAACGAGATGTCGCAGGAGCTGGCCGTCGGAAAGCCGCTCTACCGCAACCGCGACCAGGAATTCGAGCAGCTGCTGGCGAAGAAATCCGCCGAGCGCAGGATCGGCGTGCGCATGGAATTCGCCGAAACGCCCGACGGCTTCGTACTGCGCCTGACCGACGAGGACGGCATCACGGCCAGCGCCGCCCTGCCCCATGCGAAGGAACCGGCGAAGGACGCCGGGCGCGCGGCCGCAACGCTGCGCGACAACCTCGGCAAGCTCGGCAACACCCTGTTCGAGCCCGCCGCGATCACGCTGAATCTCTCGCAGCCCTGGTTCCTGCCGGCGTCGGCGATCAACGCCCTGCGCCGGGACGCCATCGAGAAGCTCGAAGCCGCCCGGCTGACCGCCTATAAGCGCCCTTCACGCGCCAGCGCCGTGTCGCCAGCGCCGTCCCAAGGGATACCGCCTCGCATAACTTTTCCCGAAGCCGAACTCAGCTACCTCGGCAACGTGCTCAACAGCAAGGCCCGCGCCTTTTACGCGCGGCACGGCGTGCGCGTGATCGAGGACGCCTACGAGGCCAACCAGGAAAAGGGCGCGGTGTCGCTGATGATCACCAAGCACTGCCTGCGCTACAGCTACAACCTCTGCCCCAAGGAAGTGAAGGGCATCCGCCCCGACCCGATGACGCTGATCAACGGCAAGGAAAAGCTCACCCTGCGCTTCGACTGCAAGAAGTGCGAGATGCACGTCATCGGCAAGCTCAAGAAACACCGCACGATTCAGATAGGCATCAAGGCAGCGTAAGCATCGTCGCATTTCCGATGAATGTGGAAATTCCGATGTCCACGAATCCCCTGAGCTTTTCCTGAACAGTCCATCTGCCGTGCAGAAGCTTCGCGGGGGTGGTCAGGCGAACATCGGGATGAGGTGAGAGTTGCCTCATCCGTGCGGCCGTTAAGTCGCCCAGCTTAGGTCGGATCCCGACCATGGCGACACTGCGCAAACTGATCAAGCGCGATTTCAGGCAATCCTCAAGCATCCAACCTGACGACCTCGCCCCGAGGGCACTGAGGATACATACGCTTACAAATCGCAACGGGCTGAAACATCCCGCTTACAAGCATGTGTCAGAGTTACATCAGCTTGAAAACAAGGATGTTTATGCCAGCTTGAAAACAGGGAGTTTCTATGAAAACGCGATACGTAGTTGCCCTCATCCTCGCCGCCTACAGTCTGGCTAGCAATGCATTTACTGGCGAATTTCTAGATGGCAATTCCTCTTCGAGTCGTATCGAATGTATCAATGCTGGATTGTTTGCAGAATGGTGTGGTTGTTTCCAAAGCCAGCCAAAAATTGATTATTAAGGGAGAGATATCATGTCGCTACTCGAAATGAAGGAAATGTCACGCCGCAAGTTTATTCAGTCCTTCACTGCCGCTGCCGCAATGGGTGCAGTTTTCCCGCTGTTGAGTGCATCTGCGCAAGCCGCAACTCCGCTTTCGCCAGTCGAAATTGCCGATCTGTTGTGGAGCCGCGAAGAAGAAAAAGTTGCTCGCGATGTCTATATCACCTTGTACAACACATGGCGCCATAACACATTCAACAATATTTCCAAGTCAGAGCAGCAGCACATGGACACCATGCTGTTGAAGCTCACTACTTATGGTATCCCCGACCCTGCTCTGGTACCTATCGGTGCCTTCACCAACCAGGATTTGCAGAATATGTACAACGATCTGGTTGCAAAAGGCTCGATGTCTCTTATCGAGGCACTGAGGGTTGGCTGCATCATCGAAGAAGTGGACATTATCGATCTGATGAAAGCCATCGATCATTCCACCCATACCGATCTCGACACCAGTTACCAGAATTTGATGGCAGGTTCCTATAACCATCTGCGATCCTTTGTCATTGCTCTGAAAATGCAAGATGTCACCTACACACCGCAATACCTCGACAAGGATCTCTATACCGCAATCCTCAACGGCTAGTAATTTGTTTCATGCTTTGAGTTCGCGTTCCACCGGCGATTGCATTCAGGCTCCGTTTGTTGAAGCCTGAATGCAGTCGTCGTTGGCAATTTGCCTGTTTTTGGGGGAGCCGGAAGTAGAGCTTGGCGGCCATGGCTAGCCGCTGTTTCTGAGTGAAACCGCCCGCTAAAATCGGGAGGGTTACCCCGGCATTCCGGGAACGCCAATGGGAAATTGGTTCGCTAAGCTATTTGGTGTCGTCTTCGCAATCATGGCGCTCGCGCCTATCTATCGGCTAGCGCAAGATTGAGCCTGACCTGCCCTTCCAACCTTCCCCCTTGGAGCAACCCATGCCCTACGTGAACATAAAGATCACCAAGGAAGGCGTTACCACGGAACAGAAGGCCCGCCTGATCCGGGGCGCGACCCAATTGCTGGTCAACGTGCTCGGCAAGAACCCGAAGACGACGGTCGTCGTCATCGACGAAGTTGACACCGACAACTGGGGCATCGCGGGCGAATCGGTAACGGTGCGGCGGGCTCGCGGCGAATAAAAGCCGGCGCAGGTCGGCGCAAGCAATCAGTACCACAGAAACAACGGCTGGCACTAGTAGTGCGGCGGAATCTCGTCGCGCAGACTGCGCTGCTCGGCCGGCATGGATTCCTGCAGCTGCTGGCGCAGGGCGCGCATGTCGCGCTGCAGGCCCTCGATCTGCTGCTGCTGGCGGAACACCGTGAGGTTGAGCTGCTCGAGCAGGTCCTCGGCGAAGCTCAATTTGACTTCCAGTTCGTTGATTCGCGCGTCCATTCCCGTCGGCTCAGGCACAATGTAGCCCGCACTTTACACCCCGCGCCAGACGCCCCCGCCCCATGCCGACATCCGACACCCTTTCCGCCCTGCTCCAGGCGGCCCTTGCCGCCCGCCAGCCGCTGCTCGCACAGCTCCACGCCGAGAACACCGACGCCTATCGCCTCTTCCACGGCAGCGTCGAAGGCCAGCCAGGGCTGACGGTCGACCGCTACGGCGACCTGCTGCTGGCCCAGAGCTTCCACTCGCCGCTCGACGCCGCCCAGCTTGACGCGCTGCAGGCCTTCTACGCCGATGCCCTGCCCGCCACGCCACAACTGGCCTTCGTGTACAACGACCGCAGCCGCGCCAATTCGCGCATCGGCAACAAGCTCGAAGGCGAGGCGCTGAACATCGCCATGCAGCCGCGCATCGCCCACGAGATGGGCGTGAGCTACCACATCCAGGGCCGCCACGCCGGCCAGGACCCGTGGCTGTTCCTCGACCTGCGGGCGGCGCGCCGCCGCATCATGCGCGAGGTCAAAGGGGAAACCGCGGGCAAGACCCTGCTCAACCTCTTCGCCTACACCTGCGGCGTCGGCATCGCCGCGGCCAAGGCCGGAGCAAGCTTCGTCGTCAATGTGGACTTCGCCGAAACCAGCCTCGCCGTCGGCAAGGAAAACGCCCGCCTCAACGAGCTGCCGATCCGCCCGCGCTTCATCCACAGCGACGCCTTCGCCGCCATGCGCCAGCTCTCCGGCATCGGCCAGCCCAAGCTGGTGCGCGGCAAGCGCATGCCCCCCTTCCCCAAGCTCGAGCCGCGCCAGTTCGACATCGTTTTCCTCGACCCGCCGCGCTATGCCAAGAGCGCCTTCGGCGTGGTGGACCTGGTCAGCGATTACCCGGCGCTGTTCAAGCCGGCGCTGCTGTGCACCGCCGAGGGCGGCACGCTGATCTGCAGCAACAACGTGGCCGAGGTCGAGCGCGAGCCGTGGCTGGACCAGCTGCAGCGCAGCGCCACGAAGGCGGGCCGGACGATCCGCGAGGTCGAATGGATCCTGCCCGAAGCAGACTTCCCCAGCTCCGACGGCAAGCCGCCGCTGAAGGTGGCACTGCTGCGGGTCTAGGGCGACACTTTCGGGTAGCCGACCGTCTGCGACAGCAAGACCTGCTGGTCGTGGGTCAGCCCTAGCGCATCGGCGATCGCCGCGCGGTCGATCCAGGCGCGGATGACCGTGCCCAGGCCGTTGCCGGCCGCGAACAGATAGACGTTCTGGGCGATGGCGCCGGCCGCGGCCGACGCGTAGGACTCGCGCTGCGCCACCGGCACCATGCCCATCCGCGCGTGGTCGGCCACGAAGACCAGGTCCAGCGGCGCTTCATCGACGAAATCCTGGTAGCCGGTGATGGCTCTCAGGTCGCTCGCCGCCACCAGCCGCAAGGCATGCGCCGTGGCGTCGTAGCGGTAGGCTCCGGACGACAGGGCGACGAAGACGTCGATTTCCTGGGCGTTCAGGGCCGAGGGCGCCGTGCGTCCGCCGTCGGCGCGGTTGGTGCCATAGGCGGCCCACAACAGGTCGGACAGCAACTGCAGCGGCAGGGGTTCGCGCGTGAACTCGCGTGACGAGTGACGCAGGGCCAGCGCCTCCATCAGCGGCAGGCCGCCGTGCTTCGCCGGCGGCGGCAATTCGATCGCGCCGGCGCCATCTGCCGCCGGCTTCGGCCGCAACTGTCCCATCATGCCGAGTACGAGCTTGGTCAAGGTGCTCATGGCGCTGCCTCTCCGGACCGACCGCTACTTGTCGAGCTTGGTGATCTTCGAGCCCTCGAAGGTCAGGTTGTACATCAGGCCCTTGTTGGAAAATATGAAGCCGATGATCGGCGCCTTGGCCGTCTCGCTGTCGACGGCGCCGCCGGCACCGAGCGTGGCCAGCGCCACGCTGCCATCCACGCCGGCCTTCCAGCCGTCGCTGCTGCGGAAATCGGCGAGCACCTTGTCGGTCATGAACAGGATGATCTGGCTGCGCGCCTGCGCGCCGAGCTGGAAGCCGATCGAGGCCGAGGCGACGTTGTAGTAGCCGGCCGTCTTGCCCTTCACCAGCAGGGCGCCCTCGCCGTACTCGCCGCCGATGCCGATGCCGGCCTTGACCACCGAGGGGAAGACCAGCATTCCGGCAGGCCTTGCCCGCGAGTTCCTTGCCGGCCGAGGTGTGCTTGTAGAAGGCGGCGACGGCCTGCTTCACCTCGGCGTTGATCTCCTCCTTCGACGCGGCCTGGGCACCGAGGGAGACGGCGAGCAGAATGGCGGGAATCAGCGCATGCATGGAAAATTCTCCTGTGGGCGGGAAATTGTTAAGCTAGCACAGCTTACTTTGCCTGGAAGGAAAAACATGACCCGACTGTTCCCGACTGCCGGCGCCGCACTGGTGCTGGCCATGAGCCTGCCGGCCGCCGCCGTCAACGGTGCCGATACCAGCGCCCGCCTCACCTGCAACGTGTCCGGCATGTATGCCGACGGCACGAGGATCGCGGGCAGCGGCAGCGAGGAAATCGCCATCGAGATCCGCCGCGGCGCATCCGGCACGCGACCAGCGACATCCGCGTCACCAGCAACGGCCGCACGCGGGAAGCCGCGCTGCTGCGCAGCGTGCCGGAGCGTATCGCCTTCGCTTATGCCGCCGACGCGCTGGTCGACGGCAGCGGCCAGACCCTCGCGCTGACCTACGAAATCCGCCTCGACAGCCTGCGCCTCAAGCGCACGGTGATGGCGCTGTTCTCCGGCCAGGGCAGCACGCTGCAGTCGGCCGAGGGCAACTGCGTCCGCGCCGGCACCGCGCTGCTGCCGCCGGCAGCGGGCACGGCGGCGCCGGCTGCCGGCCCTGCGCCCGACTGGCTCGTCGAATTCCGCCGCAAGCTCAAGGAATGCGGTACCAAGGATCCATTTTCCGAGATGACCTGCATCGAGCGCATGAAGGCGCGCTATTGCACCAACCGCCCGGCCGGCATTCCCGAGTGCGACAGCAAGTGACGGCGCACGCCTGCCATCGGGTAGTCTGCCGCGCCGGTCCTCACCGACATGGCGTAAGGAGGTAGGGCATGGCGAATCAGATGCGGGTCCGCTTCCTGCACGGCTTGTGGAGCGGCCTCAAGGTCCTCTGGCCGATCCTGTCGGGCCTGCTCGGAATCATGGCCGCCCTGGGCATCGGCGTCGCGCTGCGCGAAGGCTGGTCCCTCGGCGACGGCCTCTACTTCGCCTTCGTTTCCGGCCTCACCATCGGCTACGGCGACTTGGTGCCGAAGAGCACTCTGGCGCGCACACTGGCCATCTCCATCGGCTTCACCGGCATCCTGCTCACTGGCCTGGTCGCAGCGGTCGGCGTCCAGGCGCTGCAGGCCGCGTTGCGCGGCTCCGAAGATTCCTGAGCCCCTATTCCCCGTCCGGCGTTTCCTCGCCGACCGCAGCACCGCCCGCAGTGCCACCTGATGCGGCCAGCATCGCCGCCCGGCTTTCCGGCGTCTCCAGGCTGATGCGGCCGAGCGCGCCGCTGCGGTAGTCGGTGAGCAGGATCATCGCCGCCTTTTCCAGGTCGAGTTCGCCGCTGCGGCCCTTGATGATGCAGCCGCGCTTTTTCGCCACGGTCTCGACCACGCCGACGGCATCGACTGCGGTCGGGTCGAGCTTGTAGCGCGCTGCCAGCAGCGCCGGGTAGCGTTCGAGCAACAAACCGGCGAGGAAGGTCGCCACCTCCTCGTCGATGACGGCGTTGCGGCCGATGGCGTGGCTGGCGGCGAGCATGAAGCCGTCGGCGTCGTGCTCGATCTTCGGCCACATCAGCCCCGGCGTATCGGTGATCGACAGGCTCGGACTCAGGTCGAAGCTCTGCTGGCTCTTGGTCACGGCCGGCTCGTCGCCGACGGCGGCGATGCGGCGTTTGAGCAGCGCGTTCATCAGCGTCGACTTGCCGACGTTGGGGATGCCCATGATCATCATCCGCAGCGGCTTGATGTTGTCGTTGCGGTGCGGCGCCAGCTGCTGGCACAGCGCCGGCACCCTGGCCGCGTCGCCCGGCTTCTTGCAGGAGATGGCGACGGCCTTGACGCCGGGCTGGCGGTCGTAGAAGTCGAGCCAGGCCTTGGTCGCGGCGGGGTCGGCGAGGTCGGCCTTGTTGAGCACCTTGAGGCAGGGGCGCTGGCGAAACTCGCGCAGCTGGCGGATCATCGGGTTGCTGCTGGCCTCGGGCAGGCGGGCATCGAGCACCTCGATCACGATGTCGGTGCGCGCCATGGTCTCGGCCGCCTTCTTGCGGGCCGAGGTCATGTGGCCGGGGAACCATTGGATGGACATGGCGGGGACGGATTACGGAAAGGCCGCCATTATGCCGCCGCCGGGCCATCCCAAGGCGGCATGCGACAGCCCTTTGTGGCAGCAGGCCGAAAAAAGTCGGCGCTGGCGGGACGCCGGCGCGGGGCTTTCAGCCACGCTTGGCCGACACGACTCCCGGCACTTCGCCGATGAGGGTCAGAACCCGCTGCAGCTGGCTCACGCCGCCGAGCTCGACGGTGAAGCCCATCCGCGCCGCGCCGGCCTTCGATTGCGTATTCACCGCCGTGACATTGACCTTCTCGCGCGACAGCACTTCCGAGATGTCGCGCAGCAGGCCCTGGCGGTCGCTGGCCTCGACCAGCAGGTCGACGGCGTAGAGCAGGTCCTGCTGGGCGCCGCCGCCCCACGTCACCGCGATCACGCGCTCGGGGTTGCGCGCCGCCATGTTGCGGAAGTTGGAGCACTCGATGCGATGGATCGACACGCCCTTGCCGCGCGTGACGAAGCCGGCCACCGCATCGGGCGGCGCCGGCTTGCAGCAGCGGCCGAGCTGCGTCAGCAGCTTGTTGACGCCGACGACCAGTATCTTCGAATCGCCCACCTTGCTGCGCCGGGTCTGGATTTCCTCCTCGGCCGGCGGCGGCGCCTCGCCGCGCAGCGCCACCTGGAAATCGCGCGGCCCGACGTCGCCGCGCGCGCTGGCCAGGTAGAGGTCGTCGGCGTGCTTGAAGCCGAGCTTGTGCGACAGTTCCTCGATGTTGGCCTGCGCCTGGCCGTCGCGTTGCGACTGGCGCTGCAACTCGCGCGCGACCAGGGCGCGGCCCTGCGTCAGCATTTCCTGCTCCTCCAGCGCGGCGAACCAGGCCTTGACCTTGGCCCGTGCGCGCGATGTGGCAGGTAGCCCTGGGTCGGGTTGACCCAGTCGCGCGACGGCCCGCCCACCTTGGCGGCGACGATCTCGATGCGCTGGCCGCTCTTGAGCGGCGTGTTGAGCGGCACCAGCTGGCCATCGACCTTGGCGCCGCGGCAGCGGTGGCCGAGGTCGGTATGCACGCGGTAGGCGAAGTCGACCGGCGTCGCGCCCTGGGCGAGGTCGATGACGCGGCCCTGCGGCGTCATGACGTAGATGGTGTCGTCGAGCGCGGCGCGCTTGAACTGCTCGACCCAGGCGGCGGAGTCGGTGATCTCGTCGCGCCACGACAGCAATTGCCGCAGCCAGGCGATCTTGTCGTCGTAGCTGCCGTCGGCCTTGGTCGGCGCGCCCGATTCCTTGTAGCGCCAGTGGGCGGCGACGCCGAGTTCGGCGTGGCGGTGCATCTCGGGAGTGCGGATCTGCACTTCCAGCGAGCGGCCGTCCTCGGCCATCACCGCGGTGTGCAGCGAACGGTAGTAGTTGCCCTTGGGATGCGAGATGTAATCGTCGAACTCGCCGTGGATCGGCTGCCACAGCGCATGGACGATGCCCAGCGCGGTGTAGCAGTCGCGCACCTCGTCGACGATGATGCGCAGCGCCCGCACGTCATAGACTTCCTCGAAGTCGACCTTCTTGCCGCGCATCTTGTTCCAGATGCTGTAGATGTGCTTGGGCCGGCCATAGACCTCCGCGGCAGTGACGCCGGACTTCGCCAGTTCGTCCTTGAGCCGCGCCACCGCCGCCGTGATGAAGCCCTCGCGCTCGGCGCGCTTTTCGTCGAGCTTTTTCGCGATGTGCTTGTAGGTCTCCGGCTCGAGGAAGCGGAAGGACATGTCCTCGAGTTCCCACTTCATCTGCCAGACACCGAGGCGATTGGCCAGCGGCGCGTAGAGTTCGAGGGCCTCGCGCGCCGCATCCTCGCGCGCCGGGCCGGGTTTGTCGGCGAACCAGCGCAGCGTCTGGGTGCGCGAGGCCAGGCGCAGCAGCACCACGCGGATGTCCTCGGCCATCGCCAGCAGCATCTTGCGCAGGATCTCGGCCTGGGACTTCATCTCCGCAGGCTCCGTGGTCGCCCGCGTGGCGACATGGGCCTGCGCCAGCGGCCGCAGGCCCTTGAGCCGGTGCAGGCCGCCGACGAGCGCGGCGACGGGTTCGCCGAAGGCCTCGGTCAGCTTCTCCCGCGCGTCTTCCAGGTGGTCGGGGGCGGCGAACAGCAGTGCGGCGATCCGCGTATCGAGGTCGAGCCGTTGCGCGGCGACGATCAGCCCCATGCCGACCGCGTGCTGGAGCGCATCCTCGCCGGTACCCAGCGTCTTGCCGACGTAAAGCGTTTCGGCCAGCCGGAAGGCCTCGGTCAGGCGCGCGACTTCTTCCGGCGGCAGCTCGGCGACGAGCTGGCGGAGGACGGCGTCATCGACACCGGAGTCCGGCAAGGAATGAACGATTGAGACCATGAGGTGGGGAAGTATGGATTCGCCTGATCGGGGCGCGAACCGCGGCAAGCAGTTCCGCACCTGCGACCCTCTGCGCATTCTACAAGGAGCCCCTTCCCGCCCGGAAGGAGTTGCGCGCAACGGACAGGTGACTGTCCAGTCCCTGCCGATTGGATTCCCATACTCGCCAAGCAATTGTTATCCTGCCGGGAATTCGAATCTGGGAAGGCTGACATTCCGGTGACCTTGGAACGCGTGCAGGAGGAGTTGCCGGGATATGCGGCCGACGGGATCGTCGCCTGCCGCGCCTGCGACTGCGTGCACCGCATCGTGGACGTGCCGCCCAGAGGCAAGGCCCTGTGCCGGCGCTGCGGCGCCATCCTCTACCGCAACATGCCGAAGAGCCTCGACCATTCGGCCGCGCTCTACCTCGCGGCGATGATCCTGTTCCTGCTCGCCAACACCTTCCCCTTCGTCGCGCTGCAGTACGGCGACCGCATCGAGCAAAGCCGGCTGGTATCCGGCGGTCTTGCCCTGTTTCAGGCGGGCATGGGCGAAATCGGCTTCCTCGTGCTGCTGACCAGCGTGGTCTTCCCCTTCCTCACCCTCCTCGGCATGCTCTACCTGCTGCTGCCGCTGCGCTTCGGCATCCGCCCGCGCTGGAAGACGCGCGTCTGGGTCGTGGTCAGGGCGCTGACGCCCTGGAGCCTCATCGGCGTGTTCATGCTCGGCCTGCTCGTTTCGGTGGTGAAGCTGCAGGACCTGGCGGTGATCGTGCCCGGCGTCGCCTTCTATGCCTTCATCGGCCTGCTGGTGGTCTCGACCGCCGCGGTCGCCAGTTTCGACCCGGCCGTGCTGTGGAAGCGCATGGGACCGGAAGCGGAACAGGGCCTGCCGCACGGTGCCGCGGACTCCGCGGCGGCGATGGGCTACGCCACCTGCCACACCTGCGACCTGCTGGTGCGACACCCCGCCGCCGGCGAACACCAAGCCTGCCCGCGCTGCGGCAGCGCCGTGCACGGCACGCGCCACCCGGACAGCATCAACCGCACCTGGGCCCTGCTGGCGGCGGCGATGCTGCTGCTGGTGCCGGCGAACCTGCTGCCGGTGATGACCGTGATCCGCTTCGGCCAGGGCGAGCCGAGCACCATCATGGCCGGGGTCGTGCACCTGATCCAGGACGGCGCCTGGCCATTGGGGCTGCTCGTCCTGTTCGCCAGCTTCGTCGTGCCGATCAGCAAGATCGCCGCGCTGATCTTCCTTCTCGTCAGCGTCCAGCGCGGGTCGGACTGGCGCCGGCGCGACCGCACCGTCGTCTATCGCATCACCGAAGTCGTCGGCGCCTGGTCGATGGTCGACATCTTCCTGGTCGGCATCCTGGTGGCGCTGGTGCGGATGGACGGCCTGGCGACGGTCTATCCCGGCAGCGGTGCCACCTTCTTCGGCGCGGCCGTGGTTCTGACGATGCTGGCCGCGCACGCCTTCGATCCGCGGCTGATCTGGGACAAGGCGGATTCCGGGCGAAGGCGCCGCCGCCGGCGCGGCGGGAGCGGCGACATGAGCCAGCCCGCCATCAGGGAGCCCGTGGTGAAGGAACGCGGCGGACCGTCGCTGGTCTGGCTGATTCCCATCCTCACCGCCCTGCTCGGCGCCTGGCTGGTCTTCAACACCGTGACGGACCGCGGACCGCTGGTGACCATCACCTTCCGCACGGCCGACGGCATCGAGGTGGACAAGACCCGCATCAAGTACAAGAGCCTCAGCATCGGCCACGTCGAAGGCGTGCGTTTCAGCCCGGATTTCTCGCGGGTCGAGGTCCTCGCCCGCCTCAACAAGGAGGCGGCCCACTTCCTGCGCCGCGACACGCGCTTCTGGGTGGTGCGGCCGACCCTCAGCGCGCGCGGCATCTCCGGCCTCGGCACGCTGCTGTCCGGCACCTACATCGAGATCGAGCCCGGCCAGGGCGCCCCGCAATCCCTGTTCGTCGGCCAGGAGACGCCGCCGGTGGTGAACTCGGACATGGCCGGCAAACGCATCACGCTGCTGGCCAAGCAACTGGGCTCGATCGACCGCGGCTCGCCGCTGCATTACCAGGGCGTCATCGCCGGCGAGGTGCTCGGCTACGAAATGGCCAACGACTACCGCAAGGTGCTGATCCACGCCTTCGTCAAGGCGCCGTACGACGCGCTGCTGCGCAGCAACACCCGCTTCTGGGGCAGCAGCGGCATCGACCTCGCCCTGAATTCGGACGGCCTGCGCCTGAAGACGGAATCCGTGCAGGCCCTGCTGTTCGGCGGCATCGCCTTCGACACGCCCGACATCCAGGAGGCCGGCGACGAGAACATCGAAGGCCTGGTGTTCACGCTGCACGAGGACTACAAGTCGATCAAGGAGAATTCCTACGCCAGCAAGGTCCGCTTCGTGGCCTTCTTCGAGGACTCGGTGCGCGGCCTTGCCGTCGGCGCGCCGGTGGAATTCAAGGGCATCAAGGTCGGCTCGGTCGTCGACGTGCGCCTCGAGCACGACGAGAAGAATTCCGGCTTCCGCATCCCGGTGCTGGTCGACATCGAGCCCGAGCGCATCGTCGGCCGCGGCGAACTGATGAAGCGCGCGCCGCAGGAAGCCTTCCAGGCGCTGGTCAAGCGCGGCCTGCGCGCACGGCTGCAAATGGGCAATCTGGTGACCGGGCAGCTCTACGTCGATCTCGACATGCAGCCCAAGGCGCCGCTGCGGCTCTCCCACGCCGGCCGCCCCGAACCGGAGCTGCCGACGGTGCGCGGCGTCAGCCTCGAACAGGTGATGACCTCGGCCGCAAGCATCATGGAGAAGATCGACCGGGTGGATTTCGTCGCCCTCGGCGCCGACCTCCAGGGCACGCTGCAGGGCGTCAATTCGGTGGTCAGCGGCCCGCAACTGCAGAGCTCGCTCGCCGACCTTGCCGCCTCGCTGAAGAGCCTGCGCAAGGTTCTGAGCGCCGTCGACGGCCGCGCCGAACCGATCGCCGCCAACCTCGAGCAGGCGCTGGTCGCGGCGCGCGAGGCCATGGAGAAGTCCAAGGCGACGCTGACGCTGGTTGATGGCGTGATCGCCCCCGAGGCGCCGCTGCACTTCCAGGCGATACGGCTGGCGCAGGAACTGGTGCAGACTTCCCGCTCGCTGCGCAGCCTGGTCGAGATGCTGGAGCGCAACCCGCAGGCCCTGCTGCTCGGCAAGACGCCACCGAAGGAACAGTGATGAACGCTAGAAGCCCCTTCATTCGCCTCGCCACCTTCGCCCTGCTGGCGCTGCTCGGCGGCTGTTCCTCGGGGCCGGCGACGCGCTTCTACACGCTCGATCCCGTCGTCGCCGCGCCGGCCGCCCGGCCGCAGGAGTCCGCCGCACGCGCCGCGAAGCCGCTGACCATCGTCGTCACCGACGTGCGCCTGCCGCAGTATCTCGACCGTCCCCAGATCGTCACCCGCGGCAGCGACCAGCGCCTGCGCTTCGCCGAATTCGAACACTGGGGCGGCAACCTGCGCGACGAGATGATCCGCATCCTCGCCGAGAACCTCGGCCGGCTGCTGCCCAACGACCGCGTGATCGCGGCACCCCACCCCGTGCCGCTTCAGCCCGACTACCGCCTCGCCCTCGAAGTGCAGCGTTTCGAGCGCGACGCCGACGGCCGCGTCCAGCTCACGGCGCGCTGGTGGCTCACGCGCGGCGTCGACCTCGCGCCGCTGGCCAGCCCCGCGGCCGCGTTCACGGGCGGCACTGTCGGCGACGGCTCCACCGACGCGCTGGTGCAGTCGATGAGCACGGTGTATGGCGAGCTCGCGCAAGCCATCGCACGCAGCCTGCCGCCGCGGGAGGCGAGCGGACAATGACCCCACCCCGAAAGCCTGCGCTGCGCTCGGCTCTCCCCTCAAGGGGCAGGAAACACTCGGGGCGGCCCTTCGTGTTTCTTAAGAGATGCGTCGGCGCTGCCCTGCTGCTGCCGCTGGCCTGCCTCGCCGGCGGCGCAGCAGCCGTGGACGGCCGCGAGCTGATGGAGGAATCGCTGCGCCGCCACGCGCCGCCGCCCTTTGTCTACGAAGAGCAGGCCCTCGTTCTCAGCGACCGCCAGGGCCAGCTCGGCGTGCGGACCATGCGCTACTACGCGCGGCGCGACGCGAACGGCAGCCGCAGCCTGCGGGTGATCGAGACGCCGGCGGAATCGAAGGGCAACGCCATCTACGTCGGCCGTGACGCGCCGGATGGCAGGCGCCACGGCGCCGCGCCGTCCGCGCCGGTGTTCGGTTCGAATTTCACCGTGGTCGATCTCGAGGATGAGCAGGTGCAGGATTTCCACTACCAGCGCGAAACCGACCATGACATCGACCGCGTGCCGCATCATGCGCTGCGCGCCGTTCCCGCCAGCGAAGCCGTCGCCGGCGCGACCAACTATCGCGAGCGGCGCCTCTACCTGCGCAAGGACAACCTGTTCGTCACGCGCATCGAATACAAGGACAGGCAGGGACGCCTGGCCAGGCGCCAGACCTTTCGCGACCCACGTCCCGAGGAATCCGGCGCCTGGCGCGCCAACATGATCCTCATGGAGGATCTGGTGGACGGCCGTCGCAGCCTGCTCAAGACCGAGCGCCGGGCGCATTCGCCGGATTACGTTCCCGCCGACATCTTCGCCGGATGGCAGGCCAGGCCATGAACGCCGAGTCGCCGACCCTGCTGCAGCGCTTCCTGCGCATCGGCACCACCTACCGCGTGCCGAGCCTGATCTTCCTGCTGGTCGTGAGCCTGCTCGCCGCCCTCGGGCTGCCGCGCGTGACCATCGATGCCGGCTTCGAGCGCCTCGGCCCGGCGACGGACCCTGCCCGCCAGGCCTACCTCCACGTCGCCCGCGAGTTCGGCTCCGACAACCGGACCTTCATCTACCTGCGCGACGAGCAGCTGTGGTCGCCGGCGAAGCTGCAGGCACTGGAGCAGCTGCACCGCGAGCTGCAGCAGCTGCCTTTCGTCGAGCGCATCGACGACCTGTTCACGGCGCACGGCGTGCGCAGCATCGATGGCCAGTTGTTGGCGCAGGCCCTGCTCGCCGGCGCACCGGAGGATGCCGAGGGCGCCGAGCGGGCCAGGCGCGCTGCGCTCGACACCCCGACCGCGCTGCGCAACATCGTCAGTGCCGACGGCAAGGCCATCGCCATCGGCGTCGCCGTGCGCGAGCGCCATGAAAGGGCCACCGGCAGCGAGATCAACGACGCGCTGGAGCGCCTGCTGGTCCCCGCCCGCAAGCACTTCGCCACGGCGATCCAGGTGGGACCGCCGCGGGTCGAGGCCGAGATCCGCCAGGGCATCGTGCGCGACCTGAGCCTGCTGGTGCCGGCCGCGATCCTGCTGCTGGTCCTCGGCGTGTTCGCCTTTTGCCGCAGCGTGTTCGCCGCCCTCGCCTCGCTGCTCGTCGGCTCGCTGAGCCTGTTGTGAACCTTCGGCCTGATGGGCCATGCCGGCATTCCGCTGAGCATCCTGTCAGCGATGCTGCCCGCCCTGGTGGTGGCGATCGCCGCCGCCGAAATCGTCCGCATGGCGTCGGTCGGCGACCAGGGCCCGCAATCGGCCACGACGGCGGCCGCGACAACGGACGAGGCGGCGAGCCAGGCCGGCGCCGCCGGATCGATGGCGCGCAGCCTCGGCCGGCCGGCCGTGCTGACCTTGCTCACCAGCGCGCTCGGCTTCGCCAGCAATGCCTTTTCCGGCATCGAGATCATCCGCGATTTCGCGCTGGCGGCGACCTTCGCCGTCCTCGCCAACGGACTCATCACGGTGCTGCTGGTGCCCATGCTCCATGCCGCACTCGGCCAGCGCCTGGCGCCGCGGCGCCATCTGGCGACGGGCCGCGCCGCCACCGTGGCCCTGGCCGTGCTGGCCTGGCTGCGGCGCCGTTCCGCCATGTGGGGGCTGGCGATCGCCGCGGCGCTGTGCGCGGCAGCCGTGCAGCTGGCCCCGAGCCTGCAGGTCAGCAACGAACCGCTGTCCTTCTTCAGTACGGATCGCCCCCTCGTGCAGGCCGCCGCCGTCATGCACGACGATCTCGCCGGCGTCGGCACCTTCTACATCACGCTGGACGGCAATGCGGAAGGGGCGTTTCGCGATCCGGCCAACCTGCAGCGCCTCGCCGACATCCAGGCCTTCATCTCCAAGCAGCAGATCTTCGACCGCAGCCTCTCGCTCGCCGACATGGTGGCGCAGGCGAACCAGGCCTCCGCCAACGGCCGCCCCGACGCCTACCGCGTGCCGCCGTCGCGCAAGCTGGCCGCCCAGTACCTGCTGCTCTACCCGCCCCAAGCCCTGGCGCCCTATGTCAGCCACGATTTCCGCCGCGCCAACATCGTCGTCCGCCACAGCGTGCGCGACTCGTCGACGCTGAACCGACACGTCCGCGAGTTGCAGCAGGCCGTCACCAGCTACGCCGGGCCCGGCATGGCCACGGCCCTCGTCGGCGAGAACCTGCTGATCAACGGCGCCGCCGACAGGCTGCTCAAGGGACAGGCCCTGGCGCTGGCCGCACTCCTCGTCGTGGTGTTCATCGTCACTTCGCTGATGTTCACCTCCGCCAAGGGCGGCATCGTCGCCCTGGTGCCGAGCATGCTGCCGGTCCTGATGATTCTCGGCATCATGCGGGTGCTGGCCATTCCGCTCAACGCCGGCACCGCGCTGGTCGCCATCGTCGCCATCGTCATCGCCCTCGAGGGCACGGTGCGACTGTTCTCCCGCTACAGCGAACTGTGTCGCGGCGCCACCACCTACGACGAGGCGGTCGTCGCGACGGTAAAGACCGAGGCCTCGTCGATGGTCGCGGTCAGCCTCGCGGTGGCCGCCGGCTTCGGCGTCCTGGCGCTGTCGGAATTCGCGCTGATCGCGCAGTTCGGCGTGCTCGCCGCCGTCGCCATGCTGGCCTCGATCGTCGTCAATCTGCTGATCACGCCGCTGATCATGTCGCGCATCCGCCTGGTCGGCCTCTACGAAATCTTCGCCGTGTCGATGCAGCGCGAGGCGCTGGAGCACAGCCCGCTGTTCCGCGACATGACTCCCTACCAGATCCGCAAGACCATCCTGCTTTCCGAGCTGCGCGAGTATCGCGACGGCGATCTCCTCATCGAACAGGGCACCATGGGCCGCAGCATGTACATCGTGGTCGGCGGCCAGCTCGAGGTGGTGCGGCGCGACGGTGCGCGCGAAGCGCGCCTCGCCCGGCTCGGCCCCGGCGACGTCTTCGGCGAGATCGGCTTCGTCCACGAGACCTACCGCACCGCCGACGTGCGCGCCCTGGGGCCGGTTTCGGTCCTGTGCATCGACCATGTGCGCCTGAAGAAGGACCTCGCGCTGTTCCCCCACATCATGTCCAAGCTCAATTTCAACATCAGCGGCATTCTCGGCAAGCGTCTCGCCGAAGTCGTCGACGCCAGCCATGCGCCCGCGGCCGAGAGTGCCGACGATCGCTGAATTCACCCATCGGCCGAAGCCGGCCGCAGTCCTAGAGGAGCAGCGCCCGTGACACGACGCATCACCCATGCATTCGCCTTCCTGCTGCTGGCGCTGAGCCAGGCCGCCGCACACGCCCAAACCAGCCCGGGCGGCTTCGAGGACGCCCCCGCCCTGAGCGCCGCCGAACTGCTGCCGGCCGACCTGGTCCGCAGCGAGCGCCACACGCTGGTCGAGCCGGTGCGCATCGACGGCTTCCGCGCGATGTTCGATCTCAAGACCGGCCATGGCGAGTTTCGCGTCCCGGGTCGGGAGCTCGCCTATTTACGCATCGCGGAACTGCCCGCGATCGAGGCGCTCAAGCGCATCGAACACAGCCAGGTGTTCACCGACTCGCTGGCCAAGGCCGCGAAGGCACCGCTGGACTTCCTGGCCAACGCGGTCAGCGCGCCCGACGCGGCGGCCGGCAATGTTGCCGCCGGCGCCGGCACCCTGCTGGAAAGATTGGGCATCACCATCCGCTCGACGCTGGAACGGGTGAGCGACGGCGTCAGCGACATCGCCACCGCCCGCGAGACCACCGTCGAGACGAGCGAAGAGAGCAAGCCACCCTCGTTCACCAGCGATCCCTTCGGCTACAGCAAGGCCCGCCGTTCCTGGGCGAAGACCGTCGGCGTCGATCCCTACAGCAGCAACCCGGTGCTGCAGCGCCTGCTCGACGACGCGGCGACCGCTTCCTTCGCCGGCAGCTTCGCGGTCGACACCACGCTCGGACTGGTTGCCGCCCCGGTGAAATTCGCCGTCGGCTTCGATACCGACAGCCGCGACGCCGTCTGGGATCTCTCGCCCGAGGACATCCAGGTGCGGCTCGAGAAGCGGCTCGCCGCCATGGGGATCGAGGGACGCGTCGTGCGCGACCTGTTCCGCAACCCCTGGCTCACGCCGACGCTGCAGACCGCGCTGGTGGCCGCACTGGAGAAGCTGGAAGGCACGACGGGCCGCGCCGATGCCGTGGACCTGGCCACGCGACTGCCGGGCGAAGCGCGGCTGCGCGGCCTGATCGAGACCCTGAACCTGCTGGCCGGCCATCATCAGTCGGCCGAACCGATCAGGAATCTGCGCTTCCAGAACGGCGTCACCATCAGCAACCTCGCCGACGGCAAGTTGGTCGCTGCCATCAGCGTGGACTACCTGTCCTGGAACGCCGCGGCGGCCGAACTGGCTGGCCGGCCGGACCTTCTGGCGCCGCAACGCACGCTGCTCATTTCCGGCAAGGCCAGCGCCCGTGCGCGCCAGGAGTTCGAACGCGCCGGCTGGGCCCTGACCGAGTCGGCGTTGCCCCGCGCAGCGGTGGCCAACGTTTCAGCTCCCGGAGTCGCTGCCGCGGCGCAGTAGTTCGCTACAGCCGGTCGCCCAATTGCATGCTCACGTCACCAATACTATGATTACCCTTGCAGCAGAATGATCTCAGCACGACCAACTGAGGAGTGAGCATCATGGGAAGCAAAGACAAGAGGAAAGAATCAAAGGGCAAGAAGCCGCAACCCAAGCCGGTAAAGTAATCAGGGACTTGCGTTAGCGCCTTGCCGAGCGCTATGCCCGGCGGGCTTCTGTTCCAGCTTTTGACCTCGCACCACCCAGCGAGAGGACTGCTCTCCGCACTGAGAGCAGGTGTAGGTGTGTCTTTTGTCGCTTTCCGACCCTAAAGAGACCGTCGCCAACGTGGCCGTCAGCTTCCGGTCATCGGCCTATACGGTCGGTGGATCACCTGGCCACCAGAGGCGGCTCACGCCCCACTGCCGTCAGTCGAGGAAAATGGAAGCGGACCCTTGCTGAGCCGGCCGAGAAATCGGAAGCAGCCACTCAGAATGTGGATTGGAGTTTCCTGGTTGTGGGTCGGCAATACTGCGGTTAACGGCCATTGGACACGTCGAACCGTACTTCGGGACTCGGCCATCAGCCGCCACTCGGATTACCTCTCCATTGCGGACGCGCGACTTGTTTGATATTGGGGGTGATGTACGACCCAGATTAATGCACCACGCGCCGGAGTTATAGTGCATAGCTGTCGCCCCATAACAAAACTTCCCTCACATGCCTCATCAATAAATGGAGAGATCGATGAAATATCTGAGCAGCTTAATGTTAACCAGCGCTATGTTGGCTTTTACCGTTAGTGCATTGGCGCAAGCGCGAAAAGACAATCCTAAATGCGAACCCAACCCGGTATTCAACCGTTTTGCAGGCGAAGTGATGGGTAATTGTGATCAGGCGCGTTTCAAGGATCTCAACCTTGAACGATGGAAAAAAGCTGGCGACTCAAAATCCGGCAGTAAGTCCTTCAAGGTCGAGGGCGAACACTGGTATTACCTCGATCCCGTTGAAAAGGACGCCAAAGGTCTACAACCCGGCATATTGGAAATTGTCCGCAACTATGAAAATGCCGTACATCAGGCAAAAGGCGAGGTGCTGTTTGTTAATTCCAAGTATGTGCACTACCACGTGCGTAAAGGGAAAGATGAGTTTTGGGGTAAGGCTGGTTGTGGTTCAGAAAGCGGCTCAGGAGGATGCGGGGCAATTCAACACCAGATTATTCGCGTCGCGGGGATGGAGCAGTCCGTCGTGGTGTCGTCCGAACAGATCGCCAAGGCGATGGGCGACGAGGGCAAGGTGGTTTTCTACGGCATTTACTTTGATACCGACAAGGCAACGCTGAAAACCGAATCGACCCCGACGCTGGCCGAGATGGCAAAGTGGCTCAATACCAACGCCAGTCAGAAAGTCTTTATTGTCGGCCATACCGATATGCAGGGGGCTGTCGAACGCAACCAGAAATTATCGCGCGATCGAGCCGCTTCGGTGATCACCGCATTGACCAAGGATCATGGCATCAAGGCCGACCGGCTTACCGCTGAAGGCATCGGTCCGTTGGCACCAGTGGCAAGCAATGCCGACGAAGCCGGACGGGCCAAAAACCGTAGAGTTGAAATGGTACTGCGCTAATGCCCTATTCAAGCAGTCCAGACCGACAGTCCACATGGCCGCTGCGCTATAACACTGCGCAGTGCCAGTGACCTCCGCGTTGAAGGGCCGCTTTCTCAGCCCGGCTACTTCTGCTCTGGGCACGCTGCCGTCACAGCCCGAACAAGGTTGAGCGTCCGTTAACCAGCAGACTGCCGACCTTGGTGGCCGCGCTGGTGGTTTCTTGGTTCAGGGGCCGTTTCAGACTGATTGCTGAAGTAGGATTTCTCAACGCCAAAGACAACAATTGCCACGTTGCAGCCGCTCAGGCTTCTCAAGTGCAGCGTAACCGAACTCTTGTTACATGCACATTTTAGGTTTCACACTCACGATTTGATGAATCGGACTTGATTCGGCTTGGTTGCGGGCTTCAGTTCAAAGTGCTCGGGAAAGTGTTTAAACAGCTTCGTCGATGCCCCATTTTTTGTAAGTTGCTTTTTGTCGCGGAGTATCTTTGCAGCTTCTGATAAGTGCATCCACTGTCCGTCCCGAAGTTTGGGTAGTGCCTTGAGAATTTCTTTGAAAGTTGTAGGGGCTTTGGCCGCTGTGCTAGTGGCCTTCTTGGAAACATTTTTTGCTGCTGACGGTTTAGGGGCAGCTACCTTTGCTACGGGCGTGCTCACTCCAGTTTTCTTATGGGTTGCGCGTGCAGACGATACTGCTGAAGTTGTGATGGATTTGGGTGTTTCCACCCCTAGGCTAACAGCTTGATCCGCTCCAACATAGATGATCTGGTCGTAAGCTGGTATTGCATCCTGCGCCAACTTGCTAGACTCACTTACACACACGACTCTGATGCCCCGCTCCCGAAGCCGGACAACCAACGGAATAAAGTCCATATCTCCGGATCCAATGACGATTTGCTTTGGACGAGGAGTTTGGCACGCTAACTCCATCGCATCCACAGCCAGAGAAATATCGGTGGTATTTTTCGGAAGGGGCAGATTGACGATGGGGCGAATGGCCCACAAACGCAACACCTCTGACAACCCCTTCAGTTTTTCGCCGCAGCCATATGCGCGACGAATGGCTATGGAGCCATCATTCCGTTCCAGTGTCTCGACAGCCTCCTTAATCCATTCTGGCTTTGAGAGGTTATCAGCGTCAATCAAAAATGCGATCATTACAGAGTCACCTATGGCGATTTATCAGTCCGGAAATAACATTACTACTTTTCTTATGCGGTAATCATATCGTATAACGACCGACTGTTTTTGGTGAACTGCTCCCTCCCGCAAATCCGAGGTCAACGGCTGCAACCGCTGCGTGGCCGACCACGAGATCAAAACCTCGGGCAGCATCCGGTCGATGACCGCTTCGGAGCAACACTCGATCTGAACGTCGGGTATGGAGCGGAATATCCAGCGACTGTTGTTGGCTGGCTGCGGTCGTAGCCGGCATCGTTCGCCATCGGCCGCTTAGGCCGATGACCGGAAGTCGTTGTCAGATTGGATGACTGACCGCAACAGCGCGAAAGCTCGCGGTCAATCGCCTGACCCACAATCCTCACATGTACTTACAACCTGCTACCAGCCTGTAGCACTCCGCTTACACAAGCCGTCGAAAGTGGGGGCCTCGCAATCACGAGGAGGCTTCCATGAAAGCCCAACACATGCTGTTCGCCGCACTGGCCGCATTCACGCTGACCGCCCATGCGGTCACAGGCGATCGATCAGCCAACCACGCACGCGCCGAAGGACTCCGCGGCGAGTTGTTCGCCGAGTTCAAGTCGATTGAGTCGATGTCCCACCATGAGCGCATCCGCATCCTGCAGGAAGCGGAGAACTGCATCCAGGCAGCCACAGACCGTTACCAATATCGTGCTTGCGAGAAGCGCGAACAGGAAAGGCGCGACGAACTGAAGGAACGGGTTCATGCGCGGCACGAAGCGCTCCGTGCCGAAGCCGAGCGGATTCGACAGGGAATGCTGAGCCGGGCGGGGCGGTAACTCTGATTCAGCGCCCGGCTCGATGCCTCTGGGCGAAGCAGGCCCCTACCGATTCCAAAGTCGAATCCGGTTTCCCGAAGACGACTGCGACTCGACCGTTACCCCACCCACTTCCGCGCGTTGCGGAACATGGTCATCCACGGGCTGTATTCGCCCTGCCCCGGCGGATGCCAGGACATCTGCGCCGTGCGGAAGACGCGCTCGGGGTGCGGCATCATGATGGTGAAGCGGCCGTCCTGCGTGGACACGCCGGCGACGCCCTCTGGCGAACCGTTGGGGTTGAAGGGATAGGTAGTCGCCGCGGCGCCGCGATTGTCGATGTATTGCAGGGCGATTTCCGGACAGGACGTTGCGCCGAAGACGACGCGGCCCTCGCCGTGGGAGACGACCACCGGCAGCTTCGAACCGGCCATGCCGGCGAAGAAGATCGAGGGCGACTGGGGAATCTCCACCATGGCGAAGCGCGCCTCGAACTGCTCGCTGCGGTTGCGGTGGAAGGTCGGCCAGGCGGAAGCACCGGGGATGATGGAAGCCAGGTTGCTCATCATCTGGCAGCCGTTGCAGACGCCGAGGGCGAAGGTGTCGGAGCGCTGGAAGAAGGCGGCGAACTCGTCCTTGAGCTTCGGGTGGAACAGGATGGACTTGGCCCAGCCCTGGCCGGCGCCGAGCACGTCGCCATAGGAGAAGCCGCCGCAGGCGGCGAGCCCCTTGAAGTCGGCCAGATGCACGCGGCCGGCCATCAGGTCGGACATGTGCACGTCGACGGCTTCGAAGCCGGCGCGGTCGAAGGCGGCGGCCATCTCGACCTCGCCGTTGACGCCCTGCTCTCGCAATATCGCCATTCTGGGCCGCGCACCGGTGGGGACGAAGGGAACGGCCGGGTCGAAGGTAAGGGACACCGACAGGCCGGGATTGTCGGCATCGAGCAGCGCATCGAACTCCTCCTGCGCGCAGGCCGGGTCGTCACGCAGCCGCGCGACCTGGTAGCTGACTTCGCTCCAAGCGCGCTGGAGGTCAACGCGCCGTAGCGCCAGCGCCGACTTTGCGTTGCGCCAGACGCGGATCTCGTCGTGCTCGTTGAGCGTGCCGACGATGTGCGAGCAGGCGCCGAGGCCGGCGTCGCGCAGCGCCTGCATCACGGCGGTGCGGTCGGCGCGGCGAATCTGGATCACGGCGCCGAGTTCCTCGTTGAACAGCGCGGCGACCATGCGGTCGCGCATGCGGCCGTCGAGCAGTTCCGGCACGCGCTCGATGCCGTCGACGTCGTTCATCAGCGGGTCGTAGCAGAGCGCGTCGAGATTGAGCGAGACGCCGAGATGGCTGGCGAAGCTCATCTCGCAGACCGTGGCGAAGAGGCCGCCGTCGGCGCGGTCGTGGTAGGCGAGGATCTGCGGCCGCAGCTTCTGGATCGCGGCGAAGAAGGCCTTGAGCAGCGCGGCGTCGACGTCGGGCGGAACGTCACCGGAGACGCCATGCACCTGCGCCAGCGCCGAGCCGCCGAGGCGGTTTTTGCCCTGGCCGAGGTCGATCAGGATCAGTTCGCTTTCGTATTCTGGGCCCAGCTTGTCCGACTGCAACTGCGGCGTCAGGGTGCCGCGGATGTCGGCGCAAGGCGCGAAGGCCGTGGCGATCAGCGACAGGGGGGCCGTGACCATCTTGTCCTGGCCGTTATCGTTCCACTTGGTACGCATCGACAGCGAATCCTTGCCGACCGGGATGGAGACGCCGAGCGCCGGGCAGAACTCGAGGCCGACCGCCTTGACGGTGTCGAACAGCGCCGCATCCTCGTTGCCGTGTCCGGCCGCCGCCATCCAGTTGGCGGAAAGCTTGACCTTGCCCAAGTCGTCGATCTGCGCCGCGGCAAGGTTGGTGATCGCCTCGCCCACTGCCATGCGGCCCGAGGCCGGCGCATCGAGCAGCGCGATCGGCGTCCGCTCGCCCATGGCGAAACACTCACCGAGGTCGGTGTCGTAGCCCATCGCCGTCACGGCGACGTCGGCCACCGGTGTTTGCCACGGCCCGACGAACTGGTCGCGCGCGGTGTAGCCGCCGACGGTGCGGTCGCCGATGGTGATGAGGAAGCTCTTGCTCGCGACCGCAGGGAGCCGCATGACGTCGAAGGCGGCCTGCTTGAGGTCGATCCTGCCGAGGTCGAGCGCGGGCATCGTCACCGTCTTGCGCTCGGCCTTGCGATGCATGCGCGGCGGCTTGCCGAGCAGCACGTCCATCGGCATGTCCACGGGCTTGTTGCCGAAATGATCGTCCTTGACGATGAGCTGCCGCTCCGCGGTCGCCTCGCCGATCACGGCGTGGGGGCAGCGCTCGCGCTCACACAGGGCCTCGAACTCGGCCAGCCGTTCCGGCGCGATGGCCAGCACGTAGCGTTCCTGCGCCTCGTTGCACCAGATCTCGCGCGGCGCCATGCCCGGTTCCTCGTTGGGCACGGCGCGCAGGTCGAACAGGGCGCCGCGGCCGGCGTCGTTGGCGAGCTCGGGCATGGCATTGGAAATGCCACCGGCGCCGACGTCATGAATCGCGAGGATGGGGTTGTCGTCGCCCATCTGCCAGCAGCGGTCGATGACTTCCTGCGCCCGCCGCTGCATCTCCGGGTTGCCGCGCTGCACCGAGGCGAAATCGAGGTCGGCGGCGTTGGTGCCCGTCGTCATCGACGACGCCGCGCCACCACCGAGCCCGATCAGCATGCCGGGGCCGCCGAGCTGGATCAGCTGGGTGCCGGCGGGGAACTGTTCCTTGAAGGCGTGACGGTCGGAAATGTTGCCGACGCCGCCGGCGATCATGATCGGCTTGTGGTAGCCGCGCATCTCGCCATTGAATTCCTGCTCGAAGGTGCGGAAGTAGCCCGCCAGGTTGGGCCTGCCGAATTCGTTGTTGAAGGCGGCCGCGCCGATCGGGCCCTCGATCATGATGTCGAGCGCCGAGGCGATGCGCTCGGGCTTGCCGTAGCTGGACTCCCACGGCTGGGCGTAACCGGGAATCTTCAGGTCGGAGACCGAGAAGCCGCCGAGGCCTGCCTTGGGCTTGGAACCGCGCCCGGTCGCGCCCTCGTCGCGGATTTCGCCGCCCGAGCCGGTGGCAGCACCCGGAAACGGCGAAATGGCGGTCGGGTGGTTGTGCGTCTCGACCTTGGCGAGGATGTGCGTGGTGTCCTCGACATAGGCGTAACGCCCGTCGGCGGCCGGGTAGAAGCGCTTGATTTGCGCACCTTCGATGACCGAAGCATTGTCCGAATAGGCCACCACTGTGCCCTCGGGATGGGCCTTGTGTGTTTCGCGGATCATGCCGAACAGCGACAGCGGCTGGTCTGCGCCATCGACGGTCCACGAGGCGTTGAAGATCTTGTGGCGGCAGTGCTCGGAATTGGCCTGGGCGAACATCATCAGCTCGACGTCGGTCGGGTTGCGGCCGGCTTTGGTGAAGTTCTCGACCAGGTAGTCGATCTCGTCCTCGGACAGCGCCAGGCCGAGCTCGGAATTGGCCTTGACCAGCGCGGCACGGCCGCCGGCCAGGATGTTGACCGTGGTCAGCGGCTGGGGAGCGACGTGGTGGAAAAGCGCCTCGGCGGCATCGATGGAATCGAGCACCGACTCGGTCATGCGGTCGTGGAGGCGTGTCGCCAGCGCCGACTTTTCCACCTTGCGGGCCGCATGATAGGCGACGCCGCGCTCGATGCGCTTGATCGCAGCGAAGCCGCAGTTGTGGGCGATGTCGGTCGCCTTCGAGGCCCAGGGCGAGATGGTGCCGAGCCGCGGCGTGACCAGGATCAGCGTCCCCGTGGCTTCCGCCGGCAGCGTCGCGGGAATGCCGAGCAGTTCCTTGAGCCGCGCCAGTTCCTCGCCGCTCAGCGTTCCGTCGGTCTCGACGAAATACCAGTGCTCGGCCGTCAGGCCGGTCCCGGCCTGCTCCTGCAGACGGGCGAGACGGGAAGCGGAAAAGGCGGCCGTACCGCGAAGCTTGAGGATCTGGGACATGGCGGGGATCGATGTCGGGAGGGAGGCAGAGCGAAATTATATCCGCCGCACTGCGGTAAAGTGCCCCACCCGCAACCCCGTCCCGCCATGTCGCCACGCCTCCTGTTCGCCATCGTCTTCATCGAAGGCTACTGTTCCCTCGGTGCCGAAGTCATCGCCCTGCGCCGGCTGATTCCGCACGTCGGCAGCTCCATCGTCGTCACCGCACCGACCATCGGCTTCTTCCTGCTGGCGCTGGCGCTGGGCTACCACTCGGGCAGCCGCGTCGCCACGCATTTCCGCGCCGTGGTGGCGCGCAACTTCCTGATCTCGGCCGCGCTGATCGGCGCCGGCCTCTCGGGCAGCGGCGTCGATGCCATCTTCGCCGGCGCGCCGGTGTGGTTCGCCTACCTCGTCTTCATCGGCGGCGTGCTGTGCCCGGTTGCCTGGCTGCTCGGCCAGACGGTGCCCATTCTCACCAACCTGATGCGCGCCCAGCGCAGCGGCGAGGCGGCGGGACGCGCGCTCTACTGGTCCACGCTGGGCAGCTTCCTCGGCTCGGTCACGCTCAGCCTGGGCATGATGCAGCTGTTCGGCGTCTGGTCGGCCGTGCTGCTGGGCACGCTGCTGCTGGTCGCCGGCGCCGTGCTGGTCGAGCGCCCGCGACCGCTGGCGACGGCCCTGCTCACCGGAGTGGCGGCGATGGCCCTGGTCGCCAACCTCGGCGATCGCCAGCGCGCCGACACCGCCTATGCCGACTATGCCGTGGAGGAAGTCAGCCGCAGCGGCATGGTGACGCCGCGGGCCTTCAACGTGAACAACCAGACCGCCTCGCTGATGGACAGCGCGAACCCGCCGGCCTACGCGCGCTACGTCGAGCACCTGCGCCGCATCCTGCTCGACGACCTCGGCTTCAGGGACCGCGACATCCTGGTGCTGGGCGCCGGCGGCTTCACCCTGTCCCACCGCGAGCCGGCCAACCGCTACACCTATGTCGACATCGACCCCGCCATCCGCGCCATCGCCGAGCGCGACTTCCTGCGCGAGAAGGCGGCGGGCGAGTTCGTCGTCGCCGACGCCCGCCGCTTCGTGGTCGAAACCCGGAAGCGCTACGACGCCGTGGTGGTGGATGTGTACAGCGCCCGCACCTCGATCCCCGGCCACCTGGTGACGCGCGAGTTCTGGCGCGACACCCGTTCCGCG
Source organism: uncultured beta proteobacterium (assembly GCA_963709555.1). Taxonomy (GTDB): domain Bacteria; phylum Pseudomonadota; class Gammaproteobacteria; order Burkholderiales; family Rhodocyclaceae; genus Sulfurisoma. Next base: position 664,306 of record CAVPWR010000008.1, on the reverse strand, counting down.
CTCAAGCCCGGCGGCGTCATGCTGGCCAACCTGATCCTCGACGGCCCCTTGGCCAGCCCCTATGCCCGCAACCTGCTCGCCACCATCGAGTCCGCCTACGGCCGCTGCGCCGTCGAGGTGCTGGCGAAGGCGGCGCCGGTGAGCAACGTCATCGTCAGCTGCTTCGCCAACCCCGGGGACGCAGCGGTTCAGCTCTATGTTGACGAGCGCAACCGTGCCGACATCGACAGCGCCCGCCTGCCTTGATTCCGGGCATCCGGGCCGCATATACCAGCAGTTAACAATGGAGAATTTCGATGGCTGATCATTCCTACGATGTCACGGTTGCCGACTTCAACGAAAAGGTGCTCGCTGCCTCGCAGACCGTTCCGGTCATCGTCGATTTCTGGGCGCCCTGGTGCCAACCGTGCCAGATCCTCAAGCCCGTCCTGGAGAAACTGGCGGCCGAGTACGGCGGCAAGTTCATCCTCGCCAAGGTCAATTCCGACGAGAACCAGGAAATCGCCGCGAGCTACGGCGTGCGCGGCATTCCCGCGGTCAAGGCATTTTTCGGCGGCGAGATGGTCGACGAATTCACCGGCGCCCTGCCCGAAGGCCAGGTGCGCGACTTCATCGGGCGCCTGATCCCCTCCCCCGCCGAACCGCTGCGGCAGGAAGCGCTGGCCGCCCATGAGCGCGGCGACCTGGCCGGGGCGCGCAAGCTGATGGCCGACGCCATCAACCTCGACCCCACCAACGACACTTCCTACCTCGATTTCGTCGAGCTGAGCCTCGAAGCCAACGCCCTCGACGAGGCAAGGGAGGTTCTCGGCGTGGTGGCGGAACGCACTCGCGACGCGGCTCGCGTCGAGTCGCTGCGCGCGCGCCTGCAGCTGGCTACGGCCGGCAGCGGCATCGATGTCGAGCCCCTCAAGGCCCGCATCGCCGCCGATCCCGCCGACCACGATGCCCGCCTGCAGCTGGCCAACGCGCTGGCTGCGGCCACGGACTATCGCGGCGCCTTCGAGCAGCTGATCGACATCGTCCGCCGCGACAGGAAATGGAACGAGGAAGCCGGCCGCAAGACCATGCTGACGCTGTTCAGCATGCTCGGCGCGCAGCCGCAGTTCGACGACCTGGTGCGCGAATTCCGCGTCGCCCTGTCGCGCACGCTCAACTAGCCCGAAGTCAAGTCTTGTCATGAACGGGGTGCGCCGGTATGGTGCGCCCCTTCGCTTTTCGGCCCCGCCCCATGCTGCCACCCATCGAACATCGCATCGCCGAGGAACTCGGCATCCGTCCCCAGCAGGTCACCGCCACCGTCCAGCTGCTCGACGAGGGCGCCACGCGTCCCCTTCATCGCCCGCTACCGCAAGGAAGTCACCGGTGAGCTCGACGACACCCAGCTGCGCAACCTCGAAGAGCGCCTGGGCTACCTGCGCGAACTCGAAGAACGTCGCGCCGCCGTGCTCGCCTCCATCGACGAGCAGGGCAAGCTCACGCCGGAACTCCGGACCGAGGTCGAGGGCGCCGACACCAAGCAGCGCCTCGAGGACCTCTACCTGCCCTACAAGCCCAAGCGCCGCACCAAGGCGCAGATGGCGCGCGAGGCCGGGCTCGAGCCGCTGGCCGACGCGCTGTTCGGCGACCCGACGCTGAGCCCCGAGCTTGAGGCGGCCAAGTACGTGAACACCGCCAGCGAACCACCCGAGCAGCACGTGCCCGACGTCAAGGCCGCGCTCGACGGCGCCAGGCAGATCCTGATGGAGCGCTTTAGCGAGGACGCCACCCTGCTCGAGAAACTGCGCGCCTACCTCAACGACAACGCGCTGATCGTCTCCGCCGTGGTCGCGGGCAAGGAAACCGAAGGCGCCAAGTTCCGCGACTGGTTCGACTTCCGCGAAGCCATCGGGGCCATCCCCTCGCACCGCGCGCTGGCGCTGCTGCGCGGCCGCAACGAAGGCATGCTGCGCCTCGCCATCAAGACCGCACCCGAACTGGAAGACCCGCCGCGCGCACCGACCTGCGAAGGCATGGTGGCGGCACGCTTCGGCATTCGCGACCAGGGCCGCGCCGCCGATCGCTGGCTGCTGGAGACCGCGCGCTGGGCCTGGATGGTCAAGCTGTCGCTGCACCTCGAACTGGAGTTGATGAACGCCCTGCGCGAGCGCTCCGAGGAAGAGGCGATCCGCGTCTTCGCCCGCAACCTGCACGACCTGCTGCTGGCCGCACCCGCCGGCCCGCGCGTGACCATCGGCCTCGACCCGGGCATCCGCACCGGCGTCAAGGTCGCGGTGATCGACGCCACCGGCAAGGTGGTCGACACCATCGCCATCTACCCGCACGAGCCGCGCCGCGACTGGGAAGGCGCGCTGGCGACGCTGCGCCATCTCGCCACGCAAGCATGGCGCCGAGCTGATCGCCATCGGCAACGGCACCGCCAGCCGCGAGACCGACAAGCTCGCCGCCGACCTGATGCAGCGCCACCCCGAACTGAAGCTGACCCGCATCGTCGTCTCGGAAGCCGGCGCGTCCATCTATTCCGCGTCCGAACTCGCCGCCAGGGAATTCCCCGACCTCGACGTCACGCTGCGCGGCGCCGTCTCCATCGCCCGCCGCCTGCAGGACCCGCTGGCCGAGCTGGTGAAAATCGATCCCAAGTCCATCGGCGTCGGCCAGTACCAGCACGACGTCAACCAGTCGCGCCTGGCGAAGATGCTCGATGCCGTGGTCGAGGACTGCGTGAACTCCGTCGGCGTCGACGCCAACACCGCCAGCGTGCCGCTGCTCACCCGCATCTCCGGCCTCAACTCGACGCTCGCCGCCAACATCGTCGCCTTCCGCGACCAGCACGGCGCCTTCAAGTCGCGGGCGCAGCTGAAGGAAGTGCCGCGCCTCGGCGACAAGACCTTCGAGCAGGCGGCCGGCTTCCTGCGCATCGCCGGCGGCGACAACCCGCTCGATGCCTCGGCCGTGCACCCCGAGTCCTACCCCGTGGTCGAGCGCATCCTCAAAGACATCGGCAAGGGCATGCGCGAGGTGGTCGGCGACAGCCGCAGCCTGCGCGCGCTCGACCCGAAGAAGTACGCCGACGAACGCTTCGGCCTGCCCACCGTGCAGGACATCCTGAAGGAACTGGAAAAGCCGGGCCGCGACCCGCGTCCCGAGTTCAAGACGGCGTCGTTCAAGGACGGCGTCGAGGAACTCAAGGACCTCGAGCCCGGCATGCGCCTCGAAGGCGTGGTCACCAACGTCACCAACTTCGGCGCCTTCGTCGACATCGGCGTGCACCAGGACGGACTCGTCCATGTCTCGGCGCTGGCCGACAAGTTCGTCAAGGACCCGCACAGCGTGGTCAAGGCCGGCGACGTGGTCAAGGTCAAGGTGCTCGAGGTCGACATCGCGCGGAAGCGCATCGCGCTGACCATGCGGCTGAGCGACGAGGCCGTGCCGCGCAAGCCGCAGGACGCACAGGAGCGCAGCGGTGGAAAAGTCGGCGCTGGCGGGACGGCAAACCGCAAGCCGCAGCACCACGCCAGCCCCGCCCCGCGCCGCGAGCCCGAGGCGGCCGGCGCCATGGCCGCGGCCTTCGCCCGCCTGAAGGGTTAATATCATCCCCGCACCCCACTACGGAGAACAACCATAATGCAACAAGAAGATCTGGAGAACCTGTCCAAGGAACAACGCATCCTGCGCGTGCTGCGCAAGGTGCTGGCCAACATCGTCAAGGACGCGACGCCCGCACCGGGCCAGGCGTCTCCGCTCAGCGAAGGCACCATCCACGACATCCGCGACCTGTTCGGCCTGATCTCCGAGCGCGAGAAGGAACTGGCCGAAGAAGCCGGGATGAACCGCAACGAGAAGCCCTACTACACCGACGAGCCGCAGAAGAGCAGCGTCGTGCAACTGCACCGGCCGGACAAGAAACCCAAGCCGAACTAGGCAGGGCGGGCCGCACTGCCGGCGTGAATCCATTCGGCGGCGTCCCGCGCACCTCCACGCTCAGCGCTGGAAGGTGTGCACCAGATACAGCGATATCGCCGGGAAGAACAGCAGCAGGGCGATGCGGATGAAATCCGAAATCAGGAAGGGAATGACGCCCTTGAAGGTCTCCACCAGCGGCACATCCCTGGCCAGCCGGTTGATGATGTAGACGTTCATGCCGACCGGCGGGTGCACCAGGCCGATCTCCACCACCATCAGCGCCAGGATGCCGAACCAGATGGACTTGTCGACCTGCGACATGCCCCAGAAGTCGAGCCCCATCACCACCGGATAGAAGATCGGGATGGTGAGCAGGATCATCGCCAGCGAATCCATCACGCAGCCCAGCAGCACGTAGATGAAGAGGATCATCACCATCACCAGCAGCGGCGACATGCCGCTGTTCTGGACCCAGGCGGCCAGCTCGGCGGGCATCTGCGACAGCGCCAGGGCGGTGTTGAGCATGTCGGCGCCGAGCAGCACGAGGAAGATCATGGCCGTGGCCTGGGCGGTGCCGACCAGGCTCTCCATCAGGCCCTCGAGGCGCATGCCGCCGGTGATCACGGCGAGGATGCCGCAGGCGGCGGCGCCGATGGCCGCGGCCTCGGTCGGGTTGGCCCAGCCGCCGTAGATGCCGACGATGACCACGACGAACACCAGCAGCACCGGCAGCACGGTGATCAGGCTGGTCAGCTTCTCCCCCCAACTGCTCGCCGGACCGGCGGGGCCGGCGGCCGGGTCGATGCGGACGATGATGCTGACCACGATCATGTAGCCGATCATGGCGATGATGCCGGGCAGCACGGCGGCCATGAACAGCTTGCCGATCGACTCCTGCGTCAGGATGGCGTAGATCACCAGCGGCACCGATGGCGGAATCATGATGCCCAGCGTGCCGCCGGCCGCCAGCGCGCCCGTGGACAGCGCGCCGGAGTAGCCGTAGCGCTTCAGCTCGGGCAGCGCGACCTGGCCCATGGTCGCGGCGGTGGCCAGCGAAGAGCCGCAGATGGCGCCGAAACCGGCGCAGGCGCCGATGGCCGCGATGGCGACGCCGCCCTTGCGGTGGCCGAGGAAGGCCGAGACGAAGCGGAACAGGGCCTTCGACAGCCCGCCGTGGGTGGCGAACTGGCCCATCAGCAGGAACAGCGGGATCACCACCAGGTCGTAGTTCGAGAGCCGGGCATAGGCCAGGTTCTTCAGTGAATTGAGCAGCGGCAAAGTGTCGCCGACGAGATAAAGATAGCCGCCGGCGCCGACCATGAACATGGCGATGCCGATGGGAATGCGCACGACCAGCAGCGCCATGAGGATGCCGAATATGCACGAATCCGCTCGTCGATGCCGCTCATGGCCGTCCCATATTCACATCGGCCGCCATGCGCAGCTGATGCACGAACATGTACAAGCCGGCGATGCCCGAGCAGCGCGAAACCCGGCACCATGAGGGCCTGCGGAATCCACACCGGCCAGGCCAGGATCATCGAGGTTTCGCCGGCGTCCTTCACCGATATCGCGCCCTCCCAGGAGCGCCAGGCGATCAGCGCGCCGAACAGGCCGACCAGCAGCGAGCCGAAGGCGTCCATGCGCCAGAGCGTCGTCTGCGGCAGCTTATGGGTGAAGAAATCGACCTTGACGTCGCCGTGCAGCAGGTGGCAGTAGGGAAAGAAGGAGGCCGAGGCGGACGCGGCGAGCATCTGCAACACTTCGACGTCGCCGGGCACGACGAAGCCGACGGTCTTGCGCCCGACGATGGAAATGACCGACATGATCACCAGGCCGACGAAAATGATGCCGCCGCCGATTGCCATCATCCGCGCCAGAAACAGAAGAAAATTTCCGCCCGGTCCGAAGGTGTCCTTCAACGCGAAAGGGGTGAGTGGTTGCGGTTCCTGCACAGCTTGTCCTTGCCGATTATGTCGTTAAGCCACACCCGGCCATGGCCGGCCGGCACGACGGCGTACCTTCGTCCTCACGTCAATGTCAGCGCGCGACCGGCAGCGAGGTCAGCGTTGCGATCCAGGGTTCCAGCCGCCGGCCGACGGCGAGGCGGGCCTCGTAGCGCGGCTCGCCTTCCCCGACCCTGGCCGCGGGCCGCGCCGACAGCCGTTCCAGCACCGGGCGCAGGGCGAAGGGCACGTTGATCTGGCTGACGCTGACATCGCCGATGTAGCCGGACAGCAGCCACTTCCTGTCGCGGTTGACCAGGCGCGCCCGCACCGTGCCCTTGACGATCATGTAGCGCGTGCGGTCGGGATACCTGGCGCGCAGGGCGGCGAGGTCGCGGCCGGCGTCGATGGCGAAGAGGCGGCTGTTCGCCTTCTCCTCGCGTTGCAGGGCCTCCCGCGCACCCTTGGCGCGGTTGGCGAATTCCTTGCTGTCGGCATTGACGGCGGCGGCGGCCTCGTGGCGCGCGGCGTTTTCCCGCGCCCGCTCCAGCGCCTGCTGCCAGGCCGGGCCGGCCAGTTCCAGCACCAGCAGCGCCTCGCGCGGCTGCTGGCGGTCGTAGCGGCGCTGCACCGAGTCACTGGCGTCGCCGGCGTCGCGGCTGTCGAAGCCCAGCGCCGCCATGCGCTCGGCATCGAGCCACTCGGGCACGCCGCCGCTGGCGGCATAACCGGAATAGACCTCGCCGCCCTCGCGCTCGATCACGCGCCAGCCGAGCCGCAGCTGCAGGCCGCTGTTCTCGGCCATGCGATAGCCGCGGTAGGGCAGCATGAGCTCGCGCTCGTTGAGGAGCAGAAGGCTTTCCGGTTCTCCCTCGCGATTCCACCAGACGCCGCCGAGCGCCACGGCATTGGTCAGCACGATCAGGAACACGCCTGCCGCCAGCGTGCGGCCGCGCGACCACGCCTTCATGTTTCCTCCCCTTCGCGCTGCGCGCGCATCGCCCCGCGCAGGCGCCGCAGTGCCAGCAGGATGAGGACGGCGGCAAGCCCCAGCACCAGGAAGAACAGGTACTTGGGCATGATGCGCCACCACCAGTCGAAGAACTTGGTGTAGAGGAAGATGACGAAGAAGACGATGCCGGTGTTGACCGTCTCCGCCCAGTCGCGCCGCGCGCCGAGCCAGATGACCAGCGCACTGGCGGCGAAGCCGGCCAGCTGGTAGCCGCCCTCGATGGCCGCCGGAGCGAAGTCGAGGTGGCTGCCGTAACCCCAGTGGCCGAGCACCAGCATGGGCACGAAAATGCAGAGCAGGCCGAAGACGCGGTAGATGGCTTCGAAGCCGCTGAAGCGGGCATGCGACACGAAAGCGGGCAGCGCCAGCAGCAGCGCGGCGACGGGGAAGAAATTCTCCGGCCGCTCGCCGGCGTGCAGCCAGTAGATGCCGTTCCAGGCACCGACGCGCGCCGAGACCCAGGCGATGACGCAGCAGATGCCGGCCGCCAGCAGCAGGCGCAGGTCGCAGGCGTAGGCGAGGAGGAAGGCCAGCGCCGCCCACGGCAGCAGCGCGCGGTCGGTCGGCGTGAGGTTCCAGATCTGGCCGAGCATGGAGATGTTGAGCACGAAGCAGGCGAAGGCCACCAGCGCCGCCAGCTTGGTGAAATAAGCGCTCGGATCGCGCCCCTGCACCCAGATCGTCAGGCCGAGGCTGGCCAGCGCGGCGCCGGCGAGGATGGCGACCTGCGCGTCTTCCGGGAAATGGCCCCAGAACTGGTAGAAGAGGAAGAACACGCTGGCCGCCAGCGCCAGCGCGCCGAGGAAGGAAGCGATGCGCATGCCCAGCGACAGCTGCTTGGCCTGGCGGTCGCGGTCGATGTCGTAGCGCTCGGCGTAGCCCGCCAGCAGGCCGTCGTGGTGGGCCTGCAGCGCCGCGCGCTGTCCGACCTCGAGACACAGCACGCCCTCGCTCTCGAGGCGCGCGAGTTCCTCGCGGAAGGTGCGGATGTCGTCGGCCCGCTGCTGGGCTTCGCGGCGCGTCGGTGCGGTCATGGCATTCCAGTGGGATGACTGTGCCATTATGCCCGTTCGTCCCGCGCCCAGCCCGCCATGTCCGCAGAACCCCGCCACGCCGGCCGCATCGTCTTCCTGCTCTGCCTCGCCGAGGCGCTGAGCATGGCCGGCTTCGCCGCCTACCCGGCCTTCCTGCCGACGCTGCGCAGCGAATGGCAGATGAGCGAAGCGGCGGCCGGCGCCGTCGGCGGTGCCTTCTTCTTCGGCTACATGGTCGCGGTGCCTTTCCTCTCCGGCATCACCGACCGCATCGACGCCCGCGTCGTCTTCATCGCTTCCTGCCTGCTCTGGCCGCGCTCGGCACCGCCGCCTTCGGCCTGGCCGCCCATGGCGCGGTGACCGGCGCGCTGCTGCAAGCGCTGGCCGGCGCGGGGCTGGCCGGCACCTACATGCCGGGCCTCAAGGCGCTCACCGATCGCGTCGAAGGGCCGCGCCAGTCGCGCTACATCGCCTTCTACACAGCCACCTTCGGCATCGGCACCACGCTCTCGCTGCTGGCGGCCGGCACGCTCGGCCAGCGGCTGTCGTGGCAGGTAGCGATCGCCCTGCTCGCTGCCGGCCCGACGCTGGCTGCACTGATCGTCTTCCTCGGCCTCGCGCCCCATCGTCACGAGGGCGCCCGCCACGCCCCGTGGTGGCCGCGCTTCGGCCCCGTGCTGGCGCTGCGCGAGATTCGCAGCTACATCGTCGGCTACGCGGTGCACTGCTGGGAACTGTTCGGCCTGCGTTCCTGGATGGTCGCCTTCATCGCCTTCGCCTATGCCGCGTCGCAGGCGCAGCCCTGGATTTCCCCCACCGAAGCGGCAGCGCTGATCAACCTGCTCGGCCTTCCGGCCAGCATCCTCGGCAACGAGGCCGCCGGGAAGATCGGCCGCCTGCGCTGGATCGGCGGCATCATGGCCGTCTCGGGCGTGCTCTGCTGGCTCGCCGGGGCATCGGCCGCTCTCCCCTGGGGCCTGATGCTGGCCGCGCTGTCGCTGCATTTCATCGCGGTGATGGCCGATTCGGCCGCCCTCACCGCCGGGCTGGTGGCGGCGACGCCGCCCTCGCAACGCGGCGCCGCGATGGCCTTGTATTCGATGCTCGGTTTCGGCGCCGGCTTCGTCGCGCCACTGGTGTTCGGCGCCACGCTCGATCTGGCCGGCGGCAATACCAGCCACTTGGCCTGGTTCCTCGCCTTCGGCACCCTGGGCACGGGGGGACTCATCTGGGCCACGCGCTGGCGCCGGCGCGGCGGCGCGGTATGATTCGCCCCCTTTGCGGAGCATGGCCATGGTCAGGATCTACGGCATCAAAAACTGCGACAGCATGAAGAAGGCCTTCGCCTGGTGCGAAGAGCACGGCGTCGCCCATGAATTCCACGATTACAAGAAGCTCGGCGTACCGCGCGACCGCCTCGTGCTGTGGTGCCAGGCCATCGGCTGGAAGACGCTGGTCAACACCAAGGGCACCACTTACCGCAAGCTCACGCCCGAGCAGCAGGACATCCAGACGCAGAGCAAGGCCATCGCACTGATGGTGGAATTCCCCAGCCTCATCAAGCGCCCCGTGGTCGAGACCGACAGCGGCCAGCTGCTGGTCGGCTTCGATCCGGTCACCTTCGGCAGCTTCGTCAAATAGTGGACACCGTACACCGCTTCCTCTTCGACGACCTCGACATCCGCGGCGCGCTGGTGCAGCTCGGCCCGGCCTGGCACCAGCTGCAGGCCGTGCGCGACTACGAGCCGCCGGTGCGGCGGCTCCTCGGCGAGCTCGCCGCCGTCACCGCCATCATCGGCTGCAACCTGAAGCAGCAGGGACGGCTCTCTTTCCATCTGCGCGGCAAGGGCGCGGTGCGCCTGCTGGTGATGGAGTGCGACGAACAGCTGCGGCTGCGCGGCCTGGCCAAAACCGCGGAAGCCGTACCGCTGGAGCCGACTTTTTCCGACAGGGACCTGCTCGGCGCGGGCCAACTGATTCTCACCCTGCAGACCAACGTCGCCACCGAGCATCCCTACCAGAGCTACGTGCCGCTCGAAGGCGACAGTCTCGCCGCGATCTTCGAGCACTACCTCGCCCAGTCCGAGCAGGCGCCGGCGCGATTGTGGCTGGCTGCCGACGAGCAGCACGCCTGCGCCCTGTTGCTGCAGAAGCTGCCCGACGCGGACAAGCGCGACCCGGACGGCTGGAACCGCATCCAGCATCTCGCCGCGACGCTCAAGTCGGATGAACTGGCGCTGCCGCCCGAGACGCTGCTGACGCGGGTCTTTCCCGAAGAAACGGTGCGCCTGTTCGACCCGCTGCCGGTCAGCTACCACTGCCCGCGCGACGAGGAAAAGGTCATCGACATGCTGCGCACGCTGGGCCGCGACGAGGTCGAGGCGGCGCTCGCCGACACCGGCGCCATCTCCATCCACGACGACATCTGCAACCACGAATACCGCTTCGGCCGGGAGGTGCTCGAGCACCTGTTCGGCGAACTGCCCGCACCGCCGCGCACCCTGCATTGAGCGTCGATATCCAGATCAGCGAGGAAGCGGGCGTCCGCTACCTGCACTTCAGCTCGGACTGGGTGCAGGGCGCGATGCGCGTCGCGCGGCCGTGGGCGCTGGAGCTCGACTATACCCGCGAGATGATGGCCTGCCTGCTGCTGCACCCCGAGCCGGACTGGCCGCGCAATGCCCTGCTGATCGGGCTCGGCGCCGGCTCGCTGACCAAGTTCCTGCATCGACATCGCCCCGCCGCGCGTCATCACCGTGGCCGAGATCGAGCCGGCTGTGGTCGCCGCCGCGCGGCAATATTTCAAGCTGCCGGAGGAGGATGCCCGCTTCAACATCGTCATCGCCGAGGGCGCAGAGTTCGTGGCAAATGCGAAGAAGCGCTAGGACCTGATCCTCGTCGATGGCTACGACGAGGACGCCCGCACCGGCATGCTCGACACCCTGCCCTTCTACGCCGCCGCCCGCGCGCGGCTTTCCGACCAAGGCCTGCTGGTCACCAACCTGCTGTCGAAGCGTCGCGATTTCCGCGACTCGGTGACGCGTTTGCGCGATGCCTTCGACGACCGCGCCCTGGCCTTTCCCTCCTGCGACAGCGGCAACGCAGTCGCCTTCGCCGCCAGTGGCGAACCGCTGCACCTGCCGCTGGAAGAACTCAGGGAAAACGCGCTGGCCCTCAAGCGCGAGACCGGCCTCAACCTGCTGCCGACGGTGACCCGGCTCGCCCGCTCGAAATCCTGCCCGGGCGGAATCCTCAGCCTTTAGCCGGAGGCAACACCTTTTCGACGAGGCGCACCCAGTAGCGGATGCCGGTGGCGATGATGTCGTCGTTGAAATCGTAGTGCGGGCTGTGCAACATGCAGCCGCCCTCGCCCGGGGCCGTTGCCGAGCCAGACGTAGCAGCCCGGCACCACCTGCGACAGGTAGGCGAAGTCCTCGGCGCCCATGCTCGGTTTGAGGTGCGCGATGCAACCCATCGCCGCCCGCCACCTGCCGCGCCACCTCGCGACAGATGAAGGTCGGATCGGGCGCGTTGATGGTCGGCGGGTAGCCACGCTCGTACTTGAGGCTCACCTGCACGCGATGGGTCGTCTCGATGCCGTGGCAGATGCGGCGCATGCCTTCTTCCAGCGCGTCCTGCAGTTCGGGGCGGAAGGTCCGCACCGTGCCGCCGAGCACAGCCTGTTCCGGCAGCACGTTGTCGGCATGGCCGGCATGGAAGCGGGTGACGCTGACCACCGCGGGCTCCAGCGGGTCGACGCTGCGGCTGACCAGGGTCTGCAGCGCCTGCACCAGGGCGGCACCGGCCAGCACCGTGTCGGTGCCCTGGTGGGGCATGGCGGCATGGCCGCCGCGGCCGTTGACGGTGATTTCGAAACGATCGGCGCCGGCCATCACCGGCCCTTCCATCACGGCGAAGCTGCCCGCCGCCAGTCCCGGCCAGTTGTGCAGGCCGAACACCATTTCCATCGGGAATTTTTCGAACAGGCCTTCCTCCACCATGTGCTTGCCGCCGCCCTCGTGCTCCTCGGCCGGCTGGAAGATGAGGTAGACGGTGCCATCGAAGCCGCCCTGGTCGCGCAAAGCCACCAGCGCCTCGGCCGCGCCGAGCAGCATCGCCGTGTGGCCGTCGTGGCCGCAGGCATGCATCTTCCCCTCGTGTTTCGAGCGGTGCGGAAAGCCGTTGAGTTCGGCCAGCGGCAGCGCGTCCATGTCGGCGCGCAGGCCGATGGCGCGGGTGCCGCTGCCGCAGGTCAGCCTGGCGACCACGCCGGTGCGGGCCAGGCCGCGATGCACCTCGATGCCGACGGCCTCGAGCTGGGCGGCGACGACATCGGCGGTGCGCTTCTCGTGAAAAGCCAGTTCCGGGTGGGCATGGATGTCGCGGCGGATGGTCGCGATGCGCGCGGCGAGGTCCGGCAGCAGGTTAGTCGAGTTTCATGGCCGTCTTTCGAAGGGCCGTCCCGAGGAAGACGGAGCCCCCTTGGGGGCAGCGAATGAAGTGAGCGTGGGGGTAGTCATGTTTATCTCCGGCAGAATGGCAATCTTAGCGCCGGGCAGCGCCGAGAGCACAGCCAGATTTCAGCTAGAATCGACCGAAAACCACAAAGAAAGGGAGCTCCGTGCAGCACCCAGTAGAGGTCGGGCCTCGCCCCGCCTGGCCTGATCGCTCGTCACCCTGGCGCTCCCTGCTGCTGTTACCGCTGTTCGCCTTCATCTGGCTGCTGCAGGCGGCCGGGCACATCCAGGCCGCCGAACCCGATTCCCAATTCACCATCGGCGTTTTCGCCTACCGCGGCAAGGACACGGCCTCGAAGACCTGGCAGCCGACGATCGATTACCTGACGCGGTCGCTGCCCGGCAGCAAGTTCCGCCTGCTGCCCCTGCAAATTGACGAGGTCGAGGATGCGGTAGCCCAGCGCCGCGTCGATTTCATCCTGACCAACCCCGAGAACTACATCGTCCTCGAGGCACGCCACCAGGTCACGCGCAACGCGACCCTGCTGCTGAGCCACAAGGGGCAGCCGCTGAAGGAGTTCGGCGGCCTGATATTCACCCGCGCCGACCGCACCGACCTGAAGAACCTGAGCGACCTCAAGGGCCGCCGCCTCGCCGGCGTGGCGAAGAGCGGCTTCGGCGCCTACCAGATGCAGGCCTTCGAACTGATGGCGGCGGGCATCCCTCCCGAGGATTACACGGCAGTCTTCGTCGGTCAGCCGCAGGACAAGGTGGTCGAGGCTGTTCGGCTGGGCCAGGCCGATGGCGGCTTCGTCCGCGCCGGGCTGCTCGAATCGCTCGCCGCCGCCGGCAAGATCCGGCTTGAAGACTTCCGCGGCATCGGCCTCAAGCAGAATCCGCGCTATCCCTTCATGCTGTCGACCGCGCTCTACCCGGAATGGGCCTTCGCCACCCTGCCCCACGTCGACGAGCAGCTGGCCAACCGCGTCACCGTCGCGCTGCTCAGCCTGCCCTTCGGCGGCGATGTCGCCAGGGCCGGCGGCTACCATGGCTGGGCGGTGCCGCTGTCCTACAACGCCGTGCATGACATGATGAAGGCGCTGCGGGCGCCGCCCTACGACACGCCCGAGAAGTTCAGCCTCGCCGACATCGCGCGCAAATACGACCGCCAGATCATGGCCGTGCTGCTCGCCATCCTCGCCGTGCTCGGCTATTTCATGCAGCGCTTCGCCCGCCTCAACCGCAGCATCTCCGACCAGATGGTGCTGGTCGCCGAGCGCAGCGAAGCCCTCGGCATCGAAGTCGAGAACCGCCACCGCGCGGAACGCCAGCTCGCCAACGAGAACCGGGTGCTCGACCTGCTGGCGGAAGAAGTCGCCCTGCCGCAGATTCTCCGGACCATCGCGCAGATGTGCCGGATCGAGTTCGGCGACGCCGGCGTAGCCATCTTCGTGCGCGAGGGCGACACCTGCCGCCTGGCCGCGGCGGACAACCTCGACGAGGCGCTGCGCCAGCGCTGGAGCGACACGCCGTTCCCCGCCGGCAAGGACGACGACCTCGCCGCCTTTGGCGCCGCACTGGCCCCCGGCAACACCATCGTGCTGACCGAGACGATCCGCGGCACACGCGAACAGGTGATCGGCCAGTTGGTGCTGCTGCCGGGCGCCGCCACGCTGCCACCGGCGGCACGGCCGCTGTTGCACATCCATGCCTCGCTGGCCGGCATGTCCATGTACCGTTCGGGCATCGCCGAACGCATCCGGCTGTCCTCGAGCGTCTTCCAGAACGCGCTCGAGGGCATCGTCATCACCGATCCGCTCGGCCGCATCATCGACATCAGTCCGAGCTTCACCCATCTCACCGGCTACTCGCGCGACGAGGCCATCGGCCAGACCATGAACCTGATGAAGTCGGGCCGCCACGATGTCCAGTTCTACCGCGACATGTGGGCGCATCTGCTCGAGCACGGCCGCTGGAGCGGCGAGGTCTGGAACCGCACCCGCGACGGCCGCATCATCGCCGAAATTCTGCAGATCTCCAGCGTCAAGGACAAGCAGGGACAGATCAGCAACTTCGTCGGCACCTTCAGCGACATCACCTCGCTCAAGGATGCCCAGGCCCATCTCGAGAAGATCGCCAGCTTCGACAGCCTGACCGGCCTGCCCAACCGCGGCCTGCTCGCCGACCGCCTCACCCAGGCGCTGTCGCAGGCACAGCGGCGCGACAAGCTGCTGGCGATCTGCTTCCTCGATCTCGACGGCTTCAAGGCCGTCAATGACACGCTCGGCCATGCCGCCGGCGATGCGCTGCTGCGTGAAGTCGCGCGGCGCCTGAACGAAACGGTGCGCTCCGGCGATACCGTGGCCCGCCTCGGCGGCGACGAGTTCGTGCTGCTGCTCGCCGACGTCAAGGACGTCGACGAACTCGAAACCGCCGTGGAACGCGTGCTGCGCACGGTGGCAGCGCCCTATGACCTGTCGGGTCGCATGGCGCAAATCTCGACCAGCATCGGCGTCACCCTCTATCCCCTCGACGATGACGACGCCGAAGCCCTGCTGCGCCACGCCGACCAGGCCATGTACCGCGCCAAGCAGGACGGCCGCAACCGCTTCCACATGTTCGACACCGACTACGCCGCCGCCCACCACGAGCGCGTGCTGCAGCGCGACCGCCTGCGGCTGGCGGTGGAGCAGCAGGAACTGGTGCTGTACTACCAGCCGCGCGTCGCCCTGCGCGGTCAGCGGGTCGAGGGCGTCGAGGCGCTGCTGCGCTGGCGGCACCCGGAGAAGGGACTGCTGGCGCCCGCCAGCTTCCTCCCCGACATCGAGCACGACGATCTGATCTGCGGCATCGGCGCCTGGGTATTGCGCGAAGCGCTGGCCCAGCAGCGGCGCTGGCGGGAGCAGGGCGTGACGCTGGCCGTCAGCGTGAACGTCGCGGCACGGCAGTTCCTCGACCCGCGCTTCATGCCGACGCTGGAAACTTTGCTCGCCGAATTCTCGGACCGGCCGGAAGGCGGCGTCGAGCTGGAGATCCTCGAATCGGCGGCCATCGAGGACACCGAACGCATGGTCAAAGTCATCGACCAGTGCCACAAGCTCGGCGTGCGCTTCGCCCTCGACGACTTCGGCACCGGCTATTCCTCGCTCACCTACCTGCAGCGCCTGCCGGCCGATACCCTCAAAATCGACCGCAGTTTCGTCAATGGCATGCTCGGCTCGCGCTCCGGCCTGGCCATCGTCGAGGCCATCGTCGGCCTGGCCAATGCCTTCCAGTGCGCGCTGGTGGCCGAGGGCATCGAGACCCTCGAGCAGGGCGAACTGCTGGCGCGCATGGGCTGCGGCAGCGGCCAGGGCTATGTCATCGCCCGCCCGATGCCGGCCGGCGACATGCTGCCGTGGATCGACACCTACCGTCACCCGGACCGCTGGGCGTTCTGGGCCGAGAGCGCCTTCGGCACCCTCGAGTTCCCGCTGGTGCTGGCCGAGTTCGAGCATCGCTGCTGGATCAAGGACCTCATCGGCGCCACAGAGGGCCAGCCGCTCCATACACCGGTCGAGTCCATACAGGACCCGCAGCGCTGCGAGTTCGGCCGCTGGCTAGAAGCGCGCGGGCGCAGCCGCTATGGCCAGTCGCCGCTGTTCGCGAAAGTGGATGAGCTCCACCAGGAGGTGCATGCAATGGGTCGCGTCATCCAGGGCGAGCTTGCCAACGGGACGGATGCACGCCGCCATGCCCCCGCCCTGCTCGATCTGAGCGAACGGCTGGTCGCCGCGCTCGGCCACCTGCAGAGAGGTTCAGCTGGCACTGGCGAGGCCGCATGAATTCCGTACCCTCCCGCCCGATTCTGCGTCTCGCCGAGTTGCGCGAGATCGAGCAGCACGCCGGCGATCCCCTGATGGAGCGCGCCGGCGCTGCCGCCGCCGCGGTCGCGGCCGCCATGCTGGCCGGCGCCGCAACCACGTCGCCGCCGCTGATCGTCTGCGGCCCGGGCAACAACGGCGGCGATGGCTTCGTCGTCGCCCGCCTCCTGCGCCAGCGGGGCCTGGCTCCCGTCGTGGTGTTCGCCGGCGAAGCCGCGCGCCTGCCCAGGGATGCCGGCGCCGCCCATGCCGCCTGGCTGGCTGCCGGCGGCAGTTGTGTCGACGCCATTCCCGATCAGCCCTGCGGCCTCGCCGTCGACGCCCTCTTCGGCATCGGCCTGACCCGCCCGCCGCAAGGCCGCCACGCCGAACTCGTCGCCAAACTCAACGCGCTGGACTGCCCCGTCCTCGCCCTCGACATTCCCAGCGGCCTCGATTCCGAAACCGGCAACCTCATGGGCTGCGCCGTGCGCGCCGACCATACCGCGACTTTCATCGGCCTCAAGCCGGGCCTGCTCACCGCCGCCGGCCCCGACCACTGCGGCGAAATCAGCGTGCATGACCTCGGCCTGCGGTATCGAGTCCGCCGGCCGCAGCATTGCGCCCGAACTGTTCGCCGCCCATCTGCTGCCGCGCCGCCGCGACAGCCACAAGGGCAGCTTCGGCAGTGCCGCCATCCTCGGCGGCGCGCCGGGCATGGCCGGCGCCGCGCTGCTAGCAGGTCGCGCCGCGCTCAAGCTCGGTGCCGGCCGCGTCTACGTCGGCATGCTCGAACGGCTTGCCGTCGATGCCGAACAGCCCGAGCTGATGCTGCGCGAACCCGGGGAGGCCCTCGCGCCTCGCCACCGCGCTCGCCGTCGGACCGGGGCTGGGCCAGTCCGATGCCGCGCTCGACCTGCTGCGCCGTACCGCCAGCGCCGACTTTCCATTGGTGGTGGACGCTGACGCCCTCAACCTGCTCGCCGCCCACCCGGTGCTGCTGCACCAGATCGCCCGCCGCGCGGCGCCGACGCTGCTGACGCCGCATCCGGCGGAAGCCGCGCGCCTGCTCGGCACCACCACCGCGGCGGTGCAGGCCGACCGCCTCGGCCACGCCCTGGAACTGGCGCAGCGCTGCAATGCCCATGTCGTGCTCAAGGGCTGCGGCAGCGTGATCGCCGCGCCACCCGGCCAGAACCCGGGCCGCTGGTGGATCAACACCACGGGCAACGCCGGGCTGGCATCGGCCGGCAGCGGCGACGTGCTCAGCGGCATCATCGTCGCACTACTGGCGCAGGGCTGGCCGGCAGAAGACGCGCTGCTCGCCGCCGTGCATCTGCACGGCGCGGCGGCCGACGAACTGGCGGAAAGACTCGGCGGCAATGTCGGCATCGTCGCCGGCGAGCTGATAGCCGCGGCGCGAGACATCTTCAACCGCTGGGTCGCCAGCGCCGTCGTCCCCCGCGCCAGCAGCTGATGCCTGACACCGCGCCCGGCCGCGGCATCGCCATGATGCTGGCGGCCCTGCTCTGCTTCGCCCTGCTCGACGCCACCAGCAAGCACCTGTCGCAGACCTTCTCGGTGCCGCTGCTGGTGTGGGCGCGCTACACCTTCCACTTCCTGCTGATGGTGGTCTTCCTCGCGCCGTCCCGCCGCAGCCGACTTTTGCAAACCCGACGCCCCATATTGCAGGTGGTGCGCGCGCTGCTGCTGGTCGGCGTCACCGGCTTCGCCATGGCGGCCTTCCGCATCATGCCGCTGGCCGAGACCACCGCCATCCTCTTCATCACGCCGCTGTTCGTGGCGCTGCTGGCCGGGCCGCTGCTGGGCGAGAAGGTCGGCCCCCTGCGCTGGGCCGCCGTCGGCGTCGGCTGCGTCGGCATGCTGCTGATCGCCCGCCCCGGTGGCGCCCTGGTCAGCGAGGGCATCGCGCTCTGTTTGATCGCGGCGGCCTGCTATGCGCTCTACCAGATCCAGACGCGGCAGCTGTCGCCGACCGAGGACACGGTGACCATGCTCTTCTACACCGCGCTGGTCGGCACGGTTGCCATGAGCCTGGCGTTGCCGTGGATCTGGGGCGGCCTCGCGAACCACTGGCCGACCTGGCTGGAGGCGCTGATGATCGCCTCGCTCGGCATCTACGGTGGCACCGGCCACTTCCTGCTGATCGGGGCCTACCGCCATGCCACGGCCTCGACGCTGGCGCCCCTGGGTTATGTCCAGCTGATCTGGGCGACGCTGATCGGCTGGCTGCTCTATGACGCGCTGCCCGACGCCATGGCCTTTGCCGGCATGGCCATCATCGCCGCTGCCGGCGTCACGCTCGCCTGGCATGCCCGGCCGCGGATGCAGTAGGATATGATTTGAATTCAACTGAGCCGGTCCGGCACGCAAGGAGAGAGAAATGAGTGAGGGCAACAAGTACCGCCTGGTGACCCGCAGCGACTTCGACGGTCTGGCCTGCGCCGTGCTGCTGAACGAACTGGAAATGATCGACGACATCAAGTTCGTCCATCCCAAGGACATGCAGGACGGCAAGATCGAGATCAGCAATCGCGACATCACCACCAACCTGCCCTACGTACCGGGCGTGCACCTCGCCTTCGACCACCACCTGTCGGAAACCATCCGCAACCCGGGCGAGCGGCCCGAGCACATCATCTATCCCGACGCCCCCTCGGCGGCGCGCGTGGTGTACGAACACTTCGGCGGCAAGAACAAGTTCCCCGCCGCCTTCACCGAAATGATGCTGGCCGTTCGACAAGGGCGACGCCGCGCAGTTCACCCGCGAGGAAGTGCTTAATCCCAAGGGCTGGGTGCTGATGAACTACCTGATGGACGCGCGCACCGGCCTCGGCCGCTTCCGCGAGTTCCGCGTCAGCAACTACCAGCTGATGATGGATCTGATCAAGTACTGCCGCAACCACGGCATCGACGAGATCCTCGCCCTGCCCGACGTCAAGGAACGCGTCGACCTCTACTTCGAGCACGACGCCAAGGCAAAGGAACAGATCAAGCGCTGCTCCACGGTGCACAAGAACCTCGTGGTGCTCGACCTGCGCAACGAGGAAACCATCTACGCCACCAACCGCTTCACCATCTACGCCCTGTTCCCCGAGACCAACATCTCGATCCACGTCATGTGGGGCGTGCAGAAGCAGAACACCGTGTTTGCCACCGGCAAATCCATCCTCAACCGCACGGCGAAGACCAGCGTCGGAGAGCTGATGCTCAAATACGGTGGCGGCGGCCACGAGAACGCCGGCACCTGCCAGGTCGCCAACGACGAGGCGACGGCGAAGCTGGCCGAGATCGTCGCAAAGATCAACGCCGACGGCTGACTAGCCGGACGGGGCCGCCGGCTCGACCAGATCCCGGTAAGCGTGCCACGTGCCGTGGCCGACCAGCGGGATCAGCACGATAAGTCCGACGAAGAACGTGGCGAAGCCGATCGCCCCGAACACCGCGATGACGAGCGCCCATAGCGCGAGGGGCATGGTGTTCAGCGACACCGCCCGGATGCTGGCAATGCCGGCGCTCACGGCATCGACCTGACGATCCAGCATCAACGGCACGCTGATCACGGCGATGGCGTAGATGAACGCGGCGAAGAAACCGCCGACGCCAAAATAGATCAGGGTGAACTCCGGTTGGGCGAAGGTGACGACGTGCCGCACGACGTCGCCGAAGGTCGGCAGCCCGCCGTCGAAGAACAGCGCGAAGATGACCATCGAGGCCCGGGCCCAGATCAGCATCACCACGGCGATCACCGCCGCGAACAGTCCGAGGTTGGCCAGATTGCGCCGCCATGCCACCAGTGTCGGGCCAAGCAGCGGCGGCAGCCCCGCCTCCTCCCGCCGGCTCAGGTCGTAGAGGCCGATCGCGAGGACCGGGCCGAGCAGCAGGAAACCGCTGGTGAGGCCGGCGAACAGCGGATAGGCAGCGGTGAACACGAAATAGAGCAGCCAGCCGGATGCGGCGAAGCACGCGCCGTAGAACAGGCTCGCCGCCGGATGACGACGCAGATCCTGCCAGCCGCGCGCGAGCCAGCGCAGCGGCGCCCCGCTGTCGATGCTGCGCAAATTCACGCTGGCCATTGCCGCCGGCTGCGGGGTTTCAGTCGCCATGGCTTCCTCCTCGGGAACGGCCGGCACCGCGGTCTTCGCCGATGGGCACGGCACGAAGGCGCTGCGACGCGGGGGTACAATGGACTGCATTTACGACGCAGAGAACTTACCATGGATTTCCCGCTGCAAATCGCCGCCGAGATCGAGCGCAACGTGCTGGCCGCGCTGGCCGAGGACATCGGCGGCGGCGACCTCACCGCCCTGCTCGGCCCAGCCGGCTGCTGCGCTGTCGGCACGGTGGTCAGCCGCGAGGATGCGGTGCTGGCCGGAACCGACTGGTTCGAGTCGAGCTTCCGTCACCTCGACCCTGCCGTGCGCATCACCTGGTCGGCCAGCGACGGCGACCGCATCCGCGCCGGACAAGTCCTGTGCGAGATCGTCGCCGACACCCGCGCGCTGCTCACCGCCGAGCGCACCGCGCTCAATTTCCTGCAGCTGCTATCCGGCACCGCCACCATCACGCGGCGCTACGTCGATGCCGTGGCCGGCACCGGCGCCCGCATCGTCGACACGCGCAAGACCCTGCCCGGCCTGCGCATCGCCCAGAAGTACGCCGTGCGCTGCGGCGGCGGCAGCAACCACCGCCTCGGCCTGTATGACGGCATCCTGATCAAGGAGAACCACATCATGGCCGCCGGCGGCATCGCACCCGCCCTGGCCCGCGCGCGCAGCCTGGCGCGCGAGGGCGTCTTCATCCAGATCGAGGTCGAGACGCTGGAGCAGCTGGCCGAGGCGCTCGATGCCGGCGCCAGCATGATCCTGCTCGACAACATGACGCTGGCGCAGATGCGCCAGGCCGTCGGCCTCAGCGCCGGCCGCGCCCAGCTGGAAGCCTCGGGCGGCGTCAGCCTCGAGACCGTCCGCGCCATCGCCGAAACCGGCGTCGACCGCATCTCCATCGGCGGCCTGACCAAGGATGTGCGCGCCATCGACCTGTCGCTGCGCCACGTCGAGCAGTAGCGGGGGTTTTTTGCTAGAATCCGCGCCTCGCTCGGCCCGGCCGGAGCGATGCCATCGCGGAGAGGTGGATGAGTGGTTTAAGTCGCACGCCTGGAAAGCGTGTGTAGGTTCATAGCCTACCGCGGGTTCGAATCCCGCCCTCTCCGCCACGAATCAATGCAAGCAGGCGCCTCTCGGGGCGCTTTTTTGTTGCCTATGCCATTGCGCAGGCCATCATTCGGCGACCAGGTTAGCGGGGTATTGCCGGAAGCATTTGCATAGTATCCTCGATGCCCATAACATCCTTGTGCCGCACTCTCCAAGTTGCGCACCCTTGGTGACATACCGATGGATGCTGTCTGGTTCATGTATTGGCTCATCGCGGCCGTCGCGTTGTTTCCTATCGTGCTCATCGTGAAGGGAGTCATGGCCGACAAGGACAAGGGGAAACAGAGGAAATAACATGACCCGATCAGGATTCAGCAACTCATCCCGGGCAACCCTTTCGTCGCCCCAACGTCGAGAGCCAGTCATCAGGCCCTGCATGTTCCGGAGGTAATGCCATGCGCAAGCGGATAATCAGTCAAAGCCCCAAAAATGTTTCACCCGACGACTCTGTTTGGCTGGACTTGCAACGCCTGGCGCAGGTTGAACTTACGTCCGAGGATGAGGCGCACCCGATCGAAGCGGCACTCATGCCCGGCGTTGGATCGGGTTGGGAAGCAGCGCAAAGCGGAGAGCAGGCGATCCGCATTGTGTTCGATGAGATGCAGCGGATCAGGCGCATTCAACTGCTGTTTCAGGAAGACCAACAGGCACGCACCCAGGAATTTGTGCTGCGGTGGTCCCCGGACGCTGGCCGATCTTACCGGGAGATTGTGCGTCAGCAATACAACTTCAGTCCGCCGGGCATGACGCAGGAGTTCGAGGATTACAGGGTCGATCTGGTAGGGGTGACGATTCTGGAACTGGCAATCGTTCCGGACATTGGTGGCGGAGATGCCCGCGCAGCGATGGCGCAGTTGCGCATCGCATAGTCTGCAGCAAGCAGCTTGACTCTTCATGTCCATCACCAGTTCCCCACTTCACTTACCCTGGCCGCCGCAGGCACGGTGGCTTGCCATGATCATGGCGCTGCTGCTGATCAGCGGTTGCACCAGCCTCCCCACCGGGATCGAGCGCGTCGAATCGCACGCTCTGCGTAACACCGAGACAACGCGCCTGGGCCTGGCCAGCCTGTCGTTACTGCAGGCCCATCCGGGTGAAAGCGGCTTCCGCCCGCTGCGCAGCGGCGTCGATGCGCTGATTGCGCGCATCGTGCTGGCAGAAGCCGCCGAGCGCTCGCTGGATGTCCAGTACTACATCTGGCATGACGACCTGACCGGTCGCCATTTCGCCAACGCCCTGCTGCGCGCAGCCGATCGCGGCGTGCGGGTTCGCGTACTGCTTGACGACGTCGGCGTCAAGGCGGACGACGAGGTGCTGCTGAGCCTGGCGGCCCATCCCAACATCGAGATCCGCCTGTTCAATCCGATCGCCTCGCGCAACTTCCGCGCCCTGAGCGCGCTCGGCGACCTTAGCCGAGTGAACCGGCGCATGCACAACAAGGCCTTCATCGCCGACAATCAGGTGGCCATACTCGGCGGCCGCAACATCGGCGACGAATACTTCGGCGCACACGGCGAAGTCGCCTTCGGCGATCTTGACGTGCTGACCGTGGGCACCGGCGTCGGCGAGGTTTCGGCGGCCTTCGACCGATTCTGGAATTCCGAGGTGGTGTATCCGGTCGCCGCCCTGACCGGGCGCGCCGGAGACCCCGCCGGTCTTGAGTCGCTGCGGGCCGCACTCGCCACCTTCCTCGACGAGCAGCGCGACAGCCCCTATATGACCGCGGCGAAGGCCGAATTGGCCGACCGGTTCGCGGGCCGCAGCGAAGGGGTGTTCTGGGGCAAGGCCCACGTGTTGTTCGACGACCCCTACAAGATCAGCCGCGCGCCCGAAGAAACCGAAGGCCGCCTGCTGCCGCAACTCGGCCGCTTCGGGTCTTCGATCCGCGAATCGCTGCTGATCGTCTCGCCCTACTTCGTTCCCGGCAAGGCGGGTGTGGCCTGGCTGCGCGATCTGGTAGGCCGCGGCGTGCGCGTGACCGTCCTGACCAACTCGCTCGCCGCGACGGACGTCGGCGCCGTGCATGCCGGCTATCAGCGCTACCGCGAGGCGCTGCTCGAAGGTGGCATAAGGCTTTACGAACTCAGGCCCGAAGCAATCGAAAGCGGAAGCGAAAAGGAGCGGAAGGGCGGCCTCAGCGGCTCGCGCGCCTCCCTCCATGCCAAGACCTTTGTCTTCGACCGCAAATCCGTTTTCATCGGCTCGCTGAACCTGGACCCACGCTCCATCCAGCTCAACACGGAAATCGGCGTCGTGTGCGAAAGCGCGCCGCTTGCCGAGGAACTCGGCGGGACCTTGGAACGGAAGCTCGACAGCATCGCTTGGCGGCTCGAACGCAGTGTCGAGGTTTCCGGCGACGCCCGTATCGTCTGGGTGGAGAAGACCGCCGAAGGCGAGCTGCGCCATGCCGAAGAACCCGGGGTGAGCGAATGGCGCCGCTTTTCTCTGTGGCTCCTCGGCCTGCTGCCGATCGAATCACAACTCTGAGCTGCTTCTCCCCGGCTTCAGGCGCTGGCTGCCGCGGGGGCCTGCTCCGGCAATAGCAGCGAAAACACAGCCCCCTCATCCTTGGCACTTTTCACCGTGACCGTGCCGCCGAGCACGTTGGTGACGACGTTGTGCACCACATGGAGCCCGAGGCCGGTGCTGCCGCGTCCCATCCGCGTCGTGAAGAACGGATCGAAGATCCGTCCCTGCCGCTCCAAGCGGAATGCCCCGGCCATCGTCACTGACGACGATGGACACGCGCCCTGGCGACTGCGCCACGGCGTTGATGTGGATGGTGCCGTCGTCGCGATCCTCGAAACCATGGATGAGGGCATTGTTGATCAGGTTGGTGAGTGCCTGGCCGAGCGGCCCCGGATAGCTGTCGAGTTCCATATCCGCCGGCACGTCGGTCTCGATGCGGCAGCGAGCCTGCTTCAACGTCGGCGTCAGCGTGATCAGGGTCTCGTCGACGACGTCGCGCACGCGAAAACGCCGGCGCTGCGCGCTGGTGCGGTCGGCCGCCACCTGCTTGAAGCTGCTGACCAGTTCGGCGGCGCGCTGCAGGTTGCGGATGGCCATGTCGCTGCCCGTCTCGACGCTGGAAACAAAGTCGTCGAGCACCGAACGCCGCAGCCCGGAAGCCGTATCGGTACGGAAAGCCCCGAGCTTGTCGCGCAGGGTGGTGACTGCCATCAGGCCGTTGCCGATCGGCGTGTTCAGCTCGTGCGCCACGCC
The DNA here is from genome assembly GCA_963709555.1 of uncultured beta proteobacterium. Taxonomy (GTDB): domain Bacteria; phylum Pseudomonadota; class Gammaproteobacteria; order Burkholderiales; family Rhodocyclaceae; genus Sulfurisoma. Next base: position 639,656 of record CAVPWR010000008.1, on the reverse strand, counting down.
GGCCACCATCGAGCCGAGGGCGGCCATCTTCTCGGCCTGGACCAGTTGGGTCTGTGTCATGCGCAGGGTGTCGAGCGTCTGCTGCAGCGCCCTGTTCGCTTCCTCGCGCTCGGCCAGCGTCTGTTCGAGGCGGCGGTTGAGGCTGTGCAATTCGGTCAGGTCGCGGATGGTGACCAGGATTTCACGCACCTGGTGCTGCGCATCGAAGATCGCCTGGACGTTCTTCGAGATGTGCACCACGCGCCCGTCGGCGCACTTGAAGATGGTTTCCTGGTCGTTGCAATGACCGGTGGCCTCGACCGCGACCATGCAGGTCGTCAGGATGTTGAGATCGCCGAGATACTCGGTGATCGATGACCCGATCAATTCTTCCGGCGTGAACCCGAGCAGCTTGCAGAACGCCGGATTGACATAGCGGATCTTGAGTTCCAGGTCGATGGTAAACACGCCGTCCGGCGAATTTTCCAGCAGGTTGTTGAGGTAGGCATGATCGTTTGCGGCCATCTTCCCCGTCCCTTTTCCGCGCGTTCTGCGCACCGGGGACAAATTTAACCCTTAAGTAATAAGCTGTAAACCGTCCCCCCATCCGCCCGGATTAGAATTCGCGATGGGGCCGCCCTCCCGGCATCGCCCACTTCATTTCTCAGCATTCCGACCATGACGCAGCCGTCCTGACCGAAATCCACGCCCGGGTGGGCCTGATCCGCATCAACCGCCCCGAGGTGCTCAACGCCCTCAACAACGAGGTGGTCGACGGCATCACCCGCGCCCTCGACGCCTTCGAGGCCGACGAGAATATCGCTTGTATCGTGCTCACCGGCAAGGCCAAGGCCATGGACATGTGCCTGACCGGGCGCATGATGGATGCGCAGGAGGCCGAGGGCCTGCTGTTCGAGCGACGCACCTTCCAGGCTTCGTTCTCGCTGGAGGACCAGAAGGTGGGCATGGCGGCCTTCATCGCCAAGCGCAAGCCGGAATTCAAGCACCGCTGAACGCATGAAAACCGTGCTTTCCATCCTGGCCGGCTCCGCCGCCCTCATGCTGCTGCTGATGCTGGCGGCGCCCGCCCCGGACAGGACTGCGCCTGCCACGCAGGGCCTGCCCTGGCAGATCGACATCCAGGCCGACGGCAGTTCGCGCGTTTTCGGCCTGACGCCGGGCCGCAGCACCCTGGAGGAGGCCCGCACCCGCTTCCTGCTAGAACCGCAGGTCGCGGTGGTCGCGGCACGGGACGAAGCCGGCTCGCTGGAGGCCTATTTCGAGACGGTCAGCGCGGGCTTCGTCACGGGCAAGATGGTCCTGACGCTCGACGTACCGCAGGAAACCATCGAGGCCATGCGTGGCCGCGCCGCCAAGACCGAGTACATGGAAAGCACCACCCGCAAGTTGACGCTGTCGGCCGAAGACCGGCAGCGCGCAGACCGCACGGCCATCCGCTCGATCGCCTTCATTCCCTCGGCCCACCTCGACGAGGCCACCATCCTGCAGCGCTTCGGCGCACCGGCCGAGCGCCTGCGCGGCGGCGAGCACGTCGAGCATTTCCTCTATCCCGCCAAGGGGCTCGACGTGGTGCTGGACGCCAAGGGCAAGGAACTGCTGCAATACGTGGCGCCGCGAGATTTCGCCCGCCTGCGCGAGCCGCTGGCGGCACCCCCGGTAGTGCGGCCTGCACCGTAGCGCCAGAGCCGAAAAAGCTGCCACGATCGTGATTTTTGCCCGTTTTACCTCAGCCTACCCGGCGCACCGTCTGGTAATATGGCGGCCAGTCGTCGTTGCTTGACACTCGATTTGCAGGCTTGGAAGGCTCGGCAGAGCCAGGGGAGTTCGATTCAATGCTGTTCATCATCTACTACATCATCGCCATCGCCGTGCTGGTCCTGCACTTCACCGGCGTGCTGGCCCGCTTCAACCTCGAATGGCTGGTGCTGGTCCTGGCCGTCACCGTCTTCCCGGCCGTCATCTACCTCTAGATTTTTCGCGCCACCAGGTCGATCAGGGCCGAGCGGCCCTTGTGGCCGGCGCCTTCGGCGAGCACATCCTCGTGCTCGCGCAGTTCCAGAATTTCCCACTCCGCAAATTCCGCCCGCAGCAGTTCGGCCGTATAGAGGTTTTCCACGGCTGACGGTCCGCCGGTGCGGTATTCGATCTGCTGCGGCGTATAGCCCTGCAGCAGCAGCAGGCCGCCCGGCTTCACCGCCGCCTTGATGCGCTCGAACAGCAGCGGACGCTCGGCCGGGCCGACGAACTGCACGAAAATCGCCGCCACCACGTCGAACGCCGCCGGAGCCTGCCACTGCAACACGTCGGCCAGGACGAATTCCACTTCGACATGACGGCTGGTCGCCAGACGCCGCGCCTTGTGCAGGCCCACGGGCGAGATCTCGACGGCGGTGACAGCGAGGCCCTCCTCGGCCAGGAACACGCTGTTGCGGCCTTCGCCGTCGGCGACCGACAGGGCCGTCCAGCCCGGTTGCAGGCGATGTTTCTGCGCTGCCAGGAAGCGGTTGGGGGCCGTGCCGAAAAGATAGTCCGCGCCGGCCTCGGCATAGCGGCCGGACCAGACCGCCTGCTGGTCGATCTTCACGCGCAGTGGCGGACGACGAAGTCCTTGACCGCCTGGGCGTCGGCCTTCATCACCTCGACGCGCTGCGGCAGGTTCTCGATGCCGTCGAAATCCTTGGGGCGCATCGGATCGCGGCCCAGCGCTTCCTGGATGGTCTCGGCGAACTTCACCGGCTGCGCGGTTTCGAGCACGACCATCGGGATGCCAGCCTCGCGGTGTTCGCGCGCGACCTTGACGGCGTCGGCGGTGTGGGTGTCGATCATCAGCTGGTGTTTTTCCCACATGTTACGGATCGTCGCCAGGCGGTCGGCATGGACGCTCTTGCCCGAGACGAAGCCGAACCCCGGCAGCTTGGCCATATACGGCGTGCCGCGCAGGTCGAAGCTGCCGCCGGCATCGACTTTCGCCCACAGCTCGCGCACCACCGCGGGGTCGCGGCCGACCAGGTCGAAGACGAAGCGCTCGAAATTCGATGCCTTGGAAATGTCCATCGACGGGCTCGACGTCACCCAGGTGTCGGCGCTGCCGCGCGGGCGATAGACGCCGGTGCGGAAGAACTCGTCGAGCACGTCGTTCTCGTTGGTGGCCAGCACCAGCCGCGCGATCGGCAAGCCCATGCTGCGCGCGACGTGGCCGGCGCAGATGTTGCCGAAGTTGCCCGAGGGCACGGCAAATGACACCTGTTCTGCGTTGCTGCGCGTTGCAGCAAAATAGCCTTTGAAGTAATAGACGATCTGCGCCAGAACGCGCGCCCAGTTGATCGAATTGACGGCGCCGATCTTATATTGCGCCTTGAAGGCGGCATCGTTGGAGACGGCCTTCACGATGTCCTGGCAATCGTCGAACATGCCCTCGATGGCGATGTTGAAAATGTTCGGGTCCTGCAGCGAATACATCTGCGCGCGCTGGAAGGCCGACATCAGGCCGTTGGGAGAGAGCATGAAGACGCGCACGCCGTGCTTGCCGCGCATCGCGTATTCGGCCGCCGAACCGGTGTCGCCCGAAGTGGCGCCGAGGATGTTGATGGTCTCCTTGCGCTTGGCCAGCACGTACTCGAACAGGTTGCCGAGCAGCTGCATCGCCATGTCCTTGAAGGCGAGCGTCGGGCCGTTGGAGAGTTCGAGCAGGTGGAAGCCGGGCTCGACCGTGGTCAGCGGCGTGATGTCGGTCGCGTCGCGGCCCGAGCGGCAATGCTTGTAGACATTGCCCGAGTAGGTGCGATCGGCCAGGGACTTGAGGTCGCAGGCAGGAATGTCGTCGACGAACTTCTGCAGGATCTTCAGCGCCAGCGCGGAGTAGGGCAGTTCGCGCCATTCGGCCAGTTCGGCCGCGCTGATCTGCGGATAGCTCTCGGGCAGGTAGAGGCCGCCATCGGGGGCGAGGCCGCCGAGGAGGATGTCGGAAAAGGCGGGCGACGGCCCTCCTCGTTGACTGGTGCCGCGGGTGGAAAGGTAACGCATGGCGATCTCGTTGCGGGGGCGGAGTTGCGGGGTGGCGAAGGGTATCACGCGCGATGGGCAAAGGCCCGCAGCAGCGCGCCGGCGAAGGTGCCGAGTCCCACCGCGAGGAGGGCGTAGCCGGCATTCTTGTCGAAGGCCAGCAGCAGGCCGGCGGCGAGGAACAACAAGCCGCGCACCCAGCCGCCGACGGCCAGCAGGCGGAGCATTTCCCGCCTGCGCGGCGTATCGGGGCCCGGATGGCGCCACACCGGCAGCAACTGCGTCAGCGCCCCGGAAACCAGCGGCAGCAGGAAGCCGGCCGCGAAGGCGGCGATGGCCGGGCGCGCGGCCGTGGAGCCGGTACTGTGGGCGACGCCGTGCGCCAGCAGCAGCACGAAGCCCAGGGTGGCCCCAGCCAGCGGTGCCGCCGCGCCATCGCCGACGATCGCGCGGTGGCCGTAGGTTTCCAGCCATGCCGCCAGGTGGCGCAGCGCCACCGCTGCCAGCAGCAGCGCCCCGGCGGCGGCCAGCGGCCATTCCGTCGCGACGCCGATCGCCGCCAGCCCCACGCCGGCCACCGCCAGCGGCAGGTCGCGGGCCAGTCGCGTGGCGGCCGTGGCGTCAGGTGGGCCCAGGGCGGTGGGCAACAGCACCGGCAGCGTACCCAGCGCCGCCAGGCCGATGAAGCCGAGGGTATTGAGATGCAGATGCACCAGGCGCAGCGCGCCGCGCAGTTCCGGCCGGGCCAGCCACAGCGGCACCAGGATGACGGCGACAAGCAGCGCGGCCAGCGCCGCCACATACCAGCGGGCGCCCGGATGCGGCTGGCCGAGCGTGCCGCGCTGGCGGCCGACGATCCATGCCGCCAGCGCCAGCGCCGCACCGGCCGTCACGGTGGCGGCGGCGTGCAGGCTCCAGGCGGGCAGGCTGCCCGCCAGCCCGAGCACGGCGACGATGCCGGCCGATTGCACCGCCAGCGGCAGGTTGCGAATCGTGGCGCCCGCCGCGCCGGAGCGTGTCAGTACCGGCACGAAGTGGATGATTGCGCCGAACACCAGCGGCATGGCGCCGACGGCGAAGGCGATGTGAAAAGTCGGCGCTGGCGGCACGCCGCGCAGCGCCGCGGCGCCCGCCGAGAGGAAGGCGAGAACGGCACAGATGCCGAGATAGACCAGCATCCGCCCGACCCGCGGTTTAGCTGAGGGATTCCAGGCGCAGCCTGATCAGCTTGCCCGTCACCACCGGCAGCGACTCGATTTTCGCGATCGCCGCATCGACCTGCTTTTCGCGGGTCAGGTGGGTCAGCATGATGATGTCGGTCTGCTGTTCGCCCTCGGCCGGCTCGCGCTGGATCATGGCGTCGATGGAAATCTGCTCGTCGGCGAGGATGCGCGTGATGTCGGCCAGCACGCCCGGCTTGTCGGAAACGGTCATGCGCAGGTAGTAGCAGGTGGTGACCTCGCCGATCGGCAGCACCTTGATGTCGGCCAGCTGGTCGGGCTGGAAGGCCAGATGCGGCACGCGGTTCTCGGGGTCGGCGGTGTGCATGCGGGTGATGTCGACCAAGTCGGCGATCACCGAACTGGCGGTCGGCTCGGCGCCGGCGCCCTTGCCGTAGTAGAGGGTCGAGCCGACGGCGTCGCCCTGCACCAGCACGGCGTTCATCGCGCCTTCGACGTTGGCGATCAGGCGCTTGGCCGGGATCAGCGTCGGATGCACGCGCAGTTCGACGCCCTCCGGGTGTGCGCTTGGTGATGCCGAGCAGCTTGATGCGGTAACCGAGCTGCTCGGCATACTTGATGTCGGCCGCTTCGAGCTTGCTGATGCCCTCGATGTGGGCCTTGTCGAACTGCACCGGGATGCCGAAGGCGATGGCCGACATCAGGGTGATCTTGTGGGCGGCATCGACGCCCTCGATGTCGAAGGTCGGGTCGGCCTCGGCGTAGCCCAGGCGCTGCGCTTCCTTGAGCACGACGTCAAAAGGCAGGCCCTTGTCGCGCATCTCGGAGAGGATGAAGTTGGTGGTGCCGTTGATGATGCCGGCGATCCACTGGATGCGGTTGGCGGTGAGGCCCTCGCGCAGCGCCTTGATGATGGGAATGCCGCCGGCGACGGCCGCCTCGAAGGCGACCATGACGCCCTTCTTCTGCGCGGCGGCGAAGATTTCGTTGCCATGCACGGCCAGCAGCGCCTTGTTGGCGGTGACGACGTGCTTGCCGTTCTCGATGGCCTTGAGCACCAGTTCCCTGGCGATGCCGTAGCCGCCGATCAGTTCGACGACGATGTCGACCTCGGGATCGCTCACCACGGCGAAGGCGTCGTCGGTGAGCTTGCACTGGCCGCCAGTGATCTGTTTCGCCAACTCGAGGTTCTTGTCGGCGACGACGCTGATGCGGATGGGCCGGCCGGCGCGACGGGTGATTTCTTCCTGGTTGCGATTGAGCACCGTCCAGGTGCCGCCACCGACGGTGCCGATGCCGAGGAGTCCTACGTTGATGGGTTTCATGTTGCCGGTATCAAGTGCCATGTCGTTTTCTGTAGTTTTCGAGGAAGCGCGCGATGCGGCCCATGGCCTCGGTGAGGTCGTCGGCATTGGGCAGGAACACCACGCGGAAGTGATCGGGGGTCGGCCAGTTGAAGCCCGAACCCTGCACCAGCAGCACCTTTTCCTGCTCGAGCAGTTCGAGGATGAAATGCTGGTCGTTGCTGATCGGGTAAATCTTCGGGTCGAGCCGCGGGAACAGGTACATCGCGGCCTGCGGCTTGACGCAGGACACGCCGGGAATGGCGTTGAGCATGCTCCAGGCGATGTCGCGCTGCTTGCACAGGCGGCCCGTCGGCGCCACCAGGTCGTTGATGCTTTGGTAGCCGCCGAGCGCGGTCTGGATGCCGTATTGCGCCGGCACGTTGGCGCACAGGCGCATCGAGGCCAGCATGTTGAGGCCCTCGATGTAGTCGCGGGCGTTGTGCTTTTCGCCGGAGATGATCAGCCAGCCGGCGCGGAAACCGGCGGCGCGGTAGTTCTTCGACAGGCCGTTGAAGGTGATGACCAGCACATCCTCGGCCAGCGAGCCGATCGAGGTGTGGGTATTGCCGTCGTAGAGCACCTTGTCGTAAATCTCGTCGGCGTAGATGATCAACTGGTGCTCGCGCGCGATCTGGATGATCTCGCGCAGCAGGTCGTCGGGATAGAGCGCGCCGGTGGGATTGTTGGGGTTGATGACGACGATGGCGCGCGTGGTCGGCGTGATCTTGGACTTGATGTCGGCGATGTCGGGCAGCCAGCCGGCGCCCTCGTCGCAGATGTAGTGGCGCGGCGTGCCGCCGGAGAGGCTCACGGCGGCCGTCCACAGCGGGTAGTCGGGGGCCGGCACCAGCACCTCGTCGCCGGCGTCGAGCAGCGCGTTCATCGACAGGGTGATGAGCTCGGAGACGCCGTTGCCGATGATGATGTCGTCAACCTGCACGCCGACGATCTTCTTCAGCTGCGTGTAGTGCATGATCGCCTTGCGCGCGGCGAACAGGCCCTTGGAATCGGTATAACCCGAGGCCGCCGGCAGGTTGTGGATGATGTCCTGGATGATCTCTTCCGGCGCGATGAAGCCGAAGGGCGCCGGGTTGCCGATATTCAACTTGATGATGCGCTGGCCGTCTTCCTCCATCTGTTTGGCACGTGCCATCACCGGTCCACGGATGTCGTAACAGACGTTGGCGAGCTTGGCGGACTTGAGGACGGGTTGCATGGCGATCTACCTGGGCCGGATGGCGCGGCGCAAAAGGTATAATCGTACCGCAAATTGCCCTGCAGCCGAGGCGCCACGTGCCTTTGGTGCCTCCACCCCTTCACTGAACGCATGAAAATTCAATCCGACGTCCGCTACGCCGCCCGCGCCGTCTCCGCCTACGGGCCGGGTTACGTCGCCATCGGCGGCGAGCGGCTGACCCGCAGCTTTCTGCTCGGCCCCGACGGCCTCGACGCCGCCTGGGGGCCCGACAGCTTCGACGGCCTCGACGCCAGCCATGTCGCTGTGCTTGCCGCCATCCCCGGCGACGTCACCCTGCTCGGCACCGGCACCCGCCAGCGCTTTCCCGCGCCGGCGCTGCTGCGGCCGCTGATCGAGGCGGGCCGCGGCATCGAAGTCATGGACACGCCGGCGGCCTGCCGCACCTACAACGTGCTCGTCGCCGAAGGCCGCACCGTGGTCGCCGCGCTGATCGTCGAACCATGACGCCCCGCCCCCCCGGCCCCCCTCCTGTGGAGGGTGGTGACTCTGGTTCGCTGCGCTCCCCGATAAGGCCGGCAGCCCTGTGGCTGGTCGCGGTGATCTTCGCCGCCCTCTGGTTCGGCACGCTCGAATACCGCAAGCTGGTCAAGCCCGACGAGGGCCGCTACGGCGAGATCCCGCGCGAGATGGTCGCGACCGGCGACTGGCTGACGCCGCGCCTCAACGGCATCAAGTATTTCGAGAAGCCGCCGCTGCAATACTGGGCCACCGCCGCCGCCTTCACCGCCTTCGGCGAGCACCACTGGACGGTGCGCATCTGGCCGGCGCTGACCGGTTTCCTCGGCGTCCTGTTCACCGGCGTGGGTCGCCGCACTGCTGTTCGGCACCGCGGCGGGCTGGGTCGCCGCCTCCGTGCTGGGCAGCAGCTTCCTCTACGTCATGCTCGGCCACGCCGCCGTGCTCGACATGAGCTTGAGCGTCTTCCTCGCCTCGGCCATCTTCGCCTTCATCCTCGCCCAGCGCGATGGCGTCACGCCACGGCAGACGCGAAACTGGATGTGGGCCGCCTATGCGCTGCTGGCGCTGGCGGTGCTGACCAAGGGTCTCGTCGGCCTGGTGCTGCCGGGTGCCACCCTCGTCGCCTACATCCTGTGGCAGAGAGACTGGGGCCTGCTGAAAAAGCTGCATCTCGCCAGCGGCCTGGCGCTGTTCTTCCTCATCGCGGCGCCCTGGTTCGTCGCCGTCTCGCTGGCCAATCCGGAATTCTTCAACTTCTTCTTCGTCCACGAACACTTTCAGCGCTTCCTCACCAAGATCCATCGGCGCTACGCCCCGATGTGGTATTTCGTGCCCATCCTCCTGGTCGGGCTGATGCCGTGGACGCTGGCGCTGTTCGGCGCGCTGCGCCAGGCGGCGAAGCGAGATGCGCAGACGCATTTCCAGCCGCAGCGCTTCCTGCTGGTCTGGTGCCTGGTTGTATTCACCTTCTTCTCCGTTTCCAGTTCCAAGCTGGTGCCCTACATCCTGCCGATCTTCCCGGCGCTGGCGGCGCTGATCGGTGTTTGGTGGATGCAGGCCAGCCCGCGCACACAGCAATGGCACGCGACATTCTGGGTGCCGGTAGGACTGACCATCGTCACCGCTGCACCGTTCCTGGTGACGCTGGGCGACGAGCAGATGCCAGTGGCGATGTTCGAGGCCTGGGTACCGTGGCTGATCGCTGCCGGCCTCGCGCTCGCCGCCGCGGCGGTGCTGGCGAACCTGCTGGCGCGGCGGCTGCGCCCGCTCGCCGCGGCGCTGGCGCTCGGATTCGGCGGCCATGTCGCCACCCAGGTCGGCATCCTCGGCATGGACAGCATCGCCCCCGCCACGTTCGACCTGGCACATCACCCAGAAGATCAGGCCGGAATTGACGTCCGACATGACCTTCTACAGCGTCGGCATGTACGACCAGACCATCCCCTTCTACCTCAAGCGCACGGTGCAGATGGTCGAGCACACCGACGAACTGAAGCACGGCATCGCCTGGGAACCGCACAAGTTCATGCCGACCTTCGCCGAGTTCGTCACCGCCTGGAACGCCGCGCCCAAGGCGATGGCGATGATGCCGCCCGACGTGCACAAGCGCTTCGCCGCCCAGAACCTGCCGATGCGCGAGATCGCCCGCGACACCCGCCGCGTCTTCGTGGTGAAGCCATGACCGTCGTCTCCTTCTCCCTCATCCTCGCCGGCGTGCTGCTCAACGCCGCGGCACAGCTCTTCCTCAAGAGCGGCACCAACGCCGTTGGCCACTTCGACTTCCACCTCGACAACGTCGTGCCGATCGGCCTCAAGATCGCCGCCAACCCCTACATCATCGGCGGCCTGACCTGCTACGTGGTGAGCGTCGTCATCTGGATCATGGCGCTGTCGCGCGTGCCCGTCTGCATCGCCTACCCCATGCTGTCGATCGGCTACGTCGTCAATGCCGTGCTCGCCTACTTCCTCTTCGGCGAGGCCATCACCGCGCAGAAGCTCGTCGGCATCGGCTTCATCATCGTCGGCGTCTGGATCGTGGCCCGGGCATGACCGCACCCTTTCTGCCCTTCACCCGGCCGAGCATCGACGAGGAAACCATCGCCGAGGTGGCGAACGTGCTGCGCTCGGGCTGGATCACCAGCGGTCCCAAGGTGCAGGCCTTCGAGGCCGCATTGTCCGAATACTGCGGCGGCCGCCCGGTGCGCGCCTTCAACTCCGGCACGGCCACGCTGGAAGTCGCGCTGCGCCTGGCAAAAGTCGGCGCCGGCGCCACGGTGATCACCACGCCGCTGACCTGGGTCGCCACCGCCAACGTGATTCTCGAAGTCGGCGCGACGCCGGTCTTCGTCGACATTGACCCGGCGACGCGCAACATCGACCTCGACAAGCTGGAAAACGCCATCACCGCCGAGACCCGGGCAGTGATTCCCGTCGATCTCGCCGGCCTGCCGGTCGACCGCGACCGGCTCTACGCCATCGCCGCGAAACACAAACTGCGAGTGATCGAGGACGCCGCGCAGTCGCTCGGCGCCTCGTGGCACGGCAAGCCGATCGGCAGCAGCGGCGACTTCGTCTCCTTCAGCTTCCACGCCAACAAGAACCTGACCACCGGCGAGGGCGGCGCGCTGGTGCTGCCGGCCGATGTCGATCCCGCCCTGTGCGAGCGGCTGCGCCTGCAGGGCGTCAAGCGTTTCCCCGACGGCGGCATGGATGTCGACGTGCTCGGCGGCAAGTCCAACCTCACGGACATCGCCGCCGCCATCGGGCTGGGCCAGCTCAAGCACCTGGCCGAATTCACCGAACGTCGCCGCGCGCTCGCCCGCCGCTACTTCGAAAGGCTCGACCCATCGCTCGGCCTCGAACTGCCCCCGGCCGACTTCGAGAACAGCAATTGGCACATGTTCCAGCCGCTGCTGCCCGTCGGGACGGACCGCGGCGCCTTCGTCGCCGCCATGAAGGAACGCGGCATCGGCGTCGGCGTGCATTACCCGGCGCTGCACCTGTTCTCTCTCTATCGCAAGCTCGGTTTCGCCCCGGGCGATTTCCCGGTCGCCGAGGACATCGGCCGCCGCACCGTCACCCTGCCACTGTTCCCGGCGATGACCGACGACGACGTCGAGCGGGTCGTCGAAGCCCTCAAAAAATGTCTGGCGAATCGCTAGGCGCCGGGCACCTTCTCGTGTAACATGTTACGAGTTTTCGCCAAAGGGAATTCCATGCCATCGATCGCCACCGCCCCGCGCATGCAGTTATATCGCCAGAGGCTGAGAGCTGCCGGCTTGCGGCCGATCCAGCTCTGGGTACCCGATACCAAGGCCCCTGGATTCGCCGACGAATGCCGCCGGCAGTCGACCGCACTGGCAGGCGATGCCGCCGAAGCCGAGACCGCCCGCTTCATCGAGGCGGCTGGCGCCTGGAACGAATGAGCGACTTTCGGCGCGGCGATCTCGTGACCGTCGCGGTGCAGGGGGACTTCGGCAAGCCGCGCCCAGCCCTCGTGATCCAGTCCGACCTGTTCAACGACACCCATCCCACGGTCATGCTCTGCCTTCTCACCTCGGAACTGCGCGACGCGCCGATCTTCCGGCTTTCGGTGGAAGCCGCCGCGGGCAACGGTCTCAAGCAGGCCTCGCAGGTCCAGATCGACAAGGTCATGACGGTGTCGCGCGACAAGATCGGCCCCAGTTTCGGCCGTCTCGACGATGCGACCCTGGTCAAGGTCAACCGGGCGCTCGCCGTATTTGCAGGAATCGCGTGATCATGTCGTCTCCCGAAGTCTCCATCGTCATCCCCGTTTACAACGAAGAGGACGGCCTGCCGTCGCTGTTCGCACGGCTCTATCCGGCGCTCGACGCGCTGGGCCGCAGCTACGAGGTCGTGTTCGTCAACGACGGCAGCCGCGACCGCTCGGCCGCCATGCTGCGCGAGCAGTACCAGGCGCGCCCCGACGTGACGCGCGTGGTCCTCTTCAACGGCAACTTCGGCCAGCACCGCGCCATCATGGCCGGCGTTCGAGCACTGTCGCGGCGACAAGATCGTCACCCTCGACGCCGACCTGCAGAATCCGCCCGAAGAGATCGCCAAGCTGCTGGCCAAGATGGACGAGGGCTACGACTACGTCGGCTCGATCCGCAAACAGCGCAACGACAGCCTCTGGCGTCACTGGGCTTCCCGCGCCATGAACCGGCTGCGCGAACGCATCACCCGCATCAAGATGACCGACCAGGGCTGCATGCTGCGCGCCTACAGCAAGGGCATCGTCGCCGCCATCAACGAGTGCCGCGAGGTCAACACCTTCCTGCCGGCGCTCGGCTACACCTTCGCCCGCAACCCGGTCGAGGTGGTGGTCGAGCACGACGAACGCGAGGCGGGCGAGTCCAAGTATTCGCTCTACAGCCTGATCCGCCTCAACTTCGACCTGATGACCGGCTTCTCGGTGGTGCCGCTGCAGATGGTGTCGATGGCCGGCATCGTGCTGTCCATCCTCTCGGCGATATTCACCGTCTTCCTCGCCGTACGCCGCCTGGTGCTCGGCCCCGAGGCCGAGGGCCTGTTCACCCTGTTCGGCATCGCCTTCTTCCTCATCGGCATCCTGCTCTTCGCCGTCGGCCTGCTCGGCGAATACGTCGGTCGCGTCTATCAGGAAGTGCGCCGCCGGCCGCGCTACATCATCGACGCCGTGCTGGAGAAAAAAGAGTGAGCCGCGCGGTTGTCTTCGCCTATCACAACGTCGGCGTGCGCTGCCTCAAGGTGCTGCTGGCGCATGGCGTCGACGTGGCGCTGGTGGTGACGCACACCGACAACCCGAGCGAGACCATCTGGTTCGACAGCGTCGCCGCAACAGCCGAGCGCCATGGCATACCGGTCGCAACACCGCTCGATCCCAACGCGCCCGAAACGCTGATGCGGATCGCGGCGCTGGCCCCCGATTTCATCTTCTCCTTCTACTACCGGCAGATGCTGAAGCCGGCTCTGCTGGCGCTGGCGAAGCAGGGCGCCTACAACATGCACGGCTCGCTGCTGCCCAAGTATCGCGGCCGCGTGCCGATCAACTGGGCGGTGCTGCACGGCGAGAGCGAGACCGGCGCGACGCTGCACCGCATGGTCGAAAAACCCGACGCCGGCGACATCGTGGCGCAGCAGGCCGTGCCCATCCTGCCCGACGACACCGCCGGCGAAGTCTTCGCCAAGGTCACCGTCGCCGCCGAGATGGCGCTGGTCGGCGTGCTGCCGGCACTGCTGGCTGGCACGGCGCCGCACGTGCCGCAGGACCTGGCCAAGGGCTCCTACTTCGGCGGCCGCAAGCCCGAGGACGGCTGCATCGACTGGCTGCAGCCGGCCGCAGCCATCCACAACCTGATCCGCGCCGTCGCCCCACCCTACCCCGGCGCCTTCTTCGACATCGAAGGCCATCGTGTCATCGTCGCCGGCTCGCAGCGCCAGCCGGCGCTGCGACCGCGTGGCGCCTCGCCCAAGCTCTACATCGATAACGATCGCCTGCTCGCCGACTGCATCGACGGCACCGTGCTGCAACTCACCGACGCCAGCGTCGACGGCAAGTCGATACTCGGCACCCAGTTCGGCGCCCGCCTGCGCCATCACTCTCTTCTCCTGACTTGAGCCCGACCACCATGAAAAAAGTCCTCATCCTCGGCGTCAACGGCTTCATCGGCCACCACCTGTCGCAGCGCATCCTCGACACCACCGACTGGGAGGTGTACGGCATGGACATGAATTCCGAGCGCGTCACCGACCTGATGACCAACCCGCGCTTCCATTTCTTCGAAGGCGACATCATGGTCAACAAGGAATGGATCGAATACCACGTCAAGAAGTGCGACGTCATCCTGCCGCTGGTCGCCATCGCCACCCCGGCCACCTACGTCAAGGAGCCGCTGCGTGTCTTCGAGCTCGACTTCGAGGCCAACCTGCCGATCATCCGCCAGGCGGTGAAGTACAAGAAGCGCGTGATCTTCCCCTCGACCTCCGAGGTCTACGGCATGTGCCGCGACCCCGAGTTCGACCCGGAGAATTCCGAACTGATCCTCGGCCCCATCAACAAGCCACGCTGGATCTACTCCTGCGCCAAGCAGATGATGGACCGTGTGATCCACGCCTACGGCCAGCAGGAAGGCCTGCAATACACCTTGTTCCGCCCCTTCAACTGGATCGGCCCCGGCCTCGACTCCATCCACACGCCGAAGGAAGGCAGCAGCCGCGTGATCACCCAGTTCCTCGGCCACATCGTGCGCGGCGAGCCGATCAAGCTGGTCGACGGCGGCGCCCAGAAGCGCTCCTTCACCTATGTCAGCGACGGCATCGACGCGCTGATGAAAATCATCGACAACAAGGACGGCATCGCCAACGGCAAGATCTACAACATCGGCAACCCGAAGAACAACTACTCGATCCGCGACCTCGCCGCGCTGATGCTCGACCTGGCCAAGCAGTATCCCGAGTACGCCGAAAGCGTCGCCAAGGTGAAGGTGCTGGAAACCACTTCCGCCGAGTACTACGGCAAGGGCTACCAGGACACGCAGCATCGCGTCCCAAAAATCGACAACACCATGGCCGACCTCGACTGGGCGCCGAAAGTCACCTTCGAAGACTCCCTGCGCGGCATCTTCGAAGCCTATCGCGGCGACGTCGCGGCAGCGCGCAAGCTGATGGACTGATGCAACTCATGCCCCCCCACGCTCACATTCCTTCGCTGCCCCCCACCCCCAGAGGGGGCAAACCGTGCATGCCCTCTTGGGGCGGCCCGGCGAGGGCATGAAGCTCGCCCTCAAGGTAGACGTCGACACCTACCGCGGCACGCTCGAGGGCGTGCCGCGGCTTGTTGACGTCCTGCGCCGCAACCGCGCCGGTGCCACCTTCCTCTTCTCGCTCGGCCCCGACCACACCGGCCGCGCCATCAAGCGCGCCTTCCGACCCGGCTTCATGAAGAAGGTGTCCCGCACCTCGGTCGTCGCCCATTACGGCCTCAAGACCCTGATGTACGGCACGCTGCTGCCGGGCCCCGACATCGGCAAGCGCTGCGCCGGCATGCTGCGCAGCGTTCATGACGTCGGCTTCGAGACCGGCATCCACTGCTGGGACCACGTCAAGTGGCAGGACAACGTCGAACATGCCGACGCCGCCTGGACCACAGAGCAGATGCAGCTGGCCGTCGACCGCTACGCCGAAGTCTTCGGCGCGCCGGCCAGGGTCCATGGCGCCGCCGGCTGGCAGATGAACGCGCAAGCCCTGCGTCTGACCCAGCGCCTCGGTTTCAGCCATGCCTCCGACGGCCGCGGCACGCACCCCTTCATGCCCGTGCAGAACGGCGAAATCGTGCTGTGTCCGCAACTGCCCACGACCCTGCCGACCCTCGACGAACTCATCGGCATCGATGGCACCAACGAAGACAATGTCCACGAGAGGCTGCTGGCGCTGACCGCGCAGCCGCCCGCCCACGGCAGTCACGTCTATACCCTGCACGCCGAACTGGAAGGCATGAAGCTGCTGCCGGTATTCGAGCGGCTGCTCACGGCCTGGCGCGAGCAGGGCTACGAACTGGTGTCGCTGCGCGACCTCGCCGCCAAGCTCGACCTCGCCGCACTGCCGCGCCACGAGGTGCTGCGCGGCGAGATTCCCGGCCGCTCGGGCACGCTGATGCTGCAGGGGCCGGAATTCCTCGCGTGAGGCTGGCTACGCCCCTGTGGCTGTTCCTGCTGCTCGCGGCGATTGCATTGGCGCTCGGCATCGCCTCCCCCACCGGACTCACCGGCAAGGACGAATACCTGCTCGGCCTGCGCATTCCGCTCGAGATGATGGAGCGCGACGCCTGGTGGATCCCCTTCATCGACGGCGAGCCGCGGCTGAAGAAGCCGCCCTTCATCTACTGGTTAGGCCGCGCCAGTTATGAAACTTTCGGTCCCTCGCTCGCCGCCGGCCGCGCCATCACCGTCGCCTTTTCGCTGCTGCTGATCGCCACCACGGCGTGGTGCGCGCGCCGGCTTTCCGGCCGTTTCTCCGGCCAGTGGACCGATGACCGGCTCGCCGGCCTGCTCGCCGCCGGCGCGCTGCTCGGCATGAGCGGCATGGCCTCCGAATCGCGCCGACTGATGCTCGACATGCCCGTCGCGGCGCTCGCCACCGCCGCCTTCTGCCTCTATTGGTCGTGGCTGGAAAAACCGCGCTGGAGCGCACTGCTCGGGGCCGCCGCGCTGCTGTCGGCAGCACTGCTGACCAAGGGGCCGGCCGCGCTGGTGATCTTCGGCGCCGGCGTGGCTGCGCTGCTGCTCACCCGACGCGAACTGTGGCAGCCGCTGCTGGCGCGACTGCCGCAGCAATTCGTCTTAGCCGCCGCCGCGCTGGCGCTTCCGGTTTTCTGGTATGCAGACGTCAGGAGTCGCCACGGCGCCCAGCTCGCCGCCGCCACCGAACACGAACTCGAGGCGCGCGGCCTCTGGAACGTCTCTCCGGATGCCGCGATCGGCATCGTCACCCTGGCGCTGCCGTGGAGCTTCGTCGCCCTGCATGCACTATGGACACGCCGGCACGAACCCTGCAGACGTTTCCTCGGGTTGTGGCTGTTGCTGTCGCTGTTGCCCTTCTTCTTCATCCACGTCTTCGACCGCTACCTGCTAGGCGCGCTGGTGCCGCTGGCTGTCGTCTGCGGCCTGGCGCTGCAGGCCGGCACGCCGCCGGCATGGACGCGGCGGCTGGGCAGCCTGGCGCCCGCAGCGCTGGCCCTCGCACTCTGCCTGTTGCTCTGGCGCTGGAATAGGGACATGGGGGGCGGCTGGTGGCTGCTGGCGCCGGCGCTCGGCTACTTCGTCTGGACATGGTGGCGCACCAGCACCACGCCCGCATCGCTCATCGTGTCCGCCGCACTGCTGTGGGCCGCGGGTTGGGGTGCCGCCTTCCCCGCGCTCGGCGTCAATGCCGTGCCGCAGGCAGTGCTGGACCTGGTGCAGAATCGGCCCGTCACCCTCTTCATGGGACCGCAGCCGGCGCTGCTGCCGGCACTGGCCGGCCGCGCACTGCACCAGACCAGCAAACTCACGGCCAAGGATGTCACGCCGGGCTCGCTCATCGCCGTCCGCGACGAGGATGTCCCCGCGCTCGCCGCACAAATGCTGACACTCGGCGTAACGCCAGCGCCGTCCCAAGGGATACCGCTACGTCTAACTTTTCGCTACAGCGCGCTGACGTCCGCCGGATCGGGCATCCGCTTCGCCCGCCAGGGCGCGAGCGTCGAAGACTGGAAAGCGGCCTGGGTCACGCGTTCTCCGGCACCTCTCGAATCGACGATCCGCATCTTCGAGGTCAAACGGTGAAACGCTGGCTGGCACCGCTGGCGTTCGCGCTCGCGCTGGCAGCCGCTGCGCCGAAGCTGATCCCGGCCACAGCCCCTCGCTTCTCGCCGCCCGCCACCGAGACCACCGCATCCCCCAAGGGGACTTCCTTCGGGGCGTCGCCAGCGCCGACTCCAGTGCCAGCCTCTGCCTTCATGGCATTTTCCGAACATTTGCTCCCGAACCCGGCGCCCAGCGCCCACGCACCGACGCTGGCCGAACTGCCCGACGGCCGTGTCGCCGCCGCCTGGTTCGCCGGCAGCCGGGAGGGTGCGCGCGACGTCGCTATCCTCTTGGCGAGTCTATGACGGCCGCCAATGGAGCGCGGCACGCCCCATCGTCACCCGCGAACAGGCCCAGTACGACACCGCGCGGCTGGTGCGCAAACTCGGCAACCCGGTGCTGTCCGTCGATGACAAAGGGCGCTTGCATTTGTGGTTCGTCAGCGTCGGCTACGGCGGCTGGGCCGGCAGCGCGATCAACCACGCGGTCTCGATCGACGGCGGGCAGAGCTGGAGCACCGCCTCCCGCCTGATCACCTCGCCGTTCTGGAACCTGTCGACGCTGGTGCGCACGCCGCCATTGCCGCTGGCCGACGGCGGCTGGGGGCTGCCGGCCTATCACGAGTTCGCCGCCAAGCGCGCCGAGTGGCTGCGCCTCGACGCCGCCGGTCGCGTGCTCGACAAGGCACGCCTGCCCGGCGCCGCGCGCACACTTCAGCCGGCCGTCGCCGCGCTCGATGCCAACCGCGCCGTGGCTATGATGCGCGATGCCGGTCCCGCCAACCGCATCCCGCTGGCCACGACCGGCGATGGCGGCGCGACATGGCAGGCGGCCCGCGCCACCGCGCTGCCCAACCCCAACGCCTCGGTCGCATTGCTGCGCCTGCATGACGGCCGCCTGCTGCTCGCCTACAACCCGCAGATGGCGAACCGCAACAAGCTGGCCCTTGCGCTCTCGCGCGACGCCGGCGCGAGTTGGTCGGCGCCGCGCCTGGTCGAAGATGCCGCCGGCGGCGAGGAATTCTCCTATCCCTCGCTGCTGCAGGGACGCGACGGCACCATCCACCTCGCCTACACCTGGCAGCGCAAGGCCATCAAACACGTAACCTTTGCTCCGTCGTGGCTGGAGGCGAAGCCGTGCAACATGGCTTACGGCCTCGCCGCCCAGGCACTGCTCGTGGCCTGGATCGTCTGGAAAATCACCGCGCGCGCGCCGTCCCGCCGCAGCCGACTTTTTGTCGCGGCGGGCGGCGCGGCGCTCGCGCTGATCCCCGTCGCCGACGGCGTCTCGGCCGCGATGGCGCTGCGCGCGCTGTGGGGCGACCCCAGCGTCACCACCTTGCAACTGCTCGCCCTCTCGCTCGCCGGCCGCCCGGCACCGATCGGCCGCGCGCCGGCGGCCGCGCTGGCGATCTTCGGCATCGCGTTCTACGTTCTGGCCCTGGGCCTTGGCGACTTCGACCCCTATCGCCTCGGTTTCGGTGGTTGGCCCGCGGCGACGCTCGTCGGCACGCTCGGCGCGGCGGCAATGCTCGCCTGGCGCCACGGCCAGCCGCTCTGGCTCTGGCTGCTCGCCGTCGATCTCGCCGTGTTCGCCGCGGGCCTGCCCGAGTCGAGCAATCTCTGGGATGTGCTGTTCGACCCGTTGCTGGTCGCGGCCGCGCTGATCCTGGCTGTGCGCGGCCGGCGGCGATGAGCGGGCAAGCCATGCGCGTGCTGTCCGTCATCCCGCCGATGACGCAACTCAACACGCCCTACCCGGCGACGGCCTACCTGACCGGCTTCCTGCGCTCGCGCGGCATCTCCGCAACGCAGGAAGACCTCGCCCTCGCGCTCGTGCTGCGCCTGTTCTCGCCCGAGGGGCTGCGGCAGATGCGCGAATGCAGCGCCGCCCTGCCCAGGCAACAACGCACGCCCGCGGTCAAGGCCTTCGACCACCAGTTCGACCGCTACCTCGCCACCATCGCACCGGCCGTGGCCTTCCTGCAGGGACGCGACCCCACCCTCGCGCATCGCATCTGCGGCCGCGCCTTCCTGCCCGAGGGCCCCCGTTTCGCCTCGCTGGACGCCTACATCGATCCCGATGGCGGCGATCCGCTGGCCTGGGCCTTCGGCGCGCTGGGCGTGCAGGACCGCGCCCGCCACTTCGCCACCCTCTATCTCAACGACGTCGCCGACGTGCTGCGCGAAGCCGTCGATCCGCGCTTCGAGTTCGTGCGCTACGCCGAGTCGCTGGCGCAGAGCCAGGCCACCTTCGAGCCGCTGGCAGCCGCGCTGGCGGCACCGGAGAACCTCGTCGACCGCACGCTGCGCGAGCTGATGCTGGCGGCCATCGAGACGCATGCGCCGCAGGTCGTGCTGGTGTCGGCGCCCTTCCCCGGCAACGTCTATGGCGCCTTCCGCATCGCCCAGGCGATCAAGGCGCACAATCCCGCGATCGTCACCGTGCTCGGTGGCGGCTTCGTCAATACCGAGCTGCGCGAGCTTTCCGAGCCTCGGGTGTTCGACCATTTCGACTACGTCTGCCTCGACGACGGCGAGCGCCCGATCCTGTCACTGCTCGAACACCTCGACGGCAAGCGACCGCAGGAGCGGCTGCAGCGCACCTTCGTGCGCACGGCCGACGGCGTGCGCTACTTCGACAGCCACCACGCCGACGACGCCGACATCCCCTTCGCCGAAGCCGGCACACCGACCTGGGACGGCCTGCCGCTCGACCGCTACCTGTCGATCCTCGACATGCTCAATCCCATGCACCGCCTCTGGTCCGACGGGCGCTGGAACAAGCTGACCGTCGCCCACGGCTGCTACTGGAAGAAGTGCAGCTTCTGCGACGTCGCGCTCGACTACATCTCGCGCTACGAGGCGGTGGCCGCCGCCACGCTCGTCGACCGCATCGAAGCGGTGATCGCCGAGACCGGGCAGAGCGGCTTCCATTTCGTCGACGAGGCCGCCCCGCCCAAGGCGCTGGCGGCGCTGGCCGACGAGCTGCAGAAGCGAAACCGCGCGATCTCGTGGTGGGGCAACATCCGCTTCGAGAAATCCTTCACCCCCGAACTCTGCCAACGTCTCGCCGACAGCGGCTGCATCGCAATCTCCGGTGGTCTCGAGGTCGCTTCCGACCGGCTGCTCAAACTGATGCAGAAGGGCGTGTCGGTCGAACAAGTCGCGCGGGTGACGCGCGCCTTCACCGACGCCGGCATCCTCGTCCATGCCTACCTGATGTACGGCTTCCCGACGCAGACCGTGCAGGACACGGTCGATGCGCTCGAATACGTGCGCCAGCTGTTCGAGGCCGGTTGCATCCAGTCCGGCTTCTTCCACCGTTTCGTGTGCACCGTGCATTCTCCCGTCGGCCTCCACCCCGAGCGCTACGGCATCACGCTCAAGCCGCTGCCCAAAATCACCTTCGCCAAAAACGACGTCGGCTTCATCGATCCGACCGGCGTCGATCACGCGACCCTCGGCGTCGCGCTGAACAAGGCGCTCTACAACTACATGCACGGCATCGGCCTCGATGCGGATGTCCGCAGCTGGTTCGCCGCCAAGGTGCCGCGCACCCGCGTGCCGCGCCATTTCATCGAACGCGCCCTGGCGCAACCCTGAACCCATCCCATGCTCGAACTCGCCGACATCGACCTGACCGCCGACCCCGCCGCCAGGTCCTACGTGAAGCACGAAGAGGTCGATGTCACCTTCGCGACAAGCGACGGCGAACTCATCAGCCGCGAAGGCCCCAACCGCTACCGGGCCGGCGACGCCCTGATCACGGGATCGACTGGCGACCGAAGGGAGTGCAAAGCCGACCGCTGGAGTGTTTCGCGCCACCGCTTCGACGAGAAGTATGAAGCGGTCGCGTCGCTTCCCGCCGGTGCCGACGGACGCTACCAGGCGCGAGCTATCCCCGTCCTCGCCCGGCAGATGGCCGAGCCCTTCACCATCGCACGCTCCCAGGGCGGTGACCTGCTGCGCGGAGTGGCCGATGACTGGCTGCTGCAATACGCGCCGGGCGATTACGGCATCGTCGAGAACGCCCGCTTCGAACGGGTGTATCGACAGCAGCTTCAAAAAGGCGAAGGGATCGATTAAACTCTGACCTGTTTAGTCAGAATAGTCGAGGAGCATGATGCAGACATGGCAAATGCAGGAAGCCAAGGCGCGAATGTCCGAACTGGTCAAACGCGCCCAGAAGCAGCCGCAGGACATCACCCTGCACGGCAAGTCGGTCGCCGTCGTCGTCTCGCGGGAAGTCTTTGACCGCCTGTCGCGAAATCAGGAATCGCTGGTCGACTTCATGCGCCGCTCGCCCCTCCATGGCGCCGACGACATCGAGTTCAAGCGCGACGGCAGCAAAACCCGCGAGGTCGCGTTTTGAGCTATCTGCTCGACACCAACGTACTTTCGGAACTCAAACGCAAATCCCCCGATCCCGGCGTCGTCGCCTGGTTCTCGCAACGTCCGCCGGCCACGCTGCACCTCTCCGTCCTGACCCTCGGCGAAATCCGCAAAGGCATCGAAAACGTCGGCGACGAGACGCTCAGGCAGACGCTGATCGACTGGCTGGAAGCCGATCTGCCCACCTTCTTCACCGGCCGCATACTGCCGATCGACGAGGCAGTCGCCGACCGCTGGGGGCGCCTGGTCGCTGCCGCCGGACGCCCCCTGCCCGCAATCGACAGCCTGCTGGCCGCAACGGCACTTGAGCACGACCTCATGCTGGTAACCCGCAACGCGAAGGATTTCGCCGGGCTGCCCGTGCAGTTGTTCAGCCCCTGGTCCAAGTAGCCATGCCAAATCCGAATCGCATGCTCCCTAAAAAGTCGGCGCTGGCGAGACGGCAACAATCGGCTTCGGATATTCGTGGTCTGTCCCCAATTACTTGTCCCCAATTACTCCGCGCCAATTACTCCGCGGCAACGAACATCCAGATATGGAGAAACTTCATCTTCGCTTCTCCTTCCAATTTGCCGGGGCGTTATACCCCATCTCTCGGAAGACGAAATTTCGGGGGAAGCTCACTTGCGGCTTCGGCCCCAGCTTCGTCCATATGCGGCCCAACCCGGCAGTCCACACGGACGCTGCGCGATAAAGCCGCGCAGCTCCGGTTGGCTCTACGTTGCCTCACCCAGAAAACCTGACCGCATCAACATGACCCAACCACCAGCCCCCACCTGCGACGTCTCCATCGTCATCCCCGTTTACAACGAGGAAGACAACCTGCCCGAACTGGTCGCCCGCGTCGGCGAGGCGATGCAGCCTTCCGGCTTTTCCTTCGAGCTGATCTGCGTCGACGACGGCTCGCGCGACGGCTCGGCAAAAGTGCTGGCCGAGCTCGCCGCACAAACGCCCTGGCTCAAGCCGCGCTACCTGATGCGCAACTACGGCCAGACCGCCGCGCTGCAGGCCGGCTTCGACGCCGTCGGCGGACACTACACCGTCACGCTCGACGGCGACCTGCAGAACGACCCGCTCGACATCCCCGACCTGATCCGCACTTTGGAGTCGCGCAGCGACATCAGCATGATCTCCGGCTGGCGCAAGGACCGCCAGGACAAGGCGCTGTCGCGCAAGCTGCCGTCGATGCTGGCCAACCGCCTGATCTCCTGGGCCACCGGCGTGAGCCTGCACGACTACGGTTGCGCCCTCAAGGCGTATCGGAGCGAAATCATCCAGCGCATCCGCCTCTACGGCGAACTGCACCGCTTCATCCCGGCGCTGGCCTTCGAGGCCGGCGCGAAGATCATGGAAGTGCCGGTGCGCCACCACGCGCGCACGGCCGGCGTGTCGAAGTACGGCATCGACCGCACCTTCCGCGTGCTGCTCGACCTCTTGCTGATGAAGTTCATGCTGCGCTACCTGCACCGGCCGCTGCATGCCTTCGGCGGCGTCGGCCTGTGGATGGCGGTGCCGGGCGCCGGCATCCTCGGCTATCTCGCCGTGCTCAAGCTGCTCGGCGAGAACATCGGCGGCCGGCCGCTGCTGCTGCTCGGCATCATGCTGGCGCTGATGGGCGTGCAGCTCGTCGCCATCGGCCTGCTCGGCGAGATCCTCATCCGCATCTACCACGAGCCCGAAGGACGCGACCAGTACCGGCTCAGGGCGCCACCCGATCTGTGACCAAAACCCTCTTCCGGGCGGCGGCCAGCCTCGGCCTGCTCGCCCTGGTGTTTTACTTCGCCGGACCGGCGCGCATCCTTGCGGCCTTCGGCAACTCCAGCCCCGCCTGGCTGGCCGCCGCCCTGCTTGCCGCCGTTGTCGCGAGCCTGACCAGCGCCCTGCGCTGGCACGCCCTGGCCGGCTGGCTGGGGCTGGCGGCGCCCCGTGGCCAACTCCTTGCCGCCTACTTTCGCGGCATCGCCGCCAACACCGTGCTGCCGGGCGCCACGCTGGGGGGTGACACCCTGCGCACGCTGCAACTGCAACGCCTCGGCCATCCGCTGGCAGCGAGCGCCGCCAGCGTCGCGCTCGACCGCATGAGCGGGCTGTGGGTGCTGGTGGTCTTGTCGCTGTCCGCCACTGCCGGGGCGCAAATGGCCGGCCTGCTGCCGCCCGCGCTGCTGCCGCTGCCGCCGCTGCTCACCCTGGCCCTGGCCCTCGCCGTGCTGGCAGCGCCGACTTTTTTCTGGCTGGCCAGCCGCGCCTGGCATGTGCATCTGCCGGGGCCGCTCGAGCGCGCGCTGGCGGCCCTGCATGACCGCCCCGCCCCGCTGCGCCACCTCGTCGCCCAGTTCGCCTGGTCGACGGGCGTGCAGGGCTTTTCCATCCTCGCCTTCGCCCTTGCCGGCCGCGCCGTCGGCCTCGACCTGCCGTTGTGGCTGTACGTCATCGTCGCCGGACCGGTGTTCGTGCTTGCCGCGCTGCCGGTCAGCATCGGCGGCTGGGGCACGCGCGAGGCCGCCGCCGCCGTCACCCTTGGCCACTTCGGCGCCTCGGCCGACCTGGCCATCGCCGCTGCCCTGCTCTATGGCATCTTCGCCGCGATGCAAGGCGCCGTCGGTGCGCTGTCGCTGCTAATATCGAAAAAGACCGAGCATCCCCCACAGGAGAATCCGTGACCCCCCCATCCGCCGTCGGCCTTGCCGTCCCCGATTTCACCCTGCCCGCCACGAACGGCAACTTCACGCTTTCCGCCCACCGCGGCAAGCCGCTGCTGCTCTACTTCTACCCCAAGGACAGTACGCCGGGCTGCACCGTCGAAGCCCAGCAGTTCCGCGACCTCCACGGCGAATTCGCCCGGCTCGGCTGCGCCATCTACGGCATTTCGCGCGACAGCCTCAAGTCGCACGGCAACTTCAAGGAAAAGCAGTGCCTGCCCTTCGACCTGCTGGTCGATGCGGATGAAATCGCCTGCCGCCTGTTCGACGTCATCAAGATGAAGAACATGTACGGCAAGCAGGTTCTCGGCATCCAGCGCAGCACCTTCCTGATCGACAAGGAGGGCCACCTGGCCAGGGAATGGCGCGGGGTCAAGGCCGACGGCCATGCCGCCGAAGTCCTTGCCGCGCTCAAGGCGCTTTGATGACAAATCCGCGAAGAAGGGCAAAATCCCAACCCTCTTCCATGCCCCCCGGCGACGCCGGCATGGCATCGTTTTCCCCGTCCCCTCCGCCAAGGATCCCCATGAACGCCAAACGTTCCACCAAGACGGCCACCACCAAGCTCTTCGTGCTCGACACCAACGTGCTGATGCACGATCCGACGAGCCTCTATCGCTTCGAAGAGCACGACATCTTCGTGCCGATGATGACGCTGGAGGAACTCGATGCCCACAAGAAGGGCATGTCGGAGGTCGCGCGCAACGCCCGCCAGGCCAGCCGCTCGCTCGACGAGATCGTCTCCGCCTCCGAAGCGCTGATCAAGGAAGGCATCCCGCTCCGCGGCCCCTCGCGCGATCTCGCCTCGGGCCGCCTGTTCCTGCAGACCGAGGCCATGAACGGCCATATCCCGTCGTCGCTGCCGACCACCAAGGGCGACAACCAGATCCTCGGCGTGATGATGAACCTGCAGGAGCGCTTCCCCAAGCGCCCGGTCATCCTGGTGTCGAAGGACATCAACATGCGCATCAAGGCCCGCGCGCTGGGCCTGGAGTCGCAGGACTACTTCAACGACAAGGTTCTCGAAGACACCGACCTGCTGTTCTCCGGCACGCTGGAACTGCCGCCCGACTTCTGGGACAGCCACGGCCAGGACATGAAATCGTGGAAGCAGGACGGGCGCACCCTCTACAAGGTCAACGGCCCGCTCTGCCGCGACATGCTGGTCAACGAGTTCGTCTATCTCGAGGCCGGCCCCAAGACCGACAAGCCCTTCCACGCCATCGTGCGCGAGGGCGCCGGCAAGAGCGCCGTCATCTCGACGCTGACCGACTACAGCCACCTGAAGAACGCCGTCTGGGGAATCCTGGCGCGCAACCGCGAGCAGAACTTCGCGCTCAACCTGCTGATGGACCCGGAGATCGACTTCATCACCCTGCTCGGCCAGGCCGGCACCGGCAAGACGCTGCTGACGCTGGCGGCGGCGCTGACGCAGACGCTCGAGACCAAGCGCTATTCCGAGATCATCGTCACCCGCGTCACCGTGCCCGTGGGCGAGGACATCGGCTTCCTGCCGGGCACCGAGGAGGAAAAGATGACGCCGTGGATGGGCGCCATCGAGGACAACCTCGACGTCCTCAACAAGCCGACCGAGGCAGGTCCTGACAACAAGAGCGACAAGTCGGCGCACTCGCCCGGCGGCAGCTTCTCCGGCAACTACGGCGGCGACTGGGGGCGGCAGGCGACGATGGACCTGATCCGCAGCCGGGTCAAGGTCAAGTCGCTCAATTTCATGCGCGGCCGCACCTTCATCAACAAGTTCCTGATCATCGACGAGGCGCAGAACCTGACGCCCAAGCAGATGAAGACGCTGATCACCCGCGCCGGCCCCGGCACCAAGGTGGTCTGCCTAGGCAACATCGCTCAGATCGACACGCCTTACCTGACGGAAGGCTCGTCAGGCCTGACCTACGTGGTGGATCGTTTCAAGGGTTGGGGCCACTCCGGCCACGTCACGCTGCAGCGCGGCGAGCGCTCGCGCCTCGCCGATCACGCGGCGGAGGTGCTCTGATCAGTAATTTCCTGCCGAGAAATTCTCGAACTTGGTGTATTCGCCGAGGAAGGTGAGCTTGACGGTACCGGTCGGGCCGTTGCGGTGCTTGCCGATGCCGACCTCGGCGATGCCCTTGTCCTGGGTGTCCGGCTTGTAGTATTCCTCGCGGTACATCATCATGATGATGTCGGCATCCTGCTCGATGGCGCCGGATTCGCGCAGGTCGCTCATCAGCGGCCGCTTTTCGTTGCGTTCCTCGACCTTGCGCGAGAGCTGCGACAGCGCGAGGATCGGCACGTTGAGTTCCTTGGCCAGCGCCTTGATCGAGCGCGAGATTTCGGAGATCTCGGTGGCGCGGTTCTCGTTGTCCTTCACCGAGGTCATCAACTGCAGGTAGTCGATGACGATCAGGCCGAGCTTGCCGCCGTACTTGCGCGCCAGCCGTCGCGCCCGCGCGCGCAGGTCGGTGGCGTTGATGGCGCCGGTCTCGTCGATCTCGATCGGCGCGTCGTGCAGCTTGCCCAGCGCGCCGGTCATCTTGTCCCATTCCTCGTCGGTCAGCTTGCCGTTGCGGATGCGCTGCTGGTCGATGCGGCCGATCGAGGACAGCATGCGCATGGCGATCTGCGGTCCCGACATTTCCAGGCTGAAAATGGCCACCGGCAGGCGCAGTTCGACACCGACATACTCGGCGATGTTGAGAGCGAACGCGGTCTTGCCCATCGACGGGCGGCCGGCGATGACGATCATGTCGCCGCCCTGCAGGCCCGAAGTCATGCGGTCGAGATCGACGAAGCCGGTCGGCACGCCGGTCACGTCGGACGGATTCTCGCGGTCGTAGAGTTCCTGGATGCGCTCGACCACTTCGCCGAGCAGGCCGGTGACGTCGCGGAAGCCCTGGATCGACTTGGCGCCGGCCTCGGCGATTTCGAAGACCTTGGCCTCGGCCTCGTCGAGCAGGATCTTGACGTCGCGCCCGGCGGGATTGAGGGCGCTGGCCGCGATCTCGTCGCCGACGGTAACCAGCTTGCGCAGCACGGCGCGCTCATGGACGATCTCGGCGTAGCGGCGAATGTTGGCGGCCGAAGGCGTGTTGTTGGCGATCTCGCCGAGGTAGGCGATGCCGCCGGTCTGCTCGGTCTCGTTGGACTTCTCGATCGCCTCGAACACCGTGACCACGTCGGCCGGGCGGCCGACTTCGATCAGGCGCGCGATGTGGCGGAAGATGCGGCGATGGTCGTCGCGGTAGAAGTCGGAGGCGGCAACCAGATCGCCGATGCGGTCCCAGGCGCTGTTGTCGAGCAGCAGGCCGCCGATCAGCGACTGCTCGGCCTCGACCGAATGGGGCGGCAGCTTGAGCGCCGCGACCTGGGGATCCTGCGGGCTCGGGGAATTGATGAAAGCGCGGGCCTGGGCCATGAACATTCGACTCCTTGAGGAAGCCGACAGTCTACCGATACCGTGGCCCGGACGCGATAGAACAAGGCTGTGGAAATCCCGGGGATAAGCGGTGGATAAACTGTGCAGCGCCTGTGGAAAAGCGGTGGACAGCGGATGGCGACAAAGATATTCGCGAAAAAACAAGGGCCGCCCACGTCACCGCGGGCGGCCCTCGTCTGCTGCCGGAAGGACGGGGATTACTGTTCGCCGACCACCGAGACGGTGATGGTCGCAATCACGTCGTGATGCAGCGCGATCTCGACCTGGTTGTCGCCCACCTGCTTGAACGGGCCTTCGGGCAGGCGCACCATGGACTTCTCGATCTCGATGCCCTGCGCCTTGAGCGCATCGGCGATGTCGACGTTGCCGACGGAGCCGAACAGGCGACCGTCGACGCCGGCCTTGCGGGCCACCTGCACCGACACGCCTTCGAGCTTGGCGGCCTGCGCCTGAGAAGCAGCCAGAACTTCGGCCTGTGCCTTCTCCAGTTCGGCGCGGCGAGCCTCGAACACCTTCTTGTTCTCTTCCGTCGCGCGCTTGGCCTTGCCCTGCGGGATCAGGAAGTTGCGGGCGTAGCCGTCCTTGACCTTGACGATGTCGCCGAGGCCGCCGAGGTTGACCACTTTTTCCATCAGAATCACTTGCATGGTGGTCTCCTTAGCCCTGGTGCAGGTCGGTGTAGGGCATCAGCGCCAGGAAGCGCGCGCGCTTGATGGCCGTGGACAGCTGGCGCTGGTAACCGGACTTGGTGCCGGTGATGCGCGCCGGCATGATCTTGCCGTTTTCAGAGATGAAGTCCTTGAGGATGTCGACATCCTTGTAGTCGATTTCCTCGATCTTCTCTGCGCTGAAGCGGCAGAACTTGCGGCGCTTGAACAGGCCGCGGCCCTTGTCATCCTTTTTCTTGACGCCGGTCTTGCTCTTCGGTTTGAAAGCCATTTTCGTTTCCCTCTACAAATTCGATTCGTTGCACATGCAGCACGTTGGTGCGATTCTTGAGGCTCTTCGCCGCGATGAATCCGCTCACGTCAAGCTCGCTGCCCGAACTCCATTGCGCCAGTTGCGTCGCCACGGTTCCCAGCGCCACGCAGTTCATCTCGCACTCGACCCGGCGGGGATTTCCCGCCTCGACCTGCTCGGATTCGTGCCCGAGGCGGAAGTCGATGGCCGGAACGCCGGCCGGGGTGTAGCGCAGGACGCCGCGTTCGAGCAGCCTTCCCGACAGTCGCGTCAGGTTGGCCGCCGCGCCGGTGCCGCTCACGCGGCCGCGGGCACCTCGGCCTGGGGCTGCGCCTCGGCCTGGGGCTGCGCCGCCGGGGCGGTCAGCGACCTCGACTTCTCTTCCTTCATCATCGGCGAGGGCGTGATCACTGGTTTGCTCATCTTGACGGTCAGATGGCGCAGCACGGCGTCGTTGAACTTGAAGGCGTTCTCGAGCTCGGCCAGCGTCTCGTTGTCGCACTCGATGTTCATCAGCACGTAATGCGCCTTGTGCACCTTCTGGATCTGGTAGGCCAGCTGGCGACGGCCCCAGTCCTCGAGGCGGTGGATGGCGCCGGAACGCGCGGTGACCAGCGTCTTGTAACGCTCGATCATCGCCGGCACCTGCTCGGACTGGTCCGGGTGAACGATGAAAACCACTTCGTAATGTCGCATGCAATCTCCTTGTGGGTCAGTGGATCGGAGCCCTCCCGCATGCGCAACGGGTAGAGCAAGGGAAAGCCGGCGATTTTACGTCAAATCCGGTACTTATGGCAAGGCGCCAAACGGGAAGAAGCGCGGGGAATATCGTTCTCCTGTCCTGCCGGGAGCAGGCCCGATCGTTGAAGAATTCGCCATTCGTGCCACAATCGCAGGCGTAACCCGGCGACCCCATGATCGACAAACCGCTTTCCGACCTCGAAGCTTGGCTGACCTTCTTCGGCCAGGCGCAGATTCCGGTCCTGCGCCACACGGTGCAGGAACTGGAGCGCCTGCGCGAGAACGCCGAAAACGTCAACGGCCGCATCATCGCCGGCATCATCCTGCACGACCCGCTGATGACGCTGCGCGTGTTGCAGTACATCGAGGGCAACCGGCGCAAGCGTCAGACCACCGACATCACCACCATCGAGCGGGCGTTGATGATGATCGGGATCGAGCCCTTCTTCCGCGACTTCCAGGAACTGCCGCTGGTCGAGGAACAGCTCAAGGGCCATCCCAAGGCCCTGCTCGGCCTGCTCAAGGTCATCAACCGCGCGCGCAAGGCATCGCAGTGGGCGCGCGAATGGGCCATGATCCGCCATGACCTCGACGTCGACGAAATCACCGTGGCCACCCTGCTCCACGATGTCGCCGAGATCCTCATGTGGTGCTTCGCACCGAATCTGGCGCTCGACGTGCGCGACCGCCAGGCTGCCGACCGCACCCTGCGCAGCTCGACGGCACAGGCCGAGGTCTACCAAATTCAACTGCAGGACCTGCAGACCCAGCTCAGCCGCCTCTGGCACCTGCCCGAACTGCTGCTGACGCTGATGGATCACGCCAAGGCGGAAAGCCCGCGCGTCAAGAACGTGGTCCTGGCCGTGGACCTGGCGCGCCACTCGGCCAACGGCTGGGACGATGCCGCCCTGCCGGACGACTTCCAGGCCATCGAGGAACTGCTGCACATCAGCCACGACTCCCTGCTGCGCAAGCTGGGCCTCGAGCCGCCCGACGACAGTCAGCCGCAGTAGCGCAGATTCACTGCCTCGAGCAGCAACTCGGGCTGGCCGTAGCCGATAAATGCCAGCGTCGCCACGGCGGCGACGCCAGCGAGGAGCAGGAGCCAGCGATAGCGACGCCAGGCTGGCACGGCAGGTGGCGGAACAGTGGGCGGAAACGATGACATATGCGCCATGGTCCACGCCCCCACCCCGACCGTCAAGTCCGCCGGCGCAACAACGGCAGCAGCGATTCCTGAAATGCCGCCGCGGCGCTAGAATCCACGGCTCGCGCCCTCGTAGCTCAGTGGATAGAGCGACCGCCTCCTAAGCGGTAGGTCTCAGGTTCGATTCCTGACCTGGGCGCCAGTATTTGCAAGCATTTAGCCCAATCCGCGCGGTTGGGCTTTTTGCTTTACGGCAATCATGTAGGGACCATGTAGGAATTTCTGATCAACGCCACGCGTCCTCCGCCAACGGACTGACAACCGGCGCAGCCGGCCATCACGCACGCCTTCGCGCGCGGTGCAATTAACACCACCCCGCGCGCAGCGCCTGAATAGACCCACGCGGCGCCAGCCGCGCCAAACATAGCCGTTGTCCGGGCCGGGGCGCAAGACATAACAGATCATTACCCGAACCCGAGGGGCGCACCAGCGGTCGGCCACCAAGCGAAGCCCTGCGCACCTCGATCCCTCGCTCAGGAACACCAGAAAGGCGCGAAGGTACTCCGCTTTCCCCCGCTGTCGCGCTCGTCCGGTGCGAGCTCGTCAGGCCGCGCGCCGCAGCGGCTGCACCTTCGGCTTCGGCTTGCGGCTGCTTTGCCACAAGTCCCACTGCATCTGGTTGGCAAGCCAGGATTCCGGCGTGGTACGGGTGAGCAGGCCGACGCGAATCGCCATGTCGGCGGTCATGCCCGAGCGGCCATTGAGCACCCGCGAGAGCATGACGCGCGAGACGCCAAGGCGCTCGGCCGCTTCGGTGACGGTGATGTCGCCGGGTAGAAACTCGCGCAGCACTTCGCCGGGGTGCGCGGGGTTGTGCATTCTCGACATGGTTGCAAACTCCTTCTAGTGGTAGTCCTGATAATCGACCAGCACGGCATCGGTACCTTCAAAGGCGAAGGTCATGCGCCAGTTGCCGCTGACCCAGACGGACCAGTGCCCGGCGAGGTTATGCTTCAACGGATGCAGCCCCCACCCTGGCGCATCCATGTCTTCTGGCTTCATGGCAACATCCAGGCGGGTGAGCATGATGCGAAGCCGATTCGCATGCCGCGCCTGAATGCCTGCCTTGGTTCCCGTCTTGAAAAATCGCTCGATGCCCTTGTGCCGGAAGCTCTTGATCATGTCAAAGTGTATAACGTTGTTTTACAGTTGGCAATCAGGCATTGCCGACTGCCCGCAGGCCGGCAATTTCGGGTTTGAACTTGATGTCGGCCTGATCCGCCCCCCAGGCTCGATGCGGGGATGCCACATTTACATCAGGTCGAGCAAACACGCCTTGCAGTACATTTTCGCCGTCGAGCTCGGTTTGTAGCCAATGATCTGAGCCACCACGCCGGCGAGGGATAACCGCCATCGGGTAGGGATCGATAGCGCGCCATCAAGTCATTGATACAATTTCAGTTCAGTGCCCAGCGTCGTCCGCTCGGGCGTGCCAGTCATCTGCCGCGAGGAGACTGTTTGCCATGCCCGACCATCCCGCCAACGCGCTGCACACCGCCGACACCGGCAAGATCGTTTCCGCCCGCGATGCCGTGCGCCTGATACGCGATGGCGACACCGTCGCCACCTGCGGCTTCGTCGGCATCGGCTTCGCCGAGAACCTCGCCGTCGCTCTCGAGCAGCGCTTCCTTGAGAGCCAGGAGCAGGACGAACATGATGTCGGCCATCCGCGCGACCTGACCCTCGTCTATGCCGCCGGCCAGGGCGACGGCAAGGAGCGCGGCCTCAACCATTTCGGCCACGAAGGCCTGGTGGCACGCGTCATCGGCGGCCACTGGGGCCTGGTGCCAAAGCTGCAGCAGCTCGCCGTATCCAACCGCATCGAGGCCTGGAACCTGCCGCAGGGCGTGATCTCGCACTTGTTCCGCGATATCGCCGCCGGCAAGCCCGGCACCCTGACCCGGGTCGGGCTCGGCACTTTCGTCGATCCGCGTTTCGGTGGCGGCAAGCTCAACGAAAGGACCACCGCCGATCTCGTCCGCGTCATGGAAATCGATGGCGAGGAATACCTGTTCTACAAGGCCTTCCCCATCCACGTCGCGTTGATCCGTGGCACCACCGCCGATCCCGACGGCAACGTGACAATGGAGAAGGAGGCGCTGACGCTGGAATCGCAGGCGGCAGCGATGGCGGCCAGGAACTCGGGCGGCATCGTCATCGTCCAGGTCGAGCGGATCGCCGAGCGCAACACGCTCAATTCGCGCAACGTCAAGATCCCCGGGGTGCTGGTCGATTGCGTGGTGGTGGCGGAAAAGCCCGAATACCACATGCAGACCTTCCTCGAACAGTACAACCCGGCCTTCTCCGGCGAGATCCGCGTGCCGGTGTCGGGCATCGCGTCCATGGCGATGAGCGAACGCAAGGTCATCGCCCGTCGCGCCGCGCTCGAATTGCGCGCAAACGCCGTGGTCAATCTCGGCATCGGCATGCCTGAGGGCGTCGCGGCAGTGGCGGCGGAGGAACGGATCATCGATCTCATGACGATGACGGCCGAGCCCGGCGTCATCGGCGGCATCCCCGCCGGCGGCCTCAACTTCGGCGCCGCCATCAACACCCAGGCCATCATCGACCAGCCCAGCCAGTTCGATTTCTACGATGGCGGCGGTCTCGACATCGCCTTTCTCGGTCTGGCCCAGGCCGACCGCGCGGGCAACCTCAACGTCTCCAAGTTCGGTCCGCGGCTGGCCGGCGCCGGCGGCTTCATCAACATCTCGCAGAACGCCAAGAAGGTGGTGTTCGTCGGCACCTTCACCGCCGGCAACCTCGAAGTCGCCATTGCCGACGGCCACCTGCGCATCGTCGAGGAAGGGCGCGGCGCCAAGTTCGTCAATGAGGTCGAGCACCGCACTTTCAGCGGCTCCGAGGCCGCGCGCCGCCACACGCCGGTGCTTTACATCACCGAGCGCTGCGTCTTTCGCCTGACCGCCGACGGGCTGGAGCTGATCGAGATCGCCCCGGGCGTCGACCTGCAGCGCGACATTCTCGATCGCATGGAATTCAAGCCGATCATGCGTGGCGAGCCGAAGATCATGGACAGCCGCATCTTCACCGACGAACCGATGGACATTCGCGCACAAATGCTCGAGATGCCGCTGGTCGAGCGGCTGAGCTACGACGCCGGCCAGAACGTCTTCTTCGTCAATTTCGAAGGCCTCGGCGTGCGCAGCCTGACGGACATCGAGCACATCCGCCTGGCGGTCGAGGCCGTGCTTGCGCCGCTCGGGCACAAGGTCTATGCCATCGTGAACTATGACCGCTTCAGCATCGCCCCGGAACTGGTCGATGCCTACATCAGCATGGTCAAGGACATCATGGACCGGCACTACCACGACGTGACGCGCTATACCTCGAGCACCTTCCTGCGCATGAAACTCGGCGAGGCGCTGACGCGCAGCGAGCTGCCGCCGCACATCTATGGCAGCGCCAGCGAGGCGCAAAGCCATCTCGGCGAGACATTGCCCTAGGCCGGACGGGGCCGCCAATGCCACGCACATGCCATCGAGTCTGGTAAAGTCACGCTGTCGTCAAGGAAATATTCAACAGGGAGATGCACTTGTCCGGTTCTGCAGACCAGGATGAAGTGAACGAGCTTGAACTGACACAGGCCGAATTGCGCGATCTCAAGCGCACCGCCATCAGCCTGCGCGGCGAGCTTGAGAAGGCTCACGCGGAAATCCACGATGCGACGCTGCGCGCCACCATGGCCAGCGCCACCGAGGTGGCGCAGCTCAAGACCACCGTCGCTTCGCTGCGCGATGAGCTCGAGCGCAGCCACGCCGAACGCGAAAAGGCCTTGCAGCAGGATCGCCTTATCGCTGCCCAGGAGATCGCCCAGCTCAAGGCCACGGCGGCAACGCTGCGCGATGCACTGGAGCGCGCGCAGCAGGAACACGAGAAGGCCGTGCAGCAGGAACGTGCCAACGCCCACCAGGAGATGCTGCAACTCAAGGCTACCGCCGGGTCGCTGCGCGACGAATTGGAGAAACTGCGCACCGAGAAGGACGTTGACGTGCGCAACGCCATCGCGGCAGCCCAGGGCGAAATCGCCCAGCTACACGCCACTGCCGCCACGCTGCGTGAAGCCCTCGAACTGGCGCAGATCGACAAGAAAAACGCCGTGCAGCAGGAACACACGCTGTTCGCCAATCAGACCGAGGAACTGCGCGTAACCATTCGCTCCTTGCGCGACGCGCTCGAATCGGCGCACCCGCCGCCCACCCGCCGCCACTGAAGCCACGCCATGGACCAGCCAGCATCCAAGCCCCGCAAGAAAACCGCTGTCGAGAAGCCCGAGGGCGGCGGCACCGACCAGCGCCGCCGGCTGCGCCATCTCGAGCTGCTGCTCGAGGTCACGCGCCGCATGGCCGGCTACGCAACGCTGGACGAGGTGCTCAAGGCTCTGGTCGACATGACCACCAGCGAACTCAACGCCGAGCGCGGTTCGCTCTTCCTCAACGACCCCGACACCAACGAGCTCTATTCGCGCGTCGCCCAGGGCAACATCCAGCGCGAGATCCGCATCCTCAACAACAGCGGCGTCGCCGGCTACGTCTATACCGCGGGCGAGGCGCTGATCATCCACGATGCCTACGCCGACGCACGCTTCAATCGCAGCATCGACGAACAGACCGGCTTCACCACCCACAACATCCTTTGCGTGCCGATCAAGACCGTCAAGGGCGAGATCATCGGCGTGGCGCAGACGCTGAACAAGAAGAGCGGCAAGTTCACCCGGCAGGACCTGCACCTGCTCGAAGCCATGACCAGCCAGGGCACGCTGGCACTGCAGTCGGCGCAGTTCATCGAGCGCATGCAGGCCATCCGCCGCCAGGAAATGGAGTTCATCGACGTCGTCTCCGAGGTCACCGCCGACATCAAGCTCGGCTCGCTGCTGCAGAAGGTGATGGGCGAGGCGACGCGGCTGCTCAACGCCGAGCGTTCGACGCTGTTCCTCAACGACGAAAAGACCAACCAGCTCTGGTCCGAGGTCGGCCAGGGACTGGAATCGGTACAGATCCGCCTGCCCAACCATGTCGGCATCGCCGGCGCGGTGTTCACCCAGGCCAAGGCCATCAACATCCCCTACGCCTACGCCGACCTGCGCTTCAACCCCGCTTTCGACAAGCAGACCGGCTTCTTCACCCGCTCGATCCTCTGCGTGCCCATCATCAACAAGCACGGCAAGACCATCGGCGTGACGCAGGTGCTGAACAAGCGCGGCGGCCCCTTCACCAGCGAGGACGAGTCGCGGCTGCGCGCCTTCACCGCGCAGATCTCGATCGCGCTCGAGAACGCCAAACTCTTCGCCGACGTCCAGGCAATGAAGAACTACAACGAGTCCATGCTCGAGTCGATGTCCAACGGCGTCATCACCCTGGACGAGGCCGAAAAGATCGTCACCTGCAACGCCGCCGGCCAGCGCATCCTGCGCGTGCAGCCGGCGCAGATCCTCAACAAGCCATCGGCCGAATTCTTCGCCGGCGCCAATGCCTGGGTACTGGACAAGCTCAAGCGCGTCGCCGAGACCCAGACTGCGGACATCGTGGTCGATGGCGAACTGGTCGTCGGCGACGACAGGCTGTCGACCAACCTTACCGTGCTGCCGCTGCTGTCGATGGAGAAGAAGCGCATCGGCTCGATGCTGATGATCGAGGACATCTCCAACGAGAAGCGCCTCAAATCGACCATGTCGCGCTACATGGACCCGGGCATCGCCGACAAGATGCTGGCCAGTGGCGCCGAGGCGCTGGGCGGGCAGAGCGTGAAGGCCACGATCCTGTTCTCTGACGTGCGCAGTTTCACCACGATCACCGAGCAACTCGGTGCCCAGGGCACGGTGGCGCTGCTCAACGAATACTTCACGCTGATGGTCGACTGCATCCAGCGCGAGGAAGGCATGCTCGACAAATTCATCGGCGATGCCATCATGGCCGCCTTCGGCATCCCGGTCGGCCACGACGACGATGCCGACCGTTCGGTGCGCGCGGCTGTCGCCATGATGCGCGAGCTGACCCGCTGGAACCACGAGCGCGTGGCAGAGGGCAAGCTGCCGGTGGACATCGGCATCGGCCTCAACACCGACACCGTCGTGTCCGGCAACATCGGCTCGAAGAAGCGCATGGACTACACCATCATCGGCGACGGCGTGAACCTCGCCGCGCGCCTCGAGTCGGCCTGCAAGCAGTACGGTTCCCACATTCTCATCAGCGAGTTCACCTACAAGGCGCTGAAGGGCACCTACTTCAGCCGCGAGCTCGACCTGGTGGTGGTCAAGGGCAAGACCCAGCCGGTGGCGATCTACGAAATCCTCGACTATCACGGCGAGGAGTCCTACCCCAACATGATCGACGCCCTGCGCCACTTCAAGGCGGGCCTGGTCAAATACCGCCAGCAGAAGTGGAACGACGCCGCCGCCGAATTCAAGGAAGTGCTGTCCCTCAACGAGAAGGACAAGGCAGCGAAGCTCTACATCGAGCGCTGCGAGTACCTGAAGCAGAACCCGCCCAATGCACCCGATGGCGCCTGGGACGGCGTCTGGGTGCTGGAGAGCAAGTAGCTCCCTACTTGATGCGGGTCAGATGCGGCCGGCCCGGCCGGTGGCGTCGGCGTCCCGGTCGGCTCGACCTGGGCGGCCGTTTCCGCCGCCTCGACATCATCGTCCACGATCAACGTATCGGTCGCCTCGAACGCCATGCCCTGGCCATTTTCACGGGCGTAGATCGCCACCACCGCGGCCACCGGGACATGGACCGGGAAGGCGACTGCCGTTGAAGCGCGCCTGGAAGGTGATGTCTTCGTTGCCCATCTGCAGCTGGCTGGTCGCATCGGCCGCGACGTTGAGCACGATCTGGCCGTCCTTGACGTATTCGCGCGGGACGCGGGTGTGCGCATCGACGGCCACCGCCAGATACGGGCTGAAGCCTTGGTCGGTACACCATTCGTAAATGGCGCGAATGAGGTATGGCTTGGTTGTGACCACGATGGTGATGGAAGTAAAAAGTCGGCGCTGGCGTTACGCCGGCGCCGACCTGGATGCGAACCTCAGCGGCGCATCACCTTTTCAGAAGGCGTCAGCGCGTCAATGAAACCCTGGCGCGAGAAGATGCGCTCGGCGTACTTGGCCAGCGGTGCCGCCACCTTCGGCAGTTCGATGCCATAGTGGCCGAGGCGCCAGAGCAGCGGCGCGATGGCCACGTCGAGCATGGAGAAGTCGTCGCCGAGCATGAACTTCTGCTTGTTGAACACCGGCGACAACTCGGTCAGGCGATCGCGCACATGGATGCGCGCCTTGTCTGCCGACTTGAGGTTCTTCTCGAGCGGTTCGATGTTGCTGAACAACTCATGCTCCATCGTATACAGCAACTGGCGTGCCTTCGCCCGTGTCTGCGGGTCCGGCGGCATCAGTTGCGGATGCGGGAAGCGCTCGTCGATGTACTCGTTGATGATGTTGGCCTCGTAGAGCACGAGGTCGCGATCCACCAGAACCGGCACGCGGTTGTAGGGATTGATGACCGCGATGTCTTCCGGCTTGTTGAACAGGTCGACGTCGATCACCTGGAAGTCCATCTGCTTCTCGTACAGGACGATGCGGCAGCGATGGCTGAAAGGGCACGTGGTGCCCGAGTACAGGTTCATCATGGTACTCGTACCCCAGGAATAGTCGGCATCTCGCACCACTTTGCGAACGGGTGGCGGGTTCATGTCTCGATGCCCCATAGTTTGCATCCGGCTCGGCGCAGTGAATTAATGAATATCTTTCCAGTATTCGCGCTTGAGTGCATACGCGAACACGAAAAGGACGGCCAGGGCGATCAGCACGATGACGCCGAGGTTCTTGCGGAACTCGGCCATCGGCTCGCCCATCCAGTGGATGAAACCGACGAGGTCGGCGACGGTAGCATCGAATTCCTCGGGTTTGAGCTTGCCAGGCTTGGTCAGCTTGAGCTTGTGGTCGCTGCCCAATTGCTGTTCGCCCTGCAGTTCCCACAACACATGGGGCATGCCGACGTTGGCGAAGACGACGTTGTTCCAGCCGGTCGGACGGGCCTCGTCGCGATAAAAGCCGCGCAGGTAGGTGTAAAGCCAGTCGGCGCCGGAGCCGAACTCGGAAGAGCGGGCGCGGGCGATCACGGTCAGGTCGGGAGGCGGTGCGCCGAACCAGGCCTTGGCGTCGGCGCGCTGCATCGCGATGGTCATCGGCTCACCCACCTTGTCGGCGGTGAACAGCAGGCTGCCGCGGATCTGCTCCTCGGTCAGACCGATGTCCTGCAGGCGGTTGTAGCGCAGGTAGGACGCCGAGTGGCAGTTCAGGCAGTAATTGACGAACAGCTTGGCGCCGTGCTGCAGCGCCGCCATGTCGTTGGCCTTGTTCGGCGCCTTGTCGAGGTGCAGTTCGGCGCCGGCGGCGAAGGCCAGCAGCGGGGCGCACAGGAGAGCGATGAACAGCTTTTTCATTTGAAAGTCACCCTATCCGGTTCGGGTTTACACTTATCAAGTTTCGACCAAATCGGCATGGTCAGGAAGAACAGGAAGTAATAGATGGTGCAGATCTGCGACACCAGCGTGCGGCCGGGAGTCGGCGCCAGCACGCCGAGGTAGCCGAGGACGAAGAAGCACACCAGCCAGATCGCCAACAGCGTCTTGAAGATCGGCCCACGATAGCGAATCGACTTCGACGGGCTGCGGTCGAGCCAGGGCAGGAAGGCGAAGATCACCACGCCGGCGCCCATCGCCACCACGCCCCAGAACTTGGCATCGATCCAGAAGAAGTTGATCGTCACGGCACGCAGCAGCGAGTAGTAAGGCGTGAAGTACCACACCGGGGCGATGTGCGGCGGTGTCACCAGCGGGTCGGCCGGGAAGAAGTTGTTGTACTCAAGGAAGTAGCCGCCACCTTCGGGCATGAAGAAGACGATGATCGAGAACACGGCGAGGAAGACCACTACGCCGACGATGTCCTTCACCGTGTAGTAGGGGTGGAAGGGAATGCCGTCGAGCGGAATGCCCTTCTCGTCCTTCTTCTTCTTGATCTCGACACCATCCGGGTTGTTGGAGCCGACTTCGTGCAGCGCCAGGATGTGGGCGGCGACGAGGCCGACCAGAACGAACGGCACGGCGATGACGTGGAAGGAGAAGAAACGGTTGAGCGTCGCGTCGCCGACCACGAAGTCGCCGCGGATCCAGATGGAGAGCGGCTCGCCGATCAGCGGGATGGCGCCGAACAGGTTGACGATCACCTGCGCGCCCCAGTAGGACATCTGTCCCCACGGCAGCAGGTAGCCCATGAAGGCTTCGGCCATCAGTGCCAGGAAGATCAGCACGCCGAACACCCAGATCAGCTCGCGCGGCTTGCGGTAGGAACCGTAGATCAGGCCGCGGTACATGTGCAGGTAGACGACGAGGAAGAAGGCCGAGGCGCCGGTCGAGTGCATGTAGCGGATCAGCCAGCCCCACGGCACGTCGCGCATGATGTACTCGACGCTGGCAAAGGCCACCGGCACACCGGAGGCATTGAGCGATGCATCCGGCTTGTAGTGCATGGTCAGGAAGATGCCGGTGATGATCTGCAGCACCAGAACCATCAGGGCCAGGGAACCGAAGAAATACCAGAAGTTGAAGTTCTTCGGCGCGTAGTATTCCGACAGGTGGGCTTTCCAGCTGGCTGTCAGCGGGAAGCGGGCATCGACCCACTCCAGCAGGTTGCCGGCCATGGTGCCGTCGGACTTGAATTTCTCGTAATTGCTGGCACCCATGCCTTAGGCTCCCTTGCTGTCGTCGCCAATCACAATCTTGGCGTCGCTCAGATACTTGTGCGGAGGAATTTCAAGGTTGTCCGGCGCCGGCTTGCCGGTATAGACGCGGCCGGCGAGGTCGAAGGTGGAACCGTGGCAGGGGCAGAAGAAACCACCTTGCCAGTCGGGTTCGATGGCCGCGGCCGGATTGAATTTTTCACTCGGCGAGCAGCCCAGATGGGTGCAGATGCCGACGGCGATGAGGTATTCCGGCTTGATCGAGCGGTGCTCGTTCTTGGCGTACTCGGGCTGCATCGGCTTGTTCGACTTGGGATCGGCCAGCTTTGCGTCCAGTTTCTTCAGACCATCGAGCATTTCCTTGGTGCGACGAATGATCCACACCGGCTTGCCGCGCCATTCGACGGTCATCATCTCGCCCGGGGCGAGCTTGCTGATGTCGGCCTCGACCGGGGCACCGGCGGCCTTGGCCCGCTCGGAGGGGGCGAAGCTCGCCAGGAACGGCACCGCCGCCGCCGCACCCGCCACGCCGCCGACTGCGGCAGTGGCGACGATGAGTCGGCGTCGGCCGCAATCCACTTTATCGTCACAGCTCATGGTGATTTTCCTGAAGGTGGAAGGATAGAAAGGGGAACGGGCAAGCCCGAAAAGCGAAGGATTATAGCCGGTCCCGACGACGATTTAAAGCCCAGATTAGCCAGCGCTAATGGATAACCATCAGCCTTTCGAGCCTGGCCCGCACCATCCTGGTGCGGGCCAGAGGACGGCGGGGGCGTGAATCGCTGCTAGCGGCTTCAGTAATCCCGCCGCTCGATCATCGCCTGCGCCACTGTGGCGGCATCGGTATATTCGATCTCCCCGCCCACCGGCAGGCCACGGGCGATGCGACTGACCTTGACGCCGCGCGGATGGAGCATCTCCGAGAGGTAATGCGCTGTCGCTTCGCCCTCGTTGGTGAAGTTGGTGGCGAGAATCACCTCTTTCACCATGCCGTCGGTAGCTCGCGCCAGCAATCTTTCGAATGCCAGTTCCTTCGGGCCGATGCCGTCCAGGGGGCTCAGCCTGCCGAGCAGCACGTAATAGAGCCCGTTGAAGGCGAGGGTCTGCTCCATGGTATTGAGGTCCACCGGCATCTCGACCACGCACAACAGCGAAGGATCGCGCTTGGGCGAGGCGCAGCGGTCGCAGACCTCCTCTTCGCTGAAGGTGTTGCAGCGCGTGCAGTGGCGCAGCGTCTCCAGCGCGCGGTGCAACGCCACCGACAGGCGCTCGGCGCCGCGGCGATCACGCTGCATGAGATGGTAAGCCATGCGCTGTGCCGACTTCGGTCCGACACCAGGCAGGCAGCGCAATGCCTCGATAAGTTCGTCGAGGCTCGACGGGAGCGTCACGTCAGAACGGCAGTTTCATGCCGGGCGGCAGGTTGAGGCCGGAGGTGAAGCCGCTCATCTTCTCCTGCATGGTCTGCTCGGCACGGCGGTTGGCGTCGTTGAGCGCAGCCGCGATCAGGTCCTCCAGCATTTCCTTGTCATCCATCACCGACGGATCGATGGTGACGCGCTTGACGTCGTGCTTGCAGGTCATCACCACCTTGACCATGCCGGCACCGGACTGGCCCTCGACTTCGAGCAGCGCCAGCTCCTGCTGCGCCTTTTCCATGTTGGCCTGCATCTGCTGGGCCTGCTTCATCAATCCGGCTATGCCGCCTTTGTTGAACATCGTCTGCTCCTATTAATCCTTCAAACGGGTTTGATCGTCGATTCGTCGATGCTGGCGTCGAACAGGTCTACCACCTCGCGCACGAAGGGATCCTGCTCGATGGCCGCGATGGCAC
This sequence comes from uncultured beta proteobacterium, assembly GCA_963709555.1. Lineage (GTDB taxonomy): Bacteria > Pseudomonadota > Gammaproteobacteria > Burkholderiales > Rhodocyclaceae > Sulfurisoma. The sequence continues at coordinate 597,049 of CAVPWR010000008.1, read as the reverse complement.
GGTCCTGTCGCTCGCGCCGCTCGATCGCGGTGCGTGCGGCCGGGGTCTCGCCCTGGGGTTCGGCCAGCACGATGTCGAGCCTGAGCGGCCGGCCGAAATGGGCCTGCAGCTCCGCCTGCAGCTTGTCCTGCTGTCCCTTGTTCATCAGCAGGCCCTTGTGCGCCGGCGGCAGCCGCAGCGTAATCTGCGACTCGGCGAGTTCCGCCAGTTCGCAATGCTGCGCCAGTTGTTTGGCCATGCCGGTCAGCGACAGGCGATCGGCGATGGTGTGCCAGTCACTGCCGGCCGCCGGTGCAGGTGCAGGTGCAGGTGCAGGTGCAGAGGATGGTAGCGGGGCGGGCGCAAAAGTGCCGCCCGCTGGGCGTCCAACAAGCTTGGCTTCGCCCATGGAGTCAACCTGCTCGCGCAGGCCCGTTGTCGGCGCTGGCGGGACGGCACCCGGCGCGACGGCCGCGGCCTGGACGGGTGTCTCGGGTGCTGCCGCTCGGGGCTGCGGACGCGGTGAGGCGGTCGCCGGTGCAGCGGAAGCGGACGTGCCGAGCATGGCCGGCATCTCCGGCCGGAAGGCCGCGAGCCGCAGCAGCGTCATGGTGAAACCGGCGTATTCGTCGGGCGCCAGCGGCAGGTCGTCGCGGCCGTGGATGGCGATCTGGTAGCAAAGCTGCAGAAACTCGCGGTCGAAGCCCGCGGCGTAGGGTGCCAGGCGCTGCCGCTCGGCATCGTCGATGATGGCCTGCGGCGCGAACTGGGCCAGGGCAATGCGGTGGAACAGCGTCGCCAGCTCCTGCAGGGCCGAGTCGAAGCTGAGGCTGCGGGCATCCATGCCGTCGGCCACGGCCAGCATGGCCTGGAGATCGTTGGCGGCAAGGCCGTCGAGAATGGCGTAGAGATGATCCTCGCCGACCGTGCCGAGCATGTCGCGCACGCCCGCATCCTCGACCTTCCCTGCGCCGTGGGCAATGGCCTGGTCGAGCAGGGAGAGCGCGTCGCGCATCGAGCCGGCGGCCGCCTTGGCGATGTGGCGCAGCGCGGCCGGCTCGCAGGCCACCTGCTCGGCTTCGAGGATGCGCGCCAGATGATCGACGATGTGCCCCGGCGGCATCTGCTTGAGGTTGAACTGCAGGCAGCGCGACAGCACCGTCACCGGAATCTTCTGCGGATCGGTGGTGGCGAGGATGAACTTGATGTGCTCCGGCGGCTCCTCCAGCGTCTTCAGCATGGCATTGAAGGCCGAGGTGGAGAGCATGTGGACTTCGTCGATGACGAAGACCTTGAAGCGGCCGCGCGTCGGCGCATAGACGGCGTTGTCGAGCAGGTCGCGCATCTGGTCGACCTTGGTGTTGGTCGCCGCGTCGACCTCGATCAGGTCGACGAAGCGGCCGCTGTCGATTTCCAGACACGATGAACAGGTGCCGCAGGGGGTGGACGAGATGCCGGCCTCGCAGTTGAGCGCCTTGGCCAGGATGCGGGCGATGGTGGTCTTGCCGACTCCGCGGGTGCCGGTGAAGAGGTAGGCGTGGTGCAGGCGCTGCTGGTCCAGCGCATGGGTCAGCGCGCGGACCACGTGTTCCTGCCCCACCAGCGTGGCGAAGGACTTGGGGCGCCACTTGCGGGCGAGGACCTGGTAGCTCATGGGCACCGATTCTAGCAAACGCCCCAAAGCCAAAATGACGAAGGCGCCCGTCGCCGGGCGCCCTCTGCTCTCAGGCCGAATGTATCGGCCGGGTCGGTGTTCAGCCCTGCGGACCGGACTGACCCGGCTTCGCCGGCGGGGGGCCGCCGCGCTGGCCGCGAGGTCCGCCTGCCGGGCCCATCGAACCCATGCGGCTCATGTGCAGGTCGGCGGTCTTCTTCTGCTCGGGTGTCAGGCTGTCATAGAAACGCTTGAAGGAGTCGGTCACGGCCTCATGCGCCGCGAGCCGTTCCTTCATGATCGCGTTCATCTGCGCCATGCGCTCGGGCGCGGTCAGCCCGTCGTTCTCGCTGTCCTGCGCCTTGTCGCGCATGGCCTGCATGCCCTTGCCCGCCTCGGCCTTGGCCTTGTCGGCGAAGGCATTCCACAACGGTTCCTGCTGGGCCGTGGGTTTCAGTTCCGACTTGAGCATGGTCAGACGCTGCTCGGCGCGCGCGGCCGGATCGAACTTCATGCCGCTGCGCATCATGCCGCCCTTCCCACCCATGCCACCCATGCCCGCTTGGCCCATGTTGCAGCCCCCCGGGCCACCCATGCCGCCCATGCCAGGCTGGGCCCAAGCGACGGCGGTAGTGCCGAGGATGCCGGCCGCGACGATGCTCATGAAAATGCTTTTGCTCGATTCCATTGAAATCTCCTGTCTGAAGGATCGCTCCGTGGCGATGAGCGAATTTGAACAAGGCGCTGTAAGCGCTTTGTTGCGGAGCGGCATCAGTTTGTAAGGGGACGTTGCAGAAAAGCAGGGAGGGGGGTGGCGAGCCTGACCCCCGGCACTTGCGTTTAATGGCTGTGGCTGCTTCCTTCCGGACCTGACCAGGTTCACCATCCCGCAATGCGGGGAGACCCGCCACGGCACGAATTCTACCCGAGAAGGAAGTCGCGCACGACGCCGATCTGCGTTTCGTCCATGAACGTCGGCGCATGGCCGACGCCGGCAACCTCCACCGTCCGCGCACACGGGCCGCGCGTCGCCATCTCGGCCGCCGTCGCCGCCGACAGCAGGTCCGACAGCGCGCCGCGCACCACCAGGGTCGGGCAGCGGATCGCGTCGTAGAGCGGCCACAGGACCACGTCCTGCGCACCGCCCTCGCTCTGCATCGCGGCGCGGAAGGGTTCGGCGATGCCCGGGTCGTAGCGCAGTTCCCACAGCCCGTCGTCGGCGCGACGCAACGAATGCAGCGCGATGTGCCGCCACTGCGCGTCCCCCAGCGCGCCGAAGGGCGCCAGCACGACGCGCAGCCAGGCTTCGCCCTGGGCGGCATCGGCGAAGCGCGGCATCATGCCGACATACTCGCCGATGCGGCCGATCGCCCCGGCCGAGAGCACCGGCCCGACGTCGTTGAGTATCAGCCGCGCGATCGGCGTATTCGGCTGTGCCGCCAGCGTCATGCCGATCAGGCCGCCCATCGAGGTGCCGAGCCAGTCCACCGCCTCGACATCCAGCCGCGCCAGCAGTGCCGTCATGTCGGCGCAATACTGCGGGAGGCCGTAGAGCGCCTTGTTCGCCAGCCAGGCGCTGGCGCCCCGCCCGACCACGTCGGGGCAGACGACCCGATAGTCACCCGCCAGGGCCTGCGCCAGGAAATCGAAATCGCGGCCGCAGCGCGTGAGGCCATGGACGCACACCAGCACCCGCGGATTGGCCGGATCGCCCCATTCAACATAGGCCATGTCGTGAAAGCCGGCCTGGCTCAGGCATTTCACCCTGCGTTCGCGCATCTCCATCTCCTCAGTTGCCATGCCAATAGCGGCGCCGCGTGGCACGCTCCGCCTCGATGTTAATGCCGCCTCGCCCCAGCTGCACGCTGACCGCGCCGTCGCGGTCGCTGCGCCACTGCCGCACACCCTCGTAGCGCGCCACCACCTCCGCCTTGGGGTGGCCGAAGCGGTTGCGGTAGCCGACCGGGAAGATCGCCTCCTGCGCCCCCACCGCCGCCACGAACTCCGGTGTCGACGAGGTGCGACTGCCGTGGTGCGGCACCAGCAGCACCTCGGCCGCCAGCCGCTCCCGGCCGCGCGCCAGCAGGGCCGCCTCGGCGCGCGCCTCGATGTCGGAGGTCAGCAGCAGCGAGCGGCCGGCCGCCGTTATCCTGAGCACGCAGGACAGGTCGTTGCTCTTGCGGAAGCGTTCGTAGTCCGGGGTCGCCGGATGGAGCAGTTCGAAGCGCACGCCGTCCCAGTCCCAAGTCTCGCCGTCGCGACAGCGGCGATGCGCAAGAGGCAGCGTCGAAATTTCGTGATCCCCGGGCAACGAACTCAGCAGCCAGCCGACCGGCAGTTCCTCGCTCACCGACATCACGCCGCCTGAATGGTCGCGATCGGCATGACTCACGACCATGCCGTCGAGCCGCCGCACGCCGGCCGCGCGCAGGTAGGGCACGATGATGCGGTTGCCGCTGTTGGCGTCGGCGGAAAAGGCCGGCCCGGCATCGAAGAGCAGATCGTGAGCGGCTGTCTGCACATGCACCGCCAGGCCCTGGCCGACATCGAGCGTGACGACGCGCGCCGCGCCCGCCGCCGGTCGCTCGGGCGGCACGAAGAACAAGGGCAACAGCGCCACCAGTCCCAGCCAGCGCGCCGGGAAACCGCGCGGCAACAGCAGCCACGCCGTGCCGCCAGCGCCGACAATCACCGCCCAGGGCGGCGGCGCATGCTGCTGCCACACGGCCCAGTCGGATGCCGCCAGCCATTGCAGCAGAGCCATCAGCGCGGCAAGGATCGCATGCGCCAGCCACAACAGCGGATCGGCCAGCGGCAGGGCGCCGACCAGCGCCAGCGGCGTCACCACCAGGCTGACGATGGGGATCGCCACGGCATTGGCCAGTGGCGACACCAGTGAAAACTGTTGGAACAGCGCCAGCAGCGCCGGAATCATGCCCAGGGTGATGGCCCATTGCGCCCGCAACCATGTCGCCAGCCAATGCCCGCCGGCAAGGCGGCCGCCCCCGACATAGAACAGCAGCCCGACGGCGCCGAAAGACAGCCAGAAGCCCGCAGCCAGAACCGCCCACGGATCGAGCAGCAGCACCAGCAGCAGCGCCAGCGCCAGCACGCGGCTGCCGCTGACCGTCCGCCCCGTCCACAGTGCGAACGCGACCACCGCGAGCATGTACAGCGTCCGCTGCGCCGGCACGGCGAATCCGGCGAGCAGGCAATACAGCAGGGCGGCGAGGAAGCCTGCCGCCGCTGCCGCCTTCTGCGCCGGCAGCAGGAGCGGCAGCCGCGGCGAGCGGCGCCACAGCCACGAAGCCAGCCACCATGCCAGGCCGGCCACCATGGTGACATGCAGGCCGGAAATGGACATCAGGTGCGTGGTGCCGCTGCGCGCGAAAACACGCCACAACCCGGCGTCGATGGCGCGCTGGTCGCCGATGGCCAGCGCCGTCAACACGCCGCCGTAGGCCGCACCCTCAACCTGCGGGTCGCCCAGCACGCGCTCGAAGCGGGCGCGAATATTCTGGCGCAGGCGCTCGACCGCATAAGCGGGGCGCCACACGAACGCTTCAAGGCGGGCATTGTTCTGCGCCGGACGCACATAGCCGGTGGCGCGGATGCCGCGTTCGAACAGCCAGGCCTCGTAATCGAAGCCATGCGGATTGAGGTTGCCGTGCGGGCGCTTGAGGCGAACCGTCAGGCGCCAGCGTTCGCCGGCGTGCAGTTCCGGCGCGGCGTGCTCGTCGTCATCGACGTCATCGCGAAAGCCGCGATACCAAGCGAGTGAAATTCGCTGAGGCAGCGCCGCCGGAGCCTGTTCGACGTCGAAATCGAAGCGCAGCCCCCTGTCGAAGCGCTGCGGCAGGCCGGCGACGACGCCGACCACCTCGATGTCGCGACCCTCGACTGCCGCCGGCAGCGCATCGGCCAGGCGCCGGTCCGCCTGCCACCCGGCCCAGGCAATCCCCAGCAGCAAGGCGCCGAGCGCTGCCGCCATGCGCCAGCGCGGCAGGCGCAGCGTCGCCAGCAGCAGCACGCCTGCCGTTGCCAGCCCGCCGAGCAGCGACAGCGATGGCAGGGAAGGCTGCCACTGCAGCCAGGCAATGCCTGCGGCGAAGGCGAGGACGGGGGTGCGCATGACCCGTGATTAGAACAGAAGCGTCTACAATCCAGCCAATGCGCAAGCACCTCCGCAAGTACCTGCCCGACCACGAAGCGGTCAATGGCAACAAATGGCTGGCCCCCTTCGCCGGCACCCTGCTCCACCCGCGGCTGTGGCACCTCAACCGTCACTCGGCCGCCGGCGCGGTGGCGACGGGGCTTTTTTGCGGCCTCATTCCCGGCCCTTTCCAGATGCTCGCCGCCGCCATCTGCGCCGTGCTGTTTCGCGTCAACCTGCCGCTGGCGTTGTTCACCACGATTTACACCAATCCGCTGACCATCGTGCCGCTGTATGTGGCGGCGTTCGGCCTGGGCAACTTCGTACTGGGTGGCGACGGCGACTTCGTCGTGCCGCCGGAATATGGCGATGCCGGTCTGATGGCCTGGATCGAGGCACTGGTGCAATGGATGGTCCACCTCGGCCGCCCGCTCGCGGCCGGCCTGCTGCTGCTCGCCACGCTGCTCGCCATCGCCGGCTACGCGCTGATGCGCATCGCCTACCGCATCTACCTCGTCCGCGCCTGGCGCAGCCGCTGCCGCCGCAGAGGCTAAAGCTTCATCGGCCGGTGGTAGCCGACCAGCTCGAGGTAACCCCGCCCCCGCCGCCCTCCGCCGCTCGCCAGGGTCACCGCCCCTTCCCAATACACCGCGCCGGTGGTCATCCGGGTATCGAGTTCCTGGTCCTCCAGCAGCGGTTCGTAATCGAACGACCAGGCCCCGGCCCCGGAACCGAGAAGCAGCCGACCGCGCACGGGATAGAGCGTGCCGGTGCGCGGCGAACGCCAGGTCGCAATGGTCTCGAAACGGACCTCGCCGGCAGCGAAGCTGCGCACGCGGCCATCCGCCTCGCGCAGCCGCGCCGCCGCCCAGCGCACGCCGCCATCGCGGGTGCGGATGCGGAACGCCATCAGGGCGCCGCCATCGTCGAGGTTGATGCCGAGCCAGTCCCAGCCGGCCGAAGCGGCATCGAGCACGGCCGTCGACCACTCGTGGTCGAGCCAGGCGCGGCCGCTCACCGGCTGCGACTTGCCCGCCATGCCGATTTCGCCGCGCACCGCGAGCTGCGGCTGGCTGTAGTAGTAGCTGGCCTGCGCCGCATCCGGCCCCTTGCGCGAATGGCCGGCCGTGCCCTGCAGCAGCAGCGGCTGCGTCGGCGCCAGTTCGAGCGCGAGCTTCAGTTCGTCACCCTCGATCGAGGTCCGGTAGACGCCGCTCGCCGCATCGCGCTCGAAGCGCCAGCCCTGCAGGACCAGCGCGGTGTCGTGGGTGGCGAAGCTCACCGTCCCGCTGCCGCCGACTTTTTCGGCCCGATTTTCACCAAAATGATCGACCCGCGCGGCGCGCTGGTCGTGAAGCAGCCGGCCATGCGTCGGCCAGGCGATGGCGGCATGGGCGAACAGCAGCTGGTGCGGCGCGAAGCGCGAGGGGTTGGCCGGGTCGTGCCCGGTGCGCGAACGGAAGAAGGTGACCTGGAAGCCCGCCGGCTGGCCGGCGACGTCGAGCCAGCCGGTGGCGTACCACCACTCTGTGCGATAGTCGGGGTGGGCACCGTGGTCGCGCGGGAAGACCAGCGGTCGCGGCCGCACCGACGGAAAATCCGGCGGCGCGGCATGGGCGCTGCCGAGCCCCGGGATCCCCATGCGCGCCGGGCCGAGCAGCCCGCCCAATCCATACAGCCCCGCCAGCCGCAGCAGCCTGCGGCGATCCATCACCAGTCCTCCCGCACGGCGCGCAGCGGCCCGCTGCCGGTGGCCTGGCGCGTCGCCAGCAGGGCGGTGGCCACGGCGGCCGCCAGCAGCGCGGCGGTCACTGCGCCGAGCAGCGTCCATGGCACCGCCAGGTCCATGTTCCAGTGGAAGGACTGCGGATTCACCACGCGCACCAGCACCAGCGCGATGGCCAGCCCCAGCGCCCCGCCGGCGACGATGCCGAACAGGGTGAGCCCGGCCGATTCCAGCGCCAGCAGGCGCAACAGTTCGCCGCGCGTCACCCCGAGATGGCGCAGCATGCCGAACTCCTTGGCCCGCGCCAGCGCCTGCGCCGAAAAGGTCGCGCCGATGCCTGCCAGGCCGATGGCGATGGCAACGATCTCGAGCAGGTAGGTGACGGCGAAGCTGCGGTCGAAGATCTTCAGCGACAGCTCGCGGATCGCACCGGGCTCGGCGAACTCCAGCCGCGCGGTCGCCGGCGCGGCACGCTGGATCGCCGCCGTCAGCGCGGCCGGCGTGACCCCGGGGCGCGGCCACAGCGCGCCGTCGGTGATGCCGCCGTCACCGGTGATGCGCCGGTAGTCAGCGAGGTTCAGCGTGACGGTGCCGTGCTGGCGGGCGAAATCGCGCCAGACCCCGGCGACGGTCACCGCCACGGCACGCCCGCCCAGCGGCAGCGACATCTGCCGGCCGACCGACCAGCCGTAGAGATCGACCATCGCCTCCGACACCCAGACTGGCAGCGTGGCCGGATCGATGCGCTCCACCGCCAGCACCTCGCCGGTCAGCGGTATGCGTTCGCCCGGGTCGCGCAGGTTGAGGTCGCGCGCCATCACCGTGACCGGCGGGCGCAGCGGGTCGAGATCGACCTGCAGGGTGCGCATCCACTCGGCGCGCTCCAGCCCCGGCTGCGCGGCGATGACGGCGATGTCCGCGGGCGGCACGAAGCCGCTGCTGCCGCCCGGCGGCACACGGAAATACAGCGGCGCGGCCAGCACCCGGCCGAGCCAGCGGTCGACTGAATCGCGGAAGCTGCCGACCATGATGGCCATCGCCACCATCAGGGCGAAGCTGGCGACCACCCCGGCCAGGGCGATGCCGGCCTGCCCCGGCGCGGCCGCCAGGCGCAGCGCCGAGAGGTAGGCGAGGGGCTGCCGCCGGGCATGTGGCGAGAGCAGTCGTGCCACGCCGGCGAAGGCCCGCCCGGCCAGCCCCGGCATCAGCGCGATGCCGCCGACCAGCCAGCAGACGATGGCCAGGTAGCCGGCCACGGGCAGGCCGTCGAGCGGCGGCAACTGCGTCAGCACGGCGCCGCTGGCGAGCAGCAGCAGCCCCGGCCACAGCCGGCCCAGCGGGGCCAGCGCCCCGACCTCGGCGCCGCTCTTGAGCGCCTGGGCCGGCGCGGCACGGGCGATCTCCAGCGCCGGCGCCAGGCTGCCGGCGGCGGCGGCCAGCGTGCCGAGAACGATGAAGCCGAAGATGGCCAGCGGATCGAGCACCAGCGCCGGTGCCGCGCCGGCGAAATAGCCGCCGCCGAGATCGCCGCCGAAGTAAGCCAGCGCCAGGTGCGCCACCGCCGCACCGCCGGCCGCCCCGGCAATGCTGCCGAGCAGGCCGATGATCGCGCCCTCGCCGACGATCTGCCGCAGCAGCGCCGGCGCCGGCCAGCCGAGGGTGCGCAACAGGGCGAATTCGCCGCGACGCCGCACCACCGACAGCGCCTGGGTCGAGAACACAAGGAAGACGCCGGTGAATAGCGCCACCAGCGCCAGCACGTTGAGATTCACGCGGTAGGCCCGCGACAGGTTGGCGGCGCGGACTTCCCCCGCCTCGGGTTCGGCGACGAAGACGCCCGCCGGCAGCGACGGCGCCAGCGCCGCCCGCACCGCCGCGCGCGATGCGCCGGCGGCCAGCTTGAGTTCGATGCGCGACAGCTGCCCCAGCCGCGCCAGGCGCCACTGCGCCGCGCCGAGATCCATCGTCGCCAGGCGTTGGCGCGGTCGCGCCCCGGGCAGGCTTCCCGCCACCCACAGCGTTACCGGCGCCAGGCCGGCCTGCAGCGTGAGGCTGTCGCCCGGCGCGACGTTCAGCCAGGCCTGCGCAGCCGCCGAGAGGAAAATCGTGTCGTCGCCGAGCAGTGCCGTGCCGCTCCGGTCCTCGCTGTCGGCCGGCGCACCGATCAAGTCCGGCGTCACCCTGCCGGCGCGGAACAGATCGATGCCGAGCACCTTCAACGTCCGGGTCTGGCCGGGAGCATCGCTTGCAGCGGCCGCTCCCTCGATCACCAGCGCATCGACCTCGAGCACGGGACTGGCCACCGCGATCGCCGGATCGGCGGCGACGCGGGCGAACACCGCCTCGTCGAAGCCGCCGCGCGGGCCGCGTATCACCAGATCGGCCTGTCCCGTTGCCGAGCGCACCGCCTGGGCGAACTCGGAAACGGCCGAGCCGTTGATCAACTGCACCGCGAGGCCGAGGGCGACGCCGATGGCGATGGCGGCCAGGGCAGCCAGCACGCGCCAGGGATGGGCCCGCAGTTCGCCGCCGGCGAGCCAGAGGCCGAGTTTCATCGCGTCAGCGACCCGCCCCTGCGGACGGGGGCACCGGCGGCACCGGTGGCACCAGCGGCGCCAGCCCGCCAAGCGAGAGCTCAAGCACGCGGTCCGCGCTCTCCGCCGCATGCACCGAATGGGTGACAAGGATCGCAGTGGTGCCGTTCTGCTTGATCTCCTCGCGCAGCAGGGCGAGCACGCCGCCGGCCGTTTCCGGATCGAGGTTGCCCGTCGGCTCGTCGGCCAGCAGCAGCGCCGGCCGATGCACCAGGGCGCGGGCGATGGCGACGCGCTGCAGCTCGCCGCCCGAAAGCTCGCGCGGATAGGCATGGAGCCGGTGGCCGAGGCCCACCGCTTCGAGCATGGCGGCCGCCCGCCGCGGATCGTCGCGCCGCAACAGCAGCAGCGGCACGCGCACGTTCTGCTCCAGCGTCAGGTGCGGCAGCACATGGAAGGCCTGGAAGACGAAGCCCAGCCTTTCGCGCCGCAACCGCGCCGCGCCGTCGTCGGCCAGCCCCGAGATGCGCTGGCCGGCGATGCGGATCTCGCCGGCATCGGGCGCCTCCAGCCCGGCCACCAGGTTGAGCAGCGTCGATTTGCCCACCCCCGACTCGCCCATGATCGCCACGTATTCTCCCGCCGCCAGGACCAGCGAGAGATCGACGAACAAGGGGTGCCCGCCGGGATGGGTCTTGGATATCCCGCTCAGTTCGAGCATGGCGAGTTCAGGCCGAACGGCGTCCCGCCATCCGCTGCGGCGAGGATCCGCAGCGGCGAGGAGAGCGTACTTTGCTCGACCGCCTTGCTGCGCAGGGGCTCCACCAGAGCGTTTCTTGCTCGACCGCCTTGCAGCGCAGTTGCTTCATCAGCGCCGACTTTTTCAACGGCATCCGATGCAGCGGCAAACCGGCGATGAAATCGAGTTGAAGCCCCCTGGAAGCGCCACCTTTTCATTACTTGACTGTCCTTGCCAGCTTGAGCAGTTGCGAGCCCAGGCGCAGGTCAGCCTGCCGCGCGACGCCCAGATTGATATCGAAACGGTAGCGCCCGCCGACTGGCACCAGACCGATCATGCCGCCGGCTTCGACGAAGTCCGGCAGTTCGCCAACAGTCAGTGCTCCGGCCTGCTGAGCGGCACCCAACCAGGCCGGCAAAGCGCCGGGAGTGTCCGCCGGCAGATAGAGCACATGGCAGCCGCTGGTATCGCCCGGCCGGGTCAACTGCTTGACTTGAATGGTGCGGCCCTGAATCGATTGCATGGCGAGTTCACCGAATCGGGCGGCCATGACCGAATCACCCGGGGCGAGACAGAAACGCAGGGGGGCGGCGGGCTTCAAGGTGGATTCTGGCCAATCGACATAGCGGGCGAAGTTCAGCATAAACCCCAGCCGCACGGTCGCCGAATCCTCTGCCCAGGCATGACCTGTCCAGATAATCGCCAGAATGGCGAGGATGACTTGCTGACGTCTAAACATGGGATTTCGTCAGAAGTCGAAGCGCAATTGGCCGAGCAGACTTCTCGGCTGGCAGGTGGGAATGGCATCCGCATTGGAGGACACGAGAGCCAGTCCCGCATAGGCATCGCACGATCCATTGTTCAGGTTCTGGCCGGTCAGTGACAACTCCAGTGCCTTTGTCGGCCGCCATGCCATGCGCAGATCGACTCCACTGAAGGCCTCGCGCTGCAGTTGCGGGCGGGTGGGAACGGCCGGACGTCCATCGGTGTGTCGCAGCCAGGCATCGACGTTGACGCTGCTGCCTGGCATCCAGGACAGGCGCAGCGAGGTGATGCTTCTGGGTACCGTGCCGGAGGGATCGACCGTGACCGTGCCGACATCCGTCACGTGGTTCCAGGTCTGTGCCAGTTGCACGCGCCACGCCTGACCGATGCGCCAATCGACCGCCAATTCAGCACCGTTAAGCGTCATTTCACCGCCATTCTTGATCTCGACATTGACCACGGTGAGCGGAAACCCTGGCACCAGCGTGGTGCCACCGTTGGTACGCAGCAAGTTGGTATAGCGGTGATTGAAAGCCACGAGATCCGTCGAACAAGGCGGGCGACCATTGCGAGCGCAAGCCGATCTCGGCAGCCTTGAGCTGTTCGCTTTCCTGGCTGTCGTTGCTGCGCAGCACGACCAGGGTATTCGGCACGAAGGCAGGCAAGTTACCCGGGATGAAAGTCAGATTCCGGTTGAAGCCGCTGTCAGCTCGCGAGGGGGCCCGCGCAGCCTGGGAGAGCGCGCCCCACAGCGTATGGTTGGGCTGCAGATTCCACGACAGTCGCCCCGTCGGCTGGGTATCCCAGCCGGAAATCGGGTTCTGGTCCGCCCGCAGCCCAAGCGTAAGCCGCAGCGTCTCCGCCAGGCTGATCTCGTCTTGCACAAACAGGCCCACATAGTTCATGCGGCGCGAGGCGGTGTTCATGCTCATCACCGGGGTTGCGGTGATGGTGTCGCTGCTGCTGCGGAAATTGGCACCCCACACCAGTTCTTGCGATTGGCCAAGACGAAAGCGATGCTGCATGTCGAGGTCGAAGGTGTTGCGATCGTCGGTTATCGCATAGGGTACGCGCAGGGTAGTCTGGGCGTAAGCAGCCTGGAATTGCAGGTTGCCGCCATCGGCCAGCGGCTTCTCGTAGCGGCCGCGCAGGGTTGTGCCGCGGTGACGCTCTGTCTGTTGCTCGATGGTCGTGCCGCTGGCCTGATGCATATAGGCCATGCCATCGCTCTTGATGGAAAAAAAATCGGCAGACATGTCCCAGCGAGCGCCGTTGGCGAGATAGCCATCGAGGCGGAAGCCGGCGGACCCGATCCCGTAGGCATCGTTGCCGTTGCCGCCACCCAGGCTGGGTGGTGCATCCTGGGCCTTGGCTCGCTGGACCAAGCCGTACATGCGATAGAACATGCTGCCATCGGCATTCTGCCCACCCCATCGCACGCGACCATAGCCGCCCTCGACGGTACCGCCGCCGATCACAGCCTGCCCGCCCTGGGTCGAGGCCGCCGATCGGGTGATGATGTTGATGACGCCGTTCATGCCATTGCTGCCCCAGATCGCAGAAGCCGGACCGCGGATGACTTCGATGCGCTCGATGTCCTCCAGCGGAAACTGGAAATCCTGCCAGCTCACGCCGGAAAACGCCGGATTGAAGGCATTGCGGCCATCGACCAGCACCAGCAGTTTATCGGCGAAGACTTCGGCGAAACCACGAGCGGAAACGGACCAGCGGTTGCCGGAAAAACGCGTGGCATCGACACCCGGCGCGAGTCGCAGCACTTCGGCCAAAGAGTTGGCGCCCGAGAGATGGATATCCTCGGCGTTGATGACATACACGGCGGCAGCTACGTTGGCCAGCCGTTGCGGCTTTTTCGAGACCGAGGTGACTTCCACCTGCATCAAGTCTTCGAGCGAAGCCTCGCCCAGGCTGCTTGCGCCATTTGCCGCCAAAATGCTTGGCGGCATTAGAGGCAGGACGCAGGCGGCAAAATAAACTGTGGTGCGGACAAACTTCATTGCGATATTCCCTTTCCACTGTCTGCGACATCGTCGACAGTGCTTAGTCCCGCCAGCGCCGATTTATTCACCTGCATCTGCTGCAACTGAAAGCCGGCGATGAAATCGGCTATCTGCGCGGCGGGCATGGGCCGCGCAAAGTGGAAGCCCTGGAAGCTGTGACAGCCGGACTGCCGCAGCAGCAAGACTTGCTCGCTGTTTTCCACGCCTTCGGTGATGACGTGGATTCTCAGATTGTTCGCCAGGCCGGTCATGGCAGCGGTGATGGCCAGGTCGTTGCGATCCGTGGTGATCTCATCCACAAAGCTCTTGTCGATCTTGAGCTTGGTCACCGGCAGATTTTTCAGCTGCGCCATCGAGGAATAGCCGGTACCAAAATCGTCGATGGCGATGCCGATGCCTTGCTTACGCAGGCGTTCGAGGAGGGCGATGGTTTTCTCGCTGTGCTGCATCAGCACGCTTTCGGTAATTTCAAGCTCCAGCAGTTCTGCCGGGCAGCCGGTTTCAGCAAGGATCTCCAGCACGTGCTCGGCGAAATTGGCATGCACAAGTTGGCGTGCCGAGACATTGACTGCCATCGTGAGTTGGAGGTATCCGGCCTTGTTCCAGGCGACAATCTGCCGGCAGGCGGTGCGCAACACCCAATCTCCCAGCGACCGGATCAGGCCACTCTCTTCCGCCACCGGGATGAACTGGGCCGGGCTGATGTAGCCACGCTCCGGGTGGTTCCAGCGTGCCAGGGCTTCGACACCGCTCACGCTGCCCGTGGCCAGATCGATTTGTGGCTGGTAATGCACCTCGAATTGGCCTTGCGCGAGCCCGCGGCGCATCTGGTTTTCGAGCGTGAGGCGCAGGGTGGATTGACTGGCCATCTCCGGGTCGAAGCGACGCCAGGTGTTCTTGCCCGCGCCTTTTGCCGCATACATGGCGGTATCTGCGAATCGCAACAAGGCTTCCGGGTTATCTGCATCTTCGGGACAAACAGCGACGCCGATGCTGCCGCTGACCACGATATCGTGGCCATCCAGGCGTATCGGCGACACGAGGTGGCGGATCAGTTTTTCGATGATCGGTTGCACCTGCGCCGCATCCGGCATCTGTTCGAGGATGATGGCGAATTCGTCGCCGCCCAGGCGACAAACCACGTCACCGGCACGCAGGGACTTCACCAGACGCTCGGCGACGGCCTTCAACAGCATGTCACCGACATGGTGGCCGTAGGAATCATTGACCAGCTTGAAGTTGTCCAGATCGACGAACAACACCGCCATCAACTTGTCGAGTTGCAGGCTGTGGCTTACGGCGATCTTCAGCCGCTCATGAAAGAAGTGACGGTTGGGCAGATGGGTGACCGGGTCGTAATGGGCGAGGCGATCGAGCTTGTCCTGAATGCGCTTGCGCTCGTCGAGCTCGGTGTTGAGGCTGGTGTTCTGCTGTTCCAGCGCGGCAAGCATGGCATTGAAGCCTGTCGCCAACTCACCGATTTCGTCGTCGCTGATGATTTTCGTCCGCTGACCGTGGTCGCCCTCGCGTTCGACCCGGCGCATCACGGCGGTGAGTTCTTCAATGGGCCGGGTGACCGCCCGGCTCATGCGCCGGAACATCGTGTAAGCAGCAAACAGGATCAGGGCACCGATCACGGTGCTGGCCAGGAAGATCAGCAGGGTCTGCCGGTTGAGCTTTTCCAAGCTGGCAACGAGCACCAGGCGAGCAGCATTTTCGCCCTTCAGTGCAATCGCGTGAGTGATTCCGTGCTTATCCAAACCGATGAATTCACCCTGCGACAGGTATTGGCGGAATGCATCGCTCTTGCCCGGATCGCGGGCGGTGGGATCCGTTGCGTACATTGCGAAATGCTTGCCATCGGGCATGACCACCGCCGCCATGCGGACATCCGGGTAGTACTGCAAGGCATTCAAGGTCTGCTGGGCAAATTCGGCATCGCCGAAGGTCACGGCGGATTCGAGATTGCCCGCCAACGCGGCTGCCTGGGTAGCGAGGTTTTCATGCGCCACCGTGCGGGCATGGTAGTAAAGATACAGTTGCGAGATCACGCCGGTGGTGAAGAGCACCGAAACCGCCACGAGCAGATAGATGCGGGTGAGCTTGGAGGTGATGGTGCGCATGGTCAGTACACCTTCCGCGCCAGTTGCAGCATCTTGTCGCTGACCTGCAAGCCGGCGATGAAATCGGCTAGGCGGCCCATGCCTCAAGCGCCTTGCCGAGCGCCCGATCGACAACCGCGACGGAATCGTCGAGTTTCTTTGCCCGACCGAGTTTCATCTGCAAGGCGAGTGCCTCGGGAGTGATCGAGATCGCTTGCGATGACTGCGGATTGGTGAACACCATGATGCCGCGTTGCGGGCTGACCCAGGACAGGCGCGCACGCAGCTGGGTGTCACCTTCCTGAGCGAATTCAACCCAGTCCCCACGCTCCACATTCGAGATTTCAGAGGCCCGGACCGGGCGCGAATTCAGGACCTTCCCGGAAAGCGTGATCGACTCGATGTCCACCCCGTCGCTTTGCACCATACGCGTAACGACCATCGTCGGCGGGATGTCTTCACTCGAAATCATCGGGGGGCCCGGAGCCGCCGCGGCGGCAGCAGGCGTGGCCGCCGGCTGCACTGCCGCTGCCGGCGGTGCATCGGCAGTGGTTTCACCTGACCGCGACCTGGATTTCGAACTGCGCCGTCCGCCCTTGATCAGCGCCAGATGGACTTCACCCAGGGCATTCATGAACGGCGTCCTGACTTCCTGGTCGACTTCAACGCGATCGAGATAGGCCTTTACCCGGCGCAGCAGTTCCGGCAACAGCGCAGCCAGCTTCTTGCGCTCCTCCGTGTCTTCCTTCGGCTTGATGCTCCACAGGAGGTCGTTGAGCGTGCCGACGGCCAGCGCCCACGGATGCCCCTCGGCCCCCCCCTTGAGATAGGCGAACTTGAGCACCCGTTTCCAGTGCCGCGAGAGGAAATCGACGAGATGCGGGGGCAGGCTGTCCTCGCCGGCGTTCGCCTGTGCACCGCTGAAGGCACGATCTGCCCAGGTTTCGGCCAGGTCCTCGAGTTCCTGGGCTTCGGCGACATGGCGCGAGCGTTCGGCCAGGTCGAGGGTGCGGGATTCCTGTTCGGCCAGCAACGCCTGGAGTTCGGGCAGAACCTTCTCGAAAATCCCCGGCTCGGACTCGAACCCGGTCAGGATCGCATTGATCGCCGTCTTGATATGTTCGAACAGCAGGTTGCCGTGATCGAGGTCCTTGCTGGCGGAAATCGAGAGCTTCGAGATGGTGTCGAGCAGGACGCGGGCCGGATGTTCGCGCTTGGCGAAGAAGGTCTTGTCGACCATCGCCACCTTGAGCAGGGGAATCTGCAAGCGGCCGACCAGCACCTTGACCGTGTCGGGAATCAGCGGGTCTTCGAAGATGAAGTCGAAGAGCATCGCCACGATGTCGATGGTGGCGATGTCGACCGGCGGCAACTGCCCGACGAATTCCTGCTTGCGCAGCTCGCGCAGCGCGTTGCCGCCGCTTTCCTGGATCCGGGCAATCGCGCCGCCCTGCAGGCTGCCGAGATCGATATCCTGCAGGCGGTTCAAGGCCTCGAGCATCGCCGCCGGAACCGCCACCATGGGCGCGCCATCGGGCATGGCGGCGGCGCCAAGGAGCGGTACCAGACCGCCGCCGGCCTGGCCTGTTCCACCCCCGGGGGAAGCGCCATGGGAAACAGCACCGCCTTGCGCCAGCCGCTGGATCAGCCCCATGAAATCGCCGGCCGACGGTTCGGCACCTGTCCCGGCAAAACCCGCATCGGCATTTCCCGGGGCAGCGTTGCCGCGCATGGCAGTCGCATTGCGCGCGGCGGACGAGGCGGGCCGGGCGCGTTGCGGCAGCTTGAGCCCCTGGGCGGCGAAGGTCTCGTTCAGTTCGGCATACAGCGTCGCCAGCTCAGAGGAAAAAAGTGGCTCGAAGTGAACCAGCAGCGCCCGGCGATCGCCGCCATCGGGCAGCAGTGTCACCAGGACGGCACCGACCCCCTTGCTGACGACATCCACGCCCAGCGGATTGACGGAATCCGTACCCGGTGCAATGCCACAGAAAGCGGCAACCCGCTGATCGACCTCTGACAGCGCCTCTCCGCCGGCGGCCTTCATCCGCTGGACCGCACCGGAAAAGGACAAATCCCACTCGACCTGCTCGTCGTCGATGAGGGACAACGCATTCAGCAAAACACCGGAGCCGCCGTAGGGATCGCTTCTCCAGCCGGCAGCGATCTCGGCGGCGTCCCGGTACGCCGCATCGAAGGCCCCCAGGGCGCTTTCCCAATCGCGGGCAAAAACGTCGCCGATCGCCGCAATGCGCTTGCGCCGGTCAGCGGAAGCGTCCGCCGTAGCCCGCTCCTTGAGGACGCCTTGCAGTGGCGCAGCAATGTCACGCAGTCGCGCCAGAACCTCGCGGGCGACTTGATCGATGCTTCGGGTGAGCAGACGGCGGGATTCTTCCTGCATGTTGCTGGCATTGGCGTGTAGTGTCTGGCGAACTATATCAGTCACCAGCCCGCGTTACACGGCAGGATTAAGCGACCAGCTGCCCGTCCTGCAGGCGCAGGACCCGATCGGCGCGCCCGGCCAGTGCCATGTCGTGGGTCACCATCACCAGGCTGGCACAGCGCTCGGCGTTGAGCGCCAGCATCAGTTCGAACACGCCCTCGGCCGTGTGGCGGTCGAGATTGCCGGTCGGCTCGTCGGCCAGCACGCAGGCCGGCTCGGTCACCAGCGCCCGCGCCACGGCGGTGCGCTGGCGCTCGCCGCCCGACAGTTCGCCCGGACGGTGCTGCAGGCGCTGGCCCAGGCCCACCTGCTCCAGCATCTTCGCCGCGCGCGCCTCGGCCTCGGCGCGATCCATGCGGCGGATCAGCAGCGGCATCGCCACGTTTTCCATCGCGGTGAATTCCGGCAGGAGATGGTGGAACTGATAGACGAAGCCCAGCGCCGCATTGCGCAGGCGGCCGCGCTCCACCTCGCCGACATTGAACAGGTCGCGGCCCTGCAGTTCGACCGTGCCGGCCGTCGGCGCATCGAGCCCGCCCAGCAGGTGCAGCAGCGTGCTCTTGCCCGAACCGCTGGCGCCGACGATGGCCACCGTCTCGCCAGCGCCGACTTTCAGGTCGATGCCGACGAGCACCGGCAGTTCGGCATCGCCCTGGCGGAAAACCTTGGACAGGCAGCTGCAGGAAAGAACCACATCACTCATAGCGCAGCGCCTCCGCCGGATTGACGCGCGAGGCCCGCCAGCTCGGGTAGAGCGTCGCCAGCAGCGTCAGCACGAAGGACACCCCGGCGATCACGCCGACGTCGTTCCAGTGCAGGTCGGACGGCAGGTCGGAGATGTAATAGACATCCTTGGCGAGGAACTGCATGCCGATCAGCCGTTCCAGCGCCGGCACCACCACGTCAACATTGAGCGCCAGCGCCACGCCGCCGGCCACGCCGGCAGCCAGGCCGATCACGCCGATCAACGTGCCCTGGACGATGAAAATGGCCATCACGCTCGCCGGGCTGGCGCCGAGCGTGCGCAGGATGGCGATGTCCGGCTGCTTGTCCTGAATCATCATCACCAGCGTCGACACGATATTGAAGGCCGCCACCGCCACGATCAGCAGCAGGATCAGGAACATCATGTTCTTCTCGATCTGCACCGCGCGGAAGAAGTTGGCGTGGTTGCGCGTCCAGTCGGAGACGTAGGCGTCGGTGTCCACGTAGCGCAGCAGTTCGCGCGCGATGCGCGGCGCGGCGAACAGGTCGTCGACCTTGAGGCGCACGCCGGAGACGGAATCGCCCATGCGGTAGAGCTTCTGTGCGTCGGCCATGTGGATCAGCGCCAGGCCCGAGTCGTACTCGTACATGCCGGCCTCGAAAATGCCGACGATGGTGAACTGCTTCATGCGCGGCAGCACGGCCGCCGGCGTCACCAGGCCCTGCGGCGCGATCAGCGCCACCTTGTCGCCGGCATAGACCTGCAGCGCGCGCGCCAGCTCGCTGCCGAGAACGATGCCGAATTCGCCTTCCTTCAGCGCGTCGAGTTTGCCCGTCTTCATGTAGCGGGCGAAGTCGGCGACCTTGTCCTCGGCCTCGGGCAGCACGCCGCGGATCATCGCGCCGCGTACCTGGCTGTCGAAGGCGAGCATGGCCTGGGCCTGGACGTAGGGCGCGGCCGCCTCGACGCGCGGGTGGCGCTGCGCCGCCGCAAGCGGCGTCTGCCAGTTGGCCAGCTCACCGTTGGCGGCCGATATCTGCACATGCGAGGCGACGCCGAGGATGCGCGTGCGCAGTTCCTTCTGGAAGCCGTTCATCACCGACAGCACCACGATCAGCGCCGCCACCCCGAGCGCGATGCCCAGCATCGAGATCAGCGAGATGAAGGAGATGAAATGGTTGCGGCCCGTCAGGCGTTTCTTGGCGCGGGTGTAGCGCAGGCCGATGAAGAGCTCGTAGCGAAAGGGAAGCATGGTCGGGGCGCATGTTAACATGGAGCCATGCAAGTCCATCTGGCGCTGCCCGGCCTGCTCTGGCCGGCCAAGGCGCTGCCCGACGTGATGTTCGATCTCGAATTGCCGGCGCTGTTCTGGCTGCTCGGTCGCGGCCGTCACAGTCATTCCTCCCCGCTCACCTTCGAAGCCTGGCTGTCGCAACGACTCGGCCACGACACGACCATGCCTCCAGCGGCCGCGCTGCGCCTGCTCGGCGAAGACGCCGAACCGGGCAACGCCGACTGGATCTGCGCCGACCCATCCCACCTCGCCTTCGAGCACGGCCACCCGAGCCTGGCCGACCCAACTGAACTCGATCTGCAGGCCGACGAGATCGCCGCAATCACCGTGGCGCTGGCGCCGACTTTTGCGGCGGTCGGGCGCTTTTTCCTGCGTCCCTCGGGCCACGGCTACATCGAACTCGCCGCGCCGGCCGACATCGACGCCCCCCCGCTCGCCGCGGTGGTCGGCCGCGGCGCCGCCGCGCTGCTGCCGCGCGGGCGCGATGGCGCGCGCTGGCTGCGCCTCGCCAACGAGGCGCAGATCGAGCTGCACGCGCTCGATCTCAACCGCCGTCGCGAGGATGCCGGCCTGCCCACCATCAACATGCTCTGGTTCTGGGGTGCCGGCCGCCTGCCCGCCGCCACCCGCGCGCCCTACCAAAAAGTCGGCGGTGGCGGCACGCTGGCGCGCGGCCTGGCCCGCCATGCCGGCGTGCCCTGGCAGCCCGCCAGCGACGCCCTGCCGACCGCCGGCAGCACGCTGCTGGTCGAGGAGCGGCTGCAGCCCCCGGCCCAGCAGCTCGATGCCCAGGCCTGGCGCGACGCCATGGTCACCCTCGACCGCGAGCGCCTCGCCCCGCTCGCCGCCGCCCTGCGCGGCGGACGCGTGAAGAAACTCATCCTCACCGGGCTCGGCGACGAAACCACGCTCGACCTCGAACTCACGCGCGGCGACGCGCTGCGCTTCTGGCGCCGGCCGCGGTCGCTGCTGGATGTCATCGCGCCATGACCCGCATCGCCCTCCGCCCCGTCCCCACCCGCGCGCGCCTGACGCTCGAACAGGCCGGCGTGCATCCGCTGCTGGCCCGGCTCTACGCCGCGCGCGGCGTCGCCGCAGCGGACGAACTGGACACGCGGCTGTCCGCCCTGCTGCCGCCGGACACGCTCAAAGGCGCGACCGAAGCGGCGCGGCTGCTCGCCGACGCCATCACGGCGCAGAAGAAGCTGCTGATCGTCGCTGACTACGACTGCGACGGCGCCACCGCCTGCGCCGTCGGCATCCGCGCGCTGCGCCTGTTCGGCGCCAATGTCGATTATCTGGTACCCGACCGCTTCAAGCTCGGCTACGGCCTCTCGCCCGAGGTGGTGCGCCTCGCCGCCCCGCAAAAGCCCGACATCATCGTCACCGTCGACAACGGCATCGCCAGCGTCGAGGGCGTGGCCGAGGCCAATCGCTTGGGCATCGCCACGCTGATCACCGACCACCACCTGCCGGGGCCCGAGCTGCCCGCCGCCGCGGTCATCGTCAATCCCAACCAGCCCGGCTGCGGCTTCGCCAGCCGCGCCATCGCCGGCGTCGGCGTGATGTTCTACGTGATGCTGGCGCTGCGGGCGGAGTTGCGAAACCGCGGCGCCTTCAAGGACAGTCCCGAGCCCAACCTCGGCGCCCTGCTCGACCTCGTCGCGCTCGGCACCGTCGCCGACGTGGTGCCGCTCGACCGCAACAACCGCGTGCTGGTATCGCAGGGCATCAATCGCATGCGCGAAGGCAGGATGCAGCCGGGCATCCGCGCCCTCTTCGCCGTGGCCGGCCGCGACCCGCGCCAAGCCAGCACCTTCGACCTCGGCTTCGCCCTCGGCCCGCGCCTCAACGCGGCAGGGCGCCTGGCCGACATGGCGCTGGGCATCGAGTGCCTGATCACCGACGACGCTGGCCGCGCCATGAACATCGCCACCGAGCTCGACACCCTCAACCGCGAACGGCGCAGCATCGAGGCCGGCATGCAGGCCGGCGCCGAGACCTTCATCGAAAGCATCGACGCCGCCAGCCGCGCCAGCCTGACGCTGTTCGATCCCGACTGGCACCAGGGCGTGGTCGGCATCCTCGCCGGCCGCGTCAAGGAGCGCCTGCACCGTCCCACCTTCGCCTTCGCCCGCGGTGACGACGATCAGGTCAAGGGTTCCGGCCGCTCCATCCCCGGCCTGCACCTGCGCGACGCGCTCGACCTCGTCGCCAAGCGCGCCCCCGACCTGCTGCTGCGCTTCGGCGGCCACGCCGCCGCCGCCGGAGTGACGCTGCTCGAGTACCGGCTGACAGAGTTCGAGCAACTGTTCGAAGAGGTCGCGGCGCAGCTGCTGTCGCCGGCGCAGCTCTCGCGCACGCTGGAGAGCGACGGGCCGCTCGAGACCGGCTACCTCTCGCTCGCCAGCGCCCAGCTCCTGCGCAACGAGATCTGGGGCCAGGGCTTTCCGGCGCCGATGTTCGCCGACGAGTTCGAGGTGGCGGGCCAGAAGCTGCTCAAGGAAAAGCACCTCAAGCTGGCGTTGAAGAAAGGTCGTGCCCGCTATGAAGCCATCCGCTTCAACTGCGCCGATCCGGCGCCGGCGCGCATCCGCGCCGCCTTCCGCATCGACGCCAACGAATACATGGGCATCGAGAGCCTGCAGCTGGTGATCGAGCACTTCGAACCGGCTTAATTCAAGAACCTACCCATCGGCGAGCAGCACCCATGACCCCGCCCGTCCCGCACATCGCCGAGCAGTCGCCTGAAGCAGCGCTTGCGGCGCTGGGCAGCGGACCGCAGGGCCTGACGGCGGCCGAGGCCCGGCGGCGGCTGGCGGAATTCGGCCCCAACCGGGTCGAGGCCGCCGCCCGCGATCCCGTATGGCTGACGCTCGCCCGCGAGTTCACCCACTTCTTCGCGCTCATCCTCTGGCTGGCTGCGGCGCTGGCACTCGTCGCCGAGCATTTCGGGCCGGGCCAGGGCATGGCGCAACTGGGACTGGCCATCGTCGGCGTCATCGTCGTCAATGGCTGCTTTTCCTTCTGGCAGGCCTGGCGCGCCGAAGCGGCGCTGGCCGCGCTGAGCCAGCTGCTGCCGCAGCAGGTACAGGTGCGGCGCGACGACCTTACCCTGGAAGTGCCGGCGGCCGAACTGGTGCCGGGCGACATCGTGCTGCTGGCCGAAGGAGCCAAGGTGCCGGCGGACTGCCGCCTGGTCGAGAGCTGGGGCCTGCGCGTTAACCTCGCCACGCTGACCGGAGAGTCGCGGCCCAAGTCACGCAGCGCCGACGCCATCAGCGATGCGATCCCCGACCCGCTCGCGGCGCGGGCCCTGGTGCTCGCCGGCACGCTGATCGTCTCGGGCGAGTGCAGCGCCGTCGTCTACGCCACCGGCATGCGCACCGAGTTCGGCCGCATCGCCCACCTGACGCAGACGGCCGGCGAAACCGAGTCGCCGCTGCAGAAGGAGATCCGTCGCGTCTCACGCCTGGTCGCCTTGCTGGCGCTCGGCCTCGGCCTCGTCTTCTTCGCCATCGGCCAGGCCATCGGACTGCCCTTCTGGGCGAACTTCATGTTCGCCATCGGCATCATCGTCGCGAACGTGCCCGAGGGCATGCTGCCGACGGTGACCCTCTCGCTGGCCCTGGCGACGCAGCGCATGGCCCGGCGCAATGCCCTGGTGCGCCACCTGCCGGCGGTCGAAACGCTGGGCAGCGCGACGGTCATCCTCACCGACAAGACCGGCACCCTGACCCAAAACCGCATGACGGTGCGCGAACTCTTCGTCGCCGGCCGCCACCGCCTCGCCGCGGAGCGCTGGCCGCGCGCCTACGACCTGCACCTGCGCGCCGTCGCCCGCTTCTGCCACAGCCTCAAGTTTCCGAATCACGCATCCGCTCCCAGCGGCGACCCCATGGAAATCGCCCTGTGGCAATTCGCCGGCGACATTCCCGAACTCGGCCGCCGCGCCGGCGAGATTCCCTTCGACGCCGAGCGGCGGCGCATGTCGGTCATCACCCGCGAAACGGCGGGCAGCGGCTTCCTCTGGTGCAAGGGCGCCCCCGAGAGTGTGCTGCCGCTGTGCACGACATGGCTGGACGGAGACACCTCCCGCCCCTTCGACGCGCAAGCGCATGAACTGCTGCGCCGCGCCCAGAACGACATGGCCGACCGCGGCCTGCGCGTGCTGGCGCTGGCGTGGAAGCCGCTCGCGGCCGAGACCGGCGAACCGAGCGAGGACGGCCTCGAACTGTGCGGCCTGATCGGCCTCGAAGACCCTCCGCGTCCCGACGTACACGAGGCAGTGACCCGCTGCCACGAGGCCGGCGTGCGCGTGATCATGGTCACCGGCGACCATCCGCACACGGCGGTGGCGCTGGCCAGGGAAGTGGACGTTGTACGCACGCACGCGCCGACGGTACTGACCGGGGACGAGGTGCGGCGGATGGACTCCGCCAGCCTGCAACTCGCGCTCGACGCGCCGGAGATCCTCTTCGCCCGCGTCAGCGCCGAGCAGAAGATGCTCATCGTCCAGGCGCTGCAGCGCAAGGGCGAGATCGTCGCGGTCACCGGCGACGGCGTGAACGACGCGCCGGCGCTGAAGACGGCCGACATCGGCATCGCCATGGGCCTGTCCGGCACCGACGTCGCCCGCGAGGCGGCCGACATCGTGCTGCTCGACGACCACTTCGGCACCATCGTCAATGCCATCGAGGAAGGCCGGGCGGTCTACGAAAACATCCGCAAGTTCCTTACCTACATCCTGACCTCGAACATCCCGGAGGTCGTGCCCTATCTGGCTTTCGTGCTGTTCCGCATCCCGCTGCCGCTCACGGTGATCCAGATCCTCGCCGTGGACCTCGGCACCGACATGGTTCCGGCCCTGGCGCTGGGCGCCGAGCGCCCCCACGCCGACGTCATGCGCCGGCCGCCGCGGCCGCGCGGCGAGCGGCTGCTGTCCTGGCCGCTGCTGGCGCGCGCCTACCTGTTCCTTGGCCCGCTCGAAGCACTGGCGGCAATGGCCGCCTTCTTCTTCGTGCTCGGCGCCGCGGGCTGGACCTACGGCCAGACCTTCGCACCCGGCGACCCCGTCTATCTGCAAGCCACCACGGCCTGCCTCGCCGCCATCGTGCTGGCGCAAATGGTGAACGTCTTCGTCTGTCGCCATCCGCGCCTGCCACCATGGCGCTTTCCTCTGTTCGAGAACCGCCTGTTGCTGGCCGGCCTCGCCTTCGAAGCGTTGCTGCTGCTCGCCATCGTCTATACGCCCTGGGGCAACCGGCTGTTCGGCACGGCGCCGCTGGCGGCCGAGGTCTGGCTGTTCGCCCTGCCGTTCGCGCTGGCGCTCGGCATCATCGAAGAGACGCGCAAGGCCATCGTGCGGCGACTGTCGCCGTGACGACACCGAAAAAGTTCCCAAAAGGAGGCATCGCGCTGGCGCTGGCGGGACAGCGGCGATTAAAATGCCGCCTTACCGACGAATCGAAGAAAAGACCCCCATGGAAGCCGAACGCCTCAACGCCATCGCCAACCGCCTCGCCGACCTGAAGCGTCGCGAGACCGAACTGCGGAGGTATCTTTGACTACGATGCCAAGGCATCGAAACTCGAAGAACTCGCGCGCGAACTGGAAGACCCCAAGGTCTGGGACGACGCCAAGCGCGCCCAGACGCTAGGCAAGGACAAGAAATCCCTCGAAAACGTCGTCGTGACGCTGCGCGATATCGGCCAGCAACTCGCCGACGCGCAGGACCTGCTCGACCTCGCCCGCGGCGAGGATGACGAGGACACGCTGATCTCGGTCGAGGACGACCTTGCCGGCCTCAACGAGCGTGTTGCCGGTCTCGAATTCCGCCGCATGTTCGCCAATCCGGCCGATCCCAACAACTGCTTCATCGACATCCAGGCCGGCGCCGGCGGCACCGAGGCCTGCGACTGGGCGTCGATGCTGCTGCGCCAGTACCTCAAGTATTGCGAGCGCAAGGGCTTCAAGACCGAGGTGCTGGAACAGACCGACGGCGACGTCGCCGGCATCCGCAGCGCCTCGCTCAAGGTCGAGGGCGACTATGCCTACGGCCATCTGCGCACTGAAACCGGCGTCCATCGCCTGGTGCGCAAGTCGCCGTTCGACTCATCCGGCGGCCGCCACACCTCGTTCGCCAGCCTCTACGTTTATCCCGAGATCGACGACTCGATCGAGGTCGAGATCAACCCCGCCGACCTGCGCGTCGACACCTTCCGTGCCTCCGGCGCCGGCGGCCAGCACATCAACAAGACCGACTCGGCCATCCGCATCACCCACGCCCCCACCGGCATCGTCGTGCAGTGCCAGAATGACCGCTCGCAGCACCGCAACCGCGCCGAGGCCATGGCGATGCTGAAGTCGCGGCTCTACGAACTGGAACTGCGCAAGCGCCAGGCTGAAGCTGACAAACTCGAGGCCGGCAAGACCGACGTCGGCTGGGGCCACCAGATCCGCAGCTATGTGCTGGACAATTCCCGCATCAAGGACCTGCGCACCAACGTCGAGATTTCCAACACCCAGAAGGTGCTCGACGGCGACCTCGACGCCTTCATCGAGGCCAGCCTGAAGCAGGGCGTGTAGGTCGGCGCTGCAGGATGCCCGGCACCGGCGGTTCATGCCGACATCGATAACCCACCACGCCGAAATCATCGCCGCCACCCGCAAATGGCTGGAGCGCGCGGTGATCGGCCTGAATCTCTGCCCCTTCGCCAAGGGCGTTCACGTCAAGGGTCAGATTCGCTATGTCGTCAGCGCGGCGCAGACCACTGACGCCCTGCTCGATGACCTCGAACGCGAATTGAAATTCCTGACCGAGGCCGAGCCCGCCGACGTCGACACCACGCTGCTCGTCACGCCCGATGTCCTGACCGACTTCGCGGATTTCGCCGACTTCCTCGACCTGGTCGAAGTCGTGCTGCGCACGCACGGCCTCACCGGCCTCCTGCAAGTGGCGAGTTTTCATCCGGACTACGTGTTCGCCGATGCCGAGCCGGACGACATCGCCAACCACACCAACCGCGCACCCTACCCCACGTTGCACCTGCTGCGCGAAGACAGCCTGGCCAGGGCCACGGCCGCCTTCCCCGATGCCGGGGAAATCTACGAGCGCAACATCGAGACCCTCAACAAACTGGGCCTCGAAGGCTGGCGGGCGCTGGATGTCGATGCGCCGCCGCAGCGAAAACCATAGCCGGAGCGGAAATCAGCCTCAATGCACTTCCCGCGTCTCGGCAAACTGGACGTTGGGGAAACGCTCCTGCGCCAGCTGCAGGTTGACCCGGCTCGACGCGAGGTACACGCGGTCGCCGGCGCCATCCACGCCGACGTTGTTGGGGTAGAGGTCGGACAGTTTCCTGAAATCCTCGTCCGAGCACCGGATCCAGCGCGCGGTGTTGATGGGGCAGGATTCGAACACGGCATCGACGTCGTATTCATCCTTCAGACGATAGGCCACCACGTCGAACTGCAGCGTGCCGACCGCACCGAGGATCAGTTCGTTCGAAACGCTCGGCCGGAACAGCTGCGTCGCGCCCTCCTCCGCCAGCTGCTGCAGGCCCTTCTGCAACTGCTTCATTTTCAGCGGATTGCGCAGGATCGCGCGCTGGAAGAACTCCGGCGCGAACGAGGGGATGCCGGTGAAGCGCAGGTTCTCGCTCTCGGTGAAGGTCTCGCCGAGGCGGATGGTGCCGTGGTTGGGGATGCCGATGATGTCGCCGGCGTAGGCCTCGTCGGTGGTGCTGCGGTCGCGCGCCATGAAGGTGATGGCGTTGTTGATGGCGATGGTCTTGCCGCCGGCCACCTGCTTCACTTTCATGCCGCGCTCGAAGCGGCCCGAGCAGACGCGCAGGAAGGCGATGCGGTCGCGGTGCTTGGGGTCCATGTTGGCCTGGATCTTGAAGACGAAGCCGGAGAACTTCTCCTCGTGCGGATCGACCTGCCGCGTCTCGGTGGCGCGCGCCAGCGGCGTCGGCGACATCTCGACCACGGCGTCGAGCAGCGAGCGCACGCCGAAGTTGTTCACCGCCGAGCCGAAGAACACCGGGCACTGCTTGCCGGAGAGGTAGGCGGCGCGATCGAAGGTGTGCGAGGCGCCGCGCACCAGCTCGACGTCGAGGCGCAACTCGTCGGCCTGGCTGCCGAGCAGCTCGTCGAGGCGCGGGTTGTCGAGGCCCTGGATCACCTCGGAAGTGGCGCCCTTTTCCGTCGGCGCCGTCGGATCGAAGAAGGCGATGCTGTCGTCGTAGAGGTGGTAGACACCGCGGAAGCCCTTGCCCATGCCGATGGGCCAGGTGATCGGCGCGCACTGGATCTTCAGCACGGCCTCGATCTCGTCGAGCAGGTCCACGGGCGAGCGGCCCTCGCGGTCGAGCTTGTTGATGAAGGTGAGGATGGGCGTATCGCGCAGGCGGCAGACGTCGAGCAGCTTGATGGTGCGCTCCTCGACGCCTTTCACCGAGTCGATCACCATCACCGCCGAATCGACGGCGGTCAGCGTGCGGTAGGTGTCCTCGGAGAAGTCCTCGTGGCCCGGCGTGTCGAGCAGGTTGATCATGCAGTCGCGGTAGGGGAACTGCATCACCGACGAGGTCACCGAGATGCCGCGCTGTTTTTCCAGCTCCATCCAGTCCGAAGTGGCGTGGCGGCTGGCCTTGCGCGCCCGCACCTCGCCGGCGACCTGGATGGCGCCGCCGAACCACAGCAGCTTTTCGGTCAGCGTGGTCTTGCCGGCATCCGGGTGGGAGATGATGGCGAAGGTGCGGCGGCGGTCGATTTCTTCGGCGAATGTGGTCACGGCGAGGCTGCGGCGAGCTTAAAGGGGCGCGATTATACGGAAGCCGGGCTCAAGCTTCTTTGCGATCCCTGCACGGATAGGCGACAATTCGCTGTTTTCCAGACATTTTTCAGCTTTCGGAACCGCCATGAGCACCCAGGATCAAGCCCCCGCCCCGCAACAGGACGAAAACCACATCATCGCCGAACGCCGCGCCAAACTCGCCGAATGGCGCAAGAGCGGCCGCGCCTACCCCAACGACTTCTCGCGCGAAAACACCGCCGGCAAGCTCGACGAAGTGTACGGCGAGAAGACGCGTGAGGAACTCGAGGGCAACAAGATCGAGGTCAAGGTCGCCGGCCGCGTCATGCTCAAGCGCGTCATGGGCAAGGCCAGCTTCGCCACCATCCAGGATCTCTCGGGCCGCATCCAGCTCTACGTCTCCAACGACGGCGTCGGCACCGAGGTGCATGACGACTTCAAGAAGTGGGACCTCGGCGACATCGTCGGTGCGGTCGGCACCCTGTTCAAGACCAAGACCGGCGAGCTCACCGTGCAGTGTTCGGAGATCCGCCTGCTGTCGAAGTGCCTGCGGCCGCTGCCCGAGAAGTTCCACGGCCTCAGCGACCAGGAGGCCAAATACCGCCAGCGCTACCTCGACCTCATCACCAACGAGGAATCGCGCTTCACCTTCGTCGCCCGCAGCCGCATGATCGCGTCGATCCGCGGCTACATGACCTCGCACAACTTCCTCGAGGTCGAGACGCCGATGATGCACCCCATCCCCGGCGGCGCCGCGGCCAAGCCCTTCACCACCCACCACAACGCGCTCGACATGGGGCTGTTCCTGCGCATCGCGCCGGAGCTCTATCTCAAGCGCCTGGTCGTCGGCGGCTTCGAGAAGGTGTTCGAGATCAACCGCAACTTCAGGAACGAGGGCCTCTCGCCGCGCCACAACCCCGAATTCACCATGATGGAGTTCTACGAGGCCTACGCCGAGTACAAGGGCCTGATGAACTTCACCGAGGGCGTCATCCGCCACGCCGCGCGCGAGGCGCTGGGCGCCGAGACCTTCGACTACCAGGGCCGCATCCTCGACCTGTCCAAGCCCTTCCGCCGCATGACCATCGTCGAGGCGATCCACTACCACCACCCGGGCTATGCCGTCGCGCACCTGACCGACGCCGGCTGGGTACGGCAGAAGCTCGGCGAACTCAAGGTCGATGTCCGTGCCGACGCCGGCCTCGGCACGCTGCAGCTGCTGCTGTTCGAAGAGACCACCGAAGCCGAGCTGTGGGAGCCGACCTTCATCATCGACTACCCGGCCGAAGTCTCGCCGCTGGCGCGCCGCTCCGACACCAACCCCGAGATCACCGAGCGCTTCGAGCTGTTCATCGTCGGCCGCGAGATCGCCAACGGTTTTTCCGAACTCAACGACCCCGAAGACCAGGCCGCGCGCTTCCTCGACCAGGCCAAGGCCAAGGAAGCCGGCGACGAGGAGGCGATGTTCTACGACGCCGACTACATCCGCGCCCTCGAGTTCGGCCTGCCGCCCACCGGCGGCTGCGGCATCGGCATCGACCGCCTGGTGATGCTGCTGACCGACAGTCCGGCGATCCGCGACGTCATCCTGTTCCCGCAGATGCGACCGGAGTGAAGTACGTCCCGCTCGTTGCCGCCGAACTCGCGTTCGACGGCAACGGCACCCCCTACGCGCCGACCTACAACGACGTCTACCACACCGCCGCCGGCGGCCTCGAACAGGCCCGCCACGTTTTCCTTGGCGGCAACGACCTGCCGCGACGCTGGCAGGGCCGTGACTCCTTCACCATCCTCGAAACCGGCTTCGGCCTCGGCCTGAATTTCCTCGCCGCGTGGCAAGCCTGGCACGACGACCCGCAACGACCGGCGCGGCTGCACTTCGTGTCCGTCGAGAAACATCCGTTTTCTGCGCGCCGACCTCGCGCGGCTGCACGCAGCCTGGCCGGAACTGGCACCGCTCGCCGCGGAACTCCGCGCACAATGGCCGCTGCTCATACCCGGCCTGCACCGGCTGCATTTCGGCACCCATCACGCTGACACTGGCCTTCGGTGACGCGCTCGAGCTGCTGCCGCAGATCAGGGCACAGGCCGACGCCTTCTTCCTCGACGGCTTCTCGCCGGCGAAGAATCCCGAACTCTGGTCCGACGCGGTCATCGCCGAGTTGCGCCGACTCGCCGCACCCGGCGCCACGCTCGCCACCTGGGCGGTCACCGGCGATGTCCGTCGCCGTCTCGCCAGCGCCGACTTTTTGCTGGAGAAGCGCCCGGGCTTCGCGGCCAAGCGTCAAATGCTGGTCGGTCGTCTGCCCGGCACCGCCCCGCCAGCGCGCCCCGCAGGAAGTACCCTTGGGGTGCCGACTTTTTCCGACCGCCGCATCATTGTGATCGGCGCCGGCATCGCCGGCACGTCGATCGCCGAACGGCTCGCCGCGCGCGGCTTCGATGTCACGCTGATCGACGCCGCCGGAGGTCCCGCGACTGGCGCCTCAGGCAACCCCGTCGGCATCATCCGTCCCCTGCCCTCGCTCGACGACAACCGGCTTTCGCGCTGGCTGCGCGCCGGCTACCTGCACGCGGCGCGCCACCTTTCCGCCCTCGCGGCCGAAGGGCTGCCGCTGCGCTGGGCGCGCTGCGGCGTGCTGCACCTGTCGCGCGACGCCAAGCACGAGGAAACCCAGCGACGCGCCATCGCCGAGCAGGCGCCGCCAGCGGAATTCGCGCGCTTCGTCGAGCGCGAGGAAGCTGCCCGACTGGCCGGCTGGCCGATCGAGGCCGGCGGCTGGTGGTTCGCCGGCGGCGCCTGGATCGTGCCGCCGAGTTTTTGCGCAGCCAACCTGGCGCGCCACGCGGACCGCATCGAAACCCGCTACGGCACCGCCGTCTCCCGCCTCGAACGCCACGGCGAAATCTGGCGGCTGTACGCCGCCGACGGCAGCGTCATCGCCGAAGCGCCGCAGGTCGTGCTCGCCGCCGGCGCCCAGGTCGGGCGACTTGTGCCGGAGCGCCTGCTGCCGGTCTGGCCGGGGCGTGGCACGGTTTCCTTGCTGCCGGAAGGCGACACGCCACCGCTCGACATCGTCGCCTGCCGCCTCGGTTATGTGACGCCGGCGGTCGATGGCATCCGCTGCGCCGGCGCCACCATGGCGCGCGACTTTGATCCCGCGCCGCGCCGCGACGACCATGTCGAAAACCTGCACCGGCTGGACATGATCCTGCCGGGCTTCGGCCAGACCCTCGACCCGGCGCAACTGGCGGGTCGCACCAGCTTCCGCCCGATGTCGCCCGACCGCCTGCCGCTGGCCGGGCCGATGCTGGCAGCAGCAGACGCGTCGCCCGACGGCCTCCACGTCATCTCCGGCTTCGGCGCCCGCGGCCTGGTCTGGGCCACGCTCACGGCCGAGCTGCTGGCCAGCCGCATCGCCGCCGAGCCGCTGCCGCTGGAGGCCGACCTCGCCGCCGCGGCCGAACCGGCGCGCTTCCTGGCGAAACCGCCCCGCCGCCGTCCCGCCGCCGAGTTGTAACAATTACCGTGCAGGTGTAACAGTTCGTTGCATCCGTCCTCAAAGACCGGATCAAGCTCGTTATAGTCCGTGCCAGACAACAATTCTTCAACGAGGACACCATGGAAAACAACCGCCCCACCCTGCATCCGGCCCTGATGATCGCCGCCGCTTCCGTCACCGCCCTTTCACTTGCGGGCGTCGGCGTGCTCACCGGCGTGATTCCCTTCGGCCACAAGAGTGCCGATGCCGCCCCCCAGCTGCAAGTCGCCTCGATGCAGCCGACTGCCGTGGCGCAGCCTGCCGCTTTGACGCCGCCCGCTGCCCAGGTACCGACGGTCGCCGTCAATGTGAATACGACGCCCGCTCCGGCCGCAGCGGCCAAGCCGGCCGCACCGAGGCCGGTGCGCGTCGCACGCAACCAGCAGCCGTCCGACATCGAGGTCTATCGCGCACCGGAGCAGATCCGCACCTCCGCGCCGGTCTACAGCCAGGCGCCGGCGATCTGCCACGACTGCGGCACCATCGAGTCGGTGCGTGAAATCGCCAAGGAAGCCGAAGGTTCCGGCATCGGCGCCGTCGCCGGCGGCGTGCTCGGCGGCGTGCTCGGCAACCAGATCGGCCAGGGCCGCGGCCGCGACGTCGCCACGGTGGTCGGCGTTCTCGGCGGCGCCGTCGCCGGCAACCAGATCGAGAAGGCGCAGAAACGGGTCGTCGACTACCAGATCACCGTCCGACTGGAAGATGGCACGACCCGCGTCTTCCACCAGGACACCGCCCCGGCCTGGCGCAGCGGCGATCGCGTCCGGGTCGAGAACGGCCTGCTGGTCTCCCGCGCCTGACGTTCCCATCCCCCGCCCTCGGGCGGGGGATCACGCATTTCACACGCCGCGAGGCTGCACGCGGAAAGGCTGCCGGCGCGGGCCGTAAGCCAACTGA
The DNA here is from genome assembly GCA_963709555.1 of uncultured beta proteobacterium. Classification (GTDB taxonomy): domain Bacteria; phylum Pseudomonadota; class Gammaproteobacteria; order Burkholderiales; family Rhodocyclaceae; genus Sulfurisoma. The sequence goes on along the minus strand of CAVPWR010000008.1, from coordinate 563,679 downwards.
TCGAGGTTGGACAGCGATTGCTGCAACTCCTCCATCCAGGTAGCGTCACCGCCCTTGACGGTTACCGTGCTTGCCTCGGCGGCAACCTCATACAGATCCCAGCCTGACTCCGCCAGCAGCGTAAAGGCGATCCCCTCCGCCTCGCGCAGGTGATCTCCGCGATAAGTGGTACGTAGCGCGGTGGCGCCAAGATAGGAGACCGCCGAAGCCGTCACCGCCGTGCCCATTGCGGTCGTCGGCAGCACCACGGCCAGGCCCTTGACCAGCGCAGCCGCCGGGAAAAGCACTTGCGTCAACACCGAGAACATCACCGTCGCCGCCGAATTTTCGTCATGGTGGCGGCCGATGACATGGCCCATCTCGCGGGCTATGACGTAGGACAGCACGGAATCCGGCAGCGGCATGTCTTGCGTCCCCTGCAGAATCACGATGGTGCCGCCGGCATTCGAAAACACGCCGGCCTGTGCGCTGGGCGCGACTTCGAAGCGGAACTTGACCCCCCGCTCCTCGAGATCGGGATAGAGCCGCTTCGCCGTCACCACCGTTTTTTCCATGAGCTTGCGGATCTGCCGCTGATACTCGAACGACAGGCACTGATCCTCGCTCTGCTCAACGCTCGGCGCCGCCGCGCCGGCAAGCTTCATCTGCAGGTTGACCTCGGAATAAACCTCGCTCACCTGGGTGGGCACGACCACCTGCTGCCGCCCCGTCTGCGATGAAGAGGCGCAACCGGCCAGGGCGATGCAGGACAGTAGAACGAGAGGACTGCGGATCGACATAACAATCCAAGAATGGTTCGCGCAACGGCGCCTGTCAAGGAAGCGACGGGGCTTCAGAAGACAGCCGCCAGGCGCGCCAGCACCGCATCGCGCCCCAGCACTTCGAGCACGGCGTCGATGGCCGGCGACTGCGGCTGGCCGAGCAAGGCCACGCGCAGCGGAATCGCCACCTGCGGCATCTTGAGGCCGGTGGCGGCCAGCGTCGCCTTCAGCGCCTGGCTCAGGGCCGGACGCTCCCACGGCGCTGCCGCCAGCCGGCCATGCAGGTCGCGCAAGGCCGCCAGCGCCGCCGCGGTGAAATGCTGCGCCCGCAGCTCGTCCGATGGATGCGTCGCGACATAGAAGGGATGTGCCGCGTCGGCCAGTTCGTTGAGCGTCGCCACCCGTTCCTTGTAGAGCGCGGCGACCTGCGCCGGATCGGGATGGTCGCCGACCGTCGCGCCCTGCGCCGCCAGCCGCCGGCGAATCTCGCCGGCCAGCCGCGCATCGTCGGCCAGCTTGATGTAATGGGCGTTCAGCCAGTTGAGCTTCTCGGTGTTGAACTGCGCCGCCGAGGGCGTGATGTGGGCGAGGTCGAACCACTGCACGAACTGCTCGCGCGAAAACACTTCCTCGTCGCCGTGCGACCAGCCGAGGCGCGCCAGGTAGTTGATGACCGCCTCGGGCAGGTAGCCGTCCTCCTCGTACTGCATCACCGACACCGCGCCGTGGCGCTTGGAGAGCTTCTGGCCGTCGTCGCCGAGGATCATCGAGACGTGGGCATATTCGGGCACTGTCGCGCCGAGCGCCTTGAGCACGTTGATCTGGCGCGGCGTGTTGTTCACGTGGTCGTCGCCGCGGATGACATGGGTGATCGCCATGTCCCAGTCATCGACCACCACGCAGAAATTGTAGGTCGGCGTGCCATCGGCGCGGGCGATGATGAAATCGTCGAGTTCGTCGTTGGCGAACTCGATGCGGCCCTTGACCAGGTCGTCCCAGGCCACGACGCCATGCTCGGGTTGCTGGAAGCGCACCACCGGCTGCACGCCCGAGGGCGGCGTCGGCAGCGTCTTGCCGGGCTCGGGCCGCCAGCGTCCGTCGTAGCGCGGCTTCTCGCCGCGCGCGCGCTGCGCCTCGCGGATCTGCTCGAGCTCCTCGGAAGACATGTAGCACTGGTAGGCCGTGCCCGCCGCCAGCATCTGCTGGATCACCTCCTTGTAGCGGTACATCCGCTGCATCTGGTAGAACGGCCCCTCGTCGTGGGCGAGGTCCAGCCACTGCATGCCGTCGATGATCGCCTGCACCGCCTCGGGCGTCGAGCGGGCGATGTCGGTGTCCTCGATGCGCAGGATGAAAGTACCGCCGTGGCGGCGGGCATAGGCCCAGGAAAACAGCGCGGTGCGGGCACCGCCGATGTGGAGATAGCCGGTCGGGCTGGGAGCGAAGCGGGTACGGACCGTCATGAGCAAAGGGCTGGCAGGGCAAAGCAGGTCATTCTACGCGAGAGGCGACAGCGAATTGACTGGCCGAGAAGCTTTGTGGTCTAATGCGCCTCCTTTTCGGGGGCGGTTAGCTCAGCGGTAGAGCACTGCCTTCACACGGCAGGGGTCACTGGTTCGAACCCAGTACCGCCCACCAAAAACCCCCCGAAATACACACGGCCGCACGCGACATCTGCCGCGTCCATGCCTCCGGTTTTCCCGCAACCGCTCCCCCTGCTGCTGCCCCCTACCGCACCCCCTTGTGCTTGCAAGGCAGACGTGCCATTCTTCTTTAGACCTAAAGATAGGCGGAGGGGAATCATGACCATCTCGCGCAGGCAGGTTCTGGGCGGATTGGCAGCAATAGGAATGGCTGGCGCACTGCGGCCGTTGTATGCGGCTGGCGGCGAACTGATCCGCCTCAACATCCCCGGTCCGCACCTGATGCCATTTTTCCCGCTGGAACTGATTCCAGTACTCGGCATCGACCGCGAACTCGGCATTCGTCTCGCCATCCGTCACCTGCCGTCGGGAGTTCTTGCCGCCGAGGACATGCTGGCCGGCAATGCCGATTTTGCCGGCACGGGCTTTCCCATCCTGCCGAACTTCGTTGCGCGCCAAAAGGACATCGTCGCCATCGCCGCGCTCTCCAGCGGCGCGCCGCCCTACGGCATCGTCGTGCGCAAGGCCCTGGCTTCGAAGATCCGCAGCCTCAAGGACCTGCGCGGCCACAGCGTGGGGGTGCCGATGGGCAGTTCGTCGACCAAGACCTATCTGCAACTGCTGGCCGAGCACTGGATCGGCACCAGTGGCGTGCGGCCGCAGGAGGTGCGATGGACGCCGATCACGCAGAATTTCGAGGGTGTCCATGGCGCGCTGGCCGGCGAGGTGGTCGATGCGGTGTTCTGCGAGGAACCCGCTTCGAGCACGCTGGTGCGCGAGGGCATCGGCGTTCAGATCGCCAGCCTCTCCGATCCGAAGAATCCGGTGCAACTGGCCGGGCGCAACCACATCCGGGCCGTGCTGGCGTCCTCGCCGCAACTCCTGGCTGCGCGGCCGGAGGCGGCACGCAAGATGGTGCTGATGCTGCTGCGCGCACTGAAGTGGATCCACGAGTCGCCACGCGAGCAGATCCCGCTGCGCCTCGGCATCGCCGATCCCGCGCAGCGCGCCGACGTCGCGCATGCGCTGGGCCGGTTGCCCAACTTTTTCAGCCGCGACGGAAGTTTCAGCAAGGCCGATGTCGAAGCCACGCGCCTGTTCATGAAATCGGTGGGACTAGCCATGCCCGATGGCCGCGACATCACGGCCGTGATCGACGAGCGCTGGCTGCGCTGAAAGAATGGCGCATTCCGGCACCGGCCTGAAGGGGTGGCTGCAATGGCGTTTCGCGCGGCTGCGCGGACAGGCCTTCACCCATCTGCTGCTGGTGGCCGGCATTGCCGCGACCGCGGTAGTGGGGACCGGCATTGCCTCGTTCTATATCGTCGAGGGCCGCGAAATCGCGCAGCGCCGCAACGTCACGCGCGACTACTACACCGACCAGCTGCTGCGGCTTGAGTCGAGCTGGCGGGTCAGTGCCGATCAGGTGCTGGGGCGCATGGAATTTTCCCGTCTTTTGGAGATGAGCGGCCCCAACACCGCCGCCAAGCTCAGCGCCTTCCTCAATGCCCAGTGGGCCTTCATCGATTTCCCGACCATGCTCGTCCTTGGGCCCGGTGGCGATGTGCGCTATCGCTACGGCCCGATCGCCCAAGCCATCAATCCGGCGGATGTCGTCGGTGTCGACTGGTTCCTGGTACGGTCGCACGACGAGATTTACCGTGTCTACCGCCAGCCGATCTGGCTTGGTCCGGACGGTCAGGGGACCCTGCTGCTGCTTCGCCCGCTCAATCGCGAGGCACTGCGCCAGCTGCTGATTCCCGACGTGCACCTCGAAATCTACGTGGACCGGCGCGAGCTGGTGCGCTCGCATCCGCAGCTCGATCTGGCGGAAACCCCGATGCGCCACGACACGGTGCGCAAGGGCGAACAGCGCTATGTCGAGGTGGAGCTTCCCTGGCCCGGCGACGAGGGCGCGGGCAAGCCGCGGCTCAAGGCTTATCGGACGGTCAGCGGCGAGCAGCTGGCCTGGCAGTTCATGGGCCTGGCCGCGGTCGGCGTTGTCGCGCTGACGTTGCTGCTGTGGCTCGGGCTGTGGCGCTGGCTGTCGGTCACGGTTCGCCGCATCGAGGCCGTGGATAACGCGCTCGACGAGTACGCGGCGGGCCGGGCCGGGGCGGCCGACGTGGCGCGGCGGCTGGCACCGACGCGCCAGCGCGAAGACGAGATCGCCGCGCTGGCCGGGGCCTTCGAAGACCTGGCGGCGACGGTGGAACAGCGCGAGGCCGAGCAGAAGATCTACATGGAGACGCTGGCGATTCTGGAGGAGGCAGTGCTCGACCTCGACTTCGATGGCCGCATCATTCATGCCAGTCCTGGCTGGGCACGCTTGTGCCACAGCGACAACTCGGTCGGCATGGCGCTGGCAACATTCGTCCATGCGGATGACGTCGAGGCACTGCGCGGGCAATGCGAGCTGCTGCGCACTTCCAAAAAGGAGCAGACGGTGATGCGGCTGCGCCTCGCCGTGGACAGCAGCCACGAGGAATGGGTCGAGGCGCGATTCATCGGCCATCGGAACCCCGCTGGCGAACTGGCGGCCATCCGCGGCGTCATCCGCGACATTACCCAGACCTACCAGCATGAGCGGCAGATCACCCACATGGCGTTGCACGACGCGCTGACCGGGCTGCCCAACCGGGTGCTGTTGGAAGACCGCTTCAAGGTGGCCTTGCGCCTGGCGCAGCGCAGCGGCCACTGTGCCGCCGTGTGCTTCCTCGACCTCGACAACTTCAAGGCCATCAACGATTCCCTCGGACACAAGGCCGGCGATGCGCTGCTGATAGGCTTCGCCGAGTTGCTGCGCAGCGCGCTGCGCTCGGGCGACACGCTGGCGCGCTGGGGCGGCGACGAGTTCGTGCTGCTGCTGCCCGACATGGAATCGCTCGATGCCGTGCGCGAGGTGACGCGTAAAGTCGCCGACATGGTGCAAACACCGCTGAATGTCGATGGCACCGATATCCGCGTCACTTTCAGCATGGGCGCCACCGTCTATCCGGCCGATGGCGAGGACATGGAGCAGCTGTTCTCGCAGGCCGACCGCGCCATGTTCTACGCCAAGGCGCAGGGCCGCAACCAGGTCTGCTTCTTCTCCGACATGAGCGACAAGGGGCTGGGCAAGAAGGATATCTACATCCAGAACCATCTCGCCAATGCCATCAACGAGTGCCGCATCCAGGCGTGGTTCCAGCCCCTGGTGTCGGCCACGGACGGACGCTGCGTCGGCGCCGAAGCCCTGGCGCGCTGGCACGACGGCGAGATCGGCTGGATCAGCCCCGTCACCTTCATTCCGATGGCCGAGAACATCGGCCTCATCCGCGAACTCGGCAACCAGATCTGGCTCGCCAGCCTGGCGCAACTGCGCGACTGGCGGGCGGGCGGCCACGGCGACCTGCGCCTGGCCATCAACATTTCGAAGCGGCAGCTCTTCATCGGCTCGCTGACCGAGCGCATGCTCGAGGATCTGCAGCGCTTCGGCCTTGGCCCGGCCGACATCGTGCTCGAAGTGACGGAAAGCGTGGCGTTGCGCGACGTCGAGCACGCGGCGGCGCGCCTGCACGAGTTGCGCGCGGCCGGATTCGCCATCGCCATCGATGACTTCGGCACCGGCTACTCGGCGCTGTCGCAACTGCATGAGATGCCGGCCGACGAGCTCAAGATCGACATGTCCTTCGTCCGGCGCATCCACGATCCCAAGGGGCTGTCGATGGTGCAGTCGATCATCCAGATCGCCCGCAACCTCGGACTGCAGTCGGTGGCCGAGGGCGTGGAAGATGCGGCAACCGCCACCATCCTGCGCGACCTGGGCGTCGATGTGCTGCAGGGCTACCACTTCGGCAAGCCGATGCCCGGCGAAGAGTTCGCCCGCTGGCTCGAACGCGATCAGCGCGCGTAGCGGTCGAGTTTCTCGAACTGCGCCAGAGAGAGCATCTGCGCCACGGCCAGTTTGAGGCCGCTGTTGCGGATCAGGCGCAGGCTGTCCTTGTCCTTGAGGGCGTTGAACTTCGCCTCCGACACCCGCAGCAGGCCGCCCAGCACCTGCTGGCGCTGCTCGTGGCGCGCCATGACCTGGAAGGGTTCGAGCACGCCGAGCACGTCGAGGGCCTTGACCAGCGCCAGGGTACGCTCCCACGCCGACTGGAACTCGGCCATGAAGTGCAGCACGTTCTGCGTGTAGGCCGTGGGCTGGCCGTTCTCGAACAGCCGCTCGCCGCTCTCGGTGGACAGGCCGGCGTAGGCGCGGTCGATGCCCAGTGCGAGCTTGTCGCCGTTCATGATCGGCACGAAGGGATAGCGGCGGATGAAGGCGGGGATGTATTCACCGTCCCGCCAGCGCCGACTTTTGTCGACGAACACGTTGCCGCCGACGGGCCGCCCCGAGGCGGCAGAACCCCCCGTGGGGGCAGCGAGCGAGGCGAGCGTGGGGGAGCCCATAGCGCTGTCGGGCAGCGCCAGCACGGCGGCGGCGAACAGCCTGCCGTCCGTCCCGCGGGTGAAGACGATGGGCTGCGAGTGGCAGGCGGCGGCGAATTCGTCGGCGGTGATCACGCAGTCCTTGAGCTCGCTGGCGAAGGCGAAGTCCTGCACGGGCTGGATGCGCAGTTCGGCGTCGCGCACGCTGTCGAGCGGCGCGACGTCGCGGTAGAGGCCGAGTCCGGCAATTGTCATGGCATGCCGTCCTCCATTCTCGATGCATCATACAAGGCGCGGCCGAAGACCTTCCATACCGGTCCGCCATGGGTATGCATGCCTTCCTCGGCACTTTTTCGCATCACGGTCAGCATCAGCTGCGCCAGACCGAAGAGCTCGACCCGGATGCGGGTTTGCGGATCGCTGAAGGTGTAATCGGGGTGCACCGGGCCAAGCCGAAATTCGATCGCCTCGCGCGCCAGCTGGCACACTTCGGTTTCGTCGTCCCAGTTGATGCCCAGCACCAGACCCTTGCGGAGGATCTCGCGCTCGAGCTGTTCTGCTTGCCGGAAATAATCCTCGAAGCAACTCATGGTCCGCTCATGCCTTCTTACTGGCGCGAATGGGCTTCCTGGCAGAAACAGCAGAGGTCGGCGCTGCTGACACCCCGGAGGAAGCCCCTTGCAGGGGCACGGCGAGCGTCGGGCCGAGATAGCGCCCGGTATAGCTGCCGGCGACCTGCGCCACCGCCTCCGGCGTGCCGGCGGCCAGTATGCGGCCGCCGCCGTCGCCGCCCTCCGGGCCGAGATCCACGACCCAGTCGGCGGTCTTGATGACGTCGAGGTTGTGCTCGATCACCACGATGGTGTTGCCGTGGTCGCGCAGCCGCGAAAGGACCTTGAGCAGCAGCTCGATGTCGGCGAAGTGCAGGCCGGTGGTCGGCTCGTCGAGGATGTAGAGGGTGCGGCCGGTGTCGCGCTTGGACAGTTCCAGCGCCAGCTTGACGCGCTGCGCCTCGCCGCCGGAGAGCGTGGTGGCGCTCTGGCCGAGCTGGATGTAGGTGAGGCCGACGTCGATCAGCGTCTGCAGCTTCCTCGCCACCACCGGCACGGCGTCGAAGAACTCGCGCGCCTGCTCGACGGTCATCTGCAGGATCTCGTAGATGGTCTTGCCCTTGTAGCGGATCTCCAGCGTCTCGCGGTTGTAGCGCTTGCCGTGGCAGACGTCGCAGGGCACGTAGATGTCGGGCAGGAAGTGCATCTCCACCTTGATCATGCCGTCGCCCTGGCAGGCTTCGCAGCGGCCGCCCTTGACGTTGAAGCTGAAGCGGCCGGGGCCGTAGCCGCGCTCGCGCGAAGCGGGCACGCCGGCGAAGAGCTCGCGGATCGGCGTCAAGAGACCCGTGTAGGTGGCCGGGTTGGACCGCGGCGTGCGGCCGATCGGGCTCTGGTCGACGTTGATGACCTTGTCGAAGAACTCCAGCCCCTCGATGCCGGTGTGCGCCGCCGGTTCCAGCGCCGAACCGTAGAGATGTCGGGCAGCAAGGGCGTAGAGGGTATCGTTGATCAGCGTACTCTTGCCCGAGCCGGAAACGCCGGTGATGCAGGAGAACAGGCCGACCGGAACTTCGAGGTGGACGTGCTTGAGGTTGTTGCCGCTGGCGCCCAGGATTTTCAGCTGCCGCGCCGCGTCGATCGGCGTGCGCTGCCGCGGAATCTCGATGCGGCGGCGGCCCGAGAGATAGGCGCCGGTCAGCGAGTCGGGGTTGGCCTCGACCTCGGCCGGGGTGCCCTCGGCGACGATGCTCCCGCCATGTTCGCCGGCGCCCGGCCCCATGTCGACGACGTAGTCGGCGGCCTCGATGGCCTCCTGGTCGTGCTCGACGACGATGACGGTGTTGCCGATGTCGCGCAGCCGCTTCAGCGTTTCCAGCAGCCGCGTGTTGTCGCGCTGGTGCAGGCCGATGCTCGGCTCGTCGAGCACGTACATGACGCCGGTGAGGCCCGAGCCTATTTGGGAAGCCAGGCGGATGCGCTGGGCCTCGCCGCCCGACAGCGTCTCGGCCGAACGGTCGAGCGAGAGGTAGTCGAGGCCGACGTTGATGAGGAAGGACAGCCGCGCGGTAATTTCCTTGACGATCTTCTCCGCCACCTGGGCTTTGTGGCCCTCCATCTGCAGCAGGTTGAAGAAGTCGCGGCAGTTGATCAGGGACAGGCGGCTGACCTCGGAGATGGTCTTGGCGCCGATGAAGACGTGGCGCGCCTCGCGCCGCAGGCGGGCGCCGGCGCACTCGGGGCAGGGCTTGTTGTTGAGATACTTCGCCAGCTCTTCACGCACCATCACCGAGTCGGTCTCGCGGTAGCGCCGCTCGAGGCTGGGGACGATGCCTTCGAAGCTGTGTGAACGCTCGAAGCGGGTGCCCTTTTCGTTGAGGTACTTGAAGCGGATCTCTTCGCGGCCCGAACCCTGCAGCACGATGCCCTGCACGCTCGCCGGCAGGTTCTCGAAGGGCAGGCTGAGGTCGAAACCGTAGTGCCCGGCCAGCGACTCGAGCATCTGGAAATAGAACTGGTTGCGCCGGTCCCAGCCCTTGATGGCGCCGGCGGCGAGCGACAGGTGCGGGTAGGCGACAACGCGCGCCGCGTCGAAGAACTGGATCTGCCCCAGGCCGTCGCACTTGGGGCAGGCGCCCATCGGGTTGTTGAAGGAGAACAGGCGCGGTTCCAGTTCCTGCAGCGCGTAGGAACAGATCGGACAGGCGAACTTCGACGAGAACAGGTGTTCGACGCCCGTGTCCATTTCGACGGCGAGCGCGCGTCCCTCGGCATGGGTCAGCGCGGTCTCGAACGACTCGGCCAGGCGCTGGCGAGCGTCGGCGCGGACTTTCAGGCGATCCACCACGACGTCGATCGTATGCTTTGAAGTCTTGGCCAGCTTGGGCAGGTTGTCGATGTCATAGACCTTGCCATCCACGCGCAGGCGCACGAAGCCTTGGGCCTTGAGCTCGGAGAACAGGTCGAGCTGCTCGCCCTTGCGGTTGGCGATCACCGGCGCGAGGATCATCAGTCGGGTGTCCTCGGGCAGGGCCAGCACGTGATCGACCATCTGCGACACGCTCTGCGCCGCCAGCGGCTGGTCGTGCTCGGGGCAGTGCGGGGTGCCGGCGCGGGCATAGAGCAGGCGCAGGTAGTCGTGGATCTCGGTGACGGTGCCGACGGTCGAGCGCGGGTTGTGGCTGGTCGCCTTCTGCTCGATGGAAATGGCCGGGGAGAGGCCCTCGATCAGGTCGACGTCCGGTTTTTCCATCAACTGCAGGAACTGGCGGGCGTAGGCCGAGAGCGACTCGACATAGCGGCGCTGGCCCTCGGCGTAGAGGGTGTCGAAGGCGAGCGAACTCTTGCCCGAACCCGACAGGCCGGTAATCACCGTCAGCTTGTTGCGCGGCAGATCCAGGTTGATGTTCTTTAGATTGTGCGTCCTGGCGCCGCGAATCTTGATTTCGTCCATTGGGAGAAGGGAGGCTGAGGCGACCTGATAATATACGCGACTCGTTTTGCCAATGCCATTTCCCCCAATGCGTTCTCCCAGCTCGGATCCGATGACCCGCGACGAGCGGCGTGCCGGTGCGTCGCTCGCCGCGATTTTCGGCCTGCGCATGCTCGGCCTGTTCCTGATCCTGCCCGTGTTCGCGGCCGGCGCCGGGCAGCTCGACGGCGGCGCCGACCTGACGCTGGTCGGCATCGCGCTGGGCGCCTACGGCCTGACCCAGGCGCTGTTCCAGATTCCCTTCGGTGCCGCTTCCGACCGCTGGGGCAGGAAGCCCGTGATCGTCGTCGGCCTCGTGCTGTTCGCCGTCGGCAGCGCCGTCGCCGCGCTGGCGCAGGACATGCCGACGGTGATCCTCGGCCGCGTGCTGCAGGGCGCCGGCGCCATCTCGGCGGCGGTCACCGCGCTGGCCGCCGACCTGACGCGCGAGCAGCACCGCACCAAGGTGATGGCGATGATCGGATCGAGCATCGGCCTGGTCTTCGCCGGCTCGCTGGTGGCCGCGCCCCTGCTCTACGCCGCCGTCGGGCTGGCCGGCATCTTCTGGCTGACCGGCATCCTCGCCCTGGCCGCCATCGGCCTGGTGCTGTTCGTGGTACCAACGGCGCCACCCGTGCCGCGCGCCATCGGCGGCTTCGGACTGGTGCTGAAAGACGGCCAGCTGATGCGGATGAATCTCGGCGTCTTCGCGTTGCACGTGATGCAGACGGCGATGTGGGTCACCGTGCCGGTGGCGCTCGCCGCCAGCGGCGGCCTGGCGACGGCCGAGCACTGGAAGGTCTATCTGCCAGCGGTGCTGGTGTCCTTCGTCATCATGGTGCCGGCGATCATCGTGGCCGAGAAGCGCGATGCCATGAAGCCGATCTTCATCGCCGCCATCGCCCTGCTGCTGCTGGTGCAGCTCGGACTGCATTTCTTCGGTGCCGGGCTGTGGCCGCTGGCGCTGTGGCTTACGTTGTTCTTCGTCGCCTTCAATGTGCTCGAGGCGACCCAGCCGTCGTGGATTTCACGCATCGCGCCGCCGCATGCGAAGGGAACGGCGCTGGGCATTTACAATACCCTGCAGTCGCTCGGCCTGTTTCTCGGCGGCGCGCTCGGCGGCTGGCTGGCGCAGCACCATGGCGCGGGCGCGGTCAGCCTGTTCTGCGCGGGTCTGGCGGTGGTGTGGCTGGTGGCATCGGCGGGGCTGGTCGCGCCGAAGCGGCGAACATAATGGATTCCTGGAGGAGGGACGGCAATGGCATCGGTGAATAAAGTGATTCTGGTGGGCAACCTGGGCAAGGACCCGGAAGTGCGTTACATGCCCAGCGGCGAGGCGGTGACCAACATCACCCTGGCCACGACGGACACCTGGAAGGACAAGGGCAGCGGTGAAAAGAAGGAAGCCACCGAGTGGCACCGCGTCGTCTTCTTCCGCAAGCTGGCCGAAATCGCCGGCCAGTACCTGAAGAAGGGCTCGCAGGTTTATATCGAGGGTTCGTTCAAGACCCGCAAATGGCAGGGCCAGGACGGCCAGGACCGCTACACCACCGAGATCGTCGCCGACGAGATGAAAATGCTCGGCAAGCGCGAAGGCATGGGCGGCGGCGACATGCCGCCACGCGAGAGCGGCGGCAGCCGCGGCGCACCGGCACAGGGCGGCAAGCCGGCCGGCCAGCCCGCGGGTTCCAACTTCAACGACTTCGAAGACGACATTCCGTTCTAACTAGACGCTATAGGTATGGAAAGATTTGAAGAACCCGGCTTAGGTCGGGTTTTTCTTTTCTATCAATTGGTTGTTTCTATTTCTGGATTGAGAAAAAAGTCTTTTCCGGCTTTTTCGATGGAAAGATTCGGGGGATCCGGGGCGGTGCACGGGATCGCGACCGGGCGCGTGCGACTGCTCGCGTGGCACCCGCTCACGCCCGCACCAGCGGCAGTTCCCCCCACCGCGTCGTGTAGCCCGGCGACTTCCGCTCCCGCTTCATCCGCCACTCCTTCTCGATCCCCTCCGCCGCCGAGCGCAGCGTGCCCCGTCCCCAGATGCCGTTGATGCGGTCCATCACCTGCATCAGGCGGCTGTTGTCCCTGCCCTTGGCGAAGAGGTCGCCCTGCCCCGTCGCTGCGTCCGTCAGGTTCAGCAGCGCCACCCCCGCCTTCTGGTAGTCGTAGCCGGGCCGGTAGATCCGCCGCAGGCCCCACAGTGCGGCCCGGGTCAGATGCAGCGTGTCGTCGCTGGCCTGCGGCAGGGGGATGGTCAGGCTCGGGTGGTATTGCGGATGTTCCGCCTTGTGCGGGTTGGTGCGGATGTACACCTGCACCATGCCGGCCTGGGAGCCCTGGCCCCTGAGCTTCTCCGCGGCGATGGCGATGTAGCTGGCCACCGCCTCGCCCAGGGACGCGAGATCCCGGACATAGCGGCCGAAGGAGCGCGAGGAGATGATCTGCTGCTTGTTGGGGGCGGCATCCTCCAGCGCCATGCAGGCAATGCCATTGAGTTCCATCACGGTGCGCTCCAGCACCACCGAGAACTCCCGCCGCAGGGTCTTGGCATCCGCCGTGCGCAAGGCTTCCACCGTCGCGATGCCCCGCTCCGCCAGTTGCCGCGACAGGCGCGGGCCGACACCCCAGACCTCGCCGACCGCGATGCCGGCGAACAGCCGCGAGCGTTCCCGCTGCATCATCCGCGACAGGTCGCAGACGCCCGCGTCCCCGGCCAGCGCCTTCTTGGCGCAATGGTTGGCGAGCTTGGCCAGGGTCTTGGTCGGCGCGATGCCGACGCACACCGGAATGCCCACCCACTGCCGCACCCGGCGGCGAATCGCTTGGCCGTGCTCGACCAGGTCGAAGTGGCCGAAACCGTCCATGCCGAGGAAGCACTCGTCGATGGAGTAGATCTCCTGGTCCGGCGAGAAGCGGGCGAGCACCGCCATCATGCGATCGCTCATGTCGGCGTAAAGGGCGTAATTGCTCGACAGGGCCACGATGCCATGCCGGCGGGCGAGGTCGCGCATCTGGAACCAGGGAGTGCCCATCTTCACGCCCAGCGCCTTGACCTCGTTGCTGCGGGCCACGGCGCAGCCGTCGTTGTTGGACAGCACCACCACCGGCACGCCCTCGAGCCTGGGGTTGAAGACCCGCTCGCAGGAGACGTAGAAGTTGTTGCCGTCGACCAGGGCCAGCATCAGAGCAGGCGGTGGATGGAACTGGTGACGATGCCCCAGACGGCGAAGTCCTGATCCGCCCCGACCAGGATGTCGCGGTGGCCGGGATTGCCGGAGCGCAGCAGGCAGCCCTCGGGCAGGCGGCAGAACTGCTTGACGGTGAACTCGCCGTCGACCACGGCCACGACGATGCTGCGGTCGGCGGCTGCCAGCGCGCGATCCACCACCAGCAGGTCGCCGTCATGGATGCCGAAGCCGGTCATGGAATCGCCCTTGACCCGGACGAAGAAGGTGGCCTCCTGGTGTTCGATCAGGTGTTCGTCGAGGCTGATCCGCCCTTCGGTGAAGTCGGCGGCGGGCGACGGGAAGCCCGCCGGCACGGCCTTGGCCAGCAGGGGACAGCCGGGGAGCGGGATGCAGGGCGGCGGCAATCCGGCAAACAGCCTCCCCGCCGGGAGGGGTGGGCCTCCCGGAACGTGCTTGTGGTTCACGGCAGGCGCCTAGTCGGAATACCGTCGGACGAGGCCGACCATGACCCCGAAGATCTCGAGTTCGCCCTGCGGGCGGATCACCGGGTAGGCGGGATTGTGCGGCTTGAGGATGAACCTGCCGCGCTCCAGATCGAGTTCCTTCAGGGTGAATTCGTTATCGACGATGGCGACGACGAAATCCCCCTTCCCCGCCGCCCGGCCGCGCTCGACCACGGCGATGTCGCCCTCGTGGATGCCGGCCTCGACCATGGAATCCCCCCGCACGGGAATGAGCACGGTGCGCGAGGGAGTGCGCACGACGTAGTCGTCGACGAGGAAGGGTTCCGCCGCCACGGCTTCGGTCGGCAGCGGCGCGCCGGCCCGCACCGAGGCCTCGGCCAGGGGACGCTCGAAGAAGCGGCCGGCGGGCATCCAGGCATCGTCGTCCGGGGTGCGGCGGAGGAAGCCGGCGGCCTCGAGGCGGCGCAGCAGCTTGTTGGCGGCGGCCTTGGAGGCGAAGCCCATCAGTTCGCAGATGCGCTGATGGGAGGGGATGCGCCGGGCATCGGCGTAGTAGTCGCGCAGGCGGTCGAGGTAGTCGGCGTCGCGGGCGGTGTCGGAGGGAGGCATGGCGATCTCCGGAAAGTGTGCAGGAATATGGAAAGGGTATCTGGTGGTCGTTCGATTACCATCGTAGTGATCGTTTGATCACCAGTCAAGTGGAATCGGTTGCGATCCTGAATGGCGGACATGCCCTCGGATACGAGCGCGCCGGGAGGCCGGGCGGGATGGCCGCCCTCGGGCCGCCTCGAACCATGTCCTGCGGCCGATCAGCAGGCCGTCGTCTGTCGCCCCGCGGCGATCTGCCGCGCCAGCACGATGATCGGCACCAGGCCGACGGCGACGATGGCGAGCGCGGCGATCGAGGCTTCGGCCAGGCGCTCGTCGGCGGCCAGCGTATAGGTCTGCGTCGCCAGCGTCTCGAAGTTGAAGGGGCGCATCACCAGCGTTGCCGGCAGTTCCTTCATCACGTCGACGAACACCAGCAGCGAGGCGGTGAGCAGGCTGCCGCGCAGCAGCGGCAGATGCACGCGGCGCAGCGTCGCGCCCGGGCCGCAGCCGAGGCTGCGCGCCGCGTCGTCCATGCTCGGGGTGATGCGGGCGATGCCGGCTTCCACCGTCTGCAGCGCGATCGAAAGGAAGCGGGCGAGGTAGGCATAGACCAGCGCCGCGATGCCGCCGGTGAGGATCAGCCCGGGATTGGCGCCGCCCAGCTGCTGCCATAGCGCGGCCAGGGCGTGGTCGAGGCGCGTGACCGGGATCAGCACGCCCACCGCGATGACCGAACCGGGCACGGCATAGCCCAGCCCGACCAGGCGGCTGGCCAGGCGCGCAGCCACCGCGCCCATGCCGCCGGCCCGCGCCGACTGGCGCGCGGCGTAGGCCAGCAGCAGCGCCAGCCCGGCCGCGAGCAGCGCCGACAGGCTCGCCAGCACGAAACTGTTCTTCGCCAGCACAAAAAAACGCGAGGCGAATTCGCCTTCGATCTCGCCCAGCGCCATGCGTGCGAGCAGGACGGCCGGCAGCACGAATCCGGCCAGCAGCGGCATGAGGCAGGCGAGGAAGGCCAGCCAGCCGCGCCAGCCGGTCAGCCGGCGGCCGCCGGGTGGGCGACGGCGGCCGCTGCTGTCGTGGTAGCGCGCGCGGCCGCGCGAGAAGCGCTCCAGCGCCAGCAGCAGCAGCACGAAGCCGAGCAGCCCGGCCGCGAGCTGTGCCGCCGCGACGCGGTCGCCGAGCGAGAACCAGGCGCGGTAGATGCCGGTGGTGAAGGTGGGCACCGAGAAATAGGCGACGGTGCCGTAGTCGGCCAGCGTTTCCATCAATGCCAGCGCGATTCCGGTGGCGATGGCCGGCCGCGCCAGCGGCAGCGACACCCGCCAGAACGCCCGCCACGGCGACAGGCCCAGCACCCGCGCCGCCTCGAGCATGCCGCTGCCGCGCTCGAGGAAGGCCGTGCGCACCACCAGGTAGACGTAGGGATAGAGCACGCAGGAGAACATCACCACCGCGCCGGGCAGCGTGCGCACGTCGGGGAACCAGTAGTCGGCCTTGGTCCAGCCGAAGGCCTCGCGCAGCCCGGTCTGCACCGGGCCGACGAACTGCAGGAAATCCGTGTAGGTGTAGGCCAGCACGTAGGCCGGCATCGCCATCGGCAGCAGCAGCGCCCAGTCGAAGATGCGACGCCCGGGGAAGTCGTGCATCGCCGTCAGCCACGCCATGGTCGTGCCCATGCTGCCGACGCCGAGCGCCACGCCCAGGCACAGCCACAGCGAGTTGGCGACATATTCCGGCAGCACCGTCGCCGCGAGGTGGTTCCAGGTGTCGCCCGTGCCGCCGGCGAACAGGTTCACGCCGACCGACAACACCGGCAGCGCGACGAGCGCGGCGACAAGGAAAGCGAAGAGGGACAGACGCTGCACGATGGGTTTGAAAAAACAGTGTTCAATCACGTCCGGTTTTGCCAGGTTAAGGGGCGCACCAGCGTCCCCTTCAACCAGGCAAAAACGGCGTCTGACTTGAATTAAAAAGTAATTATAATTGAGAATGACTCTCAACTCCGAGCCACCCATGCCGCTGCTGCAACTCGATCACGTCAGCCACGCCTACGGCCGCCAGGCCATCGTCGACGACCTGTCCATCTCGCTCGAGGAGGGCGAGATCGGCTGCCTGCTCGGCGCTTCGGGCTGCGGCAAGACCACGGTCTTGCGCCTGATCGCCGGCTTCGAGCGGCCCACGTCCGGCGAGATCCGGCTGCGCGGCGAAATGGTCGGTAGCCCGCAGCGCCAGCTGCCGCCGGAGCAGCGCCACATCGGCATGGTGTTCCAGGACTACGCGCTGTTCCCGCACCTCACCATCGCGGCCAACATCGCCTTCGGCCTGCAGGAAAAGTCGGCTGTAGCGACACGGCAACGCGTCGATGAACTGCTCGACATCGTCGGCCTCGGCGGCCACGGCGCGAAATTCCCGCACGAACTCTCCGGCGGCCAGCAGCAGCGCGTGGCGCTGGCCCGCGCGCTGGCACCGCATCCGCACCTGCTGCTGCTCGACGAGCCCTTTTCCAACCTCGACGTCGAACTGCGCGAGCGCCTCGCGCTCGAGGTACGCGAGATCATCAAGCGCACCGGCACCACCGCCATCCTCGTCACCCACGACCAGCACGAGGCCTTCGCCGTCGCCGATGTCGTCGGCATCATGAACCGCGGCCGCATCGAACAGTGGGACACGCCCTACGACCTCTACCACCGGCCGGCGACGCGCTACGTCGCCGACTTCGTCGGCCAGGGCGTGTTCGTGCCAGGCGAAGTCGTCAGCCGCAACGCCATCCAGGTCGAGCTCGGCCGGCTCGTCAGCGACGTGCCGCTCGACTGCGGCACCGACTGCGCCAGCTGCGGCCGCGGCTGCCGCCTCGACGTGCTGCTGCGGCCCGACGACGTGATCCACGACGACGATTCCGGCATCGTCGCCGAGGTCGAAAAGAAGACATTTCGCGGCGCCGAGTTCATGTACACCCTCAAGCTGGCCTCCGGCGCGCGGGTGCTGTCGCTGGTGCCTTCGCACCACAACCACGCCATCGGCGAGAAGATCGGCATCCGCCTCGACGTCGATCACGTCGTCGCCTTCACCACCCGCGCGCCGTGATTCCCTGGCTGCCGCCGGAAATCCTCTTTCCGCCGGTCGAAACAGCGCTGGTCGAGCCCAACGGCCTGCTGGCCGCCGGCGGCGACCTCTCGCCGCAACGCCTCGTCGCCGCCTACACCCGCGGCATCTTCCCCTGGTTCTCCGCCGGCGAACCGATACTCTGGTGGAGCCCCGACCCGCGCATGGTGCTGTTCCCCGAAGAGCTCAAGATCGGCCGCGCCCTGGCCAAGGTGCTGCGCAACAAGCGTTACGAGGTACGGCTCGACACGGCATTCGCCGCGGTCGCAGCCGCCTGCGCCACGGCCCCGCGCGAGGGCCAAGCCGGCACCTGGATCACCGCCGAAATGCAGGCCGCCTACCGCCGCCTGCATGAGTTCGGCGTCGCCCACAGCGTCGAGACCTGGATCGACGGCAAGCTCGCCGGCGGGCTCTACGGCGTCGCCATCGGCCGCGCCTTCTACGGCGAGTCGATGTTCTCCCGCGCCACCGACGCCTCGAAGATCGCCCTAGCGCACTTGTGTGTACACCTGCGCCGCCGCGGTTTCGGCATAATCGACTGTCAGATGGAAACCGCCCACTTAGCCTCCCTCGGCGCCCGCACTATCCCGCGCCGCGACTTCGTCGCCCGCCTCGCCGAATTGACGGCAGCGGGTGATGCGCCCGGCCGCTGGCCGGGCGATGCGGTGGCGAACGCATATCGGAGCGCGCCGTGACTCATCTGCGGGACCTGCCGCCGTTTCCGCTGCTCCAGTTCTACGCCACCGCGCCCTACGGCTGTTCCTACCTGCCGGGCCGCGTGGCCCGCTCGCAGGTCGCCACGCCGACGCACCTGATCGACACCCCGACCTATGGCGAACTGGTGCGCGCCGGCTTCCGCCGCAGCGGCGTGTTCACCTACCGTCCGCATTGCGACGCCTGCCGCGAATGCGTGCCGGTGCGCGTACCGGTGACGCGCTTCGAGGCCAACCGCAGCCAGCGCCGTTCGCTCAAGCGCCACCACGGACTCGTCGCCGTCGAGCGCCCGCTGAGCTACCGCGAAGAGCACTACATGCTCTACCAGCGCTACCAGGCCGCACGCCATTCCGGCGGCGGCATGGACCAGGACAGCCGCGACCAGTACGCCCACTTCCTGCTGCAATCTCACGTTGACAGCCGCCTGGTCGAGTTCCGCGAGGACGGTGTGCTGCGCATGGTCTGCATCGTCGACCTGCTCCCGGATGGGCTCTCCTCGGTCTACACCTTCTACGATCCCGATACCCCTAACGCCAGTTATGGCACCTATGCCGTGCTCTGGCAGATCGCGCAGTGTCAGTACCTCGGCCTGCCCTACCTCTATCTCGGCTACTGGATCCACGACAGCGGCAAGATGGCCTACAAGGCCAATTTCCGCCCCCTCGAAGGGCTGCGCCAGAGCCAGTGGCGCGAGCTCGACGACTCCGATTCCTCCTGATCCGCCCCCGCTCCTCATGCTCCCCTACTGCCTCCTCAAGCCTTTCGTCTTCGCCCTCGACCCCGAAGCCGCCCACGAAATGTCCATCGCCGGCATGAAGGCACTGGGTCGCTCGGGCCTCGCCCCCGCCGCGCGCCCGCTGCCCGGACGCCGGGTAGCGGTGATGGGCCTCGACTTCCCCAATCCCGTCGGCATGGCCGCCGGCCTCGACAAGAACGGCGAAGCCATCGACGCGCTCGCCGGCTGGGGCTGGGGCTTCCTCGAGATCGGCACCGTCACGCCGCGGCCGCAGCCGGGCAACCCCAAGCCGCGCCTGTTCCGCCTGCCCGAGGCCATGGGCGTGATCAACCGCATGGGCTTCAACAACCACGGCGTCGCTGCGCTGGTGGCGAACGTCAAGGCCGCGAAATTCAAGGGCATCCTCGGCATCAACATCGGCAAGAACTTCGACACGCCGATCGACAAGGCCGCCGCCGACTACCTCGCCTGCCTCGACCAGGTCTATGCCCACGCCAGCTACGTCACGGTCAACATCTCCAGCCCCAACACCAAGAACCTGCGCCAGCTGCAGGGCGACGCCGAGCTCGACGCCCTGCTCGGCGCGCTGAAGGCACGCCAGGCACAACTGGCGCAGCAGCATGGCCGCCACGTGCCGCTGGCACTGAAGATCGCCCCCGACCTCGACGACGCGCAGATCACCGGCATCGCCGACGCCCTGCGCCGCCACCGCATCGAGGCGGTGATCGCCACCAACACCACGCTGTCGCGCGAGGGCGTCGAACACCTGCCGCACGGCAGCGAAACCGGCGGGCTCTCCGGCGCGCCGGTATTCGAGAAGTCCACCGAAGTGGTAAGAAAGCTCGCCACCGCTCTCGCCGGCGAGCTGCCGATCATCGCCGCCGGCGGCATCACCGACGGTGCGAAGGCGAAAGCCAAGCTGGAGGCCGGCGCCGCGCTGGTGCAGATCTATTCCGGCCTGATCTATCGCGGACCCGAACTCGTCAAGGAATGCGTGGCGGCGACGCGATAAGCACGCCAGGCGTGCCGCCGCACTTCCCCGATCCGGCGAGGTTCGTGACACCGGATTGCCTCGGCGAATGGATTGACTTGCGTTATTCTTGTCCCGCTCTCCGCTTGCAGCAGAAAGGAATCACCATGCCCCCCGCAGTCATGAAGAAGCCGAAGACCGGCAAGGCCCCGAAATCCGCCGCCGCGCCGAAGACCGCAAAGGTCGTCAGCGAGGTCGATTTACTGATTGCCCGGCTCAAGCGGATCAGAAAAGGGCAGCACGGCACGCTTGACCTGCGCGAGGCCATCGTGGACGGCAGGGACTGATGCCGTTCGTCGTAGACAATTCCGTGGTGTCCGGCTGGTATCTGGCCGGTCAGGCCACACCCTATACCGATGCGGTACTGGAAATGCTCCGCCGCGAGACCGCCCATGTGCCGCCGCTGTGGGAACTGGAATTGGTCAATGTCGCCAGAACCGCCGCCAGGCGAGGCATTCTTGCCGACGACGACGCCCGCCTCGCGGTGTCGTATGAGTTGGGGCTGCCGATTCACGTTGACCGCGCCATCGTCCCGCCCGAGCGTTTGCTGTCGCTGGCCCAGACATTCGACTTGTCCGCTTACGACGCCGCGTATCTGGAGCTGGCAATGCGCTTCAAGCTCCCGATTGCCGCAAAGGACGGCAAGCTGAGAATCGCCGCCAAGAAATCGGGTGTCGGCATCGTCGAGCCATGAGGTAATTCCATGGTCGCCGTCGTCGGCTGCCCGAAGGAAACCAAGAACCACGAATACCGCGTCGGCCTGACGCCGGCGGGCGTGGCGAAAATAGTCGGCGCTGGCGGCACGGTGGTCGTCGAAACCAACGCCGGCGCGCGGGTCGGTTTCGCCGATGCCGACTACGTCGCCGCCGGCGCGCGCATCGCGTCGACGCCGGCCGAGGTCTATGGCGCCGCCGGGTTGATCGTCAAGGTCAAGGAACTGCAGCCGCCGGAATTCGCGCTGACGCACCCGGGGCAGATCCTCTTCTGCTACCACCACTTCGCGCCGGAACCGGTGCTGCTGCAGGCGATGCTCGACGCCGGCGTGAGCTGCCTCGCCTACGAGACCGTCACCGATGCCAGCGGCGGCCTGCCGCCTCAGTTGCCGCCTCAGTTGCCATTATTGGCGCCGATGTCGTGCATCGCCGGCCGCCTGGCGCCGCAGGTCGGGGCCTGGGCGCTGCAAATGGCCAACGGCGGCTCCGGCGTGCTGCTCGGCGGCGTGCCTGCCCCCACCCCGGTGCCGCCGGCGAAGGTGGTGGTGATCGGCGCCGGCAACGTCGGCGCCAACGCGACGCAGATCGCCGTCGGCATGGGCGCCGCCGTGACGCTATTCGACCGCGGCCCGGAAAGGCTCGCGGCGCTTGACGTCTTTTATGCCGGACGCATCGCGACGGCCATCGCCGAGCCGCATGCGCTCGCCCGCGCCATCGCGGATGCCGACCTGGTGATCGGCGCGGTGCTGATCCCCGGCGCAAGCGCACCACACCTGATCGACCGCACACTTCTGCGGCGCATGCGTCCCGGCTCGGTACTGGTCGATGTCGCCATCGATCAGGGCGGCATCGCGGAAACCTCGAAGCCCACCTCCCATACATCGCCGCTTTTCGTCGAGGAAGGCATCGTCCATTACTGCGTGCCCAACATGCCCGCGGCAGTAGCCCGCACCGCCACCCTGGCGCTGTCCCGGGCGACGCTGTCCCACGTCCTGGCATTGACCCGCAGGGGCCTGCAGCAGGCCTGCGCCGCCGATCCAGGGCTCGCCGCCGGCCTGCAGGTACATCGCGGCACGGTGACCCACGCCGGGCTTGCCGCCGACAGCGGACGACCCTACGCGGCGGCGGCTTTCGACTGACTTTCGTCAGCCTCCCGCAAGCTCCGCGACGGCCCGCCAAGCGAATACCGACGCGGGTTTCAGGGTTGTTCGGCCCCGCCAAACCGGCGATAATCACTCTTTCCGCTCGCGCGTCGGCACCACGGCCACGCACCATGACCAGCTACCTGTTCATCCTCCTCGGCGCGGTTCTCGTCAACAACGTCGTCTTCGTCCGCATCCTCGGGCTGTGCCCGTTCATGGGCGTGTCGAAGAAGCTGGAAACCGCGGTCGGCATGGGCGCGGCCACCACCTTCGTGCTGACCCTGGCCTGCGGCACCAGCTACGTCATCGATTCCTGGCTGCTGATCCCCAACGACCTGCAGTACCTGCGCACGCTGTCGTTCATCGTCACCATCGCCGCCATCGTCCAGCTCACCGAGCTGGTGATCCAGAAGACCAGCCCGGTGCTGCACCAGGTGCTGGGCATCTACCTGCCGCTGATCACCACCAACTGTGCCGTGCTCGGCATTCCGCTGCTCAACATCGGCCTGCGCCATAACCTGGTCGAGTCGCTGCTGTTCGGCTTCGGCAGCGCCATGGGCTTCACCCTGGCGCTGGTGCTGTTCGCCGGCATCCGTGAGCGCCTCGAGGGCGCCGACGTGCCGGTGTTCTTCCGCGGCACCGCCATCGCCATGATCACCGCCGGCCTCATGAGCCTCGCCTTCATGGGCTTCGCCGGGCTGGACAAGTACCGGTAATGCTTTCGGCGATTCTCGTCATGGCGCTCGGCGCCATCGTCCTCGGCGCTGCGCTCGGCTATGCCGCCGTGCGCTTCAAGGTCGAGGGCGACCCGCTGGTCGAGAAGATCGACGCCATCCTGCCGCAGACACAGTGCGGCCAGTGCGGTTACCCTGGCTGCAAGCCCTACGCCCAGGCGGTGGCCAAGGGCGAGGCCGACATCAACTGCTGCCCGCCCGGCGGCGAGGAAGGTATCCGCAAGCTGGCCGACCTGCTGGGCCGCGAGTTCAAGCCGCTCGATGCCGAGCATGGCGTCGAGAAGCCGAAGAGCGTGGCCTTCATCGACGAACAGACCTGCATCGGCTGCACGCTGTGCATCCAGGCCTGCCCGGTCGACGCCATCGTCGGCGCCGCCAAGCAGATGCACACCATCGTCGCCCTGCAATGCACGGGCTGCGAGCTGTGCCTGCCGCCCTGCCCGGTCGATTGCATCGCCATGGTGCCGATCGCCGAGACGGTCGAAACCTGGAAGTGGACTTACCCGATCTTCGAAGTGAAGAAGGCCGCGTGACTGCTGAGGAAGCTCTTCAGCTTCAACGGCGGCGTCAAGCCCGACTACCACAAGGGCGAGTCGAATCAGCTCCCCGATCGCCGAGGCGCCGCTGCCGGCCGAGCTGGTCATCCCGCTGCACCAGAGCATCGGTGGCACGCCGCACCCGCTGGTGCACGCCGGCGATGCAGTGAAGAAGGGCCAGCTCATCGGCGGCCCGGACGGCAACATGTCCTCGGCGGTGCATGCCTCGACCTCGGGCACCGTCAAAGCCGTCGAGATGCGGCTGATGCCGCACACTTCGGGGCTCTCCGCGCTCTGTGTGGTGATCGATCCCGACGGCAAGGACGAGTGGATCGAACATGCCGCCGGTGCCCTGGCGCTCCATGTCGCCGGGGGAGATTCGCGACTGCACTGCGCGACGCCGGCGTGGTCGGCCTCGGCGGCGCGGTGTTCCCCCGCACCTCAAGGTCAATCCCGGCAAGCTCGGCCATCTCGACACGCTGGTGATCAACGGCGCCGAATGCGAGCCCTTCATCACCTGCGACGACATGCAGATGCGCGAGCGGCCGAGGGCATCGTCAGGGTGCCGCGATCCTGCGCGACCTGACGCAGGCGCAGCAGGTGCTGGTCGGCATCGAGGACAACAAGCCCGAGGCGGTGGCCGCGATGCGGGCCGCGGTCGAACGGCTCAAGGCCGAGACGCATCGAGGTCGTCGCCGTGCCGACGCGCTACCCCGCCGGCGGCGACAAGCAACTGATCCGCGTGCTCACCGGCATCGAGGTGCCCCACGGCAAGCGCTCGACCGACTACGGCGTGCAGTGCTTCAACGTCGGCACCGCCTACGCCGTGTGGGAGGCGCTCGAGCTCGGCCGGCCGCTGATCTCGCGCATCGTCACCTCGCCGGCAACGTCGAGACGGCGCGCAACTACGAGGTGCGCTTCGGCACGCCGATGAAGGACCTGATCGCACTGGCCATGCCAAGCGCCGACAGCGACCGCGTCATCATGGGCGGGCCGATGATGGGCTTCGCATGCCGGCCGCCTACGGTGCCCGTGGTCAAGGCCACCAACTGCATCCTCGCCGGCTCGAAGGCGCTGTTCCCGCCGCCGCCGCCCGAGATGCCCTGCATCCGCTGCGGCGAATGCGCACTGGCCTGTCCGGCCGACCTGCAGCCGTTCGAGATCTACTGGTTCTCCAGGCGAAGATCTTCGGCAAGGCGCAGGAATACCACCTCTTCGACTGCATCGAATGCGGCTGCTGCGCCTACGTCTGCCCCTCGCGCATCCCGCTGGTCGATTACTATCCGCTTTGCCAAGAGCGAGATCTGGGCGCGCGAGAACGAGAAGGCCGCGGCCGACACGGCGCGCGACGCTACGAGTTCCGCCTCGCCCGCGAGGAGCGCGAGAAGGCCGAGAAGGCCGCCAAGCTTGCCGCCAAGGCCGCCGAGACCAAGGCCAAGCTGGCGGCGCAGGCAGCGGCAGACCGCGGCAGACGCCGCTGAGAAAACCGCGACGCCGCGCAGGCGAGGACGCCGCGCACCTCCGGCGCAGCTGGCTGCCGCCGACGCCAAGAAGGCGCTGATCGCCGCCGCCATGGCCCGCGCCCAGGCGCAGAAGGCCGCGGCGCACCCGGAAAACACCGAGCAGCTGAGCCCGGAAACGCAGGCCGAAATCGCCGAGATCGAGGCCCGCCGCGCCAAGCTGCGCGAAATCGGCCAAGGCGGCCCGCCGCAGACGAAGACGCCACTGATCGCTCGAACAACTCGCCCTACTTCCTCCAGCCCGCCAGCGTCCGCAGCGTGATGCTCAAGGTGCTGGCCGCGCTGCTGCCGGGGCTCGCCGCCTACGTCTGGTTCTTCGGCCCGGCGATCCTGGTGCAGCTCGCGCTCTGCTCCGTCGCCGCGCTGGCTGGCGAATGCGGCGATGCTGGCCATCCGCAAAAAGCCGGTCTGGCTGTTCGTCTCCGACGGCAGCGCCGTGGTCACCGCCTGGCTGATCGCCCTCACCTTCCCGCCGATCGCACCCTGGTGGCTGGGCGTGGCGGCGACGCTGTTCGCCATCGTCGTCGTCAAGCACCTTTACGGCGGCCTCGGCCAGAACCCTTTCAACCCGGCGATGGCGGCCTACTGCCTGATGATCGTCGCCTATCCGCTGCTGATGTCGCAGTGGCCTGCGGTCGGCTTCACCGACTTTTCCGTGCAGCTGACGGCGATCTTCGGCGGGGCCGAGCGCCATCTCGACGCCATCGTCATGGCCACCCCGCTCGACGCCCTGCGCACGCAATTGCACACGGCCGATGCGCGTGCCACCGTCGCCGGCATCCTCGGCTCGCACGCCACCTTCGGCAACATCGGCGGCAGGGGCTGGGAATGGGTCGCGCTCGGCTACCTGATCGGCGGCATCTGGCTGATCCAGCAACGCATCATCACCTGGCACATCCCCACGGCCTTCCTCGCCACGCTGGTCGTCATCGCCGCCATCGCCAGCACGATCAACCCCGCCGCCTATGCCGGCCCGGTATTCCAGGCCTTCACCGGCGGCGCCATGCTCTGCGCCTTCTTCATCGCCACCGACCCGGTGTCCGGCGCCACCACGCCGCGCGGCAAGCTGATCTTCGCCGCCGGCATCGCGCTGTTCACCTGGATCATCCGCACCTTCGGCGCCTATCCCGACGGCATCGCCTTCGCCACGCTGCTGATGAACCTCTGCGTGCCGCTGATCGACATGCACACCCAGCCGCCGGTGTTCGGCCACAAGAAGGATGGAGGCAAGGCATGAGCGACTCCTTGCCGCACGACGCTCCGGCCGCGGATGCCCACCTCACCGTGGCGCCAGCGCCGACTTCCTCGATCATGCGCATTTCGGCGCGCACTGCGGTGATCCTGCTGCTGTTCACTCTCGCCTTCACGGCCCTGATGGCCGGCACCTACAAGCTCACTCAACCCATGGTCGAGGCCAGCGCCCAGGCCGAGAAGCTGCGTCTGATCGGCGAGGTGCTGCCGCCGCTGGCCTACGACAACAAGCTGCTCGACGATGCGATCACCCTGCCGCCGCTGAATGCGCTAGGACTCGACGACGCGACCACGCTCTACCGCGCGCGACTGGCCGGGCAGCCGGTGGCGCTGGTGCTCGAGACCGCGGCGCCCGATGGCTACAGCGGCCGCATCGGCCTGATCCTCGCCGTCTCCGCCGACGGCCGCCTGCTGGCGCAACGCGTCACCCAGCACAAGGAGACGCCGGGGCTGGGCGATTACATCGACCCGAAGAAGGACAAGAACAAGGCCAGCCCGTGGATCAGGCAATTCGACGGCCTCGGCTACGACAACGTGCTCGGCAAGAAATGGAAAGTGAAGAAGGACGGCGGCCGCTTCGACCAGCGCGCCGGCGCCACCATCTCGGCGCGCGCCGTCACCAACGCCTCGGGCCGCGCGTTGTTGTGGGCGCACGAACGCAGCACGAAACTTTTTGAACTGCCCGCCGGCCAGGCATTCGAGGAATAAAGATGGCCCCCACGCTCACTTCGTTCGCTGCCCCCACAGGGGGCTCTGCCTCCTTCGGGGCGGCCCGTCAGGAGGCATGACCATGAGTACCTTCAAGGAAATCGCCCATAACGGCCTGTGGAAACAGAATGCAATCCTCGCCCAGCTGCTCGGTCTCTGCCCGCTGCTGGCGGTGAGCACCAACCTGGTCAATGCCGTCAGCCTCGGGCTCGCCACCATCGTCGTCATGGGCATGTCCAACCTCGCCATCTCCATGCTGCGCGGCTTCATCCCCCACGAGATCCGCATCCCCGTATTCGTACTGATCATCGCCGCCCTGGTCACCGTGGTCGACCTCGCCTTCAACGCCTTCCTCCACGACCTTTACCTGGTGCTGGGCATTTTCATCCCGCTGATCGTCACCAACTGCATCGTGCTGGCACGGGTCGAAGCCTTCGCCGCGAAGAATTCGATGCCGGCGGCAACCCTGGACGGCATCATGATGGGCGTCGGCTTCGTCTGGGTCATCGGCCTGCTCGGGGCGATCCGCGAAATCATCGGTCAGGGCACGCTGTTCTCGGGAATCGAGATGATCTTCCCCTCCGCCTCCGCCATCCAGGTGCTGCCGGCCGACTATCCCGGCTTCCTCATCGCCATCCTGCCGCCCGGCGCCTTCTTCGTCCTCGGCCTGCTGGTCGCCGGCCGCAACTGGCTCGATTACCGCGCCAACCAGCGCATCCACCTGCAACGCAGCCATCCCGTCGCGATCACATCGGCCCAGCCCTGAGTTCGAGGGTAAGGATGGTATAAAGTTGAATAATCAACGCTAGTCACACAGGAAAGCTCCCCATGAAACCCAGCATCCTCAAGACCCTGCTGATAGCTTCCCTGGCCTTCGGCCTCGGCATCGGCTTCATCTTTCCGTTTTTTGCCGACTTCTTCGTCAATTGGAAGCCGGGCATGTACGGCTGGTTCTTCGTCTCGGCGATGATCGCCGGCGCCATGGTCGGCATCGCCAACTACTGGCTGGTCAGCCGCATCCTGGTGAAGCCGCTGCGCCGCATCGCCACCGTCGCCACCGAGATATCGGAGCGCAACCTCACCCACGTCTGTTCGATGGAGAGCAATGACACCATCGGCGAGATCATTTCCGCCTTCAACAAGATGGCGGCCAACCTGCGCGACCTGATCGGACAGGTGGCCAGCATGAGCGGCAAGGTCGAGGACGACGCCCAACTCATCCAGCGCCTGATCGGCGGCGTGCGCGACGAGTTCTCGGGCCAGGCGCAGAGCGCGCGCGAAATCGTGTCCGCCGTGGACCATCTGTCCGGCACGGTTTCCGACATCGCCGACACCGCGCGCAGCGTCGCCGACTCGGCGCAGAACGCCCTCGTGGTGGCCGGCGCCGGGCAAAGCGTGGTGCAGGAATCGATTTCCGGCATGGGCCAGATCGAGCAGTCGGTATCGCAGGCCTCGGGGCAGATCCACCAGCTCGGCCAGCGCTCCGAAGAAATCGGCGCCATCATCGCCACCATTCGCGGCATCGCCGAACAGACCAACCTGCTGGCGCTCAACGCCGCCATCGAGGCGGCGCGCGCCGGCGAGCAGGGCCGCGGCTTCGCCGTGGTCGCCGACGAGGTGCGCAAGCTGGCCGAGAAGACCGGGTCCGCCACCGAGGAAATCAGCAAGATGATCAGCGGCATCCAGGACCAGGTGCGGCAAACCGTGGTCAGCATGGAAACCAGCCAGACCCAGGTGCAGGACGGCGTCGATCGCGCCCACAAGGCCGGTGCCTCGCTCAACGAGATTCTCGAGCGGGTGCGCGACGTCTCGACCATGATGGACCGCATCGCCGCCGGGGCGGCCGACCAGCACAGCGTCGTCGCCGACATCCTGCAGCGCGTCCAGGGCATCGAACGCGGCACCGAGACCACGCTCGCCAGCACCCAGAGCTGCGACGAGGCCTGCCACCACCTGGGCGAAGGTTCCCGCGCGCTCAACAACGAGGTCCACCTCTTCAAGTTGTCATAGTGGCCCCCCACGCTCACAAACCCCGTTCGCTGCCCCCCACCCCCGGAGGGGGCAAACCGCGCATGCCTCCTTGCCCTCCAACCCGGCGAGGGCCCCGGGTCGGCCCGGCGGAGGCATGAAGCTCGCCGACCGCCGCGAGCTGTTCGCGCGGCTGGCCGCGGCCAACCCGGCACCGGCGACCGAGCTGGAATACGCCACCCCGTTCCAGCTGCTGGTCGCCGTCATCCTGTCGGCGCAGGCGACCGACAAGGGCGTGAACCTCGCGACGCGGCAACTCTTCCGCGACGCGGCAACGCCGCAGGCCATCGCCGCGCTCGGTGGTGAAAAACTCGCCGACTACATCAAGACCATCGGCCTCTACAAGACCAAGGCCAGGAACGTGCTGGCAACCGCCCGCATCGTCGCCGAACAGCATGGCGGCGAGGTGCCGCATGATCGCGCCGCCCTCGAGGCCCTGCCCGGCGTCGGCCGCAAGACGGCCAACGTCGTGCTCAACATCGTCTTCGGCGAACCGACCATCGCGGTGGATACCCACATCTTCCGCGTCGCCAACCGCACCGGCCTCGCCCCGGGCAGTGACGTGCGCGCGGTCGAGGACAAGCTGCTGCGCGCGGTGCCGGCCGACTATCGCCACCACGCCCACCACTGGCTGATCCTGCTCGGCCGCTACACCTGCAAGGCGCGCAAGCCCGACTGCCCGGCCTGCGCCATTCGCGACCTCTGCGAATTCAAGGACAAGACGCCTTGAAGCCGGTGACGGCCGCCACCGGTTTCGCTTCCAATCCGGAAGCGCGCCCCGAGCTCGCCGCCCACGCCGTGACCACGGCACTGGCGCGCTGCGGCGCCGAGGTGGCACACAGCATCGTGCTACTGCTGACGCCCCACTTCGCCCGGGCACCGCAGGCCGCCGTCACCGCCGCATCGCGCGCCGGCAACTGCCTGCAGGTGTTCGGCGGCACCACGCCCGGCGTATTCACCGAACAGGCCTGGGCGCTTGACCAACCGGCCGCCGCCGCACTGGTGCTGACCGGCGGCGCCACCCTGGTTCCACCCGCCGGCGATGCACCGCGGCTGTCCCTGGCGATGCCCGACGCACTCGACGCCGCGTGGATGAACGTCACCACACCACGATTCGGCGCGCTTGCCACCGGCGACGACCACCACGCCGTCAGCGCGGTCTGGAACCACGGCAAGTGGCAGGTCGAGGGCCGCTGCGAAGCCGCGCTGCAGGGCGGGCAATTCGGGCTCGCCGTCTCGCGCGGCATGCAGGCCATTTCCGGCGCGCTCGAAGTCACCGATGTCGACGGCTATGAACTGCTGCGGATCGGGGACGATCCGCCATTGCAGACGCTGCTGGCGCGCCTGCCCGTCGAACTGCGCGACGCCGACAACCTGCCACTCGGCTTTCTCTTCGCCGCCGTGATCGACAGCGACATCGGGCTGGAACGCGCCGCCGCCGAAGGCCGCTATACGCTGGTGCCGATCCTCGCTGTCAATCCCGGTGACGGCACCGTGACGCTGGGCGCCGCACTCGAACCGGGCACGCAAATATTCTGGGCCCTGCGCCACCCGCTGTCGGCCGAGATGGAACTGCGGCGCGGCGTCATGCTGCTGCAGGAGGACCACGCGGGGCAGATCCCGGAGTTTGCGCTGCTCTTCTCCTGCATCGGCCGCGGGCCGTATTTCTACGGCGGAACCGACCACGACCTCGCCGTGCTGAGTAATCGCTACCCCGGTCTGCCGGTAATCGGCGGTTATTGCGGCGGCGAGATCGCGCCGCTCACCGGCGGCAACGCCATCCTTTCCTACAGCGCGGTCGCCGCGCTTGCCTACGCCCATGTTCAATCCGAGTCGTGACCAGGCACGCAGCTTCCTCGCCGAGGCCTGGCGGAAGCGGCGCGACAAGCTGCCGGCCACGCCGCTCGAGGTGATGGCCGCCGACATCGTGGCCGTGCATCCCGAATACCACGCCCTGCTCGAATCCGGCGAGGAAGCGCTGGCGCGCGAGTGGGCGCCGGAGGACGGCGATACCAATCCCTTCCTGCATCTGTCGCTGCACCTGGCGATCGAGGAGCAGTTGTCGATCGACCAGCCGCCGGGCATCCGCAGCGCCTTCGAAAGTCGGCTGGCGCGGCACGGTGAGCGTCACGCCGCGCTGCATGATATTCTCGACTGCCTCGGCGAAACCCTCTGGCGCGCCGGCCGCGACCGCACCCCGCCTGATGGTGCCGCCTACCTGGAGTGCATCAGGAGAAAGCTATGAGTTCAGCACGCTTCCCTGCTTCCCCGCACCGTCGTCAACTGCTCGGCGCACTCGCCGCTGCCGGGCTGCTCACCGCGGCCGAGCGCATCGGACTGATCCGCGCCGCGCTCGCCAATGGCAACAACCCGGTGCCGCCGGGTCTGCACCGGATCAAGGGTGCCGTCACGGTCAACGGCCAGCCCGCGCGCGAGGGCCTGCTGATCAAGCCCGGCGACAGCGTCACCACCGGCGCCGGTGCCGAGGCGCTCTATGTCATCGGCCAGGATGCCTTCCTCCAGCGCGAATCGAGCACGGTGAGCTTCGGCGCCGACATCGCGAATTTCATGCGCGTCGTCAGTGGCAAGATCCTCTCGGTCTTCGGCAGGGGGAACCGCAACATCGCCGTCGCCACCGCCACCATCGGCATCCGCGGCACCGCGTGTTACATCGAACAGCCGGAAAAAATTATGCGTAGCGGTATCCCCGGGGACGGCGCTGGCGCCACGGCACCCACCTACTTCTGCCTCTGCTACGGCGAGGCCAGGGTGATCCCCAAGGCGGCCCCGCAGCAGTCGGAGACGGTGATCACCACCCACCACGACCACCCGCTCTACATCCACGACGACATGAAAATGCCGAGCATGATGGTCACGGCGCCGGTGATCAACCACACCGACGCCGAGCTGATCATGCTGGAAAACCTGGTCGGCCGCTGGCCGCCCTTCTACGGCAAGGTCAATACCGGCTACCTGCTCTGAAGCGGGAACACGAACGCAGCGTTCGCCTGCCGGCTCTCAGAACACCTGCGGCGGTGCGACCTTCAGAATCTCCTCGATCGTCGTCAGCCCTGCCGCGACCTTGCGCGCACCGGAAATGCGCAGCGGCTGCATACCTTCGCGGATAGCCTGCTCGCGCAGGCGCTCGACATCCGTTTCAGCCGACAGCAGTTTCTTGCACTCCGTCGACATCGACAGAATTTCATAGAGGCCAAGCCGGCCGGAAAAGCCGGTCATGCGACAGTCGAGGCAGCCGACGGGCCGATTGAGCATGCTCGGCAGGTTCGACTTCCACGGCGCCACCAAGGCTTGCCATTGCGCCTCGTCCTCGGCGCGCATGCCGGCCGCGGCCTTGCACTTGGGACACAGCGTGCGCACCAGCCGCTGTGCCATCACCCCGACCAGAGTGGCCTGCAGCAGGTAGGGAGGAACGCCGAGGTCGAGCAGGCGCGTGATGGCCGCTGCGGTATCGTTGGTATGCAGCGTCGACAGCACCAGGTGTCCGGTCAGCGCGGCCTGGATCGCCATGTCGGCGGTTTCGAGGTCGCGGATCTCGCCGATCATGATGATGTCCGGATCCTGCCGCATCAGGGCGCGGATGCCTTCGGCGAAGCCCATGCCGATTTCGGACTGCACCTGCACCTGGTTGAAGGCCGGCTCGATCATCTCGATCGGGTCCTCGAGGGTGCAGACATTGACCTCGGGCGTGGCCAGCGCCTTGAGCGTCGAGTAGAGCGTCGTGGTCTTGCCGGAACCGGTTGGTCCGGTGACGAGGATGATGCCGTTGGGTCGCTGTGTCATCTCGCGCCAGCGCTTCGCATCCTCGTCGCCGAAGCCGAGTTCGGACAAATCGCGCACCAGCACTTCGGGATCGAAGATGCGCATCACCAGTTTCTCGCCGAAGGCCGTCGGCAGCGTCGACAGCCGCAGCTCGATCTCCATGCCGTCGGGCGTACGCGTCTTGATGCGGCCGTCCTGCGGCCGTCGCTTCTCCACCACGTCCATGCGTCCGAGGATCTTGATGCGGCTGGTCATGGCCTGGAACACCGTCATCGGCATCTGGTGCACCTGGTGCAGGACGCCATCCACGCGGAAACGCACGATGCCGAGCTCGCGCCGCGGTTCGATGTGGATGTCCGAGGCGCGCTGCTGGAATGCGTACTGCCACAGCCAGTCGACGATATGGACGATGTGCTGGTCATTGGCGTCGAACTGCTTGTTGGTCTTGCCCAGCTCGACCAGCTGCTCGAAATTGGAGACGCCGGCCGAGGTGTCGCCGCGCCCGAGCGCACCCTTCACGAACTTCGCCAGGTTGTAGAACTCGACCTGGTAGCGGCCGATATCCTCCGGGTTGCTGATGACGCGACGGATGTCCTTGCGCAGGATGGGCGCCAGTTCCGCCTCCCACCCGCGCTGGAACGGCTCGGCGGTGGCGATCACCACCTCATGCGGCTTGACATCGACCGGCAGGATGCGAAAGCGCGCGGCATAGGCATTGCTCATCACATCGGTGACCGCGGCGAAATTGATCTTGAGCGGATCGATGTGCCGGTATTCGAGCCCGCACCACCTGGCCAGCCACTGCGTCAGGGCCTCGAGGTCGAGCAGCCGGTTCGGCGGCTCGGGCGATTTCCAGCGCCGCTCGGCGATCACGATCAGCGGATGCACATCGCCCTTGAAATAACGGCGATCGGCCTTGAACTTTTCCGCCTCCGCGAGCGGAACAAGGCCATCGGCGATCAACGCATCCAGGATCTCGGCCAGCGTCAAGCGGTGATCGCTCGCGGCAGGCGCTTCGGCGGACTTCGTCATGGCGTGCATCCGGAGGAAAGGAACGGACAGTTTATTGCAAAGGCTGGCGCTGGAGGGGAGATGGTCTATGATGAAATAGTCTGTCGCAACCCGGAGGGGACCCACCATGAAAAGGACTCACAGCCTTATTGTCGGACTTGCCGCGGTGCTCTTGTCGTATTCCGCCCATGCCCAGCCGGGCCCAGGTGGCGGCATGGGTGGCATGTCGGGCATGGCTCCGGGCCCGCAGGCAGCGCCTGTCGACTGCAGCAAGGCGAGCAACCCGCAGCACTGTGCGGACCGGCAGAAGGCGCAGGCGGCATGCAAGGATATGCGAGGCTCCGCCCGTCAGGACTGCATGACCGACAACATGCCGCCCCCGGATTGCAGCAAGTCGGCCGACCCGGCGCGCTGCGCGGCGAACCAGTCGGCGCGCGCCGCCTGCAAGGGCAAGTATGGGCCCGATCGCCAGGCCTGCCTGAAGGACAACCCGGTGCCGCCACCCGCGCAAGGCACCCGCGGCGGCGGCATGGGTCCGGGCATGGGTGGCGGCGCAAGTAGTGGCATGGGAGGCATGGGACCGGGTATGGGCGGCATGGGTCCCTGCGGCAGCACCGGCGCGCCGCCCTGCCCGCGCGCCGCGCCGCCAGCAGCGCCCGCCCCCAAACCCTGAGCAATTGTCGCGCTACGCGCAAGGCAGGCTGCGGCCTGCCTTTTTCATGGGCGCAAGGCTGCGCGCCAGGCGGTGAGCTTGCGCTCATAGCTCCAGCTCGCGTTGGCCGGGCTGGTCGAGGGCAGGATCAGGGTTTCGAAGCCGAGTGGCGCCAGATGGCGCGTGAAGCGCCCGGCGGTGCCGCCGTTGAAGCAGACGCGCCGTAACGCCAGCGCCGAGTTTTTCGAGTGGCGTGAAGTCGTTGGGCGCACCATCGCGGATCGCGCTGTCGAGGCTGCCCTCGCGTTCGCAGGAGGCATAGACATCCCAGATCGCGATGCCGGCGGCCTTGACCGCGGCTTGCCGCGCCGCGTAGTCCATCTCCTTGAGCGGCTGGCCGATCACCTCGCCGAGGATGCGCCAGAACTGGTTCTGCCGGTGGGCGTAATACTGCCCCGCCGCGAGCGAGGCCGTAGAACGGAAACGAGCCGAGGATCAGCACCTCGGCTCGTTCGTCGATGATGGGCGGCAGCCCGTGCAGCCGTTCAGAACACGAAGCCGCCCCGAGTGTTTCGTTGCCCCTTGAGGGGAGATCGCCGCAAAGCGATTTCGGGTGCTGCCACTCATCTCCAGCAACAGCTGGTTCATGCGCTTGACGAAGCTGGCCGGGTCGTCGAGCTGGCCACCCTCGGCCAGCAGGGCCTGGTCGAACAGCACCGCGGCCCAGTCGTCGAACTTCTTCTCCTCGTAGCGGAGCCGCAGCACCACCGGGTGCCTGGGGTTGATCTCCAGCACCGGCTTGGCATCCGGCGCCTTCTGGCCGGCGGCCTTGAGGATGCGCGCGAGGTTGCCGCTCATGCCGTATTCGTCGGCAACGAGGCAGGCCGGACTGTCTGTCAGGCGGTGCGTCACGCGCACTTCCTTGACCTTGTCGCCCAGCGCCTTGCCGATTTTGTCGGTCAGCTCCTTGAACTCGCCGGCGGCAGACTCCTGCTCCTTCTTTTCGGCTTCGTCCTCGAGCTTGCCGAGGTCGAGGTCGCCCTTCGCCACGGAAACGAGCTGCTTGCCCTCGAACTCGGTCAGGTGCGAAACGACCCATTCGTCCACGCGGTCGGTGAGCAGCAGCACCTCGATGCCCTTCTTGCGGAAGATTTCGAGATGCGGGCTGTTCTTGGCGGCATTGAACGTCTCGGCGGTGATGTAGTAGATCTTGTCCTGCTCGGGCTTCATGCGGCCGAGATAGTCGGCCAGCGATACCGTTTCATCCGTGGTGTCGGCCTGCGTCGAGGCGAAGCGCAGCAGCTTGGCGATCTTGTCCTTGTTGGCGAAGTCCTCGCCGACGCCTTCCTTCAGGGCCTTGCCGAACTCGCCCCAGAACTTCGCGAATTTGTCCTTTTCGTTCTCGGCCAGGTCTTCGAGCATGGTCAGCACGCGGCGCGAGCAGCCGTTGCGGATGGCCTCGATGTCCTTCGATTCCTGCAGGATCTCGCGCGAGACGTTGAGCGGCAGGTCGGCGCTGTCCACCACGCCGCGGACGAAGCGCAGGTAGATGGGCATCAGTTGCTCGGCGTCGTCCATGATGAAGACGCGGCGCACGTAGAGCTTGACGCCGTGGCGGGCGTTACGGTCCCACATGTCGAAGGGCGCACGTGCCGGGATGTAGAGCAGCTGGGTGTATTCCTGCTTGCCCTCGACGCGGGCGTGGGCCCAGGTCAGCGGTTCCTCGAAATCGTGGGCGACGTGCTTGTAGAACTCCTTGTACTCGTCCTCCGTGATATCGCTCTTCGATCGCGACCACAGGGCGGAGGCCTTGTTGACCGTTTCATCTTCGTCGGTCACCGCCTCCTGGCCATCCTTGAACTCCTCCTTCTTCATCACGATGGGCTGGACGATGTGGTCGGAGTACTTGCGGATGATGGAGCGCAGCTTCCAGCCCGAGAGCAGGTCGTCCTGGCCCTCGCGCAGGTGCAGGGTGATCTCGGTGCCGCGGCTGGCCTTTTCGACCATCTCGACCGTGAATTCGCCGGAACCGTCGGATTCCCAGCGCACCGCCTGGTCGGCAGCAATGCCGGCACGGCGGGTGGTGACGACGACCCGTTCCGCCACGATGAAGCTCGAATAGAAACCGACGCCGAACTGGCCGATCAGGTTGGTGTCCTTCTGCTGGTCGCCGGTCAGGTGGGAGAAAAACTCGCGCGTGCCCGACTTGGCGATGGTGCCGAGGTTGGTGATGACCTCCTCGCGGCTCATGCCGACGCCGTTGTCGGAAATCGTCAGGGTCTTGGCGTTGTTGTCGAAGCCGATGCGGATCTGAAAATCACCCTCGGCCTCGAGCAGGGCGGGGTTGTGCAGGGATTCGAAGCGCAGCTTGTCGCAGGCGTCCGAGGCATTCGAAATCAACTCGCGCAGGAAGATTTCGCGGTTGCTGTAGAGGGAATGGATCATCAGCTGAAGCAGCTGCTTCACCTCGGCCTGGAAGCCCATGGTCTCGCGGGCTTGAGCTGTGGCGGTACTGGATTGGGTCATGCGGGTTCCTCCGGGAAAACGAATCGGAGAAATGGGGTCGGCAGGAGGGTTTTCAACCCCTCCGGAAAATTCAGTCCTGATTGGCCGCGATTTCCCGCTGCAGGCGGTCGTTGGCCTCGGCCAGGTCGCGGTTCTGCTCGGCCAGGACGTGGTAGAGCGTCTGCAGCGCCTTGAGCAGGGCCGCCGTGCTGTTGTCCTGCGGCTGGGACTCGACATCGAAGGCCGTCGTCGCCGACTCACCCGCCGTCACCAGCGCCAGCTGTCGCGTCATCGACTGGTCCTCGCCCAGAATATGGAAGGCCAGCCAGGCCGAGAGAAACCCATAGAGGGTCTCGGCCGGATTCTTCATGGCGCCGCGCGCGCGCCACATCGAGGCCAGCTGTTCGACGAACTGGTGGTGGTGGCGGGTGTGGGCGTCGATATGGCGCGGATCGAGGCCGGCATCGCGCATCAACTGCTCCTCGTCGCTGAAATGCTCGCGGGCATAGCCCGACAACTCGATGAAGAGGATCTGCAGCCTGCCCTCGGACATCGTGGCGCCTGCCAGCATGGCGTCGCCGAGCCGGTTGATGATGTCGACCAAGCGGCGATGCTGCTCGTCGACGATGTCGATGCCGGTAACGAAACGCTGGTCCCAAACGAAGGTTTCCATATCGCTCTCACTCGTCCCCCAGGAGGACTTCCTCCGGGGCGTAACTGATTTCGATGACTTCGAGCACGCGCGGACCGACGGGGCTCTGGAAACGCACCGCATCCCCTTCGCGCGCCTTCATCAACGCCCGCGCCAGCGGCGAGATCCAGCTGATGCGCCCCTCGCCGGCATCGGCTTCGTCGATGCCGACGATCTGGTAAGTCGCCTCGCCGTCGCTTTCATGATAGACCGTCACCGTCGCGCCGAAAAACACCATTTCCAGGTTTTCCTGCGCCGCCGCCTCGACCACCTCGGCGTTTTCCAGCCGCTTGGTCAGGTAGCGGATACGGCGGTCGATTTCGCGCAGGCGCTTCTTGCCGTAGATGTAATCGCCGTTCTCCGACCGGTCGCCGTTGCCGGCGGCCCAGGCCACCACCTTGACCAGGTCGGGCCGCTCGACCTTGACCAGGTGCTCGAACTCGGCGCGCATCGCCGCATGGCCGCGGATGGTCATGTAGTTCTTGGCGCCGGGCGGCAGCGCAGGCGCGCCGGGGAGGTCTGCTTCCTCCTCGTCGCCGTCGCTTTCCTTGACGAAGGCCTTGTTCATCGCGGTTTGGCGTTGTTGCGTATCCAGGCAGCGAAGGCCACCTCGTCGATATCGCCGGCGGCGACGGCAAGCATGGTCAGCAGTAGCGTCGGCTTGCCCGGCCTTAAGCCGATAACCATTGAACGCCAGGAACAAACCGACGGAAAGAAAGGCCGCGCGCTTGTTGCCGTCGACGAAGGGATGTTCTTGGCCAGCCCCACGCCGTAGGCAGCCGCCAAGTCGGCGTAGTCCGGTTCGCCGCCATACGCCAGCAGATTCAGCGGCCGCGCCAGGGCCGAATCGAGCAGCCCCTCGTCGCGCATGCCCGACGGCACCACCATGCATGGCCAGCTCTCGTCATGCAGCAGCAGCAGTGCCTGCTTGTCGATCCAGCGCCAGACCTTCATTTCGCCAGTGCGCGGAAGGTATCCGCGACACTCGCGCATGAACTCGCGGCCAAGCGGATCTGGTCGTCGACCCCGGGTCGTACGGCGTGATCGCCACGCCATCCGGCGTATCCGTCAGAAACACCGACTCGCCCTTCTCCAGTTTGAGGCGCGCCAACACCTCCTTGGGCAGGATGACACCGACGGAATTGCCGATCTGGACCAGTTTGAGGGTGTGCATGGCGCGAGCTCCTTGTTATAACAGCCGTTAATACTACGCGCCGCCGGGCAGGAATTCAATGCCCTCATGGGGCTCGGGGACGTAAGTCAGGCGCCGGGCGACGGCCGGTATGATCCGGCCATGAGCGGAAACTGGCGCACCCCGACCCTGATCCTGATCTGCGGCGGCCTGATCATGACCATCGCCATGGGCGCACGCCACGGCTTCCGCCTACCTCTTCGCCGCCGCGATGGGCCTGCTTTGGCTCGCCACCGTGCCGCTCACCAACGGCATCGTCGCCCAGGTGTTCGGCGTGGCCTACCTGTCGATGCTCGGCGGCTTCGCCTTCTTCAGCCACCAGATCGGCAGCTTCCTCGGCGCCTGGCTCGGCGGCGTGCTGTTCGACTGCCCCGGCAGCTACGACGTGGTGTGGTGGATTTCCATAGCGCTGGGACTGGTGGCGATGGCGGCCAACCTGCCAATCGACGAACGGCCCGTGCGGGCCGTCGTTGCATCCTGAAAACCCGCCCCTCCACCTCCCCCTCGCGGGGGAGGTGGCTGGCTGGCTCGCTGCGCTCGAATATGACGAGGGTTGCGTCGCGCCCGACCCCGCGCGTCACATCGACTGCTTGATCGCCAGCAGCGCCTGGTTGCGCAGCGTCTTCAGCAGCTTGAGCTGGTTCTCGGGGATGGCGATCGAGCCGGCGCGGTCCTTGTCGCAATAGATGAGCGCCAGCGGATTGCCCTTGATGCACAGCGGGAACAGCACGAAGGTCTTGGCCGTCATGCGTTCGCGGAACCACTTGGGGACCCGCTCGGCGATCTTGGGGTCGTCGACATCGGTGATGATGATGTCCAGCGACTTGGAAATCGCCAACTGAAACACGTCAGGTGTATTGGCAATGGGAAAACGGAAATTCTTGACCAGTTCGGCCGTGTCCGGGCCGAAGCCGAAGCGCCCGACCATCTGTCCGGCGCGGGCGTCCTTGAGGCAGAGCAGAACGCGCTTGAAGCCCATGGCGCGGTACATGGTCTCGAGGATGATGCGCAGGATGTCGTTGAGCGCGAAGTCCTCGACCAGCGAGTTGCTGATGTCCTGGATGCCGGCGGCCAGCACCGATTCGGCGTGATCCGGCAGTGCCTGCGCCGCCGCCTCGTCCTCGGCCTCGTCCCCGGGCAGTGCATCGTTGAGCAGGGTCTGGGTGATCGCCGCATCGGCGGCCGGCGGCTCCGCGGCCGGCTCGACGCCGCCGGTCCACACCCTGACCTGGCGCGTGAAGGGGCTCTGCTTGAGATTGACCTTGAGGATGGAGGCGATCTGGGCCAGTTCCTCGACCGACTCCTCGACCACCTCCTTGAGCTGGCGGTCGGAGAGCTGCATGCTGGCGCCGAAGCGATCGGTCAGCGCCTTGATTTCCCTCGCCCGATGCTCGGGGGCATGGTCGGCGATCATGTCGCAGAGCTCGTTGGAGAAGCCGGCCACCACGCGCAGCATTTCGTCGTGCCCAGCAGGCTTGCGGATCGGTCCCGCGGGCAGGTGGCGCATGCTGCCCACGATGCTGGCGGGGAAACCCCAGGTCCTGGCGATGCCGATGCCGAGATCCTCGAAGGTGATGCCCAGCACCTGCACCGCGGCGCTCTCCTCCCCCACCTTCTTCTGCATCAGCTTGCGGATGTCCTCGACCTCCTCGGGGAAGTAGTACTGCGCCAGCAGCTGGCCGAGGCGGTGGAACAGCGAGCAGATGAAGGCCTCTTCGGCCTCCCGCGCCAGGAACTTCCTGCTGGCATCGCGGGCCACGAGGCCGGCGAGGTTGGCACGGAGGAAGGCTTCCTTCAACTCGCGCACATTGCCCTTGTCCTCGAGGTGCTCGAACAGGAGGACGGTGATGGCGATGTTGCGGATGACGTCGAAGCCGAGCACGATCACCGCCCGCGACACCGTGCTGATGCTGCCGCCGCCGGACTGGCGATAGTAGGCCGAGTTGACCAGGCGCAGGATCTTGTTGGTCAGCGCGTAGTCCTTGAGGATGGTGTTGGAGAGCTTGTTGATGCTCTCCTTATCCGAATGCGTGAGCTTGTTGATGGCCGAAACCGAGTCCGACAGCGCCGGGAAGTCGGTCTTGTGCTTCATGCGCCGCAGCAGGAATTCGAGCGTGCTCTGCTTGCGCGCCTCGAGTTCCGCCGGCGACAGCGCGACCTGGCTGCCGAGCCCCAGATAGGCCTCGAGCGCCTCGCGCAACTGCGTCGCCGAGGCGAAGCGCAGGCTGCGATCCTTCGCCGTCGCCTTGGCCAGGATGTCGCGCAGCCGCTCGTCCTGGGCGATGCCCGCCGGCAATTCCACCGGCTGGTGGGCGACGCGATAAAGGACGTGCTCGAGGCGCTCGCCCGTCACCACGCGGCGGCCGGTCAGCATCTCGATCAGGATCAGGCCCGCCGCATAGATGTCCGACTGCTCGCTGACAGCCTTGTCGGCCACGTATTCCGGCGCCATGTAAGCCGGCGTGCCGGTCAGGCCCTGCTCGCTCTGCGCGCCCGCCTCCTCGACCCGCATGGCGATGCCGAAATCCATCACCCGCGCCGTGCCGCGCGAGTCGAGCAGTATGTTGGAAGGCTTGAGGTCGCGGTGGATGATGCCCAGCGCATGCGCCTGCGCCAGCGCATCGACGATCTGCCGCATCAGCTCGGCCGCGCGCAGGGGCTCGATCGGCCCCTCGCTCTTCAGCGCCTGGTCGAGGCTGCGGCCCTCGACGTATTCGAAGACGAGGTAGGGATCGCCGCCCTGCTCGCCGGCATCGAAAATCGGCACCACGTTGGGGTGGCGCAGCTTGCTGACCGTGCGTGACTCGGCCAGCAGCGCCGGCGTCGCCTGCGCGTCGGCCCGCGAAAAATGCATGGTCTTGATCGCCACCTCGCGCTGCAACTGCGGGTCCCAGGCGAGATAGACCACGCTCTGCGCGCCGCGCCCCAACTCGCGCCGAATCTCGAATCGTCCGATGGTTTGTGCCATGCGCCGATTCTAGCGGAACCGGCACCGGCAAAAGTCGGCGCTGGCGGTACGGCGCCGACAGCCTTGCCGGCGGGCCTCGGCGACGCTAGTCGCCGAAATTCGTCCCGACGCGGCGCGCCGACAGAATCAGCGGATGATCCGGCGGCACCGTCTTCACCTTGCCCGCCACTTCCTCCAGCTTCACCGGCCGCGT
This sequence comes from uncultured beta proteobacterium, assembly GCA_963709555.1. Lineage (GTDB taxonomy): Bacteria > Pseudomonadota > Gammaproteobacteria > Burkholderiales > Rhodocyclaceae > Sulfurisoma. The sequence goes on along the minus strand of CAVPWR010000008.1, from coordinate 521,885 downwards.
GTCCTCGCCCTTCGCCGCCACCATCACGCCGAAGGTCCCCTTGGCGATCAGGTCGGCGCAGGCCGTGCCCAGGCGCGTGGCGAGGATGCGGTCGGCCGCCGAGGGCGCACCGCCGCGCTGCAGGTGGCCAAGGATGGTCGGACGCGCCTCGAGCCCAGTCAGCTGCTCCAGCTTGCGCGCCAGGCGCAGCGTGCGGTCGGCGTAGAGGATGGCCGCGGCATCGGCCTCGGTATCGTCCGCCTTGCGGTTGACCTTCGTCTTCGCCGATTTCTTGGACGGTTCCTTCGGACGAGACAGCGCCGCCAGCTCCTGCTTCGAGACCGCGCCCTCGGCCACGGCGACGATGGAGAACGGCTTGCCGCCGCGCGCCCGCTCGCGGATGGCCTCGGCGACGATTTCGACGTCGTAGGGAATCTCCGGCAGCAGGATCACGTCGGCGCCGCCGGCGATGCCCGCGCCCAGCGCCAGCCAGCCGGCGCGGTGGCCCATGATCTCGACCACGATGATGCGGTGGTGGCTGTGCGCCGTGCTGTGCAGGCGGTCGATGGCCTCGGTGGCGATGCCCAGCGCCGTGTCGAAGCCGAAGGTGATGTCGGTCACGGCGACGTCGTTGTCGATGGTCTTGGGCAGGGTGATGACGTTGAGGCCCTTCTGCTTCAGGCGCAGCGCGTTCTTCGCCGTGCCGCCGCCGCCGAGGCAGACCAGGCAGTCGAGGTGGTTGTCGTGATAGTTGCCGACGATGGCGTCGGTCATGTCGAGGATCTTGCCGCCCACCGGCATCTTGTGCGGCTTGTCGCGGCTGGTGCCGAGGATGGTGCCGCCTGAAGTGAGGATGCCCGAGAGCTGGCCACCGTCAAGCGGCGCCGTGCGGTTTTCCATGAGGCCGCGAAAACCATCGCGGAAGCCGATGATGTGCATGCCGTGATGGCCGAGCGCCGCCTTGCCGACGCCGCGGATCGCCGCGTTGAGGCCGGGGCTGTCGCCGCCGGAAGTGAGGATGCCGATGTATTTTGTCATGACAGTTTCCGCTCTTTGTATGAAGCAGGTTGGCGGCTCTCAGAGCCGCTTCCTCCAGTAATCGGGCTCGCGGCGCAGGTGCATCACCGCAAGAATATTTATCGATCCATCGCGCGATACGTACAACACGCCGTAGGGAAAACGGCTGGCCAGCACGCGGCGAATCTCAGCATCGACTCGCGGCCATGCCAGTGGCAGCACCACAGCGCGTCGGATCGCCGCGTGAATCTCCGCCGCAAAGTCTTCACCAAGCCCGGATGATCGCGCTTCGTACCAGTCAATGGCGGCAAGGAACTCCGCTTCCGCCTCGGGATGAAACCGAAAGCTCATCGACCCAGTCGCTGACGCACCCGTTCGAACACTTCCTCACCGGGAATCGCCTCGACCCGGCCCGAGTCAAGGTCGTCGAGCCGACGGCGCGCCACAGCCAGCCAGGCGGCCGTATTTGCCTCATCGGCCGGATTCAGCGTCTGGAGCAGGGAATCGACAAGCAGCGCGCGCTCCTCCAGTGGCAGCGACACGGCTTCGGTCATCAGATCAACGGCCTTCATGGTGTTCTCCTTGCGGGACATGGCTGCAACCTTACCCCAACCAGCAGCCGGATTCTACTTCGCGCGAGGAAGAACCGCGGGGAGAAGAACCGGGAAGAACCGGGGGACAAACCACGTTTTCCGGCGCAGATTGCGATGCGCACGTGGAGGCTGGCCGACTCACTTCGCATTTCTCTCGCGGATTATCGGCGGCACGAATTTGACGGAAAACTTCCAGCCTTCCGCCGTGGCCTTGAGGATCAGGGCTTTCGAATTGGCGCCCTCTTCGAAAGCCGGCGCCGAACCGAGCAGTTCTATCGCGCCGATGCCCTTGATGACGCATGCGCCGGGAATCGTGACGAAGGCCGATTCCGCGGCCACCAGGACGAACTGGCCCTCCTTGGACTCGGAACAGGACAAGCCCTTCGGCAGGGTGGATGGATCGCGTTTCCAGGCTTGGCGCAGATCGTCGAGGCCCTTGATCAAGTCCTCGGTGGTCTTGACGGCCAGACCGACTTCACAGGATTTCGTATGGCCCATGCGTTTGCCCCTGCGTTGAATTGTCTGCCGCATTCTAGCCGTCGTCGGCGCGGTGGACGCTGCCGCGACGTTTGCCAAATCCCTGCGGGGCGGCATACCATAGCCCCATGCAAGCCAACGAACCGCCCGAACTGCTGCAGGTGCGTCTGCAGGAACTGCGTGTCGAGCACCGCGACCTCGACGAGGTGATCGCGCGACTCCTCGAAAACCCGCCCCGCGATCAACTGATGCTGCGCCGAATGAAGAAGCGCAAGCTGCAGATCAAGGACCGCATCGCCATCCTCGAGCGCATGCTCGAGCCCGACATTCCCGCCTGAAAATCTCCATGCCCTCCATCTCCGGCCGCCTGTGGCGGCGCTTGCTGGTCGCCGCCGTGGTGATCGCCGCCGCGGTCGCCGCCTTCCTTTACGCCACCCGGCAGAAGCCGGTGGCGGTTCTGGTGGCCGCGGCCGACAGCGGCCGCGTCGAGATGACCATCGCCAACACCCGCGCCGGCTCGGTGGCGGCCTGCCGCCGCGCCAAGATCGCGCCGCCGGCGGCAGGCCGCATCGAGACGCTACCGGTGAAGGAAGGCCAGCGCGTCAAGGCCGGCGACCTGCTGCTGACCCTGTGGAGCGACGACTTCGCCGCGCGCGAGCGCGTCTCGCGCGAGCAGCTCGCCACCGCGCGGGCGCGCGTTAATGAAGCCTGCCAGCTGGCCGCTGCGGCGCGCTCCGAAGCAAAACGGGCGCGGCAGCTGCGCCTGCAGAACTTCGTCTCCGAGCAGGCCGTCACCCGCGCCGAGGCCGACGCCCAGGCCCGCGAGGCCGGCTGCGAAGCCACGCGTACCGGCGTGGCCGAAGCCCAGGCGCGCATCGCCTCTTCCCGCGCCGACACCGAGCGCACGGTGCTGCGCGCGCCCTTCGCCGGCATCGTCGCCGAGATCAACGGCGAGATCGGCGAGTATCTGACACCGTCGCCTCCCGGCATACCGACGCTGCCGGCCATCGACCTGATCGACGACAGCTGCATCTACGTCACAGCACCGATCGACGAGGTGGATGCCGCCCAGCTCAAGGTCGGCATGAAGGGCCGCATCACGCTCGACGCCTACCGTGGCAAGCACTTCACCGGCCAGGTGCGGCGCATCGCGCCCTACGTGCTGGCGCTGGAGAAGCAGGCGCGCACGGTCGAGGTCGAGGTCGAATTCGACGACCCGGGCGAGGCGAAGCACCTGCTGATCGGCTACAGCGCCGACATCGAGGTGGTGGTGCAGGCCCGCGACAAGGTAGTGCGCATTCCCACCCCGGCGCTGATGCCCAACAACCGCGTGCTGGTGCTGACCCCCGCCGGCAAGCTCGAGGAACGCAAGCTGGAAATCGGGCTGACCAACTGGGAGTTCACCGAGGTCAAGTCCGGTCTGGCGCAAAGCGACAGGGTCGTCATCTCGCTCGACCGCGAAGGCGTCAAGGCCGGCGCCAAGGCCGTGGCCGAGGCCAAGGGCAATGGCGCTGCGGCCACGGCCGCCAAATGATCCGGCTTACCGGCATCGAGCGCGTCTTCCCCGTCGGCGACGAGGAAGTGCACGCCCTGCGCGGTGTCAGCCTTGGCATCGAGGCCGGCGAATATTTGTCGATCATGGGGCCGTCGGGCTCGGGCAAGTCCTCGCTGCTCAACGTCATCGGCCTGCTCGACCGCCCCAACGGCGGGCGTTACGAGCTCGACGGCCGCGACGTGACGGGCCTCTCGGACGATGAGTTGGCACGCGTACGGCGCGAGAAGATCGGCTTCGTCTTCCAGTTCTTCCACCTGGTGCCGCGCCTCACGGCCGAGCAGAACATCGAGCTGCCGATGGTGCTGGCCGGCATCGACCCCGCCGAGCGACGGCGCCGCCTCGACGCCCTGCTCGGCGAATACGGCCTGGTCGATCGCGCCGACCACCGCCCGGACCAGCTTTCCGGCGGCCAGTGCCAGCGCGTCGCCATCGCCCGCGCCATGTCGATGCGCCCGGCCGTGATCCTCGCCGACGAGCCCACCGGCAACCTCGACCGCCATACCGGGCAGGAAGTGATCGGCGTGCTCGAGCAGCTCCACGCCGCCGGCAGCACCCTGGTCATCGTCACCCACGACGGCGAAATCGGCGGCCGCGCCAGGCGGCGCATCCGCATCGTCGACGGCCAGATCGTGGCGGACGAGAGCTGATCGGCGCCATTCCTCCGCTGCGGTTAGAATAGGCATAATGTCCTTGGCAAAACTTCTCCGTGCTGCTGCTCGCCCGCGCTCGTGCTGTTGCTCGCCTGGGCCGCGCCGGCGACCGTCGGCGCTGCCCCCGACGCCCGCGTGCTGCGCATGCTGGCCTGGCCCGGCTATGCCGATGCCGACGTGGTCAAGGCCTTCGAGCAGCGCAGCGGCCTCCGCGTCGGCTTCCTCGTCTCGCTGTTCTCCGTCGGCTTCCTCACCGATCGCTACGGCGCACGCCGCACCTACCTCGTGACCAGCTATGCCGCGGCCGCCAGTGCGTTGCTGTTCGCCTTCGCCGCCGAGGATTTCCTCAGCAGCCTGATCCTCTACGGCCTCACCGGCTTGTGCTCGGGCGGGTCCTACACGCCGGGGCTGGCCATCATCTCCCAGCAGGTGGCACGCGGCCAGGCGGGCACCGGCCAGGGCAAGGCGATGGGGCTCTATCTCGCCGCCGCCTCGCTCGGCTATGCCCTCGGTCTGCTCGCGGCGAGCGTGATAATCCCGCTGGCCGGCTGGCGCGGCGCCTTCGTCGCCACGGCCCTGGCGGCGCTCGGCCTCCTGCTCGGCTGGTACACCCTGCGCGCGGTGCCCGGCGGTACACGCTGCGCGCCGTCCCCAACGTCGTCCATGTGGGCCCCGCCGGCCTCGGCATCCGCAGCGGCCTGGCCGACGTGATCGCCAACCGCCCGGCGATGATGTCGATCTGGGGTTACACCTTTCACGCCTGGGAACTGCTGGGCCTGTGGGCCTGGCTGCCGGCTTTCCTCGCTGCTGCCGCGGTCAGCGCCGGCAGCAGCGGGACGCAGGCAGCCAGCCTTGCGGCGACGCTCGCCGCGGTAACGTACCTTGCTGCCGTCGTCGGCAGCGTGGCGGGCGGCGCACTCTCCGACCGCTGGGGCCGCACCGCCGTGACCCTGGCGATGGCGCTCGCAAGCCTCGCCTGCTCGTTTGCCTTCGGCTGGATGATCGGCCTGCCGCTGTGGCTGATGCTCGCCGTCGCGGTGTTCTACAACGTCACCGGGGTCGCCGACTCATCGATCCATTCGACCACGCTGACCGAACTGGTCGAACCGCGCACACTGGGCGCCGCCTACTCCCTGCGCTCGCTTCTGGGCTTCGGCGCGGGAGCGATCGCCCCCTGGGTCTTCGGCGCGACGCTGGACTGGAGCCGCGGCACATGGCCGGGCGAGGACCAGCTGGCCTGGGGGCTAGCCTGGGCGACACTGGGTATCGGCGGACTGCTCGGACCGGTCGCCGTCTGGCGCCTGCGCCGCATGCCGGAAGCCAGTTCACTGGCCGGTGGAAGGCGATAGTCCTCCCTACTCGTCGCGCTTGTGCTTGCGCCGCTTGCCGTGCGCGGCGGCACCGTAGGCCTGGCGCAGCGCCGAGAGCTCGGCCAGCTGGGTGGCGACGAGGTAGTTCATGCTGCCCTCGGGCACCTCGCCCTTTTCGTTGGGCTCGCCCGCCGGCACGCCGGTGAGCAGCTCGATGGCCTGATCGACGTCGGCGACCGCCCAGATGCTGAAGCGGCCCGCGGCGCAGGCGGCGACGATGTCCTCGCGCAGCATCAGGTGCATGACGTTGGACGCCGGAATGACGACGCCCTGCTCGCCGCTCAAGCCCTTGGCCGCGCAGATGTCGAAGAAGCCCTCGATCTTTTCATTGACGCCGCCGATGGCCTGGACGCGGCCGAACTGGTCGACCGAGCCGGTCACCGCCAGCGACTGTTTGATCGGCACGCCCGACAGCGCCGAAAGCAGCGCGCACAGTTCTGCCAGCGACGCGGAATCGCCCTCGACCGGGCCGTAGGACTGTTCGAACACCAGGCTGGCAGAAAGCGACAGCGGCAGCGCGCGGGCATAGCGCGCGGCGAGGAACGAGGTGAGGATCAGCACGCCCTTGGTGTGGATCTCGCCGCCCATTTCCGACTCGCGCTCGATGTCCACCACGTCGCCCTCGCCGATGCGCGCCGTGGCGGTGATGCGCACGGGGTGGCCGAAGCGGAATTCACCAAGATCGAAAACGGCCAGGCCATTGACCTGGCCGCCATGGCTGCCGCTGACGTCGATCAGCTGCACGCCGCGCCGGATCTGCTCGTCGCCGGCCTCGCGCAGGCGGTCGGCGCGGTGCCGCCGTGCCGCCAGCGCCGACTTTATGTCATCGGCCTCGACCGTGGCGCGCCCGGCCTCGCCGGCGCGGTGGTCGGCCTCGACCATCAGGTCACGGATGCGCCGCGTCGCCGCCGACAGGCGCTCGGCATCGTCGGCCAGCCGCGATGCGTGCTCGATCACCCGTGCCACCGCGGCGGCAGCGAACGGCCGCAGTCCGTCGGCATGCGCCAGGGTGGCGATGAAGCGGGCATAGCGCGCCGTGTTGGTGTCGTCGCGCACAACTTCGTCCTCGAAGTCGGCCGCGACCTTGAACAGCTCGTCGAACTCGGGGTCGTATTCCTTCAGCAGGTAATAGACCAGGCGCTCTCCGACCAGCACCACCTTGACCGCCAGCGGCATCGGCTCGGGCTCGAGCGAGAGCGTGCTCATCAGGCCATAGACCTGGCCCAGCGACTCGATGCGCACCTGCGCCGACTTCAAGGCCCGCTTCAGGCCCTCCCAGGCGTAGGGCTGGGTCAGCAGCTTGTCGGCGTCGAGCACCAGGTAGCCGCCGTTGGCGCGGTGCAGGGCGCCGGCCATGATCATGGTGAAGTTGGTCACCAGCGTGCCCATGTGGGCGATGTGATCGACGCGGCCCACCAGGTTGGGATAGATCGGGTTGTCCTCGGTCACCACAGGTGCCGCCGTGGTCGTCGCGTGATCGACCAGCAGGTTGACCTGGTAGCGCGCCAGCGGCAGGCTGCCGCTGATGAGGATGCCGCTGACTTCGCCCTCGCTCTTCGGCGTCTCGCGCAGTTCCTCGGCGCTGTCGACCACGTCCTGCAGCACCTGGTCGAGGAACTCGGCGACGTTGGCGAGGTCGGCATAGTTTTCCTTGAGTTCCTCGACCAGGTGGCCGACGGCGAAGCGCATGGTGTCGCGGCTGACGTCCTTCAACCGCGCCTGCATCTCGCGCCGCCAGCGCGGGAACTGGTGCATCAGCTTCTGCAGCTTCTCGCCGTGCTCCTCCATCAGCTTGCCGTAGCGATCCTTTTCCTCGTCAGGCAACGCCTGGAATTCCTCGGAACTCATGGTCTCCTCGCCCTTGATCGGGGCGAAGACGAAGCCGTGCGGCGTGCGCAGCAGGGCGATGCCGAACTCGCTCGAGGCCTGGCCCAGCTCGCGCAGCGCGCCCTCCTCCTTCTCCTTGAACTCCTCCTGGATGGCCTCGATGCGGGCGCGGTACTCGTCGCTCTCGAAGGCCGCGGTGATGGCCTTGGCCAGCTCCGAGACGAACTGCTGCATGTCGGCCTTGAGCCGAGCGCCGCGCCCGGCCGGCAGCTGCAGCAGGCGCGGCCGGTTGGGCTCGGCGAAGTTGTTCACGTAGCAAAGGTCGCCGGGGATGGCCTCGGTGGCGGCACGGGCCTCGAGCAGGCGGCGCACGGCGGAGTGGCGGCCGCTGCCCGGCTCGCCCAGCACGAAAAGATTGAAGCCCGGGCGCTTGATGGCGATGCCGAATTTGACCGCATCGATGGCGCGGGTCTGATCGACGATGTCGACCGTCTCGGTCACCTCGTCCGTCGTGGCGAAGCCGAACGTCTGCGGGTCACAGCGGCGGCAGAGTTGTGCAGGCGGGAGCGGTTCCATGGGGCGAAGCCTAGCATCTGAACGGCCGTGGTGTTTGACCTCCATCAAAGCCGTGCGAGGTGCATACTTCCGTCTCATGCGCTTCTCCGATCTGCTCGACTTCGCCTGGCAAGTGCTGCGCGGCAACCGCTCGCGCACGCTGCTGATCCTGCTCGCCATGAGCATCGGCGTCGCCGCCGTGGTGGTGGTCAGCTCACTCGGCGAGGGCGCCCGCCGCTATGTCCTCGACCAGTTCGGCTCGCTCGGCACCAACCTGCTGATCGTTATCCCCGGGCGCACCGCCACCGGCGGCGTCTCGCCCGGCATCGTCGTCGGCAAGACGCCGCGCGCGCTGACCATCGACGACGCCTATGCCCTGCTGCGCAGCCGCGCCGTGCGCAAGATCGCGCCGCTGATCGTCGGCGCCGGCGACGTGCGCTGGCAGGCGAAGAGCCGGGAATCGGTGGTGCTCGGCTCCACCGCCGAGCTGCTCGAAGTGCGCCACATGGAACTGGCCGCCGGCCACTTCCTGCCGCCGGGGGACCCGCACCACGCCGAGCCGGTCTGCGTCATCGGCACCACCGTGGCGCGCGAGCTGTTCGGCACGCAGCAGCCGCTCGGCGAGTGGCTGCGCATCGGCGACCGCCGCTTCCGCGTCATCGGCCTCATCGCCAAGCAGGGCACGTCCATGGGTTTCAACAGCGACGAGGTGGTGATGGTGCCGGTCGCCTCGGCCGAGGCGCTGTTCAACACCGAGTCGCTGTTCCGCATCCTGATCGAGGCCAAGAGCCGCGAGCAGATCGGCCATGCGCAGGAGGATGCGCTGACCATCCTCAAGGAGCGCCACGAAGGCGAACGCGACGTCACGGTGATCACCCAGGACGCCGTGCTCGCCACCTTCGACCGCATCCTGCGCGCGCTGACGCTGGCCGTCGGCGGCATCGCCGGCATCAGCCTCGCCGTGGCCGGCATCCTCATCATGAACGTGATGCTGATCGCCGTCAGCCAGCGCCGGCGCGAGATCGGCCTGCTCAAGGCGCTCGGCGCCAGCGGCGCGCAGATCCGCGCCATCTTCTTCACCGAGGCCGTGCTGCTGGCGCTGGGCGGCGCCGCCGTCGGCCTGGCTGCCGGCAAGCTCGGCCAGGTGCTGATCGGCGAGATCTATCCGGCCATCCCCTTCACCGCGCCGTGGTGGGCGGTGATCGCCGCGCCCCTCACCGCCATCGTCACCGCCGTGCTGTTCTCGGTGGCGCCGGCGCGGCAGGCGGCGAAGCTCGACCCGGTCCTTGCCCTCTCCAGGCGATGACCCATATAGCTCCCCACGCTCGCAAACCCAACTCGCTGCCCCCCACGGGGGGGCGCATGCCCTCTTGGGGCGGCCCAGCGAGGGCATGATGCGCACCGCCGACTTCATCCGCTTCGCCTGGAAATCGCTGGTCGCCCACCGGCTGCGCACCTTCCTCACCGCGCTCGGCATCGCCGTCGGCATCGCCGCGGTGATCCTGCTCACCAGCATCGGCGAGGGCCTGCACCGCTTCGTCATCGACGAGTTCACCCAGTTCGGCACCAACCTCATCGGCATCCAGCCGGGCAAGACCAGTACCCACGGCGGCGGCGGGCTGGGCGCGATCAACACCGTGCGGCCGCTGTCGATCGAGGACGCCATCGCGCTCCAGAATGCGCCGCACATCCTGCTGTCCGACCCCATGGTGCAGGGCAATGCCGACGTCGAGAACGGCAAGCGCTCGCGCCGCGTCACCCTCTACGGCACCGGCCATACCTTCCACCGCACGCTGCGCATGACGATCGCCAGCGGCGACTACCTGCCCGCCGACGACCCGCGCGCGGCGCGCGCCTTCGTCGTGCTCGGCTCCAAGGTGGCGCAGGAGCTGTTCCCCGGCGAAAGCCCGCTCGGTGCGCGCATCCGCGTCGGTGGCGAACGCTACCGCGTCGTCGGCGTCATGGCCCCCAAGGGCCAGGTGCTCGGCTTCGACCTCGACGACACGGTCTACATCCCCGTCGGCCGCGCGCTGGAAATGTTCAACCGCGAAAGCCTGGCCGAGATTCACCTGACCTACGACCCGACCACGCCGCTGCCAGTGGTCGAGGAGAGCATCCGCCGCACGCTCGTCGCGCGCCACGGCCGCGAGGACTTCACCATCACACCGCAGCAGAAGATGCTGGAAGTATTCGGCACCGTGCTCAATGCCATCACCTTCGCCGTCGGCGCCATCGGCGGCATCTCGCTGCTGGTCGGCGGCGTCGGCATCCTCACCATCCTCACCATCGCAGTGTCCGAGCGCACCGGCGAGATCGGCCTGCTGCGCGCCATCGGCGCCACCCAGCGCGGCATCCTGCTGCTGTTCCTCGGCGAGGCCGCCGTGCTCGCCGCCCTCGGCGGCGCCGCCGGCCTGGCGCTGGGCTGGGGCATCACCGGCATCCTCGCCGTCGCCGTGCCGGCGCTGCCCGTGCACACGCCATGGAGCTACGCGATCGCCGCCGAGGTTTCCGCCATCCTGATCGGCCTTGTCGCCGGCGTGATGCCGGCCCGCCATGCGGCGATGCTCGATCCGCTGGAGGCGCTTCGCTCGGAATAATCCCTTACAAATCGAAACACATTGTGACCGTGCTGACATATTGTCGTGACGGAGGGAAATCATCATTCGCTTCGGTGCATCCATGCACTCATTCCAACAATTGACGGAGAACATCATGAAAGCGAACCGAATGACTATGGCGATCGTAGGCTGTCTCGCCACGACAGCGGCGGCTTGGGGACAGGACGTCCCCGCCCCTGCAACCAATCGCGACCAAGTGCAAACCCAGACCCGCGATCAAACTCGGCAGCAAGTCCAAAAACAGGATCCCGGCATGAGCGCCGAGCTCATTCGTGAACAAGCGCGTCAGCAGGAGCGCGATCAGGTTCGCGCCAGCGAACAGCGCTCCGCCTTGACACAGGAACAGCGCGAAGCGGGCCGCTCCGAGCAAGAAGCCAAGCGTAACCAACAGCAAGCCCAGAACCAGGCTCGCGAAGCGAACCGCTACCAAAATCAGGAAATGCGTCAAGGCGGTGGCCAAGGCGGTGGTCAAGGCGCTGGCCAAGGCGGTGGCCAAGGCTCTGGCCAAGGCGGTGGCAATAGTGGCGGCCAGGCTGGCGGCTTTGGAAGCGGCATGGGTAAGGGCGCAGGTGGCGGTGGCGGTGGCGGTGGCGGTGGCGGTGGAGCCCGCGGCGGCCGCTGACGGCGTATCCGCTCCCCGAAAACCTGCCGATAGGTGAATGGATATAACCTATCGGCTAAAGCGGGACCCATCCGCTACACTGGGTCCCGATGCGGGCTACCCAACGCAACATTCTTCTCCTCGCCGTAGCACAAGGATTCCTCCTCACCAACGGCGTCACCCTCGTCGCCGTCAACGGCCTGGTCGGCGTGTCGCTGGCGCCGACTTTGTGGCTGGCGACCTTCCCGGTCACCGCCTATGTCATCGGCGCGGCGCTGACCACCCTGCCGGCCGCCTTCTTCATGAAGCGCCACGGCCGCCGCGCAGGCTTCATGCTCGGCTCGACCTTCGGCATGGCCGGCGCGCTGACCAGCGCCTTCGCCGTTTCCATCGGCAGTTTCTGGCTGCTCTGCGGCGGCACGCTGATGGCCGGTGCCTACAACGCCTTCGGCCAGCAGTACCGCTTCGCCGCCGCCGACGCCGCCGAGTTCGACCTGGAAGAGCCGCGCCATCTCGCTGACCCTGGCCGGCGGCATCCTCGGCGGCGTGATCGGGCCGGCGCTGTCTACGCACACGCGAACCTTACTCGAGCCGACCTTCATGGCCAGCTACCTGGTGCTGGCGGTGTTCGCCTTTCTCTCGCTGCTGCTCGCCAGCCGCCTCGACATCCCGCCGCTGTCCAGCACCGAGCAGCACGCCAAAGGCCGGCCGCTGGCCGAGATCGCTCGCCAGCCTAGGTTCATCGTCGCCGTGCTCGCGGCTGCCTGCGGCTACGGCGTGATGAACCTGCTGATGACGGCGACGCCGATTGCCATGGACCTCTGCCGCTATCCCTTCGCCGATGCGGCCTTCGTCCTCGAATGGCACGTCATCGGCATGTTCGCGCCGTCCTTCTTCACCGGCCACCTGATCCGTCGCTTCGGTACCCTGCCGATACTGTTTACCGGCGCGCTGCTGAACTTTGCTTGCATCGCCATCGCGCTTTCCGGCGCCTCGGTGATGCATTTCTGGTGGGCACTGACCCTGCTCGGCGTCGGCTGGAACTTCCTCTACATCGGCGGCACCACGCTGCTGACCGAGACCTACCGCCCGGAGGAAAAGGCCAAGGCGCAGGGCTTCAACGACTTCCTCGTCTTCGCCGTGCAGGGCATCACCTCGCTCTCCAGCGGCGTACTCATCACTGGCGAGGGCTGGAACACCCTGAACCTGATCGCCATTCCGGCCGTGACCATCACCGCCATCGCCACAATGATGCTGTGGTGGCGGCAGCGAGCTTCGCGCCGGGCCTCCGGTGCCATTGCAGACGAGGCCCTGTCCGCAAGGGATAACCAGAAGTAGGGAAAGCCGGGGCTGGATCGGCTGCGCCCGGCAGCCCCCCGGCAGCCCCTAAATACGTCGACTTTTTCGATGTATATCCAAATACTAATCGACTGGATTTGGATAAGTCACGCCCCTACAATCTGACTGCATTGATCCGTAAACCGTCCAGTTACCGATAGCGAGGAAACCCGATGAAGAACCTGCAAGCCATTGTCCTGCCCCACGGCGGCAGCGAATCCGTGCTGGCCACCAACAAGGTGATCCGCAACACCTACATGCTGCTGTCGATGACGCTGCTGTTCGCTGCCGTCGCCGCCGCCGCCGCGGTGGCGATGAAGTTGCCGCATCCCGGACTGATCATCACCCTGGTCGGCTACTTCGGCCTGCTCTTCGCCACCACCAAGCTGCGCAACAGCGGCTGGGGTCTGGTGTCGGTCTTCGCCCTGACCGGTTTCATGGGCTATACCCTCGGCCCCATCGTCAGCCACTACCTCGGCCTGCCCAACGGCGGCCAGACCGTGATGATGGCCATGGCCGGCACCGCCGCGATCTTCCTCGGCCTTTCCGGCTACGCCCTGACCACGCGCAAGGACTTCAGCTTCATGGGCGGCTTCCTCATGGTCGGCATCCTGCTCGCCTTCCTCGCCGGGCTCGCCGCGATCTTCTTCGAGATCCCGGCGCTGTCGCTGACCGTTTCCGCCGCCTTCGTGCTGCTGATGTCGGGACTGATCCTCTATGAAACGAGCAACATCATCCACGGCGGCGAGACCAACTATGTCATGGCCACCGTGACCCTGTTCGTTTCCATATTCAACCTCTTCACCAGCCTGCTGCAACTGCTCGGCTTCATGAACAGCAGCGACTGATAACGCAGCAATCCCGGCGCGACCAAGGCGATTTCATTTCTTCTTCCGCCGCGCCGGTGCGCTGCCGAAAATGTCATGCTGGGCCAGCTGGCAGATGGCCGCGGTGATCGGATGGGTCAGGCGGCGCTCGGTGGTGATGGCGAAGATCTGTTCGCGCACCGCCTCGATGCGGCCGATCACCTGGACATGGTGCTGTTCGACGATGTGGCTTTCGATCGCCGTCGGTGCCACGAACAGGCCGGCGCCGACCTGGCCGAAGGCCATCAGCAGCGCGCTGTCGTCGAATTCGCCGACGATGCGCGGGTGCAGCCGCTGCGCCTCGAACCAGCGCATCAGCCGCGCGTGCAGGGCGACATCGGCACCAGGCAGGAGGAAGGGCGTGCCGTCGAGCAGCTGCGGGAAGGGACGCTCCGCCCGCCCCAGTAAGGCTGGGGCGCCGAACACCGTGACGCCGCTCTCGCCGAGGAAGTGGTCGTAGCCACGCACGTTGAGGTTCTCGGGCATCGGCCGGTCGGCGATCACCATGTCGAGGCGGTGCACCGCCAGGTCGCCGAGCAAGGTGGCCAGCCGCCCTTCGCGGCAGATCAGGCGGACCGGCTCGTCGAGCCGCAGCGATGGCTCGACCAGGCGGTAGGCCACCATCTTCGGCACCGAGTCGGCGATGCCGACGCGGAACGGCATGCTCTGTACCGAATCGTCCTGCACCGACTCGAGCATTTCGTCGCCGAGGGCGAAAATCTGTTCGGCGTAGCCGAGCATGCGTTGCCCCGTTTCGGTCAGTTCGAGGCCGCGCCCGACGCGGCGGAACAGATCGACGCCCAGTGCCGCCTCGAATTCCCCCAGCTGGCCGCTGATCGACTGCGGCGTCAGGTGCAACCGCTCGCTGGCGCGCGCGATGCTGCCGGCCTTGGCCACCATCCAGAAATAGCGCAGGTGCTTGTAGTTGAGATTCGCCATCGGATTGATATATCGTAATTTTCGATTGTTAGTTAAATAATATTCGATTTGCGCGATGTCTCCAGGATATTTAGACTAGTGCATTCGTAAGTTCTCGAAGGAGTTATTCCATGAAGCGCGTCATGCTGCTCATCGGCACCAACCTCGCCATCATGCTCGTGCTGGGCATTGTCACCACGCTCACCGGCGCCAACAGGTTCTTTACCGGCACTGGCCTCGACCTCGGCAAGTTGCTGTTTTTCGCCGCGATCATGGGCTTCGGCGGCTCCTTCCTGTCGCTGTGGATGTCGAAGACCATCGCCAAGTGGAGCACCGGCGCCCGCGTCATCGAGTCGCCGCAGAACTCGAGCGAATTCTGGCTGGTCGACACCGTGCGCCGCTTTTCCGAAAAGGCCGGCCTGCCGATGCCCGAGGTGGCGATCTACGAGGGCGAGCCCAACGCCTTCGCCACCGGCGCCAGCCGCAGCAGCTCTCTGGTCGCGGTTTCGACCGGCCTGCTGCAGACCATGACGCGCGAGGAGGCCGAGGCGGTGATCGCCCACGAGGTGGCCCACATCGCCAACGGCGACATGGTGACGCTGACCCTGATCCAGGGTGTGGTCAACACCTTCGTCTTTTTCCTCGCCCGCGTCGTCGGCTATCTGGTCGATTCCTTCCTGCGCCGGGGCGACTCCGAGTCCTCCGGCCCCGGCATCGGCTACATGGTCACCGTCGTGGTCTGCGACATCGTCTTCGGCATCCTCGCCAGCATCGTCGTCATGTGGTTCTCGCGCCAGCGCGAATTCCGCGCCGATGCCGGCGCCGCGCAGCTGATGGGCACGCCGCAGCCGATGATGGCCGCGCTGCGCCGCCTCGGCGGCATGGAAGCGGGCGAGCTGCCGCAGAACGTCGCCACCGCCGGCATCAACGGCCGCCCGGGCTGGATGGCGCTGTTCTCCAGCCACCCGCCGCTGGAAGAGCGCATCGCCGCGCTCGCCAGCCGCGCGCACTGACGCACGCCGTACGCACTACCAGCCACCACCGCCGCCACCGGCTTCCGCATCGAGGGAGCCGGTTTCACGTTAACCGCCCGACATCTCGCCATCATGGAACTCCTGCTCAACCCCGAAATCTGGATCGCCTTCTTCACGCTGACCGCGCTGGAGCTCGTCCTCGGCATCGACAACATCATTTTCATTTCCATCCTCGTCGACAAGCTGCCGAAGGAAAAGCAGGAGCTGGCCCGCCGCATCGGCCTGTTCCTGGCGATGTTCATGCGCATCGCGCTGCTGCTGCTGCTGTCCTGGATCGTCGGCCTGACCGAGCCGGTATTCACGGTGACCAGCTTCGAGATCTCGGGGCGCGACCTGATCCTGATTTCCGGCGGCCTGTTCCTGATCTGGAAGAGCACCGGCGAGGTGCACCAGCTGCTCGAGGGCGAAGAAGGCGCGGAATCGCGCTCCGTCGCCGCCAGCTTCGCCGGCGTCATCGCCCAGATCATGGTGATCGACCTGGTCTTCTCGCTCGACTCGATCATCACCGCCGTCGGCATGGTCAGCGAGGTGGCGGTGATGATCGCCGCCGTGGTCGTCTCGGTCGGCCTGATGATGCTGTTCGCCGGCGCCATCGGCCGCTTCGTCTCGGACCACCCGACCATCAAGATGCTGGCGCTGTCATTCCTCGTCGTCGTCGGCGTCGTGCTGATCGCGGACGGCTTCGGCCACCATGTGCCGAAGGGCTACATCTACTTCGCCATGGCCTTCTCGGTCGGCGTCGAGATGCTCAACATCCGCATGCGCAAGAAGGTGGTGAAGCCGGTCGAGCTGCGCGAGCCGTATGTCCGCGAATCGAGCTGAAGGGGCGTTGCGCGCAATGCCCCTGTTTGCCCCCGTCCGGCACACTTGCGCGGAAAACCGCAGCGGCAGGAAACGAGTCAGCCATTGAAGCTGTCGCGCCTGATCCAGCCCCGCAATCCGCTGTTCTGGCTGCTGATCCTGCTCAACGCTCTCTCGTCGGCGATTTCGTTTGTCCTGCGTGCCCACGACCTGCCAGTCGCCGTCACCCTGATGCTGGCCGCCTTCGCCCTCGGCAATGTCCTCATCGGCATTTTCATCGCCCTGCGACTGATGGCAGATCCGCCGGCCGCCGGCCTGGCGCCACCGCCGGGGGACCGGCGCGCCTGATCCCGGCGCGCGATACCGTAAGTTTTTTTCGATCACTCATTACCAATCTTTCTGTTTTTATTTGCATTGAGGACGAGCTAACCTGTCGCCGTCGCAACCATACCGACAGGAGACATACATGAAGACGCTCTCGCTACTGGCCGTTGTCCTTTCCCTCGGCCTCACCATCACCGCCGGCGATGCCGAAGCGGCCAAACGCCTCGGCGCCGGCAAGTCCGCCGGCATGCAACGCCAGATGACTGCGCCCGACAAGGCCCCCAGCGCAGCACCGGCCCCCGCCGCCTCGACGGCGTCGGCCAAGGCCCCGGCAGCGGCTGGCGCGGCGCAGGCGCAACCCAAGCGTTCGTGGATGGGCCCGCTCGCCGGCCTCGCCGCCGGCCTCGGCCTGGCCGCGCTCGCCTCCCACTTCGGCTTCGGCGAGGAACTGGCCTCCATGCTGATGATCGGCCTGCTGGTCATGGCGGTGATGGTGGCCATCGGCTTCATCATGCGGCGTCGTGCCGCTGCGCAGCAGCCGGCAGCGGGCGGCCTGCAGTACGCCGCCAGCAGCGCGGCCAACGCCGGCACGGCACCCCGCGCCTTCGACGTCGCGATGCCCGGTTCCGCCGCCGCGCCGGCGGCTGCCGCTGGCCGCATCCCTGCCGACTTCGACGTCGCCGGCTTCGTCCGCAACGCCAAGGTCAACTTCATCCGGCTGCAGGCGGCGAACGACGCCGGCAACCTCGACGACATCCGCGAGTTCACCACTCCCGAGATGTACGCCGAGATCCGCATGAACATCTCCGAACGCGGTGGTGCCACGCAGGAAACCGACGTCGTCGCCATCGAGGCCGACGTCATCGAGGTGGTGGAGGAGGACAGCCGCTACGTCGTCAGTGTCCGCTTCGGCGGTTCCATCCGCGAGGACCGCGACGGCCCAGTCGAGGCGATCGACGAGGTCTGGCATCTGGTCAAACCCAGCGACGGCAGCAAGGGCTGGCTGCTGGCCGGCATCCAGCAGCTGCAGTAAGGCGCGAGCGGCCGCCCCGCTGCGCACCGCGCGGCGGAGCGGCCGGGCTGCGTCAGGCCAGTTCCAACTCCCACGGCACACAGGGATCGAGCGCCATCACGATGCGCCCGACCCATTGCGCCACATCGCCGGCGCCGGCC
This sequence comes from uncultured beta proteobacterium, assembly GCA_963709555.1. Classification (GTDB taxonomy): domain Bacteria; phylum Pseudomonadota; class Gammaproteobacteria; order Burkholderiales; family Rhodocyclaceae; genus Sulfurisoma. The sequence goes on along the minus strand of CAVPWR010000008.1, from coordinate 504,189 downwards.
GGCGGGCGGCCCAGCAGCAGGGCCGGCAGCGGACCGTCGCCGGCGAACAGCCGGTCGGTCGGCGCGACGATGCGGTAGATGGCGATGCGCCCCCTGTCCAGACCGAGCTCGTGCACCAGCTCACCGCGCGCCGTCTCGACGGTGGCGCGGCCACGGCCAGGCCCCAGCGGCGTCGCCGCGACCAGGCCGGCCATGCTGCCGGCACCTTCGAGCAGGGCGCAAGCCTCGGCGAGGCGCGCCGCGATGCGCTCGCCGAACACACTGGCACCAGCAGCGCCCTCCGCTCCCCGCGGCGGCTGCACCGCCAGCCTCAACCCGGCAATGCCGGGATGCTCGCGCAGTTCCCCGGCAAGCGCCGCGCCCGCGCCCGGGGCGGTCTTCGCCACGCGCACGAACAACGCCTTGTCCGGAGGCAGGCCCGCGGCCTGCGGCCAATCGACCAGCAGCTTCCACGCATGCTCGCGCAACGCCTCGGCGGCCACTCGGGCGTCGAAATGCGGCGCCGTCTCCGTCCCACGCGCCGCGGCCAGCGCCGCCCGCGCGGCGATGCCCTGCGCCTGGCCGCAGAGCGAGTAGATCAGCGGCACCAGGGATACCGCTTCGTCCGCCGTCCGCCCCGCCAGCGCCGCCGCGACGTCCGGCCGCTCGCACGACACGTCGACCGCGACGACGACTTCCCCCTGCATCACCAGCCGCAGGCGCACGCGCCCGGCGTCGAAACCCGTCATGCCTTCACGGGCCGCCGCGCCAGACGCAGCGCGGCGAGGAAGACCAGCGCAATGGTCAGCACTCACGGCGAGGCCGAAGGCCAGTTCCTTGCCCTCGCTCCAGGCATCGACCGCGGGCAGCGTCCATTTCGCCAGGCCGAAGCCGGCGACGCCCAGGCTCAATACCGAGACGGCCACGCTCATCACGCGCGAGGCGATGCGCGCCACCTCGTCGCTGCGACGGATCAGCCGCGAGATCCAAAGGCCGTTGGCGCCATCGGTGGTCAGCATGCCCAGCATGAAGAGCAGACCGAGCAGCGCCGCCTCGCGCCAGCCGCCGAAGTGCTCGGCCGTGACGGCGAACAGCGCGGCCTGGCTGACGGTATCGAAGGACAGCGCGAACAGCGCGCCGACGGTCATGATCAGCAGCGGATGCGAACTGCGCGCGAGACCGCCGAGCCAGCGTCCCTTCAGCCCGACCGGCCGCACCACTTCGTCCGGGGCCGCCGTCAGCACGGCGTGCAGGTTGAGCAGGCCCAGCGCGGTGAGGAACAGCACGGAGATCGCCATGCCCGAGGCCTCGAGCCATTGCGGCACCTGCCACCGGGCGGCGACCAGGCTGACGAGCAGAGCGATCGCCACCACCACCGCGCCGTGACCGAGCGAGAACAGCATGCCGCACAAGCGCGCCAGCCGCGGCCTGGTCCGCGCGTTAAAACGCGTCAGGCCATCGATGGTGGCCAGATGGTCGGCGTCGAAACCGTGCTTCATGCCGAGTACGAACACCAGCGCACACAGCGCCGACCATTCGCGAGGGAGATCCAGGTCCATCATGTCGCCTTGTATGCAGAACCCATCAATTCTTCACACGCAGCAGTGTGCCCGAGCCAGAACCGCCCATGTTGAGGCAGATCAACTCCTGGGCTTGAGATGGGTGTGCGCGGCCACCTTGCCGCGCGGCGCATAGCCGTGGCTGTGGCGGCTGTCGACCACTTCCACCGCGACGACATTGAGGCTGCCGTGGCGCACGCCGCGCTCGGCGGTCAGCGCCTCGGCGAAGGCGCGCACCTGCGCCGTCGGCCCCTTGAGGATCACGCTTTCGAGACAGTTGTCGTGATCGAGGTGGGCGTGCATGGTCGCCACGGTGAGGTCGTGATGGCCGTGCTGCAGGGTGGTGAGGCGCTCGGCGAGTTCGCGCTCGTGGTGGTTGTAGACGTAGGAGAGGTTGGCAACGCAGTGGCCGCCGGCCGCCGGCCGCGCCGCCTCGAGCTGGCCGCGCAGCAGATCGCGCACGGCCTCGGAGCGGTTGCGGTAGCCGCGCTCGGCGATCAGGCGGTCGAAGGCGCGCGCGAGGTCGTCGTCGAGGGAAATGGTGAAGCGTTGCATCGAAAGTATCCTATCCCTGCCGCAGCCAGCTCAGAGCGCCGTCGTAGTCGGCGAACACCCGCAGCAGCGGCAGGCCATTGTTGAAACACACGTTCTCGAAGAAGCGATAATCCGCCCCCCTCGGGCTGTACTCGGAGTAGGCGATGGCCACGCGCATATCGGCCACCAAGCCGAGCTCCTTCAAACGCTGCGGCCGCTCGTAAATGTCCATGAACGTCACCCTGATGTCCACCTCCCGGTCGTCGACCAGGAACTTGCGGCAACCACGCCGCGCCGCCTCGGCCAGCGCATCGAGCACCATGGCGTCATTGTTGTCGCGACTGCGGATGCCCTGGGCGGTAATCAACACGGCCGCCTCGTCCGTCAAATAACCGAGACTGTAAGTCTTCATGCGCCCTCCCCATTGCCATTGCAGCCAATCATGATCTGGACCTCAGCAGATGCGCGGCAGCTGGTCGCCGGTGAGCCAGTCGACGATGCGGCGGCCGCCCAGGCCTGTGGTCATCTGCACGAAATGATGGTCGTCGGCGACGACTTCGCCGATGCGGGACGCGCGCGCGCCGAGCGGGTGCACACGCATCGCCGCTAGTACCGTTTCGGCATCGGCCGCGGCGACGATGGCGATGAGCTTGCCCTCGTTGGCGACGTAGAGCGGATCCAGGCCGAGGAATTCGCAGGCCGCCGCCACTTCGCCATTCACGGGAATCGCCGCCTCGTCGAGCATCACGCCGACGCCGGACTGGCGGGCGATCTCGTTGACCGTGGTGGCCAGCCCGCCGCGCGTCGGATCGCGCAGACAGCGGATATCGGCGCCCGTGGCGAGCAGCGCTGCGACCAGGCCGTGCAGCGCGGCGGTGTCGGAAACGATGGGCGCGGCGAAGCCGAGGTTCTCGCGTGTGGCCATGATGGCCATGCCATGGTCGCCGATGCTGCCCGAGAGCAGCACCACGTCGCCCGGCCGCGCGCGGTCGCCGGAAAGTTGCAGACCTGCGGGCAGCACGCCGACGCCGGTGGTGGTAATGAAGACGCCATCGGCCTTGCCGCTCTCGACCACCTTGGTGTCGCCGGTGACCACCGGCACGCCGGCTTCCTGCGAGGCCCGCGCCATCGAGGCGACGATGCGGTCGAGCTCACTCAGCGGAAAACCTTCCTCGAGGATGAAGCTGGCGGAAAGCCACAGCGGCGTCGCCCCCATCACCGCCACATCGTTGATGGTGCCATGCACCGAAAGGCAGCCGATGTCGCCGCCGGGAAAGAACAGCGGCGACACGACATGGGCGTCGGTGGCCATGACCAGCCGACCCGGCACTGTCGGCGCCGGCAGCACGGCGCCGTCGTTGCCCTGCGCCAGCCACTCGTTGGCGAAGTGGCGCGCGAACAGTTCCTCGATCAGCTGCACCATGGCCCGCCCGCCCGAACCGTGGGTGAGATCGACCCGACCGTGCTTGAGGTCGAGCGGACGGACGTAACCTTCGCGAACTTTCGTCATTGCTTGTAGCGGCCGTAGGTGTAGTGCGCCGCGCAAGCACCTTCGGACGACACCATGCAGGAGCCGACCGGGTTTTCCGGGGTGCACACGGTACCGAAGATGGCGCAGTCCTGCGGCCGCTTTACGCCGCGCAGGATCGCACCGCACTCGCAGGCCTTGTTGTCGGGCACGACGCGGTAGGCCAGGTCGAAACGCTTTTCGGCATCGTATTCGGCAAACTCGCACCGTAGCGCCAGCGCCGACTTTTTCATGACGCCGAGGCCGCGCCACTCGAATTCCTCGCGCAGTTCCAGCACCTCGGCGACGATGGCCTGGGCCTTGAGGTTGCCCTCGCGCGTCACGGCGCGGGTGAATTCGTTCTCGATCTCGGCGCGACCCTCGTTCACCTGCTGCAGCAGCATGAGAATGGCCTGCATCACGTCGAGCGGCTCGAAGCCGGCGATGACCACGGGCTTGTGGTAGTCGGTGGCGAACACCTCGTAGGGCCGGCTGCCGATCACCGTCGATACATGGGCCGGGCCGACGAAGCCGTCGATCGCGATATCGCTCGGCTGGCGCGTGGCGAGGATGTGGTGCATCGCCGGCGGCGTCAGCACGTGGCAGCACAGCACGCTGAAATTCTTCAGGCCCAGCGCGGCGGCCTGCCTGACGACGACGGCCGTCGGCGGCGTGGTCGTCTCGAAGCCGATGGCGAAGAACACCACTTGTCGCCCCGGATTGTCCTGCGCCGTCTTCAGCGCATCGGCGGCCGAGTACACCATGCGGATGTCGCCGCCGCGAGATCTCGCCTTCACCAGGGACAGGCCATCCGTAGCAGGCACCCGCAGGCAGTCGCCGTAGCTGCAGACGATGGCCTGATGTTCGAGGGCCAGCTCGATCGCCATGTCGATGCGGCCGATAGGCAGCACGCACACCGGGCAGCCCGGGCCATGCACCATGCGCAGGTTGGCGGGCAGCAGGTCGCTCACGCCGTAGCGCGAGATGGCATGCGTGTGGCCACCGCAGAATTCCATGAAGGCATATTGCCGTTGCGGCTGCGCAGCGCGCGCAATGGCGGTGGCGAGGCCCCGCGCCAGCTTGCCGTCACGAAACTCGTCGATATACTTCAACTTTTTCGCCCCTTTCGGCCAAGGACAGATTGCCTCGGCCCGCAGCAACGCGGCAGGATGCCGCACCCGCCACTTTCTGTCCCATAATGTGTCATATTCTAGTGCCCGCCCTACGAGGGCGGGACGACCAGTATGCATCCCCATGACGGATAACGAAGCTCACTTCATCGATATCGCGCAGTTGCGCCTCGGCCTGTACGTCTACCTCGACCTCGGCTGGATGGCGCATCCCTTCGCCCTCAACAGTTTCAAGATCACCACGCGCGAGCAGATCGACACCATACGCGGCCTCGGTCTCGAACGCATCCGCTACGCCCCGACCCTGAGCGACCCCGAGCCGCTGCCCGGCAGCGGCAACGGCGCAGCTGCTGCCGGCGGCAACGGCGTCTCCGTTCCCGCCAGCGGGGCCATGGCCGGGACGGACTCAGACAACGTCGAGGCCGCCACGACCGACGACGCTGCCGCTGCGGTGGCAACAGCCGCCGCCGAAGCCGAAGCCCAGGCCGCCAGGCAGCTGCGCCGCGAGCATCTCGGCGCCCAGCGGGCCAGCCTGCAGCGCTGCGAAAACCGCTTCGCCGACGCCACCCGCGTTTACCGCCACGTCGTCGACACCGCCCACGCCCAGCCGGCGGCCGCCCGCGAGCAGTGCGAGGCCATGGTCGGCGGACTCGTCGGGCAACTCAACGAGAATGAGGAAACCTGCATCCGCCTGCTGTCGGAGAAGGCCGGCGAGAAGACCTCGCTTCACGCCATCAATGTCACTGTCATCTCCCTGCTGCTGGGCAAGGCCATGGCGCTCGACACCGCGGCGATGCACGAACTGGGCATCGGCGCGCTGCTGCACGACCTCGGCAAGATGGACCTGCCGGACCGCCTGCGCTGGAGCGACGATCATTTCACCGCGGCCGAGCGTCAGCTCTACCGCGACCATGTCGCCCACGGCGTCGCCCTGGCGAAAAAGATGCGCCTGTCCACGGAGGCGCAGCTGATCGTCGGCCAGCACCACGAACTCGCCGACGGCAGCGGCTACCCGCAGAAGCTGAAGAATGAGCAGATCAGTGCGCCTTCGCGCATCGTCGCCCTGGTCAACCAGTACGACAACCTCTGCAACCCGGGCAACCCGGCGCTGGCGGTGACCCCGCACGAGGCGCTGTCGCTGATCTACGCCCAAAGCAAGAAACGTTACGACCCGCGGGCCCTGGCGCTGTTCATCCGCATGATGGGCGTCTATCCGCCCGGCTCGGTGGTCGAACTCACCGACGCGCACTACGCCATGGTGGTCTCGGTCAATTCCAGCCGGCCGCTGCGGCCGCAGGTCATCGTCCATGACCCGCACATTCCCGCCGCCGAGGCCCTGGTGCTCGACCTCGAAACCCTGCCCGAACTCGGCATCCGCCGCAGCCTCAAGCCGCTGCAGCTGCCCAAGGCCGCCTTCGACTACCTGTCGCCGCGCAAGCGGCTCTGCTACTTCTTCGAGCGCGCGCGCGAGGAATCGCCTTCCGGGAGCGCGACATGACCCCCGCCCAGTGGCAGCCGCTGATCGAGGGCATGCTCGAGGCGGTATGGCTCGTCGATCCCATCCAGCTGCGCATCCTCGGCGCCAACCGCGCCGCCGAAACCCTGCTCGGCGTGCCGCCGGGCGGACTCACCGGACGGGCGGCGATCGAGCTCGCCGCCACGCCGGAAGACCTCTTCTTCTGGGAGGACGTCGCCGCCGGCCTCTCCGACCGCATCCTGTCCGAGACCCTGCTGCGGCGCGAGGACGGCTCGACGGTGCAGGTCGAGCGGCGCGTCAGCCGCGCCACGCTTGCCGCCGGTACCACCGTTCTACGTCGTCGGCATCCGCGACCAGAGCGACCAGCGCCGAGTCGAGACCGAGCTGGAAAAACTCATCGCCGAGCTGCGCGCCACCCTCGAGTCGACCGCCGACGGCATTCTCGTCGCCGACATGGAAAGCGGCATCCGCGGCTACAACCAGCGCTTCGCCGAACTGTGGGGCCTGCCGCAGGAGCTGCTGACCCAGCGCGACGATGGCGCCGTCTTCGGCTGGATGGCGCAATGCGTGCTCAATGTCGAGGAATATGCCGTGCGGCTGGCGGCGATCGCGCGCGCTCCGCTGCTCGAGGCGACCGACGTCATCGTGCTGCGCTCCGGCCGCGTGCTCGAGCGCGTGACCCTGCCGCAGTACGCCCGCGGCCGCCCCATCGGCCGCGTCTATTCCTACCGCGACATCACCCAGCGCCTGGCCGACGAGGCCCGCCAGCAACTCGCCTCCAAGGTATTCGAGGCCAGCCTCGACGCCATTTTCGTCACCGATCCCGCATTCCAGATCGTCGCCGCCAATCCCAGCTGCGAGCGGCTGACCGGCTTCCTGCCGGCAGACCTGGTCGGCCAGCTGACACGCGACATCCTCTTCGACCGCTACAACGATCACTTCTGCGAGCAACTCGAGGAGCGGCTGCTCAAGGACGGCGCCTGGGAGGGCGAGGTCTGGCACCGCAACAAGGACGGCCGCAGCATGCCCTGCCTGGTGTCGATGGTGCGCGTCGCCGACGACACGGGCAAGATCGTTCATTACATCGGCTTCTTCAAGGACCTGTCGGAGACCGTCGCCGCCAAGCAGCGCATCGAGGAACTGGCCTACAACGACGCCCTCACCGGCCTGCCCAACCGCCTGCTGCTGTCCGAGCGCATCGAGTTCTCGCTCTCCCTGTCGCAACGCGACGGCAGCCCCTTCGCCATCCTCTTCCTCGATCTCGACCGCTTCAAGCAGATCAACGATTCGCTCGGCCACCTCTTCGGCGACCGCGTGCTGATCCAGGTGGCCGAACGCATCAAGGGCTGCCTGCGCCAGGCCGACACCGCCTCGCGCCTCGGCGGCGACGAGTTCGTGCTGCTGCTGCACCAGGCCGACGCCCGCGGCGCCGAGATCACCTCACGCCGTATCCTCGAGGCGCTGTCCCAGCCCTACTCGATCGACGAAATGAGCTTCACCGTGACGGCGAGCATCGGCATCGCGCTCTACCCCGATGACGGCCAGACCATGGACGACCTGATCAAGAACGCCGACAGCGCCATGTACCACGTCAAGGAGCGCGGCCGCTCGGATTTCCGCTTCTACCAGAAGCAGATGAACGTCGGCCTGCTCTCGCGCATGAAACTCGACCACGCCATGCGCCAGGCGCTGGCCAACGACGGCTTCCGCCTGCATTTCCAGCCCCAGGTCGACCTCAAGAACGGCCACGTCTTCGGCGCCGAGGCGCTGCTGCGCTGGAACGATGCCGAACTCGGCGAGGTGTCGCCGGGCACGTTCATTCCCGTCGCCGAGGAAACCGGCGTCATCGTGCCCATCGGCAACTGGGTGCTCGAGCAGGCGGTGCGGCAGGCGGCACGCTGGCGCGAGCAGGGGCTGCCGCTGGCGATGGCCGTCAACGTCTCGGCGCTGCAGTTCCGCCAGGCCGACTTCATCGACAGCGTCGGCCGCGCACTGGCCGATGCGGGCCTGCCGCCCGACATGCTGGAACTGGAACTGACTGAATCCATCCTGATCCAGGATGCCGACGAGGTGCTCAGGCGGCTCGAGGCGCTGGCGCGGCTTGGGGTGAAGCTGTCGATCGACGACTTCGGCACCGGCTATTCGAGCCTGTCCTACCTCAAGCGCTTCCCGCTGCACCGGCTCAAGATCGACCGCTCCTTCGTTGCCGGCCTGCCGGAAGACGAGAGCGATGCCGCCATCGTCACCGCCATCGTCAACCTGGCGCGTTCGCTCAACCTGCGGGTGATCGCCGAGGGCGTCGAAACCGACATCCAGCGCCAGTTCCTGCTCGCCGCCGGCTGCCAGGAATTCCAGGGATATCTCTGCGCGCCGGCACTGCCGGCGGAGGACTTCCGCCGCCTGGTGGCGGAAGTCGGCTGGAGCAACCAGCCGGGCCAGTACGGCCTGTTCTCACACGGCTGAACGTCGGGTCAAGCCGCCGCCGGCTGGGCCATCTCGGCGAACAGCGCCAGGGTCTTCTCGGCCTCCTCCTGATCGAGCTTGTTGAGCGCGTAGCCGACGTGGACGATCACGTAGTCGCCGACGACGACGTCACTGACCAGCGCCAGCGAGATTTCCTTGCGCACACCGCCGAGGTCGATCACGCATTGATCGTCGGCGAGCAGTTCGACCACCTTGGCAGGTATGGCGAGGCACATGTCAGTTCCGATCCTTCATTTCAGTTCGTTGCGCGATCCAGGCCTGGCCCAGCGCGATGCCGCCGTCGTTGGGCGGCACCTGCCGCGCCTCCAGCACCTCGAGGCCGGCGACTTCGAGTTCGCGCCGCAACGCGGCGGCCAGGATGCGGTTGAGGAAACAGCCGCCGCCCAGCGCCACGCTGCGGATTCCCGTCGCCGCCACCGCGCGCAGCGCCCATTGTGCCAGCGCTTGCGCCAGCGTGGCATGGAAAAGCGCGGCTCCCAGGCCCGCATCCCTTGCGTCGGCCAGGTATCCCAGCAGCGGTGACAGGTCGAGCACGCCGGCATCGTCGATGAGGTAACCACGGTCCAGCGGCGCCACCGCGCCATGCGACTCGGCCAGCCCCTCCAGCAGCATCGCCGCCTGCCCCTCGTAGGCGGCGACCTCGCGCACGCCGAGCAGCCCCGCCGCCGCGTCGAACCAGCGGCCGCAGCTCGAAGTTGGCGGGCAATGCGCCCCGGCCTCGAGCATCATGCGGATCGGGTTGCCGCGCTGCGGGTCGAAGCGGGTGCAGATCTCACCGCCGCGGCCGAGCAGATGCAGCGCCGCCGCGGCCATGCGCCAGGGCTCGCGCGCGGCGCGGTCGCCGCCGGGCAGCGCGATCTCGCGCAAATGGCCAAGACGCTGAAAGCGTGCGCCATCGACGCGCAGCAGTTCGCCACCCCAGATGCCACCCTCGCTGCCGAGGCCGACCCCGTCGAGGGCCAGGCCGAGCAAGGGCTCCGCGACGCCATGTTCCGCTGCGACGGCGGCGATATGGGCGTGGTGGTGTTGCACGGCGACGGTCGGCAGGCCGCGTTCGGCGGCATAGCCGGAGGCGAAGCGGGTGCTGTAGAAATCCGGATGCAAGTCATGGGCGACGATTTCCGGCTCGATCTGCAGCAGGTCCATCAAGCGCACAACGGTCTCGTCGAGCATGGCGCAGGTCGGCGCGTTGTCGAGGTCGCCGATGTGCTGCGAGACGAAAGCCTCATCGCCGCGCGTGAGGCACACGGTGTTCTTGAGGAAGCCACCCACCGCCAGGACTGACGGGCCCGGCCGCGCCAGCCTGATCGCCTGCGGCGTGTAGCCGCGCGAGCGACGGATGAACTGCGGCCCCGGCATCCGCTGCACGCTGTCGTCGCAGCGTGTGACGATGGCGCGGTCGTGGGTGAGGAAGGCGTCGGCGATGCCTGCCAGGCGGCGCAGCGCTTCGCCATTTTCCGAATCGTCGCGCACGATGGGCTCGCCACCGGGGTTGGCGCTGGTCATCACCAGCACCAGCGGTTGCGGCGCGGCCAGCCAGTCCATGCCCGGCGGTCGCCCCGCCGCCTCGTGGAACAGCAACCACTGCAAGCGGCGTGCAGGGCAGCATGGCGCCGAGCCAGGCCAGGCCCGGAGCGATGCCGCGGAGCTGCGCGTCACAGCCCGTTTGTTTGCGCAGCAGCACGATGGGCCGCTCGGCCGATTCGAGCAGCGCGCATTCCGCCTCGCTCATCGCCGCGTAAGGCGCAATGTTCGCGGCATTGGCGAACATGACGGCGAAGGGCTTTTCCTCGCGCTGCTTGCGTTCGCGCAAGGTCGCCACCGCGGCGGCGTTGGTCGCATCGCAGGCGAGGTGATAGCCACCGAGACCCTTGATGGCGACGATGGCGCCCGAGCGCAGCAATTGCAGGGTTGCGGCGACGGCATCGCCGGCGAGCGGACCGCCACCCGCGTCGAGCAACGCGAGCTGCGGGCCACAACCTGGACACGCATTGGGCTGGGCATGGAAACGGCGGTCGGCCGGCGAGTCGTATTCGGTCCGGCAGTCCGCGCACATGACGAAGCCCGCCATGCTGGTCTGCGGCCGGTCGTAGGGCAAGTGACGGGTAATGGTGTAGCGCGGACCGCAGTGGGTGCAGTTGGTGAAGGCGTAGCGCCAGCGCCGACTTTTCGGATCGAACATGTCGGCGAGGCAGTCGTCGCAGACAACGGTATCGGGGCCGATGGCCGTGGCCGCGGGGCCGCTGCTGTCGGTCGGAATGATAGCGAACTCGCTGAAGCCTTCGGCCGCCACCGTAACCGCATCGACCACATCGACCCGGGCGCGCGGTGGCGCTTCGTCTTTCAGGCGCTCGACGAAACGTTCGAGACCATCGCCTTCGGCGACGATGTTGACACCCTCCGCGTCGTTCCTGACCCAGCCGGTGATGCCCAGTTCATGGGCGAGGCGCCAGACGAAGGGGCGGTAGCCGACGCCCTGGACGATTCCCGTGACCCGAACCCGGATCGCCGCCGTCATTTCGCGGCGGTGCCCTTCTCCAGCCACGCCAGCCAGTCCGCCATGCCTTCGCCGCTGCGCGCCGAGACGCGCAGCACCTCGATCTCAGGATTGACGCGGCGGGCGTAGGCGATGGCCTGATCGACGTCGAAGTCCAGATGCGGCAGCAGGTCGCACTTGTTGAGCAGCATCAGTTTCGCCGCGCGGAACATGTCCGGGTACTTGATCGGCTTGTCTTCGCCCTCGGTCACCGACAGCACCACCACCTTGTGCGCCTCGCCGAGGTCGAATGCGGCGGGGCAGACGAGGTTGCCGACGTTCTCGATCATCAGCAGCGAGTGCTCGGGCAGGTTCAGCTCGCCGATGGCGTGGCCGACCATGTGGGCATCGAGGTGGCAGCCCTTGCCGGTGTTGATCTGCACCGCCGGCGCGCCGGTGGCGCGGATGCGCTCGGCGTCCTGGCTGGTCTGCTGGTCGCCCTCGATCACGGCCACGGCGGCCTTGCCCTGCAAGGCCTCGATGGTCTTCACCAGCAGGGTGGTCTTGCCCGAGCCGGGGCTGGAAACGAGGTTCAGCGCGAAGACGCGGCGGCCGGCGAGGAAGGCGCGGTTCTCGCGGGCGTAGGCGTCGTTCTTGGCAAGGATGTCCTGCTCGATCTGGACGCGCCGCGACTCCTGGCACGCCCGGGCATGGCTGTGGGCCGGCACATAGGCATGCGCGTGGGCATGGTCGTGGCCGTCGCCATGGGCATGGTCATGCGGATGGCTGTGGGTGGTGCCATCGGCGTGGGTATGCTCGTGCCCATGGTCGTGATCAGGCACCGCCTGTCCGTCGATTTTCGTTTCGCCCTGCCCGCAGCCGCATGTGGTGCACATCTCGAATCACTCCACGTCAAGTTCCCTGACCCGCATTTCGGTGCCGCCGGTTACCCTGACAGGCGCCGCGCCGCAATGTTCGCACGGATCGTACACCGCCTCGAGCACCGTTTCGCGGCCGCAGTCGAGACAAAACCCCGCGCCCGGCACGGCGATGATTTCCAGGCGCGCACCGTCGGCGCGGCTGCCGCGCACCACGGCGTCGAAGCAGAAGGCCATGGCCTCGGGCTCGACGCTGGAGAGGCGGCCGATTTCCAGGAACACCGTGCGTACCTTGCCGAAACCCTCGCGCCGCGCGGCGTCCTCGATCAGGTCGAGGATGCCTTCGGCCAGACTCATTTCATGCATTGCCGGTCAGGAATTTGCGTCGGGCCGGGGAGGATAGCGCCTTTTGCGCGAGTTGCGAGGCGGGCTCCTCCGGCGCGCGGATCAACGCGAGCAGCGCCGCATGGGCGGTCAGCACGGCGTCGGACTGGCTGGCGAACTGCGACATGGGCGAGAACAGCGCGCAGCTCTGGTATTCGCCTATCTCCGGTTCCTCGCCGCCGAGGAAGGCGAAGTCCCCGGCCGGGAAACGGTGGAAAATTCGTTCGTTCTCGGTCGCGGCTATCCATGTGCTGCTGGTGCCGGGCAGCAGCAGCAGGCTCATGCACCAGGGCGCGATGATGATGCCGAGCCAGTGGTCGGCCCAGCGCTGGAAGCCTACGGTCTCGACCTCGAGCGCCTCGTTATGCACCGGCAGGCCGGCCATGCGCTCGCGCTCGATGCGACGGTAAGCCGAGGCGACAGGCGCAGACGGATCGCCTTCATGAATCCGCAGCATCATGGTAGTTTCCGAGCGGACGCACACCGTCCGGATGCTCGAGCAGTTCGCACATCAGCGCCAGCGATTCCTCCGCCAGCGCGGGCTCGACCCGTTCGAAGGCGAAGCCGCCGGCCTGGATCAGCAGGTAGTCGCCGACCGCCACGTCTTCCTCCATCAGCAGCAGGCTGACCTCGCGCTGCTGGCCGAAGCATTCGGTCAGCGCGATGCCGTCGCGGACCTGGATCACCTTGGATGGGGCGGCGAGGCACATGGTCAGATTTCCGCGAGAACCTGGCTGACAAGCGCCGGCACCTGCGCCGCGACCACCGGCGTCAGTTCCATGCCCAGCTCCATGGTCTGCGGCTGGACGCCGAGGATCACCATCTTCTTCGGCGCGGCGCCGAGAAACTCCAGGCTGGCCATGACATCGGGCAGTCCGATCTGGTGGGGCGACAGGCGGGTGCGGAAGAAACTCGGCACGTCGTCGCCCTCGATGCGCAGCAGAGTTCCCGGCGGCTTGCCGGCATTGATGGCATCGACCACGATCAGGTGATCGAGGTCGGACAGTTCATCGAGCATTTCCATCGCCGAGGTGCCACCGTCGATCAGCGTCACGCCTGCCGGCATCGCATGGTCGCGCTGCAGCGCCTCGACCACGCGCACGCCGACGCCCTCGTCCTGCATGATGAGGTTGCCGATGCCGAGGACGACGGTTTTCATTTCGGTTGCTCCATCAGGCTTCGGGGCCGGAGAGCGCCAAGGGCTGGCCGACGCCGCTCATGTCATCCGGACCGGGCTGCGCCCGTCCTCCTTTTACTTCGCTCTGTCGGCCACCCGCCACCCTTGGCGGAACCGTGCTTTTCACGCCAACAAGCACGGCGTGTCCCGAGCGGGCCGGTGGGGTGCTCTGCGCAGCGAAGTAAAGGGGGAGGCGGCGGTCGAAGGCCGATGCCGGAGGACATGAGCGGAGTAGAGCACCCCGCCGGCCCGATCGTGCTCCGAACGCCCGCATTGCATCTCAGACCGCCTTCACCGTCACCACCTGATCGTTCTCCGTGTCGGTCAGATGGACCGCGCAGGCGATGCAGGGGTCGAAGGAGTGGATGGTGCGCAGCACCTCGAGCGGCTGCTCGGGGTTGGCGATCGGGTTGTCCATCAGCGACGCCTCGTACGGCCCCGGCTCGTCCTTCTCGTTGCGCGGGCAGGCGTTCCAGGTCGAGGGCACGACGCACTGGTAGTTCTTGATCTTGCCGTCGTTGATCACCACCCAGTGGCTGAGCACGCCGCGCGGCGCCTCGTGGTAGCCGACGCCCATCTGCTCGCCCTTCGGAAACACCGGGCGATTGAAGGTCTTGGTGTCCCCCTTGCCGATGTTGGTCACCAGCGCCGTCCATTGCTCGGACAATTGATCGACCATCACCGCGCAGCGCACGGCGCGCGCGGCATGGCGGCCGATGGTGGAATGCAGCGCGTCGATGCCGACCTTGGTCTTGGCCAGCGCCGACACCGTGTCGAGCGCCAGCGTTGCGTATTTCTTGGTCGGCTCGTGGCCGGCGGCGAACATGCACAGCACGTTGGCCAGCGGGCCCACCTGCGCCACCTTGCCGTAGAAGGTCGGCGACTTGAGCCAGGAATACTTGCCGTCGGCCTGGAAGTCGGTGTAGTTGGGCTTGGTCTCGCCCTGGTAGGGATGCAGCGGCTTCTTCTCGCCGTCGTCGTACCACGAATGCTTCACCGATTCTGCGACGCCCTTGGCCCAGAACTCGTCGTTGAAGCCATTGATCGGCTTGAACTTAGAGATGTCGCCGCCCTCGATGTAGCCGCCGGGCAGCGCGAACTGTGTGCCCTTGGTGTCCATCGGGATGTCCGGCACGCGACAGGTAGTTGGTGACGCCCTTGCCGTATTTCGTCCAGTCGGCGTAGAAGGCGCCGACCGCGGCGACGTCGATCAGGTAGACGTTCTTGACGAAGTCGGCCAGCTCGTCGATCCAGCCCTTGACCGCCATCAGCCGCTCGACCGTCAGCACCGACTGCGAATCGGTGGCGATGGGGTTGGCAACGCCGCCGACCGCGAGGTTCTGGATGTGCGGCGTCTTGGAGCCGAGGATGGAGACGATCTTGTTGGCCTTGCGCTGGATCTCCAGCGCCTGCAGGTAGTGCGCCGTGGCGAGCAGGTTGACCTCGGGCGACAGCTTCATCGCCGGGTGGCCCCAGTAGCCGTTGGTGAAGATGCCGAGCTGGCCGCCGCCGACGAAATTCTTCAGCCGCTCCTGCACCGCCTTCATCTCGTGCTTGCCGTTGAGATGCCACGACTGACAGGCTCTCGGCCAGGCTCGCGGTCTTGTCCGGATCGGCCTTGAGCGCCGAGGTGACGTCGACCCAGTCGAGCGCCGACAGGTGGTAGAAATGCACGATGTGGTCATGCACGGCGTGCGCCAGGATGATGAGGTTCCGGATGTACTGGGCGTTGAGCGGCACCTCGAGCTGCAGCGCGTTCTCCACCGCGCGCACCGAGGCGATGGCATGCACCGTGGTGCACACGCCGCAGATGCGCTGGGTGATGGTCCATGCGTCGCGCGGGTCGCGGCCCTGCAGGATCAGCTCGACGCCGCGGAACATCTGGCCCGAGGACCAGGCCTTCTTCACCCGGCCGCCCTCGACATCGACATCGATGCGCAAATGGCCTTCGATGCGGGTGATGGGATCAATGGTGATGCGTGCCATTTTTCTTCTCCGTTCCTATTGGGAGGCTTCGCGCGGCAATACCGGGAAGCGGCGGGTGATCACGACGTAGATCAGCACTTCGGTGGCGAACATGCCCATGGTCACGAGGATCTCGGGCAGCGCCGGGAAGTAGCGTAAAGCCGGCGCCGGTGTCGTAGGCGATGAGGAAGCCGTTCATGCGCAGCAGCGAGCCGCCGAGCATCAGCAGGATGCCGGCGACGAACAGCCGCGCCGGGTTGCGGCGCTGGCTTTCCGTGCCGATGATGAGGAAGGGCGCCACGAAGCAGGCCATCTCGAGCCAGAACATGAGCGCCTTCGAGGCTTAGATGGAAGGAGCGGCCGATGACGCCGCGGAAGATCACGTCGCCCAGGCGCACCGCCAGGTAGGCGGCGACGACGCCGAGCATGATCTTGGCCATGGGGTTGAGCAGATGGACCTCGATGCTGCGGCGGTAGGCGCTTGATGCGATGCAGGACTCGAACAGCACCACGGCGTAGCCCATGATGATGGCGGTCAGCAGGAACAGCACCGGAACGAAGGGCGTCTGCCACAGCGGATGCACCTGCGCGCCCAGCACCACCCACAGCGTGCCGAGCGAGGACTGGTGCATCATCGGCAGCAGGGTGCCGAGCGCGACGATGACGAAGAGGAAGCGGTTGAGCTTCTTCTTGAGGTCCTTGAGGCCCAGCTTCTCGAGGAAGACCGGCGAGAACTCGATCCACATCACCACGATGTAGGCCGTGATGCAGACCGCCACCTCGAACATCACCGAGTTCGGATTCGCCGACCACGGCCAGTACATGTTCCAGACGTTCCACCAGCGGCCGAGGTCGAAGATGACGCTGGCACCGGCCAGGGTGTAGCCGAGCAGCGAGGCCAGCAGGGCCGGCCGCACCAGCGGGTGATACTCGCCCTTGTTGAAGATGTAGACCAGCATCGCCACCGAGAAGCCGCCGCAGGCGAAGGCCGAGCCGATCATCACGTCGACCACGATCCAGATGCCCCAGGGGTAGCCGTCGCTCAGGTTGGTGACCGCGCCGAGGCCGAAGATGAAGCGGTAGAGCACGATCGCCGCCATCAGCGCGATCAGCAGGCCGGCGACGAAGGTGGTCCTGTTGAGCAGCGGCCCGCCGACGGGAGCGGGCACGGCATGATGTTGGGCGCTCATGATCTGCTCCTCCTTCGTCTGCCGGTCATCGTCATCGGCTTGACGTTGCGCTTCGCCACCCAGGTCAGCGCGCCGAGCACGGCGATCGGCATCAGCAGGCCGCCGTAGAGGCTGTGCTGGATGGTCTCGGACGTCGCGGCCGAGGAATAGGGCGGCAGGTTGGGCATGCCGACCTTCTCGAAGGTCACGCCGGAGAGCTTCAGCACCTGCGTGCCGCCGTACTCCTTCTCGCCGTAGACGTGCTGCACGTACTTGCCGACGGTGCCCTCGTAGATCTGGTCGGGCTCGTCGCGCCAGCCGTGGCGATGCTTCTCGCCCTTGCCGTCGGCCTGGCCCTGCAGCATTTTTTCCGTGGCTGGGCGCAGCCGGCCGCGCGGGAACTTGGTCGACCGTGCCGGGCTTGAGCGCCAGGCGCCGCTTGGCTTCGGCCAGCAGGTCGCTGGTGCGGCCGAACAGCGTCGCGCCGGTCGGGCAGACCTCGGCACAGGCCGAGTAGTGGCCATCCTTGTGGCGGTGGCGGCAGAGCTCGCACTTGCCGATGCGGCCGAGCGGGTCGTCGTACTGGTACTTCGGGATGCCGAAGGGGCAGGCGACGACGCAGTAGCGGCAGCCGATGCACTTGTCCGGGTTGTATTCGACGATGCCGTTCACCGGGTCCTTGGTCATCGCCGACACCGGGCAGGCCGACACGCAGCTTGGATCGGCGCAGTGCATGCACGAGGTCTTCATGAAGGCGTAGCCGTTGGTCTCGGCGTCCTTGGTTTCCATCGTGCCGTTGCGGTACATCTTGATGATGTTGAAGGTGTAGCCGCTGGTGTCGAGCGGCGTGTCCCACAGCTTGTCGACGGTGTTGAATTCCGGCGGATTGTTGTTGGCTTCCTTGCACGCGGCCATGCAGGCCTTGCAGCCGACGCACAGCGTGGCATCGTAGAGCAGGCCCATGGCCTCGGGCGGCACGGCTGTAGCGTCTCGCGCGCCTGAACCGGCGTGGCTGCCGGCACCGACCGTAGCGCCGCCGGTGCCGGCCAGCGCAGCCTTTGAGGAAATCGCGTCGGGTATGACATATCAGACCTCCGCTTTGTTCTTGCCTGCCTTGTCCTGGGTCTTCTCGAGTTCCTCGGCCTTGTGCGACAGGCCGAGGTTGCGCGTCAGCATGGCGGCACCGCCGGCGGCAGCACCGGCGATGGCGGCGAGCGCGGCAGCCGAGGCGAAGGTCGCGCCCTTGCCCTGCTCCTCGACGATGCGCGCGTACTGCAGCGGCGGCGCGACGTTGAGCATCTTGGCCATGGCATGGATCGGCTTGGCGAAGCCGACGCCCTTCTCGGTGCAGCCGAAGCAGGGATGGCCGCAGCCGACCGGCCACGACACCTCGCCGACGTCGCCGAAGCCCAGCGTCGGGCAGTTGGCGTAGGTCTCGGGACCCTTGCAGCCGAGCTTGTAGAGGCAGTAGCCCTTGCGGTGGCCCTCGTCGCCGAACTCCATGGCGAAGCGGCCGGCGTCGAAGTGGGCGCGGCGCTCGCAGTTCTCGTGGATCAGCCGCGAGTAGGCGAACAGCGGCCGGCCGAGCTTGTCCGTCGCCGGCAGCTTGCCGAAGGTGAGGAAGTGCACCACCGTGGCGAGGAAGTTGTAGGGGCTGGGCGGGCAGCCGGGAATCGTCACCACCGGCTTGCCGAGCACCTCGCCGACGCTCGAGGCACCGGTCGGGTTCGGGTCGGTCGCGGGCATGCCGCCCCAGGAGGCGCAGGAGCCGATGGCGATCACCGCCGCCGCGTCGGCCGCGCATTCCTTGACCAGGTCGACCGCGGTATGGCCGCCGACCTTGCAGTAGATGCCCTTGTCCTTGGTCGGGATCGCGCCCTCGACCACCAGCACGTACTTGCCCTTGTTGGCGGCCATCGCATCCTTGCGCGCCTTCTCGGCCTGATGGCCGGCGGCGACCATCAGCGTCTCGTGGTAGTCGAGCGAGATGATGTCGAGGATGAGTTTTTCCAGCGTCGGGTGCTCGGCGCGCAGCAGCGACTCGGAGCAGCCCGTGCATTCCTGGAAGTGCAGCCAGATGACCGAGGGCCGCTTGGCGGCCTCCACCGCCTGGGCGATGGCGGCTTCCGCACCGGCCGGCAGGCCGAGGGTGGCGGCAACGCCGGAGCAGAACTGCAGGAATTCGCGGCGGGATATCTGCAGGCGGCGTTCCACCGCGTCTGCTGCCCGGCTCGTCTCGTGGATGAAAGAAGCTTGTTGCATGATGCCCTCCATACCCCGGCCAATAATGGGGGCATTCGACGCCCGAATCGTTATGCCGATGTTGAGCTACATCAACGTTTGCTAATTCATGGTGAGCAGCAGCGGCTGGTGGTCGGAGGCTATCTCCGCGGCGTCTACCGCGAGGCCCATGACGCGCGGCGCCAGGTTTTCGCTGACAAAGAAGAAATCGTAGGCGGCCGGGGCAGAGAGGAAGCTGTGGTCGTGCACGCAAAAAGTCGGCGCTGGCGGGACGCCGGGATGGGCGACGTTCCAGGCGTCCACCAGGCGCGGCACGTCGGGTGCGATCTCCTGCTGCATGCGGGCGTGCTCGCTTGATCCGGCCGGGCAGTTGAAGTCGCCGCAGAACACTGCCAACTCGCCGCGCGGCAGCACGGCGAAGGGCGGATCGGTCTCCGCGCTCGAACGCGGCGCCATGGCGTGGCGATGGGCATTGGCCTGCAGGTCGCGCAGGAACTCGACCTGCGCCGCACGCTGCAATGCCGAGTAATACTCGAGGTGGGTCGTCACCACGCGCAGGGCGCCGAACGGCGCCGCCACCACCGCCTCCAGCGCCACCCGCTGCATGCTCGACACCGCCGGATCGGCCGGCCACGGCAGCAGGTGGCGGAACACCTGCAGGACCGGCAGCCGCGACAGGATCAGTTGGCCGAAGAGGCGCCTGCCGCCCTGCCCGTCAGGCAAATCGCTGCCGGCAGCATAGACCGCCGCATGGCCCGGCAGCTGCTCGCACAGCCGCGCCACCTGATCCGCCCCTGCCCCGCCCGGCAGGTCGGGGTGATTGAACGCCACTTCCTGCAGGCAGACCACGTCGGCGGCGCAGCCGCGGATGACCGCCGCCGTTCGTGCCAGGTCAACTCGGCCATCGATGCCGCAACCCCATTGGATGTTCCAGCTCAGCAAACGCATCGTTCCCACCTTTGCCCTCCCATACTCATAGGCGCATTTGATCCAACGCAAGAAACTGTAACGTTGTTGGGCTATGCTGTGATCGTGCTGCATTGCAACAGGAGATCGGGATGCAAGCCTCTTCGTCACCTCAGGATATCTCGACCGCACTGCCAGGGATCCTGGCGCGCCACGGTCACGACGGCAGCCGGCTGATGCAGATTCTGCGCGAAGCGCAGGAAGCATTGGGCTGGCTTTCGCCGCCGCTTCTTACGGAGATCGCCCGCGACGTCGGCTGGCCGCGTGCCGAGGTGGAAGGCACGGCCGCCTTCTACAGTTTTTTCCACACCCGGCCGCGCGGCAAGTACTGCGTGCTCTGGTCGGACAACATCACCGACCGCATGCTCGGCAACCGGGACCTGATGCACGCGCTATGCCGCAAACTCTGGCTGGAGCCGGGCCGCCTGTCCGAGGACGGTCTGGTCAGCGTGAACACCACCTCCTGCACCGGCATGTGCGACCAGGGGCCGGCCGTGCTGGTGAATTATCGCGCCATCACGCGCATGACCATGGAACGCGTCGACGCCATGGCCGAACTGATCCGCAACCAGGTGCCGCTGGCCGACTGGCCGGCCGAATGGTTCGCGGTCGAAGACAATGTGCGCCGCGCCGACATCCTGCTCAGCGGCGGATTCGAGCCCGGCTCGGCGTTGCGTGCGGCCATTGCCCGCGCCTCCGCCGACGGGCTGGTGGCCTCCAACGACCGCTCGGTCAAGGAGTCGCTGCCGCATGGACTCGTCGGGCCGACGGCGCTGCTCGACGAGATCCGCCTGTCGAACCTGCGCGGTCGCGGCGGCGCCGGCTTCTCGACCCGGCTGAAGTGGGAAGCCTGCCGCAACGCGCCCCTGCAGGAAGGCCAGACCCGCATCGTCATCTGCAATGCCGACGAGGGCGAACCGGGCACCTTCAAGGATCGCGTGCTGCTCACCTCCCATGCCGACCTAGTGTTCGAGGGCATGACCGTCGCCGCCTACGCGGTCGGCGCGACCCGCGGTTTCGTCTATTTGCGCGGAGAGTACCGCTACCTGCTCGAACCCCTGCAGGAAGTACTCGCCCGCCGCCGCGCTTCCGGCCTGCTGGGAAAAAACATCCTCGGCCTCGCCGGCGCGGACTTCGACATCGAGGTGCATCTCGGCGCAGGAGCCTACATCTGCGGCGAGGAATCGGCGTTGATCGAGTCGCTCGAAGGCAAGCCGGGGCGCCCGCGCATCCGCCCGCCCTTTCCTGTCACCCATGGCTATCTCGGGCAGCCGACCATCGTCAACAACGTCGAGACCTTCGCCAGCGCGGCGCTGATCGCGCTCAACGGCGGCGAGTGGTTCGCCCGCATCGGCACCAAACAGTCGACCGGTACCAAGATCCTCTCGGTCTCCGGCGACGTGGCCCGGCCCGGCATCTACGAGTATCCGTTCGGCGTCAGCGTCGCCGAGGTGCTCGAAGCGGCCGGAACGAAGAATTGCACCCAGGGGGTGCAGGTGTCCGGCCCATCGGGCGTGACGCTGAGCGAGGACGAACTCAAGCGCCGCATCTGCTTCGAGGACGTGCCGACCGCCGGTGCGCTGATGGTCTTCGACTGCACCCGCGACATGTTCGAGGTTGCACTCAACTTCTCCCATTTCTTCGCCCACGAGTCCTGCGGCTTCTGCACGCCGTGCCGCGTCGGCACCCAGGTCGTGGCACGGTTGATGGACAAGCTCGCCAGCGGCCTCGGCTCGCCCTACGACATCAACGAGTTGTTCAAGATGCACCGCCTGATGCAGGGCGCCAGCCATTGCGGCCTCGGCAATACCGCCTGCAACCCGATGATCGACACGCTCACCAAGTTCAAGCCGGCCTACGAGCGGCGGCTCAAGTCGCTCGACTTCGAGCCGGCCTTCGATCTCGATGCGGCGCTGTCGCAGGCCCGGCAGATGACCGGGCGCGACGATGCCGACGCGCATCTGGCGGCGACCGACTGATCCGGGGGAAGACACCATCATGAGCGACGAAAACACCCTCCCCAGCTTCTTCCTCGACGGCGAGGAAATACCGTTCACCCCCGGCCAGTCGGTGATCCAGGCGGCAAAGGCCGCGGGCAAGTACATCCCGCACCTGTGCTGGCATCCCGACTTCGCCCCGCACGGCTCGTGCAAGCTGTGCACGGTCAAGCTCATTGATTCCCGTGGCGGCCGCTTCGGTTCGGCCTGCACCATGGCGGCCGCCGCCGGCATGCAGGTGGAGAACCGCACGCCGGAACTCGACGACAAGCGGCGCACGCTGCTGCAGCTCCTGTTCGTCGAGGGCAACCACTTCTGCCCGTCCTGCGAGAAGAGCGGCAACTGCCTGTTGCAGGCCACCGCCTACGACCTGGGCATGATGAGCCCGCACTTCGACCATTTCTTTCCGGATCGGCCGGTCGATGCCTCGCACCCGGACATGCTGCTCGACTTCAACCGCTGCATCATGTGCGCGCTGTGCGTGCAGGCCTCGCGCGAAGTCGATCGAAAGAACGTGTTTTCACTCGGCGGGCGCGGCATGCGTGGCCGCCGCATCATCATCAACAGCGAGTCGGGCCGCCTCGGCGACACCGATTTCGCCGCCAGCGACCGCGCGGCGAGCGTCTGCCCGGTCGGCGTGATCATCAGGAAACGCGTCGGCTTCGCGGTCCCCATTGGCGAGCGCAAGTACGACAAGGAGCCGGCATCGGTGGTGGAGGCGGCGAAATGAGCAATAAGCAGGGGCCCCGCGCAGCGGGGATGCGCATGGCCGCGAGTTTCGCCGGCCGCCGACACCTCGGCGATTCGGGCTGCGACAAGCGCAAGGAGGTGGCGAAATGAACGAGAAGAAGAAACTGCGCGTGGCGACCACCAGCCTGGCCGGCTGCTTCGGCTGCCACATGTCCATCCTCGACATCGACGAGCGCCTGCTCGACTTGCTCGAGGTGGTCGAGTTCGACCGCTCGCCCATCACCGACATCAAGCACTGCGGCCCCTGCGACCTCGGCATCATCGAGGGCGGCGTCTGCAACGCGGAGAACGTGCATGTGCTGCGCGAGTTCCGCAAGAACTGCAAAATCCTCGTCGCGCTGGGCGCCTGCGCCGTGAACGGCGGACTGCCGGCGCAGCGCAACCACCTCGACCTGCGCGTCATCCTCGAGGCGGTGTACGAAACCGAGGGGGGACTGGCGCGCGGCGCCCACATTCCCAACGACCCCGAGCTGCCGCTGCCCCTCAACAAGGTGCACCCGATCCACGAAGTGGTGAAGGTCGACTACTTCCTGCCGGGCTGCCCGCCGCCGGCCGACGCGATCTGGAAGTTCCTCACCGACATCATCGCCGGGCGCACGCCGCATATCGGCCACGGCCTGCTGCATTACGACTGAGCCAGATTGAAAGAAGCGCCATGCCATTCGAACTTGAAACCGCTGCCCACCCCGAAAATCTCAGGCGCGTCGCCATCGAGCCGGTCTCGCGCGTCGAGGGCCACGGCAAGGTCACCCTGCTGCTCGACGACGACAACAAGGTGCAGCAGGTGCGCCTGCACATCGTTGAGTTCCGCGGCTTCGAGAAGTTCATCGAAGGCCGTCCCTACTGGGAAGTTCCGGTGATGGTGCAGCGCCTCTGCGGCATCTGCCCGGTGTCGCACCACCTCGCCGCATCGAAGGCGATGGACCAGATCGTGGGGGCGACGCTGACGCCGACCGCCGAGAAGATCCGCCGCCTGATGCACTACGGCCAGATCCTGCAGTCGCACGCCCTGCACTTCTTCCACCTCTCATCGCCCGACCTGCTGTTCGGCTTCGGCTCCGACGTGGCAAAGCGCAACATCGTCGGCGTGATCGCGGCGCAACCGGAGATCGCCAAAATGGGCGTGCTGCTGCGCAAGTACGGCCAGGAGGTGATCCGCATGACGGCGGGCAAGCGGGTGCATGGCACCGGCTCCATCCCCGGCGGCGTTAACAAATCGCTGACCGCCACCGAACGTGCCGCGCTGCAGAAGGACATCTACCAGATGGTGGCCTGGTCCCGCGACGCGGTGCAGATGATCAAGGGCCTGTTCGAGCAGAACCTCGAGTCCTACAACGCTTTCGGCCGCTTCACCGCGCACACCATGGGCATGGTGCGCGCCGACGGCGCCATGGACCTCTACCACGGCGGCCTGCGCGCCCGCCGCGCCGACGGTACCACGCTGTTCGACCACTACGACTACACCCACTATTGGGACGTGATCCTCGAGGACGTCAAGTCGTGGAGCTACATGAAGTTCCCCTACTTCCGCGAGATGGGCAATTCCGACGAGGGCTGGTACCGCGTCGGCCCGCTGACCCGCGTCACCCAGTGCGACTTCATCCCGACCCCGTTGGCCAACAAGGAGCGCGAGGAGTTTCTCGCCTTCGACGGCGGCTCGGCAACCGGCGCCACCCTCGGCTACCACTGGGCGCGCATGATCGAGATGCTGCACGCGGCGGAAGCGATCAAGGACCTGCTGCACGACGACGACATCGTCGGCCACGACCTCGTCGCCAGCGGCCAGCGGCAGGACCGCGGCGTCGGCGTGATCGAGGCGCCGCGCGGCACCCTGATCCACCACTACCGCGTCGACGAGCACGACCAGGTGATCCGCGCCAACCTGATAGTCTCCACCACCCACAACAACCAGGCGATGAACGAGGCGATCCGCGTCGTGGCCAGGCAGTATCTCGACGGCCAGGAACTCACCGAGGGCCTGCTCAACCACATCGAGGTCGCCATCCGCTGCTTCGATCCCTGCCTCTCCTGCGCCACTCACGCGCTGGGACAGATGCCGCTGGAGGTGGAAATAGTCGGCACTGGCGGTACGGTGCTCGACCGCATGACGCGCGACAGCCAGGGCATCTGCAACCGACCGGATCTGCCTTGACCGTCGCCCCGATCCTGGTCTTCGGCTGGGGCAATCCCTCGCGCGGCGACGACGCGCTCGGCCCGATGTTCGTCGAGCGCATCGAAGCGCTGGCATTGCCGGGCGTGGAATGCCTGACCGACTTCCAGCTGCAGGTCGAACATGCGCTGGACCTCGAAAATCGGCAGCGCATTCTTTTCGTCGACGCCAGCCTCGAAGCCGCCGCGCCCTTTGCGGTTTCGTCGCTCGAGCCCGCGCGCGACGCCAGCTTCAGCACCCACGCCATGACGCCGGCGGCGGTGATGCAGGTCTACGAGGAACTCCACGACGAGGCTCCGCCGCCGTGCACCCTGCTGGCGATCCGCGGCGAGCGCTTCGAGCTCGGCGAAGCCTTGTCGCCGGCGGCCACGGCGCATCTCGACGCAGCCTTCACCTGGACGCTGCGCTGGCTGACCTGAACTGGCCACGCACTTGCTGCACCGCACAAACTCGCGCAAAATAGCGGCAGAAATCACACCCGGTCCGCAACCGATCATGGCCACCCTCGAAACCCTCGAATTCATCGAAAACCGCACCTACGACGAGATCAAGGTCGGCGACAGCGCCTCGCTCACCCGCACCATGCGGCCCGAGGACATCCAGATGTTCGCCATCATGTCGGGCGACATCAACCCGACCCATGTCGACCCGGAATACGCACGCTCGTCGATGTTCCGCGAGGTCGTCGCCCATGGCATGTGGGGCGGCATGCTCATTTCCAACGTGCTCGGCACCGAATTCCCCGGCCCCGGCACCGTCTATGTCGACCAGGCGCTGCACTTCGGGGCGCCGGTGCGCATCGGCGACACCCTCACCGTCTCCGTCACCTGCCAGCGCAAGTTCGACCACAACCACCACATCATCCTCGACTGCCAGTGCGTCAACCAGGAGGGAGAGAAGGTCATCCACGGCAATGCCGAGGTGCTGGCGCCGACCGAGAAGATCCGCCGGCCCAAGGTGACGCTGCCCGAACTGCGGCTGTCCGAAACAAAGAAGGCGCGCTACGAGCACCTGCTCGAAATCACTCGCGGCCTTGCGGCTATCCCGATGGGCGTGGCCCATCCCTGCGATGCCGAATCGCTGCGCGGCGCCCTGCTGGCACGCGATCGCGGGTTGATCGTGCCGACCCTGATCGGCCCCGAAGACAAGATCCGCAGCCTGGCCGAGCAATATCGCCTCGACCTCGCCGGCGCCACCATCATCAACGTTCCGCACAGCCATGCCGCCGCCGAGACCGCCGTGCTGCTGGCGCGCGAAGGCCGTGTCGAGGCGCTGATGAAGGGCTCGCTGCACACCGACGAACTGATGAGCGAGGTGGTAGACAAAGCCAAGGGGCTGCGCACCGCGCGCCGCATCACCCACGTGTTCGTGATGGACGTGCCGACCTATCCGCGGCCGCTGCTGATCACCGACGCCGCGGTCAACGTGGCGCCGACGCTGGCGGACAAGGTGGACATCGTGCAGAACGCCATCGAGCTTTGCCACATGCTCAAGGTGGCCGAGCCCAAGGTGGCGATCCTCGCCGCCGTCGAGACCGTCAATCCGAAGATGCAGGCCACGCTCGACGCCGCGGCGCTGTGCAAGATGGCCGACCGCGGCCAGATCACGGGCGGCCTGCTCGACGGCCCGCTGGCCTTCGACAACGCCATTTCCATCGTCGCCGCGCGCACCAAGGGCATCAAGTCGGCCGTGGCCGGCCAGGCCGACATCCTGCTGGTGCCGGACATCGAGTCGGGCAACATGCTGGCCAAGCAGCTCGAATACCTGGCCGACGCGCTGGCCGCCGGCATCGTGCTTGGCGCGCGCGTGCCCATCGTGCTGACCTCGCGCGCCGATTCGGCCGAAACCCGCACCGCCTCGACCGCCGTCGCCGTCGTCATGGCCCACGCCCGCCGCAAGGGCAAGGGCGACCAGTAGGAATCCGCCATGAAAAACGCAATACTCACCATCAATGCCGGATCGTCGTCGATCAAGTTCGCCCTGTTCGCCGACGGCGAAACCATTCCCGCCCGGCCCGAGCTGGTCGGCCAGATCGACGGCATCGGCGCCAGCCCGCACATCAAGGCCAGGGACGCCACCGGCAGGACGCTCGAGGATGTCGATCTCGATCTTGCCGGCCACCCCGAATCGCAGCACCGCGCCGCGCTCGAGTATCTGGTGCGGCGGCTGCATGATCAGGAATCCGACTGGCAGATCGCCGGCGTCGGCCACCGCGTGGTGCATGGCGCCGAAAAATACTCGCAGCCGATCCGCATCGACGACGCCACGGTCGCCCAGCTCAAGGCCTTCATCCCGCTGGCGCCGCTGCACCAGCCGCACAACATCGCCGGCATCGAGGCCATGCGCGCGGCCTTGCCCGGCATTCCGCAGATCGCCTGCTTCGACACGGCCTTCCATCGCACCCAGCCCGCCGTCGCCCAGCTGTTCGCACTGCCGCGCCGCATCACCGCGCAGGGCGTGCGCCGCTACGGCTTCCACGGCCTCTCCTACGAATACATCGCCGACGTGCTGCCGCAGCATCTCGAAACGGCGCGCGCCAATGGCCGCGTCATCGTGGCCCACCTCGGCAACGGCGCCTCGATGTGCGCCATGCTCGACCGCAGGAGCCAGGCCTCGACCATGGGATTCACCGCCGTCGAGGGGTTGATGATGGGTACCCGCACCGGCAGCCTCGACCCCGGCGTGCTGCTCTACCTGATGGACTACGACGGCATGGACGTGAAGGCCCTGACCAATCTCCTGTACAAGGAATCAGGCCTGCTCGGCGTTTCCGGCATCAGCCAGGACATGCGCGAACTGCTGGCATCAAACAGGCCCGAAGCCGCCGAGGCGGTCGAGCTCTTCTGCTATCGCATCGTGCGCGAGATCGGCTCGCTCGCCGCGGCGCTTGGTGGTCTCGATGCGCTGGTTTTCACCGGCGGCATCGGCGAACACGCGGCGCCGGTGCGCGAAAGGGTCTGCGCCCGCCTCGGCTGGCTCGGCATCGAACTCGACGCCGCCGCCAATGCCGCCGACGCCACGGTCATTTCCACGGCCTCCAGCCGCACCGCCACCCTGGTGCTGCCGACCAACGAGGAATGGATGCTGGCGCGGCATACCGCCGAACTGATCGCCTGAGGGCAAAAGTCGGCTCCGGCGGCACGGCGGTCAGTTGCGCCGCCCGCCCTCCCTATTACTTTTGCCCCGAAATTCGCGTCCAAGGGCCTGATTTTCGGGGAATATTAGCCATTTCTAACCTACTACATATAGTGGGCCGTAAACAATAGCCCTACTAGGAAACATTTTAAGTAACTGATTTATAAAGGTCTCGCTTTTTTTGGTTTGCATTTTATTTCGAGGGGAGTATCGTCTCGCCCGCTGACATGAAAACAGCACCCGGACACTCCACCCCCTCTTCGGAAAATAACAGATGACAATGATGACCGAGACAACCGAGGAAGCAGTTAATCAT
Organism: uncultured beta proteobacterium; assembly: GCA_963709555.1. Classification (GTDB taxonomy): domain Bacteria; phylum Pseudomonadota; class Gammaproteobacteria; order Burkholderiales; family Rhodocyclaceae; genus Sulfurisoma. Next base: position 475,895 of record CAVPWR010000008.1, on the reverse strand, counting down.
CAACAACTTGACCTGCCGCTGCCGCAGGAAATCTCGGGCGAGGTACTGCTCGAGAAGTACGCCAAGGGCAACGAGCGCGACGTCCGCGACGTCCGCACCCGCGTCGCCCGAGCCCTGGCCTCGATCGAGGCCGAAGACAAACGCGCCTATTGGGAAGCGAAATTCCTCGAAGCCCAGGAAAACGGCTTCGTGCCCGCCGGCCGCATCAATTCCGCCGCCGGCACCGACCTCTGCGCCACCCTGATCAACTGCTTCGTGCAGCCGGTCGGCGATTCGATTTCCGAAATCGTCGACGGCCGCCCCGGCATCTACACCGCCCTGCTGCAGGCCGCCGAAACCATGCGCCGCGGCGGCGGCGTCGGCTACGACTTTTCCAGCATCCGCCCCATCGGCGCCCACGTGAAGGGCACCCAGTCGCGCGCCTCCGGCCCCGTCTCCTACATGCGCGTGTTCGACCGCTCCTGCGAGACCGTCGAATCCGCCGGCAGCCGCCGCGGCGCGCAGATGGGCGTGCTGCGCTGCGACCACCCGGACATCGAGGAATTCATCCACGCCAAGGACAAGGGCGACCTCACCAATTTCAACATCTCGGTCGGCGTCACCGACCCCTTCATGGCGGCCGTCGAGGCCGACGGCGAGATCGAGTTGATCCACCGCGCGACGCCCTCGGCCGACATCCTCGCCGCCGGCGCCTACCAGCGCGAGGACGGCCTCTGGGTCTACCGCAAGCTCAAGGCGCGCGACCTGTGGGACCAGGTCATGCGCTCGACCTACGACCACGCCGAGCCGGGGATCCTCTTCCTCGACCGCATGAACAAGGACAACAACCTTTACTACTGCGAGACCATCGAGGCCACCAACCCCTGCGCCGAGCAGCCGCTGCCGCCCTATGGCTGCTGCTGCCTGGGCTCGATCAACCTGACCAAGTTCATCAAGCGCCCGTTCGAGCAGAATGCCGAGTTCGACTACGCCGCCTTCGGCGCGGTCATCGACACCTCCGTGCGCATGCTCGACAACGTGCTCGACGCCACCCACTGGCCGCTCGAGCAGCAGGCCAAGGAAGCCGCCGCCAAGCGCCGCGTCGGCCTCGGCTTCACCGGCCTCGGCGACGCGCTGATCATGCTCTGCCTCAAGTACGACACGCCGGCGGCCAGTGCCGTGGCGGCGAAGATCTCCGAGTACATGCGCGACCGCTCCTACCTCTACTCGGTCGAACTGGCCAAGGAGCGCGGCGCCTTCCCGCTGTTCAACGCCGACCTCTACCTCTCCGGCGGCAACTTCGCCTCGCGCCTGCCGCAGGAAATCAAGGACACCATCCGCAAGCACGGCCTGCGCAACTCGCACCTGCTGTCGATCGCGCCCACCGGCACCATCTCGCTGGCCTTCGCCGACAACGCCTCCAACGGCATCGAGCCGCCCTTCTCCTGGACCTACACGCGCAAGAAGCGCATGGCCGACGGCACCTTCAAGGAATACGCGGTCGAGGACTACGCGTGGCGCCTTTACAAGCACGGCGGCGGTGACGTCACCCGGCTGCCCGACTACTTCGTCACCGCGCTGGAAATCTCGGCGCAGGCGCACAAGAACATGGTCGCGGCGGTCGCCCCCTACGTCGACACCTCGATTTCCAAGACGGTCAACGTCCCCGAGGACTACCCCTACACCGATTTCGAAGACCTTTACATGACGGCCTGGAAGGCCGGCCTCAAGGGCCTCGCCACCTACCGCCCGAACAAGGTGCTCGGCTCGGTGCTGTCGGTCGAGCCCAGCGCCCAGAGCAACGCGCAAAAGCAGCCCCAGGACGTCGTCATCGACGGCGCCAACCGCCGCCTCTCCATCGGCTCGCTGCCGGCGCCGGTGCTGGCGTCCCTGCGCTGGCCCGGCCGCCCGCGCATGCACGAGGGCAACCTGGCCTGGAGCTACATGATCGAGACGCCGCACGGCGAGTTCGCGCTGTTCGTCGGCCAGATCGAAAACGGCATGGGCAACGCCGTGCCCTTCGAAGTCTGGGTCAATGGCGTCGAGCAGCCGCGCGGCCTCGGCGCCGTGGCCAAGACCCTGTCGATGGACATGCGCGCCAACGACAAGGCCTGGCTCAAGCTCAAGCTCGACGTGCTGGCCAAGACCGTCGGCGAGGAATCCTTCGAGATTCCCTACCCGCCCGTCGGCGAGCGCCGCATCGTCCCCGGTGCCATCTCGGCGCTGGCGCAGGTGGTGCGCTACCGCTGCGAACAGTTGTGCCCGCTGGACGGCAACGAGCCGACGCCGGTGCTCGACTGCATGTTCTCGCGCGACGAGCCCAAGACCGGCACCGACGGCACGCTGTCGTGGACGGTCGACATCTCCAACCCGGCCTCGGGCGAAGAGTTCGTCCTCGGCCTCAAGGAAATCACCCTGCCCGACGGCGTCACCCGCCCCTACTCGGTCTGGCTTTCCGGCAACTACCCGCGCGCGCTCGACGGCCTCACCCGCCTGCTCTCGCTCGACATGCGCGTGATGGACCCGGCCTGGATCGGCATGAAGCTGCGCAAGCTGCTCAACTACCCCGAGCCGCTCGGCGATTTCATGGCGCGCGTGCCCGGTTCCAACAAGCAGCAGAACTGGCCTTCGACCGTCGCCTACATCGCGCGGCTGATCATGCACCGCTACGCCATGCTCGGCATCCTCGACGAGAACGGCTACCCGACACGCGAAATGGGCATCCTCGAAATGCCGCGCGAAAAGGGCGCGGTCAAGATCACCCAGGGCTCCCTCTGCGCCGAGTGCGGCAACATGACGGTGATCCGCAAGGACGGCTGCGACTTCTGCACCGCCTGCGGCGCGGTGGGCAGCTGCGGCTGATTGATCTTAGTATTACGGAACACCTCGAACTGGTGTCCGGGAACCCGCAGGGCTGAAACCCTGCGGGTTTTTCATTTATTTAGCTCCCGACCACACGCAAAGTGCGGCTGCGCCGCACTGCATCGCTGGCCTCGTGGTGCCGTTGCGGTGACTCTTTCGGCAACGCGGCGGCCAGTTCGAAATCGGTGGTCAGCAGGTGGTTGTCGATGAAGTTCTTGAGGCAGGCATGCAGCGCCTGGGCTGTATGCACGGGATCGGCTTCCATCTGCTTCTGCAAGCGCCCGATTTCCGCGACGAACTGCTGGTGCTCGCGGTGCAGGCGTTGCTGCAGGGCGGCATCGACGCGGTGATGGGCCGCCAGGGTTTCTTCCGCGACCAGGTGGTGGAAGAAATATCCGGCCAGCTGCATGAACACCGAGTTGAGGACATGCGGTTCCGGGCGTTCGAGCGCACTTTGCAGGCTGTTGGTCAGGTCGACCAAATGACGATGTTCCCGATCCAACTCGGGATTGCCGGTCTCGAACTTCCGACTCCACTGAATAGGCACGGCCAACCTCCTCTTTATGCAGAGAATTCCCTGAAGGCGCAGATTGTCCGCCTCCAACGGGTATGACCTTTGACATACATCAACAGATGGCATCGGCCGACCCGCCTCTGCCACCACGCCGCCGGTGAAAAGTCGGCGCTGGCGGGACGCTGCCGCATCAGCGCCGGCTCTGGATTTCCTCGATATAGCCGACCATGCCGGTGCGGATGTTGGCGGCGTTGCCCTCGTCGGTGTCGATGTGCATGGCCAGAGCGGTAGTTGGGATTGACCCGCACCACGACGTCGCCGTAGATCAGCTCGCGGTCGCCCTCGACGCGCACGCGCACGACGTACTTGTCGCGCAGCCGCAGCTTCATGGCGTCTTCGGGCGACATGTGGATGTGGCGTTGCGCGCAGATCACGCCGCGCTCGATGGTGGAGGTGCCGTGTGCCCCCTTGAGGGTGACGCCGGGCGTATTGGCAAGGTCGCCCGATTCGCGGATCGGCGGTTGGATGCCGAGCTTGAACTGCTCGGTCATGGCGATCTCGACCTGGGTTTCCTTGCGGGTAGGCCCGAGCACGCGCACGTTGGCGATGGTGCCCTTGGGTCCGACCAGGTTGACTTTCTCCTTGCAGGCGAACTGCCCGGGCTGTGACAGTTCGTGCTCGGGCGTGAGCTGGTGGCCGGGGCCGAACAGTTTGTCGACATCGCCCTGGGCGAGATGCACATGGTGGGCGGAAATCTCGATGGGGATCGGAGCTGCTTCCTCGTCCTGGATCGCCAGGATGATCTGGTTGCGCTCGACGGCACGCAGCGCCTCCCATGCCACCAACCGCTCGTCGTTGTTGGCGATGACCAGCACCGTCACCGGCGAGTCGTCGGTCGAAATCACGCCGCAGCAGCCTTCGCGCTCGAGCTTGCGGTTCCTCTCCTCGTCGAGCTTGATGCCCATGTAGGCAAGGCCCTGGCAGGCGAGGCTGCGCACGGTGGGACTGGTCTCGCCGATGTCGCCGGTGAAGGCCAGCACGTCGAGGCCGCCCATCGCGGCGACGTAGGCACCGATGTTCTTCTTCACCTGATAGCAGTAGGCCTTGTGCGCCAGCAGGGCACGATGATGCCCCCCGGCGGCGGCTTCCTCGATCTCGTGGATGTCGCCCGAGATTCCCGAGATTCCCTTGAGGCCGCTCTCGGTGTTGATCAGCCGGCCCAGCGCCTCGGCCGACATGCCGTAGTGGTCCATCAGGTGGATCATCACGGCGGGATCGATGCTGCCGGCGCGGCTGGCCATGATGAGGCCGTCTGACGGCGTCATGCCCATGGTGGTGTCGACCGAGCGGCCGTGGTCGATGGCGCAGATCGAGGAGCCGATGCCGAGGTGGCAGGAGATGATCTCGAGCTCGCCCAGCGGACGCTTGAGCACCTCGGCGGCCTTGAGCGAAATGTAGCGGTGCGAGGTGCCGTGGAAGCCGTAACGGCGGATGCCCTCCTTCTTGTACAGCTCGTAGGGCAGGCCGTAGAGGTAGGCGTAGGGCGCCAGCGTCTGGTGGAAGGCGGTGTCGAAGACGGCGACGTGCGGAGCCGAAGGGAAGAACTTCATCGCCTGGCGAATGCCGACCAGGTTGTGCGGGTTGTGCAGCGGCGCGAACGCCGACAGCGCCTCGATGTCGGTGATCACCTGCGGCGTGATCACCGCCGCGCTGGAGAATTTGGCTCCGCCATGCACCACGCGGTGGCCGACGGCGACGACTTCGAAGGGCGTGAACAGGTAGGCGTCCTCGAGCGACTGCATCGACTCGAAGACGATCTTGAGGAAATCCTCGAGCGGGAAAGCCGGGCGCTGGCGCACCGTCTTCTTGCCGCCGGCCATCAGCGTGATGCGCGCCGTGTTGACGTCGCTGTTGTCGATGATGCCGTGGACGTCGTTGCGCTCGTCCTGGGTGTCATAGACGCCGAAGTGGATCTGGCTGACACCGACGTTGAGCGCGAGGATCTTGCCCGGCACATCGGTCTTGAGGCTCAGCGCATAGGGGTCGGACGACTGCGCCAGGGCGCGGTCATGCAGCTGGCGGCTGGTGATGTTGACGGCCTGGGCGCGGGCGCGATCGGCCAGCAGCTTCGCGAGGTAGGTGATGGCGCGCGGGCTGACCAGGATGCGGGTGTTGAACACCTCCTGCGGAATCATCAGCACGAAGCAGCGGTTGCCGGCGATGACGTCGGCCACGGTGCGGTCGCCCGTCAGCAGCGCCATCTCGCCGAAAACGTCGCCGTCCTCGAGCTTGGCAACCATCACCCGCCCGCCGTGGCTGTCAGCCACCGAGATCTCGGCATGGCCGCTGACCAGAACGCCGAAGAAGCTGCCGGCGTCACCGCATTCGAGGATGGCCTCGTTGCCTTCGAAGGTGCGCAGTTCGGAAAGCGCTGCGATCTCTTCGAGTCTGGCGGGGTCGAAACCCTCGAACAGGGGGACTTTGTCGCTGAGAAATTGCTTGAGTTCCAGTGGCGTCATGATGGCCTCGTAACTGCGCCGGCAGCCGGGATGTCCGGCGCGGCGGCTTTGGCGGACAAGCGGAAGTATACTGCTGCACCGCACAAAACCAAAGCGGGGAATCGCTAGATTTCGATTTCCAGGCCTTCGCGGGCCAGCACGATCTCGGGATCGGCCGGGTGCCTGCCGGCGCGCGCCACGGCCTCGCCGAATACGCGCTCCAACTCGTCGTCGCTGCGCGTTGGCTCGTGGTGGGTGCACACCAGCTTCTTCGCCCCGACGCGACGCGCCTGGGCAATGGCGCCGTCATAGGTGCCGTGGCCCCAGCCCCGCTTGGCGGGGTATTCCTCGATGGTGTACGAGGAATCGACGATCAGCACGTCGACGCCCCGCATCGCCGCCTCGATGCCGGCCTGCTTTTCCTCGATATGCTGCTGGTATTCGTGGTAACCCTCGTCCTCGGGCTCGTAGATGTTGAGTTCGGGCTCGTGATCGCCGGTGAAGAACACCGACTTGCCGTTGCAGTCGATGCGATAGCCGAGGTTGATGACCGGGTGGTTGAGCAGGGTGCTGGTGACGGAGGCATCGCCGACGGCGACCGGCACGCCGACGGTCAGCGTCTCGTAGTGCATGGCTGCGCGCAGTTCGGCCTCGCGGATAGGGAAATAGCTGTACTGCAACTGCACGTCCATCACCTGGCCGATGCCCTGGCCGGAGATGATGTCGTAGGCGCCATGGATGGTCACGCTGTTGCCCGGAATGTAGAGCGGCGTGAAGAAGGGCAGTCCCTGGATATGGTCCCAGTGGGTGTGGGTGATGAAGATGTTGGCCGCAACCGGCAGTCGCTTGAGCAGGCTTTGCGCCAGGGCGAAGATGCCGGTGCCGCCGTCGAGGATGATCAGCGTGTCGTCGTCGCTGCGCACCTCGATGCAGGTGGTATTGCCGCCGTAGCGCACGGTATGCGGCCCCGGCGAGGGAATCGAGCCGCGCACGCCCCAGAATCTGACCTTCATCTCTCGGCCCCGACCTGGGCGAACGCCATGGCGTCGTCGACGATCTTCTGCAGGTCGCCCAGCGACAGCGCCACCTGCTCCAGATCCTCGCCGAAGCGCGCCGGCGCGGCGCAGGGTTCGTCGCCGAGCCACGGATTGCCGGCGTCGCCGAGCTCGCGCATGCGGCTGATCTGGTTGGCGACGCGCAGGCATTCCATCATCGCGTCGGGCGCGTGGTCCTCGCTGTGGTGATGGCGGATCACGTCGACCAGGTGCTCAGGGAACTGCCAGCGCTCGGCCAGCCTGGCGCCGATGAAGCCATGATCGACGCCGATGATCTCGCGTTCGGCCACGTGCAGCGGCATGCCGCCGGAACCATCCATGCCGTAGGCGCGCGTCAGAACCTCGCGGAATTCGGGGGCGAGATACTGCGCCAGCACGACCTTGCCGAAGTCGTGCAGCAGGCCGGCGATGTAGCAGTCACCGGGATCGGCCTCGCCCTTGGCGTACTGGTTGCAGAGCTGGCGCGCGATGGCGGCGGTGGTCAGCGAGTGCAGCAGGTAGCGCTGGATGTCGAAACCGGCCGCGTTCATCCGCGGCAGGATGCCGACGGCGGCGAAGGCCAGCGCCAGGTTCTTGACGGTGTTGAGGCCGAGATAGACCACCGACTGGCTCACCGAGGTGATCTTGTTCGGCAGGCTGTAGTAGGCCGAATTGATGACCTTCAATACCTTCATGGTCATCACCGGATCCTTCTCGATGACGCCGACCAGGTCCTTGGGCAGGCAGTTGATGTTGCGCGTCATCTCGAGGATCTTCTGCACGCTTTTCGGGAAAGCGGGCATGCGCTCGACGGCCATGCCGAGCTTCTTTTCGAGGTCTGGAGAGAGTGTGCCCACGGCGTGCGATCCGGAAGGGATCGGTCGATTATAGGGCAGAGTCGAGCCCGCCTAGGCGGCCACGCGCTCGTAATAGCGCGCGCGGTAAAGCAGGCGGCGCTGTTGCGGGGTTTCGGTGAAGCCGCTGCGATCGTGCAACACGTTGTTGCAGACCAGGCCCATGCCGGGCTCGAGGCGGCCGTGCAGGGTCCACGGCGTCGGCTGCGCCAGGATGCGCTCCAGTGCCGCCACCGCAGCTTTGGTTGCCGCGTCGGCCTTCCACAGGATGCTCTTGGTGCGCGCGGTGTAGCGCATGTGGAGGAAGCCGCCGGCATCGACGGAGAACACGGGCCCCGCCTGGTCGGGGCGGGCGATGCCATCATCGTCGGTGCGGGCCGGGATGGTCATGACGTCGGGCTGCGACAGGGCGCGGATGTGATCGGAGTTCTCGTCACGCAGCAGCATGTAGGCGAGCTCGTGGTCGAGCAGCTGGTTGTCGCCGCCGCTCGCCGCGCTGTGCACGCAGTGCAGGATCAGGCCGCGGATGGTGCGTTCCGGCACGTTGTAGTAGCCGTCGGTGTGCCAGCGGATCGGCTTGTCGGTGTAGGGTATGAATTCCTTGCGCTCGCCGCGTTCCTCGGCGCCACGCACCGACAGCGGCGAGATGCCGTCGTTGTCGGTGAGCCAATGGCCGTCGAGCGTCTTCAGGCCGAGCTGCAGGCCGAGCTTGCGGGGGATTTCCTTGTCGGGATCGCTGCCCGATTTGCCGACATAGATCGCCATGTTGGCGTTGGCGCAAAGCGCGACGATGCGCGCGCGTTCGGCGTCTGTCAGCGCCCGCGGATCATTGATCTCGACGACGATGTCCTCGAGCCGCCGTGGCGCCAGCGCCGACTTTTTCTCGCGCCACGCGGCGTAGGCGATGGCGTTGTCGAGATCGAAGGGGGAAGTATTCTGGGTACCCATGGCCATCACTCTCCGCCCATGCCGCTGCTGGTCTGGGCCTTGGCTCGCTCCGGCGCGCCGGCCGGTCCGGCCGCCTCGCCGCCGAAGAGGCCGGCCATGGCTTTTTCCAGCGCCTTGATGGCGTCGGGCGCTTCGATGTCCATGGCCTGGTCGATGACCCATAGCTTGTCCTTCTCCGGCAGGATCTCGCGCAGCGCAGAGGCGAACATGCGTTTGAAGCCGAAGTCGGGCCCGGTCGGACCGTAGTCGTACTCGCCGTAGTCGGCGCCGCGGCGGTTGAACAAATCGATGAAAGCCCGCTGGGCGACGCCGGCTTCGGCGCTGCCGAGCAGGGCTTCGTGGCTTTCCTCGACCATCTCGGCCAGCCGGATCGCCAGCGCCGTGGTGAATTCGACGCGCTGCCCGGTGTCGAGCGAGCGATAGGCGATGCGGTCTGCCGCGTGGGCGAGGAACACCAGGAATTCGCAAACGAAATCGAAGTAGGGCTTGCCGGCGTCGATGTCGTAATAGGCCTTGCGCATCCGCTTGATCGACTCGATCGCCAGCTTCCAGGCGAGCATCGCCACGACCGAGGCGAGCATCTTGGACGAGCGGGCACCCTTGGTGTGGAACTGGTTGAAAACGCGGACGGCCATGGTGGGAGACTATTCTGTGCGAGTGAGATGCAGCTTTTCCGCCGGGCCGCCCCAAGGCAAGGCGGCACGCGCCGAAGGCGCAAACCGCTCCACCGCTTGCCACCGGAACCCGTAACAACCGAGCGCAGCGAGCAAGCAGGCTCCCCCTTTCGTGAAAGGGGGCCGGGGGGATTTAATCAATAGCCGCCCTTGCCAAAAGGCTTCGTCAGGCCGGCAACCTTGACACCCTGCTTGGCGGCACCGCCGTCCGGGAAGAGGTCGAACAGTTTGGCGCTGGACACTTCGCTCAGCACGCCATCGTCCTCCAAACCCTTCATCAGGTTGCGCAGGTTCGGCGTGTGACCGTCTTCCGTGAACTTCTGGCGCAGATAGTTGATAACGGCGCGGTGCTCGTCGGTAAGCGTAAGGCCCTGAGCGGCGGCGATGGCGTCCATCGCCTCATCACTCAGGTCGGCTTCGAGCAGGAAGCCGTCAGCATCGGTTTCTTTTTCGACTCCGTTGATCACGTAAGGCATCGAGATTCTCCTTTGATGGGTTGTTGATGAATGAAAACGAATTGCAGTGAGTAACAGCCGTTGCCGGAAGAGCCATCACGGCAGTGGTGCCGGTCACGGCGCATATTCTACTTGTCGCAAGCCTTTGCCTGAGCTATCAAGCGTCATCCACTGCGGCAATCGATTTGTGCGGAACAAAAATGCCACAACCGCTCTGGCGCAAACCACCGAGGCCACTCGACTGCAATCGCAGCGACTCCGCCGCCGACAAGCCATGCACCATCAGGCTGAAGCCGAACACCTCGGCGCTGTCGCCAGCCGATCGCCGCGCCTTGCCACAGATAAGGCGCACATGCCGAAAACCCAAGCCCTCGACTTCGCGATGGCACTCGGTCATGAACACGGCTTCGTCCGCCATGCCGTACGACACGAACGACGAATACAGCACCGCCGCCGGCGAGAGTTCGCGCAGGGATAGGTGCCCCACCTCGGCAGTCCCGCCAAGATCGAGTCGCTGACCACTGAGTGCCTGCGCCTGTTCGACCCGCTCGCGCGGCACGCGCAGCGTCAGTTTCGAGCGCCCGGAAAGATAATGCTCGCCCACGCCCTCCGACAGTCCGCCCAGCGGGTGTACACCGGCCCGCACCTCCTCGGCCAGCCACGGCAGGCAACGCACCAGTTCGCCGCGCAGGCGGTCGGCATAATCGGCCATGACGGCACGACCACGCAAGGCGAAGACCAGGTCGATCGCGTCGGCCTTTAGTTCGTCACCGGGATTAGCCATCGTCTTGTTCCCCCTGGTAATTAGCGCGGCTGGGCGGCGGCCCACTCCGCCATGCCCTTTGCCCAGTGTTCGGCAGTAACCGGGTCGATATCGAAGATGGTGAAACGGGTACGTTCCCGGATGCGGATGCGCAGCATCGGCATGCCGCCGGCTTCATACTCCATCTGCTGCAATTCGATTTCCTGATTGCCGATCGGCACCCGGAACTTGTCAAGGCTGATAATTTTGTCCACAATAACTCTTTCGGTTGGGTGTTCTGCTGGCGCGCACTATCTCACTGCTCGCGTCCGCCCGGCCATCACCGGATGGGCGTGGAAGGATATACTCCTTTCGGGTAGGTAACTCTACTCCCTTTAAGGTGCATAATTTACCTTCGTGGAGTATGGCACCCTAGCTAACCTTTTCGTAATATCGCTGCACCCTGCATCGCCGAACCTGAGTAAGGGCGTTGAGTAGTGTATTCTTCGCCGTTACTTTAATAGTCCAAACAGAGGAGACAACTCGAATGGCCAAGAAAATGCATCCCACCCCCAACCTGGACGAGCTTGAGAAGGGCCCGTGGCCGAGCTTCGTCACCGGCCTCAAGCGCCTTGCCAAGGATAAGGATTACATGGTCGACGTGCTCGGGCACCTCGAGCACTCCTACAAGACCCGCAAGGGCTATTGGAAGGGCGGCACCGTCGGCGTCATCGGCTACGGCGGTGGCGTGATCCCCCGCTTCACCGAAATCAAGGACGACAAAGGCGAAGCCGTCTTCAAGGACGCCGCCGAGTTCCACACCCTCCGTATCATGCCGCCCCCCGGCATGCACTACGATACCGGCACCCTGCGCAAGTTCTGCGACATCTGGGACAAATACGGCTCGGGCCTCATCGCGCTGCACGGCCAGTCCGGCGACATCATGTTGCAGGGCTGCACCACCGAAAACGTCCAGCCGGCCTTCGACGCCATCAACGAAATGGGCTTCGACATGGGTGGCGCCGGCCCGGCCGTGCGTACCTCGATGTCCTGCGTCGGCGCGGCCCGCTGCGAGCAGTCCTGCTTCGACGAAGCCAAGGCGCAGAAGATGGTGGTCAACACCTTCCTCGACGACATCCATCGTCCGGCCCTGCCCTACAAGTTCAAGTTCAAGTTCTCCGGCTGCGGCAACGACTGCATGAACGCCATTCACCGTGCCGACATGGCCGTGATCGGCACCTGGCGTGACAACATGCGCACCGACAACGAGCTGGGCAAGAAGTGGTTCGCCAAGCATGGCATGAACGAGCTGGTCAACGACGTCGTCTCGCGCTGCCCGACCAAGGCCCTGCAGATCAAGGATGCCAAGGACGTCAACAAGGCCGCCCACATCTCCTCCGTCGCGCTCAATGATGCCCAGTGCCTCGAGATCGACAACAAGGACTGCGTGCGCTGCATGCACTGCGTGAACGTCATGACCGGCGCCTTGGCTCCGGGCAAGGACAAGGGCGCCTCGATTCTGGTCGGCGGCAAGAGCCACCTGAAGATCGGCAGCCTGATGGGCACCATGATCATCCCCTTCATGAAGCTCGAGAAGGACGAGGATTACGAAGGCCTGGTTGAACTGGCCCAGTCCATCATCGACTTCTTCGCCGAAAACGCGCTGGAGCACGAGCGTACCGGCGAGATGATCGAGCGTATCGGCCTGGTGAACTTCCTGGAGGGCATCGGTCTCGATATCGACGCCAACATGGTCAACAACCCGCGCATGAACCCCTACGTCAACACGGGCGACTGGGACGAGGAAGTGGCCAAGATCAAGGCCAAGAAGGCTGCTGCGTAAATATTCGGATGCTACCCCTGGCGGGCTCAAACCCGCCGGGCGTAGTGGCGTATAAATACCCCTAATTCCAATACCGACATTTTCGGAGACAAAAATGGCTCAAGCTCAGCGTCGAGCAGTCGAAAGTGGTGTACCTGATGCCACCCCTTACATGCACCCGACCCTTGTAAAGAACAAGGGTAACTGGAGATATCACGATCGTCCGCGTCCCGGTGTCCTGCACCACGTCGCCCACTCCGGTGATCAGGTTTGGTCCGTCCGCGCCGGCACCCAGCGCCAGATGGACACCTACACCATCCGCACGCTGTGCGACATCGCCGACAAACTCGGCGAAGGTTATGTCCGCTTCACCATCCGCTCCAACATCGAATACATCGTCGCCGACCAGAAGAAGGTCGATCCGCTGATTGCCGAACTGGAGAAGAACGGTTTCCCTGTTGGCGGCACCGGCAACTCCATGTCGATGGTCGCCCACACCCAGGGCTGGTTGCACTGCGACATCCCCGGCACCGACGCCTCCGGCGTGGTCAAGTCGATGATGGACGAGCTCTACCACGAGTTCAAGAACGAAGAGATGCCGAACCGCCTGCACCTCTCGACGTCCTGCTGCGAAATCAACTGCGGCGGCCAGGCCGACATCGCCGTGATCATCCAGCACACCAAGCCGCCGAAGATCAACCACGATCTCGTTGCCAACGTCTGCGAACGTCCGGCCGTCGTGGCCCGCTGCCCGGTCGCGGCCATCCGCCCCGCCCTGGTCAACGGCAAGCCCTCGCTGGAAGTCGATGAGAAGAAGTGCATCTGCTGCGGCGCCTGCTATCCCCCCTGCCCGCCCATGCAGATCAACGATCCCGAGCACTCCAAGCTGGCGATCTGGGTCGGCGGCAAGAACGCCAATGCCCGCGGCAAGCCGCAAATCATGAAAATGGTTGCCTCCGGCCTGCCCAACAACGCTCCGCGCTGGCCCGAAGTGAACAAGGTCGTCGGCGACATCATCAAGGCCTACAAGGCCGATGCCCGCCCGTGGGAGCGTCTGGCCGACTGGATCGACCGCATCGGCTGGCCGCGCTTCTTCGAGAAGACCGGCCTGACCTTCACCAAGTACCTGATCGATGACTGGCGCGGTTCGCGTGCCAACCTCAACGCGTCGGCCCACGTCCGCTTCTAAGGATTAGAGAGGGTATTGCGCAATGAAATTTTCGATTGTGGTCAACGAGGGGCCTTACACACATCAGGCCTCCGACAGCGCCTATCATTTCACCAAGGCGGTGCTGGCGAAGGGGCATGAGGTGTTTCGCGTGTTCTTCTATCACGATGGTGTTAACAATGCGACTCGTCTGACGACGCCGCCGCAGGACGACCGCAACATCGTCAGTCGCTGGTCGAAGCTGGCCCAGAATAGCGAGCTTGACATGGTGGTCTGCGTTGCCGCCGCCCAGCGTCGCGGCATCGTTGACGAAGGCGAGGCGAAGCGCAACGGCAAGGACGCCACCAATCTGGCGCCCGGCTTCCGCATCTCCGGTCTTGGTCAGCTGATCGAGGCCGGCATTCAGGCCGATCGCATCGTCGTGTTCGGCGATTAAGGGGGATGACCATGAGCGATATCAAGAAATTCATGTTCGTCAACCGCAAGGCGCCCTACGGCACGATCTACGCCCTGGAGTCGCTTGAAGTGGTGCTGATTGCCGCCGCCTTCGACCAGGATTGCTCGATGGCATTCCTCGACGACGGCGTCTATCAACTCAAGAAGGGTCACCAGACCAAGGGCATCGAGGTCAAGGGTTTCGAGAAGACCTACGGTGCGCTTGACGACTACGACATCAACAAACTCTATGTCGATCAGGAGTCCATGGCGGCCCGCGGCTTCACCGCCGAGGACCTGTGCGTACCGGTGCAAGTCGTGAGTCGCGCCGAACTTGGCAAACTGATGGAGGAGCAGGACGTCCTCCTGTCGTTCTAAGGGAAATAGCATGCTGCACATCATCAACAAGTCCCCGCTGGACCGCAATTCTCTGGACACCGTGCTGACCACTGCCGACGGTGGTGCCATCCTCCTGATCGAGGACGGCGTCTATGCCGCCACCAAGGGCAACGCCTTTGAACCCAAGCTCAAGGCCGCCATGGCCAAGTTCAAGGTCTACGCCCTGCAGGCCGATCTCGAAGCCCGCGGCATCGCCGACCGCGTCACCGAAGGCGTCGCCACCGTCGATTACGCCGGTTTCGTTGATCTCGTCGCTGACAACAAGACCAACCAGTCCTGGCTGTAATCCCCGCCCACCAAGTTACATAAATCAATCAAGGAGACACTGTAATGGCTATGATCGAAGTGAATGGCAAGTCCTACGAAGTGGACGAAGAAGGTTACCTGGTCAACCTCGCCGAGTGGAATGAAGACGTCGCGGTCTATCTGGCCCAGACGGAGAACGTCACTCTGACCGAGCAGCACTGGGAAGTCCTCAACTTCCTGCGCGACTACTACAACGAGTTCCAGATCGCACCGGCAGTTCGCGTGCTGACCAAGGCCATTGGCAAGAAACTCGGCGCGGAAAAGGGCAACAGCCAGTATCTGTACGAGCTGTTCCCCTACGGCCCGGCCAAGCAGGCTTGCAAGATCGCCGGCCTGGCGAAGCCCACCGGCTGCGTCTGACCGCTGCCTGTTGTCCGTCTCAGGCGGACCGACAGCCGAAGCTGCCTCTTCCGCGCATTGGCGCCGGAGTACGAATTCGGGTGACGGTCCGCTGCTAGCCCCGGAATGCCGCAAGGCATTCCGGTGTGCAAGCCGAAGTCGAAAAGTTGAGCGTTTTTTGCCGACGTAAATTGCCAAGCCAGGGCCGACCATGACTGCCGCGACCTACTTTTTCGCGATACTCTTTTACGCAGCGAGCGCATTGCTCGTCGTCGGTCTGATCTACAAGATCGCCGATTTCGCGCGCACGCCGGCGCCGCTGCTGATTCCCACGACGCCCGCGCCGACGACGACAGGCGGCATGGTTTTCCGCATGTTCCGTGAAGTGGCCCTCTTCGAAAGCCTGTTCAAAGCCAATCTGTGGATCTGGGTCTTCGGCTGGATGTTCCACATGGGCCTGTTCCTGGTTCTCGCCCGCCATCTGCGCTATTTCACCGAGCCGGTGTGGACCTGGGTCGCGCTGATCCAGCCTTTCGGCCTCTATGCCGGTTTCGCCATGGCTGCCGGTCTTGGCGGCCTCTGGGCGCGCCGTTTCCTGGTCGAACGCATCCGCTACATCTCGACCCCCTCCGATCACCTGATGCTGGCCCTGCTGCTCGGCATCGCCGTCACCGGCCTGCTGATGAAGTTCGTCATGCATACCGACATCGTCGCCGTGAAGGCTTTCTTCCTCGGCCTGATGCGCCTGGAAATCCAGCCGCTACCCGAGCATCCCGGCCTCTACATTCACTTGGCGCTGGTGGCGCTGCTGATGATCGTTTTCCCGATCAGCAAGCTGCTGCACGCACCGGGCATCTTCTTCAGCCCGACCCGAAACCAAGTGGATAACCCGCGCGAAGCACGTCACATCGCGGCCTGGGCGACTGAGTTAGACGGAAAATAAGAAGGCCCACCAGGAGGAGATCAGAACGTGGCCGGCCCAGAAATCAAAGCACCTGCGTACCGCGAGTTCCCGACCATCCCGGCTCTGCAGCCGGAGTCGATGGCCGGTTCCAAGTCCTACGTCGCCAGCGAGAAGATCCAGGAGGCCATCGGCTTTCAGGGCAAGCTCGACGATGACTGGCAGGTAACGCACGACAAGGCAATCGCCAAGATGGGCGATCTTCTCGGCAAGTATCGCGGGCTCAAGGTGTTCATGGACTCCTGCGTCCATTGCGGCGCCTGCACCGACAAGTGCCACTACTTCATCGGCACCGCGGATCCCAAGAACATGCCGGTGGCGCGCCAGGAGCTGATGCGCAGCGTCTATCGCCGCTATTTCACCCTGCCAGGCAAGCTGTTCCCCAGCTTGGTCGGCGCCAAGGATCTGACCAAGGAAATCCTCGACGACTGGTTCAACTACTACTGGCAGTGCTCGGAGTGCCGGCGTTGCTCTCTGTTCTGCCCCTACGGCATCGATACCGCCGAAGTCACCATGGCCGGTCGTGAAATTCTCGATCACGTCGGCTACGGTCAGAAGTACTCGAACGAGATCATCGGCAAGGTCCATAAGATCGGCAACAACCTCGGCCTGCCCGGCCCGGCGCTGGAAAACACCCTGGAAGGACTGGAAGAGGACGTCAAGGACGCAACCGGTGTCGACGTCAAGTATCCGCTCGACGTGCACGGTGCCGAAGTTCTGCTGGTCACCCCCTCGGCCGACTTCTTCGCCGAACCGCACATCGAGAGCCTGATCGGCTACGGCAAGGTCTTCCATGCCGCCGGTATCTCCTGGACACTGTCCTCGAAAGCTTCCGAGGCCGGCAACTTCGGCATGTTCATCGGCAACTACGACCAACTGCGCAAGATCGCGCTGCGTGTCCGCGAAGCGGCACTTGAACTCGGCGTCAAGCGCATTGTCGTCGGCGAGTGCGGCCACGCCTGGCGGGCAGCCTACGCCTTCTGGAACACGCTGACCGGCATTGGCGCCGGCGGCAACGACCCCTTCGCCATCGAGCTGCAAAAGCAGCTGGATCCGAACTACAAGCAACCCTCGCATATCTGCGAGGTGACCTGGGACCTGATTCAGCAGGGCCGCCTCAAGTTCGACAAGTCGCTCAACGACAACCGCATAATCACCTTCCACGATTCCTGCAACGTGGCCCGTGCGTCGCGCATGGGCGATTACGCCGGCGGCCAGTTCGACATCCCGCGCAACATCATCAAGGCGGTGGCGAACAACTATGTGGAGATGGAAGCCTCGACCATCCGCGACAAGACTTTCTGCTGTGGCGGCGGCGGCGGCGTCCTCACCGACGAACTGATGGACCTGCGCATCAAGGGTGCGTTGCCCCGGATGGAAGCACTCAAGCAGATTGCCGATCACGACGGCGTGAATTTCATGGCGACGATCTGCGCCATCTGCAAGGCACAGTTCACCAAGGTCCTGCCTTACTACGGTTTCAACATGCGCCTGGTTGGCGGCGTGCATCAGCTGGTCAGCACGGCCATCAAGCTCGGCGACGAGCAGTAAAAGAAGTACCGGATATATACAACGATTATTACGGAGACGATGATGTCAGCCACGACCGATACCCAAACCGAGAAGTTGACCTTCCGCAAGTACAAGGACGGCGATACCAAGTTCAAGCGTTGGCAGGATCAGATTTTCAGCGCCGGCTGGACGCACAAGTGCCCGACCTATGTCCAGTCGACCCCGCCGTGCCAGGGTTCCTGTCCGTCAGGCGAGGACATCCGCGGCTACCTTAACATCGTCCGTGGTGTCGAAAAGCCGCCGATGGGTGCCGACGGCAAGCCCATCATGCCCTGGCAGGAATATGCCTGGCGTCGCCTGACCGAGGCCAACCCGCTGCCCGCCGTCATGGGCCGCGTCTGCCCCGCGCCGTGCGAGACCGGCTGCAACCGCAACATGGTCGAGGACCACGTCGGCATCAACTCCGTCGAGCACTTCCTCGGCGAGTACGCGATCACGAACAACCTGCAATTCAAGAAGCCGGAGAAGCTCACCGGCAAGAAGGTCGCCGTCCTCGGCGGTGGTCCGGCCGGCCTGTCGGTTGCCTACCAACTCAGCCTCAAGGGCCATTCGGTCACCATCTTCGACGACCACGAATTCCTCGGCGGCATGATGCGTTACGGCATTCCCGGTTATCGCACGCCGCGCGACGTTCTCGACGCCGAAATCCAGCGCATCCTCAATCTGGGTGTTGAAGTCAAGCTGAAGTGCCGCGTCGGCACCGACATCTCGATGGACCAGATCAACAAGGACTTCGATGCCGTGTTCCTCGGCATGGGCGCCCAGGGCGGCCGTCCGCTGCCTGTCGAAGGCACCGAGAACGTCAGCAACGTCGTGACCGCAACTTCATTCCTCAAGGCCTTCAACGACGGCCGCCTCAAGCATGTAGGCAAACGCGTCGTGGTTGTCGGTGGTGGCGATACCTCGATCGACGTCGCAACCGTCGCCCGCCGTCTTGGCCACATCACGACCTCCAAGCCGACTGACTGGGAAGGTGCGATCGCCGGCCAGATGGCCCAGGACGTCGCTGACATTTCCATGCGGCAGGGCGCCGATGTCGTGCTGACCTCGGTCTTCCCGGTCGACAAGATGATGGCCAGCAAGCCGGAAATCGAGCACGCCCAGGCTGAAGGCATCGACATCATGGGCGGCTGGATGCCGGTCGCCGTGGTGAAGGACGCCAACAACCGCGCCACGGCCCTGCGCGTCTGCCAGTGCGAGGCCAAGATGGTTGGTGGCCGCCTCGAGATCAAGAAGATCGAGGGCAGCGAAAAGGATCTGCCGGCTGACCTGATCGTTTCCGCCATCGGCCAGGCCATCGACTTCACCGGCCTGGAAGTGTTCAACAATGGCAAGGGCACCATCACGACCGACAAGGCCTACGCGGTACAGGGCAAGCCGGGCGTCTATGCCGGCGGCGACGTCATCCGTCCGCACCTGCTGACCACTGCCATCGGCCACGGCGCCATTGCCGCCGACGGCATCGACCAGTTCCTCTTGGGCATCGAAGCTGGCCGGCGTCCGAAGATTGACGTGCATGTTTTCGACCTGATGCGCAAGCTGGTCGAAAAGGGCCAGACCATAGAGGAGACGCACGAGCCGCTGCGTGGCACCGACAGCAGCAAGGTCGCCGTGCACAACTACGAGAACCGTTCCGACCGCTACGTCATTCCGCACGACGAGTTGTTCCTCGGCCACTTCCAATACACGGCCCGCAATAAACGCCATATCACGCATCTCAACAAGGAATCAGCGCTCGGCAACTTCGAAGAGCGCCTCGACCCCCTCGACGAGAAGCAGGCCATTGGCGAGGCCAAGCGCTGCATGAGCTGCGGCATGTGCTTCGAGTGCGACAACTGCGTCGTGTATTGCCCGCAAACCGCCGTCTATCGGGTCAAGAAGACCGAAGCCACCACGGGTCGCTATGTCGCCACCGACTACGACAAGTGCATTGGCTGCCACATCTGCCACGATGTCTGCCCAACCGGCTACATCCAGATGGGTCTGGGCGAGTAACCAACAATAGAGCGAGCCATGCTGCGCACCTTCCGTCTTGCTGTTGGCGTGCTCACCGCCGTCGCAGCCCTGGTCACCACAGGGGCTGTCGCCGGCGAGAGCCGCGTTCCGAAGCCCACGATCACCATCGAGAATCCGGGCAAGTGTGTGGCGCCCGTCGAGGAGATGCGGCGCAATCACATGGACATGCTAAAGCACACGCGCGACAAGACGATGCGCGACGGCGTGCGCGGCATGAAGACCAGTCTCAATGGCTGCATCGAGTGCCACGCCAGCAAGAAGACGGGTTCGGTGCTCGGCTCCAATGAGAACTTCTGCCAAAGCTGTCACACCTATGCGGCGGTGAAGCTCGACTGCTGGGACTGCCACCAGCCCAAGGCCAACTACAAAGCCAAGGGGACAGCCCCGGCGGATCACGCCAGCACTGCGGGAGCGAAGCAATGAGCGAGCGCAATCACACCGAGAAAGTTACGCCCCCCGAGGGCGCTTCCCGGCGCAACTTCATCGGTGCCGTTGCCGCGGCTGGCGGCCTTGCCGCCATCGCTCCGGGCATCCACCTCGTCCAGGTCTCCCAGGCCAACACCCCGCCGCGCCCCGCCGGCGAAGCTGCAAGCAAGGCCGTGCGCTGGGGCATGCTGATCGACACCACCAAATGTACCTCCGGCTGCAATGACTGCGTCAAGGCTTGCGCCACCGAGAACGGCATCAACGAGACCGTCAAGGATGCGCGTCAGGGAGCGCAGTGGATCCGCAAGATCGACATCAAGGAAGTCAAGACCGGCCGCAGCCATTCGTTGCCGATGCTCTGTCAACACTGCGCCAATCCGCCCTGCGTCGATGTCTGCCCCACCGGCGCCTCGATGAAGCGTGCCGACGGCATCGTGCTGGTCGACCGCCACATCTGCATCGGCTGTCGCTACTGCATGCTGGCCTGCCCCTACAAGGCGCGCTCCTTCGTGCACCAGCCGCTGACCGAACAGAATCCGGAAGTTCCGCGCGGCCAGGGTTGCGTCGAATCCTGCACCTTCTGCGTCCATCGCGTGGACAAGGGCCAGATCCCGGCCTGCGTCGAAACCTGCACCAAAGAAGGCCACAACGCCATGCTCTTCGGCGACCTCAACGACCCGAACAGCGAAATTTCACGGCGTGTCGCGCAAGTCACCACCACCCAGGTCCGCGCCGATCTCAAGCTCGATCTTGGCGTGCGCTACCAAGGAATCTGACGGCCATGAACCTCGAGCAACATTCCCCTGCGGAAGAACGCCTGTTCTACATCCTGCTGGCACTCGGCGGCCTGGTCAGCGCCCTCGGCGCCGGCGCCGCGTACTACATGGAGCACTCTGGCCACGTCGTCACCGGCATGACCAACCAGGTGTTCTGGGGCCTGCCCCACGTCTTCGGCATCTTCCTGATCGTCGCTGCCTCGGGCGTGCTCAACGTCGCATCCATCGGCACCGTCTTCGGCAAGAAGGTCTACAAGCCGCGCGGACCGCTGTCCGCCATGCTGGCGATCATCATGCTGGCTGCCGGCCTCGCCATCATCATGCTCGACCTGGGACGTGCCGACCGCGTCCTCATCGCCGCGACGCACGTCAACCTGACCTCGGTGTTCGGTTGGAACATGATTCTCTATCCCGTGTTCTTCGGTCTGGTCGGACTGTACATCTGGACCCTGATGGACCGTCGCATGCACGACTATTCCAAGGCAGCCGGCGTCTCCGCCTTCGTCTGGCGTCTGGTGATGACCACCGGCACCGGTTCGATCTTCGGCTTCATCGTCGCCCGCCAGGCCTACCAGTCGGCGATTCTCGCGCCGATGTTCATCATCATGTCCTTCGCCTGGGGCCTGGCTGTCTTCCTGCTGGTGCAGCGGTCGATGTACGCCTGGAACAACATGGAACTGCACCCGGCGGTGCGCCAGCGACTGAAGAACCTGCTCGCCACCTTCATCGCCGCCGTGCTCTATTTCGTCATCGTCTATCACCTGACCAACATCTACTACGCCAAGGAAGTCGCCTTCGAGCACTTCATCCTGGTCAGTGGCGGCATCTACCCGCTGTTGTTCTGGGGCGGCTACGTGGTGCTCGGCACACTCTTGCCGTTGTTCCTGCTCTACCATCCAGGAATCTGGCCGAAGGCCAACGCGGTCAGCGCCGCTGCCGTGCTGACCATCATCGGCGGTCTCTGCCAGCTCTATGTTTTCATCATCGGCGGCCAAGCCTTCCCGCTGGAGATGTTCCCGGGCATGGAAGTCACCAGCACATTCTTCGATGGCGCCATTGGCACCTATGTGCCGAGCCTGCCGGAAATCCTGCTCAGCCTCGGTGGCCTCGGCATCGGCTTCACCCTGACGGTGGTCGGCGTGCGGGTGCTGAGCTTCCTGCCGCAGGACGACTTGGCCAAGCTGCAAGACGCCGGCCACGCCTTCGACTAATCGAACCCGCCGACGGGAGCCGCCATGCGGCCGCCCGTCGCGCGAGCCGACGACACATGGACAGATCCATGCATCGCTTTCTCGTCTCGGCCGCGCACAAGTCCTCCGGCAAAACCACGCTCAGCATAGGGCTCGCGGCGGCGCTGCGCCAGCGCCGACTTTCGGTGCAGCCGTTCAAGAAGGGTCCCGATTACATCGACCCGCTGTGGCTGGGTCTGGCCGCCGGCAACAGCTGCTGCAACCTCGACTTCTTCCTCTCCCCCGACGACGAGATCCGCGCCCAGTTCGCTCGCCACGGCTACGATGCCGATGTCTGCCTGGTCGAAGGCAACAAGGGCCTCTACGATGGCCTCGATCTCAAGGGCTCCAACAGCAATGCCGCCCTGGCGCGGCTGCTCGACCTGCCGGTCATTCTCGTCCTCGACGCCCGAGGCATGACGCGCGGCATTGCACCGCTAATTCTCGGCTACCAAGCCTTCGACCCCGACATCAACATCGCCGGCGTGATCCTCAACCGCCTCGGCGGCCATCGCCACGAATCCAAGTTGCGCGCAGTGATCGAGCATTACACCGACGTGCCGGTGATCGGCGCCGTGCAGGAGGACGCGCGCCTCGCCCTGGTCGAGCGCCACCTCGGCCTGATGCCGGCCAACGAAACCGGTGCCGCCGAACGCCACGTGGCAGAAATCGCCCAAGTGGTCGCGCAACAGGTTGACCTCGATCGCCTGCTCGCGGCGACCGCAACCACGACCGCACTGCCCCATCCGCTGCCCCTGCGCGCCTCGGGCGAAGCGCCGGTGCGCATCGCCATCGCCCGTGATGCTGCTTTCGGCTTCTATTACGCCGATGACCTCGAGGCTTTGCGTGCCGCCGGCGCCGAACTGGTGCCCTTCGACGCCTGTCGCGATGCCCACCTGCCTGACTGCGATGGCCTGTTCATTGGCGGCGGTTTTCCCGAAAGCTTCATGGACGAGCTCGAGGCCAATGCCACGCTGCGCGCCGAGATACTCGACGCCGTGGAAACCGGCCTGCCAACCTACGCCGAATGCGGCGGCCTCATGTACCTTGCCCGCTCCATAGCGTGGAAGGGCCAGCGCCGCCGCATGGTCGGTGCCATTGCCGGCGACATCGTCATGCACGAAAAGCCGATCGGCCGCGGCTACGTCATGCTGCAGCCGAACGCGGCGCACCCCTGGCAACACGTCGGGCCCAGCGCCGACCGGCCGCTGCTGCACGCACACGAATTCCACTATTCGAGCATCGAGAATCTGCCTGCCGACACCACCTTCGCCTACATCGTCCAGCGCGGCTACGGGGTTGACGGCAAGCACGATGGCATCATCTACAAGAACCTGCTCGCTTCCTACACCCACCTTCGTGCGACTGCCGGCTGCGACTGGCCGGCACGCTTCGTGCAATTCGTGCGCACGGTGAACGCGTACAGGGCGCAACGAGACCAACCGGAGAACCACCCATGTTCAAAATAACCGAAACCGCTGCCGAGCAGATCCGCCGCGCCGCCGAGAGCCAGCAGGAGCCTGGTGAAGACACTTCCTTGGGTCTGCGCATCGCGGCCAAGATCGACGAGGATGGCGAGCTTGCCTACGGCATGGGTTTCGACGAGGAGCGCGAAAACGACGTCAAGGTCGAGAGCTCTGGCGTCACCGTGCTGATCGCTCCGCACAGCCACGAACTGCTCGCCGGCGCCATGCTCGACTTCGTCGAGCTCAACCCGGGCGAATTCCAGTTTGTCTTCTTCAACCCCAACGAGCCGGCCCCCATGGCCGGCGGCTGCGGCAGTGGCAGTGGCAGTGGCAACCGCGGAGGCGGCTGCGGCTCATGCGGCAGCGCCGGCGGCGGCTGCGCCTGACACCCGATGAGCTATACGCCCCGCCCTCCCGCTCAACCCGGCACCGTCTACCTGGTCGGCGCCGGCCCTGGCGACCCCGAGTTGCTGACGCAACGTGCCGCCCGCCTCATCGGCGAGGTCGATGTGCTGGTGTATGACAATCTCGTCGCACCTGACATCATCGAACTGGCGCGCCCCGATGCCGAGCGCATCTATGCCGGCAAGGAACGTGGTCACCACTCCGTGCCGCAGGACGACCTCAACCTGCTGCTGGTCAAGCTGGCACAGTCAGGCAAGAGCGTGTTGCGGCTCAAGGGCGGCGACCCGTACACTTTCGGCCGTGGTGGCGAGGAGGTGGAAACATTGTTCGCCCACGGCGTCCCCTTCGAGGTGGTTCCCGGCATCACCGCCGCCGCCGGCGTTGCCGCCTACGCCGGCATCCCCCTGACCCACCGCGACTATGCCCAGGCTTGCGTGTTCGTGACCGGCCATCTCAAGGACGGCACCATGAACCTCGACTGGGAAGGCCTGGCACGGCGGCGCCAGACGGTGGTGGTCTACATGGGCCTGCACGGCCTGCCCTATCTGTGCGAGCAGTTCATCAAGCATGGCCTGCCGTCGGACTGGCCCGCCGCGATCATTCAGCAGGGCACGACGCGAAATCACCGCGTCGTCACCGGCACCCTGGCGACGCTACCGGACCTGGCGGTGAAGGCACAACTCAAGGCCCCGACGCTGATCATGGTCGGCGAGGTGGTCAAGCTGCACCCGAAGCTGGTCTGGTTCAAGCCGAGCTGATTTTCGCCTTCCATCCTTAGGGTCCCTGCGCCGAGGCGGGAACCGCTGGATTGGAAGCCATGGAGCGGCGTCCCGCCAGCGCCGACTTTCTACTGCTTCCTGGTGGCCCGTGCCGTTTTGTGCTCGATGGCGAATACCGCCGCCTCGACGCGTGAAGTGAGGTTGAGCTTGGACAGGATATGCCGTACGTGCAACTTGACGGTGTCATGGCTGATGTCGAGTATGCGCGCAATCCCCTTGTTGGAGAGCCCCTGGGCCAGGTAGTCGAGAATCTCGCACTCGCGGGTAGTGAGCTGCTTCAGCGCATCGGCCTTGTCGACCGTCGCCGCACCGCCGCCCTGCAGCAGGTGCACCAGCTTGAGCGTCATCGCCGGTGCCACCACGGTTTCGCCGCGCACCGCACGCTGCACGGCATCGACGACATCGTCCGGCTCCATGTCCTTGAGCAGGTAACCCTGTGCCCCTGCACGCAGCGCGCCGGCGAGGTCCTCCTCGGCATCGGACACCGTCAGGACCAGCACCGGCCCCGGCCAGCCCTCGGCACGGATTTGCCGCAACAGCGCCAAGCCCCCGTGCGGCGGCATGTTGAGATCGGTAATGACCACGTCCGGCCGGGTGTCGGCGAACAGGCGCATGGCATCATCGGCATTGCCGGCGATGCCAGCGACCCTAATGTCGCCGCGTTGCTCGAGCAGCTCGGCCAGCCCCTTGCGGAACAGGGTATGGTCGTCGACGAGGAGGACGGAGACTTGTTTGCTATCGCTCATGGGCATCAGGCTCGGCCGGCGAGCACCGGGAAGGTCAGGCGTACGCGGAATCCGCCCGCAGGCAGGTTGGCGACATCGATACGGCCGCCGATCTTGCGCGCGCGCTCGCGCATGATATTGAGACCGAAATGGTCGCGCAGCTTGGGATGTTCCTCGAAGCCGCTGGTGCGGTTGGCGATGGCGAAGAAACCCTGGCCGCCGCGCCCATTGTCCTCGATGGTGGCGACATAGTAGTCGCCGGCACCTTCGAATGCCAGCCGCGCCCGTGTCGCTCCCGAATGGCGGGCGACGTTGGCCAGGGCTTCCTGGATGATGAAGAACACCTGGGCTTCCTGGTCCACCGACAGTCGAAAATCGGCGACGCGGTTCTGGTAGTCGAGGTCGATGCCGTTGCGGTCGCGAAAGTTGGCGACGAGGCCGGCGACGGCCTGCACCAGACCCATCGGATCCATGCGGTTGCGGAACTGTGACAGCAACTCGCGCAGCTGGCTATAGGCCTCGTCGAGCGCCTGGCTCAGGTCGCCGGCATACTTATTGGCCTTGTCCTGTTCGGCGTCGGTCAGCGCATCCTGCAACAGGGCGATGCGCATCTTCATGTAGGCCAGCGTCTGCGCCAGCGAATCATGCACCTCGGCGGCCATCATCTGCCGCTCGTTCATCAGGGTGATGCGCAGGTTCTCGCGTTTCAGCCGCGCATTCTCTAGCGCCATGCCGAGGTGTTCGCCGATGGAGCGGAACAGCAGTGCGACTTCCTCCGGCAACTCGAAGCGATCGGGCAGGAACAGGTTGTAAGTACCGAGCAGGCGGCCCTGGTTTTGCAGCGGCACTACCACCATGGCCTGACATTCGCGGCCGAAATACGGGTGGTGGGTACGCTCCGCGCAGAACGCCAAGTCGATTTCATAGCGCGAGCGGTTGTCACGTACGGCACTACCGCAATGGCCGCAGTCAACCGGAACCAGGCGCTCGTGCTCGACCACGTCGTGGGGCAGCCCGCGGGCGGCGACCAGCCGCAGGTGGCGGCCATCCGAGGTCAGCACCCGCACCGCGCCGGCGCTGGCGTTGGCCAGCCGGATCATGGTGCCGAGAAAGCGGCCGAGCAGTTCCTCGACATCATCCTCGTCGGCAAGGCTGGCCGAGACCTCGGAAATGATGTGCAGGGCTTCGAGATGGTAGTTGCCGCTGGCGTCGAGTTCGTTGCCCTCGGCCAGCCGTGGCGCCGTGCTCATGCCTGTCTCCTGTTCGTGCCTGCCATGGTAGCCGGAATCGGAACGGTGCGTGGTTCAGGCCGGAAGCTGCCAGGCATTGGAGAAGATTTTTTTCGGCCCAGAGCAGGCCGGTGATGGTCTTGCCGTCGGTGATTTCGCCGTCGCGTATTGCCGCCAGCGCGTCCGCCAGCGACAGCTCGATCACCTCCAGGAATTCCTCGTGGTCGCGCTCATGGCCGACGTAGGACAGGCCGTGGGCAAGGAAGATTTCGATGCGCTCGTCGGAATAGCCGATACACGGGTGCATGGTGGCGAGGTGGCGCCAGGTTTTGGCCTTGTAACCGGTTTCCTCGCGCAGTTCGCGCCGCGCGGTGTCGAGGATGTGCTCGCCAGCGTCGATCTTGCCGGCGGGCAGTTCGAGGAAAACCCGGCGCAGTGGATGCCGATACTGGCGCTCGAACAGCAGCTTGCCGTTTTCGAGCGCGGCGATCACCATCACCGCGCCCGGATGCATCACCACTTCGCGGATGCTCTCGCCGCCGTTGGGCAGGCGCACGCGGTCGGAACGGATGTGCAGCAGCTTGCCCTTGAATACCTCTTCGCTGGCGAGGGTCTCTTCGCTCAGGTGTTCGTCCACGGGGCTTCCGTCACATGGAGCGCACGAGGGCGTAGGTACACAGGGACATGATGGCCTGCGGGAAGAGGCCGAAGAGCGCGACGGCGACGCCGTTGGCCGAAAGCAGGATGCGCATGTCGAGGCTGGCGCTGATCGGCGCGGCATCGGTGGGCGCATCGAAGTACATCAGCTTGACCACGCGCAGGTAGTAGAAGGCGCCGACCAGCGAGAACATCACGGCGATCACGGCGACGACGATGTAGCCGGCATTGACCGCCATCAGCAGCACCGAGAACTTGGCGAAAAAGCCGATGAAGAAGGGGATGCCGGCCATGGAGAACATCAGCACCATCATCACCGCGGCGAACCACGGGCTGCGCCGGTTGAGGCCCTTGAAATCCTCGAGGTTCTCGGCCTCGTAGCCGGCGCGCGACAGCAGCAGCACCATGCCGAAGGATCCCAGCGACATCAGCACGTAGGCAACGACGTAATACATCGCCGCACTGTAGGCCGGGATCATGTAGCTGGGATCGCCGCCGACGATGCCGCTCATCAGCGCCAGCAGCATGAAGCCCATGTGCGAGATCGCCGAATAGGCCAGCATGCGCTTGATGTTGGTCTGGGCGATGGCGGCAAGGTTGCCGAGACCGATCGACAGCACCGCCATGATCATCAGCATGATCTGCCAGTGATGGGCCAACGGGAACAGGCCATAGACCAGCAGGCGCAGGGTCATGGCAAAGGCCGCCAGCTTGGGCGCGGAGCCGATGAACAGGGTGATCGCGGTGGGCGCGCCATGATAGACGTCGGGGATCCACATATGGAAGGGCACCGCGCCGAGCTTGAAGGCGATGCCGGAGACCAGGAAGACCAGTCCGAACACCAGCACGGTCTTGTTGGCGGTGCCGGCGACGATGGACTGGGCGATGGCACCGATCTGCAGTGAGCCGGTGGCACCGTAGACCATGGACATGCCGTAGAGCAGCAGGCCCGAAGCCAGCGCGCCGAGGATGAAGTATTTCATCGCCGCTTCGGTTGAACGGGCCGAGTCGCGGTCGATCGCGACCAGGGCATAGAGCGACAGCGACAGCAATTCAAGGCCGATATACACCGACAGCAAATGAGCCGCCGAGATCATGACCATCATGCCCAGCGTGGCGCACAGCAGCAGCACGTAGAACTCGCCGCGATCGAGGTCGCGTGCCGCCAGGTAGTCGCGGCTGTAAACCAGCACGACGATCACCGAGAAATAAAGCATCAGCTTGAGGAAGTCCGCCAGCAGGTCGTCGATGAACATGTCGCTGAAAGTCAGCACCGACTGCCCATCCATGGTGTTGTAGGTGATCGCGGCACAGACGATCAGCGTGACCATGGTCAGCATCGAGGTGATCCAGCGCTGCGCCTGGCCGAGGAACAGGTCGACCAGCAGGATGACGCAAATCATCAGCGCCAGGAACAGTTCCGGCGCGGCAGGATAGAGATCGGGGACGACGAAGTTCTGGAGCATCTTTTTTCGTGCGCCTTAGAGCTTGCTCACCGCGACGTGCTTGAGCAGATTGTCCACCGAGGCGTGCATGACATCGGTGAAGGGGAAAGGATAGATGCCCATGGCCAGCACGGCCAGCGCCAGCAGGCCAAGCACCAGGAACTCACGGCCGTTGATGTCGGTGAGTTCTCGCACATGGTCGTTGGCGATGGCACCGAAGGCGACGCGCTTGTACATCCACAGGGTGTAGGCCGCGCCGAGGATCAAGGTGGTGGCAGCGGCGAAACCGACCCAGAAGTTGAACTTGATGGCACCGAGGATCACCATGAACTCACCGACGAAGCCTGAAGTGGCAGGCAGGCCCGAGTTGGCCATGGCGAAGAAGAGGAACAGGGCGGCAAACTTGGGCATGGTGTGCACCACGCCGCCGTAGTCGGCAATATTGCGCGAGTGCATGCGGTCGTACATGACGCCGATGCAGAGGAACATCGCGCCGGAGATGAAACCGTGGGAGATCATCTGCACCAGAGCGCCCTCGACACCGATCTGGTTGAAGATGAAAAAGCCCAGAGTGACGAAGCCCATGTGCGAGATCGATGAGTACGCCACTAGTTTCTTCATGTCCGTCTGCACCAGGGCGACGAAGCCGATGTAGATCACGGCGATCAGCGACAGCGCGATCATCAGCGGCGCCAGATAATGGCTGGCGTCGGGCGCGATGGGCAGCGAGAATCGAAGGAAGCCGTAGGCGCCGAGCTTGAGCATGATTGCCGCCAGCACCACCGAGCCGCCGGTCGGAGCCTCGACGTGGGCGTCGGGCAGCCAGGTATGCACCGGCCACATCGGCACCTTGACGGCGAAGGCGACGAGGAAGGCGATAAAAAGCAGGATCTGGGGCGTCAGTTCGAGGCGCGCCTGGTGCCAGTCGAGCAGGTTGAAGCTGCCGCCCGACGCCAGGAACATGTAGATCAGCGCGATCAACATCAGCAGCGAGCCAAGCAACGTGTAGAGGAAGAACTTGAACGCCGCATAGACGCGGTTGGGTCCGCCCCAGATGCCGATGATGAGGTACATCGGGATCAACGAAGCCTCGAAGAATACGTAGAACAACACGGCGTCGAGCGCGGCGAAGATGCCGTTCATCAGGCCTGACATGATGAGGAAGGCACCCATGTACTGGGCCTGCTTTTCCTCGATCACCGTCCACCCGGCAAGCACCACCAGCAAGGTGATGAAGCTGTTGAGCAGGATGAACAGCACCGAAATGCCGTCCACGCCGAGGAAATAGTTGATCCTGAAATCCGGAATCCACGGTGCCAGTTCGACGAACTGCATGCCGGCCTCTTTGACGTTGAAGCCGACATAAAGCGGGATGGTGACGAGGAAGCTCACCACGGCCACGGCCAGCGCCAGCCAGCGCATGACATCGCGACGCTCGGAACCCACCGCGAGAACAGCGAAGGCGCCGAGGATGGGCAGCCAGATTGCAAGGCTCAGCAGGTTGGAACTCATCTGTCTGTTTTCTTCCTGGCGTCGATCAAGTGCGATTCAGCCAAAGCGTCAGCAACACGAAGACGCCAATGATCATCGAGAAGGCGTACTGGTAGAGGTAGCCGGATTGCAGCCGCCGCACCACAAAGGCGAAGCGTCCGACCAGCCGCGCCGAGCCGTTTACCGCGATGCCGTCGATCAGCACCTGGTCGCCGCCCTTCCACAGGCCGCGGCCGAGCAGGCGCGAACCGCCGGCGAAGAACCAGTCGTTGAAGTCGTCGAAGCCGTATTTCTTCTCCAGCACCCAGGCGAAGGGCGCCAGCCTTGCCTTGATCACCGCCGGCAGGTCCGGGCGCTTGATGTAGAGGTACCAGGCCGTCCCTGCACCGGAAACGGCAAGCCAGAACGGCAACGTGCCGAGGGCGTGGGTCATCATGGCGAAGACGCCATGGAAGCTTTCCTTCATGTGCGCCAGCGCGCCGTGCTCGGGAGCGATGACGATGGCGTCGCCGAAGAAGCCGCCGAACAGCATCGGTCCGATGAACCAGCCGGCCGCGATGGAGGGAATCGCCAGCAGGATCAGCGGCACGGTGACGACCTTGGGCGACTCGTGCGGTTCAACGTGATGACCATGTCCATGATCGCCATGATCGCCATGGTGAGCTCCGGCATGGCGGAAGCGCTCCTCGCCGTGGAAGGCAAAAAACACCAGGCGGAAGGAATAGAGGCCGCCGATGAAGACGCCGGCAAGCAGTGCGGCGTAGGCGAAGCCGGCACCGGGAATCTGCGACAGGTGTACCGCCTCGATGATCGAGTCCTTGGAGAAGAAGCCGGCGAACGGCGGCAGGCCGGCGTTGGCGATGGCGCCAATCAGCACCGTCAGGTAGGTGATCGGCATGTACTTGCGCAGGCCGCCCATGCGCCGCATATCCTGCTCGTGGTGCATGGCGATGATGACCGAGCCGGCGCCGAGGAAAAGCACGGCCTTGAAGAAAGCGTGGGTCATCAGATGGAAGATCGCCACCGAGTAGGCCGAGGCACCCAGCGCCACGGTCATGTAACCCAGTTGCGACAGGGTCGAGTAGGCAACGACACGTTTGATGTCGGTTTGGACGATGGCGATCAGCGCCATGAACAGCGCGGTGATGGCGCCGATGACGATGACGAAGGACAGCGCGGCCTCGGACAGTTCGAACAACGGCGACATGCGCGAGACCATGAAGATGCCGGCGGTCACCATGGTGGCGGCGTGGATCAGCGCGGAGATCGGGGTCGGGCCTTCCATCGAATCGGGCAGCCAGACATGCAGCGGGAACTGCGCCGACTTGCCCATGGCGCCGATGAACAACCCGATGCAGATCACCGAGATCAGCGCCCAGGTGCTGCCGGGAATCAGTTCGACGGTGGTCGCGGCCAGCGTCTTGCCCTTGGCGAACACTTCGACGTAGTCGAGAGAGCCGGCGTAGGCGGCGATGAGGCCGATGCCGATGAGGAAGCCGAAGTCGCCGACGCGGTTGACCAGGAAGGCCTTGAGGTTGGCGTAGATCGCCGTGGGACGGTTGCTCCAGAATCCGATCAGCAGGTAGGACACCAGACCCACCGCTTCCCAGCCGAAGAAGAGCTGGACGAAGTTGTTGCTCATCACCAGCATCAGCATCGAGAAGGTGAACAGCGAGATGTAGCTGAAGAAACGCTGGTAGCTGTGGGTGCGTGCCAGGCTGTCGACCGGCCAGTTTTCCTCATCATGTGCCATGTAGCCGATGGTATAGACGTGCACCATCAGCGAGACAAAGGTGACGACGATCATCATGATCGCGGTCAGTTTGTCGATGAGGAAGCCTATCTCGAACTTGAGGCCACCGGACTCGAGCCAGCTATACAGCGTACCGTTGAAAGTATTGCCGGCCATCACGTCCCGGAACACCAGCACCGAGCAGAAGAAGGAAATGGCGACGCCGAGACTGGTCACCCAGTGCGCGCCGGCGCGGCCGATGGCGCGGCCGAAGAAACCGGCGACGATGGCCCCGATCAGCGGCGCGAAGGGGATGATGAGGTAGAGCGCTTTCATCAACTTAGCCCTTCAGTTGGTCGAGGTCATCGACATGGATGGTCGAGAGGTTGCGGAACAGCACGACCAGGATCGCCAGGCCGATAGCTGACTCGGCGGCTGCCACCGTCAGTATGAAGAAGACGAAGATCTGGCCGGCGGCATCGTTGAGGTAATAGGAGAACGCCACGAAATTCATGTTCACCGCAAGCAGGATCAGTTCGATCGCCATCAGCAGCACGATCAGGTTCTTGCGGTTGAGGAAGACGCCGACGATGCCGATGGCGAAGAGGATCGCGCCGAGGATCAGGTAGTGAGACAAAGAAAGCATCAGAGGCCTCCGTCTTTCTCGGACGGCATCGAGACCATACGCACGCGGTCGTTGCGCTGAACCTTGACCTGGTCGGACGGGTGCACGAACTTGGTGTCCTTGCGCTTGCGCAGGGTCAGCATGACGGCAGCGACGATGCCGACCAGCAATACGATGGAGGCCAGTTCGAAGGGATAGACGTAATCGGTGAACAACAGGCGTCCCAGCGTTTTAGTGTTGCTGTGGTCGGCCGGAATGTCCGGCGGCGCAATGCTGCCGAGGCCGAAGTAGCTACCACCCAGAATCACCGACATCTCGAAAACCATCAATACGCCGATCAGGCCGCCCAAAGGCAGGTAATGCCAGAAGCCCTGGCGCAGACGGTCAACGTTGATGTCGAGCATCATCACCACGAACAGGAACAGCACCATCACCGCGCCGACATAGACCATGATCAGGGCGATGGCGAGAAACTCGGCATGGAGCAGCAGCCAGATGCCGGCGGCGTTGAAGAAGGCCAGCACCAGCGCCAGGGCCGCATGCACCGGGTTGCGCGCGGTGATCACGCGCAGGGATGCCAGAACCATGATGGTGGCCAGCATGTAGAAGACGAAAGTCTTGAATTCCATCATGCCTCCGCCGGGCCGCCCCAAGAAGGCATGCGCACCCCCAGGGGAGACAACGAGCCGGGTTTATGAGTTTGCTGGGTCATCGTGGCTTACCGGTACTTTGCGTCGAGCGCGCGGTCTGCGGCGATCTGCGCTTCATAGCGATCGCCGTTGGCCAGCAGCATCTGCTTGGTGTAGTAGAGGTCGCCGCGCGTCTCGCCGTGATATTCGAACACACGCGTTTCGACGATGGCGTCGACCGGGCAGGCCTCCTCGCAGAAGCCGCAGAAGATGCACTTGGTCAGGTCGATGTCGTAACGGGTAGTGCGGCGCGATTTCGTCCCATCGGCGTCCTCACGCTCGGCGCCCTCGATGGTGATCGCCATCGCCGGGCACACCGCCTCGCACAGTTTGCAGGAAATGCAGCGTTCCTCGCCGTTCGGATAGCGGCGCAAGGCATGGAGGCCGCGGAAGCGGAAGCCCTGCGGCGTTTTCTCATCCGGATACTGCACGGTGATCTTGCGGGCGAAGAAATAACGGCCGGTCAAAGCCATACCCTGCAGCAGTTCGATGAGGAACAGGCCTTTGACGAAGTCTTTGATGGCACCCATGATTAAGCGTCGCTCCCCGTCATTTCCAGATGTTGAGCGGCGACATCATCCAGACGCCGACGACGACGATCCAGACGAAGCACAGCGGGAGGAACACCTTCCAGCCCAGGCGCATGATCTGGTCGTAGCGATAGCGCGGGAAGGTGGCACGGAACCAGAGGAACAGGAACAGGATGAACGAAATCTTGGCGATCAGCCACCAGATGGTGTCGGGCAGGAAGCCCACCGGCGACAGCCAGCCGCCGAGGAAGAAGATCGAGACCATCGCCGAGATCAGGATCATGTTGGCGTATTCGGCGAGGAAGAACAGCGCGAAGGCCATGCCCGAGTATTCGATCATGTGGCCGGCGACGATCTCGGATTCGCCTTCCACCACGTCGAACGGCGCGCGGTTGGTCTCGGCCACGCCGGAAATCAGGTAGACCAGGAACATCGGCAGCAACGGCAGCCAGTTCCACGACAGCAGGCCGATGCCCATACCGGCGAAGGTGCCCTTGCCCTGGGCCGCGACGATGGCGGAGAGGTTGAGGCTGTTCGACACCATCAGCACCACGATCAGCGCCATGCCCATCGATATCTCGTAGGAAACCATTTGCGCCGCCGCACGCATGGCACCGATAAAGGCATACTTCGAATTCGAGGCCCAGCCGGCAATGATGATGCCATAGACGCCGATGGAGCTGACCGCCAGCAGGTAGAGCACGCCGGCATCGATGTTGGCCAGCACCAGACCGGTGTCGAAGGGAATGACCGCCCAGGCCACCAGCGCCGGCGCCAGCCCCATGATCGGACCGAGGATGAACAGCGCCTTGCTGGACTTGGTCGGAACGATGATTTCCTTGAACACCAGCTTGAGCGCGTCGGCGATCGGCTGCAGTAGGCCGAGCGGCCCGACGCGGTTGGGGCCGATGCGCACGTGCATGTAGGCGATGACCTTGCGCTCGAAGTACGGCAGGTAGGCCACCGCCGCCACCACCGGTGCGAGGATCGACACGATTTTCAACAACGTCCACAGCAGCGGCCACACGGGCTGGATCCAGCCCCACAGCGGGCCTGCGAGCGGCTGGACGAATTGCAGGACCTGGGCTTCCATCAGGCACGCTCCACGGTCAGATTGGCGAACATGGCGCCGAGGCCGGCCGTCGCGGCATGGGCTGCGGCAATGCGCACGCAGTTGTCGGGAACGCCGGCATCGAGTTGCGCGACCAGAGTCGCCGTACCGCCAGCGCCGTCCGCTTGAATACCGCTGCGCACAACTTTGACCTTGTCGCCCGCCGCGACGCCCGCTTTCGCCAGCAGCGCAGCATTCATGCGGGCCGTCGGAGCCGCCGCGTCGGCTGTCGCTTGCAGGCTCGGCGCACGCCGCACCAGGGCATCGGCGAAATGGATCGGCACGTCCGCGACACGTTCAATGCCGGCGGCGGCGGGCAGTTCGATGGCGACACCAGCGACGCCATTGTCGAGGCCCGATACAAACGTGGCGAATTCGGGCTTGCCGCCGAGAACCTCGTCGCGCACCTGTTCCGAACTGTCGTAGCCGAAGCCGTCGAGCTCGAGCAGGTTGCCGAGCACGCGCAGCACCTTCCACGCCGGCCGGGCTTCGCCCTGCGGCTTGGCCACGGCGTAGAAGCTCTGCACACGACCTTCGGTGTTGACGAAGGTACCGGATGTTTCGCTGAAAGGCGAAACCGGCAGCATGACGTCGGCGTAATCGAGCGCGGCTTGCGACTTGAAGGGCGACAACACGATCACGCTGCTGGCCTGCTGCATGGCGGCCAGGGCACGCGCACTATCGGCACAATCGAGTTCGGGTTCGGCGCCGAGCAGCAGATAGACCTTGTGCGGGTCGGCCAGCATGGCGGCTGCATTCATGCCCGCGCCAGTCGGGACGGCTCCGGCAACATAACCGCCGACGCTGTTGGCCGCTTCGCCGAGGAAGCCGAACTTCGCACCGAGCAGCCCGGCCAGTTGCTGGGCCAGCGCATTGAGAGTCGCCGCCTGCGGATGGTGCTGGGCAAAGTTGCCGAGCAGGATCGCGGCGTTGCTGCCGGAGACGAGGCTCGCGGCAATCTTTTTCGCCGTGTCGCCAGCGCCGACTTTTCCCAGCACGGGATCGGCAGCAGCGCCCTTGAGTTCGGCAACGGCATTTACCACCTCGGCCAACTGCGCGGGCAGTTGCGATGGGGCGACGACGGCCTTGGCCAACAGTTTGATCAGCAGGTCGTCATCGGCCGAGTGGATCACGCTGACCTGGGTGCCCTTCTTCGCCGCCTGACGCAGACGCTGAGCGAGCAGCGGATGATCCTTGCGCAGGAAGCTGCCGACCACCAGCACGCGGTCGAGCGCGTTGATCTCGGCAAGCTTCATGCCCAGCCAGGGTAAGCCCTGGCGCTTGCCGTCGGCCGCGAAGTCGGACTGGCGCAGCCGGAAGTCGATGTTCTCGCTACCGATGCCGCGCATCAGCTTGCCAGCCAGCGCCAGTTCCTCGAGCGTGGCATGAGGGCTGACCAGCGCGCCGATGGCAGCGGCGCCGTGAGTTTTCGCCACGTCCCGCAGCGCATGGGCGGCATAGTCGAGAGCGACGTTCCAGTCGACTTCCTGCCACTTGCCGTCCTGCTTGACCATCGGCACCGTCAGCCGCTCGGCCGAGTTCAGCGCCTCGTAAGAGAAGCGCTCCTTGTCCGACAGCCAGCATTCGTTGACCTGCTCGTTCTCCAGC
This sequence comes from uncultured beta proteobacterium, assembly GCA_963709555.1. Lineage (GTDB taxonomy): Bacteria > Pseudomonadota > Gammaproteobacteria > Burkholderiales > Rhodocyclaceae > Sulfurisoma. The sequence continues at coordinate 439,394 of CAVPWR010000008.1, read as the reverse complement.
GGCAGCACGCGCATGACGCGGTCGTGCTTGACCTGGACGATGAGGTTGCTGCCCAGTCCGTCGTGCGGGCTCACCGATTTGCGCCGGGCCAGTTCCCAGGTTCGCGCCGAGTAGCGGAAGGGCTTGGAGGTCAGCGCGCCGACCGGACAGAGGTCGATGATGTTGCCGGAGAGTTCGGAATCGACGGTTTTCCCGACGAAGGACATGATCTCGGCGCGGTCGCCGCGGAAGGCCTGGCCGAGTTCCATCAGTCCGGCGATTTCCTGGGTGAAGCGCACGCAACGGGTACAGTTGATGCACCGGGTCATGTCGGTGCTGACCAACGGGCCGAGATCCTTGTTCGGCACCACGCGTTTGTCTTCCTCGTAGCGCGAGGCGCCGTCGCCGTAACCGACGGCGAGGTCCTGCAGCTGGCACTCGCCGCCCTGGTCGCAGATCGGGCAGTCGAGCGGATGGTTGATCAGCAGGAATTCCATCACGCCCTTCTGCGCCGTGACGGCGAGATCGGAATGCGTGAACACCTTCATGCCGTTGGTGACGGGCGTGGCGCAGGCCGGCAGCGGCTTCGGCGCCTTCGCCACTTCCACCAGACACATGCGGCAGTTGGCGGCGATGGACAGTTTCTTGTGGTAGCAGAAATGCGGGATGTAGACGCCGGCCTGGTGGGCGGCCTCGATCACCGTGCTGCCCTCTGGCACTTGCAGCATCTTGCCGTCGAGTTCGAGCTCTAGCATGACGACGGTCCCATGGTCCGCGTGAAGAAGGTGCTGCCCGCGCGCTGCACGTCGGGCGGCACCAGGCACTTCTTGTTCTCGATGTGGTATTCGAACTCGCTGCGGAAGTGCTTGACGAAGCTCTGCACCGGCAACGAGGCGGCATCGCCCAGTGCGCAGATGGTGCGCCCCATGATGTTGATGGTCAGGCGATCGAGCAGGTCGAGATCCTCGGGCCGGCCCTCGCCATGCTCGATGCGGTGGATCACCTTGTACATCCAGCCCGTGCCCTCGCGGCAGGGCGTGCATTGGCCGCAGGACTCTTCGTAATAGAACCAGGACAGGCGCTCCAGCGCCTTGACCATGCAGGTGGTTTCGTCCATGACGATGACGGCGCCGGAGCCGAGCATGGAGCCGGCCTTGGCGATGGAATCGTAGTCGAGCGTGCAATCCATGATCACGTCGGCGGGCAGCACCGGCGCCGAGGAACCGCCGGGAATGACGGCCTTCAGCTTGCGGCCGCCACGCATGCCGCCAGCCATTTCCAGCAGCTTGGCGAAGGGCGTACCCATTGGCACCTCGTAGTTGCCGGGACGATTGACGTGGCCGGAGATCGAGAACAGCTTGGTGCCGCCGTTGTTGGGCTTGCCGAGATTGAGGAAGCCCTCGCCGCCAATGCGGAAGATGAAAGGGATCGAGGCGAAGCTCTCGGTGTTGTTGATGGTGGTCGGCTTGCCGTAGAGACCGACGTTGGCCGGGAACGGCGGCTTGAAGCGCGGTTGGCCCTTCTTGCCCTCGATCGATTCGAGCAGTGCCGATTCCTCGCCGCAGATGTAAGCGCCCCAGCCTTGATGCGCGAACAAGTCGAAATTGAAGCCGGCGCCGAGGATGTTCTGGCCAAGATAACCGGCGGCGCGCGCTTCATCCAGGGCTTCCTCGAAGCGCTGGTAGAGCTCGTAGATCTCGCCGTGGATGTAGTTGTAGCCACGTCCGGCGCCTACAGCGTAGGCGGCGATGATCATGCCCTCGATGATGGCGTGCGGATCGAAGCGCTGGATGTCGCGGTCCTTGAAGGTGCCGGGCTCGCCCTCGTCGGTGTTGCAGACGATGTATTTTTCCGGCGCCGCCTTGGGCATGAAGCTCCACTTGAGGCCGGTGGGGAAACCCGCGCCGCCACGGCCGCGCAGCACCGATTTCTTGACTTCGGCGATGACGTCATCGGGCGACATCTTCTCGGCGAGGATCTTTTTCAGCGAGGCGTAACCGCCACGAGCCTCGTAGTCCTTGAGGCGCCAGCCCTTGTCGTTCTCAAGCCGCCAGGCGTGTGAATCCTTCTGCCAGCCGGCCGACAACAACGGATTGATCGCTTCGAGCAGGGCCATTATTTGCACTCCTCGAGCAACTTGTCGATTTCTTCCGGCGTCATGAAGCAATGCATGCGCTTGTTGTTCGCCAGGATCACCGGCGCGTCGCCGCAGGCACCCATGCACTCGCCCTCCTTGAGGGTGAACTTGCCGTCGGCGGTAGTCTCGTTGAAGTCGATGCCGAGCTTCTGCTTGAGATAGTCGGCGGCATGCACGCCACCGGACAGCGCGCAAGGCAGGTTGGTGCACACCGTTAGCTTGTACTTGCCGACCGGCTGCAAGTCGTACATGTTGTAGAAGCTGGCCACCTCATAGGCGGCGATGGCCGGCATGTCGAGATAGCTGGCGACCGCCGCGATGGCGTCCTTCGACAGCCAGCCGAGTTCGTCCTGGGCAAAGACCAGCGCCGCCATGACGGCCGACTGCTTCTGCGTCGCGGGGTACTTGGCGACCTCGCGGTCGATCATTTTAAGTGTGGCTTCGCTCAGCATGCTGCTGCCTCCGTCGAGCCGCACCAAGGGGGCCGACGCACCCCCGTGGGGGGCAGCGAGCCGATGAATTTTAAGTTGAGGCGAGCGTGGGGGGCCATATTCTTTATCTGTCAACTTCGCCGAAGACAATATCAAGCGTACCAATGATGGTCACCACATCGGCCAGCATGTGCCCCCTGGCCATCTCGTCCAATGCCGCAATATTCTGAAAGGCAACCGAGCGCAGCTTGACGCGGTAGGGCTTGTTGGCACCATCCGAAATCATATAAACGCCGAACTCGCCCTTGGCGTGCTCGATTCCGGCATAGACCTCACCGGGCGGAACATGCATACCCTCGGTGGCAAGCTTGAAATGATGGATCAACTCTTCCATGCTGCCCTTCATCTTCTCGCGCGGTGGCGGGGCGACCTTGTGGTTGTCGCTGATGACGGGCCCGGGATTCTTGCGCAGCCAGTCGATACACTGCTTGATGATGCGGGCGGACTGGCGCATCTCCTCCATCCGGACGAGATAGCGATCGTAGCAGTCGCCATTGGCGCCGACCGGAATGTCGAAATCCAGACGGTCATAAACCTCGTAGGGCTGCTTCTTGCGCAGGTCCCACTCGATGCCGGAACCCCGCAGCATCGGTCCGGTGAGGCCGAGTTGGAGCGCACGCTCGGGTGACACGACGCCGACGCCGACCAGCCGCTGCTTCCAGATGCGGTTGTCGGTCAGCAGGGTTTCGTATTCGTCGCAATAGCCGGGAAAGCGGTTGGCGAAATCCTCGATAAAGTCGAGCACCGAGCCCTCGCGCGCGGCGTTGAGCTCCTTCACCGTTTGCGCATTCTTGAACTTGTTGGCCTCGTACTTCGGCATGCGATCCGGCAGGTCGCGGTATACGCCACCAGGGCGATAGTAGGCCTGGTGCATGCGAGCGCCAGTGACAGCCTCGAGAATGTCGCAGATATCCTCGCGTTCGCGGAAGGTGTAGAGCACCATCGCCATCGCGCCGACGTCCAGGGCATGCGCACCGAGATTGAACAGGTGATGGTGGATACGCGTGATCTCGTCGAACATCACGCGGATGTACTGCGCCCGCAGCGGCACATCGACGCCGAGCAGACGCTCGATCGCCAAGCAGTACGGATGCTCGTTGATAATCATCGACGTATAGTCGAGCCGATCCAGGAAGGGCAGCGACTGGATCCAGGTACGCGTCTCCATCAGCTTCTCGGTGCCGCGATGCAGCAGGCCGATATGCGGATCGGCGCGAACGACGACTTCGCCATCGAGTTCCAGCACCAGGCGCAATACGCCGTGCGCCGCCGGATGCTGCGGGCCGAAGTTGAGCGTGTAGTTCTTGATCTCAGCCACGGTCGCCCACCTTGCCGTAGTTTTCCTCGCGCACGGTTCGTGGCGTGTTCTCGCGCGGCTCGATCGTCACCGGCTGATAGACCACGCGTTGCTGCGCCGGGTCGTAGCGCATCTCGACATGACCGAATATCGGGAAATCCTTGCGGAAGGGATGACCGACGAAGCCGTAGTCGGTGAGAATCCGGCGCAAGTCGTTATGACCGCTGAACATGATGCCGTAGAGATCGAAGGCCTCGCGCTCGAACCAGTTGGCGCTGCTCCAGACATCCATCACCGAATCGACGACCGGAAAATTATCGTCGGGAGCAAAGACGCGCAGGCGCAGGCGCCAGTTGTGGGTCAGCGACAGCAGGTGGCTGACGGCAGCAAAGCGCGGCGTATCACCCGGGCGACCGGAGAACACGGCTTCGCCGTAGGCGCCGTAATCGACACCACAGAGATCAAGCAACTGCTCGAAGCGCAGATCGGCGTGATCGCGGAGAGTGGTCGCCACCGCCAGATAGTCGGCTGCGGCCACGACCAGCGTGACCTCGCTGCGGTCGACAACGAGGCTGCCGACGCGATCACCCAGCACATCCCGCAGGTTCTGACAAAGCTTGTCCAGCTTGGCGCTCATTTGAGAAGTCGTTCAGAAATTTGCCGGGGCGAATCACCGGGCGATGGTGAAAGTGCGCGTAATCTTGTTTTGCAACTGGATAATTCCGTAGAGCAACGCCTCGGCAGTCGGCGGACAGCCCGGCACGTAAATGTTGACCGGCACAATGCGGTCGCAGCCACGCACCACCGAATACGAATAGTGATAGTAGCCGCCACCGTTGGCGCACGACCCCATCGAAATGACCCAGCGCGGCTCGGCCATCTGGTCATAGACCTTGCGCAGTGCCGGCGCCATCTTGTTGGTCAGCGTTCCGGCGATGATCATCACGTCCGACTGCCGAGGACTGGGGCGGAAAACTACGCCGAAACGGTCGAGGTCGTAGCGCGACACGCCGGTGTGAATCATCTCGATGGCGCAGCAGGCCAGGCCGAAAGTCACGGGCCAGAGCGAACCGGTGCGCGTCCAGTTGATGAGCTTGTCCAGCGACGCCGTGACGAAGCCTTCCTGCAGTACGCCTTCGATGCTCACGCCTTGGTCTCCACGATCACTCCCAGTCCAGCGCGCCCTTGGCCCAGGCGTAGACGTAGCCGACGACGAGGATGGTGATGAATATCATCATTTCGATGAAGCCGAACAGCTTCACCGATTCGGTCTCGACGATCTCCTTGAAGATCGTCGCCCAAGGGAAAAGGAAGGCGATTTCGAGGTCGAACAGGATGAAGATGATGGCAATGAGGTAGTAGCGCACATCGAACTTCATGCGCGCATCTTCGAATGCCTCGAAGCCGCACTCGAAGGCGGAGAGCTTTTCCGGATCGGGACGATGGGGGCCGACAAGGCGACCGATGATGATCGGGGCGCAGCCGAATATCAGGGCAACGAAAATGAAAACGAGGATGGGAAAATAATTTTCCAGCATTTTGGTGGCTTGTGCCGCGTGATCGTTGCGCTGCTTATTCCCGAAAAACGAACCGCAAAATTTTTGGTGCCGTCGGCGAGACTCGAACTCGCACAGCTTTCGCCACTACCCCCTCAAGATAGCGTGTTTACCAATTTCACCACGACGGCCCGGACATTGTCTTACTGTACCGCTTGATGCCCGCTGCATCCCGGCGGCCGTTGCCGTGCGCCGGACATTAGGGGCTGATTATATAGCAAGGCTTCATCGTGCGGCGCAAAAAAATGCTTTCGTGACGGCGAATTCGTACCGCACGACATCACCCGGCAAGGCTGATTGCCGCGCTCAGTTTCTCCCCGAACGATGGACAGTCGCAGTCAATTCCCGCGCCAGGCGAAGCGCCGCCGCATTCATGATCTGGTAAAGGTTGCGCGCAATGCCCTCACGCAGCGGAACCAGCAGCGCCGGCAGGCGCAACGAACGACTCAACGCCTGCGTTTCCTGCGCATACAGGCGCATCAGTTCGTGCAGCAGCTTTTCGAGTTCCGCGCGCGGATAGGCTGCCCGCAGTGCCGCTCGCCAACTTTGGTGCTGCGGCCAGTGCCCGAGAATGACGTAGGCCGCACCGAGCAGGCGCTCGATGCGGCGAATGCGGATTGGCTCGATTTCCTCGTAGCGAATCACGATACCGACGGGCAGGCCGCTCACCCTTGCCAGGAAGGCGCGATCGATCTCCTGGGTTGCATGGAAGAGTTGCCGCACGATGGCGTGATCGGGCATCGTGCCGTGGCGCAGCGCCTCGCCGGCACGCCGGATCACCAGCGTGTCCTTTTGCACTTCCTTGGCGACGTTGAGTGCCAGGAACGGCTCGATGCGCGGCAGCGCGATCCGCAGTGGCAGCACCCCGCGCAAGGCAGCGGTGGTGCGATGACTATAGGTTTCGAGGATCCGGCGATCGAATGCAGCCAGAGCATCCACGGGCGTCATGCCGACAAGACCTTCCCTGGCAGACGTTGCGCAAATTCGGGGGCAATCCCCGATGATTTAATCGGCCAGAGGCTTGGCCGCGCGATGCAGCCCGATCATGCCTGCCAGCAGCGACTTGGAGATGACGTCGCGATAGCCCAGTTCCCTCAGCACCTGGGACAGCTCCTCGGCTGAGTAGAACATCTCAAGCGCTTCGATGAAGTATTTCTTGGCGCCGAGCGCCGCGCTGCCGCTGCCGAAGAGCAGGCCGGTGATGGCGAGGCTTCCACGCAGATAGGCGTAATAGAGCTTCTCGACGGTCGGATTGCCCGGACGCAGCATGTCGCAATGATGGAAGCGGCCGCCCGGCTTGAGCACGCGGTGGATCTCGGAGAACAGGTCGCGCACCCGCAGGTGCCGCGACGCCCATTGCAGCGTGACCACGTCAAAATGATTGTCGGGGAAGGGCAGCACATGCACGTCGCCGATGGTGCTGCTGGCCAGCTTCAGGCCGCGGGCCTCGGCACGCTGCCGTCCGACTTCCTGCATCGCCGCGCTGCGATCCATGGCGTGGAGTTCGAGGCTGGGTTCGCGCTGGAGCAGCGCAATGCCGACGGCGTTGGTGCCGGCGCAGACGTCGAGTACCCTCTGACCGGGGCGCAGTTCGATGATCGACATGAAATTGCGCAGGAACCAGTTCCACAGGCCGAAGCTGGCGATGTGGTTGGCACGGTCGTAATAGGGGGCGACATCGACGAAGACGTCGTGCAGTTCCTCTTTCCAAACCGTGTTGAAACGCTGTTCGCGCAGCTGTTCGCGGAGGGCAAGGGGCGGCGGGCTCATGGGCGTCGGTCCAGTCAGGGTAGTTGCGATTACTTCGGAATGTCCTGCGCCTTCGAACCATCCTTGGCCGGCGTCGGAACTTCAGCCGGCGCGGCGGCCGGGGCCTTTTGCACGGCGGCATCCATGACGCTGCCGGAGACCGCCGGCTTGGCGTTGGCCATGTAGGCGAGCCCCAGGCTGGTCATGAAGAAAATTGCAGCCAGGACACCTGTCGTGCGCGACAGGAAATTGGCCGAGCCCGAGGCGCCGAAAAGGCTGCCCGAGGCACCGCTGCCAAAAGCCGCGCCCATGTCGGCGCCCTTGCCGTGCTGCAGCAGCACCAGGCCGATGACGGACACGCCGACCAGGATATGAACCGTCAGCACCAGGGGGAACAGAAAACTCATCGCATAACTCCGGTTCAGGCCGCGGCGCCAATGGCCAGGAAATCGGCCGCCACCAGCGCGGCACCGCCGATCAACCCGCCGTCGATGTCGGCCTGCGCCATCAGTTCCTTGGCGTTGCTCGGCTTCATGCTGCCGCCGTAGAGAATCTGCAGGCCGGCGGCGACGCCGGCATCGGCCGCCGCGACCCGCGCGCGGATCAGCGCATGCACTTCCTGCGCCTGCTCGGGGCTGGCAGTCTTGCCGGTGCCGATGGCCCACACGGGTTCATAGGCCACCACCGATTTCGCCAGTCCGGCTGCACCGATGCAGGCAATAACCGCATCCAACTGACGCGTGATCACCTGCCCGGTGATGTTGCCCTCGCGCTCGGCCAGGGTTTCGCCGACGCAGATGATGGGAATCAGACCGGACTTGATCGCGGCATCGGCCTTGGCGGCGACGGCCTCATCGGTCTCGCCGTGATAGCTGCGACGCTCGGAATGGCCGACGATGGCGTAGGCACACCCGAAATCCTTGAGCATGGTCGCGCTGACCTCGCCGGTGTAAGCGCCCTGGGCATGGCGGGAGATGTCCTGCGCGCCCCATGCGATCGTTGTGCCGGTCAGCGCTGCACGTGCTTGGGCCAGGTAGGGAAAGGGAACGCAGACTGCCAGCGCAGCCTTGGAAGCCGCCGCGCCCGCCTTGAGGGCATCGAGCAGGGCCTGGTTTCCGGCGGTCTCGCCATGCATTTTCCAGTTGCCGGCGACGAGTTTGGTTCGAGCCATGTCTTTTGTTTTGTCGGGATTTGGGAGGGGGCGAATTATACCGGCGACAGGGTCACTCGGTCAATTTCGGCGCAGCGGGAGGCGGCACTCGATCGCGCCACTCCAAAATCCGATCGGCGAAAGACCAGCTTCCGCAACTGCAATGCCTCTGCAACAATGGTGAGCGATCATTGCGGATCGTAGTCGAAGGAGAGACCATGGATCTGATTCTCTGGCGCCACGCCGAGGCCGAGGAGCCGAAGAGCGGAATGAGCGACATGAAGCGCCGCCTGACGCCGCGCGGCGAGAAGCAGGCGCGCCTGGTCGGCCGCTGGCTGCGCCAGCAATTGCCCAAGGGCGCGCGCATCCTGGTCAGCCCGGCCATGCGCACCCAGCAGACCGTGCTGCCGCTGGAACTGCCCTACGACACCGACGAGCGCATCGGACCGCAAGCCACCACGACCGACCTGCTCACCGCCGCCGGCTGGCCGAATCTTCCCGCCGCCGTGCTCATCGTCGGCCATCAGCCGACACTGGGCGCCCTGGCCTCGCTGCTGGTATGCGGCAAGGAAGGGGATTTCTCGATACGCAAGGGCTCGGTCTGGTGGGTCAGCCGCAAGAACAAACCGGGCGACGACAAGGCCTTTCTGCGCGCAGTCATCGGCCCGGACATGCTGTAAATGTAAAAAAGTCGGCGCTGGCGGAACGGCGTCCCGCCGAGTGCCGACTTTCTCGCGGGCGACTCAGCCGAACCTGCCCGTAATGTAATCTTCAGTCTGCTTCTTCTGCGGCTTGATGAAGACCTGGTCGGTCACGCCGAACTCGATCATCTCGCCCAGATACATGTAGGCGGTGAAGTCGGAAATCCTAGCTGCCTGCTGCATGTTGTGGGTGACGATGAGGATGGTCACGCGTTCCTTCAGTTCCGTCACCAGTTCCTCGATGCTGGCCGTGGCGATGGGGTCGAGCGCCGAGGTCGGCTCGTCGAAGAGGATGATTTCCGGCTCGGAAGCCAGTGCCCGGGCGATGCACAGGCGCTGCTGCTGGCCGCCGGAGAGGTTGGCGCCGAGGTCGTTGAGGCGATGCGAAACCTCGTCCCACAACGCTGCGCCCTTGAGCGCCTGCTGCACGCGGTCATCGAGCTCCGATTTGGCCTTCACCCCGCGCACGCGCAGGCTATAGGCGACGTTCTCGTACACCGACTTGGGAAACGGATTCGGCTTCTGGAACACCATGGAGATGCGCATGCGCACCTCGATCGGGTCGACATCCTTGGACAGCAGGTTGGTATCGTCGGGATGCATGACGATCTCGCCCTCGTAGCGGTTGCCGGGGTAGAGGTCATGCATGCGGTTGAACGAGCGCAGCAGAGTTGACTTGCCGCAGCCCGAGGGGCCGATCAGCGAGGTCACCTGCTTCTCGTAGATCGGCAGGTTGACGTTCTTCAGCGCATGGAAGGCACCGTAGAAGAAATTGAAGTTCTTGCATTCGGCCTTGGCCTTGAGGTTCGGCTCGATGGTGTTGGCAGCAGGCGTGTTCATGGGGATCACCACTTGATGTTCTTGCGCAGGCGGTAGCGCAGCCAGATGGCCGTGCCGTTCATGGCCAGGGTCATAAGCACGAGGACGAAGCCGGCGGCGGCGGCATTGACCTGGAAGGCGGCTTCGGGGCGGGATGTCCAGTTGAACATCTGGATCGGCATCACCGTGAAGGGCGCGAACAGCCAGTCGAACAGCGCGGCCGGCGGCTCGCCGGTATAGGGCATCGGCGGCAGGAAGGCGATGAAGGTCAGCGCGCCGATGGTGATGATGGGCGCGGTCTCGCCGATCGCACGCGCCATGCCGATGATGACGCCGGTGAGGATGCCGGCGCTCGAATACGGCAGGATGTGGTCGGACACCGTCTGCCACGTGGTCGCACCACAGGCATAGGAACCTTCGCGGATCATCTGCGGAATGGCGCGGATGGCCTCGCGCGTGGCGACGATCACCACCGGCAGGATCAATAGCGCCAGCGTCAGGCCGGCCGAGAGGATGCTCTGGCCGAAGCCGAACTGGTACACGAACAGTCCCAGCGCCAGCAGGCCATAAACGATTGAGGGCACACCGGCGAGATTGGTGATGTTGATCTCGATGATGTCGGTGATCCAGTTCTTGGGCGCGTACTCTTCCAGATAGACGCCGGCGGCAATGCCCAGCGGCACGGCAGCCGAAGCAGTGACCATCATGACCAGCACCGTGCCGACCCAGGCCGAGAGGATGCCCGCCTCCCCCGCCCGGCGCGAGGGGAAGTTGGTAAAGAAGTCATAGTCGAGGCGACCCATGCCCTGGATGGCCATGTCGACGAACAGGGCCAGGAAGGTCAGCACGCCGACCATCAGGGCGAGGATGCCGAGCACACCGAAAAAGGCATCCCAGCGCTTGGCGCGAGCGATCAGGACGCGGATGGCCTGGATATCTTGTGGTTTCACGTCAGTACACCTCGCGGAAGCGCTTGCGCAGGTAATAACCGAGCAGGTTGAAGCTCAGCGTCAGCAGCATCAGCGTGAGGCCGGCGGCAAAAATGGTCTGGTAGCCGATGGAGCCGTGCGGCAGGTCGCCCAGCGCCACCTGCACGATGTAAGAGGTAATTGTGGCGCCCGAATCGGCCGGGTTGAAGGTCAGGTTAGGCTGCATGCCGGCGGCAACCGCCAGGATCATGGTCTCGCCGACGGCGCGCGAAATGCCGAGGATGTAGGCCGAGGCGATGCCCGACGTCGCCGCCGGCATCACCACGCGCAGCGCCGTCTGCAGCCGCGTCGCGCCCATGGCGTAGGAACCTTCGCGCAGCGACATGGGCACGGCGCGCATGGCATCCTCGGACAGCGAGGCGACGTAGGGAATGATCATGATGCCCATGATCAGGCCCGCCGAAAGCAGGTTGAAGCCCGGCAGGTCGGGGTAGATCTTCTGCAGCAGCGGCGTCAGGAAGACCAGGGCGAAGTAGCCATAGACGATGGTCGGTACGCCGCCGAGCAACTCCAGGAAGGGTTTGGCGATTTCGCGCACCGTAAACGGCGCGAATTCGGAAAGATAGATGGCAATGATGGTACCCAGCGGTATCGCCACCGCGAGTGCCACGGCCGAACTGGTGATGGTGCCCGAGAGCAGCACCATGATGCCGTAATGGGCGTCGTCGAACAGCGGCGTCCATTGGGTGTCGAAAAGGAAATCGGTGAGAGGTACCGCCTCGAAGAAAATCCACGACTCCTTGACCAGAATGTAGACGATCGCCGCCGTGGTGAACACCGAAATCATCGCGGCGCCGAACAGCAGGAACTCGATCACGCGCTCCTTGATGTGGCGGGTCGGCTTCTTGCGCAGGCGCTCGCTGACTTTCGCGGTAGGCAAAACCGGGGGTGCGGTCACGGTGGCACTCATGATTCGGATTGGAAGGGTGTGAACAATAAGGCCGCACACAGGCGGCCGGCAAGGGGTATCGAGGAAAAGCCCACCCGGGCTTCACCGGGCAGGCCCCCACGAATACGGCTTACTCCTTCGGATCGCGCTTCAGCAGGTCGGAAACCTTGACACCGACTTCGGCATGGCCGCCGAAGGCAGTACCGGTCTTCTTCTTGCTGAAGTTGTCCAGCGCGTGCTTGTAGTCGGCGGCACCCAGCGGCACGTACTTGACTTCCTTGACGAGCTTGGGCGCGTTCTTCAGGTAGTACTCGACGAACTCCTTGACTTCCGGCTTGTCCATCGACTTGGCGCTGACGTAGATGAAGATCGGGCGCGCCAGCGGCTCGTATTCACCGGCCATCACGGCATCGATCGAAGGGGACACGGCCTTGCCCTTGGGATTGACGATCGGCACCGCATTCAGCTTGCCCTTATTCTCGTCGTAGTAGGCGAAGCCGAAGAAGCCCAGCGCGTTGGTGTCGCGCGACACGCCCTGCACCAGCACGTTGTCGTCTTCCGAGGCGGTGAAGTCGCCACGCGAGGACTTGGACTTGCCGTTAATGGCTTCGGTAAAGTAGTCGAAGGTACCCGAGTCGGCGCCGGGGCCGAATAGCTTGAGCGGCGCATCCGGCCAGGCCGGGTTAACCTGGTTCCACTTGGTGATCTTGCCCTGCGCGCCCGGCTCCCACATGGTCTTGAGTTCGGCCACGGTCAGCTGCTTGATCCAGGTGTTCTTGGGATTGATCACCACAGTCAGCGCGTCGAAGGCGACAGGCAGCTCGACGTACTTGATGCCGGCGGCGCGGCAGTCGGCCATTTCCTTCTCGAGGATGGGGCGCGAGGCGTTGGAGATGTCGGTCTCGCCGCGGCAGAACTTCTTGAAGCCGCCGCCGGTGCCGGAGATGCCGACGGTAACCTTGACCGAGCCCTTCTTGGCCTTCTGGAAGTCCTCGGCCACGGCCTCGGTCACGGGAAACACCGTGGAAGAACCGTCGATCTTGACCAAAGCCTGGGCCATGACGTTGCCTGCACCAACGGCAGCAATCAACGCCGCAATCATTTTCACGCGAATATTCATTGAGTTATCTCCTGAGGCGGGGGGGGTTCATTTACCAACAGGGCGCAGTCTAGGCAGACTTTGTTACGCCTTCGTGACAGATCGCAACAATTCGCTGCGGCGCAATATCGCTCGCGTTTCACGGCAACACTCCGCGTACAAGCCTGTCACACCGGCGCAACAATCGGCAGGCAAGGTGCCGTCCATGCTTGCCCCCACCCGCCACTCCCGCTTCCTGCGCGTCATGATGCTCACGGACGTGTATTTTCCGCGTATCAATGGCGTTTCGACCTCGATCGAGACATTCCGCGCCGACCTCGCCGCCGAGGGCATCCAGGTGCGGTTGATCGCGCCCGGCTACCCCGAACGTCACGATGCTCCGGCCACCTGGCGCATACCCTCGCGCCGCGTGCCCTTCGACCCCGAAGACCGCCTGATGCACTGGGGGCCGCTCAATCACACCGCGCACCACCTCGCCGCCGAGGGCGTGGACATCATCCACGTGCAGACGCCCTTCGCCGCCCACTACGCCGGCACGCGCACAGCGCGTCGCCATAAGGTTCCGGTATTGGCCACCTACCATACCCATTTCGAGGAATACATCGCCCACTACCTGCCCGCGCTGCCGCGGCCATGGCTCAAGGCGGCCGCGCGGCGTCTCGCCCGGGGCCAGTGCAACGACCTCAATGCCGTCGTCGTGCCCTCGCGCGCCATGCACGACACCCTTACCGGCTACGGCGTTAATGCACCACTGCACGTCCTGCCCACCGGCATCCCGATAAACGCATTCGCCTCCGGCGATGGCGTGGCGTTCCGCAGCCGTCATGGCATCCCCGCCGAGCGCCCGGTCGCGCTCTTCGTCGGTCGCGTCGCCCATGAGAAGAACATCGCCTTCCTCATCGACGCCATGGCCACGGCCGTCAAGATCCATCCCGAGTTGTTGCTGGTGATTGCCGGCGAGGGTCCTGCCCTGCCCGCCCTGCGCCGCCAGGCGACAAATGCCGGACTCGACGGCAACATTCGCTTCGTCGGCTACCTCGATCGACAAACCGAACTGCCGGACTGCTACGCCGCCGCCGACGTCTTCGCCTTCGCCTCGCGCACCGAAACCCAGGGCCTGGTGCTGCTCGAAGCCATGGCCGCCGGACTGCCGGTTTATGCCTTGGCCGAGATGGGCACGCGCGACATTCTGGATCCGCAGCGCGGCGCCGTCATCGCACCGGACGACCCGGTCGCCTTCGGCACCGGCCTGGCAACCCTCATCAGCAATCGCTATCAACTCGACACCCTGGCGGCCGAGGCCCGCGACTACGCGCTGGAGTGGGCCGCACCAGCGCGCGCGAGGCAGCTCGCTGGCCTCTACCGCTCGCTGGTAACATCGACCGCATGACACCGCCCGAACCCCAGGCCAGCCACTCCCACGAGAGCCCGTTCAAGGGCAAGACCGGCCTCACCCGCGTCTGGAATGCACTCTTCTACTCTGTCGCCGGCCTCAAGGCGGCCTATCGCCACGAGGACGCCTTCCGCCAGGAAGCCTGGCTGGCGCTGCTGCTGATCCCGCTCGCCCTGTGGCTGCCCGCCAGCGGCATCGGCCACGCGCTGATGATCGGCGCCGTGCTGCTGGTGCTGATTGTCGAACTCATCAATTCCGCCATCGAAGCCGCCGTCGACCGCATTTCGCTCGACCAGCACCGCCTGGCCAAGCGCGCCAAGGACATCGGCAGCGCCGCGGTGCTGATCGCCCTGCTCAACGTCGTCGCGGTGTGGACTCTGGTGCTGTTCGGCTAGCGACCGCGCCCATCACCGCCCCGCCATCCGCTACGGCGAGGAGACCTTCCCGCGAAGCGGAATCCCAGGTCTGCAAAGCTGAGCGTTTCTTGCTCGACCGCCTTGTAGCGCAGCTGACTTACCAGCGCCGAGTTTTTTCAGTGACTGCTGACGGGAAGTTTGGCTGACGGGTCACCCGCCCTACCCGACATTGCCATGAGCGAAGCCCTAATGGCGGCTGTTCGCCACATAGCCGACCTCCTCCGCCTACTTGAGTAAGTTGCCGCCACAAGCGTAAATGGTAGCCGTCGAATTCCGATTGCAGTGCAATCACGAGTTCGATAGACTGCAATCAATGATTACATTTATGGAGGCCGAGATGGCTACCAATCTTGTAGTGCGGAATGTCGACGAGGATGTGGCTCTGGCGCTCAAGCAACTGGCCGCGTCTCACGGCAGGAGCGCGGAAGCCGAGCACCGCGAAATTCTGCGAACCGTCCTGCAGCGCCCCAAGCGGCGATCTGCGGCCGAAGTTCTTTCGAGCATGCCGAATGTCGGTGAAGACGCCGACTTCAATTTCCGCAACGGCTAGGCATCCGCGTGTTCCTCGTCGACACCAACGTCATCAGCGAGTCTCGCAAGGGGAGCAAGACCAACCCCGGCGTACGGAAATTTTTCCAGGCGGCGGACGCCACGGACCTCTATGTTTCCGTGCAGACCATCGGCGAAATCCGGCGCGGACTGGAGAACATCCGGCACCGCGGCGACCTGCCGCAAGCCAGGAAGCTCGAGAAGTGGCTCGATGCGGTCGTGACCGACTACGCCGACAGGATATTGGACTTCGACACGGAATGCGCCCAGGTCTGGGGGCACTTGATGTCGCCGCGCCATGAGCATCCGGTGGACAAGCAGATTGCCGCGATCGCGCTGATTCACGACCTGACGGTGGTTACCCGCAACGTCGATGATTTTCGCGGAACGGGAGTCCGGCTGCAAAACCCCTTCGTCTAGTGGGTACGTAACACGACTATTGACGCTCTACGATAGCAGCCGCTCAGGCCGACAACAGGAAGCCCGCTACAGGCCTGCTGAATTTCTCGTCCTGGCTGGTTACACACGCACTCGCCTGCGAGGAATCCAAGCCCACTCCGAGTTACTGCACGAGAATAATGACTACTTGCTTAACCGCCGATGGCCGACCAGAAATCACCCTGGCGATTAAGGAACTCCTCCGAGCCCATGTAGTGCGAGCCGTCGCAGGAGAAGGTCAGGCTGACCATGTCGTTGAAGATGTTGATCGAGGCCGAACGCAAGTAGATGTTCTGGTCGGTAAGGCGCAGTTCGCCCATGGCGTCGAGGATGGGCTTCACGGCCTCGCGCCGCATGGCCGCGTCGGCCGGCCATGGCTGCGGCGGGTACAGCATGCAGACGTCGGGATCGGCCAACGCTTCGTGCTCTAGGATGCGGTAGCGGAAGGGATCATCCACGAACCATCCCGTGGCCCGGCTGCTGGAGAAATGGATGATCACCTGGAACATGCCGCGCTCGGTGATCAGTTCTTCGAAAATCGACATGGCCTGCGCGATGTGGCGATCCATCGGGCTTTCGACGCGCTTTTGCTGGAATACCGTGCCGCGGATCGATGGATCGCCCTTGATTTGTCGCCATTCGCGCGTTTCGCCATGCGCCGCGGCTGCTGCCGGCAGGTCGCGCAGGTCGAAGTCGGCGCCGAGGTAACCCAGCAAGGCCTCGCCATCGCGCACCACGTGGAGGGCGGTGAGCGACGGCCGCCCCGACAGGCTGACGTAGGCGTCCGACAGCAGGAATCCCCACGACGGTACCGGCTCGCGCATGTAGGGCCGCTGCGAGCGGTCGCGCTGAAAATAACCGAGCCCGATGCGGCCCGCGCCGACGTTGTCGCTGATCTGCACACCCTTGTCATCGAGAACGTAAAGATGCGTGGCGTGCGGGATGGCATCGAAACCGGCCGCAAGCACATCGTTGAGCCGCAAGCGGTCACCAAACGCCTGAACGCAGAGGCCGGCCAGCCGCGCCAACGGCTCGTGCAGGCACTGCGCCAGTTCGGCGCGCTTGCTATAGACATCGTCCTTCCACTTTTCATCCATGGTCAGGCGGCTTCAGGCAATTGATTGGTGCATTGCACCATTATAACGCCCATCGCACTCCCCGGCTTGGCCTGCGGGATTGTCATGAAGGCTTGCACTGTAATAATTGTCGGAGATTGGCGACGTAGAATCGCTCCATGCCAACCCAGATCGCACTGAAGCTCGGCCTGCCCGAATCCGCCCAGGCCCTGTTCATGCGCCAGCCGCTGCTGCGGCGCGCATCCAGCCGCCGCAGCGAGTCGCTGGTCAGCATCTATTACGACACCCGCCGCCTCGACCTGCACCGGCAGGCCATCACCCTGCGCCTGCGCAAGCACGGCGGCGGCTGGCTGCAGACGGTCAAGCACAATGCCGCGTCGGAAGGCGGCCTCACCACGCGGCTGGAATGGGAGACGCCCTATCTCAACCGCTTCGATTTCTCGGTGATCGATTCCGCAGCGGTGCGCCGCCTGCTGGAAAAGCCCAAGGTGGCGCAGGGCCTGACCGCCCTGTTCGAGACCAGCTTCCGCCGCATCACCTGGCGCTTGCAGCCGGCGCCCGGCACCACCGTGCTGGTGATGCTCGACCGTGGCTGGATAGCCTCGAACGGACGCCGCGCGGCCATCTCCGAAGTCGAGATCGAACTGCTCAGTGGCTCACCGGAGAAACTCTACGAGGTCGCCTTCGATCTTGCCGCGCGCATTCCGCTGACGCCGGAACTCGTCTCCAAGGCCGAGCGCGGCTACCGCCTCGCCGCCAACGATCGCCCCGTGCCGGCGCGCGCCACGGCCGCAGCCATCGCCGCCGACGCCCATCCGCTGATCGCGTTTCGCGCCATCGCGCTCAACTGCCTGACGCACCTGCACAGCAACCATGCCGGAACCCTGCTCGGCGACGACCCCGAGTACGTGCATCAGATGCGCGTGGCGACGCGGCGGCTGCGCGCGGCGATGCGCATGTTCGCCCCGGTGCTGCCGGCGGATTTCGCCGAGCAGCTGGTGCCGCCGCTGCGCGAGCTGATGGCCACGCTCGGCCGCACCCGCGACCTCGACGTGCTGCTGGCCGAAATCGTCGGCCCGGTCAGCGCGGCGCTGGCCGACGACCCGCGCATCTCGGCGCTGGCCGGCATCCTCACCGACCGGCTCTACGCCACCCGCGGCGAAACCGAAGCCTCTCTTGCCCGCCCCGGCTACGGCCGCCTGATGCTGCTGGCCGCATCGCTGCTGCACGGCAAGGCACTGGCCGAGCCCATGACCGCTGGCCGACCCGCGCTGCGCCACCCTGCTCGACTTCGCCCAGCGCCGACTGCGCAAGCTGCAGTGGCGCACGCATCACCTGGCCGGGCTCGCCCGCATCGAAGACCCGTCCTCTCTGCACCAGCTGCGCATCGCCATCAAACGCCTGCGCTACGCGCTGGAGTTCTTCGGCCCCCTGCTGCCGAAACTCTCGTTCGACCACGGCCGCCAAGCAGCTGGCGACGCTGCAGGACAAGCTCGGCCAACTCAACGATCTCGCCAACGCCGGCGCGGTGCTGATGGCCTGCGCCGGAACGGACCCCAACCTGCGCGAGGCCGTGGCGCTGATCGGCGGCTGGCACGGCCCTCGCCACGCCGCACTCCTCGGCGCGGTGCCGGAGCAACTGGAGACCGTGCGCAAGCTGCGCCTGCCTAAACTCAAGTAGCCCGTCCGTCATGGCCAAGGAAATCGAACGCAAGTTTCTCGTCCGCGACAGCGGCGTGATCAAAGGCCGCCTCGGCTCGCGCATCATGCAGGGCTACATCGCCTCCGAGCCGATGACCGTGCGGGTGCGGGTGATCGAGGCAGAGGCCTTCCTTACGCTCAAGAGCAAGGCGGAGGGCATCGAGCGCGACGAATACGAATTCCCCATCGACCCGCGCGTCGCCCGCGAACTGATCGAGCGCCACTGCGGCGGCCGCGTCGTCACCAAGACCCGCTACCGCATTCCCAACGGCATCCATACCATCGAGCTCGATGTCTTCGACGGTCGGCTCGAAGGCTTGGTACTGGCCGAGATCGAGCTCGACCATGCCGAGCAGGAATTCGTGAAACCCAATTGGCTGGGCGAGGACGTCAGCCACGACTGGCGCTACGCCAACAGCGCGCTGGCCGTCGCCCTCGAACCGCCGGCCCCGCTGGCACTTCCGCCACCACCACCTCCCGCCGCGCCTGCATGCTGATCGCGCTGCGCGCTGCTGCGCGCCTGGCGCAGCTCGCCCTGCATCTGCTTGGCGGCTTGACCACCGTCACCGCTGTCTACCCGTGGATTTCACCGGCACAGCGACTGCGTCTCAGCCGCCGCTGGTCGCGGCGACTGTTGCGCGCTCTCGGCATCGAATTGCGCAACTCCGGCGCGACCGCCGAGGGCCTGCTCGTCGCCAACCACATTTCCTTTCTCGACATTTTCGTCATCAATGCGGTTGCGCCGGCCGCCTTCGTCTCCAAGGACGATGTGCGCAGCTGGCCGCTGATCGGCTGGCTCGCCGCGCGTACCGACACCATCTTTCTCGAACGCGGCAGCCGCGCTGCGGCGCAGCGGGCGCGCAGCGAACTCTTGCAGCATCTCCAGGCCGGCCAACGCGTCGCCGTATTCCCCGAGGGCACGACGACGATCGGCGACCGCGTGCTGCCCTTCCACGGCGCCCTGTTCCAGGCCGCCATCGACGCCGGCACCCCGGTCACGCCGCTGGCGTTACGCTACACGGGCCGTGACGGCCGCCGCAGCGAGGCGCCGGCCTACGTGGACGCCATCACGCTGTGGCAATGCCTGCGCGCCATCGCCACGGCCGACGGCCTGGTGGCGCAAATCGAGGTGCTGACACCCTTGCCGCCGCTCGTCGCCGACCGCCGCCACCTCGCCGCCCACGCTCACCGCGCCATCGTTCACGCCCTCGGAACGGGGATGGACCGAGCGTAATCCCGCTGCAACCTGGGCGTCATCACGCCGTCGCACGGACCCCGCAGGATGCGCGATCATGCGCATCGCCCTCGTCACCGAAACCTACCCGCCGGAGATCAACGGCGTCGCCATGACGCTGGGACAACTCTCCGGCGGCCTGCGCCGCCGTGGCCATGATCTGCACCTGGTGCGGCCGCGCCAGCAGCGGGAAGAGCAGGCGGCGACAGAGGCCCAATTCCGCGAACTGCTGGTCGGCAGCCTGCCGCTGCCGCGCTATCCCGGTCTGCGCTTCGGCCTGCCGGCGCGGGGCGCACTGCTCAAGGCCTGGCGCGCACAGCGGCCCGACATTGTCCATGTCGCCACCGAGGGGCCGCTGGGCTGGTCGGCACTGGCGGCGGCACAGCAGTTGAAACTGCCGGTCAGCTCCAGCTTCCACACCAATTTCGACACCTACAGCAAGCACTATGGCATTGGCTGGATGCGCGGCAGCATCGAGCGCTACCTGCGCAATTTCCACAACCGCAGCCAGGTCACGCTGGTGCCGACCCAGGCTATGGCCCAGCGCCTCGCCGGCGCCGGCTTCAACAATCTCATGGTGATGGCACGCGGGGTGGATACCCAGCTGTTCAGCCCGCGGCGCCGCTCCGAGGACTTGCGCAGGCAATGGGGCGCCGACGAGAACACGCTGGTTGTCACCACCGTCGGCCGCATGGCGGCCGAAAAGAATCTCGATCTCGCCATCGCCGCCTTCGAGGGCTTGCGTCGCATCTGCCAGAACGCACGCATGGTCTTCGTCGGCGACGGCCCGCAAAAGTCGGCGCTGGCGGCACGCCACCCCGAGCACGTCTTTGCCGGCATGCGCCATGGCGAAGACCTCGCCGCGCACTACGCTTCGGCCGACATCTTCCTGCTGCCCAGCCTGACCGAGACCTTCGGCAACGTCACCCTCGAGGCGATGGCCAGCGGCCTCGGGGTCGTCGCCTTTGCGACCGCCGCCGCCGGCGAACTGATCGATGACGGCATCGACGGTCTGCTGGCGCCACCGGGCGACGAGCAGCGCTTCATCGCGGCGGCCACCGCGCTGGCCGCCGACCCCGGCCTGCTCGCCCGCCTGCGGATGCGCGCCTCGGCGCGGGTCGCCCGCCTCGGCTGGGACGCGATTCACGATGCGTTCGCCGGCGTACTGAAAGACCTGGTACTGATGCAGGAACGGAGGCAATATGCCGACAGGATCATCGCCGTTGCGCCGGATTGAGCATTTCGACCTTGCGCTATGCCTGCGCTGCAACCGGCTCAGCCGCTTTCCCTTCTGGCGCGACGTCTTCCGCATCCTCAGCCGCCTCGGCAACGGTGTCTTCTGGTACATGCTGATGGCCCTGCTGCCATCGATATATGGTGCGAGCGCCTGGCCCACTGTCGGTCGCATGGCGCTGGCCGGCCTCATCGGCCTGGCGCTGTACCGCTGGCTCAAGCACAAGACATCGCGGCCGCGTCCCTACCAGGTCTATGCCGCAGTGGCGGCGGCGGCGCCGGCGCTGGACCGCTTCAGCTTCCCCTCCGGCCACACCTTGCACGCGGTGTCGTTCAGCCTCGTCGCCGTCGCCGGCTTTCCGGCGCTGGCACCCCTGCTCTACCCCTTCGCCGCGCTGGTGGCGCTGTCGCGGCCGGTGCTCGGCCTCCACTACCCGAGCGACGTATTGGCGGGTGCCCTGATCGGCGCCGGCGTGGCACAGCTGGCACTGGGAATCTTTCCCGCATGAGCACGTCGGTCCGCGCCATCTTCCTTTCCGACATCCACCTCGGCACCCGCGGCTGCCAGGCCGATCGCCTCCTCGACTTCCTGCGCGAACACGAGGCCGAATACATTTTCCTGGTCGGCGACATCGTCGATTTCTGGGCGATGAGCCGCGGCATCCACTGGACGGCGGCGCAGAACACCGTGGTGCAGAAGCTGCTGCGCCGCGCCCGCCACGGCGAGAAGGTGTTTCTCATCCCGGGCAACCACGACGAGGCGCTGCGCGAATACGACGACACCGCCTTCGGCGACATCAAGGTGGTGCGCGAATACATCCACACCGCCGCCGACGGCCGCCGCTACCTGCTGATCCACGGCGACGAGTTCGACCAGGTCACGCGCTACCACCGCTGGCTCGCCGTGCTCGGCGACATCGGCTACAACGGCCTGGTGCGCATCAATGCCTGGTTGTCGTGGCTGCGCCGCCGCCTCAACCGGCCCGGCTACTGGTCGCTCGCCGGCTACGCCAAGCGCAAGGTGAAGACGGCCGTGAGCTTCATCTTCGACTTCGAGGACTCGGTGATCCACGCCGCGCGCGAACGCGGCGTGGACGGCGTGATCTGCGGCCACATCCACAGCGCCACCATCCGCCACGACGCCGGCATCGCCTATATCAATTGCGGCGACTGGGTCGACAGCTGCACGGCCATCGTCGAGAACCTCGACGGCAGCATGGAACTGATCCACCACGCCGCGCCGCTCTGCCAGCCGGCTTCCTATCCAGTATCAGTTCCGGTCCACGCCACAATCTCACCACCGCGCGAGGCTCAGGTCGAAATCGCCGTGGCGACGGCCCGCGCCTGAAACTGCCAGGCTAAGCACTGCGGCTGGCGCGTTGCCGGCGCTCCCGCCGCAGCCGCCGCAGGGCCAGCAGCTCCAGGACCAGCCAGCAAACCAGCATAGCCGCCGGCACCAGCGGATTGGTCATCAGCTTCTCGATCATGTGCTGCATCGTGCCAGGCAATGTCGGGCCACCTCATGACGTGGCGGTGACACTTTGATGAAGACTGTGCCACGCCGCAATATGGCTGCAACATGCATGGCCGACACTGCACGGTCTATTTGCACACGCCAAAGGACAGACCATGAACCTCAGCCCCCTCGCCGCCGCCATTGCCGTTTCCTTCTCCGCCGCGCTGCCCGCGGCACCCGTCCTCGCCGCAGCCGGTGGGCCCGCCAAGAAAGGCGCGGCCAAAGTCACCGGCGTCGAGTTCACCTCGACCCCGGCGCCGGCGAACGCGGCCGAGATGGCCATGGCCTACACCCGTTCGGCGGCGATCGTGAGCTACGCCGACGGCAGCCGCAAGGTCTTCCCGCTGACGCATCACGTGCTGTTCCGCCCCGGCGACCGCGTTGGCAGCGGCGAAGCCGGCCTGGTGGTCGATCATGCCGGCAAGCCGATCATGGCTTCCGCGCCCGACGACAAGGGCGAGCAGGCCAAGGGGCCGTTCCACGCCTACGCGCCCGACGCCAACTCGCTGATCCGCGTGCGCGACGGCAAGGTCGAGAAGCTGTTCCTGGTCACGCAATACGAATACCACACCGAGGCGCCGCTGGTATCGGGCAAGGGCACGATGGAGCTCTATGCCCAGCTGCCGGCCTCGATGAGCCTGGCCACGCTGGCGCAGGACCGCAGCAGCGGCAAGCTCAAGGCGACTGCGCTTGCCAACATCGACATGAAATCCATCGGCGGTTTGTGGATACCCTGCGCCGCCTCGCTGACGCCGTGGAACACCCATCTGGCCGGCGAGGAGTACGAGCCTAACGCACGCCAGTTCGAAGCCGAGCCGCTCGAGTCCGATGAACCTCTACCTCGGCACGCCGGGCAAGCGCGCCGACGAGGGCGGTGCCAACCCCTATCGCTACGGCCATCTCGTCGAAGTAAAGGTCGGCGCTGGCGGCACGGCGGAAACCGGTGAAGCGCTACGCCATGGGCCGCCTCGCCACCGAGCTCGCCGACGTGATGCCGGACGAGCGCACCGCCTACATGGGCGACGACGGCCGCGACACCATGCTTTTCATGTTCGTCGCCGACAAGGCGCGCGACCTTTCCGCCGGCACGCTCTATGCCGCGAAATGGGAGCAGCGCTCAGCCGACAATGGCGGCTCGGCCAATCTCAAGTGGATCCGCCTCGGCCATGCCGACGAGGTCGCGATCAAGGCACTGGTCGATCGCGGCATCAAGTTCTCCGACATCTTCGAAACCGCGACGCCGGCCGAGGTGCAGGCCAACCCCGGGCAGTTCAAGGACTTCAAGCCGGTGTTCGTCTACGAAGGCCAGAGCGGCAAGCGCGCTCCCGGCTCAGGCGCCAAGCAGGAAGTCACCTGGCTCAAGCTCAAGCACGGCATGGAGACGGCGGCGGCCTTCCTCGAATCGCGCCGCTACGGCGCGCTGCTCGGCGCCACCAGCGAGTTCACCAAGATGGAAGGCGTGACCCACAACGCCGATGACCGCAAGCTGTATGTCGCCATGTCCTACATCGAGGCCGGCATGCTCGACGGCGGCAACGGCGAGCGGCCGCAGGATCACATCAAGCTCAAGGGCGACGCCAAGGATCTCGTCTGCGGCGGCGTCTACCAGTCGCACCTCTCCGGCGCGCAGAACGATCACGGCGGCCAGCCGATCAAGAGCGAGTGGGTGGCCGTGACCATGGATCCCCTGCTGCTCGGCGCGAGGAAGCCCTTCGGCCAGCCGCAGGGCGCCTATGACAAGTGCGACACTGAACGCGTCGCCAACCCCGACAACATCAAGTACTCGGCGGAGATGCGCACCCTGTTCATCGGCGAGGACTCGGGTACCCACCTCAACAACTTCCTCTGGGCGCTCAACCTCGATTCCGGCAACCTGGCGCGGCTGTTGTCGGCGCCCGCAGGTGGCGAGCACACCGGCCTGCAGGTGGTACCTAACCTCGGCGGTCACACCTACATCATGGGCAACATCCAGCACCCGGGTTCTGCCAACGACCTCAAGTCCTATCCCGACGCCATCAAGGTCGAGCTGCGCAAGAAGATCGACCAGCGCGGCAGCATCGGCTACCTCGGCGGCCTGCCGGCATTGCCACGCTGAAGAGTAATGACGGCCGCCCCGGCTCCTTGGCGCAAGGGGTGGTCGTCCGCGATTCATCTGGCTGCAACCTGGATGAAAATGCCGTGTAACGCCTGCTCCCGACAATGCCGCACACACAACGGCGAACAAGGAGAAGAGCATGCTGCACATTCAGGAAGGGCGCACCAAGGACAACAGTCGCAACCAGCATCAACAGTATTCGGTCGGCTTGGCGCTCAACGACCGCGAGATCGAGGAAGCCCAGCGCCTGCGCTACCGCGTCTTCGCCGAGGAACTCGGCGCCAGGATCCACTCCCGCGTTCCCGGTGTCGATGCCGACTTCTACGACCCGCATTGCCAGCACCTGATCGTCCGCGACGAATCGGACACGGGGGCCGGCAAGATCGTCGGTACCTACCGCATCCTGACGCCGGAGGCTGCCACCAAGGTCGGCAGCTACTACACGGAAAACGAGTTCGACCTGACCCGCTTGCAGCACCTGCGCCCGGGCATGGTGGAAGTCGGCCGCTCCTGCATCCACCCCGACTACCGCAGCGGCGCGGTGATCGCGCTGCTCTGGGGCAGGCTCGCCGAGTTCATGCTGCAGCACGAGTACCGCTATTTGATCGGCTGCGCCTCGATCGGCATGGCCGACGGCGGCCACAACGCCGCCAACCTGTTCGTGCAGCTGATCGATTCCCACATCGCGCCGCTCGAATACCGCGTCTTCCCGCGTGATCGCCTGCCCTTCGAACGGCTGGTCACAGGCCATGCAGCCGAGGTGCCGCCACTGCTGAAGGGTTACCTGCGCGCCGGCGCCTGGATCTGCGGCGACCCGGCCTGGGACCCGGATTTCAACACCGCCGACCTGCCGCTGCTGCTGCCGATGGAACGCATCAGCCCGCGCTACGCGCGGCACTTCATGCGCGACTGAACGGAGGTTGCCGGCGCTGGGCCGCCCCAAGCCGGCAAGCGCCCCTTGCGGGGCAGCGAGCCGCTTTGCAGCGTGGGGGTCTTTTTGTCAGTCGCAGTTCGCCTTGCAGGCGGCAGCGGCGGTGCAACTGCCCGTCTGCACCTTGCACTCGGCCCGCGTGCGCCAGGTGAAGGCGATGCCTTCGTCGTAGCCGCAGGTCAGCCGGGTGATCGTGCCCTGCTTCCCGACCGACATCGTGGCTGCCCTGGCCTGGCGCAGCATCGCCGCTGGCAGGTCGCAGGAAACATAGGCCTGGAAAACGCCATCGGCCGATTCCCACATCACCACGTTCTTCAGCTTGCGGTAGGCTTGGTAATCGGCGCAGACGTCGTTCTCGCCACGATACATGCGGGCGTTGTCGCTGCAGTAGCCGCTGTAGGTATAGCGCAGCTCCTCCTCAGCCGGACAGGTGCCGACCTGCACTGCCGTGGCCAGGTCGGGGCAGGACACCGCTTCGGCTCGGGCGGCCAGGGCGATCGGGGCAAGCAGGAAAAGGCAGACAGCAAAACGCAGGGTCATCGGGGCACTTCGGCAAGGGGATCAGTTTTCGGGCGGCTGCGCGATGCGGGTTGCGGCGGGTTCCGCCTCGCGGATGACTTCGCCCTCGAACACGCGACCGCCGGGCGGCTGTTCGCGCATCTGCCGCCGCATCCCGCGCGTTTTCCACGACAGGTAGAGCCAGAAAATCAGAGCGCCGGCCGCGACGACGGCGAACAGCAGCAGCGAGAACGTCAGCGCCACCACAAGCAGGATGATCCCCGCCACCACGGACAGGATCCGGCCCGGCAGGCCTTGCGCAGCCATCGCCGGCCGCCAATTCATCAATGGTCGGCGGCCGCTCGCACCGCAGCCGCGATGGCCTCGGCCTGCGCCATGACCAATGCACCATCGCTGCCTTCCACCATCACCCGCAGCAGGGGCTCGGTGCCGGATGGGCGCAGCAACACGCGGCCGTTGCCGTCGAGCGCCTTTTCCGCGAAGGTGGCGGCCGCCTTGATACCGGGATCGGATTTCCAGTCGAAGCCGGCCGGCATGCGCACGTTGATGAGCTTCTGCGGATACATGGTCAGATCAAGGCAGGCTTGCGCCAGCGTCTCGCCACGGGCACGCAGGGCCTCGAGCACCTGCAGCGCCGAGACGATGCCGTCGCCGGTGCTGTGCTTGTCGAGGCAGAGGATGTGTCCGGAATTCTCGCCGCCGTAGAGCCAGCCCTTTTCCTGCATCATTTCGAGCACGTAGCGGTCGCCGACCTTGGCGCGGGCGAAGGGAATGCCCAGCTTGGCCAGTGCGTGTTCGAAGCCGAGGTTGGTCATCAGCGTGCCGACCACGCCGGTGACCGCTTGCGCGGAATGGCGGTGGCGGGCGATGACGTAGAGCAGCTGGTCACCGTCGTAGAGCTTGCCGTCGGCATCGACCATCAGCACGCGGTCGGCGTCGCCGTCGAGGGCGATGCCGATGTCGGCATGGTGCTCGCGCACGGCGCGGCGCAGCGCATCGGGCGCGGTGGCGCCGACGCCCTCGTTGATGTTCATGCCGTTGGGCTGAACACCAACGCCGACGACTTCGGCGCCGAGCTCGTGGAATACCTTGGGCGCGATGTGATAGGCCGCGCCGTGGGCACAGTCGACGGCGATCTTGAGGCCGCGCAGGTCGAGCGCGTTGGGGAAGGTGCTCTTGCAGAATTCGATGTAGCGGCCGGCCGCGTCGTCGATGCGCCGCGCCTTGCCGAGGTTCGCCGAGTCCATGCAGCCCATCGGCTCGTCGAGGCGGGCCTCGATCTCGAGCTCGACGGCGTCCGGCAGCTTGGTGCCCTGCGGCCGAGAAGAACTTGATGCCGTTGTCGGCATGGGGATTGTGCGAGGCCGAGATCACCACCCCGGCCTGCAGTCGCAGCGCCCTCGTGAGATAGGCGATGGCCGGCGTCGGCATCGGCCCGCACAGCATCACGTCCACGCCGGCCGCGGCGAAGCCGGCCTCCAGCGCGGCTTCGAGCATGTAGCCGGAGATGCGCGTGTCCTTGCCGATCAGCACGGCGGGATGCTCGCCCGGCGGCAAATGCTCGCGGGCGACGAGGGTGGTGCCGGCGGCGTAGCCGAGGCGCATGACGAATTCAGGGGTGATCGGCGACTGGCCGACCCGGCCGCGTACCCCGTCGGTACCGAAGTATTTTCTGGTCATCTAGGCATTCTCCACGGAATTCAGTACGGCGAGCGCATCCTTCGTCGCCGCCACGTCATGCACGCGCACGATGGCGGCGCCCTTCTGCACCGCGAGCACGGCGGCGGCGACGCTGGCCGCCAGGCGCTGCTCGACCGGCCGGCCGCTGATGGCGCCGAGCATGGACTTGCGCGAGAGTCCGGCGAGCACCGGATATCCCAGCGCAGCCAGGTCGGTCAAGCCGCGCAGCAGCGCCAGGTTGTGCTCCAGCGTCTTGCCGAAGCCGAAGCCCGGATCGAGCACGATGCGGGCGCCGTCGATGCCGGCCGCCTCACAGGCGGCGGCGCGTGCCCGCAGGAAGGCACCGACTTCCGCCACCACCTCGCCATACCGCGGATTCTGCTGCATGGTGTGCGGATCATTCTGCATGTGCATCAGGCAGATCGCGGCATCCGACGCAGCGACGACCTCGAGCGCGCCGGGCGCCAGCAGCGCGCCGATGTCGTTGATCATCGCCGCGCCCTCGGCCAGCGCCACGCGCATCACCGCGGGCTTGATGGTATCGATGGAAACGGGCACGCCCCAGTCGCGCACTTCCCGCAGCACCGGCAGCAGGCGCTCCAGTTCGTCGCCTGCGGCCACGGCAGACGCGCCCGGCCGAGACGATTCGGCACCGAGATCGAGAATGTCGGCACCGTCTTCGAACTGGACACGGGCGAGGGCAATCGCCCGTGAAGGGTCGGCGCCGACCCCGTCGCCGGAAAACGAATCCGGCGTAAGGTTGACGATGCCCATGATCAACGGGCGGGCGAGGGACAGCCGGAAACGGCCGCAGGCAAGAAATGTCATGCGGCGCGGATTTTACCCCGCGAACCTGCCCGCGACCTTCTTGCTCTCCGCCATGGCGGCGGCGTTGCGGCCGCAACCGCCGGGGCACGGAAAAACTTATGGAATTTCTTGTATAGCTGCTCGCTACCCACCATAATGAATTCTCCCGTCATGAAAGGATGGCCATGAACCTCATCGAACGCGTAAAGGAAATCCTGTTCGCTCCGACATCGACCTGGCCGGTCATCGAGACCGAAGAAACCAGTGTTGCGGAGCTCTACACGCAGTACATCATGATCCTCGCCGCCATCCAGGCGGTGGCCGGGTTCATCGGGATGACATTGTTCGGCATCGGCGGCTTCGGTGTCACGGTGCGGGTCCCCATGATGACCGGACTGGTCCAGATGGTTGTGGGTTATGTCATGTCGCTGGCGATGGTCTATGTATTGGCGCTCATCGCCGATGCCCTGGCCCCGAGTTTCGGTGGGGAGAAGAATTCGAACAGCGCGCTGAAGCTGGTCGCCTACAGCAGCACGGCGGCCATGGTGGGCGGCATCTTCGCCATTGTTCCGGCACTCGGCATGCTCACCCTGGTCGCAGCCCTCTATTCACTCTACCTGCTTTACCTGGGTGTCCCGACGCTGATGAAGGTGCCACAGGAAAAGGCGCTGCCCTATACGGCGGTGCTGGTGGTCTGCGCGATTGTCGTGGGCGCCCTCACCGGCGCGGTCCTCGGCATGATCCAGGGGGGGCCGACGATGGGCATGGGCACGCCGACCAGCAACATGACGATCGAAACACCCAAGGGCACGGTCAATATCGAAACATCCAAGGGTGCGGTCAATATCAAAACCCCCGAGGGCACGGTCAACATCGACGCGGCCAAGATGGAGGCATGGGGCAAGCGGATGGAAGAGGTCGGCAAGAAGCTTGAAAAGGCCCAGCAGTCCGGCGACCAGGCAGCCATGGAAGAGGCACTCAAGGAGATGACCGCGCTGCAGGCGGAGCAACCGATGATGGCATCCGGGCGATAGCCCGGGCATCGATCTGGTCCCTGCAGGCGGGGTTATGCCCACCTGCAGGGACTCAGGTCTTGCAGTAGACGATGTGATTGAGGTTATCCAGGGCGCGGCGTTCGTTGCCCTCTCGGATGGAGCAGCAGATTGCAGTCTCATGACCCGCAGCATTGCAGTCCGCGCCACTGACGACAGGACCGAGTTTCAGACCCAGGGCGTGGGCGATTCGCCCCCAGCCGAAGCCCGCCGCGCGCCGGACGAGTATGCCGTCGGCAGCCGGGTATGAATTCGATCCGCTTCCGATCAGCGCCGCCTGAAGCTGTCGCGGCGCAGGGTGCGCAATGCCTTCGCGGGCCAGTTGCGCCCGCGCCAGCGATAGCGCGACACGAACGTTGCCATAGCTCATCGGCCGGGTCGGCACGCTGAAGCAGACGCTCCCGCCGGGGCTGCCCGGCGCCGTCAGGGTGATGGGCCTGCCCATGCGCAGGCCATCGATCAGCGCCCCCGCATTTTCGGTCGAACCGGCAAGGGTGCTGAAATCCGCGACAAGGCGCGATGCCATCGGGATCCGCCGCGACGCAGGGGTAGCGGCTGCGGTCATGGCAGCGGCCTCCCTGCTACGGCCGGAACGGGCGCCAGGGCGAAGACCCATTCTGAGTGCCGCCCTGCCTTTTCGAACATTTCCATCCCGGGAGGAAAATTGGCCTGACGGTAGGTGGGCGTCGCACTCAGGCTGTGGATGCCCTCGATACGGCCGGCGGCATCGCGCACCAGGCCCCAATCGTCACGACCGGTCAACGGGTCGGGGTAGGGGCGACGCAGATGGCGGCGCACGCCGGGGTAGCGCGGGTCGCGCAGCAGCTCGGCCAATTCCTTCGGCGCTGTCGGCTGGCCGACGGGGGTCGCGTCGGCATAGCTCTGCAAGGCGGCGCGGAATTCCTGGCCGATGGCGAGCAGTTCGGCCTCGACGTCGCGCCGCTGCAGGCTGGCCCCGGCGCCGAGCGAGGCGGTCGCGCCGGCGGCGATGATGGCCACCATGATAAGCAGGCCGATATAGGTGAAACCGCGCTGACTCACCATGCCATGACTACCACTGGCCATAGGGCTGGCCATTGCGGCCAACGCCGCGCGCGCGGCTCTTCAGGTCGGCGACGCGGCCCGCGGCGCGCGGCGGCGGCGCGACCAGCGACCACTCGGTCGAGTTGTCGGCGACGGGGTCGATCGGCAGCGCGCGCAGGTAGCGGCGGCTCACCAGTTCCTCGAGCGAATCCGGGTAGCGGCCGGAGTCGCCGTAGAAGCGGTCGATGGCCTCGCGCGCTATGCGCAGGTTCTCCATGAGCACCGTTTCCTTCGAGGCATCGATGCTGTGAAAATACTTCGGTGCCGACAGCGTCAGCAGCATGGCGAGGATGCTCAGCACCACCAGCAGTTCGATCAGGGTGAAGCCTTTCGAGGACATCACCACCTCCGGTATTCGACGCCGTTGAGGCCGGGTGTGGGCGAGCGCGAAAAGACATCGTAGATGTCCTCACCCGCCTTCGGATCGTCGGCCTCGCTGGCGTAGCTGCGCCTGCCCCAGGACGCGGCCGCGTCGACCGCGGCGTCGGGGTGCATCGGATCACGCGGCAATCGCCGCAGGAAGTGAAGCTTGGCGCGCTTGGGGTCGCGCGCATCGCTCACGCCCTCGACCAGCACTTCGAGTGAGCGCGGATAGCCGCTGCTGCCGGCATCGCGGGCTATGCGACCCTCGTCGACCGCACGCTTGTAGGCGTCGATGGCGTCGCGAATGTCGCGCAAGGCGCGGCGCAGCTCCTGCTCGCGGCCGCGCTGCACGGATATCTCGGCCAGCGGCAACGCGATCGAAGCCAGCACGCCGAGTATGGCCAGCGTCGCCACCAACTCGATCAGCGTGAAGCCGGCCGGACGCTTCATCGCGGCGGATTGCCTTCGGCCACTGCCGGCGCCTGGCTCGGCGGCACCACCTCGGTAAAGGCCGAGAGGTCCGGGCCGCGCGCGCGCAGGCTGGACTCGGTGCCGGAATCGAACTCGGTGCGGGCCAGCGCGGGACGGGCCATGTTGCGCACCAGGCGCGGCGTGATCGACAGCATCAGCTCGGTCTTCTGGCCTTCGTCGGAACGGGAACCGAAGAGGCGACCGATCACCGGGATGTCGCCCAGGCCCGGCACCTTGTTGGCGCTGCTGCGCTCGGCGTCGCTGATCAGGCCGGCCAGCACCTGGTTCTCGCCGTCCTTGAGGCGCAGCACGGTGGAGGCGTTGCGGGTGCCGATCTG
The DNA here is from genome assembly GCA_963709555.1 of uncultured beta proteobacterium. GTDB lineage: Bacteria > Pseudomonadota > Gammaproteobacteria > Burkholderiales > Rhodocyclaceae > Sulfurisoma. The sequence goes on along the minus strand of CAVPWR010000008.1, from coordinate 407,643 downwards.
GTAGGCCACGGTACCGGCCTTGGTCCTGATCTGGTCGACGATGCTGCTGACCTCGAGGTTGATGCGGATCACCACCTGGTTGTCGAGATAGATGGTCGGCTGCACGTCGAGCTTGAGGCCGACGTCGACATACTGCACCGACTCGGCGACGAAGCCGGTGGCAGTCGCCGTCGTCGTGATGTTGGGCACGCGGTCGCCGATGAGAATCTTGGCGATCTCGCGATTGCGCGTGCGGATGCGCGGGTTGGCCAGCAGGTTGGTGTCGTTCTCGCTCTTGCCGGCCGAAATGACCACTGGCGAGATCTGGGCACCGAGGGTGCGCGAAGTGGCGTTGAGGATGTCGGAGAGGGTGAGCATGCCACCGGCGGTGCCAGGCAACGGCGTCAGCGCCAGCTGGTCGGGCCAGCGGATGCCGAGATCGAGCAGGCGGCTGCGCTTCACTTCGAGGATCTCGACCTCGAGCATCACCTCCGGTTCGGGCTGGTCATGCACCACCAGCAGCTTCTCGGCCAGGCGCACGGCCTCGGGCGTGTCGCGCATGACGATCATGTTCTGCTTGTCGTCGACCACGATGTCCTTGGCCTTGAGGATGGTGCGCAGCGTGGCGCCCACCGACTTGGCATCGGCGTTGGTGAGATAGAAGGTCTTGATGGTCAGCGCCTGGTGGTCGCGTGCCTTGGCCGGCGTGTTGGGATAGATCAGGATGGTGCCGGCGTCGATGGATCGCTGTTCGAGCTGCTGCGACATCAGCACCGCCGCCAGCACGTCCCTCACCGTGGCGCGGCGCAGGTAGACCGTGGTCGGCTGGTCGGCCTTGACGTCCTTGTCGAAGACGAAGTTGATGCCCGAGGTGCGCGCCAGCACTTCGAACACCTGCTTGAGGCTGGCGTCCTTGAACTCGATCGACACCGGCTTGGCCAGCGCGGCCGTGAGCTTGGCGTCCGGGGCCGGCGAGGCGAGACTGGCCTCGATCGCATGCCGCAGATTGAGGGCGGCGGCATCGGCCGGCGCCTCGCCGAGTATGGAGGACAGGCGCGACAGTGCCGTGTCGGCGTCGCCGCGCGCCCAGGCCGCCTCGGCCTCGATCTGCCACTGGCCGCGACGCTGTTCGAGCCTGGCCGATTCGAGCAGCTTGCGCGCCCTGGCGTTTGCGGGGTCGAGCACCAGCGCCCGCGCCGCCAGCGCGTCCGCCTCGCCGCGGCGGCCGCCGGCCGCCGCCTGCTCGGCCTGCTGCAGCCATTGATTGGAGACCCGCTCGCGCGTCGAGGCCACCGCCAGGCGCACCTCGGCGCGATTCGGCGTCTCGCGCAGCGCGGCCTCGAAATGCGGCAGCGCCTCCTCGAAGCGACCCTGCTCGGCCAGCTGCTGGCCTTCGCGGTAGGGGCCGGCGGTAACGCAGCCGCCGAGCGCAACGGCAAGCAGCAACATGGCAAACAGCCGGTTCATTCTTTGGATTCTCCGATATCGATGGTGCGGCGCGTCTTGCTCCGGGTGTGCTGCAGCGTGAGCAGCGGCGGCTTGATGGAAGTAACGCGATAGTCGTCGCCAAGGCTGTCACCCTCGCGCACGACCCAGGTTTCCTCGCCGCGGGCGAGGAACACGGTCCAGCCGTCCTCATCGCCCTGTTGCTTGCCGATGACGCGGTAGGGCGGCGGCGAAAAAGTCGGCGCTGGCGGGACGGCGACGGCCGCCGCGGGCGGCGCTTCGGCGGCTGGCGGAGCAAGGGAAAATGGGTCGATCCCGCGCCCTTCGCGCGATTTGCGCGGCAACAGCGCCCGGATGACCACGTCGCGCTCGGTCGTCACGACCTGCTGCGGCGACGGGGCGGCCGCAACCGGGCCGACCGGGGCATCGCCCCAGGCGGCGAACAGCGCGGTGACGGCGAGTGCCGCCAGCAGCCAGTACAGGCGCCGTGACTTCATCGCGTCACCTCCGGCTGGGCCTCGGTGTGGAAGGCCAGTCGCAGCCGTGCCTCGATGCCGGCACCGGCGACGTCGCGCTCGATGCTGAGATCGTCGACAGCGGCGGCAGGCTGCTCCGCCAGGACCTTGGCGAGGAAGACGCGAAAATCCGCATACGACCCGCGCACGGGCATTTGCAGCGTGGCCACGGCGAACCGCGCCGCCGGCCTGTTTTCGAATGCATAGTCGATGCGGCCGAGCGTCAGGCCATGACGCGCGGCCTCCTCCAGTACGCTGCGCTGGCGCGAGTCGAGTTCGGTCCGCGGCAGCAGGATGCCGCGAAATGCGCGATGGCGTTCCTCCAGCTGGCGGCTGCCATCGACCGGCAGGACAATCGCCGGCACCGGTGCCGGCCACGCGACGGTGATCGCGATCCCCGCCAGCATCATGGCCGTCGCCAAGGCAGCCTGCAACCGCCAGCCATGGCGACGCTGCAGCAATTCGAGGGAGAGGCGCAGGCTCATGAGGTTTCCTTCAGGCGCAGCTCGAGAGAGAACTGCACCGGGTGTGGGGTTTCGGCTTCCTGCCGCTCCTGGCCGAGCAGGACGGCATCGGCGACTTCCGGCATTGCGCGCAGGCGCGCCGGAATCGCGAGTACTGCGGCGGCATCGCGAGCCTGGCCGCTGACGCGGATGACGGCACGCCGCGAGTCGGCCTCTGCGCGCAGCAGCACGCCATCGGCCGGCGACTCGAACACGTTTTCCAGCACATCAAGCGATGCCAGCCACGGAAAATTGAGGCCTCGCACCGCGCCGTCGACAGCCTGCGCTTCCTCCGCCCCTGGCAGGACACGGCGTTCGCCGCCGATGGCCATGTGGCCGGCCTCGGCCGCCGGTGCCAGCAGCCAGGCGGCGGAAGACAGCACCAGCAGCAACGCGCCGGCACCGCCGGCGAACCAGCGCAGGCGTCGCGGCAGACGACGCACACCGCGCGCGGGTGCGAAGTCGACAGCCAGCGGTCTCATCTGGCGGTCTCGCGCAGCGAGCCGACGATGTGCGGCTGCAGGCCGTCGGTAGCAATTCCGGCCTGGCGGCAATCGCGCCGCAGCAGAGAGCCGAAACTGGTGCTGGTGCGGTCGAGCGGCGGATGCACGCGAATGCCGCGCCAGCTGCCGTCGGCGATCAGCCCGATGGTGGTGCTTTCGTGCGAGGCAACGCAGAAGGCCGCATCCGGACCCAGCCCACGGCAATGGCGGTTGTACTCGCGGATGAAGCGCGGCTGCACGCTGTGCAAGCGCCAGCCCTTCTCCTCGGCCAGGCGCGGCAGGTCCACGGCGAAAATCGCCGGCACGGCACAGGCGAGCCAGCGCTCGGCCTGCGGCACCGGGTCGACGCGCAGCACCCAGGCCGCCGGGTCGTCGCCGAAGATTTCGGCGAAGCGGTCGGCAGCGTAGAGATCGAGCTCGGCGGCGCTGGCCAGCCCGGCCGGCCGCTCGAGTATCCAGTAGCGCGTCAGCGTGTCCGATACCAGGATGTCGAGCATGTCGCCCTGCCGCGGCGGGGCCAGCAGCGGTTCGTTGCCATTGCGGGAAATGCGCAGTTCGGCGGTCTTCTCAGTTCTGAAGAGTGACACGGGCCACCTCCTCCAGCGTGGTTTGCCCCTGGCGGGCCAGGTGCAGGGCTGCATCGCGCAGGCTGCGCGTGCCTTGAAGTCGTGCCTCGGCCTTGATTTCGGCCATCGGCGCGCGATGGGCTATCAGGGTACGCAGACGGTCGTCGAGTGCCAGGATCTCGGCAACCGCCCGACGTCCCTGATAGCCGGTGCCGCGACACTGGCCGCAACCCCTGCCCTGGCGGAAGCTGCCGGCGGCATCCTCCGCTGGCAGGTTGAGGGCGGCGATGTCGCGGGTAGACGGGGTGACGGGCTCGGCGCAATGCGGGCAGACCGTGCGCAGCAGACGCTGCGCCCAGACGCCGTTGAGCGCCGAGGTAAGGGCATAGGGATCGATGCCCATGTGGGCGAAGCGGCTGAACACGTCGAAGACGTGGTTGGCGTGCACCGTTGACAGCACGAGGTGGCCGGTCAGCGCCGACTGCACCGCGATCTCTGCGGTCTCGGCATCGCGGATTTCGCCGATCATGATCTTGTCGGGATCGTGGCGCAGGATGGAGCGCAACCCGCGTGCAAAAGTGAGCCCCTTCTTGTCGTTGACGGGAATCTGCAGCACCCCGGGCAGCTCGTACTCGACCGGGTCTTCGATGGTGACGATCTTGTCGCGGCCGTCGTGGATCTCCGACAGCACGCCGTAGAGCGTGGTGGTCTTGCCACTGCCGGTCGGCCCGGTGACCAGCAGCATGCCGTAAGGCTGGGTTGCCAGCGCGCGCATGCGCGCGAGATCGTCGGCGGCGAAGCCGAGGCCCTCGAGGCGCAGCGACTCGCCGTCTGGCACCAGGCGGCGCTTGTCGAGGATGCGCAGCACGGCATCCTCGCCGTGGATGCTCGGCATCACCGACAGGCGCAAATCGATGCGGCGACCCGACAGGCGGACGGGAAAGCGGCCATCCTGCGGCACGCGGCGCTCGGCGATGTCGAGCTCGGCCAGCACCTTGAGGCGCGACACGGCCTGCTCGGCGATGTCACGGCCGGCGGCAGTGCCAACCTTCTCCAGCACGCCGTCGATGCGATAGCGGATGTCGAGGCCCGCGGCGGTGGCCTCGAGGTGGATGTCGCTGACACCGAGCTTGAGCGCATCGTGGATGGTCGAATTGACCAGGCGCACCACCGGGCTCATGTCCTGCCCGCTGCGCACCGGCGAGACTTCCTCGCCGCGTTCCACCGTGCCGCTGGCGCCGTCCGTGTGGATACCGCTTCGCATAACTTTTTGCGCCGCCGCTGTCGTCATCGTCGCCGGCCACGGCCTGCTCCTGCTTGCGCAGCCATGCACCCAGATCGTCCGTGCTGGCCAGGTGCCAGTCGACGAAGTCGCCGGCGCGCGCTTCGACCCAGCGCTGCAGGTCGGCGGCGAGCGGATCGTCGAACACCGCGACCAGGCGCTCGCCGTCGCGAAACAGTGCGCAGCGCCGCGCCTGCGCCTCGGCCAGCGGCAGGCGGTCGAAAAGCGGCGTCAGGCGATGCAGTTGCAGCAGAGTGACGATCGGGTAGTCCGCCTCTTGCAGCAGGGCTGCGGGCATGGGTGCATTCATCGCAGGCTCCCGGCGAGATCGAAGATGGGCATGTAGAGCAGCACGACGATGGTGCCGACGACGAGGCCGATGGCGGCCATCAGCAGCGGTTCGAAGCTGCGGGCGAAGACGTCGATGCGGCGCGCGATCTCGCCGTCGTGAAAGCGCGCGGCGCGACCCATCATCTCGCCGAGGCGGCCGCTGCGCTCGCCGACGCGCAGCATGCGCAGGGAGACCGGCGTGACCAGGGACGCGCCCTCGAAGGCCTGCGACACGCTCTCGCCACGGCCAATAGCGGCGGCGGCAAGGCGATAGCGAACCAGCGTCTCGGCGGACAGCAGGCCCTCGGCCAGGCGCATCGCCTGGAGGATGGGCAGCCCGCCTTCGAGCAGCATGCCCAGCGAGAGGTACAGTCGCGCCAGCTCGATGGTGACGATGGTGGAACCGATGCCGGGCAGGCGCCGCAACAGCCTTTGCGGCCCGCCGCTACGCCACCATGAGCGACCGGCGACGACGGCGGTGAGCACGCATCCCGCCATGCCCAGCGCCAGCGCCCGGCCATGCTGTCCGGCAAAGGCGCCCCAAACCATGAGCTGCTGCGACAGCCACGGCAGGTCACGCCCGGTGCCCTGATAGACGCCGGCGAAGCGCGGCACGACATGGCCGAGCAGAAAGGCCGTCACCAGCAGGCCGACGACGGCCAGGATCGCCGGGTAGATCAGCGCGCTGACGGCGCGGCCGCGCACGGCATCGAGTCGGCTGCGGTAATCGATGTAGCGCGACAGCGACTCGGGCAGATTGGAGGTGCGCTCGGCAGCGCGCATCAGCCCGACATAGAGCGCCGGGAAACATTCGGGCTGCGCGTCGAGCGCGGCCGAGAAGCGCAGGCCTTCGTCGAGCGAACGCGACAGGCCCTCGAGCACGCTGCGCGCCTCGGGACGCTGCTCCTTGTCGTGCAGTGCCTCGATCGCCTCGGTCAGCGACAGGCCGGCTTCGAGCAGGGCCAGCAATTCCTCGCTGAAGAGCTGCAAAGAAAAGGCGCTGCGGCGCAGCCGCAGCGTAAGGGGGAGACTGTTCGCGCTGACCGACAGCGGCCGCAAGGCCTGCGCACTCACCTGCGCGCGTGCGGCAAGCGCATCGCCCGCCTCCACCGCCACGGTGACGACACCCGCACTGCCGATGGCCCGCACCGCGTAGCGCATGTCAGTAGGCAATGTCGGCGTTCTCGCCGCTGCCGCCGGGTGCGCCGTCGCGGCCGAATGAAATCAGGTCGAAATCGCCCTTGGTGCCGGGCGTTCGATAAACGTAGGACTTGCCCCAAGGGTCGGCCGGGACCTCCTTCTGCAGATAGGGGCCATTCCATCTCGCCTCGCCGGCCGGCCGCTCGCGCAGGGCGCCGAGGCCCTGATTCGAGGACGGATAGTGGCCGGTGTCCAGGCGGAAGGTGTCGAGCGCCTTGGCCAGCGCCTCGATCTGGGCGCGGGCGGCGGCGGTCTCGGACTTGCCGATCTGTGACACGTAGCGCGGCCCCACGTAGGCCACGAGCAGGCCGATGATGGCGACCACCACCAGCAGTTCGAGCAACGTGAAGCCGCGCGCGTTTCTCATGCGAAGCTGTCCCCCATCAGCGCGGCGAACCACTTGTTCATTTCCTCGAAGTTGTCCTTCGAGCGCGCCGCCGCCTCGCCGGACGCCGCCGGCACCGGCTGCATGGTCTTGCTTACGGGATCGTAGGCGTAGTTGGCCGTGAGCCACGAGGCCGTCTCGAAGGTGATCGGCGAGTAGCAGGCCGAGTTGGTGTGCGGCGACGGATCGAGCGCGCGGCCCGAGAACATGCCGCAAGATGGCGTCGGCGCAGACCTTGGCCTCCTGGTTGGCGATGTGGCCGGCCTTGGGCATGGTCGTGGCCGACGCGTCGCCGATGACATGGATGCCCGGCGCGACCTTGGCCTCGTAGGACAGCACGTCGACGCTGGTCCATTTGCCGCCGGCATCGGCGAGACCGTTGGCGCTGATGACCTTGCCCGCACGATGCGGCGGGATCACGTTCAGCACGTTGCCGCGGAAGTTGCCCTGGTTGGTGCTGACCGTCAGTGTCGAGGCATCGACGCTGTTGATGCTCACGTTCGGCACGTAGGTGACTCCGTTCAGGGCGAAGCCCTCTGTAAAAGAGTGCTTTTCGGCAATGATCTCGGGATTGGCATCGAGCACGATAACCTTGGAGCCGGGCCGGTTGCGCTTGAGCCAGTCGGCGACGACGCAGGCACGCTCGTAGGGACCGGGCGGGCAGCGGTAGGGCTTGCCCGGGATGCTCATGACGAAGACGCCGCCGGCGGGCATGGCGGTAATCATGTTGCGCAGCGCGGTGGTCTGCGGGCCGGCCTTCCAGGCATGCGGCACCTTGGCCTGCGCCTCGGCGGCTCTCCAGGCCCGGCAGGATGTCGAAGTCCACGCCCGGCGCGACCACGAGGCGGTCGTACGCGAGGCGCGCGCCGGAGGCCAGGATGACGGCGCGGCCGACCGGATCGATGGTGAGCACGTCCCCGCGAACGACCTTGACGCCGTAACGGCTGGCCAGCGCAGCATAGCTGTATTGCAGCGAGCTCATGGTGCGGCTGCCATTGAGCACCAGGTTGCTCATGATGCTGGAAGCATAGGCGGAGTCGCGCTCGATCAGCGTCACGTCGACGCCGGTGCCGCCCCAGATGCGCAGGTACTTGGCGACGGTGGCGCCGGCCATGCCGCCACCGACGACGACGACGCGGCCCTTGATGCCGGTGTTGGTGGGAACGCCTACGGCAACCGGCGCACTCGATCCGTCGGCGGCGGCGAGCATGCTCCAGCCGGTTGCGCTCAGTCCGAGGCCGGCGGCGCCGGCCATCTTGATGAAATCTCTGCGTTTGACCATGTCGAATCTCCCCTTAACGCTGCGAAGCGAAGTAGTTGGCGATGAGCTTCAGCTCCGCGTCGGTGAAGCCGCGCGCGTGCATGTCCATCATCTTGGGCGGCGTCTTCCGCTGCATTTCCTTCAACTCGTTGTAGATTTCGCCGGCCGATTCGCCAGTCAATCTTCTCGACGCCGCCGGTGCCGTTGGTGCCATGGCACTGGAAGCAGTTGGAAGCGAGCAGCCGCCCGGCCGGGGGGGGCGTCGTGGTGGTCTGGGCATAGGCAGGTGCCACAGCCAGGGCCAGCACCAGCCCGCGAATGATGTTTCCTTGATTCATGGAAGCTCCTTGGTCTTTTTTTCCGGGATGCCGCACGCTGTCGCCACGGCACTGCACGGACGCTCCTGGCGTGGTGTCCGCGGTCCGCATGATCCCCATCCGGGCGTGACACCGCTACTGTCGCCAAACCCCGACACTTTGGCCGAACGGCCGGATGCCTTAGCATTGCGGCCGTGACCCTCTATCCCCGTTCCTTCCTGCGGCTGATCGTGATCGGCTGGTGGCTGGTAGCGCTGCCGTTGCTGGCGGCGATCGCCTTCGCCTCGATGAGCCTCAACACCATCGCCGGGCGCAGCGACCAGGCTGTTCAGCAGGCATCGCTGACGGCGCGCCTCGGCTGGGAATTGCCCGAGCAGCTGCACCACATGGAGCGCAACCTGCGCCAGTACGAGGTGCTGCACGACCCCTCCCTGCTCGATGACTACGTCGCAGCGCGGCTGGAATGGCGCAAGAACAGCGAGGAGTTCGCCAGCATCCCCCTGCTCGCCCCGCTCGCCGGCCGGATGACCGCCATGCTCGCCGCCGAAGCGACGGCACACCAGAACTTCGCTGCGGGACGCGGGACGATCAGGTCGCTGTACGAGACCGTGAGCAGTCTCAAAGTCTCGACCTTCACTTTGCTCGAGGAAGCGGGACGCCGGGTCGACGCCGAACGCAACGCCTTCCGCGACGCTGCCGCGCAAGTGCGCCAGCGGGTGCTGGTCGCCCTGGCGCTGGCTTTCACCCTCGCCGGCGCCTTGCTCTGGTTCGGCCGCCGCATGCTGGCGCAGCTGCTGAGCCGCTTCGAGCGCGCGGTGATCGCGCTCGGCCATAACCAGCTCGACCGCCGCATCCGCCTCAAGGGCCCTGAGGATCTGCAGTGGGTGGGCCGCCGCCTCGACTGGCTGCGGCGGCGCCTGTTGACCCTGGAGCAGCAGCGCACGCGCATCCTGCGCCATGTGTCCCACGAGTTGAAGACGCCGCTGGCGGCGCTGCGCGAGGGTTCCAGCCTGCTCAACGAAGGCGTTGCCGGGCCGCTGTCGCCGCAGCAGGCGAAGATCGCCGGCATCATGCAGGGCAACGCCTTGCGGCTGCAGGCGCTGATCGACGGCCTGCTCAAGATGCAGCAGGCCGGCCATGTCCGCGATCGCTTCGAGCCGGTCGCGCTCAGGCTCGACGAGCTGATCCAGCAGATTCTTGCCACCCACCAGCTCACGGCGCGGAACAAGCGGCTGCGGATTTCCGGGTCGCTGGCGCCGCTGACCGTCAGCGGCGGCCGTGAGGAGCTGACGACCATCGTCGACAATCTGGTCTCGAATGCCATCAAGTTCTCGCCCGAGGACGGCACCGTGCGCCTGTCGCTGACACGCGAGGGCGAACGCGCGGTGCTCGATGTCATCGACGACGGCCCAGGCGTACCCGAGACCGATCGCGAAAAGATATTCGAACCCTTCTACCGCAGCCCCGCCTCCAAGGGCGTCGCCGGCGTCGGCCTCGGCCTGGCCATCGCGCGTGAATTCGTCGCTGCCCATCGCGGCTCGCTGGATCTGGTGGCAACACCGGCCGGCACCCATTTCCGCACGACCTTGCCGCTTGCCGGAGACAACCCATGATTCCGCGTCGCGCTCTCCGCATCCTCGCCGTCACGCTGAGCCTGATGCTGGCCGGCTGTGCCGGCACACCCTTGCTGTCAGGTGATGCCCGCGAGGTCGTCGAACTGCTCGACTACCACGAGAAACTCACTGCCATGGCGGCGGACGAGCAGCGCCGTGAATACCAAGCCGCCCAGGCGGCCTTTGAGCGCCAGTCCGGCGATGTGCAGCGGCTGCGGCTGGCGCTGCTGCTGACGCTGCCGCGCGTTCCCTGGCGTGACGATGCTCGCGCCCTGCAGCTGCTCGGCGGCCTCGATGCCGTACCCGCCGACAGGACCTCGCCGCAGCGCGATCTCGCGCTGCTGATCCAGAAGCTGGTCGGCGAGCGGCAGCGCCAGCTGCGTGACGAGCAACGCAAGGTCGAGGATCTGCAGCAGAAGCTCGATGCCCTGCGCTCGATCGACCGCGAAACCCGGCTGAAGCCGCCGCGCCGATGACCGCAGTCGAAGCCTCCGCCCGCATACTCGTCGTCGACGACGATCCCGATTTGCTCGACCTGATCGGCATGCGATTGACGGCGGCCGGCTACGAGGTAGCGCTCGCCCCGTCGGGCGCCGCGGCGCTGGAACTGTTCCAGGCAGAACGGCCGCGTGCGGTCGTCACCGACCTGCGCATGGACGGCATGGACGGGCATGCGCTGTTCGATCGCCTCCACGCCGAGGCGCCGAGCGTACCGGTCATCATCCTCACCGCCCACGGCACGATTCCGGATGCCGTCGCCGCCACCCAGCGCGGCGTGTTCAGCTTCCTCACCAAGCCCTTCGACGGCCGCGAACTGCTGGCGCGCGTCGCCGAGGCCGTGGCGCTTTCGCCCTCCATCGGCATGACCGATGGCGAGGCCGCCTGGCGCGCGAATATCATCTCGGCCAGCCCGGCCATGGATGAGCTGCTGCGGCAGGCGCGACGCGTGGCCGAGAGCGAGGATCCCCTGCTGATTGCCGGCGCGCGCGGCACCGGCAAGGAGTTGTTCGCCCGCGCCATTCATGCCGCAGGGTCCCGTGCGCGCAAACCCTTCGTCGTCATGCGCTGCGGGCCACAGCCTGGCCATGGCAATGCCGACGACGAGGAGGGTGTGTTTTCCGATGCGCTCGCGGCAGCGCGCGGCGGTACCCTGTTTCTCGACGACGTCGGCGAGTTGGCGCCCGGCATCCAGGTGCGACTGCTGCCGATCGTGCGCGAAATCAGCATGTTCACGCCGCGAACGAGGACTGCGCGGGACATCCGCGTCATTGCCGCGACATCCCAGCCATTGGAGCAGGCCATCCGCGCCGGAGACTTTCGCGCCGACCTGTTCTACAGCCTCAACCAGTCATCGCTCGCACTACCCGGCCTGGCCGAGCGGCGCGAGGACATTCCCCTGCTGGTCGCGCACTTCACCCGGCGCTGGGGCGAGCGCGCGCCCGGCGCGGCGCGCGGCTTCGCCCCCGATGCACTGACCCTGCTGCAGGAGGCCGCGTGGCCGGGAAATGTGCGCCACCTGCGCAGCGTCGTCGAACAGGCTTTGGGACAGGCAGTCACGCCGCTGATAACGGCATCACTGGTTCGCCGTCTGCTGCGCGACGACAACGAGGGTGAAATGGCCGCCTTCGACGATGCGCGGCGTGCATTCGAGTACGAGTATCTGGTCGACCTGCTGGCAACGACGGCCGGCAACGTGGCCCAAGCCGCACGCATCGCCCAGCGCAACCGCACCGAGTTCTACAAGCTGCTGGCCCGCCACAACCTGGACCCGGCCTCTTTCAAGCAAGGGACAAAATAACAACGGTCGCTCAGGAAAAAGGCCCCGGCGATCAGCCGGGGCCTTTATTTATTACAGAACGTTCGAAGCTGTCTGTGATCAGGCCGCCGGTGCCGGTGCCGTGGGCGCCGCGCCGGGCGAACTGTCGCCCGACGATGGCTTGGGCGTGGTCGAGGACGCCTGCTTGGGCGGGCGCGGCGGCTTGCCGTCCATGATGTCGTTGATCTGGTCGGCGTCGATGGTTTCCAGCTCGAGCAGTGCCGCGGTCATGGCCTCGACCTTGTCGCGGTTTTCTTCGAGCAGGCGGCGCGCCAGCGCATATTGCTCGTCGAGAATGCGGCGGATTTCGCCGTCGACAGTCTGCAGCGAGGCTTCCGACATGTTCTTGTGCGTGGTGACCGAGCGGCCGAGGAAAATTTCGCCCTCCTCCTCGCCATAGACCATGGGCCCGAGGACGTCGGACATTCCCCACTGCGTCACCATGCGCCGCGCCAGGTCGGTGGCGCGCTGGAAGTCGTTGGAAGCGCCGGTGGTCATCTGGTTCATGAACAGCTCTTCGGCGATGCGGCCGCCGAACAGCACGGTGATGGTGTTGAGCAGACGCACGCGGTCCTGGCTGTAGCGGTCTTCGGTCGGCAGCTGCATGGTCACGCCCAGCGCGCGGCCGCGCGGGATGATGGTGACCTTGTGCACCGGGTCGGTCTTGGGCAGCAGCTTGGCGACGACGGCGTGGCCGGACTCGTGGTATGCGGTGTTCTTGCGCTCCTCCTCCGGCATGACCATGGAACGGCGCTCTGCGCCCATCATGATCTTGTCCTTGGCACGCTCGAAATCTTCCATGTCGACCAGGCGCTTGTTGCCGCGGGCGGCGAACAGTGCGGCCTCGTTGACCAGGTTGGCGAGGTCGGCGCCGGCGAAACCGGGGCAGCCGCGCGCCAGCACCGAGGCGTCGACGTCCGGCGCCAGCGGCACCTTGCGCATGTGGACTTTCAGGATCTGCTCGCGGCCGCGGATGTCGGGCAGCGGCACCACCACCTGGCGGTCGAAGCGGCCCGGACGCAGCAGTGCCGGATCGAGCACATCGGGTCGGTTGGTGGCGGCGATGACGATGACACCGACGTTGGCCTCGAAGCCGTCCATCTCGACCAGCAACTGGTTGAGGGTCTGCTCGCGCTCGTCGTTGCCGCCGCCGAGGCCGGCGCCGCGCTGGCGGCCGACGGCGTCGATTTCATCGATGAAGATGATGCAGGGCGAGGCTTTCTTGGCCTGCTCGAACATGTCGCGCACTCGGGCTGCGCCGACGCCGACGAACATCTCAACGAAGTCGGAGCCGGAAATCGAGAAGAACGGCACCTTGGCCTCGCCGGCGATGGCGCGGGCCAGCAGCGTCTTGCCGGTGCCGGGACTGCCGACCATCAGCACGCCACGCGGAATGCGGCCGCCGAGCTTCTGGAACTTGGAGGGATCGCGCAGGAAGTCGACCAGCTCGGACACTTCCTCCTTGGCTTCCTCGCAACCGGCGACATCGGCGAAAGTCACGGTGTTGCTGTTCTCGTCGAGCATGCGCGCCTTGCTCTTGCCGAAGGAGAAAGCGCCGCCACGCCCGCCCCCCTGCATCTGGCGCATGAAGAAGACCCAGACGCCGATCAGCAGCAGCATCGGGAACCACGAGACGAAAATGCTCATGAGGAAGGACTGTTCCTCCTCGGGCTTGGCGACGACCTGCACGTTGTACTTGAGCAGGTCGGAGACCATCCACAGGTCTGCCGGCGCGTAGGTAGTGATCTTCTTGCCGTCGGTGGTCGTCGCGTCCAAGGTGCGGCCCTGGATCAGCACTTTGGTGATCTGGCCTTGGCGCACCTGCTCGAGGAACTGGGAATAGTCCATCGTCGTCTGCGCCGCTTGGCGGGTATTGAACTGGTTGAAAACCGTCATCAGCACGATGCCGATCACCATCCACACCGCCAGATTTTTGAACATGTTATTCAAGGGCTTGCCTCATCACGTTAGCCAGGTTGTTCGATTCTAGGTTTGTTTCGATCTGCCTGCAAACCGCCATTATCCGCGCTTTTTCCGTCCCAGCAGGTAGGTTTCGGTACTGCGGTCGCGCGATGCCGCAGGTTTCTTGACCTGCACGGTCTCGAATAGTTGCATCGCCTCGTCGCGCAATTGCATGAAACCCGCCCCCTGAAACACTTTAACCAGCATGTCACCGCCCGGCTTGAGATGGGCGCGGGCGAATTCCAGCGCCAGTTCGGTCAGGTACATCACCCGCGCCTGATCGGTGGCGGCAATGCCTGACATATTGGGGGCCATGTCGGAAAGCACAAGGTCGATCGGTCGACCGCCGAGGGCGGCCGTGAGCCTGGCCAGCACCTCGTCCTCGCGGAAGTCGCCCTGGATGAACTCGACGCCCGGCAGTCCGTCCATTTCTAGCAGGTCGAGGGCAATCAGCCGCCCGCCGGGCTGGATGCGCTTCCCCGCATATTGGCACCAGCTGCCGGGCGCCGCGCCGAGGTCGACCACTGTCATGCCCGGCTTGAGCAGCCGCGCCTTCTCATCGATTTCCATCAGCTTGAAGACGGCACGCGCACGCCAGCCCTCAGCCTGGGCGCGCTGCACCCACGGGTCGTTGATGTGCTGGTGTATCCACACCTGGCTCTTCTTGTGCCGCTTGCTTTTCTGGGTCAAGGGTTTATACGGGTAAAATGATATATATGATCGAACTTACGCAAGAACAACGCCGCGCCCTGCGCGCCGCCGCCCACCACCTGAATCCCGTCGTCAGCATCGCCCAGAAGGGCCTGACGGCGACGGTGCTCAAGGAAATCGACAACTGCCTCAAGGCGCACGAACTCATCAAGGTGCGACTTTACGGCATCGAGCGCGCCGACCGCGAGGCACTCTTCGCCGAGATCTGCACCGGTCTGGATTGCGCCCAGGTGCAGCATATCGGCAATCTGCTCGTGCTGTGGCGCGAGAAGCGCGAAGACGACGAAAAGTCGGCGCCGGCGACACGGCGCGGCGGCAAGCCGCTGACCAAGAAGCAGGCCGCGGCCGCCGGCGAGCGTCGCCGCCGCGTCGTCAAGAAAACCCGGCTGGAGTCGGCCAAGCGCTAGCGCTGCTGCGGCAGGGACGCCGGCACGATCGTGCCGGCCGGGCAGTTCTTCCCGCTACTCGTATTTGACGTCGAGAATTTCGTACTCGCGCTTGCCGCCCGGCGTCTGCACTTGGGCGACGTCGCCGGCGTACTTGCCGATCAGCGCACGCGCCACCGGCGAGTTGAGCGAAATCCTGCCCTGCTTGATGTCGGCCTCGTCGTCGCCGACGATCTGGTAGGTCACGGTATCGCCGCTGTCCATGTCTTCCAGTTCGACCGTGGCGCCGAACACCACGCGGCCGTCGGCATCGAGTGCCTTGGGGTCGATGATCTGGGCGTTGCCGAGCTTGCTCTCGACCTCCTGGATGCGCCCTTCGATGAAGCCCTGGCGCTCCTTGGCGGCATCGTACTCGGCGTTCTCGGAGAGATCGCCATGCGAGCGCGCCTCGGCGATGGCGGCGACGACGGCGGGACGATCCACGGACTTCAGACGTTTCAATTCTTCGCGCAGCAGCCCGGCGCCGCGCAGGGTAAGGGGCACCTTGCTCATTGCAATTCCGTGTGCAGAGACTGCAGCGAGTAGGTTTCGAGGCCGGCATGGCGCATGCCTTCGCAGGCGGCCAGGCCGCCTTCGACGGTGGTGAACAACGTGACCTTCTGCGCCAGCGCCGAGGTGCGGATCGAACGCGAATCGACAATGGCGGTGCGCTTCTCTTCGACGGTATTCACGATGAAGGAAATCTCGTTGTTCTTGATCATGTCGACCACATGCGGGCGGCCCTCATTGACCTTGTTCACCGGCGTGACCGGAATGCCCGCCGCGGTAATCGACGTTGCCGTACCGCGCGTGGCCAGCAGGGTGAAGCCCAGTCCGTGCAACTGGCGGGCCAGATCGACCGCCTTCGCTTTGTCTGCCGGCTTGACGCTGATGAAAGCCTTGCCCGACTTGGGCAACCTGGTGCCAGAGGCAACCTGCGACTTGACGTAGGCTTCGCCGAAGGTGCGGCCTACGCCCATCACCTCGCCTGTAGATTTCATCTCGGGGCCGAGGATGGTGTCGACGCCGGGGAACTTGATGAAGGGGAACACCGCCTCCTTCACCGAGTAGTAGGGCGGAATCACTTCCCTGGTCACACCCTGGTCGGCCAGGCTGCGGCCGGCCATGCAGCGCGCGGCGATCTTGGCCAGTGGCAGGCCGGTGGCCTTGGAGACGAAGGGGACGGTGCGCGAGGCGCGCGGGTTCACTTCGAGGACATAGACGACGGCGGCATCGCCACGGCCCTGAATGGCGAACTGCACGTTCATCAGGCCGACGACGTTGAGGCCCTTGGCCATCTGCTCGGTCTGGCGCCGCATTTCATCCTGGATTTCCGGACAGAGCGTATGGGGCGGCAGCGAGCAGGCCGAGTCGCCCGAATGCACGCCCGCCTGTTCGATGTGCTCCATGATGCCGCCGATGAGCACCTGATTTCCGTCGGACAGGGCATCGACGTCGACCTCGGTGGCGTCGTTGAGGAAACGATCCAGCAGCACCGGCGAATCGTTGGAGACCTTGATGGCATCCCTCATGTACCTTTCAAGGTCCTTCTGCTCATGCACGATTTCCATGGCGCGACCACCGAGCACGTAGCTCGGGCGCACCACCAGCGGGTAGCCGATCTCGGCGGCGAGGCGGATCGCGTCTTCCTCGGTGCGCGCGGTACGGTTGGGCGGCTGCTTGAGCTTGAGGTCCTGCAGCAGCTTCTGGAAACGCTCGCGGTCCTCGGCGGCGTCGATCATGTCGGGGCTGGTGCCGATGATGGGCACGCCGTTGGCCTCGAGGTCGCGCGCCCGCTTCAACGGCGTCTGGCCGCCGAACTGCACGATCACCCCGACCGGCTTCTCGACATGGACGATCTCGAGGATGTCCTCCAGCGTCAGCGGCTCGAAATACAGGCGATCCGAAGTGTCATAGTCCGTCGACACCGTCTCGGGGTTGCAGTTGACCATGATGGTCTCGTAACCGTCCTCGCGCATCGCCAGCGCCGCGTGCACGCAGCAGTAGTCGAACTCGATGCCCTGGCCGATGCGGTTGGGACCGCCGCCGAGCACCATGATCTTCTTCCTGTCGGTTGGCCGCGACTCGCACTCATCCTCGTAGGTCGAGTACATGTAGGCGGTCGAGGTGGCGAACTCGGCGGCGCAGGTATCGACGCGCTTGAACACGGGACGGATACCGAGGCTCTGGCGACGCTCGCGCATCGCCGTCTCGCTGGCGCCGATCAGGTTGGCGATGCGACGATCGGAGAAACCCTTGCGCTTGAGCTGCCGCAGTTCGTCGGCGCCGAAGCTGTCGAGCGCACGGCCGGAAATCTCGCCCTCGATTTTCACCAGCTCCTCGATCTGCACCAGGAACCACGGATCGATTTTCGTGAGCTGGAAGATTTCGTCGAAAGTGAAACCATCACGGAAGGCCTGGCCCAGATACCAGATGCGCTGTGCGCCCGGGCTGGCCAGTTCGTGGGCGATTTCCTCGCGCTCGGCCTCGATTTCGTCGAGGCCGTAGACGCTGACTTCCAGTCCGCGCAGGGCCTTCTGCAGCGACTCCTGGAAAGTGCGGCCCATGGCCATCACCTCGCCCACCGACTTCATCTGCGTGGTCAGGCGGTCGTTGGCAGCCGGAAACTTCTCGAAGGCGAAGCGCGGCACCTTGGTGACGACGTAGTCGATGGATGGCTCGAAGGAGGCCGGGGTGGCACCGCCGGTGATGTCGTTCCTGAGCTCGTCCAGCGTGAAGCCGACGGCCAGCTTGGCGGCGATCTTGGCGATGGGGAAGCCGGTCGCCTTCGAGGCCAGCGCCGAGGAACGCGACACCCGCGGGTTCATCTCGATGACCACCATCGCGCCGTTCTGCGGATTGATGGCGAACTGCACGTTGGAGCCGCCGGTATCGACGCCGATCTCGCGCAGCACCGCGATGCTGGCGTCGCGCATGATCTGGTATTCCTTGTCGGTCAGCGTCTGCGCCGGCGCGACGGTGATGGAGTCGCCGGTATGCACGCCCATCGGGTCGAAGTTCTCGATGGAGCAGACGATGATGCAGTTGTCGTGCCTGTCGCGCACGACCTCCATCTCGTATTCCTTCCAGCCGAGCAGTGACTCCTCGATCAGCAGCTCCTTGGTCGGCGAGGCTTCGAGGCCGCGCTTGCAAATCTCGGCGAACTCTTCCTGGTTGTAGGCGATGCCGCCGCCGCTGCCGCCCATGGTGAAGGACGGCCGGATGATGGCCGGAAAGCCGAGCGCCGCCTGCACCTGCTGCGCCTCTTCCATGCTGTGGGCGATGGCCGAGCGCGCGCTGCCAAGGCCGATCCGGGTCATGGCCTGCTTGAATTTCTCGCGATCCTCGGCCTTGTCGATGGCTTCCTTGCTGGCGCCGATCATCTCGACGCCGTACTTTTCCAGTACGCCGTGCCTGGCAAGGTCGAGCGCGCAGTTGAGCGCGGTCTGCCCGCCCATGGTCGGCAGCACCGCGTCGGGGCGCTCCTTGGCGATGATGTTCTCCAGCACCTGCCAGGTGATCGGCTCGATGTAGGTCACGTCCGCCATGTTGGGGTCGGTCATGATCGTCGCCGGGTTGGAATTGACCAGGATGACCTTGTAACCCTCTTCGCGCAGGGCCTTGCAGGCTTGGGCCCCGGAATAGTCGAACTCGCAGGCCTGGCCGATGATGATCGGGCCGGCGCCGATGATGAGGATGGACTGGATGTCGGTGCGCTTAGGCATTCTTGCTTTTCTCCATCATGCCAAGGAAGCGGTCGAACAGGTAGCTGACGTCATGCGGGCCGGGACTGGCCTCGGGGTGGCCCTGGAAGCAAAGCGCGGGGCGGTCGGTCCAGGCCATGCCCTGCAGGCTGCCGTCGAACAGGGAGACATGGGTGACCTTGACGTTGGCCGGCAGCGTGGCGGGATCGACGGCGAAGCCATGGTTCTGGCTGGTGATCATCACCTGCCCGGACTCGAGATCCTTGACCGGATGGTTGGCGCCGTGGTGGCCGAATTTCATTTTCAGCGTCCTGCCGCCGGCGGCGAGACCCATGAGTTGGTGGCCGAGGCAGATGCCGAAGGTTGGCAGCTTCGTGTCGAGCAATTCGCGGATGGCGGCGATGGCGTAATCGCAGGGCTCGGGGTCACCCGGACCGTTGGAGAGGAAGACTCCGTCGGGCTTGAGCGCCAGCACGTCCCTGGCGGGCGTCTGCGCCGGGACAACAGTCAGTTTGCACCCACGCTCGGCCAGCATGCGCAGGATGTTGCGCTTGACGCCGAAGTCGTAGGCGACCACGTGGAACTTGGGATTGGCCTGCGGCACGTAGCCCTTGCCGAGCCGCCACTCGCCCTCGGTCCATTCGTAGGCCTTGTCGACACTGACGACCTTGGCCAGGTCCATGCCGGCGAGCCCGGGGAAGGCGCGGGCTTTCGCAACGGCGGCATCGGCGTCGAGATTCTCGCCCGTCATCAGGCAACCGGCCTGGGCGCCCTTCTCACGCAGGATGCGAGTGAGCTTGCGGGTGTCGATGTCGGCGATGGCGACGATGTTCTCGGCCTTGAGGTAGGCATCGAGGGTCTGCTCGGAACGAAAGTTCGAGGCGACCAGCGGCAGGTCGCGGATCACCAAACCGGCGGCGTAAACCTTCGACGCCTCGCAATCCTCGCGATTGACGCCGACGTTGCCGATATGGGGGTAGGTCAGGGTGACGATTTGCCGCGTGTAGGAGGGGTCGGTCAGGATCTCCTGGTAGCCGGTGAGCGCGGTGTTGAACACCACCTCGCCGACGCTGCTACCGGTGGCGCCGATGCCTTTGCCGCGGAATACCGTTCCGTCTGCGAGAGCTAGGAGGGCAGGCGGAAATTGGGTCGCGGGGGGCACAATCGGGCTCCTGGAGGCGTCACTACGGACAAACCCCGCAATTATAGCCGATCAGCGCAGCCCGAGCACGTCCTGCATGTCGAAAAGCCCCTTGGCCTTGTGGCTACGGCCGCCCCTAAGCGGCTTAACCTTGCTGCGCGAGGTTAGCCTGCGCCGCAAGTCGCTCATCTCAGTCCGAGGACGTCCTGCATATCGAAGAGGCCGCGCGTCTTGTCCCGCATGAAGCGCGCGGCGCGCAGCGAGCCCTGGGCGTAGGGCATGCGGCTGGCGGCCTTGTGGGTGATCTCGACGCGCTCACCGGTACCGGCGAAAAGCACCGTGTGGTCGCCGACGATGTCGCCGCCACGAATGGTGGAAAAACCGATCTGCGGCGCCGGCCGCTCGCCGGTATGCCCCTCGCGAGCCGTAGACCGCGCATTCGGCCAGGTCGCGGCCCAGCGCGGCCGCCACCACCTCGCCCATGCGCAAGGCGGTGCCCGAGGGCGCATCGACCTTGTGGCGGTGATGGGCCTCGATCACTTCGACGTCGTAGCCCTCGTTGAGGATGCGCGCCGCCACGTCGAGCAGCTTGAAAACAGCATTGACCCCAACGGCCATGTTGGGGGCGAAAACGATGGGAATGTCGCGGGATGCGTCCTGGATCGTCAGTTTCTGCTCGGTCGAAAAGCCCGTGGTGCCGATCACCATGTGCACGCCGCGCTTGCGGCAGATTTCAAGGTGCTGCAGCGTCCCTTCGGGGCGGGTAAAGTCGATCAGGCAATCGGCCTGCGCCAGCGCGCTCTCGACGTCGGCGCTGATCGGAACAAAGCAAGGCTGACCAAGCAGCTCGCCGGCATCCCTGCCCAGCAGCGGATTGCCCGGCTGCTCCAGCGCGGCGGCGAGGCGGGCATCGTCGGCCTTGAGCACGGCCTCGATCAGGGTGCGGCCCATGCGGCCGCCGGCGCCGGCAATGGCGAAGCGTATCGGTTCCATGGTCTTCACTATTTCTTGGCGGGAGGAATCTCGATGACGCGATTGGCCGGCTGGATCGCCTGCGGCCCTTCGAGCCAGCCATCGCCGGCCACCACGTCGCCGGCAAGGCGCGCCAGCTTGTTGTCTTCGAAAATCACCGTCAGGCGGCGGCGCTGGAGTTCGCCCTTGCCCGGCTGGAAGTGATAGACGTAATCCCAGCGGTCGGTGTGGAACATGTCGGCCAGAAGCGGCGAACCAAGGATGAACCTGACCTGGTCCCTGGTCAGGCCCGGCTTGAGCTGGGCGACCATCTCCTGGGTGATGACATTGCCCTGGCGCACGTCGATGCGATAGGGCTGGACATCCGGCGCGCTGGAGCAGGCCGCGAGCAGCAGCGAAATGGCGATGGCGAAAATTCGGATCATGGCTTTTTGGTGGATGGCAATGAGAAACTATATCATTAGCCCACACCAACCTGCCGCCAGCAGCCCATGCAAATAGCCCGATGACCCAGTCCGACAACCTCAAGAGCATGGGCCTCAAGGCCACCGGTCCGCGCATCAAGATCCTCGAACTGTTCCAGAAGGCGCAGGAAAAGGAAGACACGCGCCACCTGACGGCCGAGGACGTCTATCGCCTGCTGCTGGCCGAGAACATGGACGTCGGGCTGGCCACGGTCTATCGCGTGCTCACCCAATTCGAGCAGGCCGGCCTGCTCAAACGCCATTTCTTCGAATCCGGCAAGGCCGTTTTCGAGCTCGACGGCGGCCACCACCACGACCACCTGGTCTGCCTGCAGTGCGGCCATGTCGAGGAATTCTTCGACGAGGAAATCGAGAAGCGCCAGGCCCGCATCGCCAAGCAGCACGGTTTCGTCGTGCGCGACCACGCGCTGATGCTCTACGTCGATTGCCAGAAGCCCGACTGCCCGCACCGCAAGGCGCTCGCTGACAGCCGGTCCCGCCATGTTCGAAGCCTTCCTGACCTCGACGATTCTCGTCGCCGTCGCCGAGATCGGCGACAAGACCCAGTTGCTGTCCTTCGTCCTCGCCGCGCGGCTGAGGAAACCCGGCGCCATCATCGCCGGCATCTTCGTCGCCACCGTGCTCAACCACGCGCTTGCCGGCTCGGTCGGCGTCTGGCTGGCGCAAATGATCTCGCCGCAATGGCTGCCCTGGATCACCGGCATGGTGTTCATCGCCTTCGGCCTGTGGACCCTGCACCCGGATTCGCTCGACGACGACCCCAAGATGCACAAGGCCGGCGCCTTCGTCACCACCACCATCGCCTTCTTCATCGCCGAGATGGGCGACAAGACTCAGCTGGCCACGATCGCGCTTGGGCGCGCAGTTTCAGGGCGCACTGGTCGCCGTCGTCATGGGCACCACCATCGGCATGATGCTGGCCAACGTGCCGGCCGTGCTGATCGGCGACAAGCTGGCGCAGCGGCTGCCGCTGACCACCATCCGCTGGATCGCGGCCGCGCGCTGTTCATCGCCACCGGCGCCCTGACCATCTGGGGCGCACCGGGCCTCACGCGGTAGTCCCGGTCAGCGATTGTTGCCGGTGATGTCCAGCGCCACGGCCTCGGCGACCTCGATGCCATCGACGCCAGCCGACAGGATGCCGCCGGCGTAGCCCGCGCCCTCCCCTGCCGGGTAGAGGCCCTTGACGTTGAGGCTCTGACAATCCTTGCCGCGCGTCATGCGCAGCGGCGACGAGGTGCGCGTTTCGACGCCGGTGAGCATGGCGTCCGCCATGGCGAAGCCGTGGATTTGCCGGTCGAAGGCCGGCAGCGCCTCGCGGATGGCGGCGATGGCATAGTCGGGCAGCACGGTCGACAGATCGGTGAGCTTGACCCCGGGCTGGTATGAGGGAACGACCTCGCCGAGCGCTTCGCTCGGACGGCCGGCGAGAAAGTCGCCGACCCGCTGGGCCGGCGCATCGTAGGTGCCGCCGCCGAGCTCGAAGGCGCGCTGCTCCAGCCTGCGCTGGAAGGCGATGCCCGCCAGCGGGTCGCCCGGCGTGCCGCCGAAATCCTCGGGCGAAATGCCGACGACGATGCCGGCATTGGCGTTGCGCTCGGCGCGCGAGTACTGGCTCATGCCGTTGGTGACGACGCAACCCGGTTCAGAGGTCGCCGCGACCACTTGGCCGCCGGGGCACATGCAGAAGCTGTAGACCGAGCGGCCATTCCTGGCGTGATGCACCAGCTTGTAATCGGCCGCGCCCAACAACTTGTTGCCGGCCTGCTTACCCAGGCGGGCGCGGTCGATCAGTGCTTGCGGGTGCTCGATGCGAAAGCCGACGGAGAATGGCTTGGCTTCCATGAACACGCCGCGCGCGTGCAGCATGGCGAAGGTGTCGCGGGCACTATGTCCCAAGGCGAGGATCACATGATCGGCGCGGACTTCCTCGCCGCCGGCGAGCACCACGCTGCGCACGTGGCCGTCCTCGATCCGCAGATCTTCGACGCGCTGCCCGAAGCGGATTTCGCCGCCCAGGTTCTCGATTTCGGCGCGCATCTTCTCGACCATGCCGACGAGGCGGAAGGTGCCGATGTGCGGCTTGTTGACGTAGAGAATCTCTTCCGGCGCGCCGGCCTTGACGAACTCGGTGAGCACCTTGCGGCTGAGGTGGCGCGGATCCTTGATCTGGCTGTAGAGCTTGCCGTCGGAAAAGGTGCCGGCACCGCCTTCGCCGAACTGCACGTTCGATTCCGGATGCAGGGTGTGCTTGCGCCAAAGATCCCAAGTGTCTTTCGTCCGCTCCCTCACCGCCCTGCCGCGCTCGAGGACCAGCGGGCGAAAGCCCATCTGCGCCAGGATCAGCGCGGCAAAGATGCCGGCGGGGCCGAAGCCGACGACGACCGGGCGCAAGGGCAGGCCAGCCGGCGCCTGGGCCACGACGAACTGGTATTCCATGTCCGGCGTCGGCCGCACATGCGGGTCGTCGCGGAAACGCTTGAACACAGCGGCTTCGTCGGCGAGTTCCAGGTCGAGGCTGTAGACGAACTGCAGGGCATCGCGCTTGCGCGCGTCATGGCTGCGCTTGTGGATGTGCAGCCGGCGCAGGTCGGCTGGCGTAAGCCTGAGGCGGTGCAGAACGGCGGTGGTCAGTTGCTCCGGCGTGTGCTCGAGGGGCAGCCGCAGATCGGTCAGGCGCAGCATGGCAGTAGCGTGGGCGTGGCCTACAACCCGAGCATCTCCCGCGCGTGCTGGCGCGTGGTGTCGGTGATCTTCACGCCGCCGAGCATGCGGGCGACCTCGTCGATGCGGCCGGCCGCATCGAGGGGCGTCACTTGGGACAGCGTGACGCCGTCGGCGTTTTCCTTGGAAATCGACCACTGCCAGTCGGCCTGCGCCGCCACCTGCGGCAGGTGGGTGACGCAGAGCACCTGGCGGTCGCGGCCGAGCTGCTTCAACAGCCGCCCGACGATTTCGGCGACACCGCCGCCGATGCCGACATCGACCTCGTCGAAAATCAGCGTCGGCGCATCGGAGGCGTGGCTCGCGATGACCTGGATGGCCAGCCCGATGCGCGACAGCTCGCCGCCCGAGGCGGTCTTGGCCAGCGCACGCGGCGGCTGGCCGGCATTGGCGGCGACGCGGAACTCCACGGTTTCCATGCCGAAGGCTGCAGGCGCGGCTAGCGGCTCGAGCGCGACCTCGAAGCGGCCGCCAGCCATGGCCAGTTGCTGCATGGCATCGGTAACCGCCTTGCCCAGATCCTTCGCCGCATTGCTGCGGCCCTTGGTGAGCTTCGCCGCCGCCTCACGGTAGTGCGCCAGCGCGGCGGCTTCCTTCGCCGCCAGCGCCTCGGGATCGGCAGCGGCCTGCAATTCGTCGAGCCGGGCCTGCAGCTCGGCCAGGGTTTCGGCCAACTCCTCGGGCGCGACGCGGTGCTTGCGAGCTGCGGCCATCACCGCCTCGATGCGCGCCTCCAGCTCGACCAGCCGCTGCGGGTCGACTTCCAATCTTTCCCGGTAGCGGTTCAGAGCGTGGGCCGCCTCGGACAACTGGATTCGGGCGCCGTCGAGCAACTCGGCCGGTTCGCGCAGCGCCGGGTCGTGATCGACGAGATGACCCAGCTTGCCCACCGCCTGATCGAGCAGTTCGGTCGCCGCCCCGCTCTCCTCGAGCAACGCCAGCGCGGCTTCGACGCCTTCGATCAGGCTCACCGCATGCGACAGGCGGCGATGCTCGGCATTGTCTTCGCCCCATTGCACCGGATCGAAAGCCAGTGCCGCCAACTCCTTGACCTGCCATTCGAGCAGGTCGCGCTCGCGCCGCATGGCCTCGACGTCGCCGGCGGCCTTCTGCCGCGCCTCGTGCAGCGAACGCCAGTCGTGGTGGCGGACGGCAACCTCGCGCGCGATGTCGGTCAGGCCCGCCTGGGCATCGAACAGCCGCCGCTGCGAGTCGGGCTTGAGCAGCGACAGGTGGGCGTGCTGGCCATGGATATCGACCAGCAGTTCGCCGACCTCGCGCAGCTGGCCCAGCGTCGCCGGCATGCCGTTGATATAGGCGCGCGAACGACCGCTGCCATCGACGACGCGCCGCAGCAGTAGGGTGTCCTCTGCCTCGTAGTCGTTGGCGCGCAGCCAGGTAATCACCGTGTCGCCAGGCGACGCCGAAGCGCGGAGCAGGGGCCCCGCTTGCGGGGATGCGACCGTGGAGGCGGATGCGGCGGCCGCGCTTCGAAGACCGGCGTCGCGCATCCCGCTTGCGGACGCTACGCCCCCACTGCGTGGGGCCCCCTCCGCTGCAAGCGGTCGCCCGACTTTTTCCAGGTCGAACTCGGCGGCGATCTCCGCCCGCTCCGCGCCGACGCGCACCAGCGCTGCATCGCCGCGCTCGCCCAGCGCCAGCGACAGCGCGTCGATCAGGATGGACTTGCCGGCGCCGGTCTCGCCGGTGAGCGTGCCGAAGCCGGCGTCGAAGTCGAGCTCGAGGCTGTCGACAATGACGAAGTCGCGGACGAACAGGCGGCGCAGCACGCCTAAGCCCCCACCCCCCGCCCCCCGCCCATGCGGGGGTGACGGATGTTCGCCGCTGCGCGGCTCCGGTTCATTGGCTCGACCATGCTCGAGACGGCTCGTCGCATGGTCAGTGCTTCGGTGTCGCGCTCCAGTGCAGCTTCTCGCGCAGCATGGCGAAGTAGCTGTAACCGGGCGGGTGCAACAGGGTGACGGCATGGCTGGCGCGGGCGATGCGCACGCAGTCGCCGGCGCGGGTGTCGAAGCGGGCCTGGCCGTCGAAATGGGCGGCACCGTCGTGCGGCGCCAGCAGAACGAACTCGACGGTGCTGCGATCGGAGATGGTGATCGGCCGGTAGGACAGCGCGTGCGGGCACAGCGGCACCAGCGCGATGCCGGGCACCGCCGGGTTGAGGATCGGCCCGTTGGCGGAAAGCGCGTAGGCGGTCGAACCGGTCGGCGTGGCGACGATCATGCCGTCGGCGCGCAGCACGTAGAGGAGCTCGCCGTCCACCTTGACCTCGAGCTCGATCATGCGGCCAATGTCACCCTTGCTCACAACCACGTCGTTGAAGGCCAGGGTCTGGAATACGCGCTGGTTGCCGCGCAGCACCTCGGCCGCGAGCAGGAAGCGCTGCTCGGCCGAGAACTTGCCGGCCAGCAGGTCCTTGACGCCATCGATCATGGCGTTGCGCGAGATGTCGGTCATGAAGCCCAGCCGCCCGAGGTTGATGCCGACCAGCGGCACGTCGAACTCGGCCAGCCGCCGCGCCGAATGCAGCATGGTGCCATCGCCGCCGATGACGATGGCCACGTCAGCTTCCATGCCGATGGTTTCGAAGCTCGCCACCGGGCAGGAATAGTCGGGCGCACCGGCCGCCGCCGTGCCTTCCTCGATCAGCACCTGGATGCCCCGGGCACGGAGGAAGGCGGCGAGCGGCTGCAGCGCCTCGGCCACCTCGGGGCTCTGGTACTTGCCGATCAGGGCGATCGTGCGGAATTCCGGCTTGCCTGCAGTCATGGCGGAATTCTAACCACAAATGCCGACACCCCCTTGCGCGGCCTCTGCCCGGTCCCCATTTGGAAAGAGCGAATTTGACTACAATGGCCACCATGCTCGATCGCCGCGCCCAGACCCTGCTCAAGACCCTGATCGAACGCTACATCGCCGAAGGCCAGCCGGTGGGTTCGCGCACGCTGTCGAAGTTTTCCGGCCTCGAGCTCTCCCCGGCGACGATCCGCAACGTGATGTCCGACCTCGAGGAGATGGGCTTCATCAGTAGCCCGCACACCTCCGCCGGGCGCATTCCGACCGCGCGCGGCTACCGCCTGTTCGTCGACTCCCTGCTCACCGTGCGGCCGCTGGCCCAGGCCGAACTGTCCGAGATCCGCGGCGTCATCCAGCCCGACCAGCCGCAGCGCCTCATCAGCCATGCCTCCCAGCTGCTGTCGGAACTGACCCAGTTCGCCGGCGTGGTCATCGCGCCGCGCCGGAGCCAGCCCAAGATCCGCCAGATCGAGTTCCTCGCCCTGTCCGACAAGCGCATCCTGCTGATCATCGTCACCGAAAGCGGCGACGTGCAGAACCGCATCCTGTTCACCCAACGTACCTACGGCCCGAGCGAGCTGACCGAGGCCGCCAACTACCTCAACCAGAATTTCACCGGCTTCGATTTCCAGCAGATTCGCCACCGCGTACAGGACGAACTGCGCCAGTTGCGCAGCGACATGACCGAACTGATGAGCGCCGCCATCGCCGCCGGCAACGAGGCCGTCTCCGACACCTCGACGGAGTACGTCATCTCGGGCGAGCGCAACCTGCTCGAGGTCGCGGATCTTTCCTCCAACATGGACCGGCTGCGCCGCCTGTTCGGCCTGTTCGAGCAGCGCACCAGCCTGTCGCAGCTGCTCGACCTGTCCAGCCACGCCGAGGGTGTCCAGGTGTTCATCGGCGGCGAGTCGGGCATCGCCCCGCTCGACGAATGCAGCGTCGTCGCCGCGCCCTACGAGGTGGACGGCCAGGTCGTCGGCACCATCGGCGTCATCGGCCCGACGCGCATGGCCTACGAGCGCGTCATCCCCATCGTCGACATCACGGCCAAGCTGCTGGCCAACGCCCTCTCCGCCCCCTGACCACGATGACCAAGACTGCCATCCTGCTGCTCAACCTCGGCACGCCCGACGCGCCGACGGCTCCCGCGGTGCGCCGCTACCTCGCCGAATTCCTCGGCGACCCGCGCGTGGTCGAGCTGCCGCGCTGGCTGTGGCTGCCCATCCTCCACGGCATCATCCTGCGCACCCGGCCGGCGAAGTCGGCGGCGAAGTACGCGACGATCTGGACGTCCGAAGGCTCGCCGCTCAAGGTGCACACCGAACGCCAGGCCAAGCTGCTGCGTGGGCTGCTTGGCAGCCGGGGTGAGAAGGACACCCTCATCGCCTGGGCCATGCGCTACGGCAACCCGTCCACCGCCGCGACGCTCGATGCATTGAAGCAGCAGGGCGTCACGCGTACCGTGGTGCTGCCGCTCTACCCGCAGTACGCCGGCAGCACCACCGCCAGCGCCTACGATGCGGTCACGGCCTGGCGGAAACGCAATCCCGAGGCAATGGAATTCGTCGAGATCCGCAGCTACCCGGACCACAAGCGCTATATCGGGGCTCTGGTGAACAGCGTGCGCGACCACTGGATGAACCAGGGCCGCGGCGAGAAGCTGGTGATGAGCTTCCACGGCATTCCCAAGCGCACCGTCGAGCGCGGCGATCCCTATGCCGACGAATGCCGGCGCACGGCCGCAGCCCTCGCTGCCGGACTCGGCCTTGCACCCGACAAGTGGCAGATGACCTTCCAGTCCCGCTTCGGCGCCGCCGAGTGGCTGCAGCCCTACACCCAGCCGACGCTGGAGCAGATGGCCCGCGACGGGCTCAAGAGCGTCGATGTCATCTGCCCGGGCTTTCCCGCCGACTGCCTCGAGACGCTCGAGGAGATCAACATGGAATGCCGCGAAGCTTTCCTCCACGCCGGCGGCAGCGAGTTCAACTACATCCCCTGCCTCAACGAGCGCAGCGACTGGATTGACGCGCTGGCAGCCATCGCTCAGGAAAGTCTGGCTGGCAATTGAATCGCGGCCTGCCACCCCAATATCAGAGAAAACTGATATTTGGAGTCCGCCATGCCTGAATCCCTGATCGTCGTCTGCCCGCACTGCAACGGGGCCAATCGCGTTCCGGCCGAACGCCTCGCCGACGGCGCCACCTGCGGCAAGTGCAAGGGCCGGCTGTTCGCCGGCGAGCCGCTGGAACTCGATGCGAGCCGGGTTCGACAAGCACGTCGGGCGTTCCGACATCCCCGTGGTCGTCGATTTCTGGGCGCCCTGGTGCGGCCCCTGCCGCACGATGGCGCCGGCCTTCGCCCAAGCTGCCAGGCAACTGGAGCCACGCTATCGTCTGGCCAAGGTAAATACCGAGGAAGAACAGCAGCTTGCCGCGCGCTTCGGCATCCGCAGCATCCCCACGCTGGCCATTTTCAAGGGCGGCCGCGAAGTCGCGCGCCAGGCCGGCGCGATGGATGCCGGCAGCCTGGCGCGCTGGATACAGGCCAATACCTAAACTCGCCGGGGCAACTGCCGTTAAGTCTCGAACGGGCAGGCGAGTTTAGCCAATGCGTGCCCGGTCCGGAGCGCCTCGTGAAAATCGCCAGCTCAAACCTGTTCCTCAGTTCCGAACACACCGCCGTCGCGCGGCGTGAGCAAAGCGAAACGCTGCGCGCCTGGACCGGGCCGACTCGTCCTGATTTCGAGGGCTCGCGGGTGGCGAACGATCGGCGGCCGCTACCGCCGGCCGCCGTCATGCGGATATCCGATGCCGCCCGCGCCCTCGCAAACTCCCCACCGCCTCTGGCTGCTTCCACGCAAGGCTCTGGCGAGGCTGAGGCGATCGAAGCTGCGGCCGATGCGGTCGAAAACGATCCCTTCCTGCAACTCGTCAGGTCCATGGTCGAGATGCTGACGGGGAAAACGATCAAGGTTTTCTCGGCCCAGGCCTTCTCTCGAAACATCGAGGTGCGCGCCACCGAGGTGTCGCAGGCCGCTGCCGCCGCAAACCCGAACGCTCCCGCCGGCTATGGCGTCGAATACGACTTTCACTCGGTCTACGAGGAATCGGAAACCACCCGGTTCTCTGCGGAAGGCGTGATCCGCACCGCCGACGGCGCCGAGATCTCATTCAAGCTCGACCTGAGCATGACCCGCCAGTACCGCGAGGAGACGAACGTCAGCCTCCGCGCCGGCGACGCCGTGCGCAAGGATCCGCTGGTGCTCAACTTCGGCGGAACGGCAGCCCAGCTTTCAGACCAGCGCTTCCGCTTCGACCTGAATAACGACGGCCGCACCGAGGAATTGCCCCTGTTCTCTTCGGGCAGCGGCTACCTGGCGCTGGACATCAATGGCAACGGCCGGATCGACTCCGGCGCCGAACTGTTCGGCCCCGCCACGAATTCGGGTTTCGCCGAACTGGCCCGCCACGACGACGACGACAACGGCTGGATCGACGAGAGCGACCGCGTCTTCGACCGCCTGCGGGTGTGGACACCCGCCACCGAGGGCGGCGGCACGCTGGCCGGCCTGCGGCAAATGAATGTCGGGGCGATCGCGCTGGCACAGGTCGCGACGCCCTTCGAGCTGCGCGGCAGCGGCAATTCCGACCTTGGCGGCATTCGCTCCAGCGGGGTCTGGCTCGACGAGTCCGGCCACGCCGGCAGCTTGCAGGAAATAGACCTTACGGTGTAGCTTTCCACCCGGAGTACGGAAGCTTCGGCTAGAGTGCCAACTCTTCCGACTCGCCACACGACGGGATTCCGCATGGGCCGCTTTAGAGACCTCAAGATCTGGTTTCGGCTGACGCTGGTCATCTGGCTGCTGCTGGCCGGCGCCTGGCTGATCCTCATCCTGTGGATCGGCAGCCTCAACCGCGACACGGCGATCGAGCAGGCGCGCGAATTCTCGCGCTCCATGCACGAAACCACCATGGCCGGCCTCACCGGCATGATGATCACCGGCACCATTGGCCAGCGCGAAGTCTTCCTCGACCAGATCAAGCAGCTGTCGGTGATACGCGACCTCAAGGTACTGCGCGGCGAGGCCGTGATCAAGACCTTCGGCCCCGGCAACGCCAGGGATGCCGCGGCCGACGATGCACGTCGAAAAGCAGGTGCTGGCCAGCGGCAGGGAGTTCATCGAGGTCCAGTCTGACGCCAGGGGTGAGTTCCTGCGCGTGGTGCGGCCGGCGCTGGCCTCGAAGAACTACCTCGGCAAGGATTGCATCTCCTGCCACCAGGTTCCCGAGCAGACTGTCCTCGGCGCCGTGAGCATGAAGATCTCGCTGGACAACGTGAATGCGGCCGTGGCGTCCCAGCGCATGAAGTCGATTTTCGCCGCCCTCGCGCTGAGTATCCCGCTGCTGATCTTCATTTATCTGTTCATCCGCAATGTCGTCACGCGCCCGCTCGACCACATGGTGGCAGGCCTGCGCGACATCGCCAGCGGCGAGGGCGACCTGACCCGCCGCCTCGAGGCGCGCAGCCAGGACGAGATCGGCCAGGCGGCCGCCGCCTTCAACCAGATGATGGAAAAGTTGGGCGCGCTGGTGCGTCACGTCGGCGAATCCGCCGGCCAGGTTTCCGGCGCCGCGGGCGAGGTCTCCCGCTACGCCGATCAGGTGGCGGTCAGCTCGGCGCAGCAGAGCGAGCGCTCGGGCGTCGCGGCCGCGGCCGTCGATGTCATGGTGGCCCGCACCTCCACCATCGTCGAACAGGCCCAGTCCGTGCGCGCGGAAGCGCAGGCGAGTGCCGAAAGCTCGCAAAGCGGCAACGAGCACATTTCCAGCCTGATGGGCGAAATCGACGGCGTGGACGGCGCGGTTCGCGGCATGGCCGAGTCGGTGGAGAAATTCGTCAACAGCGCCCAGTCCATCACCCTGATCACCAAGGAAGTCCGCGACATTGCCGACCAGACCAACCTGCTGGCACTTAACGCCGCAATCGAGGCAGCGCGCGCCGGCGAATCGGGTCGCGGCTTCGCCGTGGTCGCCGACGAAGTGCGCAAGCTGGCGGAAAAGTCCGCCGCCTCGGCCAGCGAAATCGACGGCATCACCCGCACCCTCGCCCAACAGTCGCAGACCGTCAAGGTCTCAATCGAGCGGGGACTGGAGCACATCGCGGCGAGCCAGAACTCGCTCGAACAGGTGGCCGAGGTGCTGGCCATGGCCAGCGGCTCGGTGGTCCAGGTGGAACGCGGCATGGATGCCATCGCCGCCTTGACCGACGAGCAGCGCCGCGTCAGCGACGACGTCGCCGGCAACATCGAGGCCATCGCCACCATGGCGCACGCGAACAACGACGTGGTTGGCCAGACCACGGCCGCCGCCCGCCACCTAGAAACGCTGGCGAAGACGTTGCAGGGCGTGGTCGGCCGCTTCAAGACATGATCACCTCTTGAAAAGGGGGGGGCCGCCCCCAATCTTGGCAGGGTTAATCGCCCCAGGAATCCAAGGAACGGCCAAATGCAGGAAAACACACAGGAAAATTCCCCACTGCCAGAAATCGGGCAGAAAGTCGGCGCTGGCGACACGCCGGCATCCGAAGCTGAGACCACTTTCCCGGTCGACGCCATGCCCAGCCTCGAAGAGATGCTCAAGCTGGCCGAACTCAAGGCCGCCGAGCACCACGATGCCTGGCTGCGTGCCAAGGCCGAGGGCGAGAACATCCGCCGCCGCGCCCAGGAAGACATCGCCAAGGCAAGCAAATTCGCCGCCGAGAAGTTCGCCGGCGAGCTGCTGGCGGTCAAGGACAGCCTCGAAGCGGCTCTGGCCAACGACAACCAGGGTGCCGAAGCCCTCAGGGCCGGCGTCGAACTGACGCTGAAGCAGCTCGCCGCCGCCTTCGAGAAATCCAGTCTGGTCGAGATCTTCCCCCTCGAAGAGAAGTTCGACCCGCACAAGCACCAGGCCATCAGCCAGCTCGAGGCCGACGGCGAGCCCAACCGCGTGATCAACGTGCTGCAGAAGGGCTACGCCCTGCACGAGCGCGTGATCCGCCCGGCGCTGGTCGTCGTTTCCAAGGCCAAGGCCCCGGCGACCTGAAAGGCCCCGGCCCTTGAACGCCGGCCGAATAACCCCATCTCTCAGAATAGCTTAGTTCTCCAACGAATTTCAGAAGGACATCAATATGGGCAAGATCATCGGCATCGACCTGGGCACCACCAACACCTGCGTCGCCATCATGGAAGGCGGCAAGCCCAAGGTCATCGAAAACTCCGAGGGCGCGCGCACCACGCCGTCCATCGTCGCCTACGCCGAAGACGGCGAAATTCTCTGCGGCGCCTCGGCCAAGCGCCAGGCCGTCACCAACGCCAAGAACACGCTGTACGCGGTCAAGCGCCTGATCGGCCGCCGCTTCGAAGAGAAGGAAGTGCAGAAGGACATCGACCTGATGCCCTTCACCATCTGCAAGGCCGACAACGGCGATGCCTGGGTTTCGGTGCGCGACAAGAAGATGGCGCCGCCGCAGGTCTCCGCCGAAGTGCTGCGCAAGATGAAGAAGACCGCCGAGGACTACCTCGGCGAGGAAGTCACCGAGGCGGTCATCACCGTGCCGGCCTACTTCAACGACAGCCAGCGCCAGGCCACCAAGGACGCCGGCCGCATCGCCGGCCTCGAGGTCAAGCGCATCATCAACGAGCCGACCGCGGCCGCGATCTCCTTCGGCCTGGACAAGCAGGAAGGCGACCGCAAGATCGCGGTGTTCGACCTCGGCGGCGGCACCTTCGACATTTCCATCATCGAGATCGCCGAGATCGAGGGCGAGCACCAGTTCGAGGTGCTGTCCACCAACGGCGACACCTTCCTCGGCGGCGAGGACTTCGACCAGCGCATCATCGATTACATCGTCACCGAGTTCAAGAAGGAACAGGGCGTCGACCTCAAGGCCGACGTGCTGGCGCTGCAGCGCCTGAAGGAAGCCGCCGAAAAGGCCAAGATCGAGCTCTCCTCCAACCAGCAGACCGAGATCAACCTGCCCTACATCACCGCCGACGCCACCGGGCCGAAGCACCTGGCGATGAAGATCACCCGCGCCAAGTTCGAATCGCTGGTGGATGAGCTGATCGAGCGCTGCGTCGCACCCTGCCGCATGGCGATCAAGGATGCCGGCGTCAAGATCGAGGATATCGCCGACGTCATCCTCGTCGGCGGCATGACGCGCATGCCCAAGGTGCAGGACAAGGTCAAGGAGTTCTTCGGCAAGGAACCCCGCCGCGACGTGAACCCGGACGAGGCCGTCGCCATCGGCGCCTCCATCCAGGGCGGCGTGCTGCAGGGCGAAGTCAAGGACGTGCTGCTGCTCGACGTCACCCCGCTGTCGCTGGGCATCGAGACCCTGGGCGGCGTGATGACCAAGCTGATCCAGAAGAACACCACGATCCCGACCAAGACCAGCCAGACCTTCTCCACCGCCGACGACAACCAGTCGGCCGTGACCATCCACGTCATGCAGGGCGAGCGCGAAATGGCCGCCGGCAACAAGAGCCTCGGCCAGTTCAACCTCACCGACATCCCGCCCTCGCCGCGCGGCATGCCGCAGATCGAGGTCACCTTCGACATCGACGCCAACGGCATCCTCCACGTCTCGGCCCGCGACAAGGGCACCGGCAAGGAGAACAAGATCACCATCAAGGCCAACTCCGGCCTCTCCGACGAGGAGATCCAGCGCATGGTGCACGATGCCGAGGCCCACGCCGAGGAGGACAAGAAGGCGCACGAGATGGTGGAATCGCGCAACCAGTGCGACGCCATGATCCATTCGGTGAAGAAGGCGCTGACCGACCACGGCGACAAGATGGACGCCGACGAAAAAGCCAAGATCGAGGCCGCCATCAAGGAGGCCGAGGAGGCCATCAAGGGCTCGGACAAGGAGGCCATCGAAGCCAAGACGCAGGCGCTGGCCACGGCTTCGCAAAAGCTCGGCGAGAAGATCTACGCCGAGAGCCAGCAGCAGGCGGGGGCGGCAGGAGCCGGTGCCGGCCCGGCCGGTGCCGGCGGCGAAGCCAAGAAGGACGATGCAGACGTGGTGGATGCGGAATTCACCGAAGTCAAAGACAAGAAGTAATCCGCCGGCAACACCAGTGAAGCGGGCCGTCGGCTAATTCCTAGCCGCGGCCCATTCACGCTTCCAAGAGACAGTCATGGCAAAACGCGACTATTACGAAGTCCTCGGCGTCAATCGCGACGCATCCGACGACGAGATCAAGAAGGCCTACCGCCGGCTGGCCATGAAGCACCACCCGGACCGCAATCCGGACAACCCCAAGGCGGAGGAGCATTTCAAGGAGGCCAAGGAAGCCTACGAAATCCTCTCCGACGCGCAGAAACGCCCGGCCTATGACCAGTTCGGCCATGCCGGCGTCGATTCCTCGATGGGCGGCGGCCAGGGTGGCGCCGGCATGGGCGGCTTCGCCGACGCCTTCGGCGACATCTTCGGCGACATCTTCGGCGGCGGCCGCGGTGGCGGCGGCCGCTCCAATGTCTACCGCGGTGCCGACCTGCGCTACAACCTCGAAATCACCCTCGAGGAAGCCGCGCGCGGCACCGAGACGCGCATACGCATCCCGACCATGGCCGAGTGCGAGAGTTGCAACGGCAGCGGCGCCAAGAAGGGCACCTCGCCGGCGACCTGCCCGACCTGCGGCGGCCATGGCCAGGTGCGCATGCAACAGGGCTTCTTCTCGATCCAGCAGACCTGCCCCAAATGCCACGGCACCGGGCGCTACATCGCCGATCCTTGCGGCAACTGCCACGGCGCCGGCCGCGTCAAGCAGCACAAGACGCTGTCGGTCAAGATTCCCTCCGGCATCGACGAGGGCGATCGCATCCGCCTCTCAGGCGAGGGGGAACCCGGCGTCAACGGCGGCCCGCCCGGCGATCTCTACGTGCAAATCCACCTCAAGCCGCACGCCGTGTTCCAGCGCGACCACGACGACCTGCACTGCGAAATGCCGGTGTCCTTCACCACGGCCGCGCTCGGCGGCGAGATCGAGATCCCGACGCTCGACGGCGTGGCCAAGCTCAAGGTGCCCGCCGAGACGCAGACCGGCAAGGCCTTCCGCCTGCGCGGCAAGGGCATCAAGGGCGTGCGCTCCATCAGCCATGGCGATCTGCTCTGCCACGTCGTGGTCGAAACGCCGGTGAAGCTCACCGACCGCCAGAAGGAGTTGCTGCGCGAGTTCGAGGACGAGAGCCAGAAGAACGCCACCCGCCACAATCCGCGGGCGCAGAGCTGGATGGACCGCGTCAAGGATTTCTTCGCCGGCTAGCCGCCGGGTACCGTCTCGCTCAGGCCATTGACTTGGCGGCAGCGCTTGATGTCGCAGGCGGTCGGAAAGGCCTGCCCCTTGATGAAGAAGATCTTGCCGCTGTCCTGCAGGGTACGCGGTGCCGCCGGTTCGCGGTCGCACTTGTCGAAGCTGTCCTCGGTGGCCATCACGTCGACGCAGCGTGCGCTGTGCTCGATCAGGCCGAAGGCATGGCCCATCTCATGCGAGATCAGGTGCTGCATCACGTCGAGGGCGTAGGCCTCGGAATGCGCGCGCAGGGCCTGGTAGTGCCCGGCATTGAGATAGATCGTGGCGCCCTTGCGGTAGCCGGCGATCGGCACGCCCTCGGAGTTGTACCACTGGACGACGAAGCTGTTCGCTGCACCGGCCAGTTCCTGGGTGGTACCTGAAAATTCACCGCGGATGCCGCACGCCGACCAGGCCTGTGCCGCCGCCGAGATCATCCCGGACAACCGCGCTTCGGCGACGGATTCGGGCGCCAGCGCCGGATTGTAGGCAAAGCGCAAGGAGCCGAAGCGCGAGGCGACCGCCATGGCATTGGCGGGCACGTTGCCATGCGCGGTCTGCGTCGCCATCTCGCCCTCGGGGCACTCCGCGACCTCTTTCGCCCGCTGGCGCTGGGCCTCGGCCTCACGCTGCCGGCGGGCAGGGTCCGGCGTCACGGCGGCCACGGCAGACGATTCCCCGGCTGGCTTCGCGGCGCCATCCGGCCCCGGCTTCGCGGCAAACAGGGAGTAGCCGATCACCACGGCCACGACCAGCAGCAAGGCCCTGCCCAGGCGCAGCAGCGACGAACCGGTCCCGCTGCCGTCCGCCCCCTGCGCATCGGCCATCTTTGCGGCCACGCCGAGGAAGCGCGCGCAGCCAGGGCAGCGGGCGCTCCACGGCAGCGGTTTGGTGAAATCGGTGCCGCAGCCGGCACAGGAAGAATAGGTCTTGCGCCGGTTCGGCATGGCCACGTCCTGTCGGCGGCAGCCGACGACGGTTGATCCTTAGATGGTGCCGAGAGAGGGACTCGAACCCTCACACCTTGCGGCGGCGGATTTTGAGTCCGCTGCGTCTACCGATTCCGCCATCTCGGCCTGTCGTGGGGCGCGTAGAATGTGCGCCCCACGAAGGAACCGCGCATTATCCGCGAATCATCGCCACGCATCAACCGCGGCAGCCGCGCCGTTCCGCCATCGCCGACTTTCCCCATGGCCCTCACCCTAGCCGATTTCGACTATCACCTGCCGCCCGAGTGCATTGCGCAGGCACCGCTGACCGAACGCAGCGCCAGCCGGCTGCTGGTGCTGAAGGGCAATGCACTCGACGACCGCGCCTTCACCGATCTGCCGGAACTGCTCGTCCCGGGCGACCTGCTGGTGATGAACGACACGCGCGTGCTGCATGCTCGGCTTCTCGGCCAGAAGGACAGCGGCGGACGGATCGAGGTGCTGGTCGAGCGCGTCACCGCCGACGACGAGGTGCTGGCACAGGTGCGCGCGAGCAAGCCGCCGAAAGCCGGCGGCAGCATCCGCCTCGAGGAGGCCTTCGATGCCGAGGTACTCGGCCGCGAGGGTGAGTTCTACCGCCTGCGCTTTCCTTCCGCTGCGCTGGAGCTGATCGAGCGCCACGGCCGCCTGCCGCTGCCGCCCTACATCGAACGTGCCGCCGCCAACGCCGACGAGGAGCGCTACCAGACGGTGTTCGCGCGCGAACGCGGTTCGGTGGCGGCGCCCACGGCCGGATTGCATTTCGACGCGCCGCTGCTCGAACGCCTGCGCGATCGCGGCATCGGCATCGCCCACGTGACGCTGCACGTCGGCGCCGGCACCTTCCAGCCGGTGCGGGTGCATGACCTGTCCGAACACCGCATGCACCGCGAGCGCTATGTCGTGCCGCAGGCGACTGCCGAGGCCATCGCGGCGACGCGAGAGCGCGGCGGGCGCGTGGTGGCCGTGGGCACCACCACGCTGCGCACGCTCGAATCGGCGGCCAACGCCGACGGCAGCGTAAAAGTCGGCTCTGGCGAGACGGCGATATTCATCACGCCGGGCTTCGAATTCCGCTTCGTCGATGTGCTGATCACCAACTTCCACCTGCCGAAGTCGACGCTGCTGATGCTGGTCGCCGCCTTTGCCGGCATGGACGAGATCCGCGCCGCCTACCGCCACGCCATAGAATCCGGCTACCGCTTTTTCAGCTACGGCGATGCCATGCTGATCGACAAAAAATGAAATTCGACCTGCTTGCAAACGATGGCGCCGCGCGCCGCGGTACCCTGACCCTGGCCCACGGCACGGTGGAGACGCCGGTGTTCATGCCGGTCGGCACCTACGGCACCGTCAAGGCCATGGCGCCGAACGAACTGCACGAGATCGGCGCGCAGATCGTTCTCGGCAACACCTTCCACCTCTGGCTGAGGCCGGGGCTGGAAGTGATCGCGGCGCACGGCGGCCTGCACCGCTTCATGGGCTGGGACGGGCCGATCCTCACCGACTCCGGCGGCTTCCAGGTGTTCTCGCTCGGCGACCTGCGCAAGATCTCCGAGGACGGCGTCAAGTTCCAGTCGCCGATCAACGGCGACCGCCTGTTCATGCGGCCCGAGGACTCGATGCAGATCCAGCACGTGCTGAACTCGGACATCGTGATGATCTTCGACGAATGCACGCCCTACCCCGCCACCGAACGCGAGGCCGCCGACTCGATGCGCCTTTCGCTGCGCTGGGCGCAACGTTCGCGCGACGAGCACGACCGCCTGCAGAACGGCAACGCACTGTTCGGCATCGTCCAGGGCGGCATGTTCGAACCGCTGCGCGAGGAATCGCTGGCCGGGCTGGCGGGAATCGGCTTCGACGGCTACGCCATCGGCGGCCTCTCGGTGGGCGAGCCGAAGGAGGACTTCGCCCGCATCCTCGCCCACACCGCGCCGCGCCTGCCGACCGACAAGCCCCGCTACCTGATGGGTGTCGGCACACCCGAGGACTTGGTCTTTGCCGTCAATCAGGGCATCGACATGTTCGACTGCGTGCTGCCGACGCGCAATGCCAGGAACGGCCACCTGTTCACCCGCCACGGCGACATCCGCATCAAGAACGCGCAGCACAAGAACGACCTGCGGCCGCTGGATGGGACCTGCGGCTGCTACTGCTGCCGCAACTTCTCCCGCGCCTACCTGCACCACCTGCACCGCACCGGCGAGATCCTTGGCAGCAGGCTCAACACCATCCACAACCTCTTCTACTACCAGACGCTGATGGCGGAACTTCGCGACGCCATCGAGGCCCGGACGCTAGCCGCGTACACCGCCCGATTCCATGGGGAACGAGCGGGTGGACTGCTATAATTCGCCGATTTTTCAACGAACTGACCGGAGTTTTCAATGCTGATTTCCAACGCCTACGCCCAGGCCGCCGCAGGCGCAACCACCAGCGACAGCCTGATGGGCCTGCTGCCCATCGTCATCATGTTCGTGATCCTGTGGTTCCTGATGATCCGCCCGCAGATGAAGAAGGCCAAGGATCACCAGAAGATGGTCGGCGAGTTGCAAAAGGGCGACGAGATCGTGACCCAGGGCGGCATGGCCGGCCGCATCGTCAAGATCGGCGAAAGCTTCATGACGATCGAAGTGTCCGAAGGCAAGAACGGCCCGGTCGAGGTCGTCGTCCAGAAGAACGCCATCGGCGCACTGCTGCCGAAGGGAACGCTGAAGTCGCTGTAAGGCGGCACCCTGAAATCGCCGCAATTCTCCTCCAATCGCGCCGGCCTGCTGCCGGCGCGCGCAGGTAATCCCGCATGAATCGCTATCCCCTCTGGAAGAACGTCACGGTCGTCATCGCCCTGATGCTCGGCCTGCTGTACACCCTGCCCAACTTCTTCGGCGAGGTGCCGGCGGTGCAGGTGTCGAGCGTCAAGGTGACGATCAAGATCGAGCCCAGGCTGCTGTCGCGCATCGAGGACGTATTGAAGGCGGCCGCCGTAGCGCACAACGGCCTCTACGCCGACCAGAACAGCATCCGCGTGCGCCTGGCTGATTCCGATAGCCAGCTCAAGGCCAAGGACGCCATCGAAAGGGCGCTCAACCCCGATCCGACCGATGCTTCCTACAGCGTTGCGCTGAACCTGCTGTCGGCGTCGCCGAAGTGGCTATCCGACATGCACGCGCTGCCGATGTACCTCGGCCTCGACCTGCGCGGCGGCGTGCACTTCCTGCTGCAGGTGGACATGAAGGGAGCGATCACCAAGCGGCTGGACTCGACCGCCGCCGACCTGCGCTCGCTGATGCGCGACAAGAACGTGCGCCATGCCGGCATCAATCGCGAGGGGCAGAACATCGCCATCAAGTTCCGCGAGGCCGATTTGCGCGAGAAGGCCAAGGCCGTGCTCGCCGACAACCAGCCCGACCTGCTGCTGGTCGAGGCGCAGGACGGCACCGACCTGAAACTGGTGGCCACGCTCAAGCCGGAAGCGCACAAGCGCATCCAGGAATTCGCCATCAAGCAGAACATCACCACCCTGCACAACCGCATCAACGAACTCGGCGTGGCCGAACCGGTGATCCAGCAGCAGGGCGCCGACCGCATCGTGGTGCAGCTGCCCGGCGTGCAGGACACCGCCAAGGCCAAGGACATCCTCGGCCGCACGGCGACTCTGGAAGTGCGCATGGTCGATGACGAGGCCAGCGACAACCCGGCGGTGATGGACCTGGCGATGAAGGGCCAGCCGCCCGTCGGCACCGAGTATTACGTCGAGCGCGGTGGCCGCGGCCTGCTGGTGAAGAAGCAGGTGGTGCTCACCGGCGAGCGCCTCACCGACGCCCAGCCCGGCTTCGACAGCCAGACGCAGGAACCGGCGGTGCACCTCACGCTCGACTCGGCCGGCGCCCGCATCTTCAAGGACGTCACGCGCGAGAGCGTCGGCAAGCGCATGGCCATCCTGCTGATCGAAAAGGGCAAGGGCGAAGTCGTCACCGCGCCGGTCATCCGCACCGAGATCGGCGGCGGCCGTGTGCAGATTTCCGGCCGCATGAGCACGGTCGAAGCCAACGACGTCGCGCTGCTGCTGCGTGCCGGTTCTCTGGCGGCGCCGATGGACATCATCGAGGAGCGCACCATTGGCCCCTCGCTCGGCGCCGACAACATCAAGAAGGGCTTCGACTCGACCATCTGGGGCTTCGCCGCGATCGCGCTGTTCATGAGTGCCTATTACCTGCTGTTCGGCCTGGTCTCGGTGCTGGCGCTCTCCGCCAACCTGCTGTTCCTGGTCGCGCTGCTCTCCTTGCTGCAGGCGACGCTGACATTGCCCGGCATCGCCGCCATCGCGCTGACGCTGGGCATGGCCATCGACGCCAACGTGCTGATCAATGAACGGGTGCGCGAGGAACTGCGCGGCGGCTCCAGCCCGCAGGCTTCGATCACCGCCGGCTATGAGCGCGCCTGGTCGACGATTCTCGACTCCAACGTCACCACGCTGATCGCCGGCGTGGCGCTGCTGATCTTCGGCTCCGGCCCGGTGCGCGGCTTCGCCGTGGTGCATTGCCTCGGCATCCTCACCTCGATCTTCAGTTCGGTGGTGGTGTCGCGCGGTCTCATCAACATGATCTACGGCCGTCGCCGCAAGCTCGACAAGCTGTCGATCGGCCAGGTGTGGAAGCCCGGCGTCGAAGCCTCGGCCACCACGGCTGCAAAGTAAGGGGAAAGCACCATGGAATTCTTCCGCATCAAAAAAGACATCCCCTTCATGCGCCACGCGCTGGTGTTCAACATCATTTCGTTGATCACCTTCCTCGCCGCAGTGTTCTTCCTCGCCACCAGGGGCCTGCACTTCAGCATCGAGTTCACCGGCGGCACGCTGCTCGAAGTGGCTTATACGCAGGCGCCGGACCTCGAGAAAATCCGCAAGACGCTCGAAGCCGACGGCTTCGCCGACCCGCAGGTGCAGAACTTCGGCTCATCGCGCGACGTGCTGATCCGCGTGCCGCTGGCCAAGAACACCGAGTCGGCCAAGGTCGGCGAGCGCGTCATCGAGTCGCTGCAAAAAGTTGCCGGAGGGACGCAGAGTGCCGGCGCCGGCGACACGGCGGCAACCGCGGCGAACACGCCGACGCTCAAGCGCGTCGAGTTCGTCGGCCCGCAGGTCGGCAAGGAACTGGCCGAGGATGGCGCGCTGGCGCTGCTGCTGGTCATCATCGGCATCGTCGTCTATCTGGCGTTCCGCTTCGAGTGGCGCTTCGCGGTGTCGGCCATCATCGCCAACCTCCACGACGTCATCATCATCCTCGGCGTCTTTGCCCTGTTCCAGTGGGAATTCTCGCTGCCCGTTCTCGCCGCGGTACTGGCCGTTCTCGGCTACTCCGTAAACGAATCGGTCATCGTCTTCGACCGGGTGCGCGAGACCTTCAAGAAGAAGCGCGGCCTGACCACGCCGCAGGTGCTCGACCACGCCATCACCAGCACCATCTCGCGCACCATCATCACCCACGGCTCGACGCAAATGATGGCGACCTCGATGCTGATCTTCGGCGGCGCGGCGCTGCATTACTTCGCGATGGCGCTGACCATCGGCATTCTCTTCGGCATCTACTCCTCGGTGCTGGTCGCCAGCCCGCTGGTCATGTGGATGGGCGTCTCGCGCGAGCAGTTCATCAAGGCCAAGAAGGACAAGCCCGAGGGAACGACCGAGGACGGTGCATGTGTCTAGCTGTTCCCGGCGGCGCTGAATGGCAGAAGCGGGTTCGCATCTGGGACCTGCCGACGCGGGTTTTCCACTGGTCGCTGGTCGCGCTCGTTGCCGCCGCCTTTGTCAGCGGCCTCATCGGCGGCAATGCCATGGCCTGGCACGGCCGCATCGGCATCGGCATCGCCGGCCTGCTCGCCTTCCGCATCGTCTGGGGCTTCGCCGGATCGACCTACGCCCGTTTCACGCAGTTCGTGCGCGGCCCGGCGGCCATTCGCGACTATCTGCAGGGGCGCTGGCAGGGCCTCGGCCACAATCCGCTCGGCGCACTCTCGGTGCTGGGCCTGCTGACGGTGCTCTTCGCCCAGGTCATCACCGGCCTCTTCGGCAACGATGACATCGCCTTCAACGGTTACCTCTACGACCTGGTTTCCAAGTCGACCAGCGACAGGCTGACCTCGCTGCACGCTCTCAACGCGTGGCTGGTCGGCGCACTGATCGCCCTGCACCTGGGCGCCATCGCCTTCTACGTCCGGGTCAAGAAGGAAGACCTGGTCGGCCCGATGCTGCGCGGCTGGCATGAGCGCCGCAATCAGAACGAGGAATCGCTGTCCGGCGGCGGCATCATCGCCTTCATCGTGGCGCTGGCCATCGCCCTGGCGACGGCCTGGTTCGCGACAGGCTCCTGGATTCCGGCGCCACCGCCGCCACTGCCCTCAGCCACTCCCGATTTCTGATCGAAATCAGACGGCGGGAAAGGTCGCGGCGCGCCACAGCCCGACGACGCCGAAGCCGAGCACCAGCAGGCCGGACGTCAGGCGCACTGCAGGTGCTTGCGCAAAGCCGCGGAAGCGGGCAAACACATAGCCCGCCAGCAGCAGGTTGGGCAGCGTGCCCAGGCCGAAGGCGAGCATCGCCAATGCCCCACTGCCGGCCGAGCCCGTTGCCAGCGCCGAGACCAGCGCGCTATAGACCAGGCCGCACGGCAGCCATCCCCATAACATGCCCAGCGGCAGCGCCTGCGCCACCGTCCGTGCCGGAATGAAACGGGCGGTGAGCGGCCGGATGCGGCGCCAGATGCCATGGCCGGCGCGCTCGGCCCAGGCCAACGAGCCTGTCACGCCGATCAGGTAGAAGCCCATCGCGACCAGCATCAGGCTGGCTGCAACATAGAGTGCCTGCTGCAGCGGAAGTGCCGGGCCGGCCAGCAGGCTGAGGCCGCCCACCGCGCCGGCGATGGCGCCGGCAAGCGCGTAACTGGCAATGCGGCCGCCGTTGTAGGCGAGGTGGAGCATCCAGCCGGGTCGGCTGCCGGGTTCCTGCATCGCCAAGGCACCGACGATGCCGCCGCACATGCCGACGCAATGTCCGCCACCGAGCAGGCCGACGATGAACAGTGACAGGAAGACGGAATCCACAGCCATTGGCCCCCACGCTCACATTCGTTCGCTGCCCCCCACGGGGCGCAGCCTTCCTTGGGGCGGCCCGGCGGAAGGCTAGATGACTTTCGAATACCGCGCGCGCTCGCGGTCGGTGCGCAGGTAGCGGTCAAACGCCATGGCGATGACCCGAACCAGCATGCGCCCCTTGGGCTCCACGGTGATCCACTGGCTGTCGATCGACAGCAGGCCGGCCTGTTCCATCTCGCGCAACGCCGCCAGTTCGTCCGCGAAGTAGGACTTGAAGTCGATCAGGTGGGCGATCTCGACCGACTCGATCGACAGCTCGAAATGGCACATCAGCGCCTGGATGATGGAGCGGCGCAGCAGATCGTCGGCGGTCAGTTCGAGGCCGCGCATCACCGGCAGTTCGTTGCGATCGAGCGCGTCGTAGTACTCGTCGAGGGTGCGGTAGTTCTGGCAGTAGGTGGGGCCGACCTTGCCGATGGCGGAAACGCCGAAGGCGAGCAGGTCGGCTTCGGCGTGGGTCGAGTAGCCCTGGAAATTGCGGTGCAGCCGGCCCTGGCGCTGCGCCACCGCGAGTTCGTCGT
The DNA here is from genome assembly GCA_963709555.1 of uncultured beta proteobacterium. Taxonomy (GTDB): domain Bacteria; phylum Pseudomonadota; class Gammaproteobacteria; order Burkholderiales; family Rhodocyclaceae; genus Sulfurisoma. The sequence goes on along the minus strand of CAVPWR010000008.1, from coordinate 363,005 downwards.
CGGGCTTGGCGAAGTGGTCCATGCCGATGAAGACATAGCCGGCGTCGGTGAGGCGGCGGATGGCCAGCTGCAGGATCTGCAGCTTGGCGTCGGCCGAGGGCAGCTCGGATTCGTGGATGCGCCGCTGCGGCTTGGCCAGGGCCGGCAGGTGGGCATAGTTGTAGATCGACAGCCGGTCGGGCGAGAGCTTCAGCACCTCGTCGAGGGTGTGGTTGAAGCTGATGACGTTCTGCTTGGGCAGACCGTAGATGAGGTCGACCGAGATGCCCTTGAAGCCGAATTCGCGCGCCGACTCGATGACTAGTTGCGTTTCTTCCAGGCTCTGGATGCGGTTCACCGCCTGCTGCACCGCCGGCTCGAAGTCCTGCACGCCGACACTCATGCGGTTGAAGCCGAGTTCGGCCAAGAGCTTCACCGTCTCGCGGTCGACCTTTCTGGGATCGACTTCTATCGAATACTCCCCGCCCGGCAACAGCTTGAAGTGGTTGTTGATCAGATCCATCAGCCGCTTCATCTCGTCGTGCGCGAGGAAGGTCGGCGTACCGCCGCCCCAGTGCAGCTGTATCACGTCGCCGTTGCCGTCGAGCGCCGCTGACTGCATCGCGATTTCCTTGCCCAAGTACTTGATGTACTTGGCAGAACGGCCGTGATCCTTGGTGATGATCTTGTTGCAGGCGCAGTAGTAGCAGATGGTATTGCAGAAGGGGATGTGGACGTATAATGAAAGAGGTCGTCCACTTCCACCGACCGTGCGTCGTCCCAGCCAGTTGCGATAAGCAGCGGAGCCGAAGGCTTCGACAAAGCGGTCCGCCGTCGGATAGGACGTATAGCGCGGGCCATTGACGTCGAAGCGGCGGATGACTTGCGGATCGAAAACGAGTTCTTGGAAGTTGCTGGTCATCCATTCAACCTTGACGGGCTGCGCCGCCTTTTGTCAGGTGGCAACGATGCCGGAAGCACGGGGATGTAGCGTTGACACAGATCAAACGCCTTACTGAATGCGCGCTGAGCGACGATCTCGGCAATGTGGTGCCGCTGACGGCGCATTCGCTCAAGGCCGCCTGCTCGCAATGCAACCTGCAGGAACTCTGCCTGCCGCTCGGCCTGTCCGAGGCGGAAATCCAGCGGCTGGACACGCTGGTGTCGACGCGACGCAAGGTCAAGCGCGGCCACCATCTTTACCGCACCGGCGTGCCCTTCGAGGCCCTCTACGCCATCAAGACCGGCTTCTTCAAGACCGACGTGCTGATGGAGGATGGTCGTGACCAGGTCACCGGCTTCCAGATGGCCGGCGAAATCCTCGGCATGGACGGCATCAGCCTCGAGTCGCACACCTGCAATGCGGTCGCGCTCGAGGACAGCGAGGTCTGCGTGATTCCCTTCGCCCAGCTCGAGCAGCTGTCGAGCGAGATGCGCACCCTGCAGCACCACTTCCACAAGGTGATGAGCCGCGAGATCGTGCGCGACCAGAGCGTCATGATGCTGCTCGGCACCATGCGCGCCGAGGAGCGGCTGGCCGCCTTCCTGCTGAACCTGTCGCAGCGTTTCACCGCGCGCGGCTACGCGGCCGCCGAGTTCCACCTGCGCATGACGCGCGAGGAAATCGGCTCCTATCTCGGCCTCAAGCTCGAGACCGTGAGTCGCGCCTTCTCGCGTTTCCAGGAGGACGGCTTCATTTCGGTGCAGCAAAAGCACATCCGCATCGTAAATTTCGCCGGCCTCAAGGCGCTGCTCACCCATACCCCGATGCCGGTGCCGCACAGTTCGCAGAGCTCGCACGGCTAGCAGCCTTGGGCCGGCACTTCATCCGGCCAACCAGCCGACAAATCCGCGCGCGTCGCGGCTGAGCGCCACCGACACCACGTAGCCGAACACCGCAATGGCGGCCAGCCAGGCCGCCGCGCGTTGCGCGCGGGTGCGCCCCGCCTTCAGCGCCACCGACCCCAGCACGATGTAGGCGATCAGCCCGAAAACCTTGGCGGTCAGCCAGCCATCGACGAAGGGATATTGCCCGACCAGCGCCGTCAGCGTCAGCGCCGCCGCCAGCAGCAGCGCATCGTTCACATGCGGCACGATGCGCAGCCAGCGGGCATGGCGCCACGGCGAAGCGGCCAGCATCAGCCCGCCGCGCAACACGAAGCCGCTGATGCTCAGCACCACGCAGGTCACATGCAGGAACTTGACGGCGAAATACCAGTGCATGACAGATCAGTCCCATGTGCCCGCGACGACCTCGCGTCGCATCACGCCATTGGCCAAAGCATGGTATTTTCCTGCCCGCACCCCGAGGGAACCATGCAGACCAAACAGGAAAAACTCGACATCCCGGCACTGCTTTCGCGCCTGCCGCTGTTCCAGGAGCTTTCCCCCGAACAGATTGCGCCGATTGCGGCAGGCACGCGGGAAAAACGCCTTGGCAAGGGCGAGATGCTGTTTCAGAAGGGCGACGCGCCCAAGGGGTTTTATTTCGTTGTCTATGGCCAGATGAAACTGGCCTTCCCCTCCGTCAGCGGCAACGAGAAGGTGGTCGAGATCCTCGGACCACGCCAGAGCTTCGGCGAGGCGGTGATGTTCATGGACCGGCCCTACCCCATCTTCGCCGAGGCGCTGGTCGATACGCTGCTGCTGCACGTCTCGATGCAGGCCGTTTTCGATCTGCTCGGCACCGACACCACGTTCGCCCGGCGCATGCTCGCCGGCATGGCGACGCGCCTGCACTCGCTGATCAACGACGTCGAGTCCTACTCGCTGCGTTCCTCGGCGCAACGCGTGATCGGCTACCTCCTGCAGCATTGCCCGCAGGGCGAGGAGTGCGACGGCCAGCTCGAAATCTCCCTGCCGACGTCGAAACAAATCATCGCCTCGCGTCTCAATCTCACGCCCGAAACGCTGTCGCGCATTTTTCACGAGTTGTCCGAAGCCGGGCTGATCACGGTGCAGGGCAAGGTCATCAAGGCGCATGACATGCGTCGGCTGCGCGAATACGATCTCTGAAGTCGCGATAGACCCTCACGCCCGAGAGCAGGTTCCACTCCAGCCAGGCACACGACGCGGCGAAGAGCAGGCCGGCCGCCACGGTCAGCGGCGGCCATGCCACCGCCACCAGCAGCGCCGCCAGCGCGACGAAATGCAGGCGCATCTGCCCGATCATGGCGCGCTCGGGAATCATCTGCTTCATGTTCGGCGGCAGCACCGTCAGCCCGCCCAGCCGCTGCAGGTGCAACCAGTTGAGGAAAGGCACGATCTTGTAGAGCATGCCGGTGATCACCGAGACGAAGAGGCCAACGAAGGTGAGAATGCCGATGGCGACCGCCCACTCGGGTGCCGCCAAAAATGTCATGGAAGAAAAGGTCGCCACAAAAGTCGGCGCTGGCGGCACGGCGATCGTGGCGAGGAGAGCGACTATGGCTGCCAGCAGGCTGGCCATGCCGCCGCGGAAGAGGGTCAGCGTCACGTCGGGCACGCGTCGCCGGCGCAGTGCCTGCAAGCGCAGGGTGACCACAGCGAAGGTCCCGGCCAGCAGCAGGCCGGCCAGCAGCACCCACGACTGCCACCCGAATGCGCGGCCGGACAGCTGGGTGGCCCAGAGCAGCAGCACCGTCAGCAACCCCCATGGCAGCAACCGCCCCAGCCACACCGGATACGCCGGCGTCAGCTGGAACATCGGCACGACGTAGTAGGAAACGCCGGAGAGCAGCAACAGCGACCAGCCGCCCAGGCCCCAGGCGGCATGGACGTGAGTGACTTCCAGTCAGCGGCACACCGGGGCTGCCGCGCAGGCCCAAGGTCAGCGTGAAGCCGAGCACATAGGTGACAACCAGCGCGAGTACCGCGACACGCAGCGCGACGATGGTCGCACCTTGCGCCGGCGCCCGAAACAGGGCGAAGCCCGTGACCGCGACATAGCCGCTCAGCGCCGTGACAATAAGGCCGGCACCCGCAGCGAACCAGGGCCCTGGTCCCGCCAGGAAGCCGGCGGCCAGCAGCACCACGCCAACGACGAGCGCCGGATGGACGAGGCTTGCCACCAAGCCGGCACGCCAGATGTTGGCGCCGGCGGCCACGGGAATGAATTGCAGCAGGGCACCGCACATGGCCTGCAGCATGAAGCCGGCCACCATCAGGTGGGTGAGGGCCAGTGCCATCGGCGTCCAGCGCGAGGCCAGCGCATCGGGCCCGGCCCATGCCAGCAGCAGGCCAGCCGCAATTCCGAACAGGGGCGCTGTCAGGAAAAACCGGTACGGCACCCAGATCGGCGGCGCCTGCTCGAACGACAGATTGGGATGCATGGGGCCTGGTGAAAACTCCCCTCAGGCCTTGCGGATATGAATCTCGGTGGTTCCGTCCGCCTGCATCGTCTCGGTCCAGGCATAGCCATTGCGACGCAGTATCTGATAGAGCGGATGCGGCTGGCAGTAAAGCAGCAGCACGATCTCGCCGTCCGGCGGCAGCGTATCCAGCGCCGCCAGCGTCTGCTCCAGCGGCTCCGGCGGCTGCATGTCGCGGCCGTCGATCACACGCTGGCTGGACACGATTCCTCCAGACGTTCGCGCAGGCCGGCGGCGACATCGACGGTCGCCGCCAGCGTGCGGTCGCACATGGGATAGAGGATGTTCTCCTCCTTCATGTTGTGCTGCTGCAGCATCACCAGCAGGGTTTCGGCAGCGCCGGCGAAGGCATCGCGCCCGCGCCGGTCCAGCGCCGCCTGCATCTGCTCGATCAGTTCGCGCATCTGTGCGTGCTCGAAACGCATCATCTGGGTGGGACCGCCGCTCATGCCGGTCGCCGCCTCGAAGGCTGGAAACAGCACCTGTTCCTCGGTGGCGAAATGAGCCTCGAGTTCATCGCGAAAGCGGGTAAAGCTGGCGGCGCTGGCACCCCAGTCGCCGCGCAGGCCCTCGGCCTCGGCGTCGGCGAACAGTTCGTCGCAATGCTTGTGGTGATGGTGCAGGGCGTCGGTAGTGCTCATCGGGTTTCTCTCTGATCGTGCCGGAAACAGGCTCGGCCAGTCTGCACCACCCGACGGGGGCACAGCCTTGACGACTGTCAAAGAATCAGGACTTGAGGACGCCGACCTCAAGCTGGGCAAACCAGTCGATGAAGCGGCGCACATCGTCGCCCCTGTAGATGGCGCCATGCTGCGGGCACATCATTTCGATATCGAGCTGGGAGACTCGCGCGCACCAGTCGCGCTTGGCCCGCTCCGAACCCATCCAGCGCCGGTGGAAGCCCTCGGCGTGGCGGATGTGGCGGTCGAAGTTCTCGACGAACAGACCATCTTCCCCCGGCGGCAGCAAGGCGGCGCCGATGTCGCCCGAGAACAGGATCTTGGCCTTGGGATCGTAGAGGTTGAAGTTGCCCGAGGAGTGCAGGTAGTGGGCCGGAATGGCCTGCAGCCGCTGGCTGCCGACGATGATGTCCATGCCGCCGTCGGGGATGCTGACGAAGGTGTCGGCGTCGCCGCCGAAATGCGGCACGAAGCTCGCCCACAGCCAGCTCAGGTAGCACTTGATCTCGGGGTTGAACTCGAGCCACATCGACAGCGAGGAGATGATGTCGGGATCCTGGTGCGAGGCAAACAGCTTGGACACGCGGCGCGGATCGAAGGCCGAGGACAGCGCCGAAAACACCGCCGGAAACACTTCGCTGCCGCCCGGGTCGAGCAGGATCGCATCGTCGCCGGCGACGATGAGGTATTCGTTGGTGTCGATCAGGTAGTTGGGCCTGCTGGCATCGCGCACGATGGCGTACCACTTGTGGCCGCCGTCCTCATAAATCACCTGGGCTGTCTTCATGCTGTGCCTCCGCAGGGACGCCCCGGGGCCCTCGCCGAGTTGGAGGGCAAGGAGGCAAACGCCCCCCTTGGGGGCAGCGAGCTGATGTTGCGAGCGTGGGGGAGTCATGATGCCTCCTGGAACTGGTGCTTGGTGAGATTCTCGAGGGAACGCTGGATCTCGCCGATGGTCTGTTCGAAGTCGCTCGAAACCTGCATCAGCGACGAGGAAAATGCGCCGCCGTAAGCCGCCTCGATCTTGGCCGAGCGCGCCAGCACGCTGCCGAGTTCGACCAGCTGCGCGGTATCGGCGATCATCTGCGTCAGCCGGCGGTTGAGGGCAACGATCCGCTCCTCGTGGCGGAGCATGGCCTCGGCGTGGCTGTCCAGGAATTCATCGATCAGTTTGCGGCCCTCGCCCACCGCCTCGGCACGGGCGCGCTCGAGCACACGGTTGAGCTGGGTCTGCTTGAGCATGCCCGTCACGGTGGTGACGCTGCCGTAGGTCATTTCGCGCAGTACGGTCATCTGCTGCTGCAGGTCGGTGGCAAAGCGGCGCAGTTCGTTCGACAGTACGCCGAAGCCCAGCGCGTTCTGGCCGGCGCGCTTGGCCAGGAAAATGGCGTTCATGGCCATGAGGTTGATCTTGAATGCCGTTGCGACGACGCTCTTGATCTCTTCGTTGATGCGCACGATGCGACGCAGTTCGCCACCGGCGCCGTGCCCCTGTTTCATGCAACCTCTGCCGGCAGCGCGATGGCACTGCCCTTGCTGAAACGATAGTCGTTGAAGACATGCTCGGCCGACAGCAACTGGTAACTGCCGTCGGCGAGGCGACGCGTGGTGTCCTTGAGCCGGTAAGTGTAATGGCCGCAGGTCCACAGCTCGAAGTTGCGCATGTGGGTGCACAGGCAGGTCTTGTCCCGGACCGACACCTTCTTGGCGTCGGGATGCAGGGCCACCTCGCGGTTGTAGGCATCGACGTAGGCGCAGCGGCCGTTCGCATCGAGCAGGTAGCCGAAGGACTCGCAATTGGGGTGGGTACCGGCACCGATCGCCGGGCTGTTCTTCAGCATGCGCATGGGGTAGCCGGTGGGCGAAATGCCATTGACCTCGATGTCGATCTCGCTGGCCTTGAAATACTCCTGCTGCACGTCGTCAGGCAGGCCGCATTCCTTTGCCACGGTGAAGCGGGTGGCCACCTGCACTGCCGCGCCGCCGCCGTCGAGGAAGTCCACCGCATCGCCGCCGGTGAAAATGCCGCCGGCGGGAATCAGCGGAATGTCGAGCTGCTCGACCCTGAGCCAGTCGCGGATCTCGGCGACGATGGCGTGCAGGTCGTACTTCGCCCAATCCATGCCGAAGCCGAGGTGACCGCCGGCCAGCGGCCCTTCGATCACGACATAGTCGGGCAGCCGCCCGATGCGGGCATTCTTCTTCAGGAACAGTTGCAAGGCCCGCAGCGAAGAAACGATGATGCCGAGCTGGGCGTCGCGAAAACGCGGGTGATCCTCGATCAGGGCGAAGGAGCCGAGGTGCAGGCCTGCCGCCAGCGTGATGCCGTCGGCGCCGGCGTCGAGAGCCGAGGTCAGACGCACGCGCAGCGTCTCCTTCGGCGCGTTCATGGTCAGCTTTTCCATGCAGTTGATGAAGACCATGCCTTCGCCGCGCTTGGCTTCCATGGTGCGGCCGACATGCAGGCGCGTCGCTTCGGCGAGGTGGCCGAGATCGAAGCGGACATCCGACTTGTCGGCATTGGTGACGTTGTACTTGTACTGCTTGAGCTTGTCCTTGACGAAGCGCGTCTTGAAGCGCCGGTCGGAAACGGTCGGCACCATCGCATCCGAAATGTGGCCGATGCCGCCAAGGCGCGCGGCCTCGAGCGCCAGTTCGGCCGTCGAAATATCCACCCCCATGCCACCGATGACGATCGGTACCAATTCGCGGCCGCCAAGGCGCAGGCGGAAGTCATCCACACATTTCATTATCGTTTTTTCCAAGGCGGCACCCGCCAATACGTCCGGTCCGTCCGGTGGCAGCGGGCCCAAAGCAGCAATGATATCCGATAGCCGCGGCCGCCGTCTCGACCGAGTGGCCATCGGGGCTCGGACATGGCGGCGGCGGCCGGCGAACCCGCTCAGGCTTCGCGCACGTAAGTGCCCGGGGCGTCGGCCAGCGCCGGGTACTGCCTGGTCTCAACCGCCGGCGCCTTGACCGGTTCGCCCGCCATCGGCTTGAGCCAGGCCATCCAGTCTTCCCACCAACTGCCGGCGCGATGTTCGGCCTTTTCCTTCCATGCCTCGGTCGAGTAATGGCGCTCGGCCGGACCGACCCAATAGTCGCGCTTGGGCGGATTCACCGGCGGATTGACGATACCGAGGATGTGGCCCGAACTGGAGAGCACGTTGCGCTTGGGACCGGAGGCGTAGTTGTGGATGCGGAAGGCCTGCCGCCAGGGCGCGATGTGGTCGTCCTCGGCGCCAACGGCGTAAATTGGCTGGGTGATGCGTTCGAGGTTGATCGGTTGTCCGGCGACGGTGAGCACATCCTTCTTGACCATGGCATTGTCGAGATAGAAGTTGCGCAAGTACCAGGTGTGCATCTTGGCCGGCATGCGGGTCGTGTCCATGTTCCAGAACAGCACGTCGAAGGGCGGCGGGGCCTCACCGTAGAGATAGCCATGCACGACGTAGTGCCAGATCAGGCCGTTGGAACGCAACAGGCGGAAGGCGGAAGCCATTTCCTTGCCGTCGAGGAAGCCCTTCTCCTCCATGGATCGCGACAGGAAACGGAAGCTGCCCTCGTCGAGGAAGACTTCGATGTCGCCCGGCTTGTGGTAGTCGACCAGCGTGGTCAGGAAGGTTGCGCTGGCCACCGGCATGTCCTTCGCCGGATATTGCAGGTTGGCCCAGGCCATGTAGGTGGCGAGCGCCGCGCCGCCGATGCAGTAACCTGCGGCATGCACCTGCTTGGCACCGGAAATCTCGCGCGCCACCTGCATGATGCGGTCGATACCGTCGGTGATGTAGTCGTCGAAGCCGACGTCGCGCATGTCGGCGCCCGGGTTTTTCCAGCTGGTGATATAGACGTCGATGCCCTGGTCGAGCAGCCAGCGGACCATGCTCTTCTTCGCGTTGAGGTCGAGGATGTAGTACTTGTTGATCCACGGCGTGACGATCACCAGCGGTTGCGCATGCACCTTGGGCTGCGTCGGGGTGTAATGGATCAGCTCGAGCAGCTGGTTGCGGAACACCACCTTGCCCGGCGTGGTCGCGAGGTTCTTGCCGATCTGGAAGTCGCCCGGGCTGCTCATCCGCACGGTGCCCGCCTGGAGATCGTCGAGGAAATTGCGCATGCCGCGGATCAGGCTCTCGCCATTGGTCTCGGCCGCCTTGCGCATCGCCACCGGGTTGCTCCAGAGGAAGTTGGTCGGCGCCATGGCGTTGAGCCATTCCCGCCACCAGAATGCAGCACGCCGGCGATCCTTGCTCGACAGCCCCGGCGTCTCGAACAGCGAGTCCTGGATGTGGTGGGTCATCACCAGATACCACTCCTTGGCGATGTCCCAACTCGCCGACTCCTGCCACACCGGGTCGCTGAAGCGGCTGTCGTCCGGGTTGTGCCTTTCGATATCCTCGCTCGGCTGGCCGAAGGCACGCTGCCAAGAATGCCACTGCAACGCGAGCATCTTGGTCGAGAATCCGGAAAGCATCTCCGCCAGTTCCTGCGGATGTGCCATCCATGCAACCTGCGCATGAACCAGCGGCATGGTCACACCCATCGGGTCGATGTTGGCTTCGACCGCGTCGTGCATCACCCTGAAGGTTTCGGTGGGATGGAGCGTGTTCTTGCCGAACTTGAACGTGGGGGCCATTTTTTCCTCCAGCGAACGGATGCCGTTGCGATAGTGCACCGACGACCATTCTGCGCCTATACGACATTTTTGTGCAGTGCACCGGAATTGATGTTGACCTCGATCAAGCCGGGACGTACCGGCGGTTCCATAATTGCGCCGTCACCCTGTTGGAGATCGCGCATGTTCAAGCACATTCTGGTTCCCACCGACGGATCCCAGCTTTCATCCGACACCGTGCGCCGTGCCGTGAGCTTTGCCAGGGATGCCGGCGCAAAAGTTTTGTTTTTCTTCGCCAAGCCCGGATATCCCGTCGCCTTTTATGGCGAGGGTGCGCTGATCGATCCGACGACGCCGGAAAAGTTTGCCGAAATGGCCGAGCAGCAATCGAAGGAAATTCTTGGCAAGGCTGCAGCACTGGCGGCGGAAGCCGGCGTGCCATCCAGTTCGCGCAGCAGCACCAGCGACATCCCCTATGTCGCCATCATCGAAGCAGCGCAGGATGCGGGTTGCGACCTGATCTTCATGGCCTCGCACGGCCGGCGTGGCATCAGTGGCCTGCTGCTGGGCTCCGAGACCCAGAAAGTCCTGACCCACTCGACAATTCCGGTGCTGGTTTATCGCTGAAAGTCGGCACCCCAAGGGTACTTCCTGCGGGGCGCGCTGACGACACGCCGATAACGACCATGCTGAACTCCGCCCTGGCCATCATCCACGACGAGCATTGTTCGTTGTCTGCCGTCGTGCATGGCCTCAAGTTTCTCGTCCGCGAAATGCGCGAGAAGGGCGTCAAGCCCGATTTCAAGCTGCTCTGGGCCATGATCTACTACATGGACGCATTTTCGGAGAAGCTGCATAACCCGAAGGAGGATGCCTACCTCTTCGCCCGCCTGCGCGAGCGTACCCATGAAGCCGATGCGACCCTGGACGAACTGGAAAGGCAGCACGTCGAATCCGGCGGGCACCTGCGCGCACTGGAGCAGGCGTTAGGCGAACTGGAGGCAGGAAAGCCCGGAGGACTCGAGGCCTTCGCCGCCGCGGCGGATAGGCATGCCGACGAAGCATGGCAGCACATGGCCCTGGAAGAGCGGGTCGTGATCCCCCTGGCCAAGCAATTTCTGACTGCCGAAGACTGGATCGAGATTGCGCGCGCCTTCGGCGAGAACGGTGATCCGCGCTTCGGTACGGAACCCGATCACGAGTTCCGCAACCTGTTCTCGCGCATCGTCAACCTGGCGCCGCCGCCGATCGGCGTCGGTCCGCCGCTGTAATTCCCGCGACTAAGATCAGTGACCTGCCGGCGAAGCGGGCCGGCCACCGCAACCGCCATTGATTTCGCCTGGCGTCTTTTGCAGCATGCAGGTGAGGAGGCTGGAGCCGGCGCAGATCGCCCAGAAGGCGAGAAAGCCGATGGAGTAAGTGCCGATGGTCGAGAAATGCACCGGCTCGCCGAAAAGGTAAAGCTCCTGCGGATTGATCAACGTGAAGAAGAGGCCCTCTGCCACTCCCGCCACGATGAAAGACGGCCAAAGCACCCAAAGCAGTCGCTGCATGCTGTTCCTCCGTTGATGGTCTGTCGTGCTAACGGCGCGGGCCCGACCTCTTGGCGGGTCGTAGGCGCCGCAAGCATTAGTTTACATCTAAACTACTTGGCCTGCTTGGCATCCTCTTCCATGTGCTTCTTGGCGAAGCCATACAGGAATATCGCCATGACGATGACAAACACAATCACGAACAAACTCATCAGGCCAAAATCAGAACCGAACAACAGCTGCCATGCCATGGTCGTGCTCCTTTCTTACGGGCGACGAGAATCCCTTTCTGCGCCGCCGATCAACACCTCCCCGGCGGCGGGAAGAACGACATTGCCCAGCAGGCGCCAGGACTTGGCTTCGTCCTCGATGGACACAAGCCAATGGCCGGAGGCGGGCAGGCGGAAGTGGGCCGCGAAGACCGTGCCATCGCGGTTCAGTACTTTCGTCTGATCCAGTCCGGCGCGGGTCGGGTGCGACACCATCACGACCAGTCTTTCCGGCGCAACAAACTCCTTGTCCGTCGCCGTCAGGCGCAGCGACAGCGTATCGGACGTAAGACGCACCGCGGCGGCCAGGCCGAGACTCTTCGCACGTTCGCTCCGCGCGATCGTCTGATCGACCTTCAGACCTTTCTTGTAATAGTCATCGGTAACCAGTCCGTCATTCGACGACACTGCCAGCCAGGCGGTGTAAAAGCCGGCCAGGACCACCACGAAGGGACCGAGCATCAACAGCCAGGGCCATGGCTCGCGGTACCAGGGCTGCGTATCCCTGCCGGTGGTATTTACCCGGCGGCTCATTGCGGCATCAGGAAGGTGGCCTTCTCATGCACGGCCACCTTCTCGTCGCTCTGCGACTTGACGTCAAAGTGGATCACGTTCGAACCTTTCTTGCCCGATTCGGGCGGTACGCGCACCTGCACCAGGATGCTCTTGTTCGACGCTGCAGCTACGTCGATCACGTTTTCCCCGACCAGCGCGATGCCGTCGAGTCCGGTCACGCTCATCGTGTAGCGGTGTGCCTTCTCGGAGACGTTCATCACCTGCAGGTGATAGAGGTTCTCGATCAGGCCGCCCTCGACCTCGCGTGCCAACGTGGCGCGATCGCGTATGACATCCACGCGCAGCACCGGTTTGGTCGCCAGGCCCCAGATCCAGGCGCTGGTGATCGCTAGCAGGATGACGGTATAAATCACCACGCGCGGCCGGATGATATGGCCGACAATGTCCTTCCAGCCCCAGTGCTGGGCAATGGCATGTTCGGTCGAATAGCGGATCAGCCCCTTCGGGTAGTCCATTTTTTCCATCACCTGATCGCAGGCGTCGATGCAGGCAGCGCAGCCGATGCATTCGTACTGCAGGCCCTGACGGATGTCGATGCCGGTCGGGCAGACCTGGACGCAGATGCCGCAATCGACGCAGTCGCCCTTGCCCTGCGCCTTGTAATCGACATTCTTCCGACGCGTGCCGCGCGGCTCGCCGCGCTCCTCGTCATAGGTGATGACCAGGGTATCCGGATCGAACATCACGCCCTGAAAGCGGGCATAAGGACACATGTACTTGCAGACCTGCTCGCGCAGATGTCCGGCGAAGATGTAAGTAAAAGTGCCGTAGAACAGGACCCAGAATGTCTCCCATGGACCGAACGAAAAGGTCATGAGTTCGCCCCACAGGGTCTTGATCGGCGTGAAGAAGCCGACAAAAGTGAAGCCGGTCCACAGTGCCACGGCAACCCAGGCCGCATAGCGGGAGCCGCGCAGCAGGGCTTTGCGGGCGGTCAGCGGCGCCGCGTCGAGTTTCACACGGGCATTGCGATCGCCCTCGATCTTCTGCTCGATCCACAGGAAGATCTCGGTATATACCGTCTGCGGGCAGGCATAGCCACACCACAGGCGACCGCCAACGGCGGTGAACAGGAACAGGGCGTAGGCCGAGATGATCAGCAGCCCAGCCAGGAAAATCACGTCTTGCGGCCAGAACACCAGACCGAAGATGTAAAACTTGCGCTCGACCAGGTCGAACAGCACGGACTGGCGCCCATTCCAGGGCAACCACGGCAATCCGTAAAACAGCAGTTGGGTGAACCAGACGAGAGCCCAGCGCCAGGTAGCGAAAATGCCGCTGACTGCGCGGACCTGGATCTTCTTGTGGACTTCGAAAAGGGCGACTTCCTGGGTCAGCTCGGTCGCCGGGTTAGTGCCGGAGGTTTCAGTGGTCATGATGACACTCGAATGATGTGACAGGGGTGTAGCCGCTCCCCGGCCCTCCTGCCGGGGAGCGTTTGCCGCAGCTTTGTTACTTCGTGTCGGCGGCCATACCGGCCATGCCACTCATGCCCGCCATGCCGGCTTGTTCAGCCGCGGCAGCGGGCTTGGCTTCACCTTTCACACCACCACCCAGGCCCCAGACATAAGCGGTCAGCAGGTGCACCTTGGCCGGGCCGAGGAACTCGCCGAAGGCCGGCATCTGGTTCTGCAAACCTTTGGTGACAATCTCGGTCATTTTCGCTTCCGAAGAGCCATGCAGCCAAACCTTGTCGGTCAGGTTGGGATAGCCGGCATCGGGATTGCCCTTGGCTTCGGGACCGTGACAGGCGGCGCAAGCCTGCGGGTACAGGTCCTTGCCCCGCTGGGCGCGGATCGAATCCGACGACAGACCGGACAACGAACGCACATAATGCACCACGTCCTTGACCTGCTCGCCATCCATGTCGGGCTTGGTGCCCTTCGGCGTCATGATGCCCATGCGGCCGTTGATCAAAGTTTCCTTGATCTTCTCGGGCGTGCCGCCCCACAACCAGTCACCATCCTTGAGGTTGGGGAAGCTGGTCGTACCGCCGGCATCGCCACCATGGCACTGCGCGCAGTAGGTCAGGAACAGGCGCTGGCCCATTTCCTTGGCTTCCGGATTGGCTGCCACGGCCGCAACGTCCATCTTCATGAATTGGTTGAATTTGGGCGCGTACTGCTCGTCGGCCTTCTTCATCTCATCTTCATACTGGCCGCGCATGGTCCAGCCGAACTGGCCGCCCATGTTGCCCAGGCCCGGATACAGCGCCAGATACACCAGGGTGAAAACCACGGTGATGTAGAACATCCAGCGCCACCAGTTCGGCAGCGGGTTGCTGTACTCCTGCAGATCCTCGTCCCAGACGTGGCCGGTCGTGTTGCCGGCGTTGGTCTTGGCCTTGTCCTGAATAAGCAGGAAAACGCCGCAACCGAGAACGCTCACCAGCGAAAGCCCGATCACCCAGAAGTTCCAGAAGCCGCTGACGAAGTCGCTCGTATTTTTGAAATCCATGTCGAATTCCTTTCAGTGATTCGTTTGACCGGCGCCGCGCCCGCTGTCGGCGGGCTCGTCGTCTTCCAGCGGAATGCGCGCGGCGGCCTCATAGGCATCCTTGCGGCGGCTGGAAAACGCCCACCAGACGATGCCGATGAACGTGAAAAACATCAGCACCGTGATGATGGAACGCAAGTCGTTGATATCCATGACAGCCCCGTTCAGCGCGCCTGTTTGAGCGCCAGACCCATACCCTGCAGGTAAGCGATAACTGCCTCGAGCTCGGTCTTGCCTTCGACCGCCTTGGCCGCTTCAGCGATTTCCTTGTCGGTGTAAGGCACTCCAACCTTGCGCAGCGCCTCCATCTTGGCGCCGATATTCGGCTCCTTGAGCGGGCGATCCAGCCAGTAGTAGGCCGGCATGTTCGACTCGGGCACCACGTCGCGCGGATTCAGAAGGTGAATCCTGTGCCACTGATCGGAATAGCGGCCGCCAACGCGGGCCAGATCCGGACCGGTACGCTTGGAGCCCCACTGGAACGGATGGTCATAGACGAACTCACCGGCCACCGAGTAATGGCCATAGCGCTCGGTCTCGGCACGGAACGGACGGATCATCTGCGAGTGGCAGTTGTAGCAGCCTTCGCGAATGTAGATGTCGCGTCCGGCCAGGCGCACCGGATCATACGGCTTGACCAGTTCGTTGACCGGCTTGGTCGTCGAGGTCTGGAAGAAGAGCGGGACGATCTCGACGAGACCGCCAACGCTCACCAGCAGAACAGTCAGGACGATCAGCCACCCGACGTTGCTTTCAATCTTCTCATGCGTCAACATAATTTCTGACTCCTTGTGATTGGACGCGTACGCTCAGTGGGCGTGGGCCGGTTCGAGCACCGGCGCGTCGTTGACCGCACGGCCGCCAGCCATGGTCATGAACATGTTGTAGGCCATGATCAGCATGCCGGTCAGGAACAACAGACCGCCGACGACACGGATCGTCCAGAACGGGTAGGACGCCTTGACCGACTCGACGAAGGAATAGGTCAGCGTGCCGTCCAGGTTGGTGGCGCGCCACATCAGGCCCTGCATCACGCCGGAAATCCACAGCGCGGCAATGTAGAGAACCGTGCCGAGAGTGGCCAGCCAGAAGTGCACGTTGATGAGCTTGGTCGAGTGCATCTCGGTCTTGCCGAAGACTCGCGGCAGCATGTAGTAGGTGCAACCGATGGCGATCATCGCCACCCAGCCCAGAGCACCGGAGTGCACGTGGCCGACGGTCCAGTCGGTGTAATGCGACAGCGCGTTCACCGTCTTGATCGACATCATCGGGCCTTCGAAGGTCGACATGCCGTAGAAGGACAGCGAGGTGATCATGAACTTGAGGATCGGGTCATCGCGCAGTTTGTGCCAGGCACCCGACAGCGTCATGATGCCGTTGATCATGCCGCCCCAGCTGGGCGCCAGCAGGATCAGCGAGAAGACCATGCCGAGCGACTGGGTCCAGTCGGGCAGCGCGGTGTAGTGCAGATGGTGCGGGCCGGCCCACATGTAGGTGAAGACCAGGGCCCAGAAGTGCACCACCGACAGGCGGTAGGAGTACACCGGGCGGCCGGCCTGCTTCGGCACGAAGTAATACATCATGCCGAGGAAGCCCGCGGTCAGGAAGAAGCCCACCGCGTTGTGGCCGTACCACCACTGCACCATCGCGTCCTGCACGCCGGCGTAGGCCGAGTAGGACTTGGGCGTGAGGATGCCGGCGGCGAAGACCGGGATCTCGGCGCTATTGACAAGGTGCAGCAATGCCACCGTCAGGATGAAGCCGCCGAAGAACCAGTTCGATACATAAATGTGCGGGGTCTTGCGCTTCATCAGGGTGCCGAAGAACACCACGGCGTAGGAAACCCAGACTACGGTGATGAGGATGTCGATCGGCCACTCGAGTTCGGCGTATTCCTTGCCGGAGGTGAAACCCAGCGGCAGCGAGAGCGCGGCGAGGACAATGATCAACTGCCAGCCCCAGAAGGTGAAGGCTGCGAGACGCGGGCAGAACAGCGTCGTGTGGTTGGTGCGCTGCACCGAGTAGTAGGAGGTGGCGAACAGCGCGCAACCGCCAAAGGCGAAAATCACCGCGTTGGTGTGCAACGGACGAAGACGTCCGTAACTCAGATACTCGATGAAATTCAACTCCGGCCAGACCAGCTGAGCGGCGACGATTACGCCGACCAGCATACCGACGATGCCCCAAATTACGGTCATCACGGCGAACTGGCGCACGACTTTGTAGTTGTAAGTCGCTTGCGATTGCATGATGGAATCACCTCATAGACTAAAGAAATCAGTAACTTAATTACAAATGCCATTACTGCTGGCATAGGTAATAAGCTGCCCGTGCCGCAGAATATACCTGAGAGCGGCCAGGATTTTGATGCAAATCAATAAATCTGTCCTATTGGATAATAAATCCTTGGATAAAGACAGCTGTTTAAACTGTCAATCTTCGGGAAAGTCCGGCACGGGGCGGGATGAAAAAGGCAAAAAAAAGGGTGCGCGTGTAGCGCACCCCCAACCCCAACAGAGAGACTAACCGTTTGCAGGACCGCCACTGTACCCTCCCAACCGCAGTCCGAATTCCTTGGACGCGAGTATGGTCATCGCACTGCTGCCTGACTTTGATCTGGGTCAACATCATGGAAATATTTCACTGCGGCGGAAACTTTTCCTTCGTCGCGCCGGCTGAGTCAGCCTCACGTGCCCGATCGTCATCCATCAGAATGCGGTAACCCGGGCCGTCGAGATCGTCGAACTGGCCACTCTTGAGCGACCACCAGAAGCCGGCGCCGATGAGAAATACCAGCACGATGGAAAGCGGTACCAGCAAATAAAGAATATCCATCCCGTCCATCGGTCAGGCTCCGCTCATTTCCCACGCTGACCCTGCAGCCGCAGGGCATTCATCACCACCAGCAGCGAACTGGCCGACATGCCGATGCCGGCCATCCAAGGCGTGATCCATCCCGCCATGGCCAGCGGAATGGCCAGCACATTGTAGGCGAAGGCCCAGGCCAGATTCTGGCGGATCACGCGCAATGTGCGCCGCGCCATGACGATGCCCTGCGCCAGATGCCCGGGATCGTCCGACAGCAGCACCACGTCGGCCTGGCTGCGGGCGAGCTCCGTACCGCTGCCCATGGCGATCGAGACATGCGCCTGAGCCAGCACCGGTGCATCGTTGACCCCGTCGCCCACCATCGCCACAACGGCGCCACCCTCCTGCAGCGCCTTGATCGCCGCGTGCTTGTCTTCCGGCGTCATCGCGCCGCGTGCATCGGCGATGCCGAGATCCGCAGCCATCTTCGCCACCGCCCCCGGCGCGTCACCGCTAAGCATGGATACCTTGAAGCCCTGATCGCGCAGTGCGGCAATGGCGGCGGCCGCGCCGGCGCGGGGCGCATCCTCCAGGCGGAACAGCGCGACCCAGCCCCCGGCGTCGCCCATCGCCACCACGGTGGCGCCCTCGCCCGCCCAGATCGCTGCCTCCATCGGCTCGGCTTGGCCGTGCAGTTCGGCAACATAGGCCGGCGTGCCGACGCGCAGCAGCCGCCCGCCACAGCGCCCCGAAACACCCTGACCGGTGCGGGACAGCAACTCCGTCACCGCCGGAACCTGAAAAGTTATGCGCAGCGGTATCCCCTGGGACGGCGCTAGCGACACGCCTCCGGATGCCGCTTCGCGCAGCGCCCTGCCGATCGGGTGCTCCGACCCGGCCTCCAGCGCGGCCGCCAGCGCACTTGCGGCTGTCGCGTCCAGCCCTCCCAGTGCCAGCACGGCGGTGACCCGCGGTCGCCCCTCGGTCAGCGTGCCGGTCTTGTCGAACACGATATGCGTCGCCCGCGCCATCGTCTCGATGGCATGACCGCGCGTGACCAGCACGCCTTGGCGCGTCAAGGCCCCCGTGGCCACGGTCAGCGCGGCCGGCGTCGCCAGCGACAGCGCGCAGGGGCAGCTCACCACCAGCACGGCGACGAACACCCACAGCGCGCGCGACGCATCGAGGTTCCACCAGACGATGGCCGTCGCGGCGGCGAGGATCAACAATGTCACCACGAAGCGCGCCGCGATGCGGTCGGCCATTTCCACCATGCGCGGCTTCTCGGCGGCGGCGCGCTCCATCAGGCGCTGGATGGTCGCCAGCCGGGTACTCTCGCCCACCTTGTCGACGCGCAGCACCAGCGGGCTGGCGACATTGACGCTACCGCCGACCACCGCCGACCCGACGCATTTCGCCACCGGCCGGCTCTCACCCGTCAGCAGCGACTCGTCGGCGCTGCTCTCGCCGGACACTACGGTGCCGTCGACCGGAATCACCTCGCCCGGTTTGACCAGCACCGTGTCGCCAACGCCGACTTCCGCCACGGGGATGCGCTCCGCCTCCATCTCCGGATAGCGCGGCAGACGCGAACAAAAGGCCGGAATCGCCCGCGCCAGTTCTTCGATGCCCCGCACCGCCTTCTGCCGCGCCATCATTTCCAGATAGCGCCCCGACAACAGGAAAAAAACGAACATCGTCACCGAGTCGAAATACACCTCCCCCGCGGCGATCAGCGTCGCCCAGGTACTGGCCGCGAAGGCCACGCCCACGCCCAGCGCCACCGGCACGTCCATGCCGACGCGCCTGAGCTTGAGGTCGCGCCAGGCCGAAACGAAGAACGGCGCCGCCGAATACAGGATCACCGGCAACGTCAGCACGAAACTGGCCCAGCGCATCAGCTGCTCGATGTCCGGCGTCATGTCGCCCCCGGCCAGATACACCGGCACCGCATACATCATCACCTGCATCATGCCGAAGCCGGCGACGAACAGGCGCCAGAGGGCCGCGCGGCGCTCCTTCTGCGCCAGCTGCTCTGAGCGCAAGACATCGTAAGGATGCGCCCGATAACCGATCGCCGCGATCGCCTCGAGAATCTGCGACAGCCTGATCTGCCGCTCGTCCCAGCGCACCCGCGCTCGGCGCGTGGCGTAGTTGATGTCGACGGCGGTGACGCCCGGCTGCCGCGCGATGTGGGCCTCGTTCAGCCAGACGCAGGCGGCGCAGGTGATGCCCTCGAGGATCAGCGCCGCCTCGCGCTCGTGCTCGCCGACCGGACGCACGAAATTCTTCTGCACCTCGGGATGGTCGAACAGGCCCAGTTCCTGCAATTCGACCGGAATCGCCTCGCGCGGACTCTCCGGCAGCGCATCGCGGTGGCGGTAATACTCCGTCAGGTTGTTGGCGACGATGGCCTGCGCCACGGCCTGGCAGCCGGCGCAGCACATCTCGCGGCGCTCACCCCCGATATCGACCGTGAAGTCGGCCCCGGGCGGCACCGGAAGCCCGCAGTGGTAGCAGCTTTCGGACATCTTCCCTACTTCGGCTGCATCCGGATCGCACCGTCGAGCCGGATCACCTCGCCATTGAGGTAGGGGTTCTCGACGATCTGCCGCACCAGCAGGGCGAATTCCTTGGGCCGGCCCAGCCTTGAGGGAAACGGCACCATTTTCCCCAGCGCCTCCTGCACCTCGGCCGGCATGCCGCCCATCATCGGCGTCTCGAAGATCCCCGCCGCGGTGGGCAGCATCATGCCGGCAATGCCCGCCTTCGACGCTGCGTAGGCCGCCTGCCCCATCTGGCCGTCGAACGCCGGCACCGAGGTAGTATTGACGATGACCCCGCGCTCGCCGGCGGCATTGGGCTCGTTCTTCGCCATCATCAGGGCCGCGAGGCGGATCATTTTGAAGGTGCCAACCTGGTTGACGTCAATGACGCGGCGGAAGGCCTCAAACGCATGGTTGCCCTCCTTGCCCACAATCTTTTCGGCTGGACTATGCCGGCACAATTGACCAGCCCTGCATGCCGCCAAACTCGGCGACCGCCAAATCTACTGCCGCCCCGGCGCTGGCCTCGTCGGCCACGTTGGTCGTGACGAAGCGCACTCCGCCCCCCCAGTTCGGCCACCAGCGCCTCGCCGGCCGCCGCATTCATGTCGGCGATCAGCACCCGGGCGCCCTGCCCGGCCAGCAGGCGAGCCGCCGCAGCGCCGAGCCCCGACGCACCGCCGGTAACAAGGAATACACCCTGGCCGATCTGCATGGCTGCCTCCGGAAATGACGAAGGCTTGCCGAGCAAGCCTTCGTGGGAGTGAGATGGTGCTGCTGGCCGGAATCGAACTGGCGACCTACTGATTACGAATCAGTTGCTCTACCAACTGAGCTACAGCAGCGAGTGGCGCATTATAGGCGGCAAGGCGGGTAACGTGAAGTGCAAGTCGTTCTTGCCCCTGCGCGCAGAACTCCCCATCGCAGGGTGACCGTTCAGCTTCGTCATCGTACCGTTGATCAGGAACCACTTTTAACCGACCAAACCATTTGCTAAAACGAGCATTGCATGGAAAGATTAGGCTGATTCTGGTTGTCAGAATGATTCAAGTGGATAGCGCTTTTCTCCGATTGTGTCGTCTTGTCGGCTCGCAGTAAGTGAATTTCATCCATATAAATTGGAAAAATTTAATGTCTGGTGGCACTTCTGGCCTGGGAATGGTGATTTCGAAGGGATATTCCCTAGTCGAGTTGATGGTTGTCATTGCGGTCATGGCGGTACTCATGTCAATCGCGGCGCCGGCAGCAGATGAATGGATTACAAACATGCGCCTGACCAGTCAAGCAAATGATCTGATGGCCGATATCATGCTTGCCCGAAGTGAGGCCGGAGCGCGCGGCGTTACAGTCACGCTTTGCCCCAGTTCGGACCCTACAGCGACCGCCGCAACCTGCACATCGACCAACGATTGGGCCAGCGGCAGAATTATCAGGGTAACGAACCCGGATGGAACAAGCAGCATTCTCCGAGTTGGGCAGGCCCTCACCGGGGGTGTCAGCATGCTTTCATTTGATGGAGGAGCGACTCCACCCCCTAGGAATTCTTTTACCTTCAGTTCCCTCGGGGCGTTGACACCCATTGGGTCGGGAGGAGCTAGGTTCGACCTTTGTCCGCCGTCAGGCTCTTCAGTCCTGCAGGGGCGGCGCATCGTTATCGATGGGAGCGGTCGGCCTAACATCACGCGGGTTGCTTGTCCGTAAAGGCGCGGCGAGATGAAACGACGAATCGAAAAGGGCGTCACCCTTCTTGAGAATCTCATTGCCATGTTGATTCTCGGTGTCGGGCTTTTGGGCATGCTGGGGGTGATCCTCAACAGTCTGAAGCTTACTCTCTCATCAAATTATCGAACCATTGCCGTGATGCATGCTGAATCCTTGGCGGAAAAGGCCCGGGGACAGCCTGCGCTGCTCACGGGAGCGGCGAGTTTTTCAACCCTTCCCACGGCAACCACTAACGCAGCATCCTGTCGCCTTGGCGGCACCGGCGGGAGTGTTGCCGCCAATATTAGCTGTGAATGCTTAAATTCAACGGGATGCACTACCGTCGGCGATTTTCTATTCACGACAATGCAGGCATGGCGGGACCAACTGACCACAGGGGGAGTGGTAGGCACAGCGAATGCGAGCAGCCAAGGTAGCCTGCCGAACGGTCGGGGCATGATCTGCCGCGACAGCACCACACTGGCAACCCTGCACCAGATCGATCCGAGTTCGAACACCTGGCAGTGTGACGGTTTGGGCGGATTTGTCGTCAAGGTATGCTGGAATGAACAGCGTGTTTCCGGATCCGCCGCTACTACCGCAACGGCAGTGGCTACCTCTTCCGAATTCAAGCAGGCGTCTGGATGGCGTGCACATTTGTTCCCATATGAGATCCACAATGAAACGCGAATCGGGTATCTCCTTGGTGGAATTGCTGATCGCAATGGTCATCGGCTTGCTGGTGCTGCTGGCTGTCAGCCAGGCATACATCACCGGTATCGGCGCCCAGCGTTCTCAAACCGACGTTTCGCGCCTTAACGAAACCGGGCGGTTCGCCTTTCTTCATCTGTCCAATGCGATTCAAAGGGCGGGATTCACCAATCGGTGGCAACCCGGCGCGACAGCCCAGTATTTTTGCCAGACCGGAACCATTGGGGGCGCGATTGCCGGCTGCAATGATCAATTGGCCCCATTCACGACGGCACCGTCTGCAGCCGGCGTGAATATTACCAACTGCTCCGGCGGCGGCCCAGGCTTCAACGGTGGAATCACTAACGGCAGCGATGTATTGCGGGTTCGCTATTACGGCGAGGATACAAACACCACAGCGGGCACCGTTGACTGCCAGGGGAATGCCGTGGCCAGGGATCAACTTGTCGAAGAAACATTTTATCTGAACACTGATACGACCTCGGGTGAGCCGGCGCTTTACTGCCGCAGCAGCATCTCGGGTACGGGTGTGGTGCTTGTCGCCGGCGTCGAGAGCCTGCAGTTCCTCTACGGGGTTGATACCGACAACAATGGCACAGTCGATCGCTATGTGCCGTGGCACCTGGTAACCACGCCGACGGATCTACGCGACGGCGTGTTGTCGATTCATGCCTCCTTAGTCGTGCGCAGCCCTAATGCCGTTGCCGGCGCCCAGACCGATCCAATCACCCGATATGCGCACTTCGGCGCGTATTCGGCGGCGACTCCCTGGTCTGCACCCGGAGCTCCCGAGACAACCCGCACTTTGCCCGCCTGGCCCATTACGGCACCGTCCCCCGCTGCGTCCAGCATCAACAACGACATCGGCGCACTTTTCGCACCGTTCCGCGCGGGTGTTGGAACCTGGGACCGCCGCCTGCGCCAGTTGATGTCCAAGGAAATCTCATTCCGCAACTTCCGGTATTGCTCGTGATGAGGCCGCGCATGAATCGCTTACATTTACAGGCCGGAGCGAGAATCGGGAGGAGGCAGCGTGGCTTCGTGCTGCTCGCCACACTGATCTTCCTGATCGTACTGACGCTGCTGCAACTTGGCCTGGCCAACTCGACGACAGCCGAGGAAAAGGTGGCGAGAAATTTCCGTGATCAGGCACTCGCCTTGCAAGCGGCGGAAGCCGCCCTGCGCGATGCCGAATTGCGAATCACGGGCGCCTATATGTCACCCAGCCCGTATCTGCGCGATTATCAATTCACGACCACATGCGCCAGCGGCCTGTGCGACTCGACGGACACCAGCGCCCAGCCGCGACGGCTCGACAACACTGATTTCTACGCAACCGGCACCACTGCCACCACGCTGGGCACCACAACACTGTCCCCCCAAATGCAGGGTTTGGCAGCGGCCAATCAACCGCGCTACATGATCGAACTGGTATCGACACCGCTCAACGCCTACCAACGGGCCTACCGCATCACCGTGCAAGCGCGTGGGCGCTTCGCCGGTACCCGTTTGACGCTGCAATCCGTTTATCTGCCCTCTGACTGATCGGATAACGCCAGCTTTACCGAGGAGTTTCACCATGAACATCTCCA
Organism: uncultured beta proteobacterium; assembly: GCA_963709555.1. Lineage (GTDB taxonomy): Bacteria > Pseudomonadota > Gammaproteobacteria > Burkholderiales > Rhodocyclaceae > Sulfurisoma. The sequence goes on along the minus strand of CAVPWR010000008.1, from coordinate 339,148 downwards.
CGACAATCTTCCTCAGGTTCAAACAAGCGCTTGCGGCCGGCTGGCTTCTGGACTTGCGTGCACCACCCATGCGGGCACCCTGGCCGATGCGCCGCTCAACCTGAAAAGCGGTGTACCGCCCAATGTCATGTTCGCGCTCTCGGTCGAATTTCCGACCGCGAACACCGCTGCCTACCAGGATGCAAACTCGTATGCGGCAAGCAACACTTATCTGGGCTACTTCGACCCCGACAAATGCTATTTCTACGACACGTCAAATAACTGGTTCTACCCGTCGCACTACGGGGATGGAGACCACGGCTGCCAAGACGGCGGCGGCGGCTGGATCGGAAACATCCTCAACTGGGCCACGATGACCGGTCTCGACGAATTCCGTTATGCCATGACCGGTGGCAACCGCTATCGGGACACCTCCACCCTCACCGTGCTGGAAAGAACCTACCAAAGCGGGCAAGGCGGCACCGGCAACTTCACCGACAAGACCTATTACGATCCGGACAGCGACGCCACCACCTATCCGGGCGGCACCACCATCACCTTCAAAAACCAGGGCCTGGGGTCGCGTGTCCAGATCACACCGAGTACCGCACCTGCTTCCGAGACGCTGACCTGCAATACATTCAATCCTGCAGGCCCGACCTGCGCGTCGATGACCACCGCAACTGGCGGAGCTTATACCTGCACCGCATGGACCGGCAACGGAAGCACGACGCCTTACCGTTGTACCGCGGTAACTCCTGTCGGCCCGGAACTCCCCCCGACCAGCATCACGGCGATAGCACCGAACGCCAGCGGCTCAACAGGGGCGACGGCAACGTCTGTCTCCTGCACCAACCCCAGCCTGACAGGCTCCGCCTTCAATTGCGATTTGACCATGGGCACTGGCAGTACCGGTAGTTGTACCAGTTGGGCAGGTACCGGCGCCGCGGCCACGCCCTACACCTGCAGTTCCTTCTCGTCGTTCTCTGGAGGTGAAGTACTCACAACAACCGGCCTGGGTGCAACGGCATCTTTCACTGCATCGGTGACGGGGTCGGACGTAGTCTCCCCTAACTCGAGTAACTATATCAGCTGTTCGGTCACCGCAGGAACGCCTGTTGTGACGAGTTGTACCCTGACCGGCGTTCGCTCAGTGGACAGGCAGCCACCTGCAATGCCTACACGGGTAGTGGTACCAGTGCATCACCTTATGTTTGCAGCGGATTCTCCATTCCCGGCGGCGGCACCTATGTGACGAGTTCCGCGAAAACCGGCTCTTCGACCACCACCACGGTCAGTTCCAAGGTCTATCGGTACAAGTACCGCATCACCTATACCCCCCCGGCAACCCCCACGACCAAATACTACACTCCCTCCTACACTGGCACATATGGTGGAACACTTTATTGGTACACCTCGTCCTACACCCTCGGCTTTGGCGGAACGGTAACCTATAACGTCCGGGTCAAGGTCTGCGACGACAGCGTAGGCCAGGAAAGCAACTGCAAGCAATTTGGCAGTTCGTGGAAACCCACCGGGGTCATACAGGATAACGGCGACAGGATGCGCTTTGGCGTTACGTCGTATTTCCAGGCCAACGACACCGACAACGCGGTGCTGCGCTCCAAGGCCAAGTTTATCGCCCCTTACAAGTGGTCTCCTGCGGGCGGCCTCATCAGCAACAGCCAGAAGGAATGGTCTGATACGGACGGCACCCTGTATACAAACCCGGACTCTGGCGACGCAGCCACAGCCACCTCTTACGTCGGTGCTATGTCGAACACGGGCGTCATCAACTACATCAACAAGTTCGGCAACACGGCCCAAACCTACAAGACCTACGATGTCCTCGGCAAGCTCTATTACGAGACCATGCGGTACTTGCGTTCCAAGACTGCCGCCGGAGCCGCGCTAGGACCAACGCTGGACTTTTACCGCGGTGCCAAGGTCAGCAACGCCGATGGTTTCCCGGTAATCACCACCTGGGATGACCCGGTCCTGTACTCATGCCAGAAGAACTACATCATCACGATGGGCGATACCCATACCTGGTGCGACAAGCGCCTGCCAGGCGGCCAGTTCACTACCGTCGGCAGAACCAAATGCAATGCCTACACGGACGGCAACGGCAACGCCCACGTGCAAGACACAGGATCGCTGTCGGGTGACAGTGACATCAACGTGGCAACAAGCACCGATCAAGTCGGAAATCTGGAAAGCTTGGGCCCAGCTAACACTCTAGGAGATACATTCACCAGCCCCGGCGCAAGCTACTACATGGCGGGTTTGGCCAAATGGGCAGCAAGCAGCGATATTCGCAATGACTTTGCTGGAAAACAGACCATCAAGACGTTCGTCATCGATGTGAATGAATACAAGGATTGTGGTTACCAGTCGCAATTCTGGCTGGCGGCAAAATATGGCGACCCGGCTGCCTATGACAATAGCGGCACCTGGCGACCGTCGACCGCTCTTGATACCTCGGTGACACCGAGCAAGCCGTTCAACCCCTGGTATGACACGACGAAGAACCTGCTAACACTACCGGGTGGCGCGTGCGCATCCAGGTCGCCCCCCGGATACAACGCCGCCGGAGGCGCGGTGACCTGGCCGCCGAATCTTCTGCGGGCAGGCGATCCTCTGGCCATGATCAACTCTGTCAAGAGCGCCATCGCCCAGATCTCCAGCGAAATCGGTTCGGAAGCGGCCCTGGCCCAGTCGTCCGGCTCTCTGGATACCGGAACGGGCGCATACATCTACCGCGCCAAGTACAACAGCGACCGTTGGCAGGGCGATGTCGAAGCCTTGCCGATCTCGCAGACTGGCGTGGTGTCGAGCAGTGCTGCCTGGAGTGCCAAGAACATGCTGCCGGCGCATGGCAGCCGCACCATCTATACCTTCAACGATGGCTACACGGCAAGCGCAACGGCGGACACATCGGCTAGCCCGCGCGTGGGGGTTGCCTTTACCACGGCCAATTTCGGAAGTCTCTCTGCAGGTCAGCAGAGCATCCTCGATGCCGACGAGTTCGGCACCGATGACAGCCTGGGTACGGACCGTATCGCCTACCTGCGCGGCGACCAATCCAAGGAAGCGTTCCTGCCGGGAACGAACACTGTCAATCCCGCCGCGAATCATGGCTGGCGCTCGCGTCTGTCGATTTTGGGCGACGTGCTGAATTCAAGCCCGTTCTTCGTGGCGGAACCGAGTGGCATAGGCCCCGCCTACGCCAAGGCAACGTATAAAACCTTTGCCGCAAATTATGCGAACCGCGCACCCAGGCTCTATTTCGGTGGCAATGATGGCATGCTGCACGCGCTTGATGCCACCTATACCATCAACACGACGACGGGCATGCCTGAAGCGACAGGCACCAGCGGCAGGGAAACCTTTGCCTATGTGCCTTCCGCAGTATTCGGCAATCTCAGCAAGCTCATGGCACCCGGCTACGATCACAAGTATTTTGTCGATGCGCCGCCGCTGGTGGCAGATGCCTGCTTCGGAACCTGCGCCGCCTCCACGGACTGGAAATCTGTTCTGGTCGGCAGCTTGAATGCCGGTGGGCAAGGCGTTTTCGCACTGGATGTCACCAACCCGGCGACCGCCTTTTCTGCCTCCAATGTGCTGTGGGAATTCACCGACAAGGATGATGCCGACTTGGGTATACCTTCAGCAAGCCCATCGTCAAGCAGCTCAATAATGGCAAGTGGGCAGTGATTTTCGGCAACGGCTTCAACAACACAACTGCGGACAACAGTTCGAGCAGTACCGGACGCGCCTATCTGTACATTCTCTATGTCGATGGTCCGGGCGCCGGCCAATATTGGACGCTGGGGACGAATTACTTCAAGATCCCGCTCAAATCACCGGACGAAGGCGCATCGCCGACTCTGCCGCTCAACCCACCCAATGGCCTCAGTACGGTTGCCAGCCAGGATGTCGATTTCAACGGGGCTATCGACGAAATCTATGCCGGCGACCGCAAAGGGAATATCTGGAAGATCGATTCCGCGGTAACCCGCATCACTGTCGATGACCCGACGGGCTTCGGTGCCGGCGAAACCATCAAGGACAGTGGTGGTGGAACTGGCACGATCCTGTCGGTCGCGGGCAATGAACTCCTGGTTGCTCGTTATATCAGCTCCGGATTCACAGCTACGCAAAAGACAATCACCAATCAGGCGGAAACACACACGACAAATCTAGTGTCAGCCATCGGTGATCCGTCCCTGTACCAGTCTCCGTACAAATTCGTCTCGGGCGACCCCAGGCCGCTCTTTAGCGCCTCTGATGGCGCCGCCACGCCAACCCGGCAGCAAGTCACCACAGGCATTGCCGTTACCCCGCTTCTTTCCGGCGGTTCCATGGTGATGTTCGGTACGGGCTCCTGGATCGATATCAGCGACAAGTACTCGCCGTTCGGCACAGAAAGCCTGTATGGCATCTGGGACAATGGCTCGCCTGTCCCTGCGCACGCCACCTATACGACGGTTTCGGATCGCGGCAAGCTGCAGAAGCAGAAAGTGTTGGTTTACGCCGATACAAGTGGAAGTACGACCAATGCACTCGGTGTTCCCTATACCGCGCTGTCTCTCGACGCAAGTGGAAACCCGGTCTATGCAATCTACTCGAGTTGTATCCCCAACTACACTACCACTGCCGCCGCGACTTCCAATGCCACGGATACCTGCCCCAGCTCCATCGCCCATGCTGCCGGGACGGTCCAGCAACGTGGCTGGGTATTCGATCTTCTCGCAGGTTCGGGCGAACGGGTAATTTCATCGGTGCCTCTACTCGACAACCAGAACGCCTCCACCCGATTCGCAACATTGATCCCGACGAACGACCCCTGCGCCGGACAAGCGGCCGGCAATGAATACAATCTCAATACCCTGACCGGGGGAGAGCCACCTGTGCCGATCTATGTCGCTGGCGACTCAGGCACGGTCTTGGTATCGCGAGCGTCGCTGGGTTTGAGTGGTGTCGGAAATATTTCGGTCAAACTGGGTGGAAAAGGATCATCCACCGGAGCCACCGACAATGCCATCACCTTCAATATTGCAGGCACGGTCGCAAGCGGGTTGACAACCACCGGCAACCCAATGGCTCCGTGCTCGGCGGGTGCCTGCGAAACCGCCAACCCAACGTTCATTCCCGGCTGGGGTATGAATCTTGCCGGAGGCACGAATGCAGGCCAGAGGCTGGTCCTTCGGTGCAATCTCGATACGGGCGGCACTATTTCCTGCGGGTTGGGATACAAGTCAGGTCACTTCGGGCGCATCACCTGGAAACAGATCAACAGGTAAACGAACGTACGACTATGATTGCGCCCCCGTAGCGCGGTGCAGCAAAACATGAGAGGAATGATGATGGGGACAATTACGATGAGCCAGACAGTGAGCCGGGGGCGTGGGTTCACGCTGGTCGAGTTGTTGATCGTAGTCGCAATCATCGCCATATTGATGGGTATCGGCCTGCCTTCTTATCAGGATTACATGAGAAAGGCAGCGCGCAGTGGCGCGAAGGGCGCCATGCTGGATCTGGCGCAAAATGAGGAACGTTACTTCACCGCCAACGGGATTTACCTGGCCGTTGGCGTGCCGCCAGCGGTGCCACCCACCGGATGGCTAACTTACGATGGCGCCAATATCAATTCGCGGTGGGATACCGCGTCCGGAAAGTATCAGATTCAGGTCACCGGGTTGCAAATGAACCCTGCCACCTGCACCTCGACCGGTGCTGCTGACCTGACCACGGGATTTCTAATCACCGCCACGACTGTCAATGGATTTGAGGATACGGCCTGCGCCACGATGATGGTCGACAGCCGGGGCGTCAAGTGTCCGGCTGCGTGCTGGTGACCTTGGAACAGAGGCACGCTTAAGGTTTTGACTTTGCCTTTGGGTCATCGGAGACGCTTGCTGGTGAATCGATTTGGCCGACAGTCACGCTGATCAGCATTTCCGCGTTTACAGGCTTGCCGTCGATCTCTCCCGGGCGATAAGTCGCTCGAAAGAAACGCAGCACGATCTCACTTTCGAGTTGGCGCGATAGCGTCGAATGCAAGGTTTGCACGTATTGGACCGCACCTTTTTTGTCGACTATCAGCCGCAGAAGTAGTTCGCCTGTGGCATCAGCGGCGGATGGTTCGGTAACGGCGTTAACAATGCCGTCGATAACCTCAACCTGTCGATCCAGAGCACGGGCCAGTTGGTAATCCGGTGGCGGTGCGATCCTCCGCGGAGAAGATGTTTCCAAAAGTGCCGAGCCTCCAGGCGTCGGACGATCGACGGGTTGATGCCTTGGGAATATTTGCTCGGTCCGGTAAGGCCTCGTCCGGTGATGCGAGGCGGATAACTGAACCGACAATGACCTGGTGCGTATGTCTGGCGCACGGGTCGCAATAGCGGGAGGATTCCAAAGTGCAGGGTGTGGCAGGGTCAGCAGCAAGGCATGCACCACGAATGAAACGAGCAACGCACTGCTGATCGCCTCGTGTGACATGGCGATTTCCAAGTCTGAATCGCCCCATTCAATGTCTGCCCTACTCATGCCTGGCGCGCCTCTAAGGTAGTCCGCAATCCTGACATCCTCGCATCAGCGAATAGGAATTTTGTAAGCGCTCAACGATTCCACTAGTAGTTTTTTGCCGAGTTAGCGAGCATAGCGCGAATGGGCATTGTCGATTTCTACTTGATGTGCGTCGCGCCAGGTAGATGCGAGTCTTATCGTTGGAAAAGGAGTTACGGTTCCTGGTCAGCTTGCGCTGATCTCCATCGCCGCCGACTACGAGAGCTCCCTAGGTAAAGGGAAGTTGACATTCTCTGCCGCACCATCCAGCCGCCGTACCGTTTGTGCCCCCAGCGCACTCAAGCGGGCGACCACATCCTCGACCAGCACTTCGGGAGCCGAGGCGCCCGCCGTCACACCAACGCAGACTTTTCCGGCAAGCCAGGCGGGTCGATGTCGTCGCCGCTGTCGACCAGACGTGCGGGAACGCCGAGATTCTCCGCCACTTCGCGCAGGCGATTGGAGTTCGAACTGTTCTTCGAGCCGACGACGATGACAAGATCGACCCGTCGCGGCCAGTTCCTTCACCGCATCCTGCCGGTTCTGTGTCGCATAGCAGATGTCGTCCTTCTTCGGCCCAACGATGGCGGGGAAACGCGCCTTGAGCGCAGTGACGATCGCCGCCGCATCGTCCATCGACAAGGTCGTCTGGGTGACGTAGGCAAGCTGCTGCCGGGTTCTTCACCGTGAGCTTCGCCACGTCGCCGACGCACTCGACCAGATGCATGCCGCAAGGCGCCTGCCCCATGGTGCCTTCGACCTCGGGGTGGCCCTTGTGGCCGATCATCACGATCTCGCGACCCTGCTTGCAGTGGCGCTCGACCTCGAGATGGACCTTGGTCACCAGCGGGCAGGTGGCATCGAAGACGCGCAGGCCGCGCTTGTCGGCCTCCTCGCGCACGGCCTTGGGGACGCCGTGGGCGCTGAAGATCACCGTGGCCCCGGCGGGCACCTCGTCGAGTTCCTCGACGAATACGGCGCCCTTGGCTTTCAAGCCATCGACGACAAAGCGGTTGTGTACCACCTCGTGGCGAACGTAAATCGGTGCGCCGAACTTTTCCAGCGCCCGCTCGACGATGGCGATGGCGCGTTCGACGCCGGCGCAGAAACCGCGGGGGTTGGCAAGCAGGACATCCATCACAGCACTCCTATGACCTTGACTTCGAAGCGGACCGACTTTCCGGCCAGCGGATGGTTGAAATCGATAAGGGCAGACGTCGCGTCGAGCTCGCGCACCGTGCCGACGTACTTGCTGCCATCGGGCGCCGCAAACTCGATGGCACCGTGCAATTCGACCGCGGCGCCGGCCGGCAGTTCTTCAAGGGCGAAGCGCTTGGTCAGTTGCGCGCTGTATTGGCCGAAAGCCTGCTGCGGCTCGAGCAGGAAGACGTGGTGCTCGCCGACCGGCAGGCCGTCGAGGCAGGCCTCGAGCGTCGGCGCCAGTTCGCCGTTGCCGAGCTGCAGCGTCGACGGGTTGCCGCCGAAGGTGCTGACCAGCTCGGTGTCGTCGGCCGTGGCGAGACGGTAATGCAGGGTGAGGAGGCTGTCGGACTTGACCACGTCGTTCGCTGTGCTCATGGGGCGGGCTCCTTGTGAACGAAGGAATGCCAGACCAGCAGCGCCACGCCGACGGTGATGGCCGAGTCGGCGACGTTGAAGGCCGGCCAGTGCCAGCCGGCGACATGGAAGTCGAGAAAATCCACCACCGCGCCGAAGCGCAGGCGGTCGACGACGTTGCCGAGCGCGCCACCGAGCACGAGGGCCAGCGCGAAGGACTGCAGGCGATCCTCCGCGTGCCGCCGCAGCATGACGACGATCCACGCCGAAATCGCCAGCGCCAGTACGACGAAGAACCACTTCTGCCAGCCGCCGGCCTGGGCGAGGAAGCTGAAGGCGGCACCGGCGTTGAAGACCAGCACGAGATTGAAGAAGGGCAGCACCGTGACGGACTCGTGCGGCTGGAAGGCAGCCAGCACCCATGCCTTGGTCAGGAAGTCGGCGACGATCACGCCACCGGCAAGCAGAAGCCAGCGGCCGAAGCTAGGCAATGTCGCGCGCCTCGCCAGCGCCGAACAGGTTGGAGGCACAGCGGCCGCACAGTTCCGGGTGCTCGGCGGCGTGATCGTGCCGGCCGACATCATCGCGCCAGTGCCAGCAGCGGGCACACTTGGCGTGGGCGCTCGGACTGACGGAGATCGCCGTGTCGCCAGCGCCGACTTTTTCTGAGCGTGACCTTGGAGCAGATCAGCACGAACTTGAGGTCGTCGCCGAGCGAGGCCAGCAGGTCGTAGTTTTCGTCCGAGGCAGCAATCTCTACCTCGGCCTGCAGCGAAGAGCCGATACCTGCCGGCGCTGCGGACTTCCTCGATCTTCTTCGTCACCTCGGCGCGCACCGCGCGGATCGCCTGCCACCGTGTCGCCAGCAAGCCAGACGTCTTTGCTGCGCACTTTCGTCGGCAGGGTGCAGGTGCCAGGTTGCGGTGCCAGCATCACGCTCTCGCCGCCATTGATCCGGGTGATCTCCTCGGCGGTGAAGGACAGGATCGGCGCCATCAGCTTTGTGAGGCTCTGCACGATGTGCCACAGCGCGCTCTGCGCCGAGCGGCGGGCGCGCGAATCGGCGGCCGTGGTGTAGAGGCGGTCCTTGAGGATGTCGAGGTAGAAGGCGCCCATGTCTTCGGCGCAGAAGTTCTGCAGCGCCTGCACGACCTTGTGAAACTCGTAGCGGTCGTAGGCGGCGAGGCAGGTGGACTGCAGCTCGTGCGTCAGCGCCAGCGCGTAGCGGTCGACTTCGAGCCACTGCTCGACCGGCAGCATCTGTTCGCCGGCATCGAAATCGGCGGTGTTGGCGAGCAGGAACTTGAACGTGTTGCGCAGGCGGCGATAGACCTCGACCACGCGGTCGAGGATCTCCTTGGAGATGGTCAGCTCGCCCGAGTAGTCGGTGGCGGCGACCCACAGGCGCAGGATCTCGGCGCCCAGCGTGTCCGACACCTGCTGCGGCGCGACGACGTTGCCCTTGGACTTGGACATCTTCATGCCCTTGCCGTCGACGACGAAGCCGTGCGTCAGCAGGCCCTTGTAGGGCGCGCGGCCGTCGATGGCGCAGCCGGTGAGCAGGCTGGAGTGGAACCAGCCGCGATGCTGGTCGGAACCTTCGAGGTAGAGGTCGGCGGGATAGGCGCAGTCGGCTTCGTGCGAGCCGCGCATCACCGACCAGTGCGTCGTGCCCGAGTCGAACCAGACATCGAGGGTGTCGCTCATCTTGTCGTACTTCGCCGCATCGTCGCCGAGCAGTTCCTTCGCGTCCCGTTCACCAATGGCGAACCAGGCCTCGATGCCGCCGGCATCCACGCGCCTGGCCACGTCCTCGATCAATTCCAGGGTGCGCGGATGCGGCTCGCCCGTTTCCTTGTGCAGGAAGAAGGGAATCGGCACGCCCCAGTTGCGCTGGCGCGAGACGCACCAGTCGGGGCGGTTGGCGATCATCGCGTGCAGCCGCGCCTTGCCCCACGACGGGAAGAACTCGGTGGCCTCGATGGCGGCCAAAGCCGCGGTGCGCAAGGTTTCGCCCTCGTTCGGCTGGCGATCCATTCCAACGAACCATTGCGTCGTGGCGCGGTAGATGATCGGCGTCTTGTGGCGCCAGCAGTGCATGTAGCTGTGGACGATCTCGCTGCTGGCCATGAGGCAGCCGACTTCGGCCAGCTTGGCGACGATTTCGGGATTCGCCTTCCACACGTTGAGCCCGCCGAAGAACGGCAGGCTTTCGGCGAAACGGCCATTGCCCTGCACCGGCGTGAGGATCTCGTCATTCTTCATGCCGGCGCGCTTGCAGGAATCGTAGTCCTCGACGCCGTAGGCCGGCGCGCTGTGCACGACGCCGGTGCCGGTATCGAGCGTGACGTACTCGCCGAGGAAGACCGTCGAGGCGCGGTCGTAGAAGGGATGGCGGAAGACCATGCGGTCGAGCGCGATGCCGCGCGCCGCGCCGAGCACCTTGCCTTCGAGACCATAGCGTTCCAGTGCGGAAGCACGCAGCTCGGCGGCGAGGATCAACAGGCCCTTCGGCGTGTCGACGAGTTCATAGACGAACTCCGGATGGACGTTGAGCGCCTGGTTGCCGGGCAGGGTCCACGGCGTCGTGGTCCAGATCACCGCGTAGACAGTCTTCTCGGGCAAAGCATTCACACCGAAGGCGCCGGCCAGCCGCCCGCGCTCGGCGGCATCGAGCGGAAAGGCAACGTCGATGGCTGGCGATTTCTTGTCGGCATATTCGACCTCCGCCTCGGCCAGCGCCGAGCCGCAATCGAAGCACCAGTTAACCGGCTTCAGGCCCTTGAACAGGTAGCCGCGCCGGTACATCTCGCCGAGGGCACGAATCTCGTCCGCCTCGGTGCGGAATTCCATCGTCTTGTAGGGCCGGTCCCAGTCGCCGAGCACGCCGAGGCGGATGAAGTCCTTCTTCTGCCGCTCGATCTGTTCCTGGGCGTAGGTGCGGCAGTGGGCGCGCGCCTGGTCGGCGGGCAGGTGCTTGCCGTGGGTCTTCTCGATCTGGTGCTCGATGGGCAGGCCGTGGCAGTCCCAGCCCGGGATGTAGGGCGCGTCGAAGCCGGCCAGCGTCTTGGAACGGACGATGATGTCCTTGAGGATCTTGTTCACCGCGTGGCCGATATGGATGTCGCCGTTGGCATAGGGCGGGCCGTCGTGCAGCACGAAGCGCGGGCGGCCCTTGGCGGCCTCGCGGATGCGTTGGTAGAGCTGCTGCTCCTGCCACTCGGCGATCCAGCCCGGCTCGCGCTTGGCGAGGTCGCCGCGCATCGGGAACGGCGTGTCGGGCATGTTGAGGGTCTTGCGGTAATCGGCCATGATTTTTTTCTTGAGGCTCAGTTGCCTTCGAAATAATTTCTGATGTCCTTGACGTCGCGGCCGATCTGGGCCGTCAGCGCATCGAGCGAGTCGAACTTCATCTCGTCGCGCATCTTGTGCAGGAAGTGCACCGTGATGTGCGAGCCGTAGATTTCGCGATTGAAGTCGAACAGATGCACTTCGAGCACCGGCTTCAGGCCCTGCCCCAGCGTCGGCCGCACGCCGAGGCTGGCCGCGCCCGGCAGGTGGCGCTTGTCGAGTCCTGAAACCGTGACGGCGAAGACGCCGGTGAGCGGCAGGCGCTTGCGCTTCAGCTGGATGTTGGCGGTGGGCCAGCCGATCTTGCGGCCGATCTTGTCGCCATGGACGACGCGGCCGGCGATGCAGTAGGGATGGCCGAGCAGTGCCGCCGCGTGTTCGAGATTGCCGGCGGCCAGCGCCTCGCGCACGGCCGAGCTGGAAACGCGCTCTTCCATGACCTCGACGGTGTGCATGGCCTCGACGCCGAAGCCGTGCTTCTGTCCAGCCGACTGCAGCGTGGCGAAGTCACCGGCGCGGCCCTTGCCGAAGCGGAAGTCGTCGCCGACGATGAGATGCTTGACGCCGAGGCCGCGGACCAGGATGCCTTCGATGAATTCTTCGGCCGGCAGTCCAGCGATCCGTCGCGAAAAATGGCAGACGTAGGCGCGGTCGACGCCGCAGCCGTCGAGCAGTTGCAGCTTCTCGCGCAAGCTGGTGAGGCGGGCCGGCGCCTGATCCGGTGCGAACAATTCGCGCGGATGCGGCTCGAAGGTCATCACCGTGGTCGGCAGGCCGAGTTCGGCGCCGCGCGCGGCCAGACGCTCGAGCATGGCGCGATGGCCCAGGTGCAGGCCATCGAAATTGCCGATGGTCAGCACGGTGGGCTGGACGTGATCAACTGCTTCGGGAACCCTGCGAAAGACCTGCATTGCCGCCTTGTTTCTGTTCGGAAAAAGGGGCGAATTATATCAGTCGAGCCTGGCCAATCTTGACTTCGCCAGCGGCGGATTTTTGGCGAAATAGGCCTTGATGCCGCGCAGGATGGCCTCGGCCATCTTGTCCTGGTAATCCTCGTCGTTGAGGCGCTTTTCTTCCTCCGGATTGGAGATGAAGGCGGTCTCGACGAGGATCGACGGAATGTCCGGCGCCTTGAGCACGGCGAAGCCGGCCTGCTCGACGTGCGGCTTGTGCAGGGCGTTGATGCCGCCGAGTTCACCGAGCACGGCCTTGCCCAGCTTCATGCTGTCGTTGATCGTCGCCGTCTGCGACAGGTCGAGGAGCGTGCGCGCGAGGTGCGGATCCTTGACGCCGAAATTCACGCCGCCGATGAGGTCGGCCGAATTCTCCTTGTTGGCCAGCCAGCGCGCGGCCGAACTCGAAGCGCCGTTTTCCGACAGCACGAACACCGAGGAGCCGCGCGCCGTCGGCTTGATGAAGGCGTCGGCATGGACCGAGACGAAGAGGTCGGCCTGCACCCGCCTCGCCTTGGCCACCCGCTGATGCAAGGGGATGAAGAAGTCGCCGTCGCGCGTCAGTGCCGAGCGCATGTTGGGCTGGGCGTCGATCTTTTCCTTGAGGCGGCGTGCGATGGACAGGGTCACGTTCTTTTCATAGCTGCCGCCGCGGCCGATGGCGCCCGGATCCTCGCCGCCGTGGCCGGGGTCGAGCACGATGGTGACCATGCGCGTCACCAAGGGCTTGTCCGCAGGCTTGCCGGGGTCCTGCTGGGCCGGCTTGCCTTTGCCGGGCTCGTCCTTGATCTCGCTCTTCTCCAGCAGCGCCATCAACGGGTCGATTTCCTGCATCGGGTAAAGATCGAGCACCAGCCGGTGGCCGTATTCGCCGATCGGCTTGAGGGTAAACACCTGCGGCTTGATCTCGGCCTTGAGTTCGATCACCAACCGCACCACGCCCGGCTTGTTGCGGCCGGCGCGAATCAGTTTGATGTAGGGATCGGTTTCGGCGATCTTGCCCGGCAGACTCTGCAGCACGGTGTTGAACTCGACGCCCTCGAGATCGACGACGAGGCGCGCGGGATCCTTGACCAGCAGGTGCGAAAAGCGGATCGGCTGATCGTGCTCGAGGGTGACGCGGGTGTAATCCTGCGCTGGCCAGACGCGTACGCCGAGGATGCCGGCGCCACCCGGCGTGGCGCCGGCGCCGACCCTTGAGACAGCCAGCGTCAGGCTGGCGGCGGCGAACTTGAGGACGGCGCGGCGCGGCAGTGAAATTGCGGAAAATTCGTCAGCGAATTTTTCAGGCGCACGAGACATTGCCCACCCCGCTCGCTCCGCGCCGCCAGGCGCCCAACGCGGCCTGTGCCGGCGTGGTCCAGCACGACCGCGACATCGGCAGCGGGCAAATAGGGCGCGGCGCGATCCGGCCACTCGACCACGCAGATGCCCTGCCCGCCAAAGTATTCGTCCAGCCCCGCATCCAGATATTCCTCAGGCTGACTGAACCTATAAAAATCAAAGTGATACAAGTCTAACCCAGAAACAGGGTGAACTTCAACCAGGGTGTAGGTGGGGCTTTTGACCGGACCGGTGTCGCCCAGCGCGCGCAACAGGCCGCGCACCAGCGTGGTCTTGCCGGCGCCGAGGTCGCCTTCGAGCCAGAGGACGAGGCCAGGCACGACGGCTTGCGCCAGCGCGGCGCCCAGCGCCAGCGTTGACGCCTCATCGGAAAGCTCTAACGTAAGATGCTCGGCATGCATGACTGGTCGGGACTCAAGGAGAAAATAAAAAGCTGGGGGCACGAACTCGGCTTCGATGCCATCGGCATCGCCGGCACCGACCTGGGCGAGGCGGAGCGGGGATTGGCCGACTGGCTCGCCGCCGGCTGCCATGGCGAGATGGATTATATGGCCGCGCACGGCAGCAAGCGCTCGCGGCCCGCCGAACTGGTGCCGGGCACGCAGGCCGTGGTCATGGCGCGAATGAATTACCGTCCCGCCAGCGCCGACTTTTCGGCGGACACCACGCATGCGACGGTTTCCCGCTACGCCCTCGGCCGCGACTACCACAAGCTGCTGCGGGCGCGGTTGCAGAAACTGGCCGACCGCATCGTTGCCGAAGTCGGCGAGTTCGGCTATCGGGTATTCACCGACTCGGCACCGGTGATGGAAGTGGCACTGGCGAGGAACGCCGGGCTCGGCTGGCGCGGCAAGCACACGCTGCTGCTGTCGCGCGAGGCGGGTTCGTGGTTCTTTCTCGGCGAAATATTTGTCAGCCTGCCGCTGCCACCGGACACGCCGACCACCGACCATTGCGGCAGCTGCCGCGCCTGCCTCGACGCCTGTCCGACAGCCGCCTTCGCTGCGCCCTACCGCCTCGATGCGCGCCGCTGCATCTCCTACCTGACCATCGAGCTCAAGGGCGGGATTCCCGAGGCGCTGCGGCCGCTGCTCGGCAACCGCATCTACGGCTGCGATGATTGCCAGACGGCCTGCCCGTGGAACCGCGAGGCACCCCTGACGCGCGAAGTTGATTTCATGCCGCGCCACGGTCTCGATGCCGCGACGCTGCTCGATCTGTTCGCATGGGATGAGGCAACCTTCAACGAGAAACTGGCCGGCAGTCCCATCCGCCGCATCGGCTACGAGCGCTGGCTGCGCAACATCGCTGTCGCGCTTGGCAATGCGCCGCCATCGGTCGAAATCACTGCCGCGCTCCAAGCGCGGCGCGAGCACCCTTCAGCCTTGGTGCGCGAGCACGTGACGTGGGCCTTGCAGCGTCACTCTCCCGTCGCGAAGGGGCGGGAAGGATCGGCGCACCACTCGCTCCACGATCCGACGTAAAGCTGCGAACCCGCCAGCCCGGCCACTTCCATCGCCAACAGGTTGTGGCAGGCGGTGACGCCCGAGCCGCATTGCTGGATCACGCTCCGCGGATCGCGCCCGGCCAGCAGCGCATCGAACTCGTCGCGCAGTTCCTCGGCCGACTTGAAGAAGCAGCCGGCATCGTCGAGGTTGTCGAAGTAGAAACGGTTAACCGCACCGGGGATGTGGCCGCCGACCGGATCGAGGTTTTCCTCCTCGCCGCTGAAGCGCTCGGGAGCGCGGGCATCGAGGATCAGAACCCGCTTGTCATCGAGGCGCTCGAGCACGTCAAAAGCGGTGTAGGGCATGGCACCGGGGCGGATGACGAAGGGTGCCGGCGGATAGATCGGCACTTCGGTCTGGAACTCGCGCTTCGCGCGTCGCCATCCGGGTACGCCGCCGTCGAGCACCGCGACCTTCTCGTGCCCTACCCAGCGCAGCATCCACCACAAACGGGAAGCGAAGACGCTGCCCTCGTTGTCGTAGGCCACCACTTGCGTATCGGGGCCGACGCCGCAGGCTGCCATTTTGGCGGCGAATGCCTCCCTGGAAGGCAGCGGATGGCGGCCGTTGCTTCCGGTCTTTTCGCCGGAGAGGTCGCGGTCGAGGTGCAGGAACAGTGCGCCGGGGATGTGGCCCTTGGCGTAGGCCTTCTCGCCGTAGCCGGTGTCCTGCAGGTCGTGGCGGCAGTCGAAAATGCGCCAGTCGGGATGGTTCAGATGCGCGGCGAGCTCATCGGGACTGACAAGCGTCGTGTTCATGCGGGGAGGCCATCCAGCCAGGCACGGGCGTCGTCGGCATCGTGGAACACGCGCAGGTCGGCGGCGACGAAGACCTGCGACAGCCAGGCGCTCCAGGCGATCCATTCGCTGTCGGTGACGACGGCGATGCGCTTGAAATCGCCGCCATGCTGGCGCGAGAACTTGATCTCCTCCCACGCCATATCGACGGTGAAGTCGGCCATTTCGGTGAGATCGAAGAGCAGGTTGACCGGCCCCTCGAACTTGACCTTGAACTGGACCAGTTCCTCGAATTCCTTGAAATCCGCCAGGGTGAATTCGCCGAGCACGGCGACCGCAACCTGACTGTCGCGATAATCGATGGTGATCATGGCAATCCTCAGTGATGTGGCTGCATTATGGCTCAATCCGCGATGGCGGGAGAAGTGCGCGAACTCATCGTCGCCGCGATGCCGCCGGCGACGATGAGCGCGATGCCGGCCCAGGCCGGCCACGGCAGCGACTCACCCCACAGCAGCAGGCCGAACAGGCTGGAAAAGATCACCGTGGTGTAGGCGAGGCTGGCAGCCACCATGGTGCTGCCGCGCTTGTAGGCGGCAGTCATGCATAGCTGGGCCGCCGTGCCGAAGCCGCCGACGCCGAGCAGCAAAGCCCAGCCACGCGCATCGATCGCGTGCAGCGGTCCGGCGGCGATGAACCAGGGCAGGCCACCGATGCTGGCGAACAGCGCGAAGTAGAACACCGTGCGCCATTCCGGCTCGCCCAGTTCGCCAAGCCGGCGCACGTTGAGGTAGGCGACGCTGGAAATCACGCCCGAGGCCAGGCCCAGCAAGCCGCCGAGCCATTGCTCGGTAGTCAGCGTCGGCTGCAGCAGCACCACTACGCCGGCGAAGCCGGCCGCAAGCGCCAGGTAAAGCTCCGGTGCCACCGACTCGCGGCGCCAGAACGCCAGCAGCAGCGCGAGGAATAAGGGCGATGTGTAGTTGAGCGTCACCGCCGTGGCCAGCGGGATCAGGCTGATGGCGTAGAAGTAGGCGACCAGCGAGACATATCCAGACAGGCCGCGCCAGAAATGGATGCGCCAGTGGCGCGTCGCCAGAGCCGACTTTTGCCAGGCGAGGAAGCCACCGAGCAGCAGCAGCGAAACGAAGCCGCGGTAGAACACCAGCTCTGCCGCAGAGAAGCTGGCAGCTGCAAGCTTGACGCAAACTCCCATCGCGGCGAACAGCAGACTCGCCGCGAGCATCCAGAGGGACTGCAATTACCGGTAGTCCAGCCGCTGGGTCTTCCCAAGGCTGAACATGCCATGCGCCGGAGCCGAGAAGCGACGCCCCATCCGGGCGAAGGTCGCGGGGTGGGGAATCACACGTGCTCCGCCATCACGCGCCGGTAGAACTCGTGGAAGTGCTGCATGCCGTCTTCCATCGGCGACTGGTAGGGCCCGACCTCGCTGCGCCCCTGCTTCCACAGGGCATGGCGGCCGCGATCCATGCGCTCGCCGATGTCGTCGTCCTCGATGGCGGTTTCCATGTACGCCGCCTGCTCGGCCTTGATGAACTCGGGCTCGAACAGGGCGATGTCCTCGGGGTAGTAGAACTCGACGACGTTGAGAGTCCTGTCTACGTCCTGCGGAATCAGCGTCGACACCACCAGCACGTGCGGATACCACTCGACCATGATGTTCGGGTAGTAGGTGAGCCAGATCGCACCGTGCGGCGGCAACTGGCCGTTGTAGTAGTCGAGCACGGCCTTGTGCCATTGCGCGTAGGTCTTGCTACCGGGCTTGGCCAGCGAGGTGATGCCGACGCGCTGCACCGAATACCAGTCGCCGAACTGCCAGGTCAGGTCGTCGCAGGTGACGAAGCTGCCCAGCCCCGGATGGTAGGGCGCGACATGGTAGTCCTCGAGGTAGACCTC
Organism: uncultured beta proteobacterium; assembly: GCA_963709555.1. Taxonomy (GTDB): domain Bacteria; phylum Pseudomonadota; class Gammaproteobacteria; order Burkholderiales; family Rhodocyclaceae; genus Sulfurisoma. The sequence continues at coordinate 321,232 of CAVPWR010000008.1, read as the reverse complement.
GATGAAGGTCTTCCAGTTGTAGTTGCACTGGTGCAGTTCGACGTGCTCAAGCCGGTAGCCGGAGAAGTCGAGCTCTCCCGCCACCTTCATGTCGCCGAGGTCGGCATTGGCGCTGCGCGGCCCCTTGAACAGCAGGCCCTGCCAGCTTTCCAGCTTGTCCTTGTTCAGGTTGAGGCAGGGATTGGCGGGAAAATGCGGCGCGCCGATCAGCGCGCCGGCCGTGTCGTAGGTCCAGCGGTGGATGGGGCACACGATATTCTGCGCGGTGCCCGCCCCCTGCAGCATGATGGCCTGACGATGGCGGCAGACGTTGGACATGCGATAGACGCCGTCCGGCTGGCGCACCAGGAGGTGCGAGTGGTCCGACCACTCGGTCGAGCGGTAGTTGTAGAGCTCGGGCACCATCAGTTCATGACCGGCATACCCCGGGCCGGCATCGAAGATCAGCTGCTTCTCCATTTCGAAGCGCTTTTCATCGAAATACCAATCCACGGGGAACTGCGAGACACCGGGCGCGAGACGCGCGCGGCTGCCAATGTCGGACATGATTTCCCAACCTCCAAGAAGTGACCCGGAAACCGGAAACTTGAGTTACCCAATACCGCAAACTCAAGAAAACACAAGCCATTGCGGGGGTCGGAAGTATAGCGAAATTACCCCGAAAATTGACCTGATGGGGTCCAATAAGTTATTTTTACGTTCTTCGCACCACCGCCATCCCCATCCCCGATGCCCAAGGCTCAATCCAAGGACGCTCCCGCTTCGTTCGAAGCGGCGCTGGCCGAACTCGAATCCATCGTCCAGACCATGGAGCAGGGCAACGCACCGCTCGAGGCGCAACTCTCCGCCTACGAACGCGGTGCCGCGCTGCTGCGCCACTGCCAGGACGCACTGACGGGCGCCGAGCAGAAAATCCGTCTGCTCGAAGGCAGCACCCTGCGCGACCTGGATCCCGCCGCCCGTTCCGGGGACGAGTAAAACTCCACTCCATGAATTTCGCCGACTGGATGTCCGCGGTCCAGGACCGCACCGAAGCCGCCTTGACGGCGTTCCTGCCGCCCGCCGCCACGCTGCCGCCGCGCCTGCACGACGCCATGCACTACGCCGTGCTCGGTGGCGGCAAGCGCGTGCGGCCGCTGCTCTGCCATGCCGCCGGTGCGGTGTTCGACGCCCCCGCCGCCGAACTCGACCGCGCTGCCTGCGCCGTCGAACTGATCCACGCCTACTCGCTGGTGCATGACGACCTGCCCTGCATGGACGACGACACCCTGCGCCGCGGCAAGCCGACGGTGCATGTCGAATACGACGAGGCCACGGCGCTGCTGGTCGGCGACGCGCTGCAGTCGCTGGCCTTCCAGGTACTGGCCGAGACGCCCGCATCACCGTCCCGCCAGAGCCGACTTTCCTCGATGATCGCGCTGCTCGCCCACGCTGCCGGTTCGCGCGGCATGGCCGGCGGACAGGCCATCGATCTCGCCGCCGTCGGCCAGACCCTGATGCTGGCCGAGCTCGAGCAAATGCACATCCACAAGACCGGCGCGCTGATCCGCGCCGCCGTGCTGCTCGGCGCGCATTGCGGCCATGCCGATGAAACTGCGCTGCCCAGCCTCACCCGTTACGCCAACCGCATCGGCCTGTTGTTCCAGGTCGTCGACGACATTCTCGACGCCGAAGCCAGCACCGCCACCTTGGGCAAGACCGCCGGCAAGGACGCCGCGCAGAACAAGCCGACCTACGTCACCCTGCTCGGTGCCAGCCGCGCCAAGGCTTTGGCCGCCGAGTTGCGCGACGATGCGCTCGCTGCGCTCGCCCCGTTCGGCAACCGCGCCGAACGCCTGGCCGACCTTACCCGCTACATCGTCGAGCGCAGCTTCTGATGACCGCCTACCCCCTACTCGATGCGATTCACGACCCGGCCGACATGCGCCGCCTGGAGCGCGCCGCCCTGCCGCAGCTGGCCGAGGAACTGCGCGCCTTCCTGATCGGTTCGGTGGCGAAGACCGGCGGCCACCTCTCATCGAATCTCGGCACCATCGAACTGACCATCGCCCTGCATTACGTCTTCGCCACGCCGGAGGATCGCCTGGTGTGGGACGTCGGTCACCAGACCTACGCCCACAAGGTGCTCACCGGCCGCCGCGCCGGCATGGCGAAGTTGCGCATGCAGGACGGCGTCTCCGGCTTTCCGCGCCGCGACGAGAGTCCCTACGACACCTTCGGCGTCGGTCATTCCTCGACCTCGATCTCGGCCGCGCTGGGCATGGCGGTGGCCGCCCGCAACAAGGGCGAGGAACGCCGTGTCGTCGCCGTCATCGGCGACGGCGCCATGTCGGCCGGCCAGGCCTTCGAGGCGCTGAACAACGCCGGCGTGGTCGATGCCAACCTGCTGGTCATCCTCAACGACAACGACATGTCGATCTCGCCGCCGGTCGGCGCGCTCAACAAGTATCTCGCCCGCCTGCTCTCGGGCCGTACCTTCAACGCCGCGCGCAAGGCCGGGGAGAAGGTGTTGTCGGTCGCGCCGTCGCTGCTCGAACTGGCCAAGCGCGCCGAGGAACACGTCAAGGGCATGTTCGTCCCCGGCACGCTGTTCGAGGAATTCGGCTTCAACTACATCGGCCCGATAGATGGCCATGACCTCGACTCATTGATACCGACGCTGGAGAACCTGCGCCAGCTCAAGGGTCCACAGTTCCTCCACATCATCACGCGCAAGGGCCAGGGCTACAAGCTGGCCGAAGCCGACCCCGTGCTCTACCACGGGGTGTCGAAGTTCGACAGCAGCAACGGCATCCAGTCGGGCAAGGGCGGCGGCAAGTTGACCTACACGCAGGTCTTCGGCGACTGGCTCTGCGACATGGCGCAGGAAGACACGCGCCTGATCGGCATCACCCCGGCGATGCGCGAGGGTTCGGGCATGGTGCGTTTCGCCCAGGAATTCCCCGGTCGCTATCACGATGTCGGCATCGCCGAGCAGCATGCGCTGACCTTCGCCGCGGGCCTGGCCTGCGAGGGCATGAAACCGGTGGTGGCTATCTACTCCACCTTCCTGCAGCGCGCCTACGACCAGCTGATTCACGACGTCGCGCTACAGAACCTGCCGGTGATGCTCGCCATCGACCGCGGCGGCCTGGTCGGCGCCGACGGCGCGACCCACCAGGGCGCCTTTGATCTGTCGTACCTCACCTGCATACCCAACATGGTGGTGATGACGCCGGCCGACGAGGCCGAGTGCCGGCAGATGCTGACAACGGCCTTCCATATCGACGGCCCGACGGCCGTGCGCTACCCGCGCGGCAGCGGCCCCGGCGTGGCGCCAGCGCCGACTTTCGACATGCTCCCGGTGGGCAGGGGCGAAATCCGCCGCCGCGGCCGCCGCGTCGCCATCCTCGCCTTCGGCACCCTGCTGAGCGCAGCGCTCGAGGCCGGCGAGCAGCTCGACGCGACGGTGGCCAACATGCGCTTCGTCAAACCGCTCGACGAATCGCTCGTACTGGAACTGGCAGAAACCCACGAAATGCTGGTCAGCGTCGAAGAGAACGCCATCGTCGGCGGCGCCGGTGCCGAGGTCGCACGCTGCCTCGAAGCCTCCGGCAAGCGCACGCCGCTGCTGCGCCTCGGCCTGCCCGACAGCTTCATCGAGCACGGCGAGCAGGCCGCGATGCTGGCCCTGCTCGGGCTCGACGCCGCAGGCATCGTCCGGCGGATCAAGGAATTTGAGAGCGACACCCTGAATAGTTGATTGTTTTTGTCGGGATTGATACCATATGCTGACTGACGTGACGGCCGACATGAGCCGCCGCGCACCCCCAGCCCCAGGAGCGCAACCCGTGAATGCCAGAGACCCCATGATGATTCCAGACGTCCAAAGCAGCGCCGATTCCCGCCAGTTGCCGATCGACAAGGTCGGCATCAAGTCCATCCGCCACCCCGTCAAGGTGCTCGACAAGAGCGGCGGCGTGCAGCACACCATCGCCAACTTCGCCATGTACGTGGGCCTGCCGCACAACTTCAAGGGCACCCACATGTCGCGCTTCGTCGAGATCCTCAACAGCCGCGACAAGGAAATCTCGGTCGAGAGTTTCGAGGCGATGCTGCGCGAAATGGTCAAGAAGCTCGAGGCCGAAACCGGCATCATCGAGATGACCTTCCCCTATTTCATCAACAAGGAAGCCCCCGTCTCCAAGGTCAAGAGCCTGATGGACTACGAGGTCACCTTCATCGGCGAGATCCTCGACGGCGCGGTCTATCGCCAGACCATGAAGGTCGTGGTGCCGGCCACCAGCCTCTGCCCGTGCTCGAAGAAGATTTCCGATTACGGCGCGCACAACCAGCGCTCGCACATCACCGTCACCGCCACCACCAACAGCTTCCTGTGGATCGAGGAACTGGTGCAGATGGTCGAAGCGCAGGCCTCCTGCGAGGTCTACGGCCTGCTCAAGCGCCCGGACGAGAAATACGTCACCGAGCGCGCCTACGACAACCCGAAGTTCGTCGAGGACATGGTGCGCGACGTCGCCGGCGTGCTCAATGCCGAGCCGCGCATCGACGCCTACATCCTCGAATCCGAAAACTTCGAATCGATCCACAACCATTCGGCCTACGCCCTGATCGAGCGCAACAAGCTGACCGAGCCGGCGCGGCGCTAACTCGCCTTGGCGTAAGCCGCCTCGAACGCAGCCGCCTCGAGCGGCTGCGCGAACAGATAGCCCTGCAGCTTGTGGCAGCCGATGCTGCGGGTGAATTCGGCCTGCGCCTCAGTTTCCACTCCCTCGGCCACCAGGGTAAGCTGAAGGCCCTGCGCCAGGGATGCAACGGCGCGGGCGATCGAAGCATCCACCGGATCGTGCGGTGCATTGATGACGAAGGCGCGGTCGATCTTGAGGATGTCCAGCGGCAACAGGCGCAGCGACGCCAGCGATGAATAGCCCTGGCCGAAATCGTCGATGGCGACGGCGACGCCCAGGTCATCCTTCAACTCGCGCAGCAAGTCGGCTGCCTGTTCCGGGTTGAGGGCCAGGAACGTTTCGGTCACTTCAAGGATCAATGCCGCCGCCGGCAGGCCGGACTCAGCCAGTGCCTCACGAATTATCCGGGGCAGATTCGGATCGGTGAACTGGCGGGTGGATAGATTCACCGCGATGACGAACTCCGGCGCGAAGCTTTGGCGCCAGTGTTGCGCTTGCCTGCACGCTTCGCGCAGGATGAAAGCACCGACCTCGATGATCTGACCGCTGTCCTCGAGCAGCGGGATGAACACCGCTGGCCCAACCAGCCCGCGGCGCGGATGGCGCCAGCGCACCAGCGCCTCGGCAGACACCAGCTTGCGCGTCTCGGCGCTGACCAGTGGCTGGTAGAACACTTCGAATTCTTCGCGCAGCAGAGCCTCGCGCAGGTCGGCGAGCAACTGCAGTCGCTCGGCCACACTCTGCTCCAGTCCCGGCGTGTAAAGAACCCAGTGACGCGGGCCCTGGGCCTTGGCCTGGTCCAACGCCGCCTCGGCATGCTTGAGGAGGTCGGCCGGATCGTCAACAGCGGACGTGGCCAGGTCGGCCCCCAGTGCGACGTCGGCGACGATGGTCCGCCCCTCGAAATGCAGCGGTGCATCGAACTTGGCAATAACCTCGCGTGCCAGGCGCGGCAGCATTTCCTCGGCCGTACCCAGGGCATCCTCCGCCTTGAGCATGAGTGCGAACGCATCACCGGGCAGGCGAAACAGTCGTCCGGCGGCGTTCGGCAGCGTGGCCAGTCGGGCCGCAGCCTGACTCAGTACCGCATCACTGGCGCGGTGGCCGTAGGCGGCGCTCACCTGCCTGAGGTGCAGCAAACCCACTACCAGCCAGCCACGGCGGACACCAGGTGCCACCCTGGCGTCGCGGAGTTGCCGCTGCGCCAGTACCTCGAGCGCGACTTCCCGCACCGGCAGCCCGGTGACGGCATCCTTGTCGCGCTGCACGCGCTCGGCCCGCCGCAGTATCTGCAGCGCCATGGCAAAGAGGACCAGGCCGGCGAGATTGGCGATTGCCCAGATGCGGCGCTCGTCCTCCCGAATCTCGGCGATCAGCGGCGTCACGTCGGTATAGACCTCGAATACGGCATCCTGCGGGCCATCTGCGCCCGGACTGGCCGGAACATAGGCCTGGACCAGATCGCGATCGGCGACCAGGTTCCCATCCAGGGCACTAAAGCTGGCGCGATGCACCAGTTCGGCCTGCCCCGCGCCGCTCAAGGCAGCCTTCACGCCCGCATTGTCGCGATTGTCGTCGCCGATCTGTTTCGGCTCGGTCGAAAACACCACGACGCCGCGCGGATCGTAAATTTTGACCTTGAGCACGCGCTGGCCCTTGACCTGGGCTGCGACATCGCGGCCCAGCGGACCCAGATAATCCAGCTGCTGAATGGCCGCCGGCGGCAGCGTCGATGCCTGCCGCACCGGCTTGAGGTAAACCGGCCACAGCGCGTTGGAAAGACTGGTCGCCACCGCGATGCTGCGTTGCAGCTCACGCTGGATCACTTCGTTGGTGGCGCTTTGCTTCCAGCCCCACGCCGTGAGCCAGGCCGCACCGATCAGCAAGGCGAAAAGGGCGGCGGCGGGAGTCTGATAGCGGCTGCTTTTGGGTGTGGCCACGGCGGCAAGTCATCGCATGCGACGGAATGCACATTGTGGTGCATGGCCGCTGTAAACGCAAAGCGGGGATGCCGGCTATCCTGGCATCCCCGCTCGCGGTTGCTGCGGAAACGATCAGGCCGAAGTCTTGGCCGTGAGTTTTTAGTTCCGGCATAACGCCTGCTGACGCGCAGGCATTAGCCTTCTCTGAAAACTCACTTTGCAGTGAGTTTTTCCTTGATGCGCGCCGACTTGCCGGAACGGCTGCGCAGGTAGTAGAGCTTGGCGCGGCGCACGTCACCGCGGCGCTTGAGCTCGATGCTGGCAATCAGCGGCGAATAGGTCTGGAATGTCCGCTCGACGCCCTCGCCCGAGGAAATCTTGCGCACGATGAAGCTCGAGTTAAGGCTGCGGTTCTTCTTGGCGATGACCACGCCCTCGAAGGCCTGGACACGCTTGCGCTCGCCTTCGACCACGTTCACGTTGACGATCACGGTGTCGCCGGGGGCGAAATCGGGAATGGTTTTGCCGAGGCGTGCGATTTCCTCTTTTTCAAGCTGCTCAATCAGGTTCATGTCGTTTTTTCCTTCAATTTAGTTACGACCGCAGAGCTCTTCGGCTTCGATCTCGCCGAGGAGTTGCGTTTCCTCCGCGCTCATCTGCTGCATGAGCGCCCGTTGCGCCAACAACTCCGGGCGGCGCTCCCGGGTCCGCGCCAGCGACATCTTCAGTCGCCAGCGGCGGATGTTCTGGTGGTGGCCTGAGAGCAAAACCTCCGGCACCGGCATTCCTTCATACACTTCGGGCCGCGTGTAGTGCGGGCAATCCAGCAACCCGGCCACGAATGAATCCTCGACCGCAGAAGCATCGTCGTTCAATGCCCCCGGCAACTGCCGGACGCAGGCATCGATCAACGCCATCGCAGCGATCTCGCCGCCCGAAAGGACGAAATCGCCGATCGAAATCTCTTCGTCGACACAGCGCTCGATCAAGCGCTCGTCGACCCCCTCGTAACGCCCGCAGAGCAGAATCGCTCCCGGCGTTGCCGCCAGCCGCCGCACCCGCTCATGCGTCAGCGGTGCCCCCTGCGGCGAGAGGTAAATCACCTTCGCTGCCGCTTCGCCGGCCTCGCGGCGGGATGCCCGCGCGGCGGCGATCGTCTTCTCCAGCGGCCCCGGCAACATCACCATCCCCGGCCCGCCGCCATAAGGCCGGTCATCGACCGTCCGGTGGTTGTCCTCGACCTGCTCGCGCGGATTCCAGCAATCCAGCCGCCACAAGCCGCGCTCTAGCGCCCGCCGCGTGATCCCGGACTGCGTCACCGCCCCGAACATCTCGGGAAACAGCGTGATCGCATCGAATCGCAGCATCACCAGTCCGGTTGCCAATCGACGCGGATGATCCGATTGGGAACATCCACCTCGCTGACCACCTGCGCGATGAATGGCAGCAGGCGCTCGGTTTTCCCCTCGCGCACCACCAGCACATCGTTGGCGCCGGTTTCGAGCAGTTCGGCCACCGTGCCGAACTTCACGCCCTGCGCATTCACCACATCGAGGCCGATCAGATCGGCCCAGTAATACTCGCCATCCTGTGGCGGCGGCAACTCCTCCCGCGGCGCGGCAATGTAGCTGCCGTCGATCGCCTCGGCTGCCGTGCGGTCACCGATGCCCCTGAGCTTGGCGACAAGGCCTTTGCCATGTGCCTTAAGGGCCTCGATCTCGTAGCGTTGCCACTCCGTGCCGTCGGGGTCGCGCCCCAGCCACAGGGACGGCATTTCTCGCCATGCCGCTGGATCGTGGCCCAACGGCGACAGCTTGATCCAGCCCAGCACACCGAACGGGGCGATCACTCGCCCCAATACCAACATCAGGCAGCGGGCTTGGCGGCGATCTGCTTGACCAGACGGGCGGCGGTCGGCGACAGCTGGGCGCCGACGCCCTGCCAGTAGGCCAGACGCTCGGCGTTAACCACCAGGCCCTGCTCGTTTTCGGCAGCCACCGGGTTGTAGAAACCGATGCGCTCGACGAAGCGACCATCGCGGCGGTTGCGCGAGTCGGTCACCACCATGTTGTAGAAGGGGCGCTTTTTGGCGCCGCTGCGGGCAAGTCGAATGACGACCATGAGGTATCCCTTGAATTCGGAAAACGGAGTTTCGGCGGAAAACGGAGTTTCGGCGAAGGCCAATGCCCGCGTCTGCAGGCATTACGCCAAAGCCAAAAAGCTGGCAATTATAACGGTTTTCCCAAGGAAAACAATCACCCGTTAATCAGCGGAACACCCCGGCGATGGTCGCCTGAATGGCTTCGGCCGCTGCACGCGGGTCGGACGCCTGGCGGATGGGCCGGCCGACTACGATGTAGTCGGCGCCGTTGCTGAAAGCCTGGGCAACATCGACAGTGCGCTTCTGGTCGTCGGCCGGCTTATTCTCGACCGGGCGGATGCCCGGCGTGACCACCAGCAGTCTTTGCCCGAGTTCGCGCCGGATCATCGGCGCCTCGAGTCCCGACGACACGATGCCATCCACTCCGGTCTCCAGTGCGCGCCGCGCACGCGACAGCACCAGCTTGTCCACATCGCAGGCGAAGCCGAGATCGTCCAGGTCGCCGCGATCGAGGCTCGTCAATACGGTCACGGCGAGGATCTTGAGTGAGCCCTTGTCGCGCACCGCCGCCTCCATGATCGCCTGGTTGCCATGGACGGTGGCGAAGGTCGCGCCGCTGCCGGCCAGCGCACGCACGGCGGAACGCACGGTTTCCGGCACGTCGAAGAACTTGAGGTCGACAAAAACCTTCTTGCCCTGGGCAGTAAGCCAATCCAGCAGCTCGAAGTAGCCGCCGGCCATGAAGAGTTCGAGGCCGATCTTGTAGAAACTGACGGCATCGCCTAGCTGCATCACCAGGGCACGTGCCGCCGCAGCATCTGCGACATCGAGCGCGACGATCAGCCGGTCATGCACCGGAATGGGTTTGTCCGACAAAAATTCACTCACGGCCTTCTGCCTTCGGGTTGAGGGTTGCGGTAGAACTGCTGGAAATCCTGCTTGCGCCAGTGCCCCTCGGCAACGAAGCGGCCCAGTTCCATGAATTCGCGCACGTCACGGGTGGCACCGGAGTAACGCGTCATTTCCTTGCCGTCGGCGCCGACAAAAATGAATGTCGGCGTGCCGCGTACCCGCTGCTCCCTTGCGAAGCTCTTTTCGGTGGCGCTGCGGCCGGAGAAGTCGGTCACCGTGACGCTGCCGAGCACGTTGACGGAAAAATTCACGAAATGCTTGCGGTAATAGGCCTGGACCTCGGGACGGTTCAGCACCTGTTCCTTCATCTTGCGACAGTAGGGACAGCCCGCGGCCTCGAACATCAGCAGCACACCCTGCTTGCCCTCCTTCGACGCCGTCGCCAGTTCGGCCTTGAAGTCGCCGAGTGACGGGTCGAAGAAGCTGCCGGCATCGGCAACGGCGGCCGGTGCCAATGCCCAGGACAACGCGGCCAGAAAAACCGGGAGAATGAAGCGCCGGATCGCCTGTCGCGTTCCCCGCATGAAATTTCCTGATGTTTGAAGCCTTGAATTCTACTAGAATCAAACGCGCTTCCCGGCCGGGAGTCCGCGGCAGAAATCCGGTCACGGTGGACCTTTCAGCAGTTGACGTTAGTACTCGCGCGATGACCCAATCGATCGACCCTACCGTTTCATCGCCAGCCCTCGATAGTGCGCTAGCCTGGCTTGCCCAGCCGCCGGCGGATGATTCGCTGCGCGACCTGGTTCCATTGCGCAACCATCTGGCCGCGATAGAAGACATGGGCGTTGCGCCGCTGCAGTTGCTACGCATCCTGAAGCTCTTCCAGCCGCGCGTAAATTCCGTCAATGCCGCTCTGAAACCGTTGCTGCGCGAGACATCGTTGCCCGTGGACCGGCGGCTGCGTACGATCTCGCAGGGACTGCTCGATGTCCACGGCGGCATTGCCGCAGCCTACAGCAAGGTCATGCGCGAAGCCGACGGGGCGCGCCTGCAGAGCCTGCACCTCAACCCGACATCGCTGTGTGCACTGGCCATGGGCAATCTCACACAGCAGATGGAGGTGGCGCTGCTGATTTCCGCCCCTGCCCCGCCGGACATGTGGCGCACGGCCCAGGAGATCTATCACTGGACCATGGCCGCAACGCCGCATGACAGTACGCTGCCAGCTGGCGCCAATACCGTCGTCACCCAGTTCAAGACCATGCTGGCACTCTCGGCCGCACAGCCACAGAGCTTCACCCCGGCGGAACTCGGCTTTCTGCTGGATTATCTGCGCGAGTTCGCCGGCCAGATCGAATTTGCCGATGCCCTGCCGGCCAGCAATCAGACGGAAACCTGGTACTGGATCAACGACAGCCGCGACCAGGCGCCCTGTGCTGCGGTGCGTCGCCCGCCGCTGGCCAACGGACAGAACGTGTGTTTTTCCTGCCGCGAATTGGGGCGGTCGGCACTCGAGCACATCGAGCAGTTCGTCGCCGGTGAAAGCCCCCAAGCACTGGGACTGGACGAGCACGCCGCCACGCCTGCACTGCGCCAGGCGCTGCACCGCGCGGCCAGCCGCTGGGTATCGCCGCCAATGCGTCATATGCCGCGCCGCGGCAGTAGCAGCCGCGTTCAGGTCTGCACCGACCTGCAGGCTTTGTGGCATCACCAGCGCGGCGACGCGGCCCCCGTCGTCAGCGCCACCGGCATCACTGCGACCGACTGGATGATGCTCAATGACAGCCCCGGCGGGCTCGCCATCATGCATGTGTCCGGCCATACCCACGGCATCATGGCCGGTGCTGCGCTTGCGGTGCAGCCCGCCGCCGATCAGCCTTGGGGGCTCTGCGTAGTGCGCTGGGCACGCAGCGACAATCCGGAACACCTTGAACTTGGGCTGGAACTGCTGGCGCCTGCAGCCGAAGCCGTGCGACTGGTGCGCCACGGCAGCGGCGAGAGCTTGTCGGAAGATGCGGCAACCGAGGCTTTCCGCCTGCCGCCCCTTGTTGCTGCACAACGCGGCGAAGCGCTGCTGGCCGCATCAGGCACTCACCGGGCAGGAGCCTTCACCCTGGTCAGCGACAATGCAGAGCGGATCCAGCTCACCGATTGCACTCCCGGCGCCCTGATATTGCAGACTTCGAGTATTGAACTGTTCGAGTTCACCCGCGACTTTTCGCCTTCGGGCCTCTAGTCCCTGCCAGGACATGGGGTAGTTCTGCCGTGACCAGGGCACCGATGAGAATGATGCCCCATGAGGCGGAAAGCCAGACCAGGAAGACCGGCATCGCCGCAAAAGCGCCGTAGACCACCGTGTAAGTCGGCAGCTTCGCCACATAAAGGCTGAACAGGCGCTGCATCAGGGTAAAGCCGGCGGCGGCGAGCAATCCGCCCGTTGCTGCATGGGCAGGGCGTATCGACCGGTTGGGCACGGCCCAATACACCAGCGCGAACAATACCGTCATGACCAGGAATGGGACGACCTTGAAGAACAGGGTGTTGACCCACCGGGGTTCGTCCACCAGGCCGAACGAAACACTGGCGAGATATGTGATGGCGACGAGGCTGCCGCCGAAAACCAGCGGCCCTACCAGCAGCGCCGCGAGGTGCATGACCAGGCGCCGCAGGAAGGGCCGCGCCGCCTTCACCTTCCAGATGGCGTTGAAGGCATGCTCGATGGTGAGCATCTGGATCAGCGCCGTGATGCCGAGAAACAGACCACCAATCAGCGTGACGCGTTCGGCACGATGGGCGAACTGTCCGACATACTTGGCGATCACCGCGCCGGCCTTGTCCGGCAGCAGGTTGGTCAGCAGGAATTTTTCCAGCGCGGTGCCCAGCCCGCTGCCGAACGGCAGGTTGGAGATGAGGACGGCGCCGACCGCGAACATCGGCACCAGCCCGAGCAGGGTGGCAAAGGACAGGGCTGCGGCAGTCTGCGCGCAGCGTTCAGCGCTAAAGCGGCGCACGACGCTGGCGACCAGGCGGAAGGGGGCGAGAATCCAGCGCATCATGCCTCCGCCGGGCCGTCGCAAGGAGGCATGCGCCCCCAGTGGGGGGGCAGCGAGCCGGGTTTGCGAGCGTGGGGGGCCATATAATCGACCGCATTGTATCGAAGGCTCGAATGTGATGTCCGATCGCCGTACCGCCAGCGCCGACTTTTCTGCCCTCCCCCGCCGTGCCAAGCTCGCCAACCTCGCCGCCAGCATCAGCCTGATCGCCCTGATCGCCCTGTGCCTGGCCTGGGAATTGCGGCTGGCACCACTCAAGCCGGGCGGCTCGTGGCTGGTGCTGAAGACGCTGCCGCTGCTGGCCCCGCTCTTCGGCATCCTGCATGGCCGGCGCTATACCCACCAGTGGGCATCGCTGCTGATCCTCGCCTATCTGGCCGAAGGCCTCGTCCGCGCGACGACGGACAGCGGACCGATGCGCGTGATGGCGGGCATTGAAGTGCTGCTGGCGACAGCATTTTTCGTCGCCACCGTCTTCTATGCCCGCGTTACCCGTCCTTCAGCCGGCACTACAGCTGCGGATTGAGCCTCTCGCCGCCGGCGTGCAGCTTGTTGAGCGCGTTGATGTAGGCCTTGGCCGAGGCCACGACGATGTCGGTGTCGGCGCCCTGCCCGTTCACAATCCGTCCCTCCTTGGATAGCCGCACGGTCACCTCGCCCTGCGCGTCGGTACCGGTGGTGATGGCATTGACGGAATAGAGCAGCAGCTCGGCACCGCTGGGAATAACGCTTTCGATGGCCTTGAAGGTGGCATCGACCGGTCCGCTACCGGACGACGAAGACGCACGCTCCTCGCCGCCGACCGACAGTGTGAGCTTGGCCTGGGGCGCTTCGCCGGTTTCCGAATGGAACATCGACGACACCAGCCGGATGTATTCGGGTGGAACACCGTCGTCGCCGACCAAAGCATAGATATCCTCGTCGAAAATCTCCCGCTTCTTGTCGGCGAGTTCCTTGAAGCGGGCGAAGGCGGCATTCAGCGCATCCTCACTCGCCATGTCGATGCCGAGTTCCTTAAGCCGACTCTTGAAGGCGTTGCGGCCCGAAAGCTTGCCCAATGTCAGCCTGTTGGTGGTCCAGCCCACGTCCTCGGCGCGCATGATCTCGTAGGTCTCGCGGTGCTTGAGCACTCCGTCCTGGTGGATGCCAGACTCGTGGGCGAAGGCGTTGGCACCGACGACGGCCTTGTTCGGCTGCACCGGGTAACCGGTGATCTGCGACACCAGTTTCGATGCGGGCACGATCTGCGTCGCGTCGATGCGCGTATCGCAGGTGAAAAGGTCGCCGCGGGTGCGGACCGCCATGACGATTTCTTCAAGCGCCGCGTTGCCGGCACGCTCGCCCAGGCCATTGATGGTGCATTCGACCTGGCGCGCTCCGTTCTGCACGGCGGCGAGGGAGTTTGCGACGGCCATGCCCAGGTCGTTGTGGCAGTGGGTGGACCAGATTGCCTTGTCGGCGTTGGGCACGCGCTCGCGCAAGGTCTTGAACAGGCCGCCCCAGACCGAAGGCAGGTTGTAGCCGACGGTGTCGGGAATGTTGAGCGTGCGGGCACCGGCGTTGATCACCGCCTCGAGCACGCGGCAGAGAAAATCGACATCGGAGCGGCCGCCGTCCTCGGGAGAGAACTCGACGTTGTCGGTGTATTGCCGCGCCCATTGCACGGCCTTCACCGCCTGCTCCAGCACCTGATCGGGCTCCATGCGCAGCTTCATCTTCATGTGGATGGGGCTGGTGGCGATGAAGGTATGGATGCGGCCGGAACTGGCGGGCTTGATCGCCTCGCCGGCGCGACGGATGTCGTTCTCGTTGGCTCGGGCCAGGCCGCAGACGGTAGAGTCCTTGATCGCCTCGGCGACAGCCTTGACGGCGTCGAAGTCGCCCGGGGATGCGGCAGGAAAGCCGGCTTCGATCACGTCGACACGCATGCGCTCCAGCTGGCGCGCGATGCGCACCTTCTCTTCCTTTGTCATCGACGCGCCGGGGCTCTGTTCGCCGTCGCGCAAGGTCGTGTCGAAAATCACCAAGTGTTCTTTTGCCATCATCGTCTCCCGAGGGGATGGATACGGTTGTGCCTTCCGGGGGCTGGTGCCGCCCGGCGCATGCTGCTCGAATTGTGGGGGAAGGGTGTGCTAGCGCGCGCGGCGCAGCAGCGGCTGTGCCTTGGCGCGTAGCGCGCGCTTGAGCAGCAGGCCGGAGAGGATCAGAAACGCAGCAGAGAAGGCCATTATCGCAATCATGGCTCGACTATATCAGACTATTCGGTGCGCGCAAGTCTCTTGCGCCTATTGAGCCAATCGACAAAAGCTATGACATAGCCGGACATGGCATAGGCAAGAAACAGGGCGAACAGCACCCCGGGCGGATAGCTCGAAATCAGCGCGAAGCCCAGCGCCACCGCGGCCACCATGACGAAGGGCACGCTCTTGCGCAGGTTGATGTCCTTGCCCGACCAGTAGCGGATGTTGCTGACCATGGTCAGGCCAGCAAAGATGGTCAGCACGCAGGCATACCAGCGGACTTCCTCGCCTGAGAAACCCGCATCGAGTGTCACCCAGACCAGACCGGCGATCAGCGCAGCAGCGGCAGGGCTCGGCATGCCCTGGAAGTAGCGCTTGTCTACGACTTCGAGATTGGTGTTGAAGCGCGCCAGCCGCAGCGCGGCTCCGGCACAATAGATGAAAGCTGCAGCCCAGCCCAGCTTGCCCATGCCGCGCAGCGCCCACTCGTAGATGACCAGCGCCGGGGCAGCGCCGAACGAGACCATGTCGGAGAGGGAATCGTATTCGGCGCCGAAGGCGCTCTGCGTGCGCGTCAGTCGCGCCACGCGGCCGTCGAGGCCATCGAACACCATGGCGATGAAAATCGCCACCGCCGCGAGTTCGAAGCGCTGGTTCATGGCCTGGACGATGGCGAAGAAACCGGCAAACAGCGCGGCCGTCGTCAGCAGGTTGGGCAGGATGTAGATTCCGCGCCGGCGCAGATCCGGGTTCATCAGCGCCTTGCGGGGTCGGAGTGCCGACATGGCTTGCGAAATAGAGTGGACGACCTGCCTATTGTAGCCGCCGCCGGACGCAGCGGGACGATCAGGGCAGTTCGGCGAGAATGGTGCTGGTGGCGCTGACTTTCTCGCCGATGACCACCTTGACCCGCACGTCGGTCGGCAGATAGAGATCGACCCGGGAACCGAAGCGGATGAAGCCGTAGCGCTGGCCCCGCGCCAACTGCGCACCAGCCTCGACGTAGCAGAGGATGCGCCGCGCGATCAGGCCCGCGACCTGCACGCAGGTGATGTCATGGCCGGTGTTCGCCCGGATATGCAGCGCGTTGCGCTCGTTCTCGGTCGAGGCCTTGTCGAGGTCGGCATTGACGAACTTGCCCGGGTGATACCAGCGCTGCCTGACCTCGCCATCGACCGGACTGCGGTTCGAATGGACGTTGAACACGTTCATGAACACGCTGATCTTGAGACAGTCGCGCTCCAGCCACGGGTCGCGCACCGGTTCGATGGCGACGATGCGGCCGTCGGCGGGCGACAGCACGCTCTTGGCGTCGCCTGGCACCTCGCGCGACGGATCGCGGAAGAACTGCAGCACGAACAGCGCGATGATCCACAGCGGCAACGCCCAGGCGAATCCCGCCAGGGCATGCACAAGGACGGCAGCAGCAGCCGCACCGCCGAGGAAGGGCCAGCCTTCCCGGGCGATGATGGGGTGGGGATAGTTGCTCAAATCAGTTCTTCGATTTGTCGACGAGTGCCTTGGCATTGATCCACGGCATCATGTCGCGCAGCTTGCCGCCAACCTGCTCGATCGAATGCTCGGCCGTCAAGCGGCGGCGGGCAGTCATCTCGGGGTAGTTGGTACGGCCCTCGAGGATGAAGCGCTTGGCATACTCGCCATTCTGGATGTTGGCCAGCGCCTCCTTCATCGCGGCGCGCGCCTCGGGGCCGATGACGCGCGGGCCGGTGACGTACTCGCCATACTCCGCGTTGTTGGAGATCGAGTAATTCATGTTGGCGATGCCACCCTGGAAGATGAGGTCGACGATCAACTTGACCTCGTGCAGGCACTCGAAATAGGCCATCTCGGGCGCATAGCCGGCGTCGGTCAGCGTCTCGTAGCCGGCCTTGATCAGCTCGACCAGACCGCCACAGAGGACGGCCTGTTCGCCGAAGAGGTCGGTCTCGGTTTCTTCGCGGAAGCTGGTCTCGATCACGCCGCCCTTGGTGCCGCCGTTGGCCGCGGCGTACGACAGCGCGATGTCCTTGGCCTTGCCCGACTTGTCCTGGTAGACGGCAATCAACGAGGGCACGCCGCCGCCACGCTGGTATTCGGAACGCACGGTGTGGCCCGGACCCTTGGGCGCGATCATGATGACGTCGACGTCCTCGCGCGGCATCACCTGGTTGTAATGGACATTGAAGCCATGGGCAAAGGCCAGCGCCGCGCCCTTCTTGAGGTTGGGTTCGACCTCGCCGTAATAGACGGCGGCGATAGTTTCGTCGGGCAGCAGGATCATGACGACATCGGCGCCCTTGACCGCCTTGCCGACTTCCTCGACCTTGAGACCGGCCTTTTGGGCCTTGGACCAGGAGGCGCCGTCCTTGCGCAGGCCGACCGTGACCTTGACACCGGAGTCCTTGAGGTTCTGGGCGTGGGCGTGGCCCTGCGAGCCGTAACCAACGATGGTGACCTTTTTGCCCTTGATCAGCGACAGGTCGGCGTCCTTGTCGTAATAGACTTTCATGAGTGTTCCCCTTAATGGAAATGGCGTGCCGCCAGCGCCGACTTTTCGGGCTGGCGGCAAATAATGAATCAGGCTTTGAGAATGCGGTCGCCGCGGCCGACGCCGCAAACACCGGTACGCACGGTCTCCAGCACCAGCGAACCGTCGATGGCCGCGAGGAAGGCATCGAGCTTGGCGCCGTTACCGGTCAGTTCGATGACGTAGGACGACTCGGTGACATCGATGATGCGGCCACGGAAGATGTCGGCGACGCGCTTCATCTCCTCGCGGTCCTTGCCGGTGGCACGCACCTTGACCAGCATCAGCTCGCGCTCGATGTGCGGCGCCTCCGACAGGTCGACCACCTTGACCACGTCGATCAGCTTGTTGAGCTGCTTGGTGATCTGTTCGATGACTTCGTCGGAACCGATGCTGACGATGGTCATGCGCGACAGCGAGGCGTCTTCGGTCGGCGCCACTGTCAGCGACTCGATGTTGTAGCCGCGGGCCGAGAACAGGCCCGACACGCGCGACAGCGCGCCGGATTCGTTTTCGATGAGAATGGAAATGATATGGCGCATGATTACAGATCCTCCGCCAGGATCATTTCCGACAGGCCCTTGCCGCCGGCAACCATGGGGAAGACGTTGGCAGTCGGGTCGGTCAGGATGTCGAGGAAGACGAGTTCGTTCTTGTGTTTGACGAAGGCTTCGCGCAGGGCCGGCTCCACGTCTGCCGGCTTCTCGATTTTCAGGCCGACGTGGCCGTAGGCCTCGGCCAGCTTGACGAAGTCTGGCAGTGCGTCGACATAGGATTCCGAGTAGCGGTTGCCGTGGAACATCTGCTGCCACTGGCGAACCATGCCGAGATAGCCATTGTTGAGGTTGACGATCTTGATCGGCAAACGATACTGCTTGCAGGTCGACAATTCCTGGATGCACATCTGGATCGAAGCCTCGCCCGTTACGCACGCGACGGTCGCCTTCGGATTGGCAAAACGCACGCCCATCGCCGCCGGCAGGCCGAAGCCCATGGTGCCGAGTCCGCCCGAGTTGATCCAGCGCCGCGGCTTGTCGAACTTGTAATACTGGGCCGCCCACATCTGGTGCTGGCCGACGTCCGACGTGACGAAGGCGTCGCCGCCCGTCACTTCGTAGAGCTTTTCGACCACGTACTGGGGCATGATGAGATCGCTGCCCTGCTTGTACTGCAACGAGTTCTTGCCGCGCCACTCGTCGATCTGCTTCCACCAGGACGCCAGTCCCTTGGCATCAGGCGCGGCTGCAGCCGCCTCGAGCAGCTTGATGATTTCATCGAGCACGTCGGGCACATTGCCGACGATCGGCACATCCACCTTCACCCGCTTGGAAATCGACGAGGGGTCGATGTCGATGTGGATGATCTTGCGCGCCACCTGGCCGAAATGCGCGGGGTTGCCGATGACACGGTCGTCGAAACGCGCGCCCACCGCCAGCAGCACGTCGCAGTGCTGCATCGCCATGTTGGCCTCATAGGTGCCGTGCATGCCGAGCATGCCGAGCGACTGACCATCGGTCGCCGGATAGCCGCCGAGGCCCATCAGCGTCTGGGTGATGGGGAAGCCCAACATGCGCGTGACCTTGGTCAGCTTGTCCGCCGCATCGGAGAGGATCACGCCGCCGCCGGCATAAATCATCGGCCGCTTGGCCTCGAGCAGGAGCTGCACGGCCTTCTTGATCTGCCCCGAATGCCCCTTGACCACCGGGTTGTAAGAGCGCATCGAGATCGACTTCGGATAGTGGAAGTCGCACTTGTGGCTCGTTATGTCCTTGGGAATATCGACCAGCACCGGGCCCGGCCGGCCGGTCCTGGCCAGGTAAAAGGCCTTCTTGATGGTGACGGCGAGGTCCTTGACGTCCTTGACCAGGAAGTTGTGCTTGACGCAGGGGCGCGTGATGCCGACGGTGTCGGCTTCCTGGAAGGCGTCCTGGCCGATATAGGCCGTGGGCACCTGGCCGGTGATCACCACCAGCGGAATCGAGTCCATGTAGGCGGTGGCAATGCCGGTCACGGCGTTGGTCACGCCCGGACCGGAAGTGACCATGCACACGCCCACCTTCTGCGATGAGCGCGAGTAGGCATCGGCCGCATGGACCGCCGCCTGCTCATGGCGAACCAGGATGTGCTTGAACTGGTCCTGCTTGAACAACTCGTCGTAGATATACAACACCGAGCCGCCGGGATAGCCGAAAACGAATTCGACCTTTTCTTCCTGGAGGCACCTGATTACAATTTCTGCGCCAGTTAACTGCATGGTTATTTCCGAAGACACCGGGCACTGCCCGAAAACTCGTAACCATACTGTCTCGACCGTCTCAGGTCAAGGCGTTCGCAGTGCATCCGCAGCTTGTAGGCCGGGCGCAAGCCCTTATTGACAAGAGGACTTTCACCGCTGGCCTCCCGCACCGAACTCTCCGACTTTCTCGCCGAAGTCGAACGGCGCGCCTTCAAGCAGGCGCTTTACGCCGTTCGCGACGAGGACGTGGCGCTCGACATCGTGCAGGATGCGATGATGAAGCTGGCCGAGAAATACGGCGACAAGCCCGTAACCGAGCTGCCGATGCTGTTTCAGCGCATACTGCAGAACACCATCCGCGACTTTTACCGGCGGCAGAAGGTACGTTCGACCTGGACCACCCTGTTTTCCTCTCTGACCCCCTCCGACGACGAAGATGCCGATCCCCTGGAAACTTTGCAGCATGAAGAAGGGTCGAAAGTCAGGCAAACACCCCAGGGATTCCTCGAGCAGTCACAACTCCTTGGCCTGATTGAGAAAGAAATCGAAAAACTGCCGCCGCGTCAACGCGAGGCCTTCCTGATGCGTTACTGGGAGGAAATGGACATCGCCGAAACGGCGGCGGCAATGGGATGCTCGGAAGGCAGCGTGAAAACGCATTGCTCCCGGGCCACGCATACATTGGCCGCCGCCCTGAAGGCGAAGGGCGTTACTTTATAGTCATCACATCATGGATCAGGAAACCGAATTCGGCTACAAGCTCCGCCAGGTTCTCAACCATGGCACCGAGAATTTCGACCGCGACATCGCGAAGCGTCTGCACGCGGCCCGGCAGGAAGCACTCGGGCATCAGCGCGTGGCTGTGCGGGGCATGCAACTGGCTGGAGTCGGTCACTTTTTCGCGGATTTCGTGCTTGGCCATAGCCGAGTCATTCTTGCCGCCGTCGCCCTGCTCATCGGCGCCACCGGCAGCTACATCTGGAATGAATTTGAACAGGCGGCAGAAAACGAGGAGATCGACAGCGCCCTTCTGTCCGACGACCTCCCCCCCGCCGCCTATCTCGATCACGGATTTCGCGCATGGCTAGAGCGTTCCTCGCACTCGTCTCAGTAACGCTCTGCCTGCTGCTGCCGTCCCCCGTCTTCGCGGTCGTCCCGCCGCTGACCCAGCCCTCATGGGTCGAACTGACGCCACAGCAAAAGCAGATCCTCGCGCCGCTCTCCGCAGAATGGGACCAGCTCGAGCCATGGCGCCGCAAGAAGTGGGTCGGCATCGCCCAGCGCTACCCCGCCATGACTCCCGAGGAGCAGGCACGAATACAGCGCCGCATGAATGAATGGATCAAGCTCACGCCGGACCAGCGCAAGGCCGTGCGCGAGCAATACAAGGACGTCAGGAAGGCAACACCCGAGCAGAAGGAAGTGCTCAAGCAGAAGTGGCAGGAGTACAAGGAATTGCCCGAGGACGAGAAGAGTCGGCTCAAGGCCCAGGCGGCAGCCAAGCCGGTGCCGAAGAGCGCGGCCGGAAAACCGCTGACCCCTGCGCCACTGGTACCCCGTGCGCAACCCAAACCACCCGCCGCGCCTAGCCCACCTGCCGCCTCCGTCCCTCCGGCATCGGTAGCCCCCCCGCCCCCACCGGCACAGTGATGCGGCGCACCACCTAGCCGTGAGTCACCCTCTGTTGCCGGGCATTCGCCGGCGTCTCGCCAGTCTGCTTTACGAATCCCTGTTGCTGCTCGGCGTCTGGGCTGCCACCTTCATGCTGCCGCACCTTGCGCTTGGAATGGCCTTTGGCATCACGCTTCCCGGCCCGGTGCTTGTCCTGCACATCGTTGCCGTATTTGGCGCCTACTTTGTCTGGTACTGGGGTCACGGCGGCCAGACGCTGGCCATGCAAACCTGGAAACTTCAGCTGCAGATGGCCGACGGCAGCAAGCCGCCGCTATCGCGACTGATGTTGCGCTATGCATTAGCCTGGCCCAGCCTGCTGCTCTGCGGCGCCGGGCTGCTCTGGGCAATGTTCGACCGTGACCGCCAGTTTGCTCACGACCGGCTGGCCGGCACGCGGATTGCGTTCAAGACCTAGCGCCGCTCCACCCACCAGATCAGTGCCCATGCCGCCAGCAGAAACAGCGCGCTCGGCGTGATCGCGGCAATGGAGGGAAGCCAGCCGTTGATCACGCCGAGACTCGAGAACAGTCCGTTCAGCAGGTGGAACGTGATGCCGAGCATGATGCCGGCAAACACCTTGACGCTCACGGCACCCATGCGATCCTGCATGTAGGCGAAGGGCAACGCCAGCACCATCATCACCAGCACGGCCAGCGGATAAACCAGCTTCTTCCACAGCGCGATCTCGTAGCGGTCGGACTTCTGCCGATTGTCGCCGAGGTGGCGAATGTAGGAATAAAGGCTGGCGATCGACATGCGTTCGGGGAACATCACCATCAGCACGGTCAGGATATCCGGCGTCAGCGAAGAGCGCCACTGCTGCTCCTGTGATCGCGCCACGCGGGCGCGCTCGCCCTCGAACAGCGTCTGCACGACATTGCCGAGCTGCCAGCGGTTCGTCGCCACGTAGCGTCCTGTTTCGGCCTCGCTGATCGAACGCAGTTGGAAGGCGGCATCGAACTCGTAGATCCTCACTCCGCGCAGGCTCGCATCAGGAAGCACCTCGCGCACATTGACGAACGACAATTCATCCTTGACCCACAACCCCGAGCGGAACTCCTGCGCCACCACCGAAGACAGCGCCTGCAGGCGCAACTGCTGCGCCTGCCTCTCGGCAGGCGGGGCAATGAATTCGCCGAAAACGAAGGTGATCACGACCAGGACAGCCCCGATCCTGGCCAGTGACCGCAGCAGGCCGCGCGTAGACAGGCCCGAAGCCCTCAGCACGGTGATCTCGGAATGGCGCGCCAGCAGGGTCAGCGCGTAGAGCGTGCCGATCAGCACCGCGATGGGCATCAGTTCGTACACCCGTACCGGCATGGTGAGCACGACATAAGCCGCCACGTGCCCGATGGTATAGCCGGCGCGGCCCACGCTGGGCAGTTCATGGATCACGTCGAAAAAGCTGAAGAGGCCGAGGAAGGCGGCCAGGATCAGGCCCGTGGCCCCGTAAATCTCGCGGGCGAGGTAGCGCTCGTACACCTTGAAACGCAGGCTCAACGCCACAGCCGCCCCCACGAAAACACCATCACGCGCCGCGAGAACAGCAGCAGCAGGGCAAAGAACATGAACACATGGACCGCCCAGACGCCGACGCCAAAACTCAACTTGCCCTGGATCACCCAAGCCTGACTCACGCTCAGCAGGTTGCTGTAAATCATGTAAGTCAGCAGGGCAAAAATCAAGTTGTTAGTGCGGCCGCCGCGCGGATTGGCGAAAGACAGCGGGATCGCCAGCAGGGCCAGGTTGAGGGCGGACAGCGGGATGCCGATGCGCCAGACCAGTTCGGCCAGATAGTCGGGCTGCCCATTCTTCAGCAGATCGAGCGAGGAAAGATGCTTGGGCGTTTTCTCGATGCCACGCATCTCGCGCGACTCCGTACGAACTGCATAGCGATCGAACTCCATCACGCGGTATTCCGTGGTACCCGGCGTGCCCTCGTAGCGCCGCCCCTTGCCCAGCACCAGGAAGCGGTCGCCGTTGGCATGCGTCTCGCTGAAGCCCTCGGCCGCCGCCATCACCCCGATGCGGCCATGTTGCACCGAGCTGATGAAAATGTTCTTGACGCGTCCGTCCGCGCCGGCGCCGCCCTCGACGAAAAAAACGCGCTCGGCATTGCCGGACTCCTTGAACGCACCGGGCGAAACGCGCGAGGCATCATCGCGCTGATCCATGCGCGTACGGTATTCCGCGCTCTTGTTGAGTGCCCAGGGCGAAAGCACCAGCGAAAATACCGCGATCACCGCCACCAGCGGCAGCGCGAAGCGCAATACCGGACCGATCCAGGCTGTCAGCGAAACCCCGCTCGACAGCCAAACTGCCATTTCCGAGTCGCGATAGGACCGCGACAGCGCCAACAGCACTGAAATGAACAAGGTCAGCGACAACAGGATGGAGAGGTAATTGAGGGCGTTGAAGCCGATCAGCGCCGCGACCGCCTCGGGGGCGACGCTGCCGCCGGCGGCATCGCCAAGCAGGCGGATCAGCTGCGTGGTGAGCAGAATCGCGAAGAGCGCGACAAATACCGCGACGGCGTTCTGGGTGAATTCGCGCTGGGCGGCGCGCCGGAAGATCATGCGGGCTTTGACGTTTGACAAAAAAACCGGAGATAATGGCCCTGAGGCAATCATGCCCCGGAAAATGATGATTTCTCCGGATTCGAGACCACTCCAGCGAGGAAATGACCCGTGGAATTTAGCATAAAAAGCGGCAGCCCCGAGAAGCAGCGCAGCGCCTGCGTCGTCGTCGGCGTATTCGAGCCGCGCAAGCTCTCCGTTCCCGCCGAACTCGTCGACAATGCCGCCCGCCAATATCTGTCCGACCTGCTGCGACGCGGCGACATGGAAGGCAAGGCCGGCTCGACGCTGCTGCTGCACAATGTGCCGGGTACCGAAGCCGACCGCGTGCTGCTGGTTGGCCTGGGCAAGGAAAAGGAATTCCGGGAGAAGGAATACCGCAGCGCCATCGCCACGGCGATCCAGACCCTGAACGAAACCGGCGGCTTCGATGGCACGGTCTTTCTGACCGAGCTGCCCGTGAAGAAGCGCGGCGTCGCCTGGCGCGTGCGTCAGGCCGCGATGGTCGCCCATGAGACGCTCTATCGCTTCGACCGGCTCAAGTCGAAGAAGGACGACGTGCGCCGCCCGCTGCGCAAGGTCACCTTCTGCGTCGAGCGCCGTTCCGAGCTGGCAGCCGCCGAGGCCGCGCTGGTTCAAGGTGAATCCATCGCCGCCGGCCAGGCGCTGATGAAGGATCTCGCCAACCTGCCCGCCAACTTCTGTACGCCAACCTATCTGGCCGAACAGTCACTGAGCATGGCCGGCGAACTCGGACTCGAGGCCGAAGTGCTCGAGCGCGAGGACATGGAAAAGCTCGGCATGCACAGCCTGCTTTCCGTGGCGCGCGGCTCGCACCAGCCACCGAAGTTCATCGTGCTGCGCTACAAGGGCGGCAAGACCGAAGACAAGCCCGTGGTGCTGGTCGGCAAGGGCGTCACCTTCGATACCGGCGGCATTTCGCTGAAACCCGCGCCCGAGATGGACGAGATGAAGTACGACATGTCCGGGGCCGCCAGCGTCATCGGCGCCATCAAGGCCGCCGCCATGATGAAGTTGCCGCTCAACGTCATCGCCGTGGTGCCCGCCACCGAGAACATGCCCGGCGGCCAGGCTACACGACCCGGTGACGTCGTCACCTCGATGTCGGGCCAGACCATCGAGATTCTCAATACCGACGCCGAGGGTCGACTGATCCTCTGCGACGCGCTGACCTACAGCGAGCGCTTCGAACCCGACTGCGTGGTCGACGTCGCCACCCTCACCGGCGCCTGTGTCATCGCGCTCGGCCATGTCGTCACCGGCCTCTTCGCCAACAACGACAGCCTCGCCCGCGAGTTGCTCGACGCCGGCCAGGAAGCCTACGACCGCGCCTGGCAGATGCCGCTGTGGGAGGATTACCAGGAGCAGCTGCACAGCAACTTCGCCGACATGGCCAACATCGGCGGCCGCCCCGGCGGATCGATCACCGCGGCCTGCTTCCTGTCGCGCTTTACCAAGAAATTCGAGTGGGCCCACCTCGACATCGCCGGCACCGCATGGCGTGGCGGCAAGAAGAAGGGCTCGACCGGTCGACCGGTGCCTCTGCTCGCCCACTTTCTGATGGCACGGGCCGGCATCAACGATTGAATGGACTGAAATGCTCCCCCACGCTCGCAATAACGGCTCGCTGCCCCCGAAGGGGGCGCTGACCGGCTTGCCCTCCAACTCGGCGAGGGCCCCGGGACGGCCCGGCGCCGGTCGAACGGCATGACCCGCGTCATCTTTCTCCATGGTGCGACCGACCGGCTGGCGGCGGCGGTGCGCTGGCTGGGCGAAGCCGCGGCCGCGAAGCGGACTGTCCTGGTCTATGCCCCGACCGCCGACACCGCCGAGCGCCTCGACCGCCTGCTATGGACGCAGTCCGCGACCGGCTTCGTCCCGCACGTCCGTGCCGGCTCCCCGCTCGCTGCCGAGTCGCCCATCGTCATTGCCAGCCAGCTCGATGCCCTGCCCCACGACCAGGTGCTGTTGAATCTTGGCGACGAGGTACCACCCGGCTTCTCACGCTTCGAGGAACTGATCGAGCTGGTCAGCAGCGACGACGAAGTGCGCCTGCCGGCGCGCGAGCGTTTCAAGTTCTACCGCGAACGCGGCTATGCGCCGGAATCGCGTGACATCGGCGCACCCCATTGAAGCCATGGCAAACGACGTCATCGACAAAGCCGACTCGCTGATGCGCCGCCACCGCGCCTTCGTGGCCGGGGAACCGCCTGCGGCCGCCGTCCCGCCAGCGCCGACTTTTTCACCGCCGCCTGAGCAGGCGCCCGTGCCCGAAGACCTGCCGGTCCTGACCGAGATCGTTGCCGACGACGACGAAGTCACCCTGGCAACAGCCTCGGCGGCAGCGGACATCGAGGCCCTCCTGCGCGAAAGGCTTTCCGCCGCATTGCCCCAGCAGCGCGAACTGCTGCGACGGGAACTGGCGCAGTGGCTGGACGAGCAATTGCCGCAGCTGGTCATGCGCGTCCTCGACGGCGTCACCGACCAGTTGGTCGCCCAGATCAACACCCAGGCGCGCATGACGCTGCTGCCTAAACTGCAGGCGGTGCTCGAAGCCGATAGCGAACCGCCTGCCGCAGATTGAGGTCTTGCCGGCGCTTATAATTGCCGGCTTTCCCGCATTTTTCCCCGCCCTGAATTCATGGAACTCGCCAAGAGCTTCGAACCCGCCGCCATCGAGCGCCGCTGGTATCCCGAATGGGAGGCGCGCGGCTACTTCGCCGCCGGCCTCGACACCTCGAAATCGGACAACTTCTGCATCCTGCTGCCGCCGCCCAACGTCACCGGCACGCTGCACATGGGCCACGGCTTCAACCAGGCCATCATGGATGCGCTGACCCGCTACCATCGCATGCGCGGCGCCAACACGCTGTGGCAGCCGGGCACCGATCACGCCGGCATCGCCACCCAGATCGTCGTCGAACGCCAGCTTGACGCCCAGGGCATCTCGCGTCACGACCTCGGTCGCGAGAAGTTCCTCGAAAAGGTGTGGGAGTGGAAGGAATACTCCGGCGGCACCATTACCCGCCAGATGCGCCGCCTCGGCACCTCGCCGGACTGGACGCGCGAGCGCTTCACCATGGATGCCGGGCTGTCCAGGATCGTCACCGAGACCTTCGTCCGCCTCTACCAGGAAGGCCTGATCTATCGCGGCAAGCGCCTGGTCAACTGGGATCCCAAGCTGCTCACCGCCGTGTCCGACCTCGAAGTCGTCAGCGAGGAAGAAGATGGCTTCATGTGGGAGATCAGCTACCCCTTCGCCTGCGGCAACGGTTCGCTTACGGTAGCGACAACGCGCCCGGAAACCCTGCTCGGCGACGTCGCCGTCGCCGTCAATCCGGAGGACGAACGATACAAGCACCTGATCGGCAAGCACGTCCAGTTGCCACTGTGCGAGCGCACCATCCCGGTCATCGCCGACAGCTACGTCGACAAGGAATTCGGCACCGGCTGCGTCAAGATCACGCCGGCCCACGACTTCAACGACTGGCAGGTCGGCCACCGCCACAGTCTGGCGCCGATCTCGATCCTGACGCTCGACGCACGCATCAACGAACACGGCCCGGAGAAGTATCGCGGCATGGACCGCTACGAGGCCCGCAAGGCCATCGTTGCCGATCTGGAAGCCGCAGGACTGCTCGTTTCGACCAAACCCCACAAGCTGATGGTGCCACGCGGCGATCGTACCGGGGTGGTGATCGAACCGATGCTCACCGACCAGTGGTTCGTCGCCATGAGCAAGCCGGGTGCCGACGGCACGAGCATCGCCGGCAAGGCGCTGGCGTGCGTCGCCTCGGGCGAGATCAAGTTCGTGCCCGAGCAGTGGGTCAATACCTACAACCAGTGGCTCAACAACATCCAGGACTGGTGCATCTCGCGCCAGCTGTGGTGGGGCCACCAGATCCCGGCCTGGCATTCCGACGACGGTCGCATCTATGTCGCCCACGACGAAGCCGAAGCCTACGCCCAGGCCAAACGCGACGGCTACGGCGGCGGGCTCGAGCGCGATCCCGACGTGCTCGACACCTGGTACTCCTCCGCCCTGTGGCCGTTCTCGACGCTGGACTGGACACCCGAATGGCCGGCGAAATCGAATCCCGCGCTGGATCTCTACCTGCCTTCGACGGTGCTGGTCACCGGCTTCGACATCATCTTCTTCTGGGTCGCCCGCATGGTGATGATGACCAAGCACATCACCGGCAAAATCCCCTTCAAGCACGTCTACGTGCATGGCCTGATCCGCGATGCGGAAGGCCAGAAGATGTCCAAATCCAAGGGCAACGTGCTCGACCCCATCGACCTCATCGACGGCATCAGCCTCGACGATCTCGTGGCCAAGCGCACCACCGGCCTGATGAACCCGAAGCAGGCCGAGCAGATCGCCAAACGCACGCGCAAGGAGTATCCGGAAGGCATTCCCGGCTTCGGCACCGACGCGTTGCGCTTCACCTTCCTTTCGCTGGCCAGCCCGGGACGCGACATCAAGTTCGACATGAATCGCTGCGAGGGCTACCGCAACTTCTGCAACAAGCTGTGGAACGCCACGCGCTTCATGCTGATGAACTGCGAAGGCCGGGACGTCGGCCTCGACGATGACGCCGACTTCGACTACAGCGATGCCGACCGCTGGATCGTTTCGCGTTTGCAGCACACAGAGGCCGAAGTCAGCAGGCATTTCGCCGACTATCGCTTCGACCTGCTGGCGCGTGCCATCTACGAATTTGTCTGGGACGAATACTGCGACTGGTATCTCGAACTGGCCAAGGTCAGCCTGCAATCGGATAACGAAGCACGCCAGCGCGCCACGCGCCGCACGCTGGTGCGCGTGCTGGAGGCCACCCTGCGCCTCGCACATCCCCTGATCCCCTTCATCACCGAAGAACTCTGGCAGTCGGTCAGGAGCCTCGCCGGGCGGCAGGGGGACTCGATCATGGAGCAACCTTACCCCGCAAGCGACCCGGCGCGCATCGACGCCGCGGCCGAAGCCAGAATTCAGCTGCTCAAGGACATGGTCAGCGCCTGCCGCAGCCTGCGCGGCGAAATGAACATTTCCCCGGCACAGAAAGTGCCGCTGGTCGGTGCCGGCGACAAGGCAACCCTTGAAGCCGTCGGCCCCTACCTCGCCGCCCTGGCCAAACTTTCGGAGGTGGTCGCGGTTGAAACCCTGCCCGACTCCGAAGCCCCTGTTCAGATTGTCGGCGAGTTCCGTCTGATGCTGAAGGTGGAAATCGATGTCGCAGCCGAGCGCCAGCGGCTCGGCAAGGAACTGGCGCGTGTCGAAGGGGAGATCGTCAAGGCCGAGAAGAAGCTGGCCACCCCGAGTTTCGTCGACCGCGCCCCGGCGACGGTGGTGGCACAGGAACGGCAGCGTCTCGCCGACTTCGCCGCGCTGTGCGAAAAACTTGCCACGCCAGTTGCAACGTCTCGGATAAGGCAAAAGGAAAGGGCCCCGACTCGGGGCCCTTGAAAACTCGGCGCTGGCGCCACGCCGCCATGGTTGGGCGGCAGGCGTCGCGCGGTACGTCGTAGGGCTTACTTGACCCCGGCGACGTCTTCCATCATCTTCAGGGTGGCGTCGGGATGGTCGCCGATCGACATGAACTGGCCCATCGTCAGCGACGGGAAGGCCAGCGCCGTGCGGAAGCGGCCGTGCAGGGCCATGACCTTGCCGTCGACCACGAAGATTTCCCACGGCAGGGCGGCGATATGCTCGGCGCCGCTGATCTTGCCGATCCAGTTGCCTTCGCCGTTGACCTTGTCGTTCTGGGCAACGCCGAAGACTGCAATCTTCTTGTCGGCGTAAACCAGCTCATACACCTTGCTCAGGTTGCCGGCGCCCTTGGCCAGGTTGTCGCGAACCGCCTTGAGCGCGGCGTCGAAATTGCCATGGTCCTTGATGGTGGCACGGTCGTCGAAGCGCTCCATGCCGAACATGTACTTGTAGCTGGCCAGGTCGTCGGCGTCCACTTCGCCACCGAAGGGCTTGCCGGCGCCGAAGGTCTTTTCCAGCTTGCCGGCAACGCCCTTGACCGCGCCTTCAGCCTTGCCGTAGTTCTTGCGCAGGTAGGCGCGGCCCCAGTATTCGGGGTTGGCATAGGACACGGTGCCGTCGGACTTCACGCCGACACGGATCGGGATGGCGATAACGGCCGCACCGCCCATGCCCTTGAGCGCATCGGTCAGCGCGCCGTCGGTCACGACGATCACGCCATGGCTGGGAATGCCCTGCGGCTGGTACTTGCCGACGACGGTGAAACCGGCGCCGGTCAGTTTTTGCTCCGCGGCACCCATCGCGGCCTTGACGCCGCCACCGGCGACCTTGGCATCGGGATGGACGAAAGGTTGCAGCGCCCAGGCGGACACGGCAGCAAGCATCAGGACAGCACCCGAGAGTAGGCGTTTCATGAAGTCTCCTTTGGTTTAGTGGGTAATGATTTTCTTATGAAGCGACAGCCGAAAAAAAATCGGCGACGCACAATGCGTCGCCGATTCTAGCGTCAATTACAGTTTCCGGATCAGAACTTGTTGCTGTACATCAGCTGCCAGTTGGTCTGGCTGTGGCTGGTGCTGAAGTGCGGGCGTCGATCGTGCCAGGCCGGATCGCTGGCGATCGGCATGCCGGGGTTGGTCACAGCGACGTCTCGGCGCAATGCGACAGCGAGAAATCGATCGCCGAAGTCTTGCTCGAGGGCGTAAGCCCGCACCAACGGTGTAGTGATTCTCGACCGTGGCCGGGAACAGCGGGTTCAGGTTCTCGTTCGGGATCGGATTGTCGGCCAGGTTCGCACCGAAGCGCAGGGTGATGGTGTCATCCCACTTGTAGGCAGCGCCGAACTGGAACACGTTCTGATCATCCCAGTTCTGGTTCAGGCCCATGTCCATGATGCCCATCGCGGAGTTGAAGCTCATGTGGAACTGCTGCATCACGCTCGGACCAGCCGATGTTCTTGTAGTCCGCCACGAGCAGCCACTTGTCGCTGGCCTGATACGACAGGCCGACACCGTAGGTCTCAGGCCACTGGAAGTTGACCACCTTCATCGAGCCGCGCACTGGCATCTGCGTATCCGCGGTAACGCAGTGAAGCGGCCGAGCATGGATGGTCATGGTGGCGTTGCCGGTCATGTCGCTCAGGTTGGTTTTGGCGTGATAAACCGCACCGACGCCAAGGCCGGGGTCGCCTGCCACTGGAAGCCGATGTTCCAGCCGGTACCGCTGGTGGTCAGTTCCTGCTTGAACTTGTTGGTACCCTCGGAAAAGTCCAGATGGGCATAGTCCATACCGGCGCCAGTCCAGACCAGACGCGCCGAACGCAGTCAGCGTGGTCGAATCTGCTCGTTGACATAGCCGACAGCGCGCTTGTTGGCGTTGTTGCTGTTGCCGGCCATGTTGACGAAGGTGTTGCCATCGAGGGTCATCATGGCATCGAGGCCACCCCAGACGTAGTCAAGCGAACCGCCGACGCGGAAGGTCGGGGACAACGTCGTAGGCCAGCGGCACGATGAAGCGGCCGATGCCGAGTTCGGAGCGTGTTCCTGACCCGTCGGCCCAAAGGCAGATTGCGTCAGCTGATTACCAGATCAGTGAACGTGTACCGGAGCTGATACCACCACGCTCAGAACCGAGGTCCTGCCCCATTCGGTACCCATGCCGCCCTGGGACATCATGCCGGCACCCCAAGTCAGGTTGCCGTCCTTGCGGACATAGCCGATCGCGGGCATGTAGTAGGCGTCGCCGCCGGAACTAGCGCGAGCCGCCGATACCGGGCACCGATGCCACGCCGACGTCGGGATGCAGGCCGCCGATGGCGACGTCGAGGCGGGTGGTGCCGCTCTTCATCAGGCCGAGGGTCGCGGGGTTGTTGATCAGGCCGGCCGTGCCGTTGTCGTAGGCCATCGAGGCGCCGCCCATGCCGGTGGCGATCGGGCCGTAGCCTTCCATGTTCATGCCGTTGGTTGCGAAGGCCGGGGCAGCCACGACCATGGGGCCGGCGGCAGCCAGCAGGGCAGCAATCTTCTTGAGCTTCATATTTCTCCTCCCGCGACGCAGGGTTCGTTGGATCAATGGGTTACAAAATAAACCTAAACTAACAACTCAGTCCCGAATTCTGGACTGAGGGACTGTCCGAACTATAGTGGGGCGCATGCATTCGCCGCAACAAAAAAAGCGCCCCATTCAGGGGCGCATTTCATTCATGTTGCGCAGATACAACATCAGATGAAGAGCGTGACGTCGGCCGTTTGCGCTACGGGCAGGAATGAGGCAGCGCCCACATAATCCATGCCGCCGACAAAGTCTTCGTGGTTGAAGCCGAAGAGCTCGACGGTCATCTGGCAGACGACGAACTTGACGCCGGCTTCCTGCGACAGTTCGCGCAGTTCAGCCAGAGGAGCCACACCGTTGTTCTTGATGGTCTGCTCCATCAGGCTGGTCGCCAGATTCTCGAAGCCGGGAATGCCGGCCTGCACGATGTTGGGGATGTTCCAGTTGATGCTCTTGAACCAGTCGGGGCCGAAAGGCATTTTCATCGGCATGCCGGGGTTGCCCAGCGGGCTGATCTTCAGGTCGGAAATGTCCTTCTTGACCAGTTGCAGGCCATAGAAAGTGAAGAAGATGGTGACATCCCAGCCCAGTGCGGCAGCGGTGGAGGCGAGGATGAAGGGGGGGTAGCCCCAGTCCAGCGTGCCCTTGGTGGCGATGATGGCCATCGAGGGGGTCTTGGATTCCTGGATTTCCTGCAGCTTCTGCGGCAGGATCTCGTCCAGACGCTGGCGGATCAGATCATCGATGACGGCGATTTCGGGGGTGGCGCCCATGGTGTCCTCCTTAGACATTCAGATTGACGCGGCTGATGTAGCAGTCGCCCGTCACAGGGTGTTGCACGATCGTTGAATCAACTAACCAATCGCGGTAGTGCATCCAGCGAATTATTGTTATGGCTGGATCGTTCGATGCACTGCCGGCCGCAACCAATCAACGGGTGGCGGCCGGCAGGTGAATTACTTGCGCTTGATGAAGAACTCGAATTCCTTGTTCTTCTCGGCGCTGGAGAGCAGCTCGTTGCCGGTCTGCTTGGCAAAGGCCTGGAAGTCCTTGACGGAGCCCGGGTCGGTGGCCAGGATGCGCAGCGTCTGACCCGCGGTCAGTTCGGCCAGAGCCTTCTTGGCACGCAGAATGGGCAGCGGGCAGTTGAGGCCGCGGGCGTCGAGTTCCTTGTCGAAATTCATTTCGTTTCCTCGCAGAGTGTGTGTTGTGGGTAAAGGGGTGGAACGAATGGGTAACGGGGTGCCGCAACAGTCGGCAGCCGGGTAATTAAGTTGCTAATGATATTCCGAGGCAGCGAGGCTTAGCAACCATCATCTCTGTTGCGATGCAGCAGCACGATCAACCGATGGCCTGGTAATAGAGGTTCTGCGGATGATTGGCCTGGGCGAAGAAGAACCAGCGTTCGGCCATCAGCCCCAGATATTGGATGACGAAGGCGACGAGCATGAGTTCAATCGCCGCGCCGCCGGTAAGTCCGGTGGCGAGCAGCAATGCCGGAATCACGAAGGCCAACAGCAGGAATATCCACTTGATCGAGCGCAGGAAAGCAGCGCTCTTGCCGTGGAAGAACTCGCGGGTGTTGAAGGAACTGCCCATGAAGCCCTGCGCCTTCTGCACGATTTTGGGGTGCTTGATGCCGATGGCGGTCTGCAGCGTCGATTTCGGTTTGAGACGGGCGTTGCGGATCAGCGACGCAACACGACTGACCAAGCCAAGAAGGGTGATGACCACGGCCCAACCGGCGAAGAAGCGCACCAGGTCGGGTGCGGCGACGGTGGCGAAGACCGTGGCGAGCGTGAAGCCGGAAGCACCACCAAGCAGGATGTAGTTGATGACCGTCAGCGAAGAATGCCATTCGCGCAGGAAGCGCAGGCAAGCGTAGATCATGCCGGTGCAGACATAAAGCGCAAACGCCAGCACCCAGGCGACGGCGCCGATCACCACCGAGAGGTCGATGGCGATGCCGCCGGGCAGCGTGGCCAGCACCGGCTTGAAGTCGAGCAGGTGCACGAGGCCGTAGAGAAACACCATGCCCATGAAGGCCGGCAGCACGATTACCTCGCGCGACAGCCAGGAGGTACGCCATTTCGTCGCCGAGCGCCAGGCACGCTCCGGCCTACCCAGGTGGAAGAACGAGGCGATCAGGCCACCGATCAGGAACAGCAGGGCGATGATGCTGCCATGCGCATAGAAGGCATGACTTTCCTGCTGCGGCAACAGGTCGAACAGCGCGTAGGACTGGGCGGTGAACAGTGCCAGGAACAAGCCTTGCCCGGCACCGATGAGCGTGGTGAGAAAGATGACGGAGAATGCGGGATGCATGTTTCTGAAGTCTGGCGGGCGGCTGAGCGCCCCTGTGGGGAGACATAAGCCGGTGATCGGGGGGCCTACGTCCGAGGTGACGTCGTCGAGCGAGGGCTCGGACTTGCCGGGCTTGGGCAGCAGGCCGTCGATCTTGAGCGGGTTGTCGGCGCGCTCGATTTCGTCGTGACGCAGGCGCAGCTTGGTCTTGCGCCGCGGCAGGTAGTGGTTGGCCGGATTGGTGCCCCACTCCGGCATCAACTGATAGCCGCCGGCTTCGCGGATGGCGTGGCTGACTTCGGATTCGGGGTCATGGATATCGCCGTAGAGACGCGCGCTGGTCGGACAGGCGCGCACACAGGCAGGCCGGCGCTCCTCTGCCGTCATGGCCGGATCGTAGAGGCGGTCGAAGCAGAGGGTGCACTTCTTCATCACCTTCTGCTGCTCGTCGAACTCGCGCACGCCGTAGGGACAGGCCCACGAGCAGTACTTGCAGCCGATGCATTTGTCGTAGTCAACGAGGACGATGCCGTCCTCCTTGCGCTTGTACGATGCGCCCGTCGGGCACACCGGCACGCAGGGCGGATCCTCGCAATGCAGGCAGGACTTCGGGAAGTGGACGGTTTCCGTATTGGGAAACTCGCCGATCTCGAAAGTCTGCACGCGATTGAAGAAGGTACCGGTCGGGTCCTTGCCGTAGGGATTCTGGTCGACCATCGGGCCGGCCTCGCCCGAGGTATTCCATTCCTTGCAGTTGGTGACGCAAGCATGGCAGCCGACGCAGACGTTCAAATCGATGACGAGTGCCAGTTGTGTCATTTGTGCCTCCGCTGAGCCGCCTCAAGGAGGCAACGCCCCCCCGTGGGGGGCAGCGAGTTGATGTTGCGAGCGTGGGGGGCCATTATTTGTTTTTCCCCGCGAAGAAGTTCCAGATGCTCTTGCGCTCGGGCTGGCCAGGATAAGGTTTCATGACATCGAACTGCGGCGAGGTCTGCTCCGGTTCGCCCGCCGCGGCCTTGTAAATGCGGACGCGCACGTCGTACCAGGCGGCCTGGCCGGTGATCGGGTCGGAGTTGGAGAGCTTGCCCGGGCCGGCCTTGTCGACGCTGGCCGGCAACTCTTCGGAAATCACGTGATTGAGCAGGAAGCCGCGCTGCGACTCATTGGCGTCCGGCGTCAGGTTCCAGGCGCCCGCCGCCTTGCCGATGGCGTTCCAGGTCCATACCGTGCCCGGCTCGACGGCTTCCGAATGCTTGGCCATGCAGCGCACCTTGCCCCACTGCGACTCGACCCAGATCCAGTCGCCATCTTCGATGCCAGCGACACGGGCGGTATGGGTGTTCACGTAGAGGTAGTTGTGGGTATGGATCTGCCGCAACCAGGCATTCTGCGAATCCCACGAGTGGTACATCGCCATCGGCCGCTGCGTCACGGCGCATAACGGGTACTTGTGCTTGTCGGAGGTTTGGCTCTCGAGCGTTTCGTAGTAGAAGGGTAGCGGGTCGAAATAGGTCTCGATGCGTTTCTTCAGGTGTTCCGGCGGCTTGCGGGTAAGCCCCTTGCCCTTCGCCGCCGTACGGAACTTCTGCAGCACTTCGGAGTAGATGTGAATCAATATCGGCTCGGCGTAGCGCGTGACCCGGTTGCGCTGCGACCACTCGAGATAGCCCTTGTTCCAGTTGCGCATGTACTGGTAGCTCTTGGGCAGCTCATAGTGGAAGACGCAGTCATTCTTGGCATACATCTCCCACTGGTTGGGGTTGGGTTCGCCACGCATCATCTTCTCGCCGCCCTTGCCGCGCCAGCCGGCGAGGAAGCCGATGCCCGAGCCTGGTTCGGTTTCGTAATTGACGACGAAATCGGGATAGTCGCGATACTTGCGCGAGCCATCCTTGTTTACGAACACCGGCAGCTTGAGGCGCGTGCCGACTTCGATGAGCACTTCCTGGAAGGGTTTGCAGTCACCGGTCGGCGGTACCACGGGGATGCGCACGGAATCGACCGGGCCGTCGAACTCGGAAATCGGCCGATCGAGGATCGACATGACATCGTGGCGCTCGAGGTAGGTGGTATCCGGCAGCACCAGATCGGCGAAGGCCGTCATCTCGGACTGGAAGGCGTCGCAGACGACGAGGAAGGGAATCTTGTACTCGCCATCCTCACCCTTGTCGTTGAGCATCTTGCGAACCTCGACGGCGTTCATGGTCGAGTTCCACGACATGTTGGCCATGAAGATCAGCAGCGTGTCGATGCTGTAGGGGTCGCCGCGCCAGGCATTGGTGATGACGTTGTGCATCAGGCCATGTACCGACAGCGGGTATTCCCACGAGAAACCCTTGTCGATGCGCACGGGCTTGCCCTGCTCGTCGACGAACAGGTCGTCGGGATCGGAGGGCCAGCCCAGCGCCAGACCATCGAGCGGGTGATTCGGCTTGACCGCCAGCGGTGTGTTCGGCGTGCGGGCGCAGGGCGGAATGGGACGAGGGAAAGGCACCTTGTGGCGGAAGCCGCCCGGGCGGTCGATGGTCCCGAGCAGCGACATCAGGATGGCCAGCGCACGGATGGTCTGGAAGCCGTTGGAATGCGCGGCTAGACCGCGCATGGCGTGGAAGGACACGGGGTTGCCGGTCACGGTGTCGTGCTCGTTGCCCCAGGAGTCGGTCCAGTTGATCGGCAGTTCGATGCGCTGGTCGCGCGCGGTGACGCCCATCTCGCGCGCCAGGCGACGGATGGTGTCGGCAGGGATGCCGGTGATGCCGGCGGCCCAGTCGGGCGTGTAATTTTCGACGCGCTCCTTCAGCAGCTGGAACGCGGGCTTGACCGGCGTTCCGTCACGCAGCGTGAACTCGCCGAACAGATAGGGGTCGGCGCCGGGCTGATGGGTGACGACAGCCTTGTCGGTATTGCGATCCCACCAGAGCTTGTCCTGTGGGTCATAACAGGCTTCTTCTTCCGGCACCTCGGTGCGCAGGAACATGCCGAACTCGTCGCTGTCCTCGTTGACGTTGATCAGCTGGCCGGAGTTGGAATACTTGACCAGGAAGTCGCGGTCGTAGAGGCCGAGCGCGATGATTTCGTGGATGATCGCCAGCAGCAGCGCGCCATCGGTACCCGGACGGATCGGCACCCATTCGTCGGCGATCGCCGAATAACCGGTGCGCACCGGGTTGATCGAAATGAAGCGGCCGCCGTCGCGCTTGAACTTGCCCAGCGCCATCTTCAGGGGGTTGGAATGATGATCCTCGGCGGTGCCGATCATCACGAAGAGCTTCGAGCGATCCAGATCGGGCCCGCCGAATTCCCAGAAGGATCCGCCGATGGTGTAGATCATGCCGGCGGCCATGTTGACCGAGCAGAAGCCGCCATGCGCCGCGTAGTTGGGCGTGCCGAACTGGCGAGCGAACAGGCCGGTGAGCGCCTGCATCTGGTCGCGACCGGTGAACAGCGCAAACTTCTTCGGATCCGTGGCGCGGATCTTGGCCAGGCGCTCGGTAAAAATGGTGAAGGCTTCTTCCCAGCTGATCGCCTCGAACTCGCCCGCACCGCGCTCGGCCCCGGCCTTGCGCCGCAGTGGTTGGGTCAACCGCGCCGGCGAGTACTGCTTCATGATGCCCGAACTGCCCTTGGCGCAGATCACGCCCTTGTTGAGCGGGTGGTCGGGATTGCCGTCGATGTAGCGGATCTGGCCATCGCGGAGATGGACGCGTATGCCGCAGCGGCAGGCGCACATGTAGCAGGTGGTCTTCTTGATCTCCGTGACCGGAGTAGGTGCGGGGGAAGCTTGCATGGGCGGCTGGCAAACAGTAAATTAGAACCTATCGATATTCTTACAAAATTTGATCCAGATCAACAAGCGGAATGTTTTTATTTTCGGATAAGGATAAGCTTCCTCCATACCACTCGACAAACATTGATAAAGGTTAACCCGATGAGTACAACCATCCCCGATTTTACGGAGCGGGAAAAACAACTGATCAAACAGTGCCTGCGGGAGCGCTACGGTCAGGACGTTCCCATCGAGGTCGCCGATGCCGAGTTGATGCTCGACCAGCTCACCGAGGCGCTCGATACCTGCCCAACGGTGATCTGGGATCAACGCGGCGCCCACTTCGTCGTATTCAAGACCGGCGACAACCGCTTCCGCTGCCAGTTCTACTATACCGAAGCCCAGCAGTTCGGCACCGGCAAGGACGAATACGACACCTTGGGCGACTGCGTGATCACCCTGCTGCAGGTGCAATCCGACCACGAACGCGAAAAGGCCGGCATGCGTTCGGGCATGAATGCCGTCGACTTCAGCAAGGCCAACGACGGCGAGGAATATTTCGGCCCGCTGATTGTCTGAACCGAAACATGCCCCCACGCTCACTTGCGTTTATGTCCCCGGCGACGCCGGGGACGGTATCCACTGCGGACGCTGCCCCCACTGGGGGCGCCGCCTTCCTTGGGGCGACCCTGCGGAAGTCGACATGACTCTCGACCGTGCCCGCGAGCTTCTGGCCCGCCAGGTCAGCTTCGGCGGCGGCTACCAGCGCAACGGCGCCCGGCTGATTCTGGCCGAGGTGGCGCGCGATCACGGCCAACAAGCTGTCGATGTCCTGATCGCCGAGTTGCAGCTGGACACCACCTTCGGCTTCGCCATCGGCGAACAATTCACCACCCCGGGAATGAAATGAAGATCTGCATCGTCTCCGACAGCCACGACCGCGCCCAGCACCTGTCGGCCGCAGTCGCCGAAGCCAAAACCCTGGGCGCCGAAGCGGTCATCCACTGCGGCGACATCATCGGCGGCAACACGCTGCGCGCCAGCCTCAAGCTCGGCCTGCCGATGCACGTGGTGCATGGCAACAATCTCGGCGACCCGGTGGCCATCGGCCGCCTCGCCTGCAATTCCGATTCGCTGCTGCACTATCACGGCCACGATGCCGGCATCACGCTCGGCGGCCGCCGCGTGTTCATCACCCACTATCCGCACCTCGGCCGCGGCATGGCCTGCACCGGCGACTACGACGTGGTTTGCTGCGGGCACAGCCACGAGGCCCTGATCACGCAGGAGCCCAACGTCCTCGGCGGCAAGACCTGGCTGGTCAATCCGGGCACCGTCGCCGGCATCGCCGGCGCGCCGGCGACGTGGATACTCGGCGACCTCGACGCCATGACTTTCGAGCTTTGCCGGACGCCGACCTGAAAAGTCGGCTCTGGCGGCACGGTGTGGGCTGTGTCCGAAGGCGCCGACCCGCCAAATTGCTCAAATTTACGAGGCCTATTGGTCAATAGGAATTTTTTTATGAAAATCTTGATTTCAGCCGGTTTGACCACAGAAGCCCGAGAGTAGAATCGACGCGTTCATCCTGAACACCCGAACACTCTTCATCGGAGGCTCGATGTGACGGCTTCAATCGCTACAGGCCAGACGATCCTCGTCGTCGGCGGCGGCATCTCCGGCATGACCGCAGCCCTGGAGGCCGCTGAATGCGGCAAACAGGTGATCCTGGTCGAAAAGACCCCCACGCTCGGCGGACGTACTGCCCAGCTTTATCGCTACTTCCCCAAGATGTGCCACCCGACATGCGGGCTGGAGATCAATCTCAAGCGGCTCAAGGGCAACCCCAACGTGCGCGTGATGACCATGACGGAAGTCACCGCCGTTGCAGGCAGTCGCGGCAACTATGCCGTGACGCTCAAGGTTGCGCCGCGCTACGTCACCGAGAACTGCACCGCCTGCGGCGACTGCGGCAAGGCTGTGACCAGCGAGGTGGCTGACGCCCACAACTACGGTCTGGGCAAGGTGAAGGCAGCCTACCTGCCGCACACCATGGCCTACCCGCAGCGCTACGTCATCGACCCGTCGATCGCCGGCACCGCCGAGGGCGAAGCCGCCAAGGCCGCCTGCAAGTACGGCGCGGTCGACCTCGGCATGAAGGACGAGACCGTCCAGCTCAACGTCGGCGCCGTGGTCTGGGCCACCGGCTGGCGTCCCTACGACGCCAACAAGATCCAGCCCTACGGCTACGACCGTTACGCCAACGTGATCACCAGCGTCGAGTTCGAGCGCCTGGCCGATCCCCACGGCCCGACCGGCGGCAAGATCCTGCGCCCGGGCGACGGCAAGGAGGCGAAAAACATCGCCTTCATCCAGTGCGCCGGCTCGCGCGACGAGAACCACCTGCGCCACTGCTCCCGCATCTGCTGCATGGCCTCGCTCAAGCAGACCCAGTACGTGCGCGAAGCCTTCGGTGACGAAGGCAAGTTGACGATCTACTACATCGACATCCGCGCCATCGACCGTTTCGAGGACTTCTACCAGATGGTGCAGAAGGACGCGACCGTCAGCTTCGTCAAGTCGAAAGTCGCCCGCATCGCCGAGAACAAGGAAAACGGCAACCCGGTGCTGCACGGCGTCGATACCGAGGGCTACCACCGCTACGCCACCGAGCACGACCTCGTCGTCCTCGCCATCGGCATGGAACCGGAAGTCACCGGCGTCAAACTGCCCGACGACATCATCCTCGACTCTTCGAATTTCATCGAGGGTTCCAAGGACGGCGGCATGATCGGCGCCGGCGCGGCTTCCAGCCCGCTCGACGTCAACCGCGCGGTGCAAAGCGCCACGGCGGCCAGCCTCAAGGCAATCCAAGTGATCCACAAAACTGCTTCGACGGAGGCCGCATAATCATGGCCGACATTAAATACGCTGCTTACGTCTGTTCCGGCTGCGGCATCGGCGACAAGATGAACGTCGCCGGCCTGGAAAAGGTCGCCAAGACCGAAGGCAAGATGGCGGTGATCAAGAATCACCCCTTCCTCTGCAACGCCGAAGGCGTACAGATGATCAGGGACGACATCGCCAACGACGGCGTAACGCACCTGTGCATCGCCGCCTGCTCGCGCCGCTCCAAGGCCGAGGCCTTCAGCTTCCCCACCGTCGCCGTCTCCCGCGCCAACCTGCGCGAAGGCGTGCTCTGGGTCGTGGCCGAGGGCGCCGACCATGACGAGGTCCGCCAGGAAATGGCCGAGGACTACGTCCGCATGGGCTGCGCCGAAGTCAAGAAGATGAAGCTGCCCGAGGGCAACCCCAACAAGGGCGACGCGCAGAACAAGCGCATCATGGTCGTCGGCGGCGGCATGTCCGGCATGACCGCGGCGCTGGCCGCGGCCGAAGCCGGCTACGAGGCCGTGCTGGTCGAGAAGACCGGGGCGCTCGGCGGCTTCGCCGCCAAACTGTGGAAACGCGTGCCCTTCAGCAATCCCTACGCCGAGCCCCAGGCCACCGGCGTCGAGGAGATGGTCGCCAAGGTCACGGGCAACGCCAAAATCAAGGTGCACCTCAACACGACGGTCGCCGAAACCGGCGGCGCGCCGGGCCGCTTCACTGTCAAGCTGGCACAGGAATCCGGTGCCGTCAGCGATGAAACCGTCGGCGCCATCGTCCAGGCCAGCGGCTTCACTCCCTACGACATGGCCAAGCTGCCCGAACTCGGCGGCGGCCAGGCCAACGTGGTCGATCAGGCCGGGCTGGAAGGTCTGGCCAAGGCGGCCAACGGCGGCGCCATCAAGCGCGCCGACGGCAAGGATGTGAAGTCGGTGGTGTTCGTGCAGTGCGCAGGCCAGCGCGACGACACCGGCACTCACCTCTCCTACTGCTCCGGCCACTGCTGCGCCACCAGCATCAAGCAGGCGATGTACTTCAAGGATCAGAACCCCGACGTCGACACCGTGGTCATGTACACCGACCTGCGCGTGCCGGGCATGGGCGAGGACTTCTATCGCAGCGCCCAGCAGAAGGGTGTGATCTTCACCAAGGGCCAAGCCTCCAAGGTTACCGGTGGCGATTCCTGCAAGGTCGCATTCAAGGACCTGATCCTCGACGAGGACACCTCGGTCGACGCCGACCTGGTGGTGCTTGCCACCGGCCAGGTCGCCAATGCCGGCGTCAATCTGGATGCCTGGACCGCTGTCAATACCGAAGCCGAGGGTGGCAACGAGGAAGCCAAGGTCAAGCGCACCGAGATGAAGACGATTTCCGTCCTCAACCTCAACTACCGCCAGGGCCCGGACGTGCCGCAGTTCAAGCATGGCTTCGCCGACTCTCATTTCATCTGCTTCCCCTACGAGACGCGCCGCACCGGCATCTACGCCGCCGGCCCGACCCGCCGGCCGATGGACATGCTGCAGGCTACGGAAGACGCCACCGGTGCCGCGCTGAAGGCGATCCAGGCTGTCGAAAACGCTTCGCAGGGCCGCGCCGCACATCCTCGCGCCTGGGACCTTTCCTTCCCGACCGCCCGTCTCGAAGGCTGCACCCAGTGCAAACGCTGCACGGTGGAATGCCCCTTCGGCGCCATCGACGAGGACGAGAAGCGCTTCCCGGTCTTCAACGAACAGCGCTGCCGCCGTTGCGGCACCTGCATGGGCGCCTGCCCGGTGCGCGTGATTTCCTTCGAGAACTATTCCTGCGACACCGTCGGCATGCAGATCAAGGCCGTCAATGTGCCGGACGAGGACGAAGAGAAGCCGCGCATCCTGATCCTGGCCTGCGAGAACGACGCCTATCCGGCACTCGACATGGCCGGCGTGCAGCGTATGACCTATTCGGCCTACGTCCGCGCCATCCCCGTGCGCTGCCTCGGCTCGGTCAACACCATCTGGATCACTGACGCTCTCAACGGCGGCTACGACGGCGTGATGATGATGGGCTGCAAGAAGGGCGACGACTACCAGTGCCACTTCGTCAAGGGCTCGGAGATGGCCTCCTACCGCATGAGCAAGATCGGCGACACCCTGACGCAGATGGGCATCGAGCCCGAGCGGGTGGTGACACACGAAGTTGCCATCACCGACAATGCACGCGTGGCCAAAATGATCGACGACTACGTTGCCGAACTCGACAAGCTCGGCCCATCGCCCATGAAGGGCTTTGGTTGAGATAGAGGAGCCTAACGATAATGAGCGATCTGAATACACAAGCCGTCGCGCGCTACAAGAACAACTTCCTCAAGGAAGTCGAGGAGCGTGTCGAAGAGGGCCACTGGGTCAAGATGTGCATGCAGTGCGGCGTCTGCGCGGGTTCCTGCCCGCTCGGTCCCGCCTGGGAGCACACTCCGCAGAAAATCTTCATGATGATCCGCGCCGGCAAGCGCGACGAAGTGCTGCAGTCGGACTCGATGTGGATGTGCACCTCGTGCTACAACTGCATCGCCCGCTGCCCGCGCAAGTTGCCGATCACCCACATCATGCACGGCCTCGCCAACTACGCGC
This sequence comes from uncultured beta proteobacterium, assembly GCA_963709555.1. Lineage (GTDB taxonomy): Bacteria > Pseudomonadota > Gammaproteobacteria > Burkholderiales > Rhodocyclaceae > Sulfurisoma. The sequence goes on along the minus strand of CAVPWR010000008.1, from coordinate 277,736 downwards.
ACCGGCTTAACATTGCGCCGAAAGGCCAACCGACGCGCGAGTTCGCGGTGATGTTCTGGAAGAACCTGACCAAGCGCGGCCGCACCAACGAACTGATGCTCACGCTGAATCTCTACTTCGCCAACGGCATCGGCCCCGGCATCAAGACCGCAATGAACATGCAGAAGATCGGTCTCGGCATGGTCATGGCCGGACGACTGAACCCGATGGAGATCTTCGGCGGACACAGCGTCAAGGACCTCAAGGGCTTCCACGCCGTGCTGGCCAAGGCGAAGGAAATCGAAGACCGCAAGAAGGGCTTTGCGGCCTAAGACCCGACGGAGAGAGAAAAATGGCGAAAAAGGAATACGCGTTCTACCCCGGTTGCTCGTCGCAGGCCAAGTCCTCCGCCGCCAACTACCTGACCTCGGTCAACACGATGTGCGAGAAACTCGACATCAAGCTGAATGAGATTCCCGACTGGAACTGCTGCGGCGCTTCCATCGGCTACGCCGAGGGCGGCGAACTGCCACGACTGGCGATCAATGCCCGCAACTTTGCCATAGCCGAGCAGCACCTGCCGGGCCAGGACATCGTGGCCACCTGTGCCGCCTGCTGGCTGGGGGCGCGCGAGTCCAAGGAACGCCTCGACCACACCGCGCAACTGATGCAGGAAACCAACGAGGCGCTCGCCGCCGCCGGCCTCAAGTACCAAGGCAAGGTGGCTGTACGCCACATGGTCGAGGTGCTGATCGAGGATCTCGGCTACGACGCTATCAAAGCGCCGGTGGTCAAGCCGCTCGAGGGCCTCAAGATCGCCGGCTACGTTGGCTGCCAGACCAACCGCCCCTTCGGCATCGACGGCGAATCCTTCGAAAATCCCAAGTATCTCGACAAGTTCATCGAGGTGCTGGGCGGCGAGCCGCTTGAAAAGTACGAGCAGAAGGTAGCCTGTTGCGGCGGCGCCCTGGCCTTCTCCGAGCCGGAGAAATCGCAGAAGCAGATTCGCGACATCGTCGAGTCGGCGCTGGACCACAAGGCGGAGATGATCGTCACGCCCTGCCCCCTGTGCCAAGCCAACGTCGAGGTTTACCAGTCCGAGATCAACCGCAAGCACGGCACCAACTTCGCCGTGCCGGTGTTGTATTACTCGCAGCTGATGGCCGTCGCCTACGGCAGCAGCGCCAAGGACGCCGGCCTCAATGGCCAGCTGATCCGCACCGACAAGCTCGAGAAGATCGCCAACAAGTGAGCGGGGGCACAACCATGGAAAAGTCGGCCTACAAGGCATTGCCGATGCAAGTCATCAAGGAGGGCACCAGCTACCTGCCCCCCGGCGGCGGCGTGCCGCGCCTGGTCAAATACGACTCCCCTGCCGTTGCTGTCATGACCGACCTCTGCCAGGTGCCGGCGGCGACCATCCGCGCCGACGCCACCGCAGCCCAGGCCAGCCAAGCCATGATCGCGCGCGGCGTGCGTCTGCTGCTGGTGGTCGATGCGGCAGGTTTCGTCGAGGGTGTCATCACCGCCCGCGATACCATGGGCGAGAAGCCGGTCAAGATGCTCGAGGAAAAAGGCGGTCGCCACGATGACCTGCATGTCTCCGACCTGATGACACCGCGCAACAAGATCGAGGCACTCGAAATGGGGGCAGTGCTGAAGTCCATGGTCGGCCACATCGTCACCACCCTGCGCGAGTCGGCGCGGCAACATGCCCTGGTAATCGACAAGGATCCAATCAACGGCGAGGAACGTATCCGTGGCGTATTTTCTGCCACCCAGATCGCCCGCCAGCTCGGCATTTCGATCCAGACCTTCGAAGTCGCCAGCACCTTCGCCGCGATCGAATCCGGCCTCGAGCGCTGGGGTTTCGGCAAGCAGGTGACGCAACGCTGAACCGGCGCAGTCCCGCCAGTTCATGGCGCCCGCGGGCGCCATTTTTTTGCCTGCCACCGCAGAGTTTCGGCGTCCCGACCTTGCCATACACATGAACGGCAACACCACCATCGCCGATGTCGAGTTCGAAATCGCCTGGAGCAACGATCAGGTCTCCTGTCGGGAGCGCCGTTTTGTCAGCGGCATCGACCTCGCGCTTGACCGCGTCGCCGGCAATTCCCTGGCGGCGTTGACTGCAGCGTCATCCGGACAGTCGCTGCTCATCGCCGAGGGCATGCTGTGCGGTAGCCGCGACCCAGACCTGTGCTTCAGCCTGCCACGAACGGAGTGGCCACTCGCGGTTGGCGGCCACCGCACCGAGGCTCGCCGCGGCCGCTGGTTGCCGCGACTGGTGCTGGCCGGGCATCACGGAATTGCCGCCGGCGACCGCGAACCGCTGAGGATCGCGGCGGTCACCGCCGCTACCGTCGATATCGACCTCAACCCGCCACTGGCCGGCCGGCAGCTGACTGTCAGTGCACGGCGAGTGGGAAGCGCCGCCGGCACTGCCTCCGCTGGTGGTCGCGAACTGCTGTCGCTGCTGGCCAGCGGTGGCCCCGGCATGCAGGCGTCCATAGTCGGCAGTGATACCGATTTTCTCGACGCCGGGGCACTGGCGCCTGCCGATGCCGAAGCGGATGCCGCGTTCTACCGCGAACCACGCTTCGTCGACCATCTCGATGCGGTCGCGCTGGCGGCGTTGCAAGAACTGCACGGGCGTTTCCTTGCCCCGGGGATCGCGATACTGGACCTGATGGCCAGTTGCAACTCCCACCTCGGCGCCACTGGCGAATTCACGGTCTGCGGGCTAGGCATGAACGCGGCAGAAATGGCGCGCAACCCGCACCTGACGGAACACCGGGTGCACGACCTGAACGAGCAGCCGCGCCTGCCCTACCCCGATGCGAGTTTCGATCTGGTCCTGTGCGCTCTGTCGGTCGAATACCTGACCCGGCCCGTCGAAGTGTTCGCCGACATTGCGCGCGTGCTCAAGCCTGGAGGGACTTTCCTGGTCACGTTTTCAGAGCGGTGGTTTCCGCCCAAGGCGATCCGCGTCTGGAGCGAGCTTCATCCGTTCGAGCGAATGGGGCTGGTCCTCGATTATTTGCGCCACAGCGGTGCTTTCGAGGAGCTGCACACCGAGTCGCTGCGCGGCCTGCCGCGCCCGCGCGACGACAAATACATCCGCATGACACGGCTATCCGATCCGATCTATGCCGTTTGGGGAAAAAGTCGGCGCTAGCGACACGCCGCCACGCGGCGATCACAGCGTCAGGCGGCGGTAGATGTCGGCCACCTTGTACGGCAGCTTCGCCACGTCGTCTACCACTGTGTAGCGTGCCGCGCCATAGAGGTGCGGCAGGTAGTCGCGCGCTTCCTGATCGAGGGTGATGCAGAAAGGCCTGATGCCGGCGCGGGTGGATTCGAGCAAGGCGCGGCGGGTATCCTCGATACCGTACTTGCCGCGGTAGTTGTCATGGTAGTCGTCCGGCTTGCCGTCCGAGAGCGTAATCAGCAGCCGCGTCTTCGCCTCGACCGCGCACAGCAGCTCGGTGGCATGGCGGATGGCGAAGCCCATCCGCGTGTAATCCTGCGGCCGCACGCCGGAGATGCGCCCGCGCACGGTGTCGTCGTAAGGGTCGTCGAAGCGCTTGATGCGGAAGATCTCGCACTTCTTGCGCGTCATCCCCGAGAAACCGTAGATGGCGTAGCGGTCGCCCAGGGCCTCGAAAGCCTCGCACAGCAACAGCAGCGCGGCGCGCTCGGCCTCGTTGATCCAGCCCTGGGTCGATCCGCTCATGTCGACCAGGAACAGCGCGGCGATGTCACGCTCGGAGCGATGCAGCCGGGTCAGAACACGGTCGTTCCACTCCATCCCGGCATGGTGTTCGGCGATGCTCTCGACCAGCGCATCGAAATCGACGTCGTCGCCCTCGGTCTGGCGCTTGTCGCGGCGGTCGGCGTCGCGCATCGCTTCGAAAGTGCGGCGCAGCTGGCGCGCGTGGCCGGCATAGCGGCGCAGCACGCCGGCGACGAACTCGTCATCCACCGGCGCCACGTCCTTCTCTCGTACCACGCACCAGTTCTTGCGATAGTGCTGGCGGCCGTAGTCCCACTCCGGAAAGAACACAGCGCCTTCCTCATGGTAGGTGCCCTTCCACACTTCGTCGGGGTCCTTCTGCTCGGGCTGGATCAGGCTCGGGTCATACTCGCCGGGACCGGCGGGCTGCAGGTATTCCGGCGGAATCTCGCCGAGGTCGAGCTGGATCGAGGTGAACAGCTGACGGACGTCCTCGGGTATCGGCACCGGTGCGGCGTCGATGGTCATCTCGAAGCGCGGCAGTTCCATCACCTCGCTTTCCAGCGCCCTGAGTTCGACCTCCGGCGCAGGCGCATCGTCGCGCGGCGCCTGCTGGCGTTCCTCGAGCAGGGTGTTGAGCTTCACCCGCAGCAGCATCTTCTCGCGCTCGATGCGCGCGGCCATCAACTCGGCGACCTTTTCAGGGAAGAGTTGGCCCTGCCACGGCGGCACGGCAGGCTCATCGGCATAGGCGCAGGCGAGGAGGCTCAGGGTGTCTTCGACCGTACTTGCCGGCGCCGCCAGCCGTTCCGCATAGTCCAGCCAGGCCGCGTTCGGCGTCCCGCCAGCGCGCCCCGCAGGAAGTACCCCTGGGGTGCCGACTTTCATGCGCCGCATCTCGCGCCCGAGGCCAGGCAGTTCGCGGTCGATGCAGGCTTCGAGACGCAGGGTTTCCAGCGTGTGGAACAGCCGCTGTGCCCGCGCCGGATCGGGGAATCGGCCGCAGTGAGCGACGATGTCGGCGCGGAAGGTGCCGAAGCGGGTCTGTGCCCAGAGCAGCGTCACCATCGCCTTCGCCAACTGGAAATTGTCGGCGGCGCTTTCCATCTCAGCCACCACCGGCGGCAGGTACAGCGTCTCGCCATCGGTCCACGTCGCGTCGCCCTGTTCCAGTCGCAGCGCCCGGCCGGCGAGGCCGGTGACGAAGCTGCGCAGGATGCCGGCGATATCGTCGAAAACCGCGCCGGCCGCATGCTCGCGACCCAGGCGGACGAAGCGCTGCGGATCACGCAGCACCTCGAGCGCGGCCTTGAGGCCGTCGCGGTCGCAGGCGTCCATCGCCTGCATGATCCACGCTTCGACCGTGCGCGGGTCCATGTGGGCGAGCATTGCCCGGCACATGGCGCGCCACCATGTGGGCGACATGCACGTTGACGGTGGCGGTGCGCTTGACCCAGTCCAGCGCGAAGTCACGCTGCTGCCGCGGCAGCGCGGCGATCGATTCCGCCAGCGGCGCAACCGGATGACGGGTGAATTCAGCTTCGAGCCAGCGCTCGAGCAGCACTTCGATTGCGGCGGGGTCGCCCGTCACGGCTGGAATCTCGGCGGAAATAATTCGCTAGAAAATCGACGACGACATTTCGTGCACGGCAGCCAGCATCTCCGGCTCGTCGGTGACGGCCTGGGCGATGGCGGCGCGGCAGGCGGCCACCGGTGTCACCCCGTCGGCGATGAGCTTGCCGGCATGCACCAGCAGGCGGGTCGAAGCGCCTTCATCGAGGCCGCTGCCCTTGAGGTTGCGCGTCATCGCGGCGAACTTCACCAGCTTGGCGGCAACATCGCGGCCGATGCCCGTTTCGCGGCTGACGATGGCGGCCTCGATTTCCGCATCAGGGTAGTCGAATTCGAAAGCGACAAAGCGTTGCCGCGTGCTCTGCTTGAGTTCCTTCAACACGCTCTGGTATCCCGGGTTGTAGGAAATCACCAGCATGAACTCCGCTGGCGCATGCACCAGCTCGCCGCGCTTCTCGACCGGCAGCACCCGCCGCGAGTCAGCCAGCGGATGGATCACCACCATGGTGTCCTTGCGTGCCTCGACCACCTCGTCGAGATAGCAGATGGCACCGGCGCGCACGGCGGCCGCGAGCGGGCCATCCATCCACACCGTTTGCCCGCCGACGATCAGGTAGCGGCCGACCAGATCGGCGGCGGTGAGGTCGTCATGGCAGGCTACCGTCACCAGCGGGCGCTTGAGCTTCCATGCCATGTACTCGACGAAACGCGTCTTGCCGCAACCGGTCGGGCCCTTGAGCAGCACGGGCAGACGGTTGCGGTAGGCCGACTCGTACAGCGGCACTTCGTCGCCGACGGCGTGGTAATACGGTTCCTCGTCCAGAATCGCCAGTTGCGGCGAAATCAACTCGACGTCTTGCATGAGGTCACCTTAGTCGCGCGCGCAGCTGGCGCCGTCGTCGTCGCAGACGCCGAGGCCGGAATCTTCCTCGTTGAAACCTTCCTTGGCCATTTCCTCGTCCAGCTTGGCGCGCTTCTCGGCAGCCTCGCGTTCGATCTCGATCTGGCGGGACTTCCAGCTATCCAGGCGGGCCTTGGCGGCTTCCTCGTTGAGCGCGATGCTCTGCTCGCCGAACAGCACCTGCCTGAGGAAGCGGAAGGAGAACTGCATCAGTTCGGCATCATCGGCCAGGACCAGCGTGCGCTCATCCTCGGTCATGGCGAACAGCTTGCCAAAGGCCTCGCTCTCGACAAAGCTGCGGAAGGTATCGATGTCGTAACAGGCCATGAAAAACAGTTGGCGGCTCTTGAGCGAAGGCGTGCCGATGGTGGGGCCGGAGGATTTCTTCTTCAGCACCAACTGGCGCCAGCCGCGGGCCAGTTCGTCGTATTCCGGCAGGCCTTGTTCCTTGCGGTAGTCGTCGATGCTGATGCTGCGCGCCACCTCGTGGCCCTTGCAGTGATCTTCCTTGACGATGGCGTAGGACTGGCGATCGACATACTCGTCCTGGCGGCGCATCGACAGCAGGGCGACCGGGTAGTAGCGGCAGGCGGTCGGGCGATCCCCATAGACGCCGCAACCTTCCGGCTTCATGAAGCGGCAGGCGGTCCCGTTCTCGATGGGGCGCAGCTTGACGCCGGCCATGCCATCCTTTTCCATCTCGTAGGGCACGGTGTAATCGCGCAGGAACTCGGTGGAACTGATGCCGAGGTGCTTCTTGAGACGGACGATGTCATACGGCGTCAGCGAGATGTCGATATTGGAACAACAGGCGTTCCAGCAGGAAATCCCCTTGTGGCAGGAGAACTGGATCGTGTGGTCACCCTCGACCATGGTCGGGACGACGGGGCTTTGCGGAAACGGAACGTCGGGCTGGGACATCTCACACCTCGTTGAATCGGTCTGGTTTGCGAAGGACACCTCTCAGCTTAAGCTTGAGGTCACCCCTTTGAAAACAAGGCCATCGCCATCGTGAAAAGAAAAACCGGACGCCCCTGCAAGAGGGACGTCCGGTCAGATACTGCTGGCAGCTTAGTGCGGCGCGGCAGCCTTGAACAGCTTCGACTTGTCGACAAGATCGACGTGGGCGCGCTTGAAGCAGGTCCACTTCTTCGACTTCTTGTCGTAGATCGAGTTCACGAAGCAGTGCCAGTTCTTCTCGTCGACGAAGTTCTTGTCGGTGCGATAGTAGAAGCCGGGGTAACGGCTCTCTTCGCGGAACTGGATATGCTTCATGTGGGCTTCGGCCGTCAGGATGCGATGGTAGTTTTCCCAGGCGCGCAGCAGCTCGTGCAGATCCTTCGCACGCATCTTCTGGGCATCTTCCTTCAGCATCTCGAGCTTCTCTTCCGCAACAGCCAACATCTTGTCGTTGGTGTTGTAGTAGGTGGCGCAACCGGCAACATACTCGTCCATGATCTTCTGCAGGCGGAACTGCAGCATCTTCGGCGTGATGTAGTTGGGGTTGACGTCGATGGCGGTCGTGTAATCCTTGAACTCAAGGAAGGTACGGGCCGGCTTCCAGATCGCGTCGGCGATCTGTTCGGTCGTCTCGTCGAACTCGAGCTTGAGATCCGGATTGTCAAGGCAGTACTTGACCATGGCCTTGGCAGCCAGACGACCCTCGGTATGCGAACCGGAGGAGAACTTGTGGCCGGAAGCGCCCACGCCGTCACCGGCGGTGAACAGACCCTTGACGGTGGTCATGGAGCGGTAGCCCCAGTTCCAGCCCTTCGGCAGGTGAGCAGGCACGCCAGCTTCGGTCTCGTCGGTGGGGGCACCGACGTCGGTCGGGCCGGACACCCAGATACCGCAGCAGCCGGAGTGCGAGCCAAGCAGGTAGGGCTCGGTCGGCATCAGCTCGGACATCTTCTTCTCGGGCTCGATGTTCTCGCCAACCCAGACGCCGCACTGGCCGATACACATGTCGAGGAAGTCTTCCCAGGCTTCGGCTTCGAGGTGCTTGACCTCTTTCGGCGACAGGGTCTCGCGCAGCTTGGCCAGCGCGGTGACGGTGTCCATCCAGATCGGGCCGCGACCTTCCTTCATCTCCTTGAGCATCAGGTGGTTACGCAGGCAGGAAGCGGGAACGGCAGCCTGCCCGTAGGGCGGGTAGTCGTTCAGCATTTCCTTGTTCTTGGTCATGTAGTCTTCGCCGTAGGCGTTGGCGGCCTTGGCTTTGAACAACAGGAACCAGGCGCCGACCGGGCCGTAACCGTCCTTGAAGCGGGCGGGCACGAAGCGGTTTTCCATCATGGTCATCTCGGCGCCAGCTTCGGCAGCCATGGCGTAGGTCGAACCGGCGTTCCACACCGGGTACCAGGCGCGGCCCGTGCCTTCACCAACAGAACGCGGACGGAAGATATTCACGCAACCGCCGGCGGCCAGCATGATGGCCTTGGCCTTGTAGATGTAGATCTTGTTCTCGCGCACCGAGAAACCGGCGGCGCCCGCGATGCGGGTGGGATCGTTCTTGTCGTTGATCAGATGCACGACGAAGACGCGCTCCTGGATGCGGTCGAGGCCGAGCGCCTTCTTGGCGGCTTCGGCAACGATCCACTTGTAGGATTCGCCGTTGATCATGATCTGCCACTTGCCCGAACGCACCGGCTGACCGCCGTCCTTCAGCGCGGGGAGGCCTTCCTTGATGGCATCGGCGCCGTCGTGGCGAACACCGGCGGCATCGGTTTTCCAAATGGGCAGGCCCCACTCTTCGAACAGATGGACGGAGTCGTCGACGTTGCGGCCGACATCGTAGGCCAGGTCGTCACGGGTGATACCCATCAGGTCGTTGGAGACCATGCGGGTGTAGTCGGCGGGGTCCTGCTTGTCGCCGATGTAGGTGTTGATGGCGGAAAGGCCCATCGCCACGGCACCGGAGCGATCCAGAGCAGCCTTGTCGACCAGCTTGATTTTCAGGTCCTTGCCGGTCTCGGCCTTGACGGCCTCGGCCCAGCGCATAATTTCATAAGCCGTGCCGCAGCAGGCCATGCCGCCGCCGACCAGCAGGATGTCCAGTTCTTCCTGGACGACTTCCGGTTTGTCAAAAGTACCAGCCATTTTTTATTCCTCGATCAAAGATTACTTGCGGATCAGTTCGGCGGGGTTGCCGGCACGGAAACCACCCATGACTGCCTTGGTGAAGACGCCGTCGATGTTGAGGTCGGCGAGCTTGGGCATCGGCTTGCCGCCGAACGGGTCGATGGAACCCTCGGGGGTGGTGCGGATCGGGAACTTGAAGCGCTTGATGTTGCCGTTGCGGAACTTGATGGTCCACATGATGGAATCCGAACCGCGCATCGGCTGCACCGAGCCGCCCAGCGGCACGACGTCAGCGTAATGACGGCATTCAATGGCACCCTGCGGGCAGATCTTGACGCAGGAATAGCACTCCCAGCACTGCTCCGGCTCCTGGTTGAAGGCCTTCATGGCGTGGCCGGTATCGGAACCGTCCTTGTCGAGCTTCATCAGGTCGTGCGGGCAGATGTACATGCAGGCGGTCTTGTCTTGACCCTTGCAGCCATCGCACTTCTCGGTACGAACAAAGGTAGGCATTACTTACTCTCCTTGCTAGCTAACAATCCGCTGTTTTTATTTTTCAGCGGTCCATTCAGACCCGAACCCAACCTTGGCCGGCGGCGTATCGCGAATCCGCTTCCGGCGGGAACGGTGGTTTCAACTACATCATGAAACAGAGTGAGGCTATCACCTTACCCGCAACAGGATAATCCCGATTTTTGATTGGTGAATAAGGCGCACCAATTGTTTTGTGCGGAATGTTTGATCAAGATCAAACAGCCGGTTTTTTCCGCGCTTTGCCCTTGACAACGCCAATTAGACATTGGCACGCTTGAAGAAGAATAATTGATCGAAACGCCATTGGGCTTGTTGTATTTTGCCGGCTCCGATACCAAACATCAACGGGAGGATCAAAAATGATTAAGCCACATGGTTCCGAGCAGCTGAATCCGCTGTTCGTGTATGACGTAGCCGAGCATCAGGCGCTGACGCATAAGGCGGCGTCGCTGCCCTCGATGCTGCTTTCCTCGGCCGCCGCCGCCAACGCGGTGATGATGGGGTCGGGTTACTTCAACCCGCTGACCGGCTACATGAATCTGGCCGACGCCCTTAGCACCGCGGAACACATGAAGACCACCAGCGGCCTCTTCTGGCCCGTGCCGGTCCTGAACCTGACCAACGACATCAGCACCATCAAGGGCCACAAGCAAATTGCGCTGCGCGACCCCAATGTCGAGGGACATCCGGTCCTGGCGGTAATGGACGTGGCAGCGATCGAGGAAGCCAGCGAAGAGCAGATGCGCCTCATGACCGAGAAGGTCTATCGCACGACGGATCCGGAGCATCCCGGCGTGGCGGCCTTCAATTCCGCCGGTCGCCACGTGGTTTCCGGCCCGATCAGGGTCTTGAGCTTCAGCTATTTCCAGACCGAATTTCCGGATACCTTCCGCACCGCGGTCGAGATCCGCAACGAGATTGCCGAGCACGGCTGGAAAAAGGTGGTCGCGTTCCAGACCCGTAACCCGATGCACCGCGCGCACGAAGAGCTCTGCCACATGGCCATGGAACGTCTGGACACCGATGGCCTGGTCATCCACATGCTGCTCGGCAAGCTGAAGAAAGGCGATATCCCGGCGCCGGTGCGCGATTCCTGCATCCGCAAGATGGTCGAGTTGTACTTCAAGCCCAACAGCGCGATGGTGACCGGCTACGGCTTCGACATGCTCTATGCCGGGCCGCGCGAGGCGGTTCTGCATGCCGTGTTCCGCCAGAACATGGGTGCCACGCACTTCATCATCGGCCGCGACCACGCGGGCGTGGGCGACTACTATGGTCCCTTCGACGCGCAAGCCATCTTCGACGATGTGCCCAAGGGCGCGCTGAAGATCGAGATGTTCATGGCGGACAACACCGCCTGGTCGAAGAAGCTCGGTCGCGTGGTGATGATGCGCGAAGCCCCGGGCCACACCAAGGAAGACTTCATCACGCTGTCCGGCACCAAGGTGCGCGAGATGCTCGGCCGCGGCGAAGCGCCTCCGCCGGAGTTTTCCCGCCCCGAGGTTGCAAAGATTCTCTCGGACTACTATCAGAGCCAGGATAAGGCCTGATGTGCATATCGGCTGCGGCATCCCTGCCGCAGCCGGCACAGCACGAACCTAGCGGCGGCGCATTTCCTCGGCCTGCTGGCGCTTGAGTTCGCGCAGGCGCGCATCGATCTGCGCCTGGTCGTAGAAGTCTCCGTCCCGCGCCTGTTGCGCGAATTGCAGCTGTTCGATGGCCGCCAAGAGCAGTCCGTTGGCGACATAGACCTCGGCCTGGGCACGGTGCTGGCGAGCCACCTTGCCGAGCAGGGCGTAGCCCTTTGCCTGCAGGCCATGCATGCGGCCGTCCGCCGGATGGAGTTGCAGATCGGTGCTGGCGGACTGCACCGCTTCTTCGAGGTACCCGGCGGCCAGCAGGGTTTCGACCAGGGCATAGGCAACCGCCCGTTCCTGCGGATAACGCTGGCTGGCGGCGCGCAGCAGGCGCAGTGCCCCTTCCGGGTCATTCTGCTGCTGGCGCAACTCGGCACCGAGGGTCTCGAGCATCGGTGCGGCCGCCTTGAGGCGGCGTGCCTGCGCCAGTTCGCGCTCGGCTCCGGCCCAGTCCCTGGCCCGGGTCAGCGCGACGGCGTAGCCGTAATGTGCCGCCGGCTCGGAGACGAACTTGCGTTCCTTGACCAGGCTGGCAAAGTGAGTCACCGCTTCGCGCGCATCGCCGTCCTGCGCCTTGAGCTTGGCTCGCACCAGAAGGAAGTCGAGTGAGTCCGGCACCTGGCGGTAGGGCCGTTGGGAAATGCGGTTGCCCATGTCGGCAATGCGCTCGGTGGTCAGCGGGTGGGTGCGCAGATAGCCCGGTGCGTTGTTTTCGTAGAGCCGGCCATAGTTCTGCAGCCGTTCGAAGAAAGTGCCCATGTCGCGGATATCGTAGCCCGACTTTTCCAGCAGATTGATGCCTAGGCGGTCGGCCTCGCGCTCGAAGTCGCGGGAATAGTTGAGCTGGCTTTGCAGGCCCACGGCCTGCCCCGCCATCAGCGCACCCGTGGCGAGTTCCGAGTTGCTGCGCGCCGCCAGCACCGCCACCGCCATTGCCAGCATCGACAGCATCTGCGCCTGATTCTGCTTGCCCATCATCCGCGCCAGGTGGCGCTGGGTGACGTGGGAAATTTCGTGGGCGATCACCGAGGCGAGCTCGGACTCCGATTGCGCCGCCGTGATCAGCCCGGTATGCACGCCGATATAGCCGCCAGGCATGGCGAAGGCATTGAGCGTAGGGTCACGCAGCACGAAGAACTCGAAGTCCTGCCTCGCTTCGCCGCTTTGCGCCACCAGGCGCATGCCGAGGCGATTGAGGTAGCCGGAAACCTCGGCATCGTCCAGGTACGTGGCTTCCCGCAAGCGAATCTCGCGAAAGATGGAACTGCCGATCTGTTTCTCGGCCAGCGGCGAAAGATCGGCTTGGGCCACTTCGCCGAGGTCGGGCAGGCCCTCGGCCACCACGGCCGGTGCCAGGCACAGCAACACCGCGGCGAGCGGCGGAAGAAACCACGGGGAGCGCATGACGGCTATGATAACGTTTCGGATCGGGAGTTCGCCGGTCAGGCGATGCAAGGATTTGTAAAACTATGTCACACCAGGGCTTGACCCATTTCGACGGCGCCGGCCAGGCGCACATGGTGGATGTCGGCGCCAAGGCCGAGACCGAGCGCGTTGCCATCGCCGCCGGCACCATCCGCATGCAGCCGTCCACGCTGGCGCTGATAAAAGCCGGCGATGCCAAAAAGGGCGACGTCCTCGGCATTGCCCGCATCGCGGCGATCCAGGCCGCCAAGCGCGCCGCCGAGTTGATCCCGCTCTGCCACCCCCTGCCCCTGACGCGGGTCGCCGCCGAGTTTTCCCTCGACGATGCCGCCAGCAGCGTGACCTGCGAGGTCACCGCCCAGACCGTCGGCCGCACCGGCGTCGAGATGGAAGCACTGACGGCAGTCTCCGTCGCGCTGCTCACCATCTACGACATGTGCAAGGCGGTCGACCGCGGCATGGTCATGGGCGAGATCCGCCTGCTGGAAAAATTGGGCGGCAAGTCCGGCCATTGGCGTGCCGCCAGCGCCGACTTTTGACCGGTCGTAAGATTTTTTTGGTTTGTAGGGAATAATCCTCACCGTTGTTGCGTCTTAAGTCACAATCCTTTCATCTGTAAACCAATTCTCAACCCAGGAGGAACCATGGATACTTTGCGTAGAACCGTGCTCAAGGGCGCCAGCGCCAGTGGCGTCCTGGCCACTGCGCTCGCGGCCGGCCTGCTCAAGCCGACCCAAGTGCTGGCGGCCGAATGGAACAAGGCCGCTTTCGAAGCCAAGGACACCCCGGCCGCGATGAAGGCCGTCGGTGCCGCCACCACGGCCGAGAGCAAGGATCTCAAGCTGACGGCCCCGGATATTGCCGAGAACGGTGCGGTCGTGCCGATCGACATCAGCAGCGGCATCCCCAACACGATCTCGATCGCTGTGTTCGTGGACAAGAACCCCTCCCCGCTGACGGCGGCGTTCAATTTCGCCAACGGCGCCATGGCCGACGCTTCGCTGCGCATCAAGATGGGCCAGACCTCCATCGTCCGTGCCGTGGCCAAGACCGCCGACGGCAAGTTCTACACGGCCAGCAAGGAAGTCAAGGTCACTGCCGGCGGTTGCGGCGGCTGATCGACATCTAACGGATAGCAGAGGAAAAAAGATTATGGGAAGCCCAATGAAAGTTCGCGCCCAGATGAAGGGCGATTTTGCAGACATCAAGATCCTGATGAGCCACCCGATGGAAACCGGCCAGCGCAAGGATCCGAAGACCAACCAGCCCTTCCCGGCGCTCTTCATCCAGCAGTTCAGCGTCGAAGTCGGCGGCAAGGTGGTCGTGCAGGCCGAAACCGGTACCGCGATCTCGACCAACCCGGTCTTCGGCTTCAAGGTCAAGGGCGCCAAGGCCGGCGACAAGGTCGTGGTCAAGTGGCAGGACAACAAGGGCGATTCGCGTACCGACGAAGCCGCCATCGCCTAAAAACAATAAGCAGCACCGGCGGGCGGCTGCGGCCGCCCGTTCCAGGAATCCTAATGGAGGGGACATCATGAAACAGGCACTCGCCCTGTCTGCAGTTGCAGTCATTGCGCTGATCGCGGCCTCAGCGCCGGTGCTGGCGCAAGCGCCAGCTGCAAAACCGGCACCCGCGGCCGCCAAGAAAGCCGCCAAGCCGGCTGCCGCGCCAGTTGAGGAAAAAGACGCCGCCACGCTCGAGTTCGAGAAATTCCGGGCCAAGATGATCGAAGAGGGCAACCCGGCCGAGCTGTTCGAGGCCCAGGGCGAGGAAATGTGGAAGGCCAAGCGCGGACCGAAGAACGTCGCGCTCGCCGAGAGCTGCGATCTCGGCCTTGGCGTCGGCGTGGTCAAGGGCGCCTACGTGCAGACGCCGCGCTACTTCGCCGATGCCGGCAAGGTGATGGATGCCGAGCGCCGCATCGTCTGGTGCATGGTCGAGAAGCAGGGCTTCAAGGAAGCCGACCTCCACGCCAAGCCCTTCGGTTCCGGCACCTACACGCCCGACCAGACCTCGCTCGTCACCTATGTCGCCGCGAACTCCAAGGACATGAAGTTCGCCGTGCCGCTCAAGGACCCGCATGTCAAGGACGTCTATGAGATCGGCAAGGAAACCGTGGCGTACCGCGCCGGCCCCTACGACTTCTCCTGCAATACCTGCCACGGTGCCGACGGCAAGCGTATCCGCATGCAGCAGCTGCCCAACATCTCCACCCAGAAGGGTGCCGCGACCGCCGTGCTCGGCTGGCCCGGCTACCGCATGACCGGCAACGTGATGCTGACATCGCAATGGCGCATGAACGATTGCTTCCGCCAGCAGCGCTTCCCCGAGCCGAAATACGCTTCGGACACCGTCACCGCCCTGCTGACCTACATGACCGCCAACGCCAACGGCACGACCTACACCGGTCCCGGCATCAAGCGCTGATCGAGGGAGAGAGAACATGAACAATCACCGCACGCATTTCCCTGCTCGCCGCCGCGGCCCTCGTCGCCGCGCCCGCCTTCGCCGACGGCGACCACCGCGCCAAGGCGCTGCAGATGATGAAGCAGGACTTCGTCACCAAGGGCCAGGCCAGCGCCGACCGCGTTGCCGAGGATGGCCTGCAGACCATCTGCAACCGCACCGGCAACAAGCCGCCGGAAGCCATCGGCAAGCGCATCGAGGCCGACCAGATGGCTGGCGTCAAGTATCCTGCCGACGGCAAGCTGATGGGCGACTGGAAGGAAGGCGAGAAGATCGCCCAGTCCGGCCGCGGCTTCACCTGGTCCGACGAACCGGGCCTCCCGGTCGGTGGCAACTGCTACAACTGCCACCAGATCGCGCCGAAGGAAACCTCCTACGGTACCGTCGGCCCCAGCCTCTTCCATTTCGGCAAGCTGCGCGGCAACACGGCCGACATGCAGAAGTACGTCTATAGCAAGATCTACAACGCCAAGGCTTACAACCTGTGCTCCGAGATGCCGCGCTTCGGCCACATCGGCGCGCTCAAGGAAGCGCAGATCAAGCACCTGGTCGCGCTGCTGCTCGATCCCGAGTCGCCGGTCAATAAGTAATTCGTCGCTTCACGAGAAGCCTGGCCGCGGCCAGGCTTTTTTTGACCCGTTTTGCCGAAGGAGTCCGTTCCATGTCTTCCATGAACCGCCGCGAATTTCTGCAGATTCTCGCCGCCGCCTCGGCTGCCGGCTTCGCCCTCAACTCGCGCGATCTTCTGGCTGCCCAGGGCGCCGACAAGTTCTACGAGTTGCCGCGCTTCGGCAACGTGCATCTGATGCACTTCACCGACTGCCATGCCCAGCTGCTGCCCATCTATTTCCGCGAGCCCAATGTCAATCTCGGCTTCGGCGGCAGCGTCGGCAAGGTGCCGCACCTCGTCGGCGAACACCTGCTCAAGGCCTACAACATCAAGCCCGGCAGTTCCGAAGCCCATGCCTTCACCTATCTCGATTTCGATCAGGCGGCCAAGACCTACGGCAAGGTCGGCGGCTTCGCCCATCTCGCGACGCTGGTCAAGCAGATCCGCGCCAGCCGCCCCGGCGCGCTGCTGCTCGACGGCGGCGACACCTGGCAGGGCTCGGCCACTGCGCTGTGGACCAAGGGCCAGGACATGGTCGATGCCTGCAAGCTGCTCGGCGTCGACCTGATGGCCGGCCACTGGGAATTCACCCTCGGCCACGAGCGCGTCAAGGAAATCGTCGAAAAAGACTTCAAGGGCAAGATCGAATTCCTCGCCCAGAACATCAAGACCACCGACTTCGGCGACCAGGTCTTCTCGCCCTACTCCCTGCGCGAAATGAACGGCGTCAAGGTCGCGGTGATCGGCCAGGCCTTCCCCTACACGCCCATCGCCAACCCGCGCTGGATGGTGCCGGACTGGACCTTCGGCATCCAGGACGAAAGCATGCAGAAGGTGGTCGATGAGGCCCGCGGCAAGGGCGCCCAGGTCGTCGTCGTGCTCTCGCACAACGGCATGGACGTCGACCTCAAGATGGCCGGCCGCGTCACCGGCATCGACGCCATCATGGGCGGCCACACCCACGACGGCGTGCCGCAGCCGGTGCAGGTGAAGAACGCCAAGGGCGTTACGCTGGTGACCAACGCCGGCTCCAACGGCAAGTTCCTCGGCGTGCTCGATTTCGACGTCAAGAATGGCAAGGTGTCGGGCTTCAAGTACCGCCTGCTGCCGGTGTTCGCCAACCTGCTGCCGGCCGACGCCGGGATGGCGGCGCATATCGACAAGGTACGCGCCCCCTACAAGGCCAAGCTGGAGGAAAAGCTCGCCGTCTCCGAGGGCCTGCTCTACCGCCGCGGCAATTTCAACGGTTCCTGGGACCAGCTGATCCTCGACGCCATGATGGACGTGCGCGGCGCCGAAATCGGTTTCTCGCCCGGCTTCCGCTGGGGCACGACCATCCTTCCTGGACAGACCATCACCTTCGAGCACCTGATGGACCAGACCGCGATGACCTACCCGCAGTCGACGCTCACCGACATGAGCGGCGAGCAGATCAAAATGATCCTCGAGGATGTCGGCGACAACCTGTTCAACCCCGATCCCTACTACCAGCAGGGCGGCGACATGGTCCGCGTCGGCGGCCTTTCCTATGCCTGCAATCCGAATGCGAAAGTTGGCAGCCGCATCAGCGACATGCGCCTCGGCGGCAAACCGCTCGACGCCGCCAGGAAGTACAAGGTCGCGGGCTGGGCCCCGGTCGGCGAGGGCGCGACCGGCGAGCCGATCTGGGACGTGGTGGGCAAGTGGCTGCGCGACAAGAAGGTCGTCACGCCGCGCACGCTCAACCAGCCGAAGCTGATCGGGATGGAGAAAAACCCGGGAATCGCCTGAGCCGCCCTCCGCTCACCGTGCCGCCAACGCCGCCCCAAGGGATACCGCTCCGCATAACTTTTTGCGGGGCGGCGGTGCGGCAACATCCCGTTACACCCTGACCGCCGACCAACCCCGGCCATCCGCTAGAATGGCCGCATGAAACGTCGCGCCCTCATCATCGGCCTCGCCGCCCTGCTTGTGATCGGCGGAGGCTTCGGCATCTGGAAGTGGCTCGGCCCGGCCAACGATGCCCCCACCTGGAAGTTTGCCAAGGTCGAGCGCGGCCCGCTGACGGCCGCCGTTTCCGCCACCGGCACGCTCAACCCCGTGGTCTCGGTGCAGGTCGGCTCGCAGGTCTCCGGCCAACTCAAGGAGATCCTGGTCGACTTCAACTCGATGGTGAAGGAAGGCCAGTTGATCGCCCGCATCGATCCGGAAACGTTCCAGCAGAAGGTGCGTCAGGCCGAGGCCGATGTCGATGCCGCACGCTCCGCCGTCAATGTCCAGCGCGCGCAGCAACTGCAGGCCAAGGTGACCCTGATGGAGGCAGAGCGCGACTACGAGCGCAAGAAGCTGCTGGTCGACAAGAACTTCATCTCGCCTGCCGAGCGCGACAAGGCGCAGACCACCCGCGAAGGCGCCAGGGCGCAGGTTCAGGTCGCTGAAGCCCAAGGCAAGAACAGCGAGGCGCTGGTGCGCCAGCGCGAAGCGCAGTTGGCACAGGCCAAGGTCGACCTCGATCGCACGGCGATTCGCTCGCCCGTCGACGGCATCGTCGTCAAGCGCAGTGTCGACACCGGCCAGACCGTCGCCGCCAGCCTGCAGGCGCCCGAGCTGTTCATCATCGCCAAGAATCTCACCGACATGCAGGTCGAGACCTCGATCGACGAGGCCGACGTCGGCCGCGTGCGTCTCGGCCAGAAGGCCACCTTCACCGTAGACGCCTTCCCGGGCCGCAATTTCGAAGGCGAGGTGATGCAGGTACGCAAGGCGGCGCAGGTCGTCTCCAACGTCGTCACCTACACGGTCATCGTCTCTGCCGCCAATCCCCAGCTCAACCTGCTGCCCGGCATGACCGCCAACGTGCGCATCGTCACGGCTCAGAAGGACGCGGTTCTCAAGGTGTCCAACGCCGCACTGCGATTCAAGCCGCCTCAGACTTCCGACGAACCCAAGTCGGGTAATGTCAAGACGGAGCGAGCCGGCAAGGGCTCCGGCGAACCGGGCAAGGGGCGCAGCGGCAAGCTCTGGGTGCCGGGCAACAACGGCCAGCCCAAAGCGGTCGAGGTCCGGCTCGGCATCACCGACGGCACCGCCACCGAGCTGCTCTCCGAAGAACTCGCCGAAGGGGCGCAGGTCATTATCGGCGGCGGGTCGTCGACGAAAGCAGCCGCGCCGCCAGGCATGCGCCTGTTCTGAGCGGAGATCGCGCCATGTCCCCGGCTTCCGGCGCGCCGCTGATCCGTACCGCCGGCCTCACCAAGGAATACCGCATGGGCAGCACCACCGTGCACGCCCTGCGCGGCATCTCGCTCGAAATCGCCGCCGGCGAATTCGTCGCGGTCATGGGGCCTTCCGGCTCGGGCAAGTCGACGTTCATGAACCTGCTCGGCTGCCTCGACCATCCGAGCGCTGGCGAATACTGGCTCGGCGGGGAGGAGGTCTCGTGCCTCAGCGCCGACCAGCTCGCCATCGTCCGCAACCGCAAGATCGGCTTCGTCTTTCAGCACTTCAATCTGCTGCCGCGAACCTCCGCGCTCGACAACGTGGCCCTGCCCCTGCTCTACGCCGGAGACCACGGGAGCGGGCGACACGATCGGGCCGCGCATCGCCTGCGCCAGGTCGGCCTCGGCGATCGTCTCGATCACCAGCCGACGCAGCTTTCCGGCGGCCAGCAGCAGCGCGTCGCCATCGCCCGGGCGTTGGTGAACGACCCGATGCTGGTGCTGGCCGACGAGCCCACCGGCGCGCTCGACTCGCGCACCAGCGTCGAGATCATGGCCCTGCTGCAGACGCTCAACCGCGAGGGCATCACCATTGTCCTCGTCACCCACGAGCATGACGTCGCCGCGACCGCCTCGCGCATCGTCACCTTCCGCGACGGCCATGTTGTCGAGGATCGGGCGAATCAGGCGATAGATGCCGCGGCGGCGCTCGCCGCGCTGCCGGCGGAAGCCACGGCATGAACTTCAAGGCCACCCTGCGCATCGCGCTGGCCGCACTCCGCGTGAACAAGATGCGCTCGGCGCTGACCATGCTCGGCATCATCATCGGCGTCGCGGCGGTCATCGTCATGATCGCCGTCGGCAACGGCGCCCAGGCGCGCGTCGAGGACCAGATCCGCAGCCTCGGCTCCAACATCATCATGGTGTTCTCGGGCGCGCCCCTCTCCGGAGGCGCGCGCGGCAGCGCCGGCAGCCAGCAGACCATCACCGAGGACGACGCCTACGCCATCGGCCGCGAGCTCGAGGAAATCGCCGCCGCCGCACCAAGCCTGCGCGGCACCGGCCAGGTCGTCGCCGGCAACGCCAACTGGTCGACCTCCTTCTACGGCATCACGCCCGACTACCTTGACGCACGCGAGTGGCCGATCGCCGAAGGGCGCGGCTTCGAGCAGGCGGAGATGAACAGCGCCGCCAAGGTCGCCCTGATCGGGCAGACCGTGGCGAAGAACCTTTTCGGCGACGCCACCCCGCTGGACCAGGTGATCCGCGTGCGCAAGGTGCCGCTGACGGTGATCGGCATCCTCGACAAGAAGGGCCAGAACATGATGGGGCAGGACCAGGACGACGTGATCCTGATGCCCATCTCGACCGCGCGCAAGCGCGTGCTCGGCGCCTCGCGCCATGGCCAAGTCGCGCAGCGTCGGGTCCATCACCGTCAAGATCCGCCAGGACGTCGACATGAAGGCGGCGGAGGAAAGAATGCGCGAGCTGCTGCGCCAGCGCCACCGCCTGCAGCCGGGCCAGGACGACGACTTCTTCGTCCGCAACCTGTCCGAGATCCTCCAGGCACAGGAAGCATCGTCCAAGGTGCTGGCGATGCTGCTCGCCGCCGTCGCCTCGGTCAGCCTGCTGGTCGGCGGCATCGGCATCATGAACATCATGCTGGTCTCGGTCACCGAGCGCACCCGCGAGATCGGCCTGCGCATGGCGGTCGGCGCCCGCGGCCGCGACATCCTCTCCCAGTTCCTGGTCGAGGCCGTGACGCTGTCGCTGATCGGCGGCGTCATCGGCATCCTGCTCGGCATCGGCGGCTCCTTCCTCGTCGGCGAACTGGCGGGCTGGCGCACCGAATTGTCGCTCACCGTCCATCGGCCTGGCCGTCGGCTTCGCCGCGGCTGTGGGAATCTTCTTCGGCTACTATCCGGCGACGCAAGGCGTCCGCACCTGCTGCCGATCGAGGCTTTGCGCTACGAATAACACTAGCGGCGCGTTACACTTCGAATAATGGCCGACGCAACGAAAATCCAGACTGCATGAAGATCCTGGTCACTGGCGGCCTCGGCTACATCGGCTCGCAAATGACCGCGACGCTGCTCGCGGCCGGGCACACGCCCGTCGTCTTCGATCGCGCGCCACAGCACCCGCTGCAAGCGGTACCGGGTAATATCGTCGTGCGCGGCGACCTCGCCGATGCCGCAGCGCTCGACTCGCTGTTCGCAGGCCACCGCTTAGACGCAGTCATGCACTTCGCCGGCAGCATCCAGATCGGCGAATCGGTGCATCTGCCGGATTTTTATTTTGCCAACAACGTCAGAGCGCCACGCTCAACCTGCTCGAGAACGATGGTGCGCCACGACTGCCTGAAGCTGGTGTTCTCCTCGAGTGCAACCGTGTTCGGCGAACCGCAGTACGTGCCGATCGACGAGAAGCACCCGATCGCGCCGCTGTCTCCTTACGGCGCTAGCAAGGTCATGATCGAAAGGATGCTGGCCCGACCTGTTCCCGGCGCACGGCCTATCGTCGGTCAGCCTGCGCTACTTCAATGCCGCCGTAGCCACCACCGGCCGGCCTGATCTTCCATGAAGGGCGGTATCGATGCAGAAGCAGGCCTACCGCATGGGCGGCTGCCAGACTTTTGGCTGACGGCGACCGCAGCCGCCCTTTTCGCTGCTGCCTGGCTGGCAACACATCGTTACAGCGGCCTCTGGCATGACGCAGTCCTCTATGCCGCCCAGTCATTACGCCGGATCGATCCTGGAGCCTTCCGTGGCGACATCTTTTTCACCTATGGCTCGCAGGACCAATACACCGTCTTTACCGCGATTTACGCGACGGCCATCCGCTGGCTCGACCTTCCCCTTGCAGCAACCGTCCTGCTCGCGACAGCCCATGCCCTCTGGATAATCGCGCTGATCGCGGTATTCCGGCATCTGCTGCGGGAACGCTCGCTGTGGTTCGCATTGATGCTCGTCGCGGTATTGCCCTCAAACTACGGTTCCGGCGGCGTCTTCTCCTACGCCGAAACCTTCCTGACCGCCCGCATCTGGTCTGAGGCAACCGCCTTGCTGGCCATCGCTTTCGCCTTGGGAGCGCACCCTCGGCTCGCGCTTGCCGCCCTCTTCCTCACTGCCACCCTGCACCCGCCGATGGCTCTTCCCGCAGCCATATTCGTCGCGGTAGCAGGCTTTCCTAGGCATATGGCCATTTGGCTTGCGGGCACGGCGACGACCGTCCTGATTGCGCTTGCCATTGCCGGCATCGGACCATTCGGCCAACTTCTGGTCACGATGGACGACGCCTGGTTGCAGATCGCCAACGAACGAAGTTCATTCGCCTTCGTGGCTCAATGGCCGGCGCACGAATTCCACGAACCGCTGCTGCTCTGTCTCATCCTCGCAACCGCTGCGGCCCGCGCTGAAGGCGCGCCACAGCGCGCCTGGATCGGCGGTCTCGCCGCTTTTGTTGTCGGCGCAGCACTGTCCCTGTTGACGGTAATCTGGCCAAGCGCCCTAGTCGTACAACTGCAACCGTGGCGGATGCTCTGGCTTGTCAAAATCCTCGCCATCGCTGCCGCCGTCTGGCTGCTACGCGAGCTCTGGCCCCGCACGTCGTTCGCCCGGCTGCTGCTGGCCGGCATGGCCGGCGCCATCCTGACAGTTCGACAACGGCGGTCTGTTTGCCGCATGCGTAATTGCGCCGCTGCTCATCGCCCACCAGCGAATGCGCCTCGACATATCATTGCACCGCATTGTTCCCGTGATAGCGTGGGCCACCGTCGCCGCGATAGCGGTGGATAAGGCGGCTGACTCGGTCATGGTAGGCGCCGCTGCCTTCGCCGTTCATGGCCACGGAACACAGGCGATCAGCTTCTTCCACTTCATCGCCCAGACCAGTTGGTTTCTCTTCCCTGCAATCGGCGCCGCGGCATGGTGGACGGGCCAGCGCTGGCCGCGCAGCCGCCATGCGCTGGCGGTCACCGCCGCCGCGTTCGCGGCCTATTGCGGCATGCACTGGAATGCACCGGCAGCCCGCGAGCGCGAAGCCTTCGGTCACTGGCAGGATCTAGCCGGCCGTGTGGCCGAGCATGCGCCCTACGGTGCCTTATGTACTGGGAGGATGGCGTCGACATACCCTGGCTGGGCTTGCGCCGGGCAAACTACGTCTCGCCGACACAAGGCGCCGGCGTCATATTTTCCGCGGCAACCGCACACGAATTCATGCGCCGCAGCAGCCGCGCGGCCGGCCTCAACCCGGGCGGAGCGCTGGCCTGGCGCCGCTCGCAGCAGGTGCCGATGACCACGATGCCGCGCCCCACCGGCGTCGCGGCCGCGGCCGGCCTGCGGCACCTTTGCGGTGACACCCTGCTCGACCATGTGGTGCTCGGCCGCATCATCGGCGGCATGCCCGTGCAACGCATCCCCGCGGGACATTACGGCGGACCGTTCTACCTATATGATTGCACTTCCCTGCGAAATCCCCCCCCTCCTCGCGATTGACGTGCCTTCCCGCAAGCTGATTCGCCAGTTCGCCCAATACATCCTTGTCGGCGGCCTCGCTTTCGTGGTGGATTTCGTCACCTTATTCATCCTCACCGACGGCCTCGGACTGCACTACCTGACCTCGGCCTCGCTGGCCTTCTTACTGGGGCTGGGGGTTAACTACCTGCTCTGCGTCGCGTGGATCTTCGATTTCCGCGCGGTGGCGCGCCGCAGCCATGAGTTTGCCATCTTCGGACTCATCGGCATCGCAGGGTTGGCGCTCAACAACGCGATCATGTGGCTGCTCACGGGCCGGCTCGGCGTGCATTACCTCATGTCGAAGATCGTTGCGGCGGCGCTGATCCTGATCTTCAATTTCGCCCTACGTCGCAGCATCCTGTTCATGGAGCGGCAGGCGCCATGACGCCCCCTCGCGTCATCATCATCGGCGCCGGCCCCGCCGGCCTGACGGCCGCGCTGGAACTGCTGCGACGGCCGACATCGGCCGCTCGTGCTGGAGGCCTCGACGATGTCGGCGGCATCTCGCGCACCGTCGAGTACAACGGCAACCGGATGGACATCGGCGGCCACCGTTTCTTCTCCAAGTCCGACTGGGTGATGGACTGGTGGCGGGAGATCCTGCCGCTCGCGCTGCCGCGGCGACGGTGGAGATCGCCTATCAGGGACAGCGCAGAGCAGTCGGCGCCGACGGCACGGCGGCAACGACGCGGACCGCGTGATGCTGGTGCGCAACCGCCTGTCGCGCATCTATTTCCTGCGCAAGTTTCTTCGACTACCCGATCAAGCTCAACCTGCGACACGCTGCGCAATCTGGGCCTCGTGCGCTGCGTCAGGATCGGCGTCAGCTATGCCTGGGCGTCGCTGTTTCCGCGCCAGCCCGAGCGAACGCTCGAGGACTTCCTGGTCAACCGCTTCGGCGGCGAGCTGTACCGCACGTTCTTCAAGGACTACACGGAGAAGGTCTGGGGCGTGCCCTGCACCGACATCAGCGCCGAGTGGGGCGCGCAGCGGATCAAGGGACTGTCGCTCGTCGAGCCGTGCGCCACGCGCTGCGCGCGATCGTGGCCCGCGCGCCGGCAGCCGGCGCACAGGCGACGCAGACCAGCCTGATCGAGCATTTCCTCTATCCGCGGCTCGGGCCCGGGCAGCTGTGGGAGGACGTGGCGCGAGCGCGTGCGCCGAGGGCGGCGGCGAGATCCGCTTCGGCCAGCAGGCCGTGCGTGCGATCGACGGGCAGACGCGCGATCGTCGCGGTCGCGTGCCGCGACGCCGCGACCGGCGAGACTGTCGACGCTCGCCTGCCGACTACGTGATCTCGACCATGCCGGTCAAGGATCTGGTCGCGCGGCCTGCGACCCGCCGGCGCCGGCCGCCGTGCGCGACGTCGCCGCGGCACTGCCCTACCGCGACTTCATCACCGTCGGCCTGCTGGTGACGCGAATGCGCAGCCGACCGCAGCGGCGCCGCGCCGGGCAGCCGGCAACATGCTGCCCGACAACTGGATCTACATCCAGGAACCCGACGTGCGGCTCGGCCGGCTGCAGATCTTCAACAACTGGAGCCCGGCGCTGGTCGCCGACCCGACCAAGGTCTGGCTCGGGCTCGAGTACTTCTGCCAGCGAGGGCGACGACCTGTGGCGCCTGCCGGACGACGAGCATGAGCGCGCTCGGCGGCCGGCGAACTGGCGCAGATCGGCCTGATCGACCCGGCCGACGTGCTCGATGCGCACGGTGATCCGCGTGCCGAAGGCCTATCCCGGCCTACTTCGGCGCCTATGACGCAGTTCGCCGTGCGTGCGGCAGCTTCGTCGACGGCATCGAGAACCTGTTCCTGGTCGGCCGCAACGGCATGCACCGCTACAACAACCAGGACCACTCGATGCTCACCGCGACGGCTCGCCGTCGACAACATCGCTCGCCGGCCGCACCGACAAGAGCAACATCTGGGACGTCAACGTCGACGACGAGTACCACGAGGAGCGCAGCTGCTTAACACGACCCAGCAATCCCCCCCCACTCGTCCAAGCCATGGCTGTGGCCGCTCGTCCTCGTCCTCGGCACGCTGGCTGGCGCGACCGTCCCGGAGCTGTTCGCCCGTGGCTACTACCACTACGACGACAACATGCATCTGTTCCTGCCGACCTTCTACGAGATCGGCAGCCAGCTGCGCATGGGCCACATGCCGTGGATATCCGACCGCAGCTGGCTCGGCGGCAACCTCATCGGCGAGGGCCAGTTCGCCCTGTTCAACCCCTTCTCTCTCGCGCTCTACGCCTGGATGTTGACGGTGCCGGAAACCGCCGTCTCCGCCTTCGTCTTCGCCACCTTCCACCTGCTGGTGCTGGCACTCGGAGCCTACCTGCTGGTCGTCAATCTCGGTGGCCGCGCCGCCTACGCCGCCGCCGCCGGCATCGCCTGCGCCAATACCAGCATCGTCTCCTACTGGTATGCCGCCGCCTGGTGGAACGCCATGGTGGCCGACGCCTGGATGCTGATGGCGCTGGCCTTCTGGGCGAAATTCCTGTTGAGGGGCGCGGGCTGCTGCCGGCTGTGCTGTTCGGTGCACTGTCGATGATCAGCGGCTGGCCGCACGGCTGGATCGCCCTGGGCCTCTTCATCGCGCTGTTCGCATTCGTCGCCTGGCAACAGGGCGACCGCCGGCGCGCTACGGCCATTCTCGGCGGCGGCATCGCCACGCTTTTTCTTGCCCTGCCAGCCATCGCGCCGGTAATTGGCTACGCCTTCCTCTCGGAGCGCCGTTCGAGCATCGGAAATTCGGGCGACATGGTCGGCACCATCGAAATGCTGCTGGCAATGAGCTGGCCCGGCTATCTGCCCCAGGTGAATCGCATCTACGGCTGGATCGCCGAGGCCCCGCTCAGTTTCGCCACCTGGTTCGTCGCGCCGGTGCTGCTGGTGTGCCGTCATCAGATCTGGCAACGACGGCAAGAGCCTGCGCTTGCCCTGGTAATTCTCGCCGCGCTCGTTTTCGTGGTCCTATCGCTGGGACCGGAATATTTCCTCTTCCTGCGATGGCCGATGCGCTTCGTGTCGTATTACCAGATGATGCTTATCGTGCTGTCCGTGCTGCTGCTGACGCACGAGGAGGCACGCCGCAGCATGACTGCCGCGCGTCTTCCACTGGCCATCTATTCCGCATTTATGCTCTATCTCGGCCTGTCGAGCGACCCTTTGGAACTGGATCGCCAAGCCATACTTTCGCTCCTCGGGATCCTGTTCCTGATCGGATTGCCTGCCATGGCTCGCCGCGAAAGCACTGCAGTACCAGCCGTCTTTCTCGCAGTCACCACTCTGGCGATGGTCACCGCCGTCCACTCACTGTGGCCGCGACATCCCAACGTACCGGACTGGAAGGGTCCGACCCGGCTTCCCGTGACGCGCACGTCCCCGATCGAACCGTTCGCCGGCAACACCTTACTGCTGCACAACTGGACCGAGAACCGGGTGCAGAACAAGGTCGGCCACCTCATCGCGGCCCTCGAGTCCGACCCGACCATGCCCTCGGGAGCGATGGCGCTGTGGTCCATCCCGCGCACCATCAACGGCTATTCAGCGTTGCCGCATGCCGGCCTGAAAAAGGCCATGTGTTTCAATGTATGGGGCCATTCCTGCAGCAAGGCGGTGGAAAGCCTGTTCGAAGTTCCCGAAGGGCTGTCATTACGCCGTGACGAACTGCTCAACATCGAGGAGATCCGGGTTAAGAAGTCACGCTTCACTCTGGCCCCGGTCGATTGGCCCGGCGAATGGCGGCTGGCGGAGACAACCGGTGACGCGTTCATTTATCGCCGCGCAACGCCGCAACAGCGACCCCCGGGTACCGTCGCCTGGATCGATCCCGGTCTTGAGGTGCGCACCGAAGGCGCGGCGCAGGTCATGTCCGAGACCTTGCTCGTCGCCAATGCCACCGACCAGTCGCGGCAGATGATCTTCTCGCGCCTGTCTTATCCGGGTTATGGCTTCGCGCTGGACGACCAGCACCTGCCGGTCGATATCGTGGACAAGATCTTCCTTGCCGTCAGCATTCCCGCGCACGCACAGGGCCGCCTGGTGTTGGGCTACCGGCCACCGCTGCTTATCGCGACCGCCCCCCTGGCACTGGCCGGCCTTCTGTTGGCGACCTTTCTGGCACGGCGCTACCGCCGCGGCTGAGCCGTTGCCCGGACGAGGCGCACGGCCAGCAGCAGCGCTGCGATGCCGAGCAGAATGCCGAAGGGGATGTCCAACACGTAATGCCAGCCGAGCACGATCACCGCCACGCATGAGGCGGCGAAGAACAGCGCCGACATGGCGAAGGCGATCGGCGAATGGCGCGAGAAATACAGCATGACAGCTTCATGGGCAAGGTGCAGGCTTGGCATGCAGGCGATGAAGGCATAGACGTCGAGTTGTTCGAGGCCGACAAATCCCTTCTGCGCGGCGCCGGTGTTGTACGCCAGTTTCTCCTGGATGGTTCGCGTCGTTTGCAAGGCCGGCTCTAGGTAACCGAAGCGCGCAGAATCATGGAACACCGGGCCGAGCCCGGGAAGGACGTAGTACGCCACGGCGCCGGCGATATAGCAGACGATCAGCGCCGTGACGTAGCGGCGCCGTTCGAGGCCGTCACGGCGGGCACCCAGGAAGATCGATACCAGCAGCATGTGGGCGAAAAACTGGAAGTAAACGGTTTCCGCGAGCCGGAGAGCGACATCGCTGAGGCCTGCCCCGAGATCCGCCATCCGCTGGTAGAGCGGCGGCTGCCCGAACAGCATGGACTCGGCCTCGATTATCGCCGCATCCTGGGCCACGCCGAGATGGAAAAGCCCGGCCTTGATGACGGTAAACGCATAGCTGGCGGCCGCGAACAGAACCGCGACGATGAGCCATTCGATCAGCGCCGCCTGACGCTCGTGCCGCGTCATCTGCGACGCCTGCAAGGAAAGGAAAAGCCATGCCACAAGCGCGACCAGATTGACGCTCCCCTGCCAGCGCAGGAGTTTGGCCAGCACCAGCGCGGAGAGCAGGGCCAGCACCAGGTTGTGCAGAACGGATCTGACCGAGAGGGTTGCAAGCGACATGGCACGCCATCCGGGTGCGCGCGCGGCCAGCCAGGTCAGCAGGGCCGCGAGCGGGAAATAGCTGCCTTCGAGCGTGATCCAAAACACACGGAATGGCGCGAACGGATCATAGGAAACGTGAGGCATCCAAAGCAGGTGCAGACCGCCGGCAAACGAACAGGCAAGTCCGACCGCCAGCATCAGCCAGCGGTAGCTGCGCCAGGGCTGAGCGAAGAGCGGTTCAGCCATGACCGTAACCGAGGCCGAAGATCACCGCGCCCGGGCGGTCCCACACCAAGCGGTAGCCCAGCGCGGTCATGTTGGCGCGCATCGCAGGCGGCGCCTGCAACACGTAGACGAGATCGGGTTGTCCGGCGCATAGCCGAAACAGTGTCGGCTCACCCGCCTGCAGCAGCCGGTCGATGGCAAACCCGTCCAAGACACCGAACGGATTGCGCGGTCCAGACCGGCGCGCGGCGATGCGGTCGTTGAGGCCCAGCGTATCGGCGATCCGTACCTGCCCTGGCCCGAAGCTCTCGCGGACCATCCACGGAAAATAGCCGACCTGGTAAGTGGCGATACACAGCGGCCGCCCTGCCGGCAACAGGGCCGGAAGCGAGGTAGCGACGAAGGGACGCAGTTCTCGTTCATCGCGCGCGTGCGCCGGGCTGGCAAGCAGGATGATCCGCTGCAACTGTGCCAGGTCCGCCGTTGCCGGTAGAGGCCAAAGCCATGCAGGCTCAGCGACGAAGTCGGGGTAGTTCGGATTTCGCCCCGACTGAAACAATTGCCCAACGACAAGCAGGGAAAGAGCCAGGTGGCCAGGAACGCCGGCCGGCTGCGCGGGCAGCAGCGAGCCACCGCCCAAATCAGCAGGATCATTTTCAACGGCAATGTGGGTGCCAAGAATCGGTAATAGCTCATCCAGTTGCCGCCGGCGAAAATCGTGAACAGGTCCTGTCCCACGGCCAGCCCTGATAGCGCCAGCAGCAGGGAACGTTCGGCTGGCACCAAGGCCAGTCGCCCTGAGCCGCCAAACCACAGCAGCAGGAAAATGCTCCAGGTCATCAACTGCAGCAGCGCGGCAAGCGGTGTCGACAGGGCAAAGCCGGTAAACGTAAGCCAGGCCGAGCGGGATCAGTTCGGCGATGTCGCCGCCTTTCGCGTAAACGGGATTCGGCCACGCCGCCCCCGTATGTTGATATCGCCAGATGGCGACCAGCGCGAAGACGGCCGCGGGCAGGCCCAGCGCAATCATGTCGCCGGCCTGCAGCCGCATCCGGTCGCGTCCTCCGGCCAGCACCAGTAGCGCCAGCAACAGGACCCACGGTCCCTCCATACGCAACAGCACGACCGTTGTTGCGGCGACAGCAAGCGAGGTGGCATGAAAGGCGCCCGGCATCGTCCGCTGTGCCGCCAGCGCCAGAGCCAGCAACAGGAGGGCCAGCGCCTGGAACGGCGTTTCCATGCCGCCGGCAGCCCAGTAGGCAAAAGTCGGCGCAAGTGCGACGCCGAGTGCCGCCAGCAATGCGTAAGCGGTTCGCAGCCGCAGTCCCGTGCCCGTGCCACAGAGGCGGGCCATCGTCATGGCGACGAGCGGCAGCACGGCTGCCGCTGCCATCAGACCGAACAGCTTGAATACGACCAAGCTGCCCTGCGGCGCCAGCCTGTCGGCAGCTGCAGCTACCAACCCGGTCAACGGAGACGAGACCATGTCCTCGAGGTCACCGTTGACGTTGGCAAACCACGGGTGTGTCGCCAGGCTGCGCCCGGCCCAGAGGAAGATGAACTCGTCGTCGTGGCCAGCGCCGCCGTAACGCACGAAGACCCCGGTGAAAAAAATTACCACCAGCAGGAGTGACAGCAACAGCAACAGGGGCCGTTCGCGCCGCCCCCCCCGGTCAAACGGCATCTTGCCGGACGATCCGGAGAAAGACCGACTCAAGCGACAGCGTCGGCTTCACTTCAACGATCACGTGGTCGGCCCGGTGAAGCCGCTCCAGCAGTGACCACAGGTCCGCTCGCGGAACCTCGGCGTACCAACTACCCGCCGTCTCCGGCGCCATACCGTGAACGGCCAGCGCTCCGCGCGAACGCACAGACACCATTTCGTCCTGCCCGAGCAGCTCGGCCGGCGCGCGAACCGCGCGCAGTTCGCCCTTGTGAATCAAGCCGAAGCGATCGGCGAGGCGTTCGACGTCATGCAGCACATGCGATGTCAGGAAGATGGTACCGCCCTGTTTCCTATAGTCGGAAAGGATGTCCACCACCTCGCGGCGGCCGACCGGATCGAGGCCGGAGAGCGGCTCGTCGAGAATCAGCAGGCGTGGCTCGACGACCATCGCATGGGCCAGCGCGGTGCGCTGCGCCATACCCTTGGAAAAACCGCGCACCACCTTGCCGGCGACGTCCGCCAGGCCGAAACGTTCCAGCCAGTGCAGGCAATGCTCCCGGGAGTTCGCCGGCTTGCGGCGATTGAGAGCGAGGCCCATCGAGAGAATTTCGAGCGGCGTCAGGTAGTCGGGCAGACTGGGGTTTTCCGGAACGTAGCCGAGGCCCTGCCGCGACTCGGGGAGTGAGACATCCAAGCCAAAGAGGCTTGCCTTGCCACTGCTGCTTGACGTGACACCGGTCAGAATCTTGATCGCAGTACTCTTGCCCGCTCCATTTGGACCAATAAAGCCGAAAGTTTCGCCTGGCGCCACCTCGAGTGAAATTCCCTTGAGTGCCTCGAATGGCGGGGAAGTCCAGCTCTGCGGGTAGGTTTTTCTCAGGTCCGAGATGGAAATCGCGTTATTCATTTTTTCCAGGTACAGGAGGGGATTTGCGCAAAGCTACTCGTCCCTGGCCATCAAGGGCGAATCCAAAGCCAATTGGGTCGTTCGGTATTTCCTTGATGCAACCGGCGCTGACAAGTTCATCGAGTGCCTTGGGCGCACGCGAGAAACGCTGCTCGAACACCGCAACCGCGAGTCGCAGATCGCGCAATGCGCGCAGGCGCACAACGCGCGTACGCAGATAAAGCTTGAAATCCTGACGCTTGGCCTGTTCTGCCATGGCCTCCACCACACGGATGGCCAGGTCGCTGTCCTCTGCCCGGTCTAGCCAGATTGCCGCGAGATTCTGCATGTGCAGGCGGTTTTGCCCTTCCGGCAGATGTTCGGCAGCCTCACGCATCCACGCCGAGGCGCCGACGGCATCGCCCTTGAAGTGAAGCTGGTTGAACGCATAGAGGAACGCCGGCTGATAGTCGAAGGGACGCGCTTTGGTCGCCCGCGCCAGCACCGTCTGCGCCGGATCAACCTGCTCATTCCAGGACAATATCGATGCGGCGATGTAGTAGTTGTCTTCATGGGCCGGGTTCAGCCAGGAAGCATCGACCTGGACCTTGGCCAGCACGGTGTAATCCTCGTTACGCATTTTTCGCGTATCGACAACCAAAGCCCGTATTGACGCCAGATTTGCCGCAAGGAATCGATCGCCCGCCGCCAGGAATACCTGCACGAACAACGGCAGCGCCACCTGCATCTCGACGCGAACTTCCTTTCTCGGCACAGATTTCATGTGATCCACAGTGGCCATGAAAAGCGCCGCTGCACACAGAAACGTCAGTCCAGATCCCCGATTGAGCAATGCTTTGATCACCGCAATGCAGTCCTGAACTAATTGAACTCACGACGTTTGAACATCATCACTGCCAGCGCCAGCAATGCGGAAATGTAACTGGCCGCCAGCACGAGGCTACCAGTCACCGCAGCCTGATCCGGCATGAGACCGTACATTGGCCAGAAGCGCCAGTCAAGCCGCGACAGGTCGGGCAACACCCATTGGATCGCATCGATCAGCGGTGCCAGACGCTGAATGTTGGGGTCTCCTTCCGCACCTTGTGCAAGGTAGTCGACCACGGCACCCAGACTTTTCCCCGCCATTGCGAAGGCGAGTCCCAGGGCCAGGGGTAGCATCGTCACCGTTGAAATGCTGGCCACCCAAACGGTGAAGGCAGTCACCACAACCACATCAACCCACAAACCGAAAATGGTCGCCCAATAGGCCGATCCCGCGGCAATCGAAAACCCCTGCGTGTAGTTACCTCCGGAATATAGAACGACAACCCAAAGCAGTCCGCCGAGCAACAGTGCAGCAACGCCGAGCAGGCTCGAAACCCCCAGAAATCGTCCCAAAAGGTACTTGCCCCGCGCTGTCGGATAGCTCAGCGAGAACAACACCGTCCGCCGTTGGATTTCCATCCCCAACATTTCCAGTACCCAGAACAGTGAAAAAAGTACCAACGACAGGCGGATGCCCGAAAGGCCGACATCCAGCGCCACGGTCTTCGGTTGCCGGGGTGAAAAAGAGGCGGAAAGATAAGCGACACCCACGAGCAGAAGGCCGACCACCAAGACAGCGCGGATGCTGCGACTGCGGATACCCGCACGCCACGTCGAAAGCACAAACTGCCACATCACATTCCCCTAATGCAAGAATCTGCCGGCTGAATCGCGGCGGTTTCATCTTCAAGCATGCATTGCAAACTCGACATGATACGATTTCCTCTTCCCACTCACTGGCCGGCAAACACCTTACAGGCCTGAGTGGGTAATCCTGCTGCCTTCCGCCAAAATAGCTTCACGCCGGCCACCAAGGTGGTTCTGCCACATCTGGCGGTAAAGGGACTCGAGGTCGCGGGCAAACCCCATCATGTCAAAAACCGGGAGCTCGCGCCGAGCCTGTCCGTCTACAAGAACACGGCGACAGGCCTGCAAATCTGCCGGTGCCTCGTACAATCGCGTCGCAATCCGGAAATAATCTTCAGCCGATGCGGCAACGAGATGCGACAGATTGGCCGCCTCAAGCATGCTGGCCCCGACCCGGCCGGCAAAGGTGTCGCCGCGCAGGCTGACCATGGGCACGCCCGCCCACAGCGTATCCAGTCCCGTCGAATGGGAGTTGTACGGAAACGGATCGAGCGCCAGGTCGGCGAGAGAAATGCGCGCCAAGTGCTCGGCATGGCCATCCACGGCGGGGGCGAAAACAATGCGCTCCGGCTCGATGCCGCGCAGTTCGGCTTCCCGGCACAGGTTGCTTCTGGCGCTCTCGCGCCGGCCCGAGAGCCAGAGCACGCTGCCCGGACAGGCCGCGAGTATGCGGCACCACAGGTCGAATACTTCGGGGTTGATTTTGTAGACGTTGTTGAAGCAGCAGAATACAAACACCTGTTCCGGCAACCCCGCACTAACACGATCCGGCGGCGAGCCAACCGGTCGTTTCGTATCGTAAGGCAGATAACAGTGCGGCAGCTGCGCAATCGTCTCCGTGTAATCGTCGGCCTCGCCGATGGGCGTAACTACCGGGTCACCAATAATGTAGTCGGCCAAGCGGGGGTGGCCCAGGGTGCCGGCATAACCCAGCCAGTTGGCGATAACCGGCGCCGGGCGCAGGGCCAACACCTCGGGACGGCCCAGCGAGGTCCATCCATGCAGATCCACCAGAATGTCGATTCGGTCGGTGCGCATCCGCTCCGCGATCGCCAGGTGATCCTGCTCGCCGACCACCACGAAATTGTCGAACGCCGCCTGCAGCCGCCGGCGAATTTCGCTGCCGTCATCCGCCGACAAGGCGTAGGCAATCACAAACACCTCATTGCGATCATGGCATTCGATGATCTCGGGAATGACCAGTCCCACCGGATGGTTGCGCAGGTCGGCCGAAAGATAGCCGATGCGCAGCGGGCGCTTGCGGACATCGATGGCTGACTGGACGACCGCCGGTTGCAGCGCCTTCAGACCGGAAACGTCATCTCCATGACTTTGCGGGTCCAGCAATCTGGCCGGCAGATTGAGACTGACGAAATATTCCGTAGCCTGCTTGATGGCAGCCTGCGAAAATCCGGGCAGGTAAAAGAGAGTGAACGGGTTGCACATCCCCCCCGGGCGGGACGGGTCGAAAATATTGGCCTGCAGACGCGCCAGCAATTCTCTGCTTTCGCGCCAGTCGCAGAGCTTGAAGCTAACCGAGAGCAGTGTCGCCAAATGGCCGCGATCATCCGGGCTTGCGGACAGTAGTTCCTCGATGCACTCCTTGGCTTCTTCCAGCTTGTTGGCTTCGCCAAGCGCGTTCGCCAGAAGTTCAACCGCCTCGACGAATTCGCCGTCATAAAGTTCGATGGCGCGAATCAGCGGCGGCAGGGCATCGAACCAGCGGTGCATGCGGAAATACGCCAACCCGAGATTCTTGTGGGTCAAAGCGTTTGTTGGGTCGAGCTTCAGTGCCTGCTCGAAGCTCCTCATGGCGGAGGGCCATTGCAGATTCAGCGAAAAGGCGATGCCCAGATTGTTTTGAAGTTCCGGGTCGTTCGGAAACTTGCGCACCGCCAGTTGCAGGGCAGGGATCGCGGCCTTGACCTGCCCCAACTCGAGCAGCGCCGTGGTCAGCGCCTTGTGAGCAAAGTGATGCTGCTTGTTGCCGCGCAGGACCTCGCGACTTGCATCGGCCAGGCGGCCGAATTCGCCGCGCTCGAGCAGGTCATTCAGACGCGAAAAGTGTGCATCGTGCTTAATGCCGCCCTTGCCCTTGCTTTTGACCTGCGCTTGCATTTCTCGCCCACTCGCCATCGTTACAAAAGGAATGCACCCCTACAAAACCAAAAAAGCGCGCCGAGGCACGCTTTTTGGGCATTTCCAAAAAACTGGGATATCAGGAACCGCCAGTAACGTAAGCGTGGGTCGTTGCAGAATTCACGAGAGCAGAGGTACAACCAGTCGTCGGACACGCGGATCCAATCTGCTTGATCGCACCGCCGTTGCTGTTGCCACCCACGACCTGATTACCCTTGACCGAAGCTGCAGCCACGCCAAAAACAGTGGCCGATACGTCATTGTAGTTCATCCACACATTGCTCGAGCACTGGACCGAGAAACCGGTCTTCACGAACGACGTAGTGTCACTCCGCGACTCGCCAACAGTACCAAAGGGGGTGATGGACCCGGCTACGCCGGTGCATGCAGTAGCCGTCACCGCAATTGCGTTAAACGATTGACCCGCTGCGACAGCAAGGGTGGCGATTGCAAGAATTTTCGAAATTTTCATGGCGAGTTCCTTCTTAGTTGTTCGAGTTGGCGATGGCAGCCGTCATGAAGTTGCGCGCATCGGATTGCGCAGCCTTGTTCTCGGCCTTCTTCGTGTACTCGCTGAACTGCGGAATGGCGATCGCCGCCAGAATGCCGATGATCGCAACCACGATCATCAACTCGATCAGGGTAAAACCCTTTTGCATACGCTTGATCATTGATTCTCTCCTTGGACATGACGGGAATCCGTCGCAATGAAATTAAAGCACAGTTCGTGCCAGAGAAATGAGGCCAATTTTTGTGACATTTTTCACGATTTTCCCAGGGTCAAGTGACGATTCTAGGGGGCGCGGTGACGATTCTAGGGCGGCTGGGTGATGAAAATTGTCATCCCCAAGATGATGATGTTGCGCCAATATCGATTTGCGCTTGATCGAGGAATCGCTGAGCGTATTTCAAAAAGATCTTTTGATGCAAAAACACATCATATAGGTCCGGGTCGATATGGCCATTTTTCTTGAAGTTCTCCATGATCGACAGCGCCTGCGACAGCTTCATGCCGTGCTTGTAGGGCCGATCGCGCGCCGTCAGCGCCTCGAAGATGTCGGCGATGCCCATCATGCGCGCCTGCAGCGACATCTGCTCACGCGTCAAGCCCTTGGGATAGCCCTTGCCGTCCATGCGTTCGTGATGGCCGCCGGCGTATTCGGGCACGCTCTGCAGGTGCTTGGGCCATGGCAACTGCTCCAGCATCTTGATGGTGGCGACGATGTGGTAGTTGATGATTTCGCGCTCCTTCTGGGTCAGCGTGCCGGCGCGGATGCTCAGGTTCTCGATTTCGTCGTCTGTCAGGAAATCCGCCTCCACCCCCTCGACGTTGCGCCACTTGTGGCCCTGCCCGATGTCGCGCACGCGCTGCTGGTCGGCCTCGGACATGGCCTCGCCGCCGATGTTGGAGCGACGCAGGAACTGTCGCTCGTCGTCGAGAGCGGCCAGCTCCGCCTGGCATCGGTCCCAGATGGCGTCCTCGGCCGCCGCATCGCGCTCTTCGCGCAGGGCGAGCTGCTGGCGCAGCGCATGGTTCTCCGCATCGCGCTTGAGCACCTCGAAGCGGGTATCGACCAGATGCATGCGATCGAACAGCGTCTGCAGCTTGGTCGCCTTGTCGACGACATGCACCGGCGTGGTGACCTTGCCGCAGTCGTGCAGCAGGCCGGCGATTTTCAACTCGTAGCGATCCTTGTCGGTCATCTGGAAGTCAGCCAGCGGACCTTCGCTGGTCGCGTTGACCGCCTCGGCGATCATCATCGTCAGCTCGGGCACGCGCTGGCAATGCCCGCCCGTGTAGGGTGATTTTTCGTCGATCGCGAGGTTGATGAGGTTGATGAAGGACTCGAACAGGGTTTCCAGCTGGGTGATCAGCTGGCGGTTGGTCAGGGCGATGGCCGCCTGCGAAGCGAGCGACTCGGCCAGGCGCTGGTCCGATGCCGAGAAGGGTACGACCTTGCCGCTACCCTGCTGCTTGGCGTTGATGAGCTGGAGAACGCCGATGATCTCGTTCTCGTGGTTCTTCATCGGCACCGTGAGGAAGGATTGCGAGCGGTAGCCGGTGCGCTCGTCGAACTTGCGCGTGCCGGAAAAGTCGAACCCGGCCTCGGTGTAGGCGTCGGCGATATTGACCGTCTTGTCGTGCAGGGCCGCGTAGGCGGCCACCAGCGAATTGTTCGGATTGCCCTTGTCGTCGTGCAGCGGCAGATTGGGGAAGGTGATCGGGTTGCCGGTGGTGCCGCCCAGCGCGATGTGCAGCGAGTCGGTGCGGAGGATTTCGAAGCGCAGCGCCTGGCCGTCCTCGGTCACGCGGTAGAGGGTTCCGCCGTCGGCATGGGTGATGGTCTTGGCGGCGACGAGGATGCTCTCGAGCAGCCGGTTGATGTCGCGCTCCTTGGAGAGCGAAGCGCCGATGGCATTGAGTTGTTCGAGCCGGCGGAACAGGTCTTCGACCGAGTCCATAGGGAATCCCCTTACACTTACTTGATGCAGACCGCGCGTACCTGCTTCATGTCGGTGACGCCCTGACACACCTTTTCCATGCCGTCCATCTTCAGCGTCAGCATGCCATCCTCCAGCGCCTGCGCAACCAGCTGGGCGACGCGGGCATGCTCCTGGATCAGCTTCTTGGTCGCATCGGTGCCAACCATCAGCTCGTGCAAGCCGACACGGCCCTTGTAGCCGCTCTTGTTGCAGGCTTCGCAACCCTTGGCGCGGTGAAACTGGAGTTTGCCGTCCTTGCCGTAATCCTTGACGAGGCGCTGGTAGGTCGCCTCCATCGCGGCTTTTTGATCTTTCTTGAAGGTTTCGGTGTTTACCAGTTCGCCGCAGTATTCGGTCATGAACAGCCGCACTTCATCGGCGTCCGGCGTGTAGGCCTCCTTGCATTTGCACAGCCGCTTGGCCAGGCGCTGGGCGAGGATGCCGAGCAGGGCATCGGAAAAGTTGAAGGGATCCATGCCCATGTCGAGCAGGCGGATGATGGACTCCGGCGCACTGTTGGTATGCAGGGTGGCGAACACCAGGTGACCGGTCAGCGAGGCTTCGATGCCGATGCCCGTGGTTTCGGCATCGCGCATCTCGCCGACCATGATGATGTCCGGGTCGGCGCGGAGGAAGGCCTTCATCACCATCGGGAAGTCGAGGCCGGCCTTCTTGTTAACCTGCACCTGGCGCAGGCCCTTTTGCGTGATTTCGACCGGATCCTCGGCCGTCCATATTTTGGTCTCCGGCGGTGTTGAGGTAGCCGAGCACCGAGTGCAGCGTCGTCGTCTTGCCCGAACCGGTCGGGCCGCAGACGAAGAACAGGCCGTAGGGCTTGGACACACACTCCTTGAGCTTGACCAGGTTGGTCGGCAGCACGCCGAGCTTGTCGAGCGGGATGGGTTCGCCGCCGGCCAGGATACGCATGACGATATCCTCGACACCACCGGTGGTCGGAATGGTGGCGACACGCAGTTCGATGTCGAGCGGGCCGAACTTCTTGAACTTGATCTTGCCGTCCTGCGGCTTGCGGCGCTCGGCGATGTCGAGGTCGCACATGATCTTGAGGCGGGCTGCCATGGCGGCGCGGTAGCTGGCGGGAATCTCGATGTACTTGTTCAGCGTGCCGTCCTTGCGGAAGCGGATCGAGACCTTGTCCTTGCCGATGCCGGGTTCGATATGGATGTCCGACGCGCCCTGCTGATAGGCGTCGACGATCACCTTGTTCACCAGCTTGACCAGTTCGTTGTCGGCGGCGGCAGAGACGTCCTCGGCCACGCCCTCGCCGTCCATCTCGCCTTGATCGAGCGTCGAGAGCAGATCGCCGACGGAAGAGTCGTCGGTATAGGCAGCCGACCCGCCCCCGCCGAAGAACAGGTCGACGGACTGCTTGAATTCGCGCACGGTGGTGACGCGATAGACGATCTTGGCGCGGGAAAAGACGTTGTTGACGACGCGCGAGCCCTTGACCTGTTCAGGATCCATGCACAGGACAACGATGCCTTCCGATGTCTCCTCGACCGGGATCCACTGGTTCTGCTCGACATACTCGCGGCGCAGGTTCTTCATCAGGTCGACCGGCTTGATGCGGTCGCTGCGGTAGGTTTCGTAGGGCACGCCGAAGAACTTGGACAAGGCGGCACCGATCTTGTCGGGCTGCACTTGCATCTCGGTAATGAGGATTTCCTCGACATCGACGTTCTTGCGTCGCGCGGTACGGGTCGCCAACTCGAGCTCCTGCGCGGCGATGATCGCATCGAGCACCAGGTGGTCATACTTGGACTTGGCGACCTGTGCCGGCTTGTTGCGCTGGTTGAAGGCGATGGCCAGCGTTTCGCAGAGGCCCTTGATGCCTTCCTCGGCGACCGCGGCGAAGGGCACGCCGGCCTTGTTGTTGATGATCTGGACGACCCCCATGAGGTCGCCGTTTTGGGCATCGACGACCGGCGATACCAGCATCTGCTTGGTGCGATAGCCGGTGCGCTTGTCGACTTCCTGCAGGAAACGCAGCTGCGGGTGGATCGACTTCAGTTCCCCTTCGTCGTAAACGTCGCGGATGTTGACGATCTTGCGGGCCAGTGCGACGTGGCCGGCAATGCTCTGGTCGGCGATCGGCAGCTTCAGATCCTTGAAGGAGTTAAGACCGGTCTTGACCTTGGAAACGATCGAAGCCTTGTCCTCGCCGATGGAATAGATCGTCAGGCGATCGGCGTTGAACAGGCTGCAGACGTCCTGCGACAGTTCCAGCATGATCTCGTCGAGATTCGACGTCGCATGGATCTTGTTGGTGACTGTCTGGAGATTCTTGAAGAAGGCCAGCCTGCTGCCGACGTCGGAGAGGCCGCCCGGATCCTGTGGCGAGGACATTACGGTGCTCATGACAGCCCCCGCAGGGCCGCCCCGAGGGGGTTAACGCCCCCTGTGGGGGCAGCGAACATGGTGAGCGTGGGGGTCATATCTATTCCTTGTTCTGGTTGCTCGTGGCGGTGGCAAGCAGGGCCTTGAGGCCGCCTTCGAGCAGATGCGCGTGCAAGCCGCGCTGCGACAGCAGAAAGGCGGCAGCGGAACTGCGCCGGCCCGTCTGGCAATAAACGATGTACTCCCGGCCCGGATCCAGCCCGGCGATGGCGTGACGGATCTCATTGACCGGGACATTGATGGCACCGGGCAGACCGTCGCACTGATATTCGGCCGGAAAGCGCACGTCGAGCCACTTGGCGCCGCTGGCGATACGTTGCTGCGCCGCTGCCGGCGACAGGCGCTGCAACAGCGGCTCGCGCAACAGATCCATGAAGTCGCTCTTGTCGAGACGCAACAGCATGCCATCGGTCTTCATGACCACGGTGGCATTGCGCGCCGTGTCGGCGATCAGGGCCTCCTCGCCGAAAGAGTCGCCCTCGCGCAGTTCGGCAAGTTCGACCCGGGCACCCGCCACTTCGCGCGTCACCGCACAGCGACCGCGCTCGATCAGGTAATAGTAGTCACCGGGGTCACCCTGGCGAATGATCTGCTCGCCGCGTTTGACCTGGATGCGCTGAAAGCGACCGAGCAGCTGCTCGATGTTGGCCGGCGGCATCGACGCGAATACGCCCTGGGTCAGGCTCTGCACGGCAAACATGCCGGACATGGTGCGCCAGTCGGTGGCCTCGCCGTCGCTGGCGGCTTCCTGCCCCGGTGCGGCGATCTGGTCCCAGGTCATCATGATGTCGACGAGGTCCTCGTCGAAGCGCAGAATTTCGACATCGGTGATCGCCTTGGTCAACGCCGGCACGAGTTGGCCGCGACCGATCGGATAGAGCGCGTCGCCCCAGCCGCCGACGATGACCTGGACCACGCCATCGGCGAACTCGAGCTTGAGTTCGCCCTTGACCAGATAGACAACCTGCCCCTGCCAGTCGCGCAACTGGAATGGATCGAGATTGCGCGTTACCCGCTCGCGGTGGCAATGCGGCGCGAGCTCACGCAGGCTGTCGACACCCAGTGCCGCCAGCGGCTGCAGCCGGGTGAGGGTCGGCACGACAGAGTCGTTGAGGTTTGCGCCCATCGCCGGCCTCAAAGGTCGAAGACCTGATTGTTCTGCAGCATGCGTGGCCGCAGCTCACCGACACCGTCCTCGATTTCCTGCATGGTCAGTTCGATCTGCCCCGGCTTGAGATGCGTGATGTAAATCTCGACGTCGCGCTGCAGGTGGGCGAGTTCCTCGACCAGCATGCTCGGGCAGAGGTGCTTCGAGATCGTCGCCAGCCGCCGTTCGCGATTGGAGAAGGCGGTTTCGATGATCAGGTGGCGCAGGTTGTCGATCTTGTTGATGACGTTCCAGAATTCGGGGCAGGGCCCGCTGTCGCCGGAAAAAGCCAGACTGGAATCGCCCGAGTCGAGCTGGTAGCCCACCGCCGGCACCGTATGATTGGCCGGCAGCGGGGTGATGCGTCGCCCCTCGAGATCGACTGTTTCGCCGAGGGCGAGGTTCTCGTAGCGCATGAAAGGTTTCTTCGAGTTCGGGATCTCGCAGAAATCAGGCCACACCGCCCAGTTGAAGATATGGGCGCGCATGATCTCGATGGTCGCATCGGTCGCGTAGACGGTCAGCGGCCGGCTGCGCATGTCGCCGACGGTATCGATCAGCAGCGGCAGGCAGGCAATGTGATCCATGTGGGTATGGGTCAGGAACACATGGTCGATCTGCGCCAGTTCGGCGATCGAAAGATCGGCCACCCCGGTTCCGGCGTCGATCAGGATGTCGTGATCGACCAGCATCGAGGTCGTGCGCAGATGGCGGCCGCCGATGCCGCCGCTGCAGCCCAGGATGCGGACTTTCATGCCCTAGTCCTCATGCGCTTGCCTTCATGCAGGTCATCACTTGGTCTCGAATGTCGTCACGCCGTCCCAGCCCTCGCCCGGCGGCTCCTGCCGGCAATGGGCGATACGCTTGGCGTAGAGATCATACAGGTAACATTGCCGGATGCGTGACAGGTTGAGGAGCATCACCTCGGCCTGATCCCAGTCCTGGGCACGGTAGGCGCGCAGGGCCTGGTTCCAGAGCTTGAGCTCCTCCAGATCCTCCTTCGCCACATGCCCCTCGAGGCCGAGCGGTTCGAAGATGCCGACCGGCTCGGCCTTGCCCTTGACCCGCACTCGATCGAGCTCGCGATAAACGAAATCCTTCCTGGTCAAGTCGCGGGTGGCGTCGCCGACGATGATGCCCACGCCGTACTGCTTGGTGATGCCCTCGAGGCGCGAGCCGAGGTTCACCGCGTCACCCATCACCGTGTAGGCCTTGCGCACCGGCGAACCCATGTCGCCGACGGTCATGGTACCGGTATTGACACCGACGCCGATCTTCAGCTCGGGCCAGCCCTTGGCCAGCAACTCAGGGTTGAGGCCGTGCAACGCCTGCTGCATTTCCAGCGCCGTGATCACGGCGTTCCTGGCATGTTCGGCGTCCCCCACCGGGGCGCCCCAGAAGGCCATGATGGCATCGCCGATGTACTTGTCGAGCGTGCCGCGGCGTTTGCGGATGACCTCGGTCATCGCGCCGAGGTAGAGGTTCATCAACGTGGCCAACTGGTCCGGCTGCAGGCCTTCCGATATCGTCGTAAAGCCGCGAATGTCGGAGAACAGCACCGTCAGTTCGGCCTTGCGCCCTTCCATGGTGTAGCCCTCGGGATTCTTCGCCATCTCGTCGACCAGTTCGGGCGGCACGTACTGGCCGAACAACTCGGTGAACTGGCGCTTGGCTTTCGACTCGACGAAATAGCCCCACGACATGTTCAGCGCGTAGAGCAGCGCGACCAGAATCAGGCCGGCTGCGAGCGGCAGCACCATGTTGCCGGCGTGCCAGAACGACAGGTTCACCGAGAGCAGGAACAGCAGCACGATCAGGGCGACGATGCTGGCGCGGAAAGGCGAGAGCAGCGGCAGCAGGAAAACCATGACGCCGCCCGCGACCAGCACCAGCAACACGTCGGCGCCGAGGACATAGGCCGGACGGTACTTGATGGCGCCGTCGAGCATGCCGGAAATGAGGTTGGCGTGGATCTCGACCCCGGGATAGGTGCTGCCCACCGGCGTCGCCCGCAGGTCCATCAAACCCGGCGCGGTAGTACCCATGATCACGATCTTGCCCTTGAGCTGCTCGGCGGGAATGCGGTCGGCGAGCACGTCGGCTGCGGAGATGTACTTGTAGCTGCCCTGGAAGCCGCGATAGGGAACCAGCGCGGCGACGTTCTCGTCGACCGGGATGCGCAGCGTGCCGCGTGCGGTGGGCAGGTCGAGCCACTCGAGGCCGGCGTAGCCCCCCTTGTCACCCGGGCCGCCGCTGCCCTCGGCGTAACCCGGCACGAGTTTGGGGAAACCGAGCAGCGCGCGCACCATGGCCAGCGACAACGACTCGTAATAGGCGCCGTTGTGCTCGGCCAGCATCGGCACGCGCCGCGAGAGGCCGTCGAAATCGACCATCGGGTTGAAATGGCCGCCGCCGGCCGCGTTCTTCTGGAACACCGGCAGGTTGCCGCCGAAATTTCCCCAACTGGTGAAGGCGATGTTGCGTCCGGCGAACGTTCCCGCCGGCAAAGTCGGCTCCGGCAGTGCGCCGGAACTGGTGCCGCCTTCCTTGCTCGAAAGGTAGTAACCGAGCACGACGGGGCGTTTCTGCAGCGAAGCGGCGAACAGCGCGTCATAGTCGAGCGACGGCCGCAGATCCTTGAGCATGGACTGGATGATGCCGGCTTCGCGCCCATCCTTCTTCGCCAGCGACTCGAGCACCGGCAGGCCTGAGCTGGCATCGGGCTCGGCGAAGACAATGTCGAAGCCGAGCAGGGCGATGCCGTTGCGGTCGAACAGCTTGTTCATCAGCGTCGCCATGCGCTCGCGGTTCCAGGGCCAGCGACCGACCTCGGCCAGCGATTTCTCGTCGATGTCGAGAATGACCAGCCGTTCGTCGACGTTGCGCGGCATGGTCAGCCGCACCTTGGTGTCGTAAAGAATGGCGTCGAAATGCTCGATGAAGCCGATGCGGTAGAAGCTGGCCGCATGGCCGAGCAACACGACCAGCACCAGGAGTCCCAGCAGAAAACGGGGCAGGTGCTGTTTCATGGCGCTATGCTGACCTGAGGCCGAAAAAAGTCGGCGCTGGCGGGACGCCTGCGGCGTCAGTTCTTGATGAAGAACTGCATCTTGACCCCGGCCAGCTCGATCACGTCGTTATCCTCGAGCTTGTGGGCCTCGGCACCGAGGGTTTTTCCGCCGACGATGGGGAAGTTCGCCCCCTCGACGTGGGTGATGAAATAGCCCTGGGGGCGACGCGCGATCACCGCCACCTGCACCCCCGGCTT
Organism: uncultured beta proteobacterium; assembly: GCA_963709555.1. Classification (GTDB taxonomy): domain Bacteria; phylum Pseudomonadota; class Gammaproteobacteria; order Burkholderiales; family Rhodocyclaceae; genus Sulfurisoma. The sequence goes on along the minus strand of CAVPWR010000008.1, from coordinate 233,113 downwards.
GCCCAGCGTCGTCAGGGTCTTGGTGAGTTCGAGTTCCTTGCCGGCATTGCCGCCGGAAAGAACCTGGATCGAGCCCAGCGGCAGTGTCGGCAGGGCACCCGGCACAACCGTGGCTGCCGCGGCGGCCGTCGCGGCAGTGACGGGTGCCGTCGGCGGATGCGCCTCGACGTGGGGGACGCCCTTCATTCCGCTCTGGGTGTCGCCCATGCTCTTGGTCGCGGCCTGCTCGGCGGTCTGGCGCATCGCGCCGGGACGCATGATCATGGTCTTCTCGAAGTCGGCTGCCGGCGTTTGCTGCGCCACCTCGTTGATGTACTTGAGGCGGTATTTGCCCAGTTCGATGGTGTCGCCGTTCTGCAGGAAGTGCTTCTTCACCGACTGGCCATTGACGAAGGTGCCGTTGGTGCTGCCCAGATCCTCGAGGAAGGAATCGCTGAGGATGGTGACAATGACGGCATGCTCGCCCGAGACGGCGAGATTGTCGATCTGGATGTCGTTGTGCGGCTTGCGCCCGATGGTCATCCGCTCCTTGTTGAGCTGGATTTCCTTGAGCACCAGACCGTCCATGCTGAGTATGAGTTTCGCCGTATCCATCGCGCTCTTCCTTCAAGACAACATCATTTTAGCCAAGCCAGCAGCCGGGAAAGCCATGAACCGAAACCGCGCGGCGTACCGTAATCCCCAACCACCTTGACTAGGATAACGGAAACATTGTCGCGGCCGCCATTATCGTTGGCCATCTGTACCAGCTGCATGGCGCAGAGTTCAAGGTTGGCCGACAGCGCGGAAAGCGTCATCGCGATCTCCGCATCCTCGACCATATCGTTGAGACCATCGGAGCACAGCAGATAGACGTCTCCGACCTGCACTTCATAATCGCGGATCTCCGTCTCCACCGTCGGATCGACGCCGAGGGCGCGGGTCACCAGATTCTTGTTCTGCGAATGCCGCGCCTCTTCCGGCGTGAGCATGCCGCTGTCGATCTGCTCCTGCAGTAGCGAGTGGTCGCGCGTGATCTGCTGGAATTCATCGCCACGCAACCGATAGAGGCGCGAGTCGCCGATATGGGCCACTGTGAGCGTGTTGTCGTGGAAGACCCCCGTCACCAGCGTAGTGCCCATTCCCGCGTACTGCGGCTGGCTCTGCGCCGCCTGGTAGATTGCGCCATTGGCGCGGGCGATCTCGGCCTCGAGCGCCGCATGCGCCCACAGCTTGCCGCCTTCGACACGTTCTTGCGGCGGGCGCTGGGTAAAGGCCTTTTCCAGCTCGGTACCGAGCAGCGTCGTGGCCATGCCGCTCGCCACCTCGCCGGCGTTGTAACCCCCCATGCCGTCGGCCAGCACCACGAAGCCGCGCAGCGGGTTGGCCATCACCGCATCCTCGTTCTGCGCGCGCACCATCCCCGGGTCGGTACGGGTGACGATCTGCAGGGCCTGGGCGATGTTCATGGGCATGTGAACTATATGGCTATATCGACGCCGCCGGTCGTGTCGCCGGCCGCAACGACGCCCATGCAGGCACGCAGGTCCTTGGCCATCTCGCCGCCCGTCTGGTAACGCTGCTCGGGATCCTTGACCATGGCACGGCCAATGATGGCGACGAGGCAGTCCGGCAGGTCCGGCTTGACGCTGCGGATGTCGGGGGTCGGCTCGTTGGCGATCTTGAACATCAACTGGGCCATCGACTCGCCTTCGAACGGCAGTTTGCCGCAAGACATCTGGTAGAGGGTGACACCGAGCGAGAACAGGTCGGAGCGGCCGTCGATCTTCTTGCCGGCGAGTTGCTCCGGCGACATGTAGCTCGGGGTGCCGAGCACCATGCCGGTCTTGGTCTTGGATGAGTCGGTGATGCGGGCGATGCCGAAGTCGGTGACCTTGATCTGGTCGGACTCGGGTTCGTACATGAAGTTGGCGGGCTTGATGTCGCGATGCACGACGTTGTTGGCGTGGGCGTAGGACAGCGCCTCGGCCACATGCATCACGAGATTCATGACCTTGGGCAGCGGCAGCAGATTGGCCGGCTTGGTGTGGGGCACGAGGTCCTTGCCCTTGAGGAACTCCATGGCGATGTAGGCGAGGTCGTGCTCCTCGCCGGCGTCGTACATGGTGACGATGTTCGGATGGTTGAGGCGGCCGGCGGTCTCGGCCTCGCGGAAGAAGCGCTCCTTGACGTCCTTCAGCTCGTCCTCGTCGAACTCCTGCGACAGGGCCATGGTCTTGATGGCGACGACGCGGTTGATCTTGGGGTCGCGGCCGAGATAGACCACGCCCATGGCACCCTTGCCCAGCTCCTTCTCGATCTGGTAGCGTCCCAGCATCGGCTTTTCGGTGCCCTCGCCCATCATCATGGTGCCGCCGGGGTGGGCCGAGGCGCCGCCGAGGATCACCGTCTCCGACATCTGCTTGGCGCGGGTCAGGCGCTGCTCGAGATCCTTGAACTTGGGATTGAAGCCGGCCATGTAGCGGAACACCGACTCGGCCTTGTTGAACTGGCGCTTGCGCTCGAAATCCAGCGCCAGGTTGTAGAGGTTCTCCATCAGTTGCTCGTCGAGCGGGCACTTGCGCAGCTTGTCGAAGGCCATGTCGAGCTGGCCCTGGCCCTGGAAGGCGAGGCCGAGCATGCGGTTCGACTCGGCCGAATTGAGATCCGACTGCTCCTTGCCGCGCTCGGTGACGGCGAAGCGCTTGACCGTCAGCAGCAGGTGGCCGACCAGCAGCAGGGTCGCCGGCACCATCAGCTGCAGCCACATCAGCTGCGTCGTCATCAGCCCGAAATGCGCACCGACCAGCACGGCCAGCAACAGCAGCGTGGCGCCTGCCGCCAGGCCGGCCGACAGCCGCGGCAGCAGCACGATCAGATACAGCGCGACCAGCAGGAATACGCCCTTCTCGGCCCAGAAACCCCAGCTCGGCGCGACGAAGAAATGCTCTGAGAGAATGGACGACACGGTGTGCGCCTGCATCAGCACCGATGACATGGACGGCGAAACCGGCGTGACGAAGACGCTGCCGACGCCGGCGGCGGTGGCGCCGATCAGCACGACCTTGTCGCGGTACTTGTCGAGGGGAATCTTGCCGCTCTTGACGTCGAAGAAGGAATCGACCGGGAAGGCCGGCTGGCCGCCATCCCGGTCCTTGTAGAAGAAGGTGAGCATGCGCGTTGCGTCGTCGGTGCCGATGCGCAGCTTGCCGAGCTTGACCGACTCGCCCGGGCTCACCTGGATGTCGGCGGGCGTGAGATTCAGGCTTTTCGCCGCGATCATCAGCGACAGCGCCGGGTAGGTCTGATCGAAGTGGGTCAGCACCAGCGGCTCGTTGCGGATGCCGCCATCGACGTCGGGAGTGACATTGAGATGGCCGACGGCCGCCGCGGCATTTCCCAACGACTCGACGACCAGCGCATCCGCGCTCGAAGTCGGGAACGGCGCAAATGCGCCCTGCCCCGGCTTGACCGCCATTTTCTTGAGGTAGGCCGGGAGTTCGCGGTCGGGGCGACCCTGTGGCTCGCCGAGGCGGAACAGCATGGGCAGCGCGACGTTGCCGGCCTGGGTGAAGGCGGCAGCGAGGCGGCGGTCGGTATTGAGCTTCTTCTCGGCCTCGAACAACAGGGCGGCCATCTGCGCCAGCAGCGGATTTTGTGCGGCGAGTTCCTCGGGCGTGGCCGTCGGCGGCAGACCACCGGCTTGGGTGTAAAGCTCGATCAGCTTGTTGATATAGGCCAGGCCGGGGTCAAGCTGCGGCTCGGAGAAGAGGATGGTGGTGCCAACGACCTTGGCCTTGGCGGCGGACAGCTTCTCGACCATGTCGGCAAGCACGTCGCGCGGCCACGGCCAGCGGCCGATGTTGTCGAGGCTCTGCTTGTCGATGGCGATGACGGCGACGCGTTCGGACGGAGTGCGCGAAGTCATCCCCATGCCCAAGTCATAGGCCTTGCGTTCCAGGCTCTGCAGCAGGTCACCGCGACTGAGCACCAGAACCACAAGGCTCACGACGAGCCCGAAAAACCAGTCAGTCTTCCAGAAATTGGCCTTGCCCAATGCTGGGACTCCCCCTGTCCATTCCGCTTCAGCGCAGCCCCGTTTTGCAACAACTGCTCATAGAAACAGGGCCATAGTGGCAATTCTTACAGCCAAACCTCAACTACGTCAATGGATTTCTCAATAGGGCAACTCCTTGCCAAGGCCCTGTTGTCGGGCCAAGGCCACGAGCCGAACCGCCACGGCAAGGTCCTGGATGGCCATGCCCTGCGATTCGAACAGGGTGATCTGCCCCGGATCGGTGCGACCGGGACGCGTGCCGCACAGCACCTCGCCCAGTTCGATCAGTTGGCCCTCATGCAGGCGCCCCTTTTCCAGCGCCGGCAGCAGGTCGCCGGCCTCGCGCAATGCCGTGGCCCGGCTATCGACACAGATGACGCCGGCGCGGTTCACGGATTTTTCGTCGATTTCCCGCCGAATCAGGCTATTGGATCCGGCAGCGGTGACGTGCGTACCCGGTTCAAGCCAGTCGCCATCGAACAGCGGTGTGGCAGCTGTGGTGATGGTCACGACGATGTCGCTGCCGCGCACGGTCTCTTCGGCGCTGGCCACGGGAACGACCTCGACGCCGAAGCGGCGCGAAAAGTCGGCACTGGCGGAACGGCGACTGCTCTCGTTCCGACAGTGAAGTTTAACCAGTCGCAGCGGCCGCACCCGGCATAGCGCCTCGATCTGGCTTTGCGCCTGCCAGCCGGCGCCGAACACGCCGGCCACCGCGGCCTGCGGCCGCGACAGGCAGCGCACGGCGAGGCCGCCGGTCGCACCGGTGCGCATCATGCCCAGGAAATCGGCGGCGATGACGGCCACGGGGGCACCGCTGGCGGCATCGAACAGATGGACGAGGAAGCGGTTGGCTTCGCGACTGGTGGTATAGGCCTTGTAGCCGATCACCCCCTCGTCGAGGAGCGCGCCCTGCAGGATGTGCAGAGCTGAACCCGGCGTGCGACTGCGCTGGCGCGGAATGTCGATGGCGCGGCCGGCCCCGTGGGCACGGTGGACGGCCTCGACGGCCTCCAGCGCGAGATTCATGGTCAGCAATTGCCGGACGTCGGCCTCGCCCAAGTAGAGCGCCATCAGAGTATCGTCCGTTCCTCGCGCGCCGCCTGGCGCCACCCCATCCAGCTGCCGACGGCCACCACCAGCACCGCCCCCGTGGCGCCGGCCAGTTGCGGTGCGGCGGGAATCGCGGCCTGCACCCAGGCACTGATCGCCACGTCGGACACCATCATGCTGCCCGCCACATAGCCGAGCAGACCTGCGCCCAGCGTGATGATGACGGGGAAGCGCTCCATCAGCTTGAGGAAGAGCTGGCTGGTCCACACGATCAGCGGGATCGATACCGCCAGCCCGAACAGCAGCAACGCCACCGAGCCCTTCGCCGCGGCAGCGACGCCGATCACGTTGTCGAGACTCATCACGAAGTCGGCGACGATGATGGTCTTGACCGCGCTCCACAACTTGTCGGAGGCTTCGATGTCGTGCCCCTCGGGCGGCTCGGGCAGCAGCAGCTTGATGCCGATCCACAGCAGCAGCACGCCGCCGATCAGCTTGAGATAGGGATAGCCGAGCAGCGCGGCGGCGAAGGCAGTGAGCACCACGCGCAGGCCGATGGCCCCGCCCACGCCCCAGAGTATGCCCTTCCTGCGCTGCGCCGGCGGCAGGTTGCGGCAGGCCAGCGCGATCACCACGGCGTTGTCGCCCGACAGCACGATGTCGATCGCGATGATCTGGAGGACGGCGACCCAGAAGTCGGGAGAGGAAATATCCATGGGCTGATTTTAATGGCAAAAAAAGACAGCGCTGGCTTTCGCCGGCGCTGTCTTGATGCGGGTTGCCGGCGTCCCGCCATCCGCTAAGGCGAGGAGAGCGTTTCCTGCTCGACCGCCTTGTAGCGCAGCGGCGTCTTCAGCGCCGACTTTTTACAGCACCGACCTGAGCAGCTTGCCCATCTCCGCCGGGTTCTTGGTGGTGCGAATGCCGCAGGCCTCCATCACCGCCAGTTTCTCCTGTGCCGTGCCCTTGCCGCCGGAGATGATGGCGCCGGCGTGGCCCATGCGCTTGCCGGCCGGCGCGGTGACGCCGGCGATGAAGCCGACCACCGGCTTCTTGTTGCGGCACTCCTTCGAGTACCACTCGGCGGCGGCCTCCTCGTCGGAACCGCCGATCTCGCCGATCATGATCACGGCGTCGGTGTCCGGGTCGTTCATGAACAGCTCGAGCACGTCTCGATGCTTGAGCCCATTGACCGGGTCGCCGCCGATGCCCACGGCCGTGCTCTGTCCGAGGTCGAGGTCGGACAACTGGCCGACGGCCTCGTAGGTCAGCGTACCCGAGCGCGACACCACGCCGATGCGGCCCTTCTTGTGGATGTGGCCCGGCATGATGCCGATCTTGATCTCGTCGGGCGTGATGATGCCCGGGCAGTTGGGGCCGCACAGCACCGTCTTGCGGCCTTCCTTCTGCATGCGGTCCCGCATTTTTTCCTTGAGGGCGACCATGTCGCGCACCGGAATGCCCTCGGTGATGCAGATCACCAGGTCGAGGTCGGCCTCGACCGCTTCCCAGATCGCGGCGGCGGCGAAGGGTGGTGGCACGTAGATCACGGAGGCATTGACGCCCTGCTGCTGCTTGGCCTCCCTGACGGTGGCGTAGATCGGGATGTCCTCGAAGCTCTCACCGGCCTTCTTCGGATTGACGCCGGCGACGAAGCAGTTCGCGCCATTGGCGTACTCCTTGCACATCTTGGTGTGGAACTGGCCGGTCTTGCCGGTGATGCCCTGGGTGACGACCCGGGTGTCCTTGTTGATCAGGATGCTCATGTTTTTTCCTTAACCGTTCACGGCGGTAACGATCTTCTGCGCAGCATCCGCCATGTCGCTGGCGGTGATGATGGGCAGGCCGGATTCCTTGAGGATCTGCTTGCCGAGATCCTCGTTGGTGCCGCGCATGCGCACCACCAGCGGCACCGACAGGTGCGTCTCTAGCGCCGCGGCGACCACGCCGTTGGCGATGGTGTCGCAGCGCATGATGCCGCCGAAGATGTTGACCAGGATGCCCTTGACCTTGGGATTGGCCAGCATCAATTTGAAAGCCTCGGTCACCTTCTCGGTAGTGGCGCCGCCGCCGACGTCGAGAAAGTTGGCCGGCTCGGCGCCGAACAGCTTGATGGTGTCCATGGTCGCCATCGCCAGGCCGGCGCCGTTCACCAGGCAGCCGATGTTTCCGTCGAGCGAGATGTAGGAGAGGTCGAACTTGGAGGCTTCGATCTCGGCCGGGTCCTCCTCGTCGAGGTCGCGCATGGCGACGATGTCCTCGTGGCGGAACAGGGCGTTGGAATCGAAGTTCATCTTGGCGTCGAGCGCGACGACGCGGCCGTCGCCGGTGACGATCAGCGGGTTGATTTCGGCCAGGCTGGCGTCGGTGTCCCAGAATGCCTTGTAAAGCCCCTGCAGCACCGCGCGCCCCTGGGCCACGCTGCCTTCGGGAATGCCGATCTTGCGGCAGACCGCGTCGGCCTCGGCGTCGGTCAGGCCGGCGACCGGATCGACGAAGACCTTGTGGATTTTTTCCGGCGTGTGCGCCGCCACTTCCTCGATGTCCATGCCGCCCTCGGAGGAAGCCATCAGGCACACGCGCTGGGTCACGCGGTCGACCACCATGCCGACGTAGAGCTCGGCCTTGATGTCGGCGCCCTCCTCGATCAGCAGGCGCCGCACCTTCTGCCCCTCGGGGCCGGTCTGGTGGGTCTTGAGCTGCATGCCGAGAATCTGGCCGGCGTGGGTCTTCACCTCGTCGAGCGACTTGGCGACCTTGACGCCGCCGCCCTTGCCGCGACCGCCGGCATGGATCTGCGCCTTGACCACCCAAACCTTGCCACCGAGGCTTTCGGCCGCCTTGACCGCATCATCGACGGAAAAGCACGGAACGCCGCGCGGGGTGGCCACGCCGAACTTCCGCAGGATTTCCTTGCCCTGATACTCGTGGATCTTCATGGGGTTTCCTTGTGGGGATGAAGCTTGTTGGGGTTCAGGAGTCGCCGCGATACCAGCGCGGATAGTAGCGCCGCACGGTTTCCGATGCGGTGTCGAACATCTCGGCAACGGTACGGCGAAAACCACGCACCAGGTTGAGGCCGACGATCTTGCGGTAGGCCGGCGCGATGCGCCGCATGTGCAGGCGCGTGCGGGTGACCGTGGACGACGGGATGGGCATGGGTGCGGAAAGGATGCCGGATGGGGTGTCTTGCCATAAGCACTAATTATGGCAAGAAAATATTTACTGATTACTTACGCATCAACCGGCAAGGCGGCGCGATTGCACCACATAGAAACGATTGGTGACGAAGGCGGCATCGATCAGGGCCGCACTGGCCGCCGGGTTGGCGCCGGTGCCGAAATAATCGGAGAACGCCGCCGATTGGGTGAGGAACAATCCACCCGTAAGGTTGAAGGACAGGGCCACGCCAGCGCGCATCGCCACATCTTCGGCCAGTTGCTGCATTACCGGGTTGGTCGAATACACGGCGAAAGTGACCGCCCCCTTTTCGCGCATGATGCGCTCGGCAACGGCAAAGCTTTCCGAGGTTGTCGCGGTCTCGACGACGAAGCTGATCGGACCGAAGCGTTCTTCCATGTACACCTGCCGGTCGGATATCTCGGCACGCAGCACCAGTGGCGAATGCACTCGAGCATTCGGCCAGTGCGGATGCTGCAGCGTCGACGAGTCACGCAGGATCTGCCCCGACTCGGTGCCAAATTCGCGCATCGCATCGATGCGGGCAACGGTTGCCGGGCTCTGGATGGCGCCGAGCACCTCGACGGCACGGGCGTTGTCCTCGAGCAGCGCGCTGATCGCCAGCGACAAGTCGCGGCCGAACTGGTCGGGGGGGTACGTTCCCGTCGGGGTCTTGATGCCCTCGCTCGAAACAAGAATCACCTGTGGCGCCATCGAGGTCTGCCCCGAGTGCAGGGAAAGCGTCACGGCAAGATTCCGCAGCATGCCCTTGTAGTCGTCGGTGGATTCGACCACGACGCAATTGACTCCCGACTTATGGGTGAACACCTTGGCCTGGCGGGCATTCTCTTCGAACCACTCGGCGTATTCGGAGCGCCCGGCACAATCGACCAGCCGAATGTCGGGGTGGACGGCCAGGTCCTTCGCCACCGGTGTGCCGGAGTCATCGACCAGGAGGCTGACGAGATTGGCATCGAACCCCGCTTCCTTGAGCGTCTGCCGTGCCAACGCCACGGTAATGGCCAGCGGCAGGATCGCGCTCGGGTGCGGCTTTACGATCACCGAATTGCCCGTGGCAAGGCTGGCGAAAAGGGCCGGATAGGCCGACCAGGTCGGCGACGTGGCACAAGCCAGCAGCAGGGCCACGCCACGCGGGGCCACCGTATAGCGCTTGTCTACCACCAGCGGGGGGTTGGCACCCTGGGGCTTTTCCCAGACCACCGCCTCGGGCACATTCTTCATTTCGCCCCAGGCCTGCGCTACCGCCTCGAGGCCGCGATCCTGCGCATGCGGGCCACCGGACTGAAAGGCCATCATCAGACTCTGTCCCGTCGTGTGCATGACGGCGTGGGCGATCTCCATGGTCCGGCCATTCAGACGTTCGATAATCTCGGCGCAGACGGCCGCACGGGTATCGGCGCCCGCGCGTACCCAGGTTGCCATCGCGCCCTTCGCTGCCGCGATCAGCGCATCCGGGCTGCACTGCGGGAAACTGATGTCAAGCTTGAGGCCGTAGGGCGACGGTTCGGCGATGACACGTCCCATGACGCCCGGCTGATCGAGGTAGAACTGGGCATCGAGGTAGGCGGAGAAGGCCTTGCGACCTTCCTCGATCGCATTTTCGCCATAGGTCTTGGGGTTTTCCGAATAAGCGCTCCAATAACTGCGGCCGCGGACCGCTTCCAGCGCTCGCTGCAGCAGGGTCTGGTGCTTCTCGAAAAGCGGGTGTGCCATGGGTCAGTCTCCCTGGATGCTCGCCCCGCACGTCGCGGCAGGGCCCGGCCGCTGCGATAATGCGATGGCAGCCAATTCTAACCCCATGTCTTTTGCGAAAGACATGATTGCCGCCTGGAGTGCCCGCCGATGCAATCACCGAGCCCGGAAGATACCGCCCGCCGCTGTGCCGAGATCATGTGGACCGACGACCACGCCGCCCGCGGCCTCGGCATCGAGATCCTGGCCGTCGGCCCCGGCACCGCCACGCTGGCCATGACCGTGCGCCAGGACATGGTGGGCGGCCACGGCACCTGCCATGGCGGCTTCATCTTCACCCTGGCCGACTCGGCCTTCGCCTATGCCTGCAACAGTTTTAACCACCGCGCCGTCGCGGCCGGCGTCGACATCAACTTCATCGCCCCGGCACACCTCGGCGACCGGCTGACCGCCCACGGCCACGCCCGCCACCAGGGCGGACGCAGCGGCACCTACGACATCGAGGTCACCAATCCCCAGGGCAAACTGATCGCGATCTTTCGCGGCCGCTCGACGCGCATCAAGGGCCATTTTTTTGAATTGCCGGATAATGTCGCGCCACCGGTAGGGAGATAAGAGATGAAGCAGGCCTTTGAATCCATCGAAACCGCCAGCCGCGACGAGATCGCGGCCCTGCAATTGACGCGACTGAAGCAGACGCTGCAGCACGCTTACGCCAACGTCCCACATACCAAAGCCAGGTTCGACGCAGCCGGCGCCCACCCGGACGACCTGAAATCGCTGGCCGACCTGGCGAAGTTCCCCTTCACCACAAAGCAGGACCTGCGCGAGAACTATCCTTTCGGCATGTTCGCTGTCCCGCGCGAAAGGGTCGTGCGCGTGCATGCCTCCAGCGGCACCACCGGCAAGCCGACCGTCGTCGGCTACACCCAGAAGGACATCGACACCTGGGCCAACCTGATGGCCCGCTCGATCTACGCCGCCGGCGGCCGACCGGGCGACAAGGTGCACGTCTCCTACGGCTACGGCCTGTTCACCGGCGGGCTCGGTGCCCACTACGGCGCCGAACGGCTGGGCTGCACGGTGATCCCCTTCGGCGGCGGCCAGACCGAGCGCCAGGTGCAGCTGATCCAGGATTTCACGCCCGACATCATCATGGTCACGCCGTCCTACATGCTGGCCATTGCCGACGAGTTCGCCCGCCAGGGCATCGACGCGACACAGTGCTCGCTGCGCCTCGGCATCCACGGCGCCGAGCCGTGGACCAACGAGATGCGCGGCGAAATCGAGCGCCGCTTCGGCATCGAGGCCGTCGACATCTACGGCCTGTCCGAAGTCATGGGCCCCGGCGTGGCCCAGGAATGCGCCGAGACCAAGGACGGCCCGGTGATCTGGGAAGATCACTTCCTTCCCGAGATCGTCCATCCCGAGACCGGCGAGGTGCTGCCCGACGGCGAACTGGGTGAGTTGGTATTCACCTCGCTGACCAAGGAAGCGCTGCCCATCATCCGTTACCGCACGCGCGACCTCACGCGCCTGCTGCCGCCCACCGCGCGCTCGATGCGTCGCATCGCCAAGATCACCGGCCGCTCCGACGACATGCTGATCATCCGCGGCGTCAATGTCTTCCCGTCGCAGATCGAGGAGCAGATCCTCAAGATGTCGAAGCTGTCGCCGCACTACCAGCTGGAAGTCAGCCGCGAGGGCCATCTCGACGCCATGGTGGTGAATGTCGAGATCAAGCCCGAGTTCGCCACCGCCACCGCCGCCGAGAAGGAATACGTGGCGCACGAACTGCAGCACCACATCAAGTCCTACATCGGCATCAGCACCCGCGTGGACATCCAGGCCGTCGGCGACATCGAGCGCTCGCTCGGCAAGGCCAAGCGCGTCATCGACAAGCGGCCGAAGTAAGCCATGGAAGCCATCGAAAGCGCCAGCCGCGACGAGATCGCGGCACTGCAGCTCGAACGCCTGCAGAAATCGCTGCGCCATGCCTACGCCAATGTCGCCCACACCCAGGCCAAGTTTGACGCCGCCGGCGTGCATCCGGACGACCTCAAGTCGCTCGCAGACCTGGCGAAATTCCCCTTCACCACCAAGGCCGACCTGCGCGACACCTACCCCTTCGGCATGTTCGCGGTGCCGATGGACGACGTGGTGCGCATCCATGCCTCCTCCGGTACCACCGGCAAGCCCACCGTCGTCGGCTATACCCAGAACGACATCGACACCTGGGCCGGCATCGTCGCGCGTTCGATCCGCGCCGCCGGCGGCACGCGCTCGGACATCATCCACGTCACCCACGGCTACGGCCTGTTCACCGGCGGCCTCGGCGTGCACTACGGCGCCGAGCGGGTCGGCTGCACGGTGGTACCCATCTCCGGCGGCCAGACCGAGCGTCAGGTGCAGCTGATCCAGGATTTCAAGCCGACCATGATCGTCGGCACGCCCTCCTACGTGCTCAACATCGTCGACGAGTTCGAGCGCCAGGGCCTCGATCCGGCGCAGAGCAGCCTCAAGCGCGGCATGTTCGGCGCCGAGCCGTGGGGCGAGGAAATGCGGCGCGAGCTGGAGACGCGGCTGGGCATCGCGGCCATGGACCTCTACGGCCTGTCCGAAGTCATCGGCCCGGGTGTGGCCTGCGAATGCCTCGAGAGCCGCGACGGCCCGACCATCTGGGAAGACCATTTCTATCCCGAGATCATCGACCCCGAGACCGGCAAGGTGCTGCCCGACGGCGAGCAGGGCGAACTGGTGTTCACCTCGCTGACCAAGGAAGCCCTGCCCATCGTGCGCTACCGCACGCGCGACCTCACCCGCCTGCTGCCGCCGAGCGCGCGCTCCTTCCGCCGCATCGGCAAGATCACCGGACGTTCCGACGACATGCTGATCATCCGCGGCGTCAATCTCTTCCCCTCGCAGATCGAGGAATTCATCCTCAAGACGCCGAAGCTCGCCCCGCATTACGTGCTCGAGGTCTCGCGCCGCGGCCACATGGACGACCTCGCGGTGAGGGTCGAGATCAAGCCCGAGTTCGCCGCCTCGCCCGCACAACGCGAGGCCGCCGCCCGCGAACTGCAGCAGCACATCAAGTCCTACATCGGCATCAACACCAAAATCGAGGTCGCCGACGTCGGCGCCGTCGAACGCTCGACCGGCAAGGCCAGGCGCGTCATTGACCTGAGAACGAAATGAAGACCCACCACTGGCCCTGGACCTTCCTCGCCTTCACGGCACTCGGCATCGTCGCGACCGTGGTCGGCGTCGCCGCCCTGTTCGGCCTGATGCAGGGCGTCCACCCGCTTTTCAACGACGGCATGGCGGCCGGACTGGCACTGATCGTCACGGCAATCGCACTGTTCCTCACCGGCGCCTTTCCGCTGGTGCTGCGACGCCTGGCCGAACGCGAGGGTGCGTGAGCGACCACCCCTATGCCCGGCTGACGCCCGACCTCGCGCTCGATGCGCTGGACGGCGTCGGCCTGCACAGCGACGGGCGGCTGCTGGCGCTCAACAGCTTCGAGAATCGCGTCTTTCAGTTCGGCATCGAGGACGCCCAGCCCGTCGTGGCCAAGTTCTACCGGCCGCAGCGCTGGTCAGATGACGCCATCCTCGAGGAGCACGCCTTCGCTTTTGAGCTCGCCGCCCGTGAAATTCCGGCGGTGCCGCCACTGCGGCTGCAGGGCGCGACGCTGCACCAGCACGCCGGCTTTCGCTTCGCCGTCTTTCCGCGCCAGGGCGGCCGGCCGCCGGAGCTCGATCAGCCCGGCGTTCTTGAATGGCTCGGGCGCTTCCTCGGCCGCATCCACGCCGTCGGCGGCATCGAAACCTTCCACCACCGTCCGGCATTGGACGTCACCAGCTTCGGCGAGGAACCGCGCGACTGGCTGCTCGCCCACGACTTCATCCCACCCGAGTTGCGCGACGTCTGGGCCGGCGTCGCCGCCCAGGCGCTGGACGGCGTACGCCAGTGCTTCGAGCGTGCCGGCACGGTGCGCAACCTTCGCCTCCACGGCGACTGCCACATGGGCAACGTGCTGTGGACCGAAGACGGGGCAACGCGCGGCCCCCACTTCGTCGACTTCGACGATGCCCGCATGGGTCCGGCCGTGCAGGACATCTGGATGCTGCTCTCGGGCGACCGTGAAGATCGCACCCGCCAGCTCCACGACATCCTCGCCGGCTACGAGGACTTCGCCGGGTTCGACACCAGCGAACTCCATCTGGTCGAGGCCCTGCGCACGCTGCGGCTGATCCACTACTCGGCCTGGATCGCGCGGCGCTGGCACGATCCGGCCTTTCCCCTCGCCTTCCCCTGGTTCGAGAAGCCGCGCTACTGGGAGGAGCGCATCCTCGAACTGCGCGAGCAGATCGCGCTGATGGATGAGGCGCCGCTGCCTGCGTAGCGGCGTCGGCGACCGGCGAAAAAAAACCGCAGCCGAGGCTGCGGTTTCTTCTGGCGATGCGCCGAAATTACATCGGCTTGATCGCGGAAGCCTGTTTGCCCTTAGGGCCCATCTTCACTTCGAAGCTGACTTTCTGACCTTCCTGCAGGGACTTGAAACCGCTGCCCTGGATTTCGGAGAAATGGGCGAAGAGATCGTCGCCGCCGTCTTCCGGGGTGATGAAGCCGAAGCCTTTAGCGTCGTTGAACCACTTGACGGTACCAGTTGCCATTTTGCTTTCCTTGAAAAAAATAAAAATCGGGCCGGAGCCCTGAACGCAAGCGAGAAAGGTAGATGGGACTGGTAAAACCGGAACCCTGGGGGGGCGCGAACTACCGGACAACGACTGCCTGAATCGAATGCCGCGCCACAATACGACAAACCCGGCGGCATGCCAAGAAATATTTTCAACGTCGCGCCGCGCCGCCTATGATTGACGCTCCCGACGCAACAGACAAGGTACGAAACCATGAACGATTCTTCCGCGATCGCGACCCTCGGCGGCGGCTGCTTCTGGTGCCTGGAGGCGGCCCTGCGCCAGCTCGAAGGCGTCGCCTCGGTCGTCTCCGGCTACTGCGGCGGTGCCACCGCGAACCCCGACTACCGCTCGGTCTGCGAGGGCACCACCGGCCATGTCGAGGTGGTGCGCATCGCCTTTGATCCGGCGGTCATCGACTACCGCACGCTGCTCGAGGCTTACTTCGCCATTCACGACCCGACCACGCCCGACCGCCAGGGCAACGACGTCGGCAGTCAGTACCGCTCGGCCATCTACACCCACTCGGACGCGCAGGAAGCGATCGCCCGCGCGCTGATCGCCGAACTGGACGCCGAAGGCATCTGGCCCGAACCCATCGTCACCACCGTGGCGCCAGCGCCGACTTTCTGGCCGGCCGAGGACTATCACCAGGACTACCTCGCCAACAACCCGCGTCAGCCCTACTGCGTCGCCGTGGTCGCCCCCAAGGCGGCCAAGCTGCGCGAGAAGTTCCGCAACCGGCTGAAGCAGTGATCGTGCGACGCCTCAGGCTTCGCCGATGACGTCGAGCAGCTCCTCGACCGAATAACTACCGCCGTCGGCGAACTCGACGGCCTCGACACTGCCGCCCATGGCACCGTACATCGCGACCAGCGCGTCGCTGCAGGTGATCAGCAGGTATTGGCCGCATTCGCTGCGCGCGACCGCCAGGTCGCCAGGCCCGATGCCCGAGGCCAGGCGCACGGTGTCGCCGTCCTCGATTATCTCCGCCGTATCGTCCGCGGTGTGGTTCATTTCGCTGCCCTCCTAGGCTCTCGCTTGCCATGCGCTGCGGCTGTTTCGCTGCGAGTTCTTATGCGGTCATGACGTTGGGAAGGATGCTAGCGCACTCCATGCCGGATGTATATCGGACGAAAGTAATAGGCGGGAAAACCCCGCCTATTACTTGCGGCTGTGACGGGAGATCAAGCCCTTGGCCGCATCGAGCAGGGCCTGGCCATTGTGACCGCGCTTGCCCACGTCCGCCCGCCATTCGTCGTCGAGGCGATCGGTAGCCTGCTGCCATTTTTCCAGCTCGGCGGCGGGGATGACGTTGACCGCATTGCCGCGTTCCTGCACGAGCTTCTTCGCCGTTGGCGCCGCCTCGTCGTAGAGGCGGCCGGCAGTGGCCGAGAGGGCGATGCCGCTGTTGGCGTCGATGATCTTCTTCAGGTCAGCCGGCAGGGATTCGTATTTCGCCTTGTTCATCGCAACCATGAACACCGAGGTGTAGAGGCCGGGCAGCTTGGGATCGGTCTCGGAGGCATAGCGTGTCACCTCGTGCACCTTGATCGATGGCACAACTTCGTAGGGCAGCAGCGCGCCGTCGATGACGCCTTTCGACAGCGACTCGGTCACCTGCGGCACCGGCATGCCGACCGGCGTGGCGCCGAGCGCGGCCAGCATCTTGTTGGTGATGCGAGTCGGCGCGCGCAGCTTCAGTCCCTTGAGATCGGCCAGCTGCGTCACCGGCCGTTTGGCGAGGAAAAACTGGCCGGGCTCATGGACATGGAAGGCAAGCGGCTTGACGTCCTTGAACTCAGCCGCGGCATGGGTCTGCGCGTATTCCCAGACGGCGCGGCTGGTCGCCTCGGCCGTGGTCATCATGAAGGGCAGCTCGAACACCTCGATCAGAGGGAAGCGGCCCGCCGTGTAGCCGAGCAGGGTCCATACCACGTCGGCGACGCCGTCCTTCGCCTGGTCGTAAAGCTGGCCCGGCGTGCCGCCGAGCTGCATCGACGGGTAGATCTGGCACTTGAGGCGGCCGCCGGAATCCTTCGCCAGCCTGTCGCACCAGGGGCCGAGGATCTTGGCGTGGGCGGTCGAGGTGGTCGGCAGGAAGTGGTGGACGCGGAGGGTGATTTCCTCGGCAAAACTCGGCGCCGGCAGCACGCCAAGGGCGAAAAACAGGGAAGCGATCAGGTATTTCATCGTCGGGCTGGCCTTGTCGAAAGGGCCGGATTCTAGACGATCGCCACGTCCAGTTCGCCGAGGCCGGCGATGCGGCCGAGCAGCCGGTCGCCGCGCTGCACCGGCCCGACGCCGGCCGGCGTGCCGGTGAAGATCAGGTCGCCCGCCGCCAGCTCGAACAGGTTGGAAAGCTGCGCGATGATCTCCGCCAGCGGCCAGATCATGTCGGCAAGATCGCCACGCTGGCGCGGCTGGCCATTGACGTCGAGCGCAATCGCCCCACTGGTCAGCGGGGCGACACTGCCCACCGGGTGGAGCGGCCCGATCGGCGCCGACTGGTCGAAGGCCTTGCCCACCTCCCACGGCTGGCCCTTTTCCTTCGCCGCCTTCTGCAGGTCACGCCGCGTCATGTCGAGGCCGATGGCCTGGCCGAAGACGTGCCCGAGCGCCGCCGCGACGGCGATGTCGCGGCCGCCGCTGCCGAGCGCGACCACCAGTTCGACCTCGTGCTGCAGGTCGGCGGTCCGCGGCGGGTAGGCCATCTGCCCGACGCCACCCGCCGGCACGGGCAGCACGGCATCGGCGGGCTTGCAGAAGAAGAACGGCGGCTCGCGACCGCTGGCGCCCATTTCGCGAGCATGTTCGGCATAGTTGCGGCCGACGCAGAAAATGCGCCGTACCGGAAAGCCGCCGTCGCTACCAACGATGGGAAGCAGTGGCCTGGCGAAGGAAAAGACGGGGAGCATGGCGTTCTTCGACCTTTCGAATGTGCAACGCGTGGCTAAACTCGGCCAATCTGCGGCAACTTTACCTGCGCAGTCGAGGCCAGCCATATGGATTCAGTGTACCGGGAACGCCCTTGAAGCCCAAAGCACCGCCCTGCCAGACCCTCGCCCGGCATTCCGGTTGCGCTGGCGATCTCTCGCGGGTGTGCCTGTTTGCCATTGCTGCCCTGCTTTCCCCAAGTGCCTTGGCCGCACCCCTGCCTGAACCTGCCCTGCGCCTGGCCCCGGCCATAACGGTGCCCAGCGCCGAGTTCCCGGCCGAGGAACGTTCGGTGCTGCGCATCGAATACCTGGCGGCGCAGACCCAAGCGGCCGAGGCCGACGTCGTCAGCGACATCCTCGGCCGGGTACGTCACATGGATGAAATGATCAAGGACATCCGTGCCCTCGTCGACGCCTGGCCCCAGCCAAAACTTGCCCAAGCACCCAACCAAGCCCCGCTCCCCGGCGCCACGCCGACAGCGGGCCCTGCCCACGTCAAGTCGCCGCCGACCCCGCCGCCGCTGGAAAACGACAGCACAGCGCCCCCGGACGAAACCCTGATCCTGCGGGCGCTGATGGCGTCGGTCATCCTGTTTCTGTTCTGGCTCCTCGGCAGGCGCCACAACTATATCAAGGCACGACGGCTCAAGGCCGCCGCCGGGGCTCCTGATCAGTCCGCGCCGCCTACGTTGATTCCAGAGGGCGATGCGCTTGTCGCCGAACCGCCACAACCCGCTCCACCGCCAGCCGAGTTCGTCCTCGCGGCGTTCGAGCCACCCGCTCAGTTCAAGCCCATTGAGCCGGTTGCGGCCAGGCCAGTCCCGGTGATGGCGCCCGCCGCTCAGCCAATCGTGGCTCCGTTGGACCTCGTAACCATCGCCGACTTCGTACCGGCGATGCCGGCCAGCGCACCGCAGAAACCTGCCATCGAGCCGGGCACCGACCAGTCGCTGGAACTGGCCGAGATCATGGTGTCGATGGGGCTGGCCCAGGGCGCGGCGGATGCACTCAGCAACCGCATCCGCTCCGACCCCAGGCGCGCGCTCTACCACTGGCTCAAGCTGCTCGACGTCTATCGCCGCTCGGATATGAAGGTGGAGTTTGAGCGCACCGCACAAGAGCTGCGGCAGAGCTTCAATGTCCAGCCCGAGGACTGGGCGGTAAAAGGCAGCGGCAGCATCTCGCTCGAGGACTACCCCCATCTCGCCGCCCAATTGCAGCAGCTTTGGCCCACGCCCGCCTGCGCCGGGTTCCTGCAGGGTCTCCTCGAGGACAATCGCGGCGGCACCCGCCACGGCTTTCCGCAGAGCGTGGCCGAGGAAATTCTGCTGCTGGAAAAGCTAATCGCCCAAGAGGCGGCAAGCGCCCCGGCCTGATCTTTGCGACGGCGTCAGACTTTCCGGCACAGCCGCGGCTCCTCGGGTCCGGTCAGGCTCCTCGCCACCGCCGTCACCAGGTCGTGGATTTTCCCGGCGGAAAAGGCGTCGAGCAATCTGTTGGCCAGGTCCGGGCCGAACCGGATGGTGCGCACCGTGCCGTCGTCCAGCATCACCGAGACGCCGGCGACGCGGTTGTCGAGCCAGCCTTCCTCCTCCGCCACGATGACCGACTGTTCCTCCATCAGTGCGTCATAGCGTTCCTCGAGCGCGTCGAGCGTCGCCTCCTCCACATCGTCGCCCACGGTAACCCGCAGCGCCGCCACTTCGTCGTCCGCGGCGGGATCGGTCGCCAGTGCGCAGGCCATGCCGAGTCCGGCGGCGTAGGCGACGAAGTCGGCGCGCAGCCGTTCGCTGAAAAACACATAGTCCATGGAGTGCTTCTTCCTATACGGGGTTGTCGAGTTCGACGTATTCGCAGGCGAGGCCACAGTTTTGCGTCAGGTGGCGGCCCAGCGCCTGCACGCCGTAGCGCTCGGTGGCATGGTGTCCGGCGGCGATGTAGGGCACGCCGGATTCGCGCGCCAGGTGCACCGTCTGCTCGGAAATCTCGCCGCTGACATAGACGTCGGCACCGGCCAGGATCGCCTGTTCGAAATAGCCCTGGGCGCCACCGCTGCACCAGGCCACGCGCGTCACCGGCCGGGTCGCGTCCCCGACCAGCAGGGCTTCACGGCCGAGCGCCTGGCCGATCCTCGTCGCCAACTCGCCGGAAAAAGTTATGCGAAGTGGTATCCCTTGGGACGGCGCTGGCGCCACGCCGAGAAAGCCGATGTCCTGTTCGGCGAAGCGCCCCGTCACCTGCCAACCCAGCAAAGCCGCAAGCTGGGCGTTGTTGCCGAGCTCGGGGTGGGCATCGAGCGGCAGGTGGTAGGCGTACAGGTTGATGTCGTGAGCCAGCAGCGCAGCCATGCGCCGCTTGCGGAAGCCGGTGACGCGGCCGTCCTCGCCGCGCCAGAACCAGCCGTGATGGACCAGTATGGCATCGACGTTGCGGCGCACGGCCTCGTCGATCAAGGCCTGGCTGGCGGTGACGCCGCAGAGCACGCGCCGGACCTGCCCGCGTCCTTCCACTTGCAGGCCATTTGGGCAATAATCGCGGAAGCGCGCGGCTTCCAGCAGAACATCGAGGTGGCCGCGCAGTTCTTCGCGATCCATGTTCATGCCTCCCTAAGGGCCGCCCCGAGGGAGCTCGGTTGCCAACTGAGGCCCCCCGTGGGGGCAGCGAACGAAGTGAGCGTGGAGGCCATATTTCTCCTTGGCTTGGCCGGTGTCAAAGCCGGTAGTGTAGATGAAACGCATTTGGCTGATTTTCGCCCAGACCGTCACGATCTGTGTCGCCGCGCTGTTCGTGGTGCAGACGCTCAAGCCCGAATGGCTGGCGCGCCCAGCGGGCGTCGGCGTTGCCGTGCGCGAGGCGCCGGTGGCGGCAGACACCCGCGCGCCTGCCTCCTACGCCGAGGCGGCGAAGCGGGCGGTTCCCTCGGTGGTGCACATCTACACCAGCCAGGAAATCAAGGCGCCGCGCCATCCCTTCCTCAACGATCCCTTCTTCCGCCACTTCTTCGGCGACCGCTTCGGCGAGCAGACGCAGCGCCGCTCGGGCCTGGGCAGCGGCGTCGTGGTCTCGGCCGAGGGCTACATCCTCACCAATTACCATGTCATCGACGGCGCCGACGAGATCGAGGTCTCGCTCAACGACGGGCGCAAGTTCAAGGCCAAGGCCATCGGTACCGACCCCGAATCGGACCTGGCCGTGCTCAAGATCACCACCGACCTCAAGCTGCCGGCGATCACCTTCGCCGCCGCCGACACCCTGCGCGTCGGCGACGTGGTGCTGGCCGTCGGCAATCCCTTCGGCGTCGGCCAGACTGTGACCTCGGGCATCGTCTCGGCGCTCGGCCGCACCCACCTCGGCATCAACACCTTCGAGAACTTCATCCAGACCGACGCTGCCATCAACCCCGGCAACTCGGGCGGCGCGCTGGTCGATG
The DNA here is from genome assembly GCA_963709555.1 of uncultured beta proteobacterium. Classification (GTDB taxonomy): domain Bacteria; phylum Pseudomonadota; class Gammaproteobacteria; order Burkholderiales; family Rhodocyclaceae; genus Sulfurisoma. Next base: position 212,059 of record CAVPWR010000008.1, on the reverse strand, counting down.
CCAGCGGCAACCTCGTCGGCGTCAACACCGCGATTTACTCGCAAAGCGGCGGCTCCATGGGCATCGGCTTCGCCATCCCCGTCTCGCTTGCGCGCAGCGTGATGGAGCAGATCATCAAGAGCGGCACGGTGACGCGCGGCTGGGTCGGCGTCGAGGTGCAGGAAGTCACGCCCGAGCTGGCCGAGTCCTTCCGCCTGCCGTCGACCTCCGGTGCGCTCATAGCCGGCGTCATGCGCGGCAGCCCCGCCGACAAGGCCAGCATCAAGCCCGGCGACCTGCTGGTGGCGATCGACGGCAAGCAGGTCAAGGACGCGCAGGTCATGCTCAGCCTCATCGCCGACCTGGCCCCGGGGCGGAGCGCGCGCTTCACCCTGCGCCGCGACGGCAAGGATATCGATCTGCCCATCGTCATCGGCAAACGGCCGACGCCACCGCGGGAATGAGCCGGCAGGGATAAGCATGGACATCGCCATCGACCGCGCCGCATCCGGCACCACCCTCTCGCCGACGGGCCCCCTCGACGGCACCAGTGCGGCCGCGCTGCAGGAACCGCTGCTGGCGGCGATCGCGGAAAATCCGCCGGCCCTCGTCCTCGACTTCGCCCAAGTGCCCTACGTCAGCAGCGCCGGCCTGCGCGTGCTGGTCGTCGCCACCAAGGAACTCAAGCCGCGCGGCCAGCGTTTGCGTCTGATCAACGTGCCCGATGCCGTCCTGCAGGTCCTGAAGATGGCCAACTTCACCAGCTTCCTCGACGTCGGCTAGCCGCGATAGCGCAAGGCCAGCAGCGTCAGGTCGTCGAAGGGCTCGACGTCCGTGGCGAAAGCATCGACCGCATCGCGGATCGCGCCGTCCAGGGCCTCGGCCGGCAGGTGCATCGCGCCGGCCGCCGCCCGCCTCAGCCGCTCGTCGCCGAACATCTCGCCCGCGGCATTCCTCGCCTCGGTCACGCCGTCGGTGTAGAGCAGCAGGGTCTCGCCGGGAGCGAGGCGCAGCGTCGTCGCGGCGAAAGGCAGATCCTCCATCACGCCGGGGACCGAGCCGACCGGCCAGTCGACGAATTGCGCAGTGGCGCCGGTCAGCCGCAGCGGCGGCGGATGGCCGCCTTGGGCCAGCGTCACCGTGCCATCGGCCAAATCGATGCTGCCGCAGACGAGGGTGACGAACATCGACTGGGGATTGTCCTGGCACAGGGCGCGGTTGACGCCCTCGATCACCGCCAGCGGCGAGTCGGCGTGCAGCGCTTCGGTGCGCAGGAGGGTGAGGCTGCGCGCCATGAACAGCGCCGCCGCGATACCCTTGTCGGAGACGTCGCCGACGGTGAAGAACAGCCGGTTCTCGCCGATGAAGAAGGCATCGTAGAAATCGCCACCGATCTCGCGCGCCGGCCGCATCAGGCCGTGCACCTCGAGCTGCGGTCGCGCACAGAGCTTGGCGAAATCGCGCGGCAGCAGGCCGCGCTGGATCTCGGCCGCCGCCGCCAGGTCGCGTTCGAGGGCGATCAACTGCAACTGCCGGTGCTGCTTGGCCAGCAGCGCCTGGTTGCCCTGGCGCATGCGCCGCGTCTGTGCCCGCATCAGGTTGCGCGCCACGCCGGGCAGAGGCACGATGCGCTGCCAGAAGATCGCTTCATCCACGACCAGCAGGCGCGTGCCCGCTGTGGCGATGACGTAGGCCGAAGCCGGTTCGCCGTCGATGATCGACATCTCGCCGACGCAATCGCCGGGATCGATCACCACGGGATCCGGATCCTGCGGATCGAGCTTCACCGCGAGGTGGCCGGCCAGCACGATATAGAGCACGGTGTTGTGCTCGCCCGGATGCAGCAGGATGTGCTCGGCGGCGAACTCGCGCACCGGGCAGCCGGCGAGTATCGCCTCGAGTTCGACGGAACCGGTCTCGTGAAAAAGTGCGACGTGCAGCTTGAGGTCGCGATAGCGGCGGTCGCCGCGGCGGCGCTCTGCCGCTAGCGGGTCGGGGCGCCACGCCGCCGGTCGCCGTGCCGTCCGCCGTCAGGCCGGTCGGCAGCCATGGCTAGCCTTCGCGATTGCGCTGCGAGTCTGCAGCCGCGCGGTCGAGCTCGCGCTCCATCTCCTCGTTCGACGGCGGCTGGTAGTCACTCGCCGGCTCCGCGGCTGCGGGCTTGGCGATGAAGCGCGACAGCAACAGGCCGAGTTCGAACAGCAGCCACATCGGCACGGCCAGCATGAACTGCGAGACCACGTCGGGCGGCGTCACCACGGCGGCGATGACGAAGGCGCCGACGATGACATAGGGCCGCGCCTCCCTGAGCTTCTCCGCCGTGACCACGCCGAACTTGACCAGCAGGATGACGATCACCGGCACTTCGAAGGTGATGCCGAAGGCCAGGAACATGGTCATGACGAACGACAGGTACTGCTCGATGTCAGGTGCCGGCGTGATGCTCGCCGGCGCGAACTCGGCGATGAACTTGAATACGGTGTTGAAGACGAAGAAGTAGGCGAAGGCGATGCCGGCAATGAAAAGGAAGGTGGTGCCGATCACCAGCGGCAGGGCGAACTTCTTCTCGTGCGCGTAGAGGCCGGGGGCGACGAAACACCAGACCTGGTAAAGCACCACCGGCAGGGCGATGACGAAGGCGGCCATCAGCGTGACCTTGATCGGCACCATGAACGGCGTGATGACGCCGGTGGCGATCATCTTGGTGCCGACGGGCAGGGTGGCGATCATCGGCATCGCCAGCAGGTCATAGACCTGGCCGGCCCAGGGCATCAGGCAGAGGAAGACGACGAGGATGGCGGCCAGCGACTTGATCAGCCGGTCGCGCAGCTCGATCAGGTGGGAAATGAAGGTTTCCTGCGCGTCCATCAGGCGGCGGGCTTGTCGGTGGCGGACGGCGCATCGGCCGAGGCGATGGGCGCAGAGGCCGGCAACGGAGTCGGCACCCCGACAAGGGTACTTCCTTCCGCGGGCGCTGGCTGAACGGCAGGCAGGGCTTCCGTTGCCACCGGTTCGATGGCCGCCGATTGTTCCAGCGGTTCAGCCTTGGCCTCGATGCCCTGGGCGATCGAGGCGTTGAGGTCGGTCTCGACCGAGCTCATCTGCTCATTGACCTGTTTTTCCATGTCGCGCGCCTGCGAGGCCACTTGCTCCTGCAGCTTCTTCAGCTCGTCGAGCTGCATTTCGCGGCTGATGTCCGACTTGACGTCGCCGACATAGCGCTGCAGCCGGCCGAGCAGGTGGCCGACGGTGCGCGCGACGGCGGGCAGGCGCTGCGGCCCGATGACCACCAGTGCCACCAGGCCGATGACGATGAGTTCGGAAAAGCCGACGTCGAACATGGGGGCAGGTCAGACAAAAAGAGCGGGGCCGGCCCGCTCGTCGCCAGTACCGCTTGCGCGGTTCAGACCTTTTCCTTCTTGGCCTCGCCCTCGATGGTATGGCCGACCTGCTGCGCCGGCTCGGTGGGCTTGGCGGCCGCATCACCGGCGGTGCCTTCCTTCATGCCGTCCTTGAAGCCCTTGACGGCGCCGCCGAGGTCGGAACCGACGTTGCGCAGCTTCTTGGTGCCGAAGACCAGCATCACGATGACCAGAACGATCAGCCAGTGCCAAATGCTAAAGGATCCCATGCTTGCTCCTAGTTCGATTAGTTGCGGCCGCTACGCTTGACGCCGATCAAGCCGGCGTTGGCCTTCACTGAAACTGTGATTTTTTGACGATCATCGGCCCGAGGGGATCGGGACCGCCGATGATATGGACATGCAGATGATACACCTCCTGCCGCCCCACCCTGCCGGTGTTGATGATGGTGCGGAAGCCGTCGGTGGCCCCCTGGGCGCGGGCCAGTTCGCCGGACTTGGCGAGGATTTTGCCGAGCACGGCCTGGTGCGACATGTCAGCCTCGTTGAGCGAGGCGATGTGCTGCTTGGGCACGATCATGAAATGCACCGGCGCGGCCGGCGCGATGTCGTTGAAGGCGAAGATGTCTTCGTCCTCGTACACTTTCTTGCAGGGAATCTGGCCGGCGACGATCTTGCAGAAGAGGCAATCGCTCATGTCACTTGCCCCGTGCCTTTTTCTCGTCTATCCCGGAGATCCCCTCGCGGCGGCGGAACTCGACCATGACGTCGTCGACGCCGATGCCGAAGTGGGTCATCAGCACCAGGGTGTGGAACCAGACGTCGCAGACCTCGCGCACCAGGTGCAGGCGGTCGCCGTCCTTGGCCGCCATGATGACCTCGGCTGCCTCTTCCGCCACCTTCTTGCAGATGGCGTCGGTGCCCTTGGCGTAGAGGCTGGCGACGTAAGACGAATCGGGCGCGGCATTCTTGCGCTCGATCAGCGTCTCCTGGACGCGGTGGATGACTTCCAGATCGATCACTTGTATATCTCCTTGGGGTCCTTCAGCACCGGCTCGACATCCTGCCAGTGTTCGCCATCGAGTCGGTTGAAGAAGCAGCTGCGCCGGCCGGTGTGGCAGGCGATGCCGCCCACCTGCTCGATTTTCAGCAGGATCACGTCGTTGTCGCAATCGGTACGCAACTCCACCACCTTCTGGAAGTGGCCGGATTCCTCGCCCTTGTGCCACAACTTTCTACGCGAGCGCGACCAATAAACGGCCTGACCGAGCTGCGCAGTCTTTTCCAGCGCCTCGCGGTTCATCCAGGCGAACATCAGCACCTCGCCGGTCTTCGCGTCCTGCGCGATGGCGGGCACGAGGCCCTGCTCGTCCCACTTCACTTCGTTCAGCCACTTGCTCAAAGCCTTACCTCGATTCCGCGTGTACGCATGAATTCCTTGGCCTGCTTCACGGTGTATTCGCCGTAGTGGAAAATGCTGGCGGCCAGCACGGCGTCGGCCTTGCCCTCGGTCACGCCGTCGGCAAGGTGCTGCAAGTTGCCGACACCGCCGCTGGCAATGACGGGAATGCCCACGGCTTCGGACACGCCACGGGTCAGGGCGAGGTCGAAGCCGTTCTTGGTGCCATCGCGATCCATGCTGGTGAGCAGGATCTCGCCGGCGCCAAGGGATTCGACCTTGCGCGCCCAATCGATGGCGTCGAGATGGGTGTTGTTGCGCCCGCCGTGGGTGAACACTTCCCACTTGCCGGGCGAGGTCTGCTTGGCGTCGATGGCGACGACGATGCACTGGCTCCCCACCTTGGCCGAGGCTTCGGCGACGAGGTCCGGATTCTGCACGGCCGCGGTGTTCATGCTGACCTTGTCGGCGCCGGCATTGAGCAAACGACGCACGTCCTCGACCTTGCGCACGCCGCCGCCGACGGTCAGCGGGATGAATACCTGTTCGGCACAGGCCTCGACGATGTGCAGGATGATGTCGCGCTCGTCGGAGCTGGCGGTGATGTCGAGGAAGGTGATCTCATCGGCGCCCTGCTCGTCGTAGCGGCGGGCGATCTCGACCGGGTCGCCGGCGTCGCGCAGCGAAACGAAATTGACGCCCTTGACCACGCGGCCGGCCTTGACGTCGAGACAGGGAATGATGCGCTTGGCGAGCATGGTGGTTCGCTTCAGGCCGGCGTCAGCGCGCCGTGCCGCCCTTGCACTTGTCGGCTTCGGCCTGGGCCTGCTTGAAGTCGAGCCTGCCTTCGTAGATGGCGCGGCCGGTGATGGCGCCCATGATGCCCTCGTCCTGGACGGCGCACAGCGCCTTGACGTCATCGATGCTGGCGATGCCGCCGGAGGCGATCACGGGGATCTTCAGCGCCTGCGCCAGCTTGACGGTGGCGTCGACATTGACGCCCGAGAGCATGCCGTCGCGGCCGATGTCGGTGTAGATCACGGCCTCGACGCCGTAGTCCTCGAATTTCTTCGCCAGGTCGATGACGTCGTGGCCGGTCATCTTCGACCAGCCATCCACCGCCACTTTGCCGTCCTTGGCATCGAGGCCGACGATGATGTGGCCGGGAAAGGCGGTGCAGGCGTCATGGAGGAAGCCGGGATTCTTCACCGCGGCCGTGCCGATGATGACGTAGCTGATGCCGTCGTCGAGGCAGCGCGCGATGGTATCGAGGTCGCGGATGCCGCCACCCAGCTGCACCGGAATTTCCTCGCCGACTTCATCGAGTATGGCCTTGATCGCCGGCTCGTTCTTCGGCTTGCCGGCGAAGGCGCCGTTGAGATCGACGAGGTGCAGGCGCCGCGCGCCCTGGGCTATCCAGTGGCGCGCCATGGCGGCGGGGTTCTCGGAAAACACGGTGGCACCATCCATCACGCCCTGCTTGAGGCGCACGCATTGGCCATCCTTGAGATCGATCGCGGGTATCAGCAGCATGGTGGGGACTCTAGGGAAATCAGGGATTCCAGCTCATGAAATTGCCGAGCAGCGCCAGGCCGGACTGGGCGCTCTTCTCTGGGTGGAACTGGACGGCGAAGATGTTATCCCGCGCCACCGCACTGGTAAAGGGGATGCCGTAGACGGTGGAGCCGGCGATCACGTCGGGCTGCGCCGGTTCGACGTAATAGCTGTGCACGAAGTAGAAGCGGCTGCCATTGGCGATGCCGTTCCACATCGGGTGCGGCCCCGCGTCAGCATGCTGCTCGACCTCGTTCCAGCCCATGTGCGGCACCTTGAGCCGGCTGCCGTCGGTAGCCACCATCGCTGCGTTGGGGAATCTGCGCACCTGGCCTGGAAACACGGCCAGACCGGGCACGTCGCCCTCCTCGCTGTGCTCGAACAGCATCTGCAGGCCGATGCAGATACCGAGGAAAGGCTTGTTGGCCGCGGCGTCGATCACTGCCTGGCGCAAGCCGCGTGCAGTCAGTTCGCGCATGCAGTCCGGCATCGCGCCCTGGCCGGGCACGACCACGCGATCAGCCGCCGCGACCTGCGCGGGATCGGCGGTGACGAGAACTTGCGCATGCGGCGCGACGTGCTCGATGGCCTTGGCCACCGAGCGCAGATTGCCCATGCCGTAATCGACGACAGCAACGGTAGTCATGGCGCAGGGTTCAGAGACTGCCCTTGGTCGAGGGAATGGCGCCGGCCGCGCGCGGATCGGCATCGACCGCCATGCGCAGCGCCCGACCGAAGGCCTTGAACACCGTCTCGGCCTGGTGGTGGGCGTTGTCGCCACGCAGGTTGTCGATGTGCACGGTGGCATTGGCGTGATTGACCAGCCCCTGGAAGAACTCGCGCACGAGGTTGACATCGAACTCGCCGACGTTGCCGCGCACGAAGTCGACGTTGAAAGTCAGCCCAGGCCGCCCTGAGAGATCGATGACCACGCGCGACAGCGCCTCGTCGAGCGGCACGTAGGCGTGGCCGTAGCGGACCAGTCCCTTCTTGTCGCCCCACGCCTGCGCCAGTGCCTGGCCGAGGGTGATGCCGACGTCCTCGACGGTGTGATGGGCGTCGATGTGCAGGTCGCCCTGCGCCTCGACCTCGAGGTCGAGCATGCCGTGGCGCGCGATCTGGTCGAGCATGTGGTCGAAGAAGCCGACGCCGGTGGCGAGCTTGGATTTTCCGCTGCCGTCGAGATCGACCTTGACCCGGATGCGGGTCTCGAGGGTATTGCGTTGGACTTCGGCGCTGCGCATCGCAGTAGGCTTCATGGTTGAATCGAGGGCGCATGATACCATTTCATGCCTACCGCAAAGCCACCCCGTCGCAGTCATGAGCCGATTCTGGAGCACCGTCGTCAAGGGTCTCACCCCCTACGTTCCGGGTGAGCAACCCAAGCTCGCCAACCTGGTCAAGCTCAACACCAACGAGAATCCCTACGGGCCATCGCCGAGGGTATTCGAAGCGCTGCGCGGGGAGATCAACGAGGGCCTGCGGCTCTATCCCGACCCCAACGCCGACCGCCTCAAGGCCGCTGTGGCCAGCTTCTTCGGCGACATCGAGCCGCGCAACGTCTTCGTCGGCAACGGCTCGGACGAGGTGCTGGCCCACGTCTTCCTCGCCCTGCTCAAGCACGAGCGGCCGATCCTGTTCCCCGACATCACCTACAGCTTCTACCCGGTCTATTGCGGGCTCTATGGCGTGCAGTACGAGACCGTGCCGCTCGACGCTGCCTTCGACATCCGCGTCGGCGATTATGCGAAGCCCAACGGCGGCATCATCTTCCCCAACCCCAACGCCCCGACCGGGCGGGCCCTGCCGCTGGCCGACATCGCCCGGCTGCTGGACGCCAACCGCGATTCGGTGGTGGTGATCGACGAGGCCTACATCGATTTCGGCGGCCCCGGCATCGATTCGGCCGTGGCGCTGGTCAATCGCCATCCCAACCTGCTGGTGGTGCAGACCCTGTCCAAGTCGCGCTCGCTGGCCGGCCTGCGCGTCGGTTTCGCCGTCGGCCATGCCGACCTCATCGAAGCACTGGAGCGGGTCAAGAACAGCTTCAATTCCTACCCGCTGGACCGCCTCGCCATCGCCGGCGCCGTCGCCGCGCTGGAAGACCGCGAGTGGTTCGATCGCACACGGCAGTCCGTCATCCGCAGCCGTACGAAGCTGGTGGCCGATCTCGAAGCGCTGGGTTTCGAGGTGCTGCCCTCGGCAGCGAACTTCGTCTTCGCCCGCCACCCGCAACACGACGCCGAAAAGTCGGCGCTGGCGCTACGGCAACGCTCGATCATCGTGCGCCATTTCAGGCAGCAGCGGATCGATCAGTTCCTGCGCATCACCGTCGGCACCGACGAGCAGTGCGAGGCGCTGATAGCGGCGCTGCGGGAAATCGTCGGCCGATAGCGCCCGGGGCGGCGCGCGCCTCAGGCCGTGTCGTCGCCGCACCGCGCTGCGGCGGACTGCGGCCCGATTGCGGATTCGACAAGGTCGGCCACCGCCGGATTATGGTGGGGATCGTCATGCATGCGCATTCCGTCGACGACGCCGGCCCGGTCCGCAACTTCCTTGTTCTGGCTCATCTTCCACTTGCCCTCGATGCGGGCGATCGGAATCTCGATGCCGACGACGGCCTTCATCTGCGACGCCAGGAAATCGACGGGGACGTCGGCAACCGACCAGGGCCGCGGGCGGCGACTCTCGTGGTAGGCGGTGAGGTCTTCCAGCTGCCGCCGCAGCCAGTCGTCATCCGACACTGACCGCGGCCTGCCCCAAGCATGCACGGTGGCGTAATTCCAGGTCGGCACCACCCTGTGCGTCGCCGCCTTGCTCGGGTACCACGACGGCGTGACGTAGCCATCGGCGGCCTGGAACACCACGAGGCATTCCGCAACATCGTCGAGTCGCTGCCAGTGCGGGTTGGCCCGCGCCACATGGGCGCGCAACACGCCATGCGCCCCCTCGTCGGCATACAGCAGGAATGGCACCGGCGATGCCTGCAGGCCGGCCGCCCCGTGCGTCACCAGCAGGCCGAGTGGATGCGCACGCATCAGCGCGTGCATCGCATCGAGGCGGCTTTCGCGAAAGGTGGCCGGGACATACATGGGGTCTGCTCCGTCGAGATGAGCCGCATGCTTGCATGAAACCCGCGGTCGGACAATGCCGGCCCCGGGCACCGCCGCACTCAGCGCTTCAGTCGCAACTCGGCGGCACGGGCGTGCGCGCTCAAGCCCTCGCCGTAAGCGAGCGTGGCTGCGATTGGCCCCAGCGTCTGCGCCCCTGCTTCCGACACCTCGATCAGGCTCGAGCGCTTCTGGAAATCGTAGACGCCGAGGGGCGAGGAAAAGCGCGCACTGCGCGAGGTCGGCAGCACGTGGTTGGGGCCGGCGCAGTAGTCGCCGAGTGACTCGGAAGTGTAGTGGCCCATGAAGATGGCGCCGGCGTGGCGGATCTTGTCGACCAGCGCACGCGGATGCTCGACCGACAGTTCGAGGTGCTCGGGCGCGATGCGGTTGGCGATGACGCAGGCCTCGTCGAGATCGCTGACGTGGATCAGCGCACCGCGGCCTTCGATCGATGCGGCAATCACCTCCTTGCGCGGCATGGTGGGCAGCAGCTTCTCGATGCTCGCGGAGACGCGGTCGAGGTAGGCTGCGTCCGGGCAAAGCAGGATGGACTGCGCCAATTCATCGTGCTCGGCCTGGGCGAACAGGTCGATGGCGGTCCAGTCCGGATCGCCCGAGCCGTCGGAAATGATCAGCACCTCGGAGGGGCCGGCCACCATGTCGATGCCGACGGTGCCGAAGACGCGGCGCTTGGCGCTGGCGACGTAGGCGTTGCCCGGGCCGACGATCTTGTCGACCTGGGGGATGGTCTGGGTGCCATAGGCCAGCGCGGCCACCGCCTGGGCGCCGCCGATGGTGAACACGCGATCGACGCCGCAGAGGTGCGCAGCGGCCAGTACCAGCGCATTCTTCTCGCCACGCGGCGTCGGCACCACCATGATCAGTTCGCGCACCCCGGCGACCTTGGCCGGCATCGCGTTCATCAGCACCGAGCTGGGATAGGCGGCCTTGCCGCCGGGCACGTAAAGGCCGACGCGGTCGAGCGGCGTGACCTTCTGGCCCAGCCGCGTGCCGTCGGCTTCGGTGTATTCCCACGACTCGAGCTTCTGCCGCTCGTGGTAGCTCCTGACGCGGGCTGCGGCCTGTTCGAGCGCGGTGCGCTGCGCGGCGGGCAGGCCGTCGAAGGCGGCCTTGAGTTCGTCACGCGGCAATTCCAGCTGCGCCATGGTCGCCGCATCGAGCTTGTCGAAGCGGCGCGTGTAATCGAGCACGGCCGCATCGCCCAGCTTGCGCACGCTGGCGAGAATCTCGGCGACGGTCTTCTCGATGGCCTCGTCGGTCGAGTTGTCGAAGGCGAGCAGCGCATCGAGCGTAGCCAGGAATTCGGGCTCGCGGGTGGAGAGGCGGCGAATCGTAGGCGTGGTCATTTGACGGCCCCGGCGAAGGCGTCGATCACCGGCTGCAGCAGTTCGCGCTTGAGCTTGAGCGCGGCCTGATTGACGACCAGGCGCGACGAGATCGGCATGATGTCCTCGACCTCGACCAGGTTGTTGGCCTTGAGTGTGCCGCCCGACGAAACGAGGTCGACGATGGCCTCGGCCAGCCCGGCCAGCGGCGCCAGTTCCATCGAGCCGTAGAGCTTGATCAGGTCGACATGCACGCCCTTGGCGGCGAAGTGCTCGCGGGCGGTGTTGATGTATTTTGTCGCCACGCGCAGGCGGGCGCCGCGGCGCACGGCGGCAGCGTAGTCGAAGCCGGCCGGCGCGGCCACGCACATGCGGCACTTGGCGATCTTGAGGTCGAGCGGCTGGTAGAGTCCGGCGCCGCCATGTTCGAGCAGCACGTCCTTGCCGGCGATGCCGAGGTCAGCCGCGCCGTATTGCACATAGGTCGGCACGTCGGAAGCGCGCACGATGACGACGCGCACGTCGGCGCGGTTGGTGCCGATGATGAGCTTGCGCGAGGACTCGGGGTTCTCGCTCGGAACAATGCCAGCTGCGGCCAGCAGCGGCAAGGTTTCCTCGAAGATTCGCCCCTTGGAGAGGGCCACCGTGATCATGTTTATTCCGTTCATACGGCCGCCTCCGAACGGTCACCCCGGACTGAAACGCTTCCATGTCGGTGGCTAGCGGCATTCGCTGCCGCTTCGCCCCCATTCGCTTCCCTCATGGGTCCCCCTTCGCTGCTCATGCAGCTATTTTACCCGCCGGACTTTCGCGCCGAGCGCGGCGAGCTTCTGCTCCAGATTTTCGTAGCCGCGGTCGAGGTGGTAGATGCGCTCGATCAGCGTCTCGCCCTGCGCCACCAGGCCGGCGATGACCAGGCTGGCCGAGGCGCGCAGGTCGGTGGCCATCACCGTGGCGCCGTCGAGCTTGGCCACGCCCTTGACGAAGGCGGTGTTGCCGTCGATCTTGATGTCGGCACCGAGGCGGATCAGCTCGACCGCGTGCATGAAGCGGTTCTCGAAAATCGTCTCGCGGATCACCGCCGTGCCTTCGGCCACGGCGTTCATCGCCATGAACTGCGCCTGCATGTCGGTGGGAAAGGCCGGATAGGGCGAGGTGCGGATGCTCACCGCAGTCGGCCGTGCCGGCGCCTTGAGGGTGATGGCGTCGCGCTCGATGCCGATGTCGCAGCCGGCATCCATCAGTTTGTCGATCACGGCATCGAGATAGGCCGACGAGGTCCGCGTCAGCCGGATCTGCCCGCCGGCGGCGGCCGCAGCGCAGAGGTAAGTGCCGGTCTCGATGCGGTCGGGCATGATGCGGTGGCTGGCGCCGTGCAGGCGCTCGACGCCGCGGATGCGGATCACGTCGGTGCCGGCGCCGGAGATCTGCGCGCCCATGGCGACGAGGCAGTTGGCCAGATCGACCACCTCGGGCTCGCGCGCGGCGTTCTCGATCACCGTCTCGCCGTCGGCCAGGCAGGCGGCCATCATCAGGTTCTCGGTGCCGGTGACGGTGACCATGTCGGTGAACAGCCGCGCGCCCTTGAGCCTGCCTTTTTCCCCTTGGGCCTTCGCATGGACGTAGCCATGCTCGACCGAGACCTCGGCACCCATCGCCGTCAGGCCCTTGATATGCTGATCGACCGGCCGCGCGCCGATGGCGCAGCCGCCGGGCAGCGAGACCTTGGCCTCGCCGGCGCGCGCCACCAGCGGTCCCAGCACCAGCACCGAGGCGCGCATGGTCTTGACCAGCTCGTAGGGCGCGACGGGATTGTCGAGGCCGGAAGCATCGAGGATCACCGTCCCGCCAGCGCCGACTTTTTCCACCTTGACGCCCATCTGCGCCAGCAGCCTGAGCATGGTGTCGATGTCGTTGAGCGCCGGGACGTTGGTCAGCGTCAGAGGCTCTCGCGTCAGCAGCGCGGCGCACAGCAGCGGCAGCGCCGCATTCTTGGCGCCGGAAATGGCGACCTCGCCGGACAGCGGCCGGCCGCCTTCGATCAGCAGCTTATCCACGGGCGGCCGCCTCTTCCGGGGTCAGGCACTGCATCGACAGCGCGTGCAGCACGCCGCTGTCGAAATGCTCCTTGAGCACCTTGTTCACGCGCTGCTGCCGCTGCACGCGATTGAGGCCGGCGAATTCCCGACTGACGATGACGGCCTGGAAGTGCTGGCCGTCGCCATCGACGCTCAATTGTTCGCAGGGCACGCCGGCGGCGATCCATTCCTGAATTTCTTGCGGGTCCAACATGGTTACATCCTCAGTTTGTAGCCGCGGCGCAGCAGTTCCAGCGTCAGGGCGGAAAGAAGCACGAAGGATACTCCGACCACCGCCAGGCTCTGCCAGGGCGAGACGTCGGAAAGGGCGAAGAAGCCGTAGCGGAAGCCGTCGATCATGTAGAAGATCGGGTTCCAGTGCGACACCTGCTGCCAGAACGGCGGCAGCGAGTGGATGGAATAGAACACGCCGGAGAGGAAGGTCAGCGGCATGATCAGGAAGTTCTGGAAGGCGGCGAGCTGGTCGAACTTGTCGGACCAGATGCCGGCGATCACGCCAAGCGTGCCGAGCACGCCGCCGCCGAGCACGGCGAAAGCGAGGATCCACAGCGGTGCCTCCAGCCGCGCGCCGGTGAAACCCAGCGTCACCAGGAATACGCCGAGCCCGACCAGCAGGCCGCGCAGTGCCGCCGCCCCGACATAGGCCGCCCAGAAGGCGCGATAGGAAATCGGCGCCAGCAGCATGAAGACGACGCTGCCGGTGACCTTGGACTGGATCAGCGACGAGGAGGAGTTGGCGAAGGCGTTCTGCAATATCGACATCATCACCAGGCCGGGCACGAGGAAGGCCGTGTAGGGGACGTTGTCGTAGATGCGCACATGGTCCTCGAGCACGTGGGAAAAGATCAGCAGGTAGAGCAAGGCCGTGACCAACGGCGCGGCGACCGTCTGGAAGCCGACCTTCCAGAAGCGCAGGATTTCCTTTTGCAGCAGGGTGAGGAAGCCGATCATGCGGCCTCCTTCATCACGCGCATGAAGGCGTCTTCGAGATTGGTCGCGCCGTCGCCGAAGCGCTGCAGCAGGTTGGCCGTGCTGTCGAGGGCGACGATGCGGCCGGCCTTCATCATGGCGATGCGGCCGCAATGCGCCTCGGCCTCTTCCAGATAATGCGTGGTGAGGACGATGGTGTGGCCCTCGCCGTTGAGCCGGCGGATGAAGCGCCACAGGCCCTGGCGCAGCTCGACATCGACGCCGGCGGTCGGCTCGTCGAGCACGATCACCGGCGGCTTGTGCACCAGCGCCTGCGCCACCAGCACCCGGCGCTTCATGCCGCCCGAAAGCGAACGCATATTGGCCTCGGCCTTGCCGGCAAGGTCGAGGTTGGCGAGGATTTCGTCGATCCAGTCGTCGTTGCGGCGGATGCCGTAGTAGCCGGACTGGATGCGCAGCGTTTGCCGCACCGAGAAGAAGGGATCGAACACGATTTCCTGCGGCACCACGCCGAGCTTGAGCCGGGCCTGGCGGTAATCGGCCTGGACATCGTGGCCCATTACCTCGAGCCGGCCCGTGTCGGGACGCACCAGCCCCGCCAGTGCCGAGATCAGCGTGGTCTTGCCGGCGCCGTTGGGACCGAGCAGGCCGAAGAACTCGCCCTGGCGCAACTTCCAGGTCGATGCCGGCGAGCGCCTGCGTCGCGCCGAAACGCTTGGTGACGCCGGCAATGCGGATGGCGGGAGGCATGGGACAAACCTGCAGCCGCGCCGGGCCGTCAGGCGAGCGGCAATTGATCGGCCACGCCATAGACCTCGGCGAGGCTGATGAAATCCTTGGGCGGATTGGCGATGCGGATGGACTTGCCCTGGGCCTTGGCGGCGCGCAGCCAGCCGAAAACGACGGAGAGGCCCGAGGAGTCGACGTCGGTGACCCCGGACAGGTCGATAAGCTCGAGCCCTCCCACCACGAGCGCATTGCCCTCGTTGAGCAGGCCCGTCGCCGCGGGCAGGGTCATCGCGCCCGCGACGACGATGGAATCACCGGCGCTGCTGATCATTTCTTGGGAACGGTGCTTTCACCCGATTTGTTCTTGGTCTGCAGGGTGGCGATCAGGCCGTCGATGCCGCCCTTGCGCACTTCGGCGGTGAATTCGCTGCGATAGTTGGTGACGAGGCTGACGCCGCCGACCTCGATGTCATAGACCTTCCAGCCATTCGGCATCTTTTCCAGATAGTAGTCCAGCCCGATGGACTTGGCGCCGGCCTGGTCGATCTGGGTGCGCACCTTGACGTCGGTCTCGCCGGCCTGCATCTTGAACGGCTTGAATTCGATGGTCTGATTCTTGTACTCGGTCAGCGCCTTGGAGTAGGTGCGTACCAGCAGCGAGCGGAACTCCTCGGTCAGCACCTTCTGCTGTGCAGGCGATGACTGCTTCCAGTCGCGCGCCACCGCCAGTTGTGTCATGCGGGTGAAGTTGAAGTGTGGCAACACCTTGGCCTCGACCAGCTCGATGGCCTTTTTCGTGTTGCCGGACTGTATGTCCTTGTCCTTGCGCACGATTTCGAGCACCTCGGTGGTGACTTGCTTGATGAGTGCGTCGGGGGTCTGCTCCTGTGCCAGCACGGCGCCATTGAAAGTCAGCACGGTGATGATGCCGAACAGCCACTGCATTGAATGTTCCTTGAGCTTCACGGCTTAGAAGTCCTCTTTCTCGCGCGGCGGATTGCCGTCGTGGATCAGGTTGCGGCGACGCTGCAGGTAGCCGTCGCGCACGTAGGCGTACTTGTCGAGCGCAGCCTCCTCGATCACCTTGTCCGCCGGCAGGTAATCGGCACGACGGCTGACGAAGCGTAGCGCGAGCAGGCTGTTGCGCGCAGGCACGTCGGAAACGACGGCGACGAGCGGATCGGCATACCAGTCGAGGAACATGCCGAAGCTGTCGCGCACCGTGCGCGGGCCGAAAATGGGCCACACCGTATAAGCGCCCGGACCCATGCCCCAGCGGCCGAAGGTCTGACCGAAATCTTCCTCGTGCTTTTCCAGACCCATTTTGCTGGCGACGTCGATGAGGCCGAAGATGCCGACGGTGCTGTTGAGCACCACGCGACCTAAATCGCTGAAACCGTCCTTGCCCTTGCCCTGCAGCAGGTTGTTGACGCCGATCACAGCGTCGTCGAGGTTGCCGAAGGCGTTGGCGATGCCGGTCTTGATCGGCGGACGGCAGCACCACGTCATAGCCGGTGGCGACCGGCTTGAAGATCGCCTTGTCGAGGCCCTCGTTGAGGCCGAACATCGCGCGATTGAAGCCTTCGATCGGATCCTTGGGGTTGCCGGAAGTCGCGCAGCCGCCGAGCAGCAGGGCGGCGCAGGCCACAAGCGGCAGCAGCGAAATTTGCTTCTCGAGCAGTTTCCTCACGGGGTTCCCCTTACTTTTTGTCGCCGCCACTGTCGCCCTCGGACGCCTTGTTGAACATGAACTGGCTGATCAACTTTTCCAGCACCACGGCCGATTGCGTCTTCTTCACCATCGCGCCGTCCTTGAACAATTCGCTGTCGCCGCCGACCTCGAAACCGACATACTGCTCGCCGAGCAGGCCCGAGGTGTTGATGGTCAGTATGGTATCGCGCGGGAACTTGAAGCGGCTGTCGACGTTCATCGCCACCACCGCCCGGTAGGACTCCGGATCGAACCGGATGTCCACAACCCGCCCGACGACCACACCCGCGCTCTTCACCGGCGCCCGCACCTTGAGGCCGCCGATATTATCAAATTCGGCCTGCAGTCGGTATGTCTCGCCGCTGCTGGAGGCGGCCAGGTTGCCGACCTTCAGTGCGAGAAACAGCAATGAAGCCAGGCCGATGGCGACGAAAACTCCAACCCAGAGATCGATGGTGGCACGGTTCATGGTTAGCCCCGGAACATGAATGCGGTAAGTATGAAGTCGGCGAAGAGGATGGCCAGCGAGGACGTCACCACGGTGCGCGTGGTGGCGCCGGAGACGCCCTCGGCCGTCGGCTCGGAATCGTAGCCTTCGAACACGGCGATCCAGCTGACGATAACGCCGAAGACGAAGCTCTTGATGACGCCGTTGATGATGTCCTCGCGGAAATCGACCGAGGCCTGCATCTGCGACCAGAACGAGCCGGCATCGACACCGATCAGTTGCACGCCGACCAGGTAGCCGCCGAAGATGCCCATGGCCGAGAACAGCGCCGCCAGCAACGGCATCGAAATCACGCCGGCCCAGAAGCGCGGCGCGACGACGCGGGCGATGGGATTGACGGCCATCATTTCCATGGCCGAGAGCTGCTCGGTCGCCTTCATCAGGCCGATCTCGGCGGTGATCGCCGAACCGGCGCGGCTGGCGAACAGCAGCGCCGACACCACGGGTCCGAGTTCGCGCACCAGAGACAGCGCGACCAGAATGCCCAGCGCCTCGGTCGAGCCGTAGCGCTGCAGCGTGTCGTAGCCCTGCAGGCCCAGCACCATGCCGACGAAAAGGCCCGACACCAGGATGATGATCAGCGACAGTACCCCGGTGAAATAGATCTCGCGGATGGTCAGGTGGAAGCGCTTGAGGGCCGTGCCCGAGTGCAGCAGGGTGGCAAAGAGGAAGCGGGCGGCAAAGCCGAGGCGCCAGACCCGCTTGGTCACTCGGTGGCCCAAGGCTTCGAGAATGCGGCGCAGGGCACTCACCACCACACCTGCTTCTTGCCGGGGCCGGAGAGCATTTCCTCGCCGTAGGGGCGCGTCGTGGGGTAATGGAAGTTCACCGGGCCGTCGGGTTCGCCCCAGATGAACTGGTGCACGAAGGGCTCGGTCGAATGCTTGATCTCCTCGGCCGTGCCCTCGGCAACGATTTTGCCGGCGGCGACGAAATAGACGTAATCGACGATCTTCAGCGATTCCTGCACGTCGTGGGTCACCACGATGGAACTGGTGCCGAGCGCGTCGTTGAGCTTGCGGATCAACTCGCCGACGATGGACAGTGAAATCGGGTCGAGGCCGGCGAAGGGCTCGTCGTACATGATCAGCATGGGGTCGAGGGCGATGGCCCGTGCCAGCGCCACCCGTCGCGCCATGCCGCCGGAGAGTTCGGACGGCATCAGGCCGGCGGCACCGCGCAGGCCCACGGCATGGAGCTTCATCATCACCATGTCGTGGATCAACTCCTCCGGCAGGTCGGTGTGCTCGCGCATCTGGAAGGCGATGTTGTCGAAAACCGACATGTCGGTAAACAGGGCGCCGAACTGGAACAGCATGCCCATGCGCCGGCGCAGTTCGTAGAGACCGTCGGAGTCGAGTTCGGGCACCACCTGGCCGTCGACCTCCACCTTGCCGGAAGAGGGCTTGAGCTGGCCACCGATCAGGCGCAGCGTCGTCGTCTTGCCGCAACCGGAAAGCCCCATGATTGCAACCACCTTGCCGCGCGGGATGACCATGTTGATCCCGGTGAGGATCGGTCGCCGATCGTAGGCAAAGTTGACGTCGGTGAGGCGGATAAGCGGATCGTCGTCCATGGGGCCTGATTATTATGGGCCGAGTCTTTTTAAGCGCGCGATTCTAGCAGAACGGCAGCATGGTACCTGCCCGCCGGGCCTCCTGTATCATGCCGCCGTCTGCCTAACCCGTACCTTTGTCCCGTGAGCGACCGCCCCGCGCCCGCCTCCCTGCCCACGCTGCTGATCGTAGACGATGACCCGCTGATCGTCGATTCGCTCAGGTATTTCCTGGGCAAGGAGTTCACCGTCGACTCGGCCGTTACGCGCGGCGAGGCGCTGCAGCGGCTGGAACAGCTGGAGCCGAAACCGGTCGCGGCCCTCGTGGACCTCGGCTTGCCGCCGTTGCCCCACCGGCCCGACGAGGGTTTCGCCCTGATCTCGGAACTCCTGGCGCGCGTGCCGGATATCCGCATCGTCGTGCTCTCCGGCCAGAACGACGCAGCCAATGCCCGTCACGCCCGAGTGCTCGGCGCCGCCGATTTCGTCGCCAAACCGGCCGACCCGAAACATCTGCTGCACCTGCTAAAGCAGCTGCTGGCTGTCAGCCACGAAGCGGCGCCGGAGGTTTCGGTAGCGGCCGATGCCCTGCTGATCGGCCACAGCGCCCCGATGCAGAAGCTGCGCCTGCAGCTGCGACAATATGCCAATGCCCCCTTCCCGGTGCTGATCGAAGGCGAATCGGGCAGCGGCAAGGAGCTTGTCGCCAACGCGCTGCATCGCCTGTCGGAGCGCCTCCACCGCCCCTACTTCGCGCTCAATTGCGCCGCCATCGCGCCATCGCTGGTCGAACCCACGTTGTTCGGCCACGCCAAGGGCGCGTTCACCGGCGCGGCCGGCGCCCGTTCCGGTTACTTCGAAGACGCCGCCGACGGCACACTGTTCCTCGACGAAATCGGCGAACTGCCGCTCGACCTGCAACCCAAGCTGCTGCGGGTGCTCGAGAACGGCGAATATCAGCGCGTCGGCGAAACCCAGTCGCGAACATCCCGCACCCGAGTCATTGCCGCGACCAACCGCGACCTCAAGAAGGAAGTGCGCGAGGGTCGCTTCCGTGCAGACCTCTATCACCGGCTGTCGGTATTTACGGTCAGCGTTCCGCCGGTGCGCGAACTCGGCGATGACCGCCTCTTGCTGCTCGACCACTTCAGCAACGAGTTCGCGCGTCTGTTCGCGACCCAACCCTTCACCCTGACCGACGAAGCGCGACGACGCTGGCTCGACTATTCCTTCCCGGGCAACGTCCGCGAACTGCGCAACATCGTCATCCGCCTGACCACCAAGCACCCCGCCGCCGCCATCGGCCGGGCCGAACTCGAGGACGAACTCGACGCAGGTGACGAGGGCGCGGTGCAGGCAACCGCACCGCGCCTGGAATTGCCGGGGGAGCCGGCCGCTCTCGACGCACTGGCGCTGGAACACCTGCGCACGATCGGCCTGCAGGGCGACTTCAGCCTCGACCGATTGCTGCGGCAGTGGGAGCGCGCTTACATCAATGCCGCGCAACAGCTGGCGCAGGGCAATCTGAGCCAGGCCGCCAAACTGCTGGGCGTGAACCGGACGACGCTCTACAATCGCATCGAAACGCTTGCCCGCACGGACTCGTGACCCCGCTTTCCGACCCACTATAGGCCCGGCCACCATGTACCTCGAACACTTCGGCCTGTCCGAAGTCCCGTTCCGCATCACGCCGCACACCGACTTCTTCTTCGACGGCGCCAACCGCGGCGCCACGCTGGAGGCGCTGATGTACGCCATCACCCACGACGAAGGCATCGTCAAGGTGAGCGGCGAGGTCGGCAGCGGCAAGACCATGCTCTGCCGGGTGCTGATGGAACGTCTGCCGGGCCATGTATCCATCGTCTACCTGGCCAATCCCTCGCTGGCGCGCGACGATATCCTCTACGCCATCGCCGACGAACTGCAACTGGAGATTCCAGAGAACACCCGGCTTTCCGCCATCCTGCGCACGCTGCAGGACCACCTGATCAAGCTCTATGCGGAGGGACGCCAGGTGGTGGTGCTGATCGACGAGGCCCATGCCATGCCGGCCGAGACGCTCGAGGAAATCCGCCTGCTGTCGAATCTCGAGTCCAACCGCCACAAGCTGATGCAGCTGGTGCTGTTCGGCCAGCCCGAACTCAACGACGTGCTGGGGCGTCCGGACATGCGCCAGCTGAAGGAGCGCATCACCCACAACTTCACCCTCGAGCCGCTGGTGCGCGAGGATATCGCCGAGTATCTCGACTTCCGCATGCGGGCGGCCGGCTACAAGGGTCCCAACATCTTCGCCCCCGCCGCCATCCGCGAGATCGCCGGCGCCTCGCTGGGACTGACGCGACGCATCAACATCCTCGCCGACAAGGCCCTGCTCGCCGCCTACAGCCAGAATACCCACCAGATCACGACCAAGCATGTGCGTGCCGCCATCGCCGACTCCGAATTCGGGACCATGCCGCGCGCCGGCAAACCCGCCTGGATCGCCGCCGGAGCGACTCTCGTCCTGCTCGGGACCGGGGCCGCGTGGTTCCTCAATCAGCAGACCGCGAACCCCGCCGCGCCGACTCCGGCACCAGCCTCCGGGGTCATGGCACCGTCCGCCGCCCCGGCTCCCGCTGCCCCTGCCGCCGCGGCCCCCGAAACACCCACTGCTCCCGGCGGTCCCACCGGTCCTGCTGCACCCGCTGCACCGAATGCGCAAACCCAAACCGCTGGCGTGACCGCCCCCGTTGCAGTCAATGCGGCCATCGTGCCGCCGGCGCCCGCCAGCCAGCCGACGCCTGCGGCGCCACCCATCCCGGCAACCCCGCCCACTCCGCCGGCATGGCAAAAGCTGCCCAAGGCCGTGCAGCAACGCCTGATCGAACATCGTTCATGGTTCGAGCAGGCTGCGGACGACCTCTGGTTCATCCAGTTGCTAGGCACCGACAGTTCCCAGGTGCGGCGCATCGAAAACCTCCTCGGCCGTGCCGACACCCTGCTCGACCCCGCCAAAGTTCGCGTGTATTTTGTGCCGTTGCATGGCACGGAGCGCATGGGCGTCATCTACGGCGATTTCCCGAGCCGGGCCGCCGCCACCGAAGCCCTGAAAGCGCTGCCGCCGGAATTGCGCCCCTATCGCCCCTACCCACGGCAAATGATCAAGCTCAGATGAACATAAATAAAGTGCTAAAATTCATTAAGTTGCTATTGGTTTTTGACGTGATATGATAAGAACGTCCCGCTCAGGAAAGGCGGCAATGAATCATCAGAATCCCTGCTCGACCCGTACAGTCGCCATCGCTGGACTAGCCTTGGTTGCGGTCACGCTGGCGGCTTGCACCAATGCCCCGGTGCAGGCTCCTTCGAGCGGCCACCTGCGCGCCGAGGATGTCCGCCCTACGCCGGCCAACATTCCCGCAACGGTACAGAACTCCGTATCGCTCGCCAGCCCCAAAGCAGCGCCCAAGGTCGAAACCTACAGCGTGGTCGTCAAGGACGTACGCGTGCAGGAGCTTCTGTTCGCCCTCGCCCGCGATGCCAAGCTCAATGTCGATATCCACCCGGGCCTGGGTGGCACCGTAACGCTCAACGCCATCGACCAGACCCTGCAGCAACTGCTCAGCCGCATCGCCAAGCAGGTCGACATGCGCTGGGAGATCGACGGTCCGAATCTTACGGTCATGCCGGATTCACCTTTCCTGCGTAACTACAAGGTCGATTACGTCAACATGTCGCGCGACCTCACCGGCACGGTGACGATCAACACCCAGATCGCCTCGACCAGCGCGGCGGCGGCGACGGGCGGCGCAGCGTCCGGCGGCGGGGGCAATACCTCTGCAACCACCGTCAACAGCAAGTCTCAGAACCACTTCTGGGAATCGCTCGAAAAGAACATCAAGGACATCCTGCGCGAAACCGACAAGATCCTGCCCGAGGGTTCGAGCGAAACCGTGGTCGAACGCTCGGACCAGCAGAGCACCACCGGCACCGGTGCCACCCAGGCGACCACCGCCAACCGCGGCACGTCTGGGCAGGCGTCGATCGCCGGCAGCCCCAACGCGGCAGCCCTGCAGCAGCAGGGCACTACCGTAGTGCGCCGTACCACCTTCCGCGAGGCCGCCTCGGTGATCGTCAATCCCGAAGCCGGCATCGTCGTCGTCCGCGCGACGGCACGGCAGCACGAGAAGGTGCAGGAATATCATCGACCAAGTACTCACCAGTTCGCGTCGCCAAGTCATGATCGAGGCGACCATCGCCGAAGTCCGCCTCAGCGACGAATATCAGCACGGCATCAACTGGCGGCGGCTGCGCACCGGCAGCGCCGGCTTCTCCATGGGTCAGGCGCTGGGCGGAGGGTTCACCGACATCGGCGAGACCGGCAAGGCCTTCGTCCTCAATTACGTCGCGCCCGGCCTCAACATCGCCGCGACGCTCAAGTTCCTCGAGACCTTCGGCAACGTCAAGGTGCTGTCGAGCCCGAAGATCAGCGTACTCAACAACCAGACCGCGATGCTCAAGGTGGTAGAGAACATCGTTTATTTCACGGTCAAGGCCGATACCACGACGACGGCCAGCGGCCCCTCGCTGACCACCGTGACCACAACGCCCAATTCGGTCTCGGTCGGTCTAGTCATGAGCGTCACGCCACAGGTCGGCAATTCCGAGGAAATCCTGCTCAACATCCGCCCGACGATTTCCCGCGTCACCGGCTACAAGACCGACCCCAATCCGAGCATTCCGGCGAGCATTCCCAATTCGGTGCCGGAAATCCAGACCCGCGAAATGGAATCCATGGTCAGGCTCGCCAATGGCGAGATCGCCGTCATGGGCGGCCTGATGTATGACGAACTGAACAACACTACGGATGCCGTACCCTTCCTCTCCAAGCTTCCTGGTCTCGGGCACCCTATTCACCGGACGCAATGACAAGACCATCAAGGGCGAACTGGTTGTCCTGCTCAAGCCGACGATCATTCGCGACCCGAGCATGGCCGGCGACTATCCGCAGCCAGATGGGCCAGGTACCCAATAAGGACTACTTCGCCAACAACCCCGGCCCGCCGCAGCCCTATATCAATGTCGGAGGGGGTCAAACGCAGTGAGCCTGCTGATGGAAGCCCTGAAAAAGGCGGAACAAGCCAAGCAGTCAGGCGAAACCCCGTCCGACGAGAATGGTGCGCTCCGCCTCGAGCCGATCGACTCGGGCATCCCGGAACCGGCACCTGCAGCAGCCGCTACCGCCGCCGTCGGCAAGCAGTTGCCGGACCTGCCGACGCAACTCGAGGTGCTCGACGCAGAGTTCATGGCGCATGCCGCCTCGGCCCCCGAAAAACGGCCGAACAACAAGCCCGCAGTGGAAACGCCGCCGACCAGGGGGGCGCCACAGGCCTCCGCCTCGGCCGCCGCTGCGGCAGCCGGACGCACCGCAGCGCCGCAGCCACGTGCGGCCCCCGCCGAAGGCGAGCGCAAGGCGGCGCAACAGGTCTTCGCTGCCAAGCAGCCGGAACGCAGCGGCAAGGGCTTCGCCATTGCGATGGGCGGCCTGGCGGTGATCGGACTGGCAGCCATCGGCGGCTATTTCTGGTGGCAACTGCAGCCCAAATCCGGGCTGGCCAAGCCCGGTATCGCCGTGACAACACCACCAATTCCAGCGCCAGCAGCCCAGATTGCCGCTCCTCCTGTACCGTCAGTCCAACCAGTAGCCGCTGCGCCGGCGGCAACCCTCGGGCTAGCGCCAACTGCGGTACCCTCCGACGCGACGGCCAAACCGGCGAACGACGAGACCGACGACGTCCCGGCACCGCGTCGGGCCGCGCCGAGGCAGACGCCGCCACCCGCCGAACCCGCCAGTCCGGTTCGGGTCACCAAGTCACAGCTGAAACTCAACCCGACCCTGGCCCAAGGCTACGCCGCGCTCAGTGCCGGTGATCTGGCGGCGGCCCAGGCCGACTACGAGCGCGTGCTGCGTGCCGAGCCGAGAAACGGCGATGCGCTGCATGGGCTGGCGGCCATCGCGCTGCGTCAGGGCAATCTCGCCAAGGCGGAGGAATACTGGCTCAAGGCGCTGGAAGCCGACCCGAAAGACGCATCGGCGCAGGCTGCCCTGATCAACTCGGGTGGTCGTGGCGGGGCCGACCCGCAGGCGCAGGAGTCGCGGCTCAGGACCCTGATCGCCGGCCAGCCCGAGATCGCCGCACTGCATTTCGCCCTGGGCAACGTCCTTGCCCGCCAAACCCGTTGGAACGAGGCACAACAGGCCTACTTCAAGGCCTACAGCGTCGAACCCGAGCATCCTGACTATGCCTTCAATCTCGCCGTCAGTCTCGACCAGATTCGGCAGCCCCGCCTTGCCGCGCAGTACTACAACCAGGCCCTGGCCGCCGCCGTACAGCGCCCGGCCGGCTTCGACAAGGCGCAGGTCGCTGCCCGCCTGCGCGAACTGCAGCCCTGACCGGTTCGGGCCGTCACGCAGGTGGTGGCGCCCCCTGAATCTGCCGCTTGCCCCTTGCCGCCGCTGGCGCTATCGCTGACAATGGCGCAGACATGAATTCGCCCTCGCCCTCCCGCCGCCCCATCGGACAGATCCTGATCGCCCAGGGCGTGATTTCGGAAGACCAGTTGCGCATCGCGCTGCTGGAGCAGATGAAATCCAACCAGCCCGTGGGCAGGCTGCTGGTCAGCTTGGGTTTCGTCTCGGAAGCGACCCTGCGTGAGGCGCTGGGCGAGTCGCTGGGGCAGAAGTCGATCGATCTCTCCCACGTCACCGTCGATCCCGGCGCCTTGAATCTGGTCCCGCGAGAGCTGGCGATGCGCCATCATCTCTTGCCGCTGGACTACCACGCTGCCGAGCAGCGGCTGACCATCGCCATCGCCGATCCCAACGACATCGTCGCCCTGGACAAGCTGCGCGCGCTGGTCACCCACGACCTGCTGATCGATTCGCTGCTGGCCGGCGAGACCGAGATCTCCCGCGCCATCGACCAGTACTACGGGCATGAGTTGTCGATCGACGGCATCCTGCACGAGATCGAAACCGGCGAAATCGATTACCGCACGCTGGCCGCCACGATGGACGAGTACAGCCAGCCGGTGGTGCGCCTGGTCGATGCGCTGCTCACCGATGCCGTCAAGCGCGAGGCCTCGGACATCCACTTCGAGCCGGAGGCGAACTTCCTGCGCATCCGCTACCGCATCGACGGCATGCTGCGGCAGATCCGCGCGCTGCACAAATCCTACTGGCCGGCGATGGCGGTGCGGATCAAAGTCATGAGCGGCATGAACATCGCCGAGATGCGCGCGCCGCAGGACGGCCGCATCTCGCTCACCATCAGCGGCCGCCAGGTCGATTTCCGCGTCGCCGCCCAGCCGACCATCCACGGCGAAAACCTGGTGCTGCGCATCCTCGACCGCCAGAAGGGCATCGTGCCGCTCGACCAGATCGGCCTGGATGACGAGCAGCTCGCCACGCTGAAGCTGATGATCGCGCGGCCCGAGGGCATCATCCTCGTCACCGGCCCCACCGGCAGCGGCAAGACCACCACGCTCTATTCGGTGCTCAACCACATCAACGAAGAGGGCGTGAACATCATGACCCTCGAGGATCCGGTCGAGTACCCCATGGCGATGATCCGCCAGACTTCCGTGGCCGAATCGGCCAAGCTCGACTTCGCCAACGGCATCCGCTCGATGATGCGGCAGGATCCGGACATCATCCTCGTCGGCGAGGTACGCGACGCCGATACCGCGGAGATGGCCTTCCGCGCCGCGATGACCGGCCACCAGGTCTATTCGACGCTGCACACCAACTCGGCGCTCGGCGCCATCCCGCGTCTGCTCGACATCGGCATATTGCCCGACATCCTGTCCGGCAACATCATCGGCGTCGTCGCCCAGCGCCTGGTGCGCCGGCTGTGCCCGCATTGCCGCAAGCCCTATACCGCCGAGCAGCATGAGCGGCGTCTCCTCGCCGCCGAGCAGATCCGCCCGGCGCCCATCATCTACCGCCCGGCCGGCTGCGAGCGCTGCGACTACCAGGGCTATCGCGGCCGCATCGCGATCATGGAAATCCTGCGCATGGACGGCGACATCGACGAGCTCATTGCCCGCAAGGCCACGGCACGCGAAATCCGCAATGCCGCGCTGACCAAGGGGTTCCGCCCGCTGGCCGAAGATGGTCTGCGCCGCGTCCTCGACGGTTCGACTTCCATCGAGGAAGTCGCGCGCGTCGTCGATCTGACGGAGCGGATGGAGCCCCGCCGCATTCGCTCAATGGCCTTGTATGCCTACAAGGCCATGAACGACAACGGCCGCGTCGTCTTCGGCCGCCTCGATGCGATCAACCCCATCGACCTCGAGATGCGCCTCAGGCGCATGGGGCTGGACTTCATCAACGGCAACCCGGTCTCGCAGGGCAGCGCCTTGTTCGCCGCCAAGGTGCCGCGGCGCGAACTGATCAACTTCTGCTTTCATCTCGAACAGCTCACCCGCGCCGGCGTGCCCATCGTCGAGGGCCTCACCGATCTGCGCGACAGCATGGCCCACCCGCAGTTCCGCGAGACGATCGCCAGCATGATCGAAAGCATCGAGGGCGGCGACACCCTGTCGCAGGCGATGGCCGACTACCCGCGGGTTTTCGATGGCGTATTCCAGAGCCTGATCCGCGCCGGCGAAGACACCGGCAACCTGCCGGACGTGCTGAACAACCTGGTCGAAGCGCTCAAGTGGCAGGACGAACTCGCCGCCCATACCAAGAAGCTCATCATGTACCCGGCCTTCCTCGGCACCGTGGTCCTGGGCGTCACCTTCTTCATGATGATTTACCTCGTGCCCAAGATGGCCGGCTTCATCAAGAACATGGGCCAGGAACTGCCGATGCAGACCAAGATCCTGATCATGACGTCCGATTTCTTCGTCAATTACTGGTACATCGTGCTCGGCCTGCCCATCATCACCGCCCTCACCGTCGCCGTTTCCGTGCATTCGAGCCCGCAGGCACGCTACCGCTTCGATGCCTTCAAGCTGCAGATCCCGATGATCGGCGACATCCTGCGCAAGATCATCCTCTCGCGCTTCGCCGGGCTGTTCGCGATGATGTACGGCTCGGGCATCACCGTGCTGGAATCGATCCGCGCCACCGAAACCGCCGTCGGCAATCTCGTCATCAAGGAGGGCCTGGAACGGGTGGGCGCCATGATCGGCGAGGGCCAGAGCATCACCGAGGCCTTCCGCAATGCCGGCCTGTTTCCGCCGCTGGTCATCCGCATGCTGCGTGTCGGCGAGAACACAGGTGGCCTCGATACCGCACTGCTCAACGTCAGCTACTTTTACAATCGCGACGTCAAGGAATCGATCGAGCGTGTCCAGGCCATGATCGAACCGGCGATGACCCTGGTGGTCGGCGTCATCCTCGGCTGGGTCATGTTGGCGGTGCTCGGCCCGATCTACGACGTCATCACCAAGCTCAAGACCTAAGCCATCAGATGTCCGTCCGCCGCCTGCTGTTTCTCGAAGCCACCAGCCTGACCGCCTACCGCTGGTCCGGTGGCCACCTGCATTACGAGGCCGAGTTCGCGCCCGACGCCACAGGCTTCGAGGCCTTCGGCGAGTATGTCGCGAAGGCGCGCCGGAGCCTGTTCTACATCCTCGCCGATGTCGCCGAGGAGGGTTTCCAGATCGAGGAGGTCCCTTACGTTCAGGGCGGCGACCGCAAGGCGCTGATCCGGCGCAAGCTCTCCCAATACTTCTACGGCACGCCCTACGCGCTGGCCGTGTCGCTGGGACGGCAGAAGGAGGGGCGCCGCGACGAGCGCATGTTGTACACGGCGCTGACACGTCCGCCCCAGATCGAGCCCTGGCTCACCGCCCTGCGCCAGGCCGAAGGCCAGCTCGCCGGACTCTTCAGCGTGCCCATGGTACTGGCCGCGGTACCGCTGCTGCTGGGTGCCCTGGCCGAGCGCTACATGGTGCTGTCGGTAACACGCGGCGGCGTGCGGCAAACCCTGATCGACAAGGGCCAGGTCACCTTCTCGCGCCTGACGCCGCTGGTCACCGGTTCGACCGAGGAAATGGCGCTCACCTGCGCCGTCGAGGCGGAAAAGATGTACCAGTACATGGCCGGCCAGCGCCTGATCGCGCGCGGCAGCCAGATCACCACCCATGTACTGGTGCATCCCGCCCAGATCAGCATCTTTCGCGAAACCTGCGTCGACACCGGCACGATCCATTTCGAATTCACCGACCTGCTCGCGGTCTCCGCCAGGCTCGGTTTCAAGACCCCGCCCAAGGGCACACTGGCCGATACACTGTTCCTGCATGTGCTCGCGAAGAAGCCGCCGAATGAGCAGTTCGCAACTGCCGAGGACCGGCATTTCTTCCGCCTCGGCCAGATCCGCTTCGGCTTGCGCTCCGCCGGCTTGACCATTTTCGTCGCCTGCCTGCTGTTCGCCGGTCGCCAGTTCATCGAATACCAGGCCATTGCCGGCCGCAGCGCCGACACCGCCGCCCAGGCCGCCACCGACGGCACGCGCTACGACGCGATCCTGCAAGGCTTGCCCAAAGTTGCAATCTCGAACGACGCCTTGCGGGCCCTGGTCGGCCGCTACGACCGCCTGCGGCAGCAGGCGGAGGGACTGGAACCGATGTACGTCACGATCAGCCAGGCCCTGCAGGAATCGCCTCGCGTCGAACTGACGCGGCTGGACTGGACGCTGGGCGGCAAAGCCGGCGCCGCGCCGGCACCAGTGCCCTTGCCAGCCTCGGGCTCCATGGCAATTCCTGCCAGCATTGCCGAGTCCGTAGAACTTCACGCCCAGCTGCCGATTGGCCTGGCCAACGATCCACGCGCCCAGCGCGCCGCCGTCGATGTCTTCGTCGAGCACTTGCGCGCACAAAAGCTGTACGTGCAGGTACTCAAGCATTCCTTCGAGGCCGACTCGGCCAAGTCCCTCAAGAGCAGCGCCGACGCCGTTGCCCAGGTCCAGGCGCCGCAGTTTTCGCTGCGCATCGCGCGGAGCGGATCATGAGCACCAAGTTCTCCCAGAGCGATTTCCGCCGCGTCCAGTGGAGCCTGGCGGTGATGGTGCTGCTCGCCCTGCTCGGCGCTGGCGTGGTGTTCGGTGCTCTGCAGCTCACCAAGTCGGCAAAGGCGGAGGCCCTGAAGGTCGAGGCTCAGCGCAACGAAATCCGCAACAAGCTCTCCCGCGCCCGCGACGAGGAGCAGGAGGTCCGCGGCAAGATCGCCCGCTACCAGGAGATCGTGCAGCGCGGCTACGTCACCGAGGAACAGCGGCTCGACTGGGTCGAGCGCATCGCCCAGATCAAGACTGCACGCAAGCTGATCGACGTGCAGTACGAGCTGATGCCGCGCAAGCCAGTGGAATCGGCGCTGCTGCCCGAGGGTGCGGTCGGCGGAGGCTACGAGTTCCTGGCCAGTACCATGAAGCTGCAGATGCAGTTGCTGCACGAGGGCGACCTGCTGGGATTCCTCGCCGACCTGCGCGCCAATGTCCGCGCCCTGATCATCGTGCGCCAATGCACCGTCGAACGCATCCCCCGCGCCCCCAGCAATGAGCGCGGCACCCAGCCGCAGCTCAAGGCCGACTGCGACATCGACTGGATCACCCTGCGGGAGAAGAAGTGAGTGCGAACCGCATCCATCTGCTGCTTCTGATCCCGCTGCTCGCCTCGGGCAGCGCGCTGGCCGCGACCGGCGACAACGGCAATCCGCCCTCGGCCGCCTGTTCTTCACCCCGGAAAAGCGCGCCACGCTCGAGCGCCAGCGCCAGCTCAACATCCAGGAAGCGCAGACGCTCGAAGGCGCCAGCATGAGCCTCGACGGCGTCGTTGTCCGCTCCTCCGGCAAGCGCACCGTCTGGATCAACAGCCGCGCCCAGCACGATCAGGCCGCCCCCGCCGGCGTCAGCGCCGGCATCCAGGCGCGCCAGCCCGGCCAGGCCGTGCTGCAGGCAGGCGAGGAGGCGCCGGCCAGCCTCAAGGTCGGCGAAACCATCAACCGCGCCACGCGGGAGTCCGCCGGCGGTCTGGCGCAGGGGCAGATCAGCGTCCACCGGCCGGCCGCTCCGGCCAAGAAGTAAAAAGTCGGCGATGGCGGGACGGCGAATTCCTCGTCGCCAGCGGGGCGCGGCGCTGATGATCTTCCTCATCCTGGTGGTGGTTGGTGCCTTGACCTACCTTGTCACCACCTTGACGCCCGAGGAAATGAAAGCCCGGCAGGAGGCGAAGACGCAGGCTGCCTTGGCGCAGGCGCGCGACGCGCTCCTGGGATATGCGATGCAGTACCGCGACACTCAAATCGCGACAGGACAGTTCGATCAGGTCTACGGCTTCCTGCCCCTGCCCGACCTCGGGACGAGTCGCAACAACAACGCGGGCTGCGCCCTCGAGGGTTGCGACGCCGCCAACTTTTCCGGCAACGCTGCCAATATCACGGTCATCGGGCGCTTTCCCTGGCGCGCCCTAGGAACGGAACCGCTGCGTGACGGTCATGGGGAATGCCTCTGGTATGTCGTGTCCGGCAGCCACAAGCGCATAGTGCAAGCGGCGGCGCCAATCAACTGGGACACACTGGGACAACTCGACCTGGTGGTCGCCAACGGCACTGCCGCGCTGGCCACTGCCTTGGCGTCCGCCCACGACCGCCCGGTCGCCGTGATCTTCGCCCCAGGCCCACCCCTCGCCGGCCAGAACCGCGCCGCGTCATCCACCGACACCGTCACGACCTGCGGCGGCAACTATGATGTCCTCAATTACCTCGACCCGGGCGACGGCTGGCGCCCTGGGTACGACCAGCAACTACTTCGCAGCCACCACCAACAGCGCAACCGGCGATACCGGCACGACCATCAAGGCGCTCACGGCGGCCGGCACCATCGAGCGCAAGAGCGATGCAACGCTCTGGGGCAATGCTGCCCGCCGGGCAGCAACTGCGCCACGGCCGCCAATGACCGCGGGCTCGTCCTGACCGGCGACACCCTGTTCGGCGCGTTGCGAAAATCGTCGAACTTCAGGCTCGACATCAACTCCATGCTCGACCGGATGACCAGTTGCCTGCGCGATCAGATTGCGGCGGGCACTGCGCTGAGCCTGCAAGCGCCCAGCGCGTCGCACACCGAGAAGTCGGTGGGGCGCATTCCCGACAATGCCTGCTACGACAGCACCCGGGATCCGCAGGGCTATTACGACCACTACAAGGATCAGGTCTTCGTCGCCGCCTGCACCAGCGGCAGCTGCCTCAACGTCACCGTCGATGCCACGGCAAGCAGTTGCGCCGGCGCACTGTTGTTCGCCGGGCAGCGCAGTGCCACCCAGTCGCGCAGCGATGCCACCGAGCGCAACACGGTTGCCAATTACCTCGAGGACGACAACCTCGGCACCTTCACCGCCGCGGACAACAACCGCACCAGCTTCACCACCCAGGGACAAACTGCCTTCGCCGGCCCCGGCCAGTTCGCGCGCGCCTCATCGACCCAGCCCGCGCACCAGGACATCGTGCGCTGCATCCCTGCCGGTGCCAGCTTCACCGAAGCCGCGTCGCCGTTGGCGGCGGGTGACGACCTGATTCGCTACAACCCGGCCACCCGCACGCTGACGCTCGGCCGCCCGAACGTCGAGTCTGACCAGGGCTTCGGCGCCGGAACGCTGTTCGGCTGCGCCTGGACCCCGGAAGTGCGCGCCACGGGCAGCGGCTTCCGCAGCTATTTCAAGTTCAATATCAGAGACAGCGGCGATGGCTTCGTCTTCGCCGCCATTGACGGCGACCGCAATACCACGGGCGTCTGCGGCGCCGGGCAGCAGCACCTGGGCTATTCCGGCAACAACAATTACACGTCGATCATCGCCTACCCGAAGATCGGCGTCGAATTCGACACCCGGCGCAACTATCAGAGCAACCCGCCGTTCATTCCCGACGGCTTCAACCCGGCCCGAACGACCTCATCCTGGCCTTGGGAGATGTGGACGCTCGCCAACGGGCGCGCCGACCCCAGCTACAGTGGCGGGCACATCGGTCTGGTGTATTGGGGCGGCGAAACACCCATCAGCACCGGTTATGCCTGCACGGTCGATGCGGACTGCCTGTCGCCGAGCTACTGCGACACTGGCATCTGCAAGCTGCGCCAGGAAGAGGACGACAACGTCCACGGCCAACTGCCGACGACGCCCGTCGTGCGTCCGCCGCCGCAAAATCCGATCGCACCGGTCACTCCCCCCACCAACCCGCCCTACCCGCCCTACGCGGTCGACAAGCTCGACCCCAGCCTCAGCTCGGTGCCGATCAATCAGGACATTCATGTCCGGGTCGAAATCGTCCGTTCGACCTATGCCGGCCGCGACGACAATAGCCGACTGGTCCGGGTGGCCGCCAGCACAAATCTCGGCAGCCTTGTCGGGCTGCCGAGCATCGATTCGGTGGCGCTGCAGGCCGGCGATATCGTCCTGGTCGCGAGTCAGACCGATCCCCGCCAGAATGGCGTCTATGTGGCGGCCGCCGGTGCCTGGGCGCGCGCCACGGCGGCAGACGAGGCGGCCGACCTGCCGCCCGGCACTTCGTGGTTCGTCAAGGAGGGCGCTGCGTTGCGTGGCAGCCTGTGGCGCCTCCAGAATGTCGATGCGCCCATCGTCGGCATCGACGGCTTGACCATTCAGCGCGTCCGCGATGCGGTGTCGGCGGTGGCCACCGGCAACCTGGCCCTGACAGGATTGCAGACGGTTGACGGTGTCGCGCTGGCGTCGGGAAACCGGGTACTGCTGACGGCCCAGACCGATCCCAAGCAGAACGGCGTCTATGCGGCCAGCGCCGGCGCCTGGAGTCGTGCCGCCCCCGAAAATTTGGCAGACGGCATGAAGGATGGCAGCATGTGGCTTGTTGCCGGCGGCAGCCAGGCAGGCACGTACTGGCGGCTGGGCGGCGACGTCGTACCGGGGACCAGCAATGTCGTCATCGCGCCAGCGACAACCAACGATCTCTACTCGGCCGTGATGACAACGCAGGTCTGGAAGGAGTCCAGCAATGCCCAGCAGATCAACCGCATGAAAATCACCACGCGCCCGATGTCCCAGCTGGATCCCGTCGTCCGCCTTGGCCAGTGCGCGTCCACGTCACCGCTGTGCCCGACGAGCAATCCCGTCGACCAGTATTGCGGTGGCACCGAGACCGACGGCTTGCGCTATTGCTACACCGGGCAGCAGCCGAAACTCTACGATAGCAAGCGCATCTACGACGTTCGCGGCGCAGCCTGCGGCGCCGGCCTGAGTTGCGCCAGCGGCCAGTTCTGCGGCATCGACAATTACTGCTACCAGCCAGCTTTCCGCACCACGCGGCTGGGATTCACCAACAGCCAGAGCACGAGCAGTCAGGAAATCGACATTAGCGACTTTTTCACCACATGGATGCCGTGACACATACCACCGTCCCGCCAGCGCCGTCCCAAGGGATACCGCTTCGCATAACTTTTCCCCAGCGCGGTTTCACGCTCACCGAGCTCGCGGTCGTGCTGGCGATCGTGGCGCTGCTGCTCGGCGGCATGCTGATCCCCCTGTCGGCGCAACAGGACATTCGCGCCCGCAGTGAAAGCGAGAAGGCGCTGAACGAAATCCGTGAAGCCCTGATCGGCTTCGCCGCCGCCAACGGCCGCCTGCCGCGACCGGCAACCTCGGCCACCAATGGCATGGAAAACGCCACGATCTGTGCCACCGACGCAGCATGCAGCGGCTTCATTCCCTGGGCCACGCTCGGCACCGCGAAACTCGACGGACATGGCAAACTCATCCGCTACAGCGTGACGCCAGCCTATGCCAATGGCGCCATCGCGTTGACGTCGGTCGCCAACCGGACAGTGCAGACACGCGATGCTGCGGGCGCCGTCATCGACCTCGCAACACCGGTACCTGCAATCATCTTTTCGCAGGGGAAGGGCCGCTGGGGCACCACCGACTCGGGCTCGGCGCTGGCTGACGGTTCGGCCACCAACGCCGATGAGGACACCAATAACACCGGCCCGACCAGCTACTTCAGCCGCCTGGCCACCGACATCACGACCGGGACCGGTGGCGAGTTCGACGACATCGTCATCTGGTTGCCGACCAACATCCTTTTCAACCGCATGATCGCGGCCGGCCGCCTGCCCTGAAAAGTCGGCACTGGCAGCACGGCGTGCGTCCACACCGCCTTGACCGCCCGCCCCCGTTCCTGAGACACTGCCGACCCATGCATTCGAAATAGCCTGCCCCGAATGAGCGCCATCCCCGAGCCCGCCAACAAAGACAGCAGCTTCCTGGCACGCCTGCGCAGTGCCGGCATTGAGCCGGGTGACAGCCCGGAACTGCGGCTCAACAAGTCGCTGCTGATGCTGGCCACCGGCCTGATCAGCATCACCTCCATGCTGTGGCTCCTGATCTACTGGCTGCTGGGGCCGCAGCTCTCGTCGACCCTGCCCTTCGTCTTCCAGCTGCTGCTGACTGCAAACTTGCTGCTGTATATCCAGACGCGCAATTTCGATTTCTTCCGCATCTCCCAAACCGCATTGTTCCTGTTCACGCCCTTCGTCGTGCAGTGGACCATCGGCAACTTCATCAGCGCCAGCGGCATCGTGCTCTGGGGACTGCTGGCACCTGTGGGCGCCATCCTCTTCTTCAGCGTGCGCGAATCCGTTGCCTGGTACTTTGCCTGGGTGTTCATGATCGCGCTTTCCGGCATGTTCGACTACCTGCTGGCCGATGCCGCCTCAGGCACCTATCAGGTGGTGCCTATCCGTACCAGCGTGGTGTTCTTCGCGCTGAACTTCATCGCCGTTTCGACCATCATCTTCTTGCTGCTGCGCCATTCCTTCCAGGAAAAGGGGAAAATCCAGGCCAAGTTCGACGAGGCCCACCAGCTGCTGGAGATCGAGCAGGAGCGGGCCGATCGGCTGCTGCTCAACATCCTGCCCGGGCCCGTCGCCACCCGTCTCAAGAATTCCGACCAGATCATCGCCGACGGCTTTGCCGACGTCACCGTGATGTTCGCCGACATCGTCAATTTCACCCAGGTTGCCGCCAACATGGCGCCGAACCAGGTGTTCGCGATGCTCAACCGCATATTCTCGGCCTTCGACGATCTTGCCGGTGAGTACGGCCTCGAAAAGATCAAGACCATCGGTGACGCCTACATGGTTGCCGGCGGGCTCAATGAAGACGCGGCCGACTACACGGCGGCCATCGCCGACATGGCCGTGGCCATGCGCGAACTGCTGCACCGCGACTTCGCCGTCAATTCGGCCCACCTCGAAATCCGCATCGGCATCGGCACCGGGCCGGTGGTGGCCGGCGTGCTGGGCAAGAAGAAATTCATTTACGACCTGTGGGGCGACACGGTCAATATCGCCAGCCGCATCACGGCCGAGGGCGTGCCGGGAATGATCCAGTGCGACACCACCACCTATCATCGCCTGCAGGAGAAGTTCGACTTCCACGAGCCGCAGACGATCTACCTCAAGGGCAAGGGCAACATGACGGTCTATCGCCTGATCGGGCGTGTGCCGGCCACGCCGTCTGCAGCCGCTCCCGCCAGCGCCGACCAGATCTGAGCGGGGCCTGCTGCGGGCGTAGCCGCGGGGAGTTGCCTAGGCCTGCGTGACGGCGGCCAAACGGAAGCAGACCTGCCCCGGAATATTGCTGCTGAGTTCCAGCCTGTAGCCGGCCTTGGCGGCGAGCCGCCCGACCTGATAGACGCCGATGCCCAGTCCGTTCTCTGACTTGACCGGCTCATTCCCAAGGCGCCCGGCCATTTCCGCAGGAACTGCCGAGCCACCGTCGCATACCTGCAATTCCAGGCCGGCCACATTGGCCGTGAGGCGCGCATCGATGGTGATGCCCGGCTGCAGTTTCCGCTTGTCCACCGCGTTCTGCAGCAGATTCTCCGCCGCCGAGGCGAACAGCGTTACCGGCAGCACCAGCCCGGACAGGTCGCCCACTCTCGAAAATGTGATGTCGCGGCCGGCGAAGGTGTCCTGCAGCTCGCTCCACCATGCATCGGCTTGCGTCAAGGTGCCCAGCTCACCCGGCGGATGCCCCAGCTTTTCCAGTGTCTGGCGCAGGCGCTGGGCGATCGCCGGCAACTGCCGCCGGATCAGCCCCTGGAATTCCGGCGAGGCCACCGCGCTCTCGCTGTCGACGGCTGCACACAGGGCGTTCAGCGACTGCAGGATGTTCTTGACGTCGTGGGTCAGGCGCGAACCGGTTTCGTAAATCGCCTGCAGGTAGCTCAATTCGCGCAGCTTGCTCTCGCGCAGGCGCGCCAGGTAGAACTCGTTGAGCAGTTGCAGCAGGATGTTGAACTGCCAGATCATGGATGGCGTCAGCGGGTGATCGGTGTAGATCACGAAGTCCACCGCGTTCTGGTGGAAACGGACCAGTTGCCCCTCGCGCCGCCCGATGCTGGCACCGCCGACCTCGGCCGCCCAGGTGACGCCATTGACCCAGGCCACTTCCTCCATAAGCTGGCCGCAAGCCCAGTCGAGGAATTCGTTGGGCTCGCTCTCGCCGGCCGGATACGAGGCCAGCGACTCCACCCACAGCTCGAAGGGCAGGCTGGCCGACATGAGATAGCGGGAAATAAACAGGCCGAGCCCGGAGAAGCCGCCGCGCGGGTTCCACGACCAGCCGAGAAAGAGCAGGACCACCCCCATCGCCAGCAGCACGAGCAGCAGCGACTCCACATAACCCAGGCCCGTCAGCAGCATGGCCGCCACGCTGCCCAGCACCAGCACCGCCAGCAGCAGGAAGACGAACACGCTGTAGGCGAAGTCGATCATTTCCGGCCGTTCCTGAATGTTGCGCTCGGCGGGCATCACCAGCATGGCGACAAAGATCAGCGGCAGGCCGAAGCGGGCCAGGCGGTCGAGCGGCAGGCTGATGACGGCCGAGGCCGGCAGCAGGCTGGGCAGCAGGAAGATCAGCAGGGCCGCGATCAGGTAGGCGAGCGCTGCCAGATGGAAAACGCGATTCCAGCGCGTGCCCAGCACGAAAACCTTGCCGCCGATGATGCCTGCCAGCAACATGGTCCATAACATCATCAGCGCCGTTCCCTGCAACAGCACGGTCGCCGCGACCATGGCGAACGTCATCACCAGGTGCAAAGGGGAGAGGCGCTGCTCGGTGCGGACGAAGGGCTGCCAGAGGAAAAACAGCCCGATGTGGATCAGCATCAGGATGCGGTCCATCACACTGCCCACGCCCTCGATCAGGGCCAGGTGCAACAGCACCAGCATCGCCAGCAGGATCCCGCGCCGGCGCGGCGCCAGCCAGGCCACGAAATGCGCGTGCGCTGAAGACTGCAACGAGCCCATCACACCAAAGCAATATGTCGAAATATCGACATACTTGTCGGGAAATAGTCGGCGAAAGGCCTCGTAGTCAAGGTTTTCGGGTTCAAATGGAAAATTCCGGCCTCTAATAGATCTGGCATTGTAGTTGCTTTAGCTTAGACACAAGCTTCTCAGGAGACACCAAATGTACCGCAAACAACAAGGCTTTACCCTCGTCGAAATCGCCATCGTACTGGTGATCATCGGTCTGCTGCTCGGCGGCGTGCTCAAGGGTCAGGAACTGATCAACAGCGCCAAGGTGAAGAACTTCGCCAGCGACATGAGGAATATCTCGACCTTCATCTACGCCTATCAGGATCGCTTCCGGTCACTGCCGGGCGATGATCCGCGAACGGCAACCAACCTTCCCGGCGCTCCAGTTGCTGCTTCAACCCCCGCTCCCAGCGCTGCAAACCAATGCGGTACGGCCTGTATCGGTAATGCAGAATCAATGGCGCTTGGGACTCCGCGACCATTACCGACGAATCGGCCCGTTTCTGGCAGCATGTTCGCCTTGCGGGCCTTGCCAGCGGGACGACCGCCTGCCTGCGGACGCCACGCCGACGGATCCCTATTACCCGCTCAACGCCGACGGCGGCCGCATTGGAGTAACCGGAGACCCGGTATGGACGGGCGGGGTTTGGGCTTCAACTTCTTCGTCTGCATGTCGGGCGTACAGGGGCGCTTCGTGCGCCAACTCGACACGACGCTGGATGATGGCAACACGACAACAGGCACTGTCCGTGTGCTGGGTCCTAAGGCGGGCGGTCACGTCTTCGCCACCGCAACCTTCTATCAGGTTATTCCGGAAGATGACGCTACGCTTTACACCGTCTGCCAAGCCAACTGACCTTGCGTTGATCAATAGGGGACAGACCACTGTTTCCCCACTCGCAACAAAGCCCGCTTCGGCGGGCTTTGTCTTTTAGACCAAAGCTCTCCTTCAGTTTGGCTACACTCGAAAAAAGGCTAGACTCCAAAAATGGATTTCACATTGAGCAAACATGCCGCGGTCGCCCTTCGAGAACGGAATATCCGCATCGACTGGGTGGCGGCAACCCTGAATCATCCGACTCGTACCTTACCCCACTCCGACGATCTGCAACTGCGTCACGCATTGCGAGCCATCCCCGAGTTCAGTGATCGAGTCTTGCGCGTTATCTACAACCACACCACGCAACCGGTGCTCGTCATAACTGTTTACTTTGATCGCACCATGAAAGGGAAGCTATGAATATCGAATATGATCCCGACATCGATGCTCTCTATGTTCGATTGACTGATCGCAAGATCATAGATTCGGAAGAGGTTCAGCCAGGCATCGTCCTCGACTTCGATGAAACCGGTAAGGTGGTGGGCGTGGAAGTCTTGAATGCAAGCAAGCGGGAATCACCACCGGAACCACTTAAGGCGGCGGCCTGAGACGGACTACAGGGATAGTCAACCTCTACCAAGCCTTATCATTTCCCCACTCGCAACATAGCCCGCTTCGGCGGGCTTTGTTTTTGCGGTTGCTATAATCGGACCAATGTCTTCCGCACAGTCCTTACCTTCATCCGCGGCACGCTCCATCGACCTGGCCCGCCGAGTCCTGCGCATTGAAGCAGCGGCCATAACTGCACTGGCCGAGCGCATCGACGGCGCCTTCGAGCGCGCGGTCGCGCTGGTCCTGGCCAGCACCGGCCGGGTCATCGTTTCCGGCATCGGCAAGTCGGGCCACATCGCGCGCAAGATCGCGGCGACCATGGCCAGCACCGGCACCCCCGCCTACTTCGTCCATGCCGCCGAGGCGGTGCATGGCGACCTGGGCATGATCACCCATGACGATATCCTGATCGCCATCTCCAATTCCGGAGCCAACGACGAACTGCTGACCATCGTGCCCCTGGTGAAGCGCCAGGGCGGCAAGCTGATCGCCATCACCGGCAATCCCGACTCGCCCCTGGCGCGCGAAGCCGATGTGCACCTTGACGCCTCGGTGGCCGAGGAGGCCTGCCCGCTCAACCTCGCACCGACCGCCAGCACGACGGCGGCGCTGGCGCTGGGCGATGCCCTGGCGGTGGCATTGCTCGATGCGCGCGGTTTCGGCGCCGAGGATTTCGCCCGCTCGCATCCCGGCGGCGCGCTCGGCCGCAAGCTGCTGACCCACGTCGGCGACGTGATGAAGACCGGCGCCGACATGCCGGTGGTGGCCGAATCGGCCAGCCTCGCCGCGGCGCTGCTGGAAATGACGCGCGCCGGCATGGGCATGGTCATCATCGTCGATGGCTGCGCGCCACGTCGCCGGCATTTTCACCGACGGCGACCTGCGCCGCGCCATCGAGCGCATCGGCGATCTGCGCACCGCCGCGGTCGCCGATGTCATGACCCGCCAGCCGCGCTCGATCGCTCCCGAACGGCTGGCCGTCGAGGCCGTCGAGATGATGGAACGCTTCAAGACTTTCGTCCTGCCCGTCACCGCTGCCGACGGCACGCTGGCCGGCGCCCTCAACATGCACGACCTGTTCCGCGCCAAGGTAGTCTGACATGCCCACCCTCGCTCTTGCCCGTGCCCGCAATGTCCGCCTGATGGGCTTCGACGTCGACGGGGTGCTGACCGATGGCCACCTCTACTTCTCCGCCGACGGCGACGTCATGAAGGCTTTCCACAGCCGTGACGGCCTCGGCATGAAGATGCTGGCCAATGCCGGCATCCGGCTTGCCCTGATCACGGGGCGAAAGTCGGCACTGGTGGCACGCCGCGCCGAGAACCTTGGCATCGATCTGGTCTTCCAGGGGGTCGAGGACAAGCGCGCGGTCATGGCCGAACTGCTCGCCCGCGAGGGACTGGATTTCACCCAGGCGGGTTACATGGGTGACGACGTGGTCGATCTGGCGATCATGGCGGCCTGCGGTTTTGCCGCCACCGTCCCGGACGGCCACGCCTTGGTGATGCAGCAGGCCCACTACGTCGCCCGCCGGCCCGCCGGCCTCGGTGCGGCGCGCGATGTGTGCGAACTGATCCTGCGCGCCCAGGGCAAGCTCGATCAGGCCCTGGCGCC
Organism: uncultured beta proteobacterium; assembly: GCA_963709555.1. Lineage (GTDB taxonomy): Bacteria > Pseudomonadota > Gammaproteobacteria > Burkholderiales > Rhodocyclaceae > Sulfurisoma. The sequence continues at coordinate 171,394 of CAVPWR010000008.1, read as the reverse complement.
ACACCTGGGGTGAGCCGCCCATGAGGCATGCCGGCTCCCTGTTCCCGTTGCTGCTGGTCGGCGTGCTGGCCGGGCTGACTTTCTGGCTGCAGCGCATCAGCGAGCCACAGGTCGCGGACCGCAGCGGCCGCAACCGCCACGATCCCGATTTCATAGTCGACAGTTTCATCCTGCGCCGCTTTGGCCCCGAGGGCACGCTGCAGCACACCCTCGCCGCGACGCGCATGATGCACTATCCCGACGACGACACGACCACGGTGATCGCGCCACGCCTGACCTTCCACGCCACCCCGACATCCGTGCTGGTAGCTGAGCAGGCTCTGGTATCGAAGGATGCCAAGTCTGTCCGCCTCGAGCGCAACGTGCGCCTGAGCCGTGACGCCGCAGCCGGCGGGCTGCCCATGGAGGTCACCAGCGCCCGTCTCGACGTGCTCCCCGATGCCGAGACCGCCAGCACCGACACCCCGGTCACCATCACCCAGGGACGCAGCGTCGTCACCGGCAGCGGGCTGGTTGCAGACAACAAGACCAAGCAGACCACGCTGTTCGGACCGGTGCGTGGAGTCATCCATCGCGATCCAGGTATCAAGCCATGACCAGAACCCTTACCCTCGCGCTGCGCAGCCTGATCCCCGCGGCCAGTCTCTTCCTGCTGATTGCGTCCGGCTCCGCCCTGGCAGAGCGCGCCGACCGCGAAAAGCCGGTCAATCTCGAGGCCGAGCGCATTACTGCCGACGACATCAACAAGGTGCAGGTACTCGAGGGCAACGTGCAGCTGGTGCAGGGCACCCTGATCATTCGCACCGAACGCCTGGTGGTGACGCAGGATGCCGAGGGCTTCCAGAAAGGCGTGGCCTACGGTGGTGCCGGCGGGCTCGCCCGTTTCCGCCAGAAGCGCGAAGGCAAGGACGAGTACATCGACGGCGAGGCCGAGCGCATCGAGTACGAGAGCAAGGCGGAAATGGCCCAATTCTACATTCGCGCCATGGTCCGGAGCGGCCTCGACGAGGTGCGCGGCCAGTACATTTCCTACGACGGCAAGACCGAGCGTTATCTCGTCACCAGCGGCCCGAACGCCACCAGCGCCGCCGCCAGCGGCAAGCCTGACCGGGTCCGCGCCGTGATCCAGTCCAAGGCCGCCAAGGGCACCCCGCCGCCGGCCCAGGGCGTCGTCATTCCCCTCGCCCCGGCCGGGGACATCGCCAATCCGCGCGCCGAATAGCGTGCATCCTTGCGGATGCAGCGCAGCAACACACTCGACTTGAGCAGCTACAGCGCCTTCATTGCGGGTTCAATGCACATATAACCAGCTGTTTAATATGTATTTATATGGCAGCACAAAAATCTTGTGCGGCGCAACAAATAGTTCTTGACTTCCGGTTTCTCATCCCTATAATTTAAATTGTGATGCACTGCAACAAAGCGCTTCGGTGGTCAGCACGACAGTCTCCGGCGCGCCACCGTAATAGTGGTAACGATTCCAATTGACCATTCAGGAGAGAACCATGTACACCACCCCCGAGCAACTGAGCAGCGCCAACAAAGCCAATGTCGAAACCCTGCTGACCATGGCCAATACCGCCTTCGCCAGCGCCGAGCGTCTCGCCGCCCTCAACCTCAACACCGCCCGCGTCCTGCTTGAGGATGCCGTCGGCAACGCCAAGGCCCTGATGACCGCCAAGGACATCCAGGAGCTGATGAGCATGCAGACCTCCCTGGCCCAGCCCTCGCTGGAAAAGGCCGTCGCTTACTCGCGCAGCGTCTATGAAATCACCACCCAGACCCAGGAAGAAATGGGCAAGGTGTTTGAAGGCCAGTTCGCCGAACTGAACAAGAACGTGTCGACCGCGCTCGACAAGGCCGCCAAGAACGCCCCGGCCGGTTCCGATGTCGCCGTCGCTGCCGTCAAGTCCGCGATCGCCGCCGCCAACTCCGCCTACGACAGCATGAGCAAGGCCGCCAAGCAGGTCGCCGAAATGACCGAAGCCAACGTCGCTGCCGCGACCAGCGCCACCGTCAAGGCCGTCGGCTCGGCCAAGGCCAAGAAAGCGGCCTAAGCCTCACCCGCTCCTCCTTCCCGGCCCCGGCCGGGACTGCCCCGACCGGATCTCCTCCCCGGTCGGGGCTTTTTCTTTGGGGTGTCCCGCTACTTGTCGCCGAGTTCGCAGCCGCGCTGCACGAGTTCTGCGCGCATGGCCGAGAACGCTGACTGGACCAACGCAGGCTCGCCGCGCACGCCAAGCTCGATGTGCCGCCGCAGCGTCTCGCTGCCGAAAGACGGCAGACTGGACACCGTCACGCCGGCGAACTCGCTTTCGATGCGGCGCATCAGGTCGAGCAACTGCCCTTCCAGCCCATCCCAGACGATCAGCGCCAACTCGATCTCGACCCCGCTGCAAAAGTGCTCGCGGTAATGCGTATCCAGCACCCACTCGAGCATCGGCCAGGCCATCTGCGGGAAGCCGGGGAAGAAGTGATGGTGAGCAAAGGAAAAACCCGGAATGCGGTTGAATGGGTTCGGGATGATGCGGCTGCCCACGGGGAAAGTGCCGAGCTCCAGCCGGGCCGGCGTGACCTCCTGCTTCATCTCGGCCATGCGTGCGCGGATTTCGCGTTCGGCGTCCGGATGGAGTTCGAGCGCGACGCCCGCGGCGGCGGCGGCTGCCTGGCGCGTATGGTCGTCGGGGGTGACGCCGATGCCGCCGAAGCTGAACACCACGTCGTTTCCGCCCAGCGTCCGCCGCAGCGCATCCGTCGAACCGCAGCCGGTCGTCGCCCAGATACTCCACCCAGTCCAGGTGCAGGCCGCGTGCCGCCATGATCTCCACCGCGCGGCTGAAATGCTTGTCCTGGCGTTTGCCGCGCATGATCTCGTCGCCGATGATGATCGCGCCCCAGCCGCTCAGCTTATCCATACGCCTTCCTCCTGCCGCAGCTCGCGCAGCCGGCCGAGACACAGGTGCACGAACACCAGCGCCGTCCAAGCCGGAACGATGAAATTGACCACTGGCACATGCAGCGCCAGTGCCGTGACCAGTCCCGCCAGCCGCATTTCGCCGCCATGTTGTGCAACGATTCGCCTGCGTTCCGCGGCCGTCGCGTGTTCCGCCAGCGCATCGTAGCGAAAGGTACGCTGGTTGAGCCAGGCGGTCCACGCCAGCGGCAGCACCAGCAGCGCGCCGGGAATCAGCAGCAGCGGCAGCGTCGCGATCCAGCCCAGCACGAACACCGCGCCCGTCGCCAGGGTATTCCACAGGCTGCCCCACACGGCATCGACGCCGTGGCGCGTGAGCTGCGGGTAGTCGCGCGCCGCGACGATGGTCATCATCCGCGGCAGGGCGAAGGTGGCCAGCAGCAGCAACGTCGTGCCATAGACCAGCGGTGCGAAGACGAAGAACAGGGCGATGTGCGCCAGCCAGGCCCCCATCCAGGCCAGCCATGACCAGTCGGGCAGATTGGCGACGATCCAGGCGCTCGCCGGCTGCCAGGCCCAGACTGCCACCCCCGACCACAATGCGAAGGCCAGCAGCGGCGGCCATAGCGCCTGCCACAGGATGTCGCCGCGCAGAAGATCGCGGCCGGCCTTGCCACAGGCCGCAACGACCTTGACGACGTTAACCATGGCTGCGCCCTTCCCACATCTTCTGCAGCCGCTTCACCGACACCGGCGACGGCGTGCGCAGTTCCTGCGCGAACAGCGCGACGCGCAATTCTTCGAGCAGCCAGCGGAACTCATCGTGGAAGGGATCAGGAACGCCGGTCTTGACCTGCTGCGCCCGCTCGCGCTCGAACGGCTTGGCCAGCGCCTGCCAGTCGGCCATCAGCCGGGCATCGCGCGCGGCATCGGCCCGCGCCTTGTCGAGGCGCAGTCCGGCCGCCTTGAGATAGCGCGGATAGTGCTGCAGGCGCTCGAAGGGCGTGGCAGTGATGAAGCCCTTGCGCATCAGCTCGGCGAGCTGTGCGCGCGATGTCGGCGCAGGCCTGCGGAAAGGCCTTCTGCATGCCGGCGAGCTTCTTCTGCAGGGCCGCATGTTCGACGAGGACGGTGCCGATCAGCCGCGCGATCTCCTGCGCCACCAGCAGGATGCGCCCGCGCGCCGCTTCGCGCCGCGTGGCAAACTCCGCCGCCTGCGCCGGCAGCGGCTGCATCAGGCAGGTGCGTTCCAGCGTCGCCGCCACCAGCGCCTCCTTCAGTTCCTTCTCGGTAGCCGAGCGGCATGAACTGCAGCGCCATGTCGCGCAGGCCCGGCAGCTTCTCGATGGCCTTGACCTGTTCCTTCAGCGCCAGCGCGAACAGCCGCGCCAGGCCCTTGCGGTGCATCGTGCGGGCCTTGTCCTCGGTGTCGAAGGCGCGCAGCGCCACCGACTCGCCCTCATCGACCAGCGCCGGAAACCCGATCGCCGTCCCCATGTAAGCGGCGGATCCGGCTGCCGCCGTCCCGCCAGCGCCGACTTTTACCTCGAGCAGTTCGGGCAGTTCGCCGAAGGTCCAGCCGGTCAGCCCGCTCATCTGGTCCGATGGCTCGCCAGCTTGGGTCTCCCCGCTCGGCGCCCTGACTTCGGCCCGGGTAAAAGCCTGCGCCACGCGGTCGCCATAGAGCCCGCGCAGCTCGGCGAGGTTGCGCGACAGCGCCAGCGTGCCGCCGTGCTCGTCGAGCAGGCGGAAGTTCATCAAGAGGTGCGGCCGCAGTTCGCCGGGGCGGAAGGCGTCGAGCGGCAACTTCATGGCGAGCTTCTCCTCGACGGCGCGGGTGAGTGCGCGCACGAGGGGTTCGTCATGCGGACGCACCTCCTCGCAAAAGTCTCCGGCGAAGCCGTCGAGCGGCTGCAGGCGATGGCGATACTTCTGCGGCAGCGTCTTCAACAGCGCGATGACCTTTTCCTTGAGCAGCCCCGGCACCAGCCACTCGCAGCGCTCGGCCGGCAGCTGGTTGAGCGCGGCCAGCGGCAGCGCCAGTGTCACGCCGTCGTCGGCCGCGCCGGGATCGTGCTTGTAGGCTAGCGGCCATTGCTGGCCGCGATGTTCGAGCACTGGAGGAAAGGCGTCGGTGGTGATGCCGGCCGCCTCGTGGCGCATCAGCTGGTCACGCTCGAGGAACAGCAGCTTCGGCTCGGTCTTTTCTGCCTCGCGCCGCCAGTGGTCGAAGGCGGCGAGCGTGACGATGCCATCGGGTACCTTGGCATCGTAGAAGGCGTGGATCAGCTCCTCGTCCACCAGCACGTCGGGCCGGCGCGACTTGTGCTCGAGATGCTCGATCTCGCGCTCGAGCTTGCGGTTGTGCTGGAGGAAGCGCCACTTCTTCAGCCAGTCCTCGTTGACATCGCCCTGCACCAGCGCCGAACGGATCAGGATCTCGCGCGCGAGCTTCGGGTCCATCGGCCCGTAATGGACGCGGCGCTTGGCATGCAGCATCAGGCCGTGCAGCGTGACGCGCTCCCACGCCACCACCTGCCCCGGGCCCTTCTCCCAGTGCGGCTCGAAGACGTGGCGACGGACCAGGTGGGCGCCGACGCTCTCCAGCCATTCGGGCTCGATCTTCGCGATGCAACGGGCGAAAAGCCGCGAGGTCTCGACCAGCTCGGCCGCGACGATCCAGCGCCCGGCCTTCTTGACCAGACTGGAGCCGGGGTGGATGAAGAACTTGATGCCGCGGGCGCCGAGGTAATGCGGCTCGGCCTCGTGCTTGAGGCCGAGGTGGCCGAGCAGGCCGGCCAGCAGCGCGCGGTGGATCGGCTTCGTAGCTGGCGGGTTGCTGGTTTTCCTTCCACGAGTGCTCGTGGCAGAGCGTCATCAACTGCCCATGCACGTCGCGCCATTCGCGCAGCCGCAGCCAGGAAATGAAATTCTGCCGGCACCACTGGCGCTGCTTGTTGGAGCTCTCGTGCTTCCAGATCTCGTCGGCGGCATGCCAGAGCTTGAGGTAGGAGAGGAACTCGGAACGCTCGTCCTTCCACTTGGCGTGGGCCTGGTCCGCCGCGGCGGCGGCATCCGCAGGCCGATCGCGCGGATCCTGCGCGGACAGTGCCGACGCGATGACCACCATCTCGGCGAGGCAACCTTCCTGCCGTGCGGCGAGAATCATGCGGCCGATCTTCGGATCGAGTGGCAGCTTGGCCAACTCGCGGCCGGTCGGCGTCAGATCCTTCGCTGGTCTCGTCGATGGCGCCCAGCTCCGCAAGGAGCTGGTAGCCGTCGGTCACCATGCGCGGCAGCGGCGATTCGAGGAAGGGGAAGTCCTCGACGTCGCCCAGGTGCAGCGACTTCATGCGCAGGATCACGCCGGCGAGCGACGAGCGCAGGATCTCCGGCTCGGTATAGGGCGCGCGCTTGTTGAAGTCGTCCTCGCGCGTAGAGGCGGAAGCAGACGCCGGCAGAGACGCGGCCGCAACGGCCGGCGCGCTGCTTCGCCGCCGCCTGCGCCACCGGCTCGACCTGCAACTGCTCCACCTTGTTGCGATGCGAGTAGCGCTTGACCCGTGCCACCCCCGAGTCGATGACGTAGCGGATGCCCGGCACGGTCAGCGAGGTCTCGGCGACGTTGGTCGCCAGCACCACGCGGCGACCCTGGTGCGGCGCGAAGACGCGGCTCTGTTCCTGCGCCGACTGGCGCGCGAACAGCGGCAGGATCTCGCAGCCCCGGCGGATGGTGCTTGCGCAGCGCCTCGGCCGCCTCGCGTATCTCGCGCTCGCCCGGCAGGAATACCAGTACGTCGCCCGGCCCTTCACGATGGGCTTCCGAAACCGCATCGACGATGGCCTCGTTGAGGTCGTGGTCGCCCCCTCTCCCGCGGGGAGAGGGGCTGGGGGAGAGGGCCGTCGATTCCTCGCCGAAGGGGCGGTAGCGGGTCTCGATCGGATAGAGCCGGCCCGAGACCTCGATCACCGGGCACCGTGTTGCAACCGAGCCGAAGTGCTTCGAGAATCGTTCCGCATCGAGCGTCGCCGAGGTCACGATCACTTTCAGGTCCGGGCGCTTCGGCAGCAGTTGCCGCAGGTAGCCGAGCATGAAGTCGATGTTGAGGCTGCGCTCGTGCGCCTCGTCGATGAGGATGGTGTCGTACTGGCGCAAGAGCGGATCGGTCTGCGTCTCGGCCAGCAGGATGCCGTCGGTCATCAGCTTGATGTAGCTGTCGGGCGTGGTGCGGTCGGTGAAGCGGATCTTGTAGCCGACGTAGCGGCCGAGCTCGCTCTTCAGTTCCTGCGCGATGCGGCTGGCCGTGGCGCGCGCGGCGATGCGCCGCGGCTGGGTGTGGCCGATCAGGCCGTGGCTGCCGCGACCGAGCTCGAGGCAGATCTTCGGCAGCTGCGTGGTCTTGCCCGAACCGGTCTCGCCGCAGACGACGATGACCTGGTGCGCCTGGATGGCGGCGGCGATCTCGGCGCGACGGACGTTGACCGGCAGCGCCTCGTCATAGGTGATGGCGGGTCGCCCCGCCAGCCGGGCCACCGGATCGAATTTCACTTGCCGAGCTGCAGGACGGTGAAGATGCCCAGACCGGTCAGCAGCAGCGAGCCGAACAGATGCAGGGAGGCCGCGCCCAGGGCCCAGCCGTACTGGGCGGTGCGGATCAGCGCCACCACCTCGGCCGAGAAGGTCGAAAAGGTGGTCAACGCTCCGAGGAAGCCGGTGATGAAGAACAGCCGCAGTTCCGGCGGCAGCTCGACGTTGATATGGAATACCGCGACGGCCACCCCCACCAGGTAACCGCCCACCAGGTTCGCGGCCAGCGTACCCAGCGGCACGGCGGAAAACAGCGGATTGAGCCACAGTCCCAGGCCATAGCGCAGCCACGCGCCGAGGACGGCGCCGATACCGATTGCAAGGAATGCCAAGCCATTCATCGCCGTGATTTTACGCGCCATCAGCGGCAGGCCGGTAGAATTGAGCCATCCAAGCAGTGCGCGATTCCATCATGGCCGAAGCCGAAAAAACCGTCCCCTCCAACTTCATCCGCAACATCGTCGAAGCCGACATCAAAGCCGGCAAATACGCCGCGCGCACCTGGTCGGGCAAACCCGGGCCGGCGGCGCAGCAAAAACTCGGCGTTGGCGACACGGTGAAGATCCGCACCCGCTTCCCGCCCGAGCCCAACGGCTACCTCCACTTCGGCCACGCCAAGTCGATCTGCCTCAACTTCGGCCTCGCCCTCGACTACGCCGGCGCCTGCCACCTGCGCTTCGACGACACCAACCCGGAAAAGGAAGAACAGGAGTACGTCGATTCCATCATCGACGCCGTGCATTGGCTGGGCTTCGAATGGGGCGACAACCGCTATTTCGCCTCTGACTACTTCGACTGGATGTACGAGTTCGCCGAGAAACTGATCGAAGCGGGCCATGCCTACGTCGATTCGCAAAGCGCCGAAGAAATGCGCGCCAGCCGCGGCACGCTGACCGAACCGGGCCGGGACTCACCCTACCGCAATCGCACGCCGGCGGAGAACCTCGGCCTGTTCCGCTCCATGCGCGCCGGCGAGTTCGCCGACGGCGCCCACGTGCTGCGGGCGAAGATCGACATGGCGTCGGGCAACGTCAACCTGCGCGATCCGGCGATCTACCGCATCCGCCACGCCACCCACCACGCCACCGGCGACACCTGGTGCATCTACCCGATGTACACCTACGCCCACCCGATCGAGGACGCGCTGGAGAACATCACCCACTCGATCTGCACCCTCGAATTCGCGGACCAGCGGCCCTTCTACGACTGGCTGCTGGCGCGGCTGGCCGAACTCGGCTGCGTGAACACGCCGCTGCCGCAGCAGATCGAGTTCGCCCGCCTCAACCTGACCTATGTCGTGCTGTCGAAGCGGAAACTCATCGAACTGGTCGATGAAGGGCATGTCGCCGGCTGGGATGACCCGCGCCTGCCGACGCTGGTCGGCGCGCGCCGCCGCGGCTACACCCCCGAGGGCTTCCGCCGCTTCGCCGAGATGATCGGCGTCACCAAGGCCGACTCGCTGATCGACATGAGCGTGCTCGAGGGCTGCATGCGCGACCACCTGGGCGAGACCGCGCCGCGCCGCGTGGCCGTGCTCGATCCGCTCAAGCTGATCATCGACAACTATCCCGCGGGCCAGGAAGAACTGTGTGAAGCGCCCAACCATCCGCAGAAGCCCGAGTGGGGCAAGCGCCCCTTGCCGTTCGCGGGCGAACTCTGGATCGAGCGCGAGGACTACATGGAAACACCGTCCAAGGGCTACTTCCGCCTGTTCCCCGGCAACAGCGTGCGCCTGCGCTACGGCTACGTCATCAAGTGCATCGGTGCCGACCACGATGCGGCAGGCAACGTCGTCGCCGTGCATTGTGAATACATGCCGGACTCGAAGAGCGGCACGCCCGGCGCCGACAACTACAAGGTCAAGGGCAACATCCACTGGGTCTCGGCGAAGCATGCCTATGCCGCCGAGGTGCGCCTCTACGACCGCCTGTTCGCCGTCGCCGCCCCCGGTGCCGGGGAACGCAACTTCCTCGACGACATCAACCCGCAGTCGATGGCGGTCATCACCGCCCAGCTCGAACCGGCGCTGCGCGAGGCCAGGGCCGAGGAACGCTTCCAGTTCGAGCGCCACGGCTACTTCGTTGCCGACCGCATGGACTCTCAGCCCGGCTCACCCGTGTTCAATCGCACGGTGACGCTCAAGGATTCGTGGGCGGCGGGAAAGACCTGAGCCATGGCCGACCTCTCCGCCCTGCTGAACCCGCGCGTCACCGATCGCGATGGCCTCGCCGAGTTCATCGAGAACCTGACCGACAAGGCCCCGGAAATCGAGCGCGACATCGCCCGGCTCAAGCGCTCGCCGCACGACCGGGCACTGATCGCCGACCTGTTCCGCGCGCTGCACAACATCAAGGGCGACTCGGCCCTGTGCAAAGTCGATGTCGGCGTGCTGATCGCCCATCCCATCGAGACCCTGCTGGCGCGGCTGCGCAACGACGAGATCGCCTTCACCGACCTGCTCGCCGAGGTGACGCTGCTCGCGCTCGACCGCCTCGAACTGGCCGTCGAGGCGCTTGCCGCAGGCCGCCCCCTCGGCCACCTCAAACTGCTCGAACTGGTCGGCGGCCTCGACGGCATGGCGACATTGGCGGCCGAAGACATCGATGCGCGCGCGGTATCGGTCATCGAAGCGGTGACCGGCTTCCGCCCGGCGCAATCGGCGAAGCCCGTGAAGCAGAAGGCGGCGCCGCGCAGCCGGGAGGCCGCCAGCGAGGACCTCAAGTTCTTCCGCGCGCTGGCACTGCAGTTCGAGGCCCGCTCGCCGCAGTTCAAGGGTCGCAGCGCCCGCCTGTTGCGCCTTGCGCTCGACACCAATGCCGCCGCCGGCTCGCCGGTTGACGCGACCCAGCTCGAGACCGCCGTCTATCTTCACGACCTCGGCATGATGCTGCTGCCGGAGGCCGTCTGGCTCAAGCCGGGAAAACTGAGCGACGACGACAAGAAATCGCTGCACACCCATCCCGGCTATTCCGCCGGACTGCTCGAACGCATGGCGGGCTGGGCCGATGCCGCCGCGATGGTGGCGCAGCACCACGAAATGCCCGACGGCGGCGGCTATCCGGCCGGCATCAAGGGCGACGCGATCGTCCCCGGCGCCAAGATTCTCGCCATCGTCGACGCCTTCGAAGCCGTGATGCAGAAGCACAGCGACCGCGGCCACAGCCGCTCGCTGCTGCGCGCCATCGCCGAGATCAACGCCTGCGACAACCAGTTCGCACCCGAATGGATCGGGCATTTCAATGGCGTAGTTCGGAAAATGGTGGAGTAAGTGGCCAAGCGGGCCTAACGGCCCGCGCATACCTTCGCGTCTTTCAGACGCGAAGGTATGCCCAGCCCTGGTCCATGCGGCGCACGATCTCGTCGAGCGCCGAATCGGTGGTGGCAACGCCGGGAACCAGGCGGATGTCGTCGCCCTGCCCCTGCAGGCGGTTGAGGCCCTGGCCGCAGGCGACCAGCGACAGTTCGGGGAACTCGGCCTGCAGCCTGGCCAGCTTGTCGGCCACCGGCGTGGTCTTGACGCGCAGCAGGTTGAGTCCGGTCCCGTTGGCGAGGATCTCCAGTTCCATCCGCTGGCCGCGAGCATGCGCAGCCTTGAGCATGTCGCGCACTTCTTCCAGCGTGTTCTCGAAACGCGCATGATCGGGGTCGCCGACATGCAGCACCAGGCGGCGCGCATCGCCGTGCGGTTTGACCTGGGCAATGCGCTGCCATACGCCCTGCGACTCCGGACTCTGCAGGGCATGGCCCTGCCAGCCGACGGCGGCACCGATCGCCAGCAGCAGACCTGCCGCCAGCGCCTGCGGCCAGCGACCCGTCGCAAAGCGGCGCGGCGCCCGTACATCCCCGAGGAGACCCGGCTCGTAGGCATGGCGCACCTGGTCACGCATTGCGCGCAACTCGCAGGCATCGCGCTTCAACTGGTCGTCGAGATCGATCGCTGCCAGCACGCGGGCCGAGGCGCCTGCATCCAGCTCGCCGTCGATGAAGGCATTGAGTTCCTCGAAGGAAACTTTTTGGTCTTCGCTCATTTCACGCTCCTCAGCACCGGTGCCGCGGCGCGCTCGCGCGCCGCCTGCAGGCGGCCTTTGAGTGCCTGGCGGGCCCGGCACAGCCGGCTCATCACCGTGCCCACCGGGATTTCGAGGACTATCGGCCACCTCGGCGTAGGAAAACTCCTCGAGATCGACCAGCGTCAGCACCTGGCGCTGACCGACCGGCAGCGCCGCGATTTCGTCGCGCACGCGCTTCACCATCTGGTTGCACTCGGCGCTGCGCTCGGGCGACCGCTCCTCGTCGTCGAACAGGGTCTCCTCGAGGTCGGCGATGTCGTCGGTGGGCTTGAGGCGGCGCAGGTGGTCGCGCCAGCAATTCACCAGGATGGCCGCCAGCCAGGCCGGCAGCCGCTCGGGGTCGCGCAGCTGGCTGGCCCGCTCGAGGGCGCGAATAAGGGTTTCCTGAACGAGATCCTCGGCCAGGTTGCCGTCATGGCACCAGGAATAGGCGATGCGGTACAGACGGCGCCGCTGCTGCTCGAGATGGGCGCGGTCGCGGCGCTGGGAAAACAGGTTGAGTAGTTCCATGAGCATTAAGACGCGAAGGGGTGGCGAATTATTCCGTAAACTTCAGGAATAAAGGATATATGTGCCGCGTCTTATATAGAGTCCCCAACCTTCCCCCCAACCCCGAACCGAGGATCCCCCACCATGAAGCTGACCACATTCCGCCGTGCGCTGGCCACTGCATTGCTTGTTACCGCTTCGCTCGCGGCTGTTGCAGCGCCACAGAACCGCGTGGTGCTGCAGATCAGCGACGGCGACGCCGCCTCCTGGAACCAGACCATCAACGTCGCCCGCAATATCCAGAGCGCCTACGGCAAGGACAACGTCGCGGTCAAGCTGGTGGTCTTCGGCAACGGCATCGGCATCGCCACCTTCGACTCGCCGCTGGCTGACCGCCTCAACGAATCCATGGCGGCCGGAGTCGAGGTCGCGGTCTGCGAAAACACCATGAAGGCGCGCAAGCTCAAGCGCGAGGACATGAACGCCAAGGCCAGCTTCGTAACCGCCGGCGTGGTCGAACTGATCAAGAAGCAGCAGGAAGGCTGGACCTACATCAAGCCCTGATTAATCCTGCGGCGACGGCCAGGCCACGCTGCCGCTGTCGCCGCCAAAGATCCGCTCGGCCGCGGCGCCAGCCTCACGCAGCCTCAGGTGCAGTTCCTTGGCCGGCAGGCTGGCCAGCGGCGGCTCGTCGGGCCGCACCCTGCGGCTGCGCACAATGGTTTCGCCCTGCACATCCCCGATCGCGCAGCGTGCCGCCGCCAGGGCAGCGGCCCGTTCCTGCTGCAGCGCTTCGATGCGCTGGGTCGATTCAGTGATGTTCCCCTGCAGGCCCTGAACCTCGCCATGGATGCGGGCATACTCGCGCAGCGTCGGTCCGATCCGGCCCAGCAGCTTGAGCCAGTTGGCCTCCTGCGCCGGCGTCATGGCCAGCGCCTTGGCCTTGATCCTGGGCTGCAGTGCGAGGTAGGTCTTCATGTCGGGCTGCTCGGCCAGCGGCGCGAGGGTGATGCGCCGGGCAGCGATCGCGGCTTCCGCGGCCGTGCGCGCCGCAGCTGCCTGCTCGATTTCCTTGTCGTAGCCCTCTAGATCCGGCAGCAGCAACGTAACGATGGTGCCCTCGTTCCTGCGGGCTGCCGTCGTCCCGATGGTGGCATTGCGCGCCGCGATGGCGCAGCCCTCGGCCTGATCGATGACCACCTCGTCGGCGACGATCTCGCAGCCGACGGCACGGCCGACCCGCACCACCTGGGCGATCAGCAGCGAGCCTTCCACCTGTGCCGCCTCGATCAGGCCGCGCTTCGCCTCCAGCGTGGCGCGCGAAGCCGAGCCCTCGATGACGATGCTGCCGCCGGTGCTCTTCGCCGCTCCACCGGAAATGGCCAGCTTGACCACGATGCGGCCGCCGTCCGACAGGATGCTGCCGAACACGGGAGCGAAGAAGGTCATGTGGTGCCCTTCGACGACGCGCTTCTCCTGCACCTCGCCGTGCTCCTCGTACTCGTCCCCGGCCAGCGCCAGATCGCCGGTGGTGCGGGCGCTGACGCCCTCCTTGTTGATGATCTTGTCGGTGATCGACACCTGGCCCGACTGGGTGTCGATATTGAGGAAGCCGTCCATGGCCGCGACCACCAGCTCATGGCCGTCGGCGCTGCGCTCGATGCCGGTGCCGGGCCCCGCCAGGGTGCCGATGTCGAAGTCCTTGACCGCCTCCGGGGCAAGCTCGCTGCCCGCCACGCTCCAGCCGGAGGTGCCCGGCACGCGCGGCAGCTTCTTGAACAGCGGCATGCCGGCGACCACCTGGGGGAAGCGGTTGCGGAACTGGCACAGGTCCATGCGCCCGTCGGGGCGGATGCGCGGCGAGTCGTCGCGGTGCAGCGCATCGGTCTGTTCGACGATGCTGGCATCGCTGCCCTGCAGCGGCGGCTTCTGCCGGGCGACGATCAGGCGCTCCGCCTTGTCGCGGGCGATCGCCTCGCGCACCGCGGCGGCATCGATGCCGTAGCGCAGGCCCTTGTTCCAGGCCGCGGCGACGAACTCGTCGAAATCGAGGTAGGCGCGCTCCGACACGGTCTGGACGTCGTAGCCGAGGATCGGATAGTCGCCATTGGCTGTCAACGTCACCGTAGCGCGGCACCTGGATCTCGGAATCGACCGTCACCTGCTCGAAGAAATACTCGGCCGCCGCCCCGTCCTCGAGCAGCTTGACGCCACGATACAGCGCCTGCCGCTCCGCCGGGAAGGGAACGATGTCGCCGGCCAGGCGCAGTTCGGGCGGGCGCCCCGCGGCCTCGCGTCGGTCGAGCAGCGCGGCGATGTCGGCGGTGGTGTAGTCGAACAACAGCTTGCCGAAGAGATCGTAGTCGAGACCGGCAAAGCGTGTGCCGGCGACGAAGACGCGCTCGACGAAGCGCAGGAACAGCTCGGGCGAGTCCATCGCCGCGAGGTCGACGTACAGGCCGTCGCCGCGCCGGACGATGAAGCCCGGCAACAGCACCTGGCCGTCGCCGAGCGTGGCGAGATTGCCGACCGCGCCATCGTCCTGCGCCTGTGCGTCGTTGATAGTCATAGCGTGTTCACCCGCCGCAGCCGCTCGCCGGCGGCGGCAAGGGTCGCATCGTTCTTGGCGAAGCAGAAGCGCACGACGCGATTGTCCTCGCCCGATGGTGAGAACACCGACACCGGGATCGCCGCCACGCCATGCTCGATCGTCAGACTGCGGGCGAACTCGGTGTCGGGCAGGTCCGACAGCGCATCGTAGCGCGCCAGCTGGAAGTAGGTGCCGGCGCAAGGCTGCGCCACGAAGCCCGAGCCCGCGAGCTCGTTCCGGAAGAAGTCGCGCTTGGCCTGGTAGAAGGCGGCCAGCTCCAGCGCGAAATCCGGCCGCTCGCGCATGAAGTCGGCCAGCGCCAGCTGCAGCGGATGATTGACGGCGAACACCACGTACTGGTGAGACTTGCGCAATTCGGCCGACAGCTCGCGCGGCGCCAGGCAGTAGGCGATCTTCCAGCCGGTGATGTGATAGGTCTTGCCGAAGCTGGAGATGGCGAGGCTGCGTTCGCGCAGGCCCGGGTGGCGCATCACGCTCTCGTGACGGGCGCCGTCGAACACCATGTGCTCGTACACCTCGTCGGCCACCACGATGATGCCCGTGTCGCGGGTCAGCCGCTCCAGTGCGGCCATGTCGGCGGCATCCCAGACTGCGCCGCTGGGATTGTGCGGCGTGTTGATGACGATCATGCGCGTGCGCGGCGTGAGCAGTCGCGCCACCTCCTCCCAATCGGGCCGGTAGTCGGGAAAGCGCAGGGTGGCGAACACGGCGCGACCGCCGTTGAGTTCGATGGCCGGAACGTAGGAATCGTAGACCGGCGCGAACACGACCACCTCGTCGCCGGGCCGGACGAAGGCGGCCACGGCGGTGAAGATCGCCTGGGTGGCGCCGGCCGTGACGGTGACTTCGTGCTCGACGTCGTAGCGGGCACCGTACAGCGTCTCCGCCTTCGCGGCGATGGCCTCGCGCAGGCTGGCCGCGCCGGCCATCGGCGCATATTGATTGGCGCCGGCCGCCATGTGCTGCGCCACCCGTTCGAGCAGCCGCGGCGGCGGCGAGAAGTCGGGGAAGCCCTGCGACAGGTTGATCGCACCATGCTCGGCAGCCAGGCGCGACATGACCGTGAAGATCGTCGTCCCCACGGCGGGCAACTTGGATGGCGGCATGGCCAAAGGCATAGCGGCCACATTGTGCCCCATGCCGCGGTGACCCGTCACGCCTATAATCAGCCATGATCGTTGGATGACGGGAGACTTCCCTTGCTGGTCCGTTTCTGGGGTACGCGCGGGTCCGTGCCGGTTTCGGTCACGCGTGCCGACATCCGCGCCAAGCTGATCGCCGCGCTCGAAGGCGCGGTCGGGCACGACCTGTCCGGCCGCGCGCAGATCGAGGCCTACGTCGACGACACGCTCGGCTTCGACATCGCCGGCACTTTCGGCGGCCACACCAGTTGCGTCCAGATCGACGGCGGCAGCGAGCCGGTGATCTGCGACATGGGCAGCGGCGCCCGCCCGCTCGCAGGCCACTATCTCGAGCGCCACGGCGACGCGCCGCGGACCTACCACATCTTCATGTCCCACCTGCACTGGGACCACATCATGGGCTTCCCCTTCTTCACGCCCGTGTATGTACCCGGCAACCGCATCGTCATCCACGGCTGCCACGCGGAACTCGAACTGGCCTTCCGCCGCCAGCAGGCCGCGCCCTGCTTTCCGGTAGCCTTCGACCAGCTGGCCGCCACCATCGAGTTCGACGTCATGACGCCGGGCCGCCACTACGACATCGCCGGCCTGCAGGTCACCGCCAGGAAACAGCGCCACGCCGGCGACTCCTACGGCTGGCGCTTCGAGCACGACGGCCGTAGCGTGGTCTATACCACCGACTCCGAGCACGCGCTCGACGACAGCGCCGAACGCGACGGCTTCGTCGACTTCTTCCGCGGCGCCGACCTGGTGATCTTCGACGCCATGTACTCGCTGGCCGAGGCCATCTCGGTCAAGGCCGACTGGGGCCACTCCAGCAACATCGTCGGCGTCGAGCTGTGCCAGCTGGCCGGTGCCCGCCGGCTCTGCCTGTTCCACCACGAACCGGCCCACGACGACGCGCAGATCGCGCGGACGCTGGCCGAGACGCGCCGCTTCGAGGAAATCACGCGGGAGGGCCGAGCGCAACTCGAAGTCAGTGCCGCCTACGACGGCCTAGAAATCGCGCTGTGAAGCGCGCCCTCGCCCTCTTCCGCCGCATCTTCGAGGCAGGTCGCGGCCGACCGTTGGCACTGGCGCTGCTGGCCGGACTGTCGCTGTTGCTGGCTTTTCCCCAAGCCTCGCCCTTCCACCTCGGCCAGCTGGCCCTGTTCGACCAATACCAGCGCGTCTTCCCGCGGCAGCCGACCCAACAGCCGGTCACCATCGTCGAGGTGGACGAAGCCAGCCTCAGGGAACTGGGCCAGTGGCCGTGGCCGCGCAACCGCATGGCCGACCTGATCGAGCGCATCAATGCCGCCCGGCCGCTGGCCATCGGACTCGACATCTACATGCCCGAGCGCGACCGGACTTCGCCCGACGTCGTCGCCGGCAACCTCCCGCCCGGCAGCGACGGCCTGGGCGCGGCGCTGCTGCGCCTGCCCGCGCACGATGCCCAGTTGGCGGCGGCGCTGCGAGCCGCGCCGACGGTGCTCGGTGCCGCCGGCTTCGACTTCGAAACCTACTCGACCGCGCGCGGCCTGCGCAGCGTGCCGCTGCACATCGCCGGCGGCGATGCCCTGGCCTGGCTGCGCGACTATCCCTTCGTGCTCTCCAGCCTGCCCGAACTGCAGGCGGCCGCCACCGGCCAGGCGCTGCTGTCGGTCGAACTCGAAGCCGGCGTGGTGCGCCGCATCCCGCTGGTCGCCGCGGTCAACCACCAGCCGGTGCCGTCGCTGGCCATGGAAATGCTGCGCGTCGCCACCGGCTCGACCGCGGTGGAGGTGACGGTCGGGCCTGGCGGCATCGACAACGTCCGCGTCGGCGACCTTGTCGTGCCGACACAGCACGACGGCGAGATCTGGCTGCACTTCGCCGAAGCGACCACCGACCGCTACGTGCGCGCCAGCGATGTCCTCGCCGGGCGCGTGCCGGCCGATCGCTTCGAGAACAAGCTGGTGCTGATCGGGCTCACCGGCATGGGCCTCACCGACATGCGCACGACGCCGCTGGGCGAGCACGTGCCGGGCATCGACATCCAGGCCCAGGTGATCGAAAGCCTGGTCGAAGGACGCTTCCTGCTGCGCCCGCCCTGGCTGCGCGGCCTGGAGATCGGCATCCTCCTCTGCGGCGGGCTGTTCCTGATCTGGGCGGTACCGAGCGTGCGGGCCAGGGTGGCGACGCTGCTGGCGCTGATCTTCTTCGCCCTGCTCTTCGGCAGCGGCTTCCTGCTGTTCCGCACCACCGGCCTGCTGCTCGACGCGGCCAGCGTCTTCGCCTCGATCAACATCGTCTTCGTCAGCCTGCTGTCCTCCGTGTTCATCGAGACCGACCGGCAGAAGCGCCAGGCCGAGGCGGCGCTGCAGCGCGAACGCGAGGCCGCCGCGCGCATCGCCGGCGAGCTGGCCGCCGCCAAGCGCATCCAGCTCGGCTCGCTGCCGCAACCCAACCCCGCAGAAAAGCGTTTCGACATCGCCGCCATGCTGGAGCCGGCGCGCGACGTCGGCGGCGACCTCTATGACTTCTACCTGCTCGATGAGCGCCACCTGTTTTTCGTCGTCGGCGACGTCTCCGGCAAGGGCCTGCCCGCCAGCCTCTTCATGGTGGTGGCCAAGGCGCTGGCCAAGAGCGTGGCGCTGCGCGGCGCCGAAGGCGTCGCCGCCATCGTCGCCGCCACCGGCCGCGAACTCGCGCGCGAGAACCCGGAGTCGCTGTTCGTCACGCTGGTGGCCGGCATCCTCGACACCACCAGCGGCGAGGTCGAGCTGTGCAACGCCGGCCACGACGCGCCGTGGAAAGTCATGCAGAGCGGTACCCGCGCGGACGGCACGGTAGAGCATGTCTACGTCGAGGGCGGACCGCCGCTGTGCGTGCTCGACGACTTCGAGTACGGCGCGACGCGGCTGCAGCTCGAACCCGGCGACACCCTGTGCCTGATCACCGACGGCATCACCGAGGCGATGGACGCCGCCGGCGCCCTTTATGGCACCGAACGATTTGCCGCAGTGCTGGGAAAACTTATCCAGCGGGACGGCGCTGGCGGCACGGCGCGGGAAACCATCGCCGCGGTACGCGCCGACGTCGGCGCCTTCGTCGGCACCGCCGAAGCCGCCGACGACCTCACGCTGCTGGCGCTGCGGTGGACGCCGCAGCGCGCCTGATCAGCGAATATTTATCTCGACTCGCCGATTCTTCGGCTTCGGCGACCTCGTCGGCGGTGGCGACCACCGGCTCGCGTTCGCCGCGGCCGGCGCTTTCGATCTGCGCCGCGGGAATGCCGACCGCGGCGAGCGCCACACCCACGGCTTCCGCCCTTTTCTTCGACAGGGCATCGTTGTCCTCGAGCTTGCCGACCCGGTCGGTGTGGCCGATGGCGGCGACCTCGGCCGCCGGGCGGCTGGCCGCTTCCCGCTTGACCTGCTCGAGCACCGGCTTCGACTCGGGGGTCAGTTCGTCGGTGCCGCTGACGAAATAGACGGTGTAGGAAAGCGGCCGGCGCGGCTGCGCCGCGAGTGTGCTGCCATAACGCTGCTGGACTTCGGCGGCATCGGTGCTCCTGGCGGCGATGGCACCGCGGCCGCTGACGTCGGCCTCGGCGTAAGGCTTGTCGAGCACCTGCTCGCCGCCCGCGCTCTTGACGATCACCGCGCCGGCCTTGCCGTCGGGATCGGGCAGCAGCACGACGCGATCGGGAGTGTCGTGGGTGAAGATGCCGTAGAAAATGACGGCCAGGGCGATGGCGGCGATTTCCATGTCAGTCGCCCCGGTCGGCGGCTTCGATCACGAACTCGGTGCCGCGCACGCCCAGCGTCGTGGTCGGCGTGCGGAAGGTCACGGCATCGGGCGAGGCCTTGGCGATCTTGCCCGAGATCACCGACAGGGTGCCGCGCTTCAGCGTCGCGTCGATGGCACCGGCGTGGGTGGTGGAATCGAAGGCGAATTTCTCCAGCGCCAGCGTCGAATTGGGCCCGGCTGAAAGGACCGTATTGTCGCGCAGGGTAATGCCGACGCTGCCGTCGGCGCCGGTCAGCACGCGGTCGGCGGCATGGACCTTGGCCCCGGGCGCGGCGGCGATCTTCTGCCCGGCGCGCTCGATGGTGACGGCTCCCTTGGCAGTCTTGACCGTACCGGCCTCGGTGGCACTGGCTGCGGCAGCGCCGGCGAGGCCGAGGCCCAGCAGCGCGATGGAAAGCTGTTTCAACATGATGCGGTCTCCTGGCTCACTCGACACCCAGCAACTCTACCTCGAAAACCAGCGTCGCATTCGGCGGGATGACGCCGCCGGCGCCACGCGCGCCATAGCCGAGCTGCGACGGGATGGTGAGCTTGCGCGTGCCGCCGACTTTCATGCCCTGCACGCCCTCGTCCCAGCCGGCGATGACATGGCGCGCGCCGAGCGGGAAATCGAAGGGCTCGTTGCGGTCCTTGCTCGAATCGAACTTGGTGCCGTCGGTGAGCCAGCCGGTGTAATGCACGGTGACGTGCTGGCCGGCGGCGGCGGCGGCACCGCTGCCTTCGATGATGTCCTCGATGACGAGTCCGCTGGAAGTGGTGATGGCAGGCATGGTGTTTCCTTTCTACAGGGTGAAGTCGGGTTCCGGGCCGAATTGTCCGAGCACGGAGGGGTTGAACAACTGTTGCACCTGCTCCGGCGGCAGCGGCCGCGAGAACAGGTAGCCTTGGTAATGGCGGCAGCCGAGTTGGCCGAGCGCGGTGAGCTGGCCGCCGGTCTCGACGCCCTCGGCCAGCACGTTGAGGTCCATGGCGCGGCCCAGCCCGAGGATGGCATTGACGATGGCCGCGTCGTCGCGGTCGGTGCAAAGATCGCGGACGAAGGACTGGTCGATCTTGAGCTTGTGCACCGGCAGGCGCTTGAGGTAATTGAGGCTGGAGAAGCCGGTGCCGAAGTCGTCGATGGCCAGGCGCACGCCCATGGCGTCGAGCTCGCGCAACGTTGCCAATGCGACATCGAGATCGTGCAGCAGCATCGATTCGGTGATCTCCAGTTCGAGCAACCGCGCCGGCTGGCCGGTCTCGGCGAGGAGGGCGCGTATGCGCTCGACCAGATCCTTCTGGCGGAACTGGCGCGGCGACAGATTCACCGATATCGGCAGCGGCGGCATGCCCGCTTCCTGCCAGCGCCGGTTCTGCCGCAGGGCCTCGCCGATCACCCACTCGCCGATGGGCACGATCAGCCCGGTTTCCTCGGCCAGCGGGATGAACTCGCCCGGCAGGATGATGCCGCGCTCGGGGTCGTCCCAGCGCAGCAGCGCCTCGAGGCTGGCCACCTTGCGCGTCGCCATGTCCACCAGCGGCTGGTAATGCAGCCGCAGATGGCCGGCCTCGATGGCCTGGCGCAGCCGCTGCTCCAGGGTGAAGGCATGCTCGGTCTCGGCGTTGAGCCGCGCGGTGAAGAACTCGTAGGTGTTGCGGCCGCGCGCCTTGGCGTGATACATCGCCGTGTCGGCGTTCTTCATCAACTGCAGCGGCGCCGTGCCGTCGTCGGGAAACAGCGCGATGCCGAGCGAGGGCGTGGCGCGCAGGCTGTGGCCCTCGATGTCGACCGCCGTCGCCAGCGCGTCGATGACCTTCTGCGCCGCCGTCGCGGCATCCTCGGGTCCGGCGACACCGGACATGACGATGACGAACTCGTCGCCGCCGAGCCGCGACACCGTGTCCGTCGCCCGCACCACCGCCGACAGGCGCCCGGCAACATGCTTCAGCAGTTCATCGCCGATGCCGTGGCCCAGCGTGTCGTTGATGGCCTTGAAGCGGTCGAGGTCGAGGAAGATCACCGCCACCCGGCTGCCGGCCCGCCCGGCCTGGGTCAGCGCCTGTTCGAGGCGGTCGTGCAGCAGCGTACGGTTGGGCAGGCCGGTGAGGCCGTCGTGGTGGGCGATGTGCCAGATGCGCTGCTCGGCCTGCAGGCGCTCGAAGATTTCGGCCTGCAGCTGCTGGTTGGTGCTGGACAGCTCGCTGGTGCGCTCGAGCACCCGCTGCTCGAGCACGTCGTTGGCCTGGCGCAGCGCCTGCTCGGCCGAGTGGCGCTCGGTCACATCCTCGAAAATCCACACCACGTCGACGCTGTCGGCCGCACCCGTGGCCTGGCGGCCGGTGGCGCGCACCCAGATCGCGGTGCCGTCCTTGCGCCGTCCGCGCATTTCGGTCACCACCATTTCGCCGGCGGCGATGCGCTGACAGGCCCAGTCGCCGAAGCGATGGAAGTCGGCGTCGCTCGGGTGCAACTCGCGCATCGAGTTGCCGATCAGCTCGCCCGCGCCATAGCCGAAGATTTCCTCGAAGCGGCGGTTGCAGCGCAGGACGGCCTGGTCGCGGACGAAGACGATGCCGACGGCGGCATTGTCGAAAATCGCCTCGAGCTCGCGCCGCGACTCGTCGAAGGCGTGGCGCAGGCGACGCCGCCCGGTGACGTCCTCGGTGATCCAGATGGTGCCGTCCTGGGTGCGCAGCGGATTGATCGCCTTGGCCGAAATGCGGCACCAGAAGGTCGAGCCGTCGCGGCGCCGCATCTCGATTTCGCTGCTGAAGGGCGCACCCGCCGCCAGCACCGGCCCGGCCTCGCGGCCGATCGCCTCGTAGGCCTCCGGGTCCGGATAGAGGATGCTGCCGGGCTGGCCGACGACCTCGTCGATGTCGTCGTAGCCGAACATCTGGAGGAAGGCCTTGTTGGCCTGCACCAGCATGCGGTTCTTCGAGAAGAGGATGCCGACCGTGGCGTTGTCGAGGATGGCACGCAACTCGAGCAGCGTCTGCGACGCCGCCATCACGGCCGATTTGCCCAGCGCGGCGAGCGCTTCCTCTTTCATGGCTCCAGCACCTCGAGCAGGCAGGCCGTGTCGCGCGTGCCCCAGCCCCGCCCCATCAGGGCGTTGAGCATCTGTCCGACCTCGGCCACCACGGGTAGCGGCGCGCCGAGCCGGGCGGCCTCGTCCAGCAGCAGCGCGAAATCCTTGTGGTGCAGCCGCGCCTCGACGCCGGCGGCGAAATCGCGGCGCGCCATGCGGCCGCCGAAGACGTCGAGCACGCGCGAGGCGGCCGAGCCGCCGAGCATGGCCTCGCGCACGCGGCCGAAATCGACGCCGGAAGCCTGCGCCAGCCGGGCCGCCTCGGCGCAGGCGGCGATGGCGGACACCATCACCATCTGGTTGCAGGCCTTGGCCACCTGGCCCGCGCCGGCCTCGCCGACGCGCACCACGGTCTTGCCCAGCACCGAAAAAACCGGCTCGAGGCGTGGCGCCAGCGCCGACTTTCCGCCCCACATGATGGCCAGCGTGGCGTTTTGCGCGCCGACGCCGCCGCCCGACACCGGCGCGTCGACGAAATCGACGCCGCGCTCCGCATGGCGCGCGGCGATGCGCCGCGCCGCCGAGGGCGCGATGGTGGAGAAATCGACATGGATGGCACCGGGGGCGAAGCCGCCGGCCAGTTCCGCCGCCAGCGCCTCGACGTCGGCGCTGCCGGTGACATTGGTGCAGACGATGTCGCTCGCCCGCGCCACGTCCGCCGGCGATTCGCAGCGGACCGCGCCTTGCTCCAGCAGAATATCGGCGCTGGCGGGACGGCGCGACCAGACATGCAGCTCATGCCCCGCACGCAGCAGGTGCTCCGCCATGGGCCGGCCCATGGTGCCGAAACCGATGAATCCCAGGCGCATGAAGTCAGTCCGCCGAACTCATCTTTTCCAGCAGCTTGAGCGCGGCGGTGTGGTCTTCCTCGCCCATGCCGCTGCCGACGACGCCATTGAACAGCTGCGCCGTCGCCGCCGCCGCGGGCAGCATCAGGCCGAGGCGGTGCGCCTCCTCCATCACGATGCGCAGGTCCTTCTGGTGCATCCAGGCCTTGAAGCCGGGCTTGAAATTGCGGTCGAGCATGCGCTGGCCGTGGATTTCGAGGATGCGGGAATAGGCGAAGCCGCCGAGCAGCGCCTCGCGTACCCGCGCCGGTTCGACGCCGCTCTTCGCGGCGAAATTGAAGGCCTCGGCCACGGCGGCCACGCCGACGCCGGTGAGGATCTGGTTGCAGGCCTTGGCCACCTGCCCCGCGCCGCTGCCGCCGATCAGCGTCACCGACTTGCCGAGATTCTCGAACAGCGGCTTGACCCGCTCGAAAACGTCCGCCTTGCCGCCGACCATGATGGTCAGCGCGGCGTTGATCGCGCCGGTCTCGCCGCCCGACACCGGCGCGTCGAGGAACTCGATGCCCCGATCGGCCAGCCGTGCGCCGATCTCGCGCGCGGCATTGGGATTGATGGTCGACATGTCGACCACGACGCAGCCCGGCCGCGCGCCGTCCGCGATGCCGTCCGCGCCGAGGCACACCGCCTCGACGTCCGCGGCATCGGCAACCATGGTGAACACGACTTCGGCATGGCGCGCCACGCCGGCCGGGCTGCCATGGATGCTGGCGCCGCTGTCCTTGAACGGGTCCAGCGATGCGGGACGGCGCGCCCACAGGTGCAGTGCATGGCCGGCCGCCGCCAGATGCCCCGCCATGGGGCGGCCCATGAGGCCGAGGCCGATGAAGCCGATGTCCATGCCCTGCTCCTAAATCCGTAATGGCAGCACGTGCGCGACGGCCGCGGGGTCGTCGCGCCAGAGCGCCGGGTCGGCGTCGACGTAAAGCTCGATCTCGATGCCGTCCGGGTCCGCGAGATAGAGCGACTGACTGACCTTGTGGTCGGAGGCGCCGTGCAGCACGACGCCCGCCGCCTGCAGCTTGCCCTTCCACGCGCGCAGCGTTTCGAGCGAGTCGCCGACCTTGAATGCCACGTGATAGAGGCCGACGCGACCGGCCTCGGGGCCCGGCGCGCCCGCGCCGATCTGCTGCAGGCGAGGTCATGGTGGTTGCCGCTGCCGAAGGTGAGGAAGGCCATGACGCCGCGGTAGCGCGCCGCCTCGCGCATGCCGAGCACGTCGCGGTAGAAGGCGAGCGAAGCCTCGAGGTCGCGAACGCGCAGCACGACGTGGCCGAGCGAACGCACGCGCAACTCATATGTCATGGACGCCGCCGCGACGTGCCGGCTCAGGCCCCGGTGACGGCCTTGGTGATCAGCGGCACCAGCGGCTCGGGCAGCTTGAGTTTGCCGGAGAGGGCGAAGGCGTGGGCGTCATCCGACATCTTCTTCCAGGTCTTGCGGATGATCTCGAGCCACTTCTCCTCGGAGTATTCGGCATGCTGGCCGGCGAAGCCAAGCATGTAGTACTCGATGAAGACGAGGTCGGTGACATCCTCAAGCATCTGCGTCTCGGGGTTGACCTTGATGCCGCGCTTGCCCACGGCGGCCTTGACGCGCTCGATCATCGCGTCGTCGTAGCCAGCCTGCCGCATCAACTCGCCAGCGGTGTCGGCGTGGAACTTGTAGAGGCCGGTGCGCCAGGCGTAATAGCCTTCCTTGGTCATCGGGTAGTCGCCGCGCGGCACGGTCCAGCGCTTGATGTGCTGGGCGCGCACGGCCAGCTGCACGGCCTCGGACGCGGCCGGGGCAAAGCGGCCGAGCATCTCGGTCATGCGCTGGGCGTAGAGCAGTTCCTTGGGCTGGCCTTCGTCCTGGTTGGGATCTTCGGCATTGGCGGCATCAAAGAGCGCGATGGCGCGCTCGAGGCGATCGGTATCGGTCATGACAAGTCCTCCTGGGGGGGTAGCTATGAAGTCTTCCTGAATTGATAATTATAGCGACACGCCCGCACCCGCCGGCCACTGTCTGCCGCCACAAGCACCGACTTGCCGGCGCGTCGCTATACTGACGAAGTCACCGCACCGGATGCAACCATGAAGCGCACCTCCGCCCTTTTGCTCACCGGCGTTTCGCTCGCGGCCCAGGCCGGGTTGCCGGCCTTTGCGCCGCCACGGCAACCCCGTGACGGCGCCGGCTTTCCCGCGCAGGCGCATGCCTGAAGGCCAGGCAGTGCGAACCCGGGTAATCTCCAAGCGCTGGATCGTGGCGCTTTTCGCACTGCTCGAGGTGGCGGCGGTCTTCTTCCTCCACCTCACCCGCAGCGACAAGGAAACCCAGCACTTCGAGCATTACCGCACGGTGGTGGAGACCGCCTACCGTTCAAGCATCCAGATGTACGGCCTGGCGATGGATGTCGCCTTCCACGAAATCATCGACCGGCCCGAGGTGCGGGACCTGCTGGCCCGTGGCGGCATGGTGGAAGGCGAAGCCCAGGGCCTGCTGCGCGGCCAGCTCTACCGCGAACTCCTTCCGACCTACCAGAAGCTGCGCGAACGCAACCTGCGCCAGTTGCACTTCCACCTGCCCGACGGCCGCAGCTTCCTGCGCTTCCACCAGCCCGATCGCTTCGGCGACCCGCTGTTCGAGGCGCGCCCCTCGGTGCGCATCGCCAACACCGAGAAGAGGCCGGTGCAGGGCTTCGAGTCGGGCAAGGTGGTCTCCGGCTTCCGCTACGTCTATCCGATGTTCAGCGACGGGCGCCATGTCGGCAGCGTCGAGGCCAGCGTCACCTTCAAGGCCATCCGCGACGCCATGACCCGGCTCGACCCCTCGCGCGAATATGCCTTCATCCTCAGCAAGGCAGAAGTCGCGCCCAAGCTGTTCGCCGGCCAGGAGCGGCTCTACGCCCCGGCGAGCATCGATCCCGACTTCCTGGTCGAGGACCCGGGCCTCAAGCTGCCGGACAGCGCGCCGCCGCCGAGCAGCGAAGCCGAAAGCCTCAACCGGCAGTTGCGCGATATGGTCGCGGTACGCGCAGGCCTGGCCAGCGGCACGGCCTTCACCGTGCGCGCCGACCTGCCCGACCAGGGGCCGTGGGCGGTGTCCTTCATGCCGGTCAAGGACGTCAGCGATCGCACCGCGGGCTACGTCGTTTCCTACGCCCGGGCGCCCTTCGCCACCCTGCTGCAGCGCGACTTCGGGTTCAGCGTGGCGATATCGACGCTGCTCCTAGGCGCGTTGCTGGTGCTGCTGCTGCGCGCCCAGACCGACACGCTGGCGCTGGAGCGCGAACGGCGCCGCCTCGAGGCCATCACCGACACCATGGCCGAAGGCCTCTACGTCATGAATACGCGTGGCGTGATCACCCTGATCAATCCGGCGGCCCTGGCGATCCTCGGCCTCGAACGCGAGGCCGCGCTCGGCCGCGTCGCCCACGAGATGTTCCATTCCCATGCCGTCAATGACCACCTGCCGCTGGCACAGTGTCCGATCTACCGCAACGTCCAGGCCGGCCACGCCTACCAGGGCGAGGAATGGTTCAGCCACCGCCATGGCCGACTGATTCCGGTCGAGGTCGCCGCCACGCCGCTGTTCGAAGACGGCGTCATGATCGGTTCGGTCACCGCCTTCCGCGACATCACCGCACGCAAGGAAATCGAAAAGGTGCTGCGCGAAGCCAAGCAGGTCGCCGAGGAAGCCAGCCGCACCAAGAGCGAGTTCCTCGCCAACATGAGCCACGAGATTCGCACGCCGATGAACGGCATCATCGGCCTCACCGACATCGTCCTCGATACGCAGCTCTCCACCGAGCAGCGCGACTACCTGACGCTGGTCAAGCGCTCGGCCGACAACCTGCTGACCATCATCAACGACATCCTGGATTTCTCCAAGATCGAGGCCGGTCGCCTGCAGGTAGAAAGCGTGCCCTTCGATCTCCATGCCAGCGTCGAAGACAACATCCGCAGCCTCGACTTCACCGCCCGCGAGAAAGGCCTGGTGCTGCGCAGCCACCTTGCGCCGGAGCTGCCGCGCATGTGGCTGGGCGACCCGGTGCGCATCAACCAGATATTGTTCAACCTGGTGGGCAACGCCCTCAAGTTCACCGCGCAGGGCGAGGTCGTCGTCAGCGTCCGCCGCGAGAGCGGCGGCACACTCCACTTCACCATCAGCGACACTGGCGTCGGCATCGCGGCGGACCAGGTCGAGCGCATCTTCCAGCCTTTCCGCCAGGCCGACGGCTCGGTGACGCGCCGCTTCGGCGGCACCGGCCTCGGGCTCACCATCACCCGGCGCCTGGTCGAACTGATGGGCGGCCGCATCTGGGTCGAAAGCACCCCCGGCGCCGGCAGCCGCTTCCATTTCACGCTGGACCTGACGCTGGCGGCAGACCAGGGAAAAGTCGGCGCTGGCGCCACGGCGACGCCGGGCGAAGTTGGGGCTGAGAAGTCGCTGGCGCTGCTGCTGGCCGAGGACAACCCGGTCAACCAGCGCCTGGCCCTCGCCGTGCTGAAAAAAATGGGCCACCGCGTCACCCTGGCCGAGAACGGTCGCGAGGCCTACGCGGCGTGGCGCGGCGGCAGCTTCGATCTGGTGCTGATGGACGTGCAGATGCCTGAAGTGGATGGCATCGAGGCGACGCAACTGATCCGCGCCGAGGAGGCCCGCAGCGGGCGCAGCCGCACGCCGATCCTGGCCGTCACCGCCAATGCCATGACCGGCGACCGCGAGCGCCTCCTCGCCGCCGGCATGGACGACTACATTTCGAAACCCTTCAAGGTGGAGACGCTGCGCGAGGCGGTGCGCCGGCTGACCGGCTGACCGGCAGCCTAGGCGCTGACCAGCAGCAGGGTGACGTCGTCGTGCGCCTCGGCCTCGTCGAGGTGCAGTCGCAGGGCCGTCTGCACGGCGGCGATGCGCCGCTCGGCCGGCGCGG
This sequence comes from uncultured beta proteobacterium, assembly GCA_963709555.1. Taxonomy (GTDB): domain Bacteria; phylum Pseudomonadota; class Gammaproteobacteria; order Burkholderiales; family Rhodocyclaceae; genus Sulfurisoma. The sequence continues at coordinate 142,972 of CAVPWR010000008.1, read as the reverse complement.
CGGCCAGGGTCGACTGCAGCCGGGCCATGCCGAAGGGTTCCCCGGCGCTGTTGGCGGCTTCGATCAGTCCGTCCGAGAGCAGCACGAACTGGCTGCCCGGCGCCAGGTCGATGCGCTCGACGTTCGACATCTCACCATCGAATTCGACGATGCCCAGCGGCACCCGCTGCGAATCGAGCACGCGGCTGACCGTGCCGTCGGGGCCGAGCAGCAGCACCGGGGGCACGCCGCCGATCCAGGCCTCCGCGCGATGGTTCCGCTCGTCGATGGCGAGGAAGGCGGCCGCGACGAAGCGCGATGAGGGCAGCGCCTGGCACAGCTGGTCGTTGATGCGCGCGACGATGGCCGGCAGCGCCATGCCCCAATCGACCATTTCATAGAACAGGGTCAATAGCGGCAGGGTGCTGATCGAGGCGGCGAGGCCGTGGCCGGTGGCATCGGCCAGCATCACGTAGAGTTCGCCGCCCGCCGTGCGCGCAGCGGCGATGACGTCGCCGGATACGCCGGCCGCCGGGGCGACCCACGACGCCAGCGCCGGATCGGCGAGACTGCTGCGCGTCAGCTGGCGCGACAGGATGTCGGCGGCGAGCGCATTCTCGGCTTCCTGGTGGTCATGGTAGGACTGCAGCCGGGCGAAGGCATCCTTGAGCCGTTGCTCGTCGCGCTGCCGCTGCGTCACGTCGCGCAGCACGCCGATGAAGACGCGCTCGTCGTTGATGCGCGCCTCGCCGACGCCGAGCTCGACCGGAAAAACGCTGCCGTCCTTGCGCCGGCCCTGGATGTCGCGCTGGCCGACGCCGATGATGTGCGGTTCCCCGCCATGCACGTAGCGGCCGACATAGCCGTCGTGCGCGCTGTGCCAGGGCTCGGGCATCAGCAGGTTGACGTTTTGTCCGATCAGTTCCTCGGGGGTGTAGCCGAACATCTGCGCCGTCGCCGGATTGACCGAACGCATGCTGGCCTGGGTGTCGATGGTGATGACGGCGTCGACGATGGTGTCGCTGACCGTCTGCAGCCAGAGACGGGCCTCGGCCAGCCGCCGGTTGCCCTCGATGGCGCGCCGCAGCGAGCGCAGCTTGGCCTGCAGCACGACGAAGTTGATGGGCTTGGAGAGGTAGTCGTCACCACCGGCATCGAGGCCGGCGACGAGGTTGTCGTCCTTGTCCAGCGCGGAGAGGAACACCACCGGCACCCAGCGGTCGCCGCACAGCGCCTTGATCCGGCGCGTGGCCTCGTAGCCGTCCATGACCGGCATCATCACGTCCATCAGGACGAGGTCGAAGGTGTCGCGCTGGAATTTCTCGACGGCCTGGGCGCCGTCTTCGGCGAGGACGACATCCTGTCCCAGCTTCTTGAGGAAGACGCTGACGATCTGGCGGTTGGTGGCGGTGTCGTCCACCACCAGCACCTTGAGGGGCGCTTCGGACACCATGGCTGGGTTGCTCATGGCGTCGGATTATAGCTTTTGCGCTAGCGGGCCGAGGCCCCCGCCGGCATCAGCCGCAGCGGCCGGTCGTGCAGCTCGGGTCCTGCACCGGCACGCCGAGTTTCTCGAGGATGGTATCGAGCGGGCAGAACCCGGTGAAACCACTCTGGAACAGGTTGGCGCCGACGAAGAGCGTGAACCACAGCCAGCTCATCTTGGCCAGATCGGCCTGGCCGGTGAAGTGGGCGAGGCCCAGCGACAGCATGATGAAAAAGCCGGCGATGATGCGGACGATGCGATTGACGGTCATTGCGATTCTCCTTGGAGTGAAATCTGGTTTTGGCTCCGGCCGCTACGCTTAACGTTCGCTGCGCTCACGTTAGCCTGCGCCGAAACTTCGCTTCAGCCTCGCTGAAGTCTCGTTTTCATTGTCGAGTAGTAAAGGACGGGGATCACCACCAGCGTCAGCACGGTGGAGACGAAGATGCCGAAGATCAGGCTGATCGCCAGCCCGGAAAAGATCGGATCGTCCAGGATGAAGAGGGCACCGAGCATGGCGGCCAGCCCGGTCAGCGCGATGGGCTTGGCGCGGATGGCAGCCGATTCGATCACGGCCTGCGCGAAATCCATGCCGCCGGCGACCTGGTCGTTGATGAAATCGACCAGCAGGATGGAGTTGCGCACGATGATGCCGGCCAGCGCGATCATGCCGATCATCGAGGTCGCGGTGAATTGCTCTCCGAGCAGGGCGTGGCCGGGCATGACGCCGATGATGGTGAGCGGGATCGGCGCCATGATGATCAGCGGCACCAGGTAGCTCTTGAACTGGGCGACCACCAGCAGGTAGATCAGCACCAGGCCGACCGCGTAGGCGATGCCCATGTCGCGGAAGGTTTCGTAGGTCACCTGCCACTCGCCATCCCATTTCACCGTATAGCCGGCATAGGGATCCTTCGGCTGCTTGATGAAATACTCGCCCAGCGTGCCGCCCTGCTGCAGCGGTGCATCCTTGATCCTGGCGCGAATGTCGAACATGCCGTAGAGCGGCGAGTCGAGCTTGCCGCCCATGTCGCCGAACACATAGACCACCGGCAGCAGGTCCTTGTGGAAGATCACCTTGTCGCGCAGGGTCTTCTTCACTTCGACCAGTTCCGAGATCGGCACCATCTTGCCGCCGTAGGCCGCCATGGCGCGGACCTTGAGCTTGAGCAGCTGGTCGAGCGAGTCCTGGCGCTCTGCCGGCAGGGTGATGCGCACGGGGATTTCGTACTTGGTGTCGCCGCCATGCACCGGCGTCACGTCCTCGCCGCTGAGGCCCATGCGCACGGTTTCGACGATGTCCATCTGCGCCACGCCGAGCTGGGCCGCCTTGGCCTGGTTGACGCGCAGCACCAGTTTCTCGGCGTTCTCGTCGACCGAGTCGTCGACGTCGTAGATGTCGGCGGTGCTCTCGAAGGCATGGCGCACCTTTTTCGCCACCTCGATCTGGCCCGAGTATTCGGGGCCGTAGATCTCGGCGACGATCGGCGACATCACCGGCGGGCCCGGCGGCACCTCGACGACCTTGGCGTTGCCGCCGGCGGCGTAGGCGATTTCGGCGATGGTCTTGCGCACGCCGACGGCCACCTCGTGACTCTTGCGCTCGCGATGCTTCTTGTCGACCAGGTTGACCTGGATGTCGCCCATCTCCGGGCTGCTGCGCAGGTAGTACTGGCGCACCAGGCCGTTGAAGTTGATCGGGCTGGCCGCCCCCGCGTAGGCCTGGTAGTCCTTGACCTCCTCGACGGTGGCGAGATAGGCCGACATCTCGCGCAGCACGCGCGCCGTCTCCTCCAGCGGCGTGCCGACCGGCATGTCGAGCACGACCTGGAACTCGCTCTTGTTGTCGAAGGGCAGCATCTTGAGCACCACCAGCTTGAATACCCCGAGCGACACCGAGGCGATGATGGCGATGGCGATGCCGAGCCAGAGCTTGCGGTGGGCGGCTTGCCGTTCGAGCTTGCGCGGGGGGCGCGGCGCTCGAGGAAGGGCGTCATGATGCGGCGGGAAAGCTCCATCAGCCGGGCCGTGGTCTTGTCTTCGGCGCCATGGCCATGGGCGGCGGGCTTCATCAGTTTCAGCGCCAGCCACGGGGTAATGACGAAGGCGATCGCCAGCGAGATGAACATGCCCATCGAGGCATTGATCGGGATCGGGCTCATGTAAGGGCCCATCAGGCCCGAGACGAAGGCCATCGGCAGCAGCGCGGCGATCACGGTGAAGGTGGCGAGGATGGTCGGCCCGCCGACTTCGTCGACCGCGCCGGGAATGATCTCGACCATCGTCTTTTCCGGGTAGAGCATGTGCCAGCGGTGGATGTTCTCGACCACGACGATGGCGTCGTCGACGAGGATGCCGATGGAGAAGATCAGCGCGAACAGCGACACCCGGTTGAGGGTGAAGCCCCAGGCCCAGGAGGCGAACAGCGTGGCCGCCAGGGTCAGCGTCACCGCCACGCCGACGATCACCGCCTCGCGCCGGCCCAGCGCGAACAGCACCAGCAGCACGACGAAGGCGGTGGCGAAGGCCAGCTTGCCGATCAGCTTCTGCGCCTTGTCGGTGGCGGTCTCGCCGTAATTGCGCGTCACCGAGAAGTTCGACGCCTTCGGGGATCACCGTGCCCTTGAGCGCATTGGCGCGGGCGATGACCTGGCTGGCGACGTCGGCGGCATTGACACCCGGCTTCTTCGAGATCGACAGCGTCACCGCCGGCGATTCGTAGCCGGCGCGGTGCTCGCCCTGGGTGCCGGCGGCCTTGCCCAGGCCATGCCAGACGTAGCGCTTGGAAATGTCGGGGCCGTCCTCGATTTTCGCGACATCGGCCATGAACACCGGCTTGCCGTCATGCACGCCGACCACCAGCCGCTTGACGTCGGCGGCCGACTCGATGAAGGTGCCGGTCTGCACCATGATTTCGCGGTTGCCGCTGACGAGGCTGCCCGAGGGCTGCGAAGCATTGGAAACCTGCAGGGCATTCTTGAGATCCTGCGCCGTGACGCCATGGGCGCTCATGCGATCGGAATCCATGGTGACGCGGATCACGTGGCCGGGGCCGCCGATGGTGACGACGTCGCGGGTGCCGGGGATGCGCTTCAGGTCGATCTCGGCGGCACGGGCCACCTGCTGCAGGTCGAAGCCGGACTTGGTCGGATCGTCACTCCAGAGCGTCAAGGTGACGATGGGCACGTCGTCGATGCCCTTGGGCTTGACGATCGGCGGCAGCACCCCGAGGTTGGGCGAGAGCCAGTCGCTGTTGGCGTTGATGGTGTCGTAGAGGCGCACCAGCGCCTGGATCGGGTCTTCGCCTACCAGGTACTGCACCGTTATCACCGCCATGCCGGGGCGCGACATCGAATAGATATGCTCGACACCGGAGATGCGCGACAGCACCTGCTCGGCCGGGCGGGCGACGAGCTGCTCGACGTCGCGCGCCGACGCGCCCGGGAACGGCACGAAGACGTTGGCCATGGTCACGTTGATCTGCGGCTCTTCCTCGCGCGGCGTGACCAGGGTGGCGAAGATGCCGAGCAGCATGGCAATCAGCGCCAGCAGCGGCGTCATCGAATTGCGCAGGAACAGCGCGGCGATCCGTCCGGAAATGCCCATTTGCGCTGCCATTGCTTAAGGCTTGGCCGGGGCTTGCTGCTTGAGGCCGATGCCGGCCTTGACCGGATCGAGGGCGACCTTGTCGCCGGGCTTGATGCCGGACAGCACTTCGATCCGGCCGTCGGCGACGGCTTCGCCCAGGCGCACCTGGCGTAATCGTGCCTGGCCCTTGTCGTCCTGCACATAGACCGCGGTAACTTCGCCGCGGCGCAGGATCGCCATGGCGGGCACGGTCAGCTTGGCGCCCTGGCCGGTGAGGAAATGGGCGCGCGCGGCCATCCCGGGGATCACGCCCTCCAGGTTGTCGGGCAGGTAGAGCCGCGCGGTGACGGTGTGCGAGCGCGGATCGGCCGCGGGCAGGATTTCGACGCGGGTGGCATCGACCCAGCGGCCGGTTTCCGGAAATTCCACCTTGGCCTTGGCGACCTTCTTGACGTCGGCGAGCTTGAATTGCGGCACGCTGGCGACGACGCGCATGCCCTTGGGATCGAACACCGTCATCAGCGGTTTGCCCGGGGTGGCGAGTTCGCCGAGTTCGGTATGGCGCTGGCTGACGATGCCGGACATCGGTGCCGTTACCGCCGCATGCGAAAGCGTGGCGCCGCTGGCGCCGGCGGCCGCCAGTGCCGCCTTGTAGGAGGCCTCGGCCTGGTCGAGCGCCGAGGGGCTCATGAATTTCTGGGCGACGAGATTCTTGGTTCGCTCGTAGTTGGCCTTGGCCTGCGCCAGTTGCGCCTGGGCGCCGGCAGCACCCTCGGCCGCTTCGCGGGCATCGATGCGCAACAGGATCTCGCCCTGCCTGACGCGAGCCCCCGCATCGACGCGGACTTCCACCACTCGACCCTGAACCTGAGCTGCAACCGTGGCCTGGCGGACGGCCTCGACCACCGCCTCGGCCGGATAAGTCAGGCCGACTTCGCGCAGTTGCACGGTTTCGGTCGTCGCGGCGGGGGTGGGGGCGGGGACGGGGGCTGCAGGTGCCGCAGGCGCTTGCGCCATGACCGCAGCGGCCGGCAGCCAAGCGCTTGCGAGCAGCATGCGGAGCCCAAAATGGCTGCGATGAAATCTGGGTGGGGAAATTTTCATGGTGTATAAGTATATACTTATATTCGAAATTATCAAGCCAGAACGCTCAATTCAGGGCATATTTCGCCATTGCATCAATGACATAGTCTGCCTCACCGACCGGCGCGGCGATATCGACCGCGAGGTTCGGATGCCGGTCCAGGGCGGAACCGACCATCAGCGGCAGGTCCTTCTTGATATGGCTGCCGGCGGCCATGAAGATCGGCACGATGGAAATCTCGGTCGCACCCTTGGCGGCGAGGCTGTCGATGGCCTCGTCCAGCGTCGGCCGCATCAGTTCGAGGAAGCCGAGCTCGATCTGCACGCCGGGCTGCTGGCGTTCCATGGAGTCGCGGATGCGGTGAAAGGGCTGGGCCCAGTCTGGATTGCGGGCGCCGTGGCCGAACAAGATAATGCCCTTCATGGTGCGCACTCCTTGGGAAAGATGGCGGCCGCTATCCCGGCGGATGGCATGGCCGTCCCCTCAATGTGACGGTGGCCAAGCCGGCTTTCAAGCCATTGTGCCAGCGAAAGTTGCAGGCGGGAAGCGGGATCACCGCGACGGATCCTGCCAGATGTTGCGGCAGTGCGTTTCACGGATGCGCCAGGCGGCCGCTGCGCCGAACCAGGTCGCCGCGGCGAGCAGAACCAGACCCCAGCGGTAGTCGTCCAGGGCGTAGATCCGCACGCCGTCGGCCATCGCCCCTGACCAGCGCCGGTCCATGATCCAGCCGACCGCCGGCTGCAGCAGTGCCCCGGAAAGGAAGCCGCCCATGTTGGTAACCGCGGTTGACATTCCGGAAAGCGCCGGCGGATTCACTTCCTTGGCGCAGGCCCAGCTCAGCGTGAAGCTCGCCGTCGCCAGCCCCATCACGCGCGAACAGCGCGTAGCTGGCGGCGAGCGGCAGCGCAACCCCCGACAGCCACACCAGCCAGATCAGGGCGAGCAGATGCGAACTGACGATGACCACGGGCTTGCGCCGCCGCAGCCGGTCCGACAGCGAGCCGACGACGAGGCAGCCGATGGCGAAGCCGGCGAAATAGAGCGACAGGTGCAGCGTCGCCGTCGCCCGGCTCATGCCCATGCCCTGCACCAGGAAAGGCGTGGCCCACAGCCCGCCGAAGGCGAAGAAGCTGCCGGAGATGCCGAAATTCAGCGCCGCCGCCGGCCAGGTGGCGCGGTTCTTCACCACGCGTAGCAGGCCGGTGAAAATGACCGTACGATCAAAAGTCGGCGCTGGCGGGACGGTACCGGCGACAGCATCGGGCCGATCGCGCACCAGCAACCAGCACAAGGCCCCCAAAGCCAGCGAAACGAAGCCGACGCCGACGAACACACCGCGCCAGCCCGTGGCCTGCGCCAGCGCCGACAGCGGTGCGCCCGCCAGCACCGAGCCGAGGTTGCCGACCAGCATCGACAGGCCGACGACGGTGGCGAAGCGGTGTTCCTCGAACCAGACCGCGATGATTTTCAGCATGGCGATGAAGGTCACCGACACGCCCAGTCCGATCAGCGTGCGCCCGGCCAGCGCGCCGTCGAGCGTTTCGGCCATGCCGAAAAGCAGGCTGCCGCCGCCGGCCACCAGCCCGCCCAGCGCCAGGATGCGCCGCGGCCCCAGCGTATCGACCAGGATGCCCGTCGGCACCTGCATCAATGTGTATACGTAGAAATAGGTCGCGGCCAGCACGCCGAGCGAAGCGGCGGAAGTCTGAAAGGCGGCGGCGAGATCCTGGGCGATGCCGGCCGGGGCGAAGCGCTGGAAGAACGACAGCACGTAAGCCGCGACCACCACGACCAGCATCAGCATCCGGCGGCGACGCAACTCGGCTGAGAAGCTCGCGGGGGAAAGCGTCGGGGCAGCGATCATCGGCCGATTCTAACTACCCACCATGTCGTCGAACTTACGTAGCTTCCGTCGCCGACAGGGACTCACTCAGTGTGTCGGCATGATGAAGGGATTGGCCGACAGCTCGCCGGCCTGCGGCCAGCGCGCGGTCACCGTCTTGAGGCGGGTGTAGAAGCGCACGCCCTCGGCACCGTGGATGGCGTGGTCGCCGAACAGCGAATGCTTCCAGCCGCCGAAGCTGTTGAAGGCCATGGGCACGGGAATGGGCACGTTGATGCCGACCATGCCGATGGAGATGCGCCGGGTGAATTCTCGCGCCGTGCCGCCGTCGCGGGTGAACACCGCGACGCCGTTGCCATATTCGTGGGCGTTGATAAGGCCAATGGCGGCATCGAGGTCGGGCACGCGCACCACCGACAGCACCGGCCCGAATATTTCTTCCTTGTAGATGCGCATCGCGGGCCGCACGTGGTCGAACAGGCAGCCGCCGAGGAAAAAGCCGCCTTCGTGGCCGGCCACCTTGAAGTTGCGACCATCGACGACCAACTGCGCCCCCTCCGCCACGCCCTGGTCGACATAGCCCCTGACCTTGTCGCAGTGCGCACGCGTCACCAGCGGACCCATGTCGGCGGCCGGATCGGTGCCCGGCCCGATGTTCAGGTTGCGCGTCTTCTCGGCCAGACGACCGACCAGTTCGTCGGCGATGCCGCCGACGGCCACGGCCACCGAGATGGCCATGCAGCGCTCGCCGGCCGAGCCGTAGGCGGCCCCCATCAGCGACTCGACCGCGAGGTCGAGGTCCGCATCGGGCATCACCGCCATGTGGTTCTTGGCTCCGCCCAGCGCCTGCACGCGCTTGCCGTGCGCCGTGCCGGTGGCATAGATGTATTGCGCGATCGGCGTCGAGCCGACAAAGCTCACCGCCGCCACGCGCGGATCGGTGAGCAGGGCATCGACCACGGCCTTGTCGCCATGCACGACGTTGAAGACGCCCTCGGGCAGGCCGGCCTCGCGCAGCAGTTCGGCCAGCATCAGGCTGGGCGAGGGATCGCGCTCGGAGGGCTTGAGGACGAAGGTGTTGCCGCAGGCCAGCGCCACCGGGAACATCCACATCGGCACCATCACCGGGAAGTTGAAGGGGGTGATGCCGGCGCAAACGCCCACCGGCTGCCGCAGCGACCAGCTATCCACGCCGCGCGCCGACCTGGTCGGAATACTCGCCTTTCAGGAGATGCGGGATGCCGCAGGCGAACTCGACCACCTCGATGCCGCGTGTCAGCTCGCCCTTGGCGTCGGACAGCACCTTGCCGTGCTCGTGGGTGATCAGCGCGGCGATTTCGTCGGCGTTCTTCTCCAGCAGCTCCTTGAACTTGAACATGATGCGGGCGCGGCGCAGCGGCGTGGTGTCGGCCCAGCCCGGCAGCGCGGCCGTGGCGGCCGCGAGCGCCGCCTCGACGTGCGGCGGCGCCGCCCAGCGGCACCTGCGCGGTCACCTCGCCGGTGGCGGGATTGAAGACGTCGCCCCAGCGACTGCCCTTGCCGGGCCACGGCTTGCCGCCGATGTAATGGTCGAGCCGCCGTGGTGCGGCTTCGTCGTAGAGCTTCGAGGTCATGTCTGGACCTTGCCAGGAACCTGACGTTGCCTCACTTGTAGAGCACCTGCGGCAGCCACAGGCCGATGGCCGGGAAGATGTAGAGCAGCGCCAGCGCGATCACCTGGATGGCCATGAAGGGCATCATGCCGGCGAAGATCTGGTTCAGCGTCACATGCGGCGGCGACACGCCCTTGAGGTAGAAGGCCGCCATCGCCACCGGCGGCGAGAGGAAGGCCGTCTGCAGGTTGAGCGCCACCAGCAGCCCGAAGAACAGCGGATCGATGTTGAAGTGCGGCAGCAGCGGGATGAAGATCGGCATGAAGATGACGATGATCTCCGTCCACTCCAGCGGCCAGCCGAGGATGAAGATGATGAACTGGCTGAGCAGCATGAACTGCAGCGGCGTCATGTCCAGCGACAGCACCCACTGCTCGACCAGCGTCTGCCCGCCGAGCAGGGCGAAGGCGGCCGAGAAGATCGACGAGCCGACGAACAACCAGCACACCATGGCCGAGGTCTTGGCGGTGAGGAATACCGATTCCTTGATGACGCCCAGGTTGAGCTGCTTGTAGGCCGCGGCCAGGATGAAGCCACCCAACGCGCCCACCGCCGCCGCCTCGGTCGGCGTCGCCAGGCCGAAGACGATGGAACCGAGCACCGCCAGGATCATCATCGCCAGCGGGAAGAACGAGGACAGCAGCATCTTGAAGACTTCGAGCCGCACGAAGGTGAAGATGGCGTAGAAGGCCACGGCCAACGCTCCGCCCACGCCGAGCATCACCCAGAACCACAGCGGGGCCGGGCGGGCCTCGCCCGGCACAACCGGCTGGGCGGGTGCCTCGGCCTTCGCGGCGGGCGCAGGGGATACCACTGCGGCGGCCGGTGCCTGGGCCTCGGCCGGCGGCTCTTTCACTCCGTCCGCCGGCGGCTCCTTGACACCACCCGCTGGCGGTTCCTTCACGCCTTCCGCCCCTGCCTCCTCCTTCGGCTCCTGAACGCCCTCCCCTTTCGGTTCCTCGACGCCTTCAGCCTTCGGCTCCTGCAGTCCGCCCGGCGCGGATGGCGCTTCCCGCGACTCCTCGACCATCCCCATTTCCTGCAGGCCGCTGGTGTCGTCGACGACGACGGGCGCGGTGACGCCACGGTAGATGAGCGTCATGAACACGACGAAGGCGATCGCCGGCAGCAGCGTCACGAGCAACTGGCGCAGGATCTCGCCGGTCGCGATGCCGTGGTTGCGCGAGCCCTTGAGGGCGCCCAGCAGTCCCGGCAGCGCCCGGTGGCTGATGACCTCGCGCAGCCGGGCCGTCGACGCCGGCAGGTCGATGTGGCGCTCCGCCATCGGCAGCGGCGGCGCCCACTCCGGCTTGAGCTTGGCCACGATGATCACGTAGACGATATAGAGGCCGGCCAGCATGAGGCCGGGGAAGAAGGCACCCGCGTACAGCTGCACCACCGACACGCCGGCGGTGGCGCCATAGACGATCAGCATCACCGACGGCGGAATCAGGATGCCGAGGCAACCGCCGGCGGTGATCACCCCGGCCGAGAGGCGGATGTCGTAGCCGGAGCGCAGCATGGCCGGCAGCGCCAGCAGGCCCATCAGGGTCACCACCGCACCGACGATGCCGGTGGCGGTGGCGAAGATGGCGCAGGTGACCAGCGTCGCCACCGCCAGCGAGCCCGGCACGCGCGCCAGCGCCAGTTCGAGCGAGCGGAACAGCTTGGCGATCAGGTTGGCGCGCTCGACCAGGTAGCCCATGAAGACGAACAGCGGGATCGAGATCAGCACGTCGTTGGACATCACCGAGTAGGCGCGCTGCACCATCAGGTCCAGCGTCTGGCGCACGGCGATGTTCGGATCGCCGCTGCGATAGGCGAGCCAGGCGAAGAACACGCCCATGCCCATCAGGGTGAAGGCCGTGGGGAAGCCGAGCATGATGGCCACGACCACCAGCGCCAGCATCAGCAGGCCGAGGTGGCCGTTCTGCATCTGCGTCCACGGCATGAAGATGGCGATGGTCAGCAGGATCACCGCCATCAGCGAAAAACCGAACCAGAGTTCCTTCCTGATTTTCATTTGGCTTCACCCGCGTGGCCGTGGGCGGCCTCCTGTGCGACCACGTACTGGTCGAGGGCGGCGATGTCCTCGTCCTTCACATGCACCATGGCCTTGAGCTTGCCGACGTCGACCTCTTCCACGTCCTCCTCGCGCGACGGCCAGGCACCGGTGCGCAGGCAGATGACGCAGCGTGCGATCTCCACCACGCCCTGCAGCATCAGGAAGAAGCCGGCGACCGGCAGGACGAACTTGAAGGGATACAGCGGCAGCGGATCGGCGCTGAAGGTCTGCTCGCGGATGGCCCAGGACTCGGCGCCGTAGATCCAGCCGGCGTAGGTCAGGGCGAAGATGCCGGGGACGAAGAAGACGCCATAAAGCACGAGGTCGATGGTGGCCTGGGTGCGCGGCTCGAAGAAGCCATAGAGCACGTCGCCGCGGACATGTCCCTGCTTCGACAGCGTATAGGCGCCGGCCATCATGAAGAGGGTGCCGTAGAGCATGATCTGGGCGTCGAGCACCCAGGCATGCGGTGTGTTCAGGACATAGCGGGAGAACACCTCCCAGCTGATCAGCGCGGTCAGCGCGACGATGAGCCAGCCGAAGGCATGGCCGACGAAGGTGCTCGCCTTGTCGACGAAAAGCATGAGTTTCTGCATCAAATATCCCGATGAAAAGCAGCCGCCCGGCATGGCCGGGCGGCTGCACTAACGCAGGAACATCAGCCCTTCTTGGCCGGCGCCTTCTTGCCGAAGAAGTGGTTGTAGGCCATCTTGTAGTCGACGTTGGTGTCGTTCTGCCAGCGGCAGGCGCGCTGGGCGAAGGCGCGCATCGACTCGCTGACCTTCTTGAACGCCGGATTCTCGGCGCTCTTGGCCTCGAGGATCTTGTCCCAGGCCTCGAGCTGGCGGCGCAGGATGGCGTCCGGCGTCTTCCAGAACTTGACGCCCTGCTTCTCCTGCATCTCGATGTAGTCCTTGGAATAGCGGTCGATGGCCTTCCAGCTCATGTCGGCCGAGGAAGCCTCGACCGCATGGTTGATGATGGTCTTCAGTTCGGCCGGCAACGAGTCGTACTTCTTCTTGTTGAAGAGGATCTCGAACTGCTCCGAGCACTGGTGGAAGCTCTGCAGCATGCAGTTCTTGGCGACATCGGGGAAACCGAGCAGGCGGTCAGACGATGCGTTGTTGAACTCCGCGGCATCGAGCAGGCCGCGATCCATGGCCGGCACGATCTCGCCGCCGGGCAGCGGATTCACCGCCGCGCCCATGTCCTTGAAGATGTTGACCGAAAGGCCGACGGTGCGGAACTTCATGCCCTTCAGGTCATCGGCCTTGGTGATCGGTTTCTTGAACCAACCCAGCGGCTGCGTCGGCATCGGGCCGTAGAGGAAGGACTGCACGTCGAGGTTGAGGCCCTTGTAGATCTCGTCGAGCATCTGCTTGCCGCCGCCGTAGTTGTGCCAGGCCAGCACCATGTTCGGGTCCATGCCGAAGGCCGGGCCCGAGCCCCACAGCGCCACGGCGGAGTTCTTGCCGTACCAGTAGGCCACCACGCCATGGCCGCCGTCGAGCGTGCCCTTGGACACGGCATCGAGCAGTTCGAAGGCCTTGACCACGGCGCCGGCCGGCAGCACCTCGATCTTGAGCCTGCCGCCGGACATGCCATTCACCTTGCTGGCGAAGTCCGTGGCGTATTCGTGAAAAATGTCCTTGGCCGGCCAGGTTGACTGCCAGCGCATGGTGATCGGCGACTGCGCCACCGAGATCATCGGGAAGCCGGCGGCGGCAACGCCGGCGGTGCCCGCTGCGGCGGAAGTCAGGAACTTGCGACGGGTCACCTTCTTGTCCTGACCGCCTTGGGAATTATCTTGACTCATGAGGTCTCCTCCTTATAGGTGGTTCGAAATGCGACCTAGACTTTCCTTGGTACAGCCCTTCAGCCGCTGGCGCCCATCCTAGACGTCACTACTTCAAAAATCAACATCTCGAGTTTCATTCGACATGTCGAACGACAGGGCAGAGCGGCACAGCGGCCGCAAGCGGGATGCGCGGCGCCAGACTTCGAAGCGCGGCCGCCGCATCCGCCTCCACGGTCGCATCCCCGCAAGCGGGGCCCTGCTCCGCGCTCCGGCGTCGCCCGACTTTTCAGGCGGAGCGGCGCAGCAACCAGGTCAGCACCGGCGGCGTGACCAGGGTGGTGAGGATCACCATGATGACGATGACCGAGAACATCGCCTCGTCCATCACGCCGAGCTGCTTGCCGACCATGGCGAAGATCAGGCCGACCTCGCCGCGCGGCACCATGCCCCAGCCGACGACCCACTTGCCGGCCGAACCGGCGAAGTAGCCGGCGACGAGCTTGCCGGCGATGGCGGCGGCGGTGACGCCGAGCGCCACGGCGACGATGGCCGGATCGGCCAGCGTCCCGAGATCCACCTGCATGCCGGTCAGCACGAAGAACACCGGCACGAAGAAGTAACCGATGGGCTCGATCATGCGCTCGTGCTGGTGACCCGTGTACTTGGCCAGGATGGGCCGCAGACGCTCGACCAACTGCGTATCGCCCGCCGGCAGCAGCGGCTCGATCTCGCGCACGATCGGCGGCCGCTCGAAGTCCTTGAGGAACAGCGGCTCGAACAGCAGGCCGGCGGCGAAGGCACCGATGATCGGCGCCAGGCCGATGGCATGCGCCAGCCAGGCCAGCGCGAGTCCCGTCGCCAGCACCTGGGCGAACAGCATCGACGGGCCGGCATCGAGCCGCGCCAGCCAGCGCGAGGAATGCGGCGCGATCAACCGCCCGAGCCAGATGCTGCCGGCGAGGAAGAACACGGCCTTGGCGATGATCCACGACACCTCGCCGACGCTGACGCTGCCGGCCTGCACCAGGCTCGACACCACGGCGAGGATCACCAGCCCCAGCACGTCGTCGATCACCGCCGCGCCGAGCACGATGCGCGCGGCCGGCGTACCGAGCTTGCCGAGGTCGCGAAAGACCCGGCCGGTGATGCCGACCGAGGTCGCCGCCAGCGTCGCCCCGAGGAACAGGTAGGTGTTCTGCGATTGCCCCGGCAGCAGCAGCGGCCCGACCAGGAAGGCGCCGAGCGTGAAGGGAACGACGATACCGACGCTGCCCACCGCGAAGGCGCGGCCACCCACCTTGACCAGGTCGGCCAGTCGCGTCTCGAGGCCGATCTGCAGCAGCAGCACGATCACGCCGAGTTCGGCGAGGAAGAGAATGATCGGGTCGCGGCTGATCGTGTCGAACAAGCCGATGCCGAACAGGGTGAGGTTGCCGAGCAGGACGCCGAGCAGCAATTCACCGAGCACCGCCGGAAAGCCCACGCGCTGGGCGAGCGGGGCAAACAGCCGCGCACTCATCAGGATGATGGCGAGCCACAGCAGGTTCTCGCCGACGACGCCGGAGCCGGCGGCCAAGGCGCTGGCCGGCAGCAACGCCAATGCCGCCAGCGCGGCCAGCCTCATGCGCGGCTCATTGATAGCCGGGCGCACCGACAAAAGTCGGTGCTGGCGCCACGGTGGCAGCTGGTGCGGCGGCCTCGACCTTCTTGTGCGCCTCGTGCGGATGCCAGCCCATCACCGCCAGCATGACGAAGAAGCCGACCACATAGCCCAGCGCGACGTGCCAGCCGTTCACCAGCCAGCGACCGGCCGACTTGGCTTCGGGAAAGAGGTTGGACAGCGCCACGCCGGCCGAAGAGCCGAACCAGATCATCGAGCCGCCGAAGCCGACGGCGTAGGCGAGGAAGCCCCAGTCGTAGCCGCCCTGCTTCAGCGCCAGCGCGGTCAGCGGGATGTTGTCGAACACGGCCGAGACGAAACCCAGGCCCAGCGCCGTCTGCCACGAGGCGGCGGGCAGTTTCTCGACCGGCATCATCGAGGCGCACATCACCAGCGAGAGCAGGAAGATCGAACCCTTGAAGGCATCGGGCAGCAGGCTCCACTCGGGCTTGCGCAGGGGCGCCGAAGCGAAGATGGCCAGCACCACCGCGACGCCGATGAAGGGGAAGCTGTCGGAGAGGTGGTTGAACCTGACGTTGATGATCACGTTGGTGGCGATGGCGGCGACCAGGATGAAGCCGACGATGCCGATGCGGGCCCAGTCGATGTGGCCTTCGGCATGCAGGTTCTTCGCGATCGGGTGGTACTTGTCCTGCTGCATCGCCGCCGGGATGCCGAACACCACCATCGCCACCACGGCGGCGACGTAGGCATGGAAGACGTCGGCCGGGCTGACGCCGTCGATCCACATCATGGTCGTGGTGGTGTCGCCGACCACGCTGCCCGAGCCGCCGGCATTCGAGGCGGCGACGATGGCGGCGAGGTAGCCGATATGCACCTTGCGCTGGAACACGCTGGCGGCAACGGTGCCGCCGATCAGCGCCGCCGCGATGTTGTCGAGGAAACTGGAGAGCACGAAGATCATGATCAGCAGCACGAAGCCGCCCTTCCACCCGGCCGGCAGGAAGCGCGGCAGCACCTCGGGCACGCGGCTGTCCTCGAAGTGGCGCGCCAGCAGGGCGAAGCCGAGCAGCAGGCAGAGCAGGTTGGTCAGGATGACCCATTCGTGCGCGAGGTGCGCGCCGAGGCCGGCCACGCCGGCGCCGGTCTTGAAACCGGTGAAGAGCAACTTGTAGAGCGTGATCGTCGCCAGGCCGGTCAGCGCGACCTTGAGGGTGTGGTGATGGAACAGGGCGACGCCGAGCAGCGTCAGCGCAAACAGGATGAAGTCCACCGGGATGCCGAACACGGCAGGGCCATCCATCCCCGGCGTCCCATTCGTCCCATTATCCCATTCGTCCCAGTGGCCGCCAGCGCCAGCGGCGCGGCAAGACTCAACAGCAGGGCGACAGCCTGATGCATGCCCGAAGCGATGATGCGCATGACGATCTCCACAACACGATGCCGGATTTTAGCGATAATTCCACACATTACGTTCCGGCAAGGAAATCTGCCATGTTCAAAGTCCTGATACCCGTTGACGGCTCGCCCGCCAGCCTGTGCGCGGTCAACCACGTCATCACGCTTTCCCGCCGCGTCGGCGACAAGGTCGAGATCCTGCTGGTCAATGTCCAGCCGCCGGTCGACGCGTGGGAGGTCAAACGCTTCCTGCCAGAAACCGAAGTCCAGGCGATGCAGGAATCCAAGGGCGGCGATGCGCTGGCCGCTGCACGACAGGCCCTCGACGCCGCCGGCATCGCCTACACCCCGGCCGTGCTGCTGGGTGCGGTCGCGGAAACCCTCGTCGCCCATGCCCGCGAGCAGAACTGCGACAGCATCATCATGGGCACCCGCGGCGAGTCGGCCATCCGCGATCTGCTGGTCGGGTCGGTGGCGCACGACGTTATCCGCCTCGCCGACCGCCCTGTGACGCTGGTCAAGCAATGATATCCGCGCGGCTCTCCCGTCTGTATGCCGGCCTGGCCCTTGCCGCGGCTGCCTGCCTGGCGTTCGCACAGGACGCGCCGTCGCTGTCGTCCGGGCAGTCGCTCTACCTGCCGGTGTATTCGCACCTCTACCACGGCGAGGTGAACCCCAAGACCGGCAAGCCCTCCGAGACCCTCGTCTCCACCCATGTCAGCATCCGCAACACCGACATGAAAGCGCCCATCAAGGTCGTCAGCGCCCGCTACTACAACACCGACGGCAAGCTGCTGCGCGAATACCTGCCGGCGCCACGGACGATACCGCCGCTGGGGACCTACGAACTGTTCGTGCCGCGCTCGGACTCCTCGGGCGGCTCGGGCGCCAATTTCATCATCGACTGGAACGCCGAGCGGCCGGTCAATTCGCCGCTGGTCGAAGCGCTGCACGCCGATATCCGCGAAGCGCGCACGCTGCTGTTCGTCACTACCGGGCTGCCGATCCAGTCACGCTGATCAGTCTGCCGTCCATGAGGTAGAGCGCCGATTCGAGTTCGAAGCGGCCATGGGGCGAGGCCATCGCGATCAGGGTATGGCCGGGCTGCACGACGAAATCGGCTGGCGGATTGAAGACCCAGTCGCCGCGCGTGCGTACAGCCACCAGCACGTAGGTGGCGCCCTTGAGGTTGATCGCGCCCAGCGGCTTCGGCCTGAAGCTCGCCGGCACGACGACCTCCTCGACGCGCAACTTGTGCTCCGAGCGCAACATCTCATCGAGAAAGGAGACGACGTGCGGCCGGATCATCGCCGAGGCGATGCGCATGCCGCCGGTGAAATTGGGCGAGACGATGGCATCGGCGCCGGCCTTGCGCATCTTCTCGACGTTGCGCATCTCGTTGCAGCGGGCGACGACGCGCGCGCCGGGCGCAAGCTGCTTGGCGGTCAAGGCGATCATCAGGTTGCGGCTGTCGTCGCCGGTGATGGCGAACACGCCCTTGGCCTCGCGGATGTTCGCGGCCTCGAGCACGTCGTCGTCGACGGCATCGCCATGGATGTAGAGCATGCCGACCTTCTTTTCCGCATACGACTCCAGCA
This sequence comes from uncultured beta proteobacterium, assembly GCA_963709555.1. GTDB lineage: Bacteria > Pseudomonadota > Gammaproteobacteria > Burkholderiales > Rhodocyclaceae > Sulfurisoma. Next base: position 124,857 of record CAVPWR010000008.1, on the reverse strand, counting down.
GGTCGATCTGTTCGTCGATCGCGATGTAGTGGCGGTTGGTGGCTTCGAGTTCCTGGGCGACGTTGCGGCCGACCCGGCCGAAACCGCAGAGGATGTAATGTCCGTGCACCTTCTTCATCGCCTTCTCCATGCGCCGTCTCCGCAAAGACTTGTCGAAATCGCTGGCCAGAACGATGGCCGTCACGCTCGAAAAGAAATAGGTCATCACGGCGACGCCTGAGAAGGCGATCACCATGGTAAATATTTGCGCATCCGGCCGCCGCCAGATTTCCACCCCGGCGCCGTAACCGATGGTGGCGACCATCAGGAAGGTCATGTAGAGGGCGTCGAGCCAGCCCGTTTCCGCGCCGCCCAGATGCTTGTAGCCGATGGTGCCGACCGCCATTACGGCGGCGAACGCGCCCAGCGCGATGGCGATCGACCAGCCTGCGCGCGGCGAAGGACTTCCTGGGTGTTGCCGTCGTTGATCATGCCTGCACCTTGTCGAGCAAGGACTTGCCCCTGGCTTCGTGAGCACGGGTGGGCGGCGATTGCGGCGGCAAAGCGATCATGATTTGTTCATGGAAGCGTTATGCGACGATTCTACCCGCGGCGAAGCATGCGCCCCCCCTCTGGCCGCGAGGCGGTCTCAGCGGGTGGCCGGTTCCCGCGCCGGGGGTGCCTTCGCCATGTACTCGCGGATGCGCGCCACCACGTCGGCCACTGGCATGGCATAGGCGAACTTGGTGATGAATTCGCCAGCGGGGCCGAGCAGGTACATGCCGGCCGAGTGGTCGACCGCGTACTGCAGCGGCGCCGCACCGGGCTCCTTGACCTTCTCGTAGCGGACCTTGAAGTTGTCGGCGGCGCGGCGCACCAGTTCGGGCGTGGCGGTGGCGCCGAGGATGCGCTTGTCGAAGAAGCCGGTGTAGCTCCGCAGCACCTCGAGCGTGTCGCGCTCGGGATCGACCGAGACGAAGATCGGCTGCAGCCGGTTGGCGTCGTCGCCGAGGAGCTTGAGCACCTCCGCCATCTCGATCAGCGTCGTCGGGCAGATGTCGGGGCAAAAGGTGTAGCCGAAACTGATCAGCTGGAAGCGGCCGCGGAAGTCGCTGTCCATGATGGCGCGGCCGTTGACGTCCTGCAGCAGGTATTTCGGATTGACGCCGGCGGCGGGCGCGGCGGTTTCGGTGATGGCCTGGTGGCTGGGAGCAGCCGGCAGCGCGCGCGCGGCGGTTTCGAGCTGCACCGCCAGGGTGGCGCGGCCGGGGCAGCCGCCCTTCTTCACCGACTGGGCGAGGAAGCTGTCGTTGGACGCCTGCTCGAAGATCTCGCCGTATTCCCGCGTCTTCGGCACGCGCATGATCATCAGCGCCTTGGCACGGGACACCGTGTCCTTGAGGCCACAGGCCAGGGCGATGCCGTTGATGATGCCGATCTCCTTCACCGCCACCATGATGGCGGCCGGGTCCGGCGCCTTGGGCATGAGGGGCGAGACGGCGGCGGGCGGCGGCGTAGCGCCATCGCCGACTTTTTTGCCGGGGCCTGCGGCCATGGCATTTCCCGCGAGGAGAAGGGTAAACGCGAACAGTGCGAGACGGCGCATGGGGGAAGACTCCGGCAGTAAACATGAATCGATGATGGGTGCGGCCATTATAGGAAGGCACGCGGTATAGTTTGCTTGAGCCAGATCATGGACCGCAGCATGCCAACGACGAATTCTTCCACCTGATGCACTCCCAACTGCTCTCCATGCTGCTGCTGCTCACCGCCGCCGTCGGCGCGGTGGCCGTGGCGCGCCGCTTCAGGCTGCCGTCCATGCTTGGCTACCTGGCGATCGGCATGGTGCTGGGCCCGCACGGCGCGCAGCTGATCGGCGAGAGCCAGGAGGTCGAAAGCTTCGCCGAATTCGGCGTGGTCTTCCTGATGTTCTCCATCGGGCTCGAGTTCAGCCTGGCGCGGCTCAAGGCGATGCGCTCGCTGGTGCTGGGCTTCGGCACGGCGCAGATGCTGCTGACCGCGGCTGGGCCATGCTGGTGGCCTGGTACGGCTATGGCCAGGACTGGAAGTCCGGGCTGGCCGTGGGCCTGGCGGTGGCGATGTCCTCGACCGCCATCGTCGCCAAGATGCTGTCGGAACGCTTCGAACTGCATTCGCGTTCGGGCCGCCAGACCATGGGCGTGCTGCTGTTCCAGGATATCGCCGTGGTGCCCTGCCTGATCCTGCTGCCGGCGCTGGCCCAGCCCGAGGGCAACCTGTTGCGGCACCTCGGGCTGGCCTCGCTGCAGGCCGCCGTGCTGCTGGTGGTGCTGATCTGGGTCGGCCAGAAGCTGATGAAAAGGCTGTTCGACACCGTCGCCCACCATCGCTCCGAGGAACTGTTCGTGCTGGCGACGCTGTGGATCGTCGTCGGCCTGGCCTACGCGACAGGGCAGTCCGGACTGTCGCTGGCGCTGGGCGCCTTCGTCGGCGGCATGCTGATTTCCGAGACCGTCTATCGCCACCAGGTCGAGGCCGACATCCGCCCGTTCCGCGACGTGCTGCTCGGCCTGTTCTTCGTCACCGTCGGCATGCTGCTCAACGTCGGCTTCGTGCTGCAGAACTTGCCGGCCCTGCTGCTCGCCGTGGTGACTGCTGGTAGTCGGCAAGGGCGTCGTCGTGCTGCTGATCTCGCTGGCGGCGCGCAATACGCCCGATACGGCGTTGCGCACCTCGGCCCAGCTGGCGCAGGCCGGCGAGTTCGGCCTGGTGCTGATCCAGCTGGCCTTCGCCCAGAAGCTGATCCGCGACGACGTGTTCCAGGTGACGCTGGCGGCGATGCTGGTCTCGATGTTCATCGCCCCCTTCCTGATCGAGCGGGTGGCGCGGCTCGGCGGCGAGATGGCGCGCGGCGACTGGGCGCACAAGGCCAAGGCGATCTATGAGGTCGCCACCAGCGCCTTCGGCATGGAGGACCATGTGATCCTCTGCGGCTATGGCCGCACCGGCGAGCAGATCGGCCAGTTTCTCGGCGCCGAGAAGATCCCCTTCCTCGCGCTCGATGTCGACCCCAATGCGGTCAAGCGGGCCATTCCCGAAGGCGGCAAAGTGGTCTTCGGCGGCGCCGACCGCATCGAGGTGCTGAAGGCGGCCGGACTGATGCGGGCGCAGGCGGTGGTGATCGCCTATCCCGACACGCTGTCGGCCGAGCGGGTGCTGCGCTTAGTGCGCCAGTACCGCAGCGACATTCCGGTGATCGTGCGTGCGCCGGACGACACGGACGTGGAAAAGCTCAAGCGTGCCGGCGCCACCGAGGTCATCCCGGAAGTCCTGGAGGGCAGCCTGATGATCGCCGCCGAGACGCTGACGCAACTCGGCGTGCCGGTCGAACGTGCCATCGAGCGCGTTCGCCTTGTGCGCGAGGCACGCTACGCCAGCATGCGCGAGTTCTACCGCGACAGTCAGTCGGGTCGCCACGGCTGAAGCAGGCCGCTGGTCGCGAGGCTGTCTCAGCCGCCCCGCACGATGACGATATGCACCCGGTAGGGCCCGTGCGCACCGAGCACGATGGTCTGCTCGATGTCGCCGGTGCGCGAGGGGCCGGAGATGAAATTGACGGCGCGGGGCATCTGCCGAAACTCGGCGCGGGCGGCGGCCCAGCCTTCTTCCATGCTGGCGAGTATGGTCGACACCGGCACCACGGCGATGTGGGTTTCGGGCAGCAGGCTGACGGTGGCCGGTGTCGCCGCGCCGGTGCAGAGCATCAGCGTGCCGGTTTCGGCGATGGCGCGAAAAACACCGGTGATGCCGACGAGGTCGTGATCGACGGCGGCACGCGCCGCCACCTCGATGCCGGCGCTGCCCCAGTCGAGGCCGGCGAGGTCGGGCACGCAGACGGCGCGCGGAGCCAGCTGGTGTTCGGCGAGATAGGCGGCGATGGCGCGCGGCACATCCGCCAGGCCCGCCACTTCGTCGACCGTGCTGGACAGCGCTTCGGAACGGGCGCGGAAGGCCGCGACGAGGTCGGCATCGGCGACGGGTCGCGGACCAGGGACAGGGGCTGCCAGGGCGGCGTCGATGGCGGCCGCGGCGGCCGGCGCATTGGCGGGGCTGCGGCCGAGGCGTTCGCGGATGCGGCCGAGGATGAGTTCTCTGGAGTCGTTCATGTCATGCCACCCGGTTGCGAGGCTCACCGCGGGCGAACGCCTCGATGTTATCCATGAGCTGGTCCGCCAGGGTCTGCATCGCCGCGTCCGAGGCCCAGGCGATGTGGGGCAGCAGGATGAAGTTGGGCAGGTTCAGCAACTCGGGCGCGAGCAGCGGGTTGCCTTCGACCGGCGGCTCCTTGCTCAGCACATCGAAGCCGGCGCCGGCGATCCAGCCCTCCTTGAGCGCGCGTACCAGCGCGGTCTCCTCGACCAGGCCGCCGCGCGCGGTGTTGATCAGGATGGCGCCGGGCTTCATCGCCCGCAGCTCGGCCTCGCCGAACATGCCGCGCGTGTCGGCGGTAAGAGGGCAGTGCAGCGAGATCGCATCCGCCTCGGCCAGCAGCGTCTCGAAGGCAACGTAGCCGTCGCGCACGACGGGCGCACCCTTGCGCTCTCCCCACAGCACCTTGATGCCGAAGGCCTCGGCCAGCCGGGCCACGCCCTGGCCGAGGGAGCCGCGGCCGAGCAGCCCCAGCGTCGAACCATGCAGGTCGCGCATCGGGTGGTCGAAGAAACAGAACAGCGGCGAGCGTTGCCAGCGGCCGGCCTGGACGTCGGCGCGGTAGGCCAGCAGTTGCCGGCGCAGGCTGAGCATCAACATCATCACGTGCTCGGGCACGGTGTTGGCGGCGTAGCCGCGGATGTTGCTGACCGGCAGCCCGTGGTCGCGGCACCAGGCGAGATCGACGTTGTCGGTGCCGGTGGCGGCGCAGGCGATGAACTTCAGCTTGGGCAGTCGCGCCAGCAGTTCGCCGCGCAGTTGCACCTTGTTCACGATGACGATGCTGGCGTCGGCGATGCGCTCGAACACCTCCCCGGGCGCGGTGAGCGGGTATTCCTCCCATACATGGGGAAAAGTCGGCGCTGGCAGCACGGCGCGCACCGAGTCGCGCTCGAGATAAACGATGTGATGCGCGATGGATGCGCGATCGATGGCTCACTTGCCACTCCTCTTTGCGTACAGCTCGCGGAAGGTCCTGCCCTGCGGCGCGGGGAAGTCGCGGCCCGACGTCCACTCGGGCGCGGCGCCGAGCACCGGGATGCTCTTTTTGCCGCCGGCAAGCCAGTTGAGATAACGTACGGCGAAGCGCGTGCCCAGGTGATAGAGCGCCGGCCGCGCCGCCACCCAGGCCCAGGCCTTGAGGGCGAGGCGCTCGCCCAACGGCCGCAGATTCTTCTCGACCTGCTTCTCGCGCAGGGTGCGCAGCAGCTCGGGCAGCGGGATCTTCACCGGGCAGGCGACGCCGCACTGGTTGCACAGGGTCGCCGCGTGCGGCAGGTCGAGCGCGTTTTCAATGCCGACGTAAAGAGGGGTAAGCACCGAACCCATCGGCCCGGGATAGACCCAGCCGTAGGCGTGGCCGCCGACCGTCTGATACACGGGGCAGTGGTTCATGCAGGCGCCGCAGCGGATGCAGCGCAACATGGCGTTGAATTCGGAGCCGAGGATGTTTGATCGGCCGTTGTCGACGAGCACGTAGTACATGTGCTCGGGACCATCGAGGTCGCCTGCGCCCCGGATGCCGGTGAGCACGGAAACATAATTGGAGATCGACTGCCCGGTGGCCGAACGCGGCAGCAGGCGCAGCAGCAGCGTCAGGTCCTCGAGCGTCGGCACCACTTTCTCGATGCCGGTGAGGACGACATGCACCTTCGGCACTGTGGTGACCATGCGGCCGTTGCCCTCGTTGGTGACGATGGCCACCGAACCGGTTTCGGCGACGATGAAGTTGCCGCCGCTGATTCCCATGTCGGCCGAGAGGAAGTGGCTGCGCAGCACCTCGCGCGCCTCGCGCGTCATCTCGCCGATGTCGGTGAGGCGCGGCTTCTTGTGCACCCGGGCGAAGAGGTCGGAGATTTCCTCCTTCGACTTGTGCACCACCGGCGCGATGATGTGCGAGGGCGCCTCGTTGTCGTTGATCTGCAGGATGTATTCGCCGAGGTCGGTCTCGACCGGCTGGATGCCGGCGGCTTCCAGTGCCCGGTTCAGGCCGGCTTCCTCGGATACCATGGACTTCGACTTGGTGGCCTTCTTCACGCCGTGCTTTTTGGCGATGTCGACGATGATCCGGCACGCCTCGGCGTCGTCCTTCGCCCATAGCACCGTGGCACCGCGCGCCGTGGCCTTGCTCTCGAACTTTTCCAGCCACAGGTCAAGATCGGCGAGAACGCGGTTGCGCACTTCCCTGCCGGCTTCACGCAGGTCCTCGAAATCGCCCCCCTGCCCTGCGTAATCGGCGATGGCGTCGCGCCGCTTGTCGACGAACTTGCCCTTGACCTTCTTCAGGGTGGACTGCAGTCCGGTGTTGGCAAGCTGCGCCGCCGCACGGGACTTGAAATGCATGGACTTGATTTCCATCCTCAGCCTTCTCCCTGGCCATAGCGCTGCAGCAGGGCCAGGCCCTCGCGCGGGGGTGGCGGGGCTTCGCCGGGAATGCCGCTCAACCAGTCCGGCAGGTCTTCGCATTCCTCTCCCGACAGCTTGCGGAAGCCCATGTTCCAGTCGGGGAACCCGCGGCTGGCGATCGCCGTGCGTTCCAGGCAGAGCAGGTGCTGGTGACGCGAATCACGGTTGATGCGCTCGTACAGATCATCCACCTCGCGCTCGTCGCCCTCCAGCACCTGCAGGAAGTTGCCCTCGGCGTAAATCAGCATGCCGGTCAGGCCATGGCTGGCGTTGAAGGTCCGTGCCTGCTCGACCAGCGCGGCGAGCGCGGCGTCGCTCATGGGCGGCGTGGCCGAACTGATATAGACGAGGCGCATCAGGTTCATCGGGGCTTGCCGCCTGCGCCGGCGAGAACCTCGGCGACGTGCAGCACCGGCGTGTCGTCGCCCATGCGGCGCAGCTTGCCTTCGATGTTGAGCAGGCAGCCGAGGTCGCCGCCGACGACGGCATCGCCCCCGTTGGCAAGGGCAGCGCGGATGTTGTCGCACTTGCGTTCGGCGATGGCGGCCGAGACCTCGCCGAACTTGACCGAGAAGGTGCCGCCGAAGCCGCAGCATTCCTCGGCGCCGTTCATTTCCCTGAGGGTGACGCCGGGCAGCCGGCCGAGCAGCTGGCGCGGCTGGTTCTTGATGCCGAGGCTGCGCAGCCCGGTGCAGGAGTCGTGATAGGTGAGCGTGCCGGTGAAATCGGAGGGCAGCTTCTCGATCCGGGCGACATTGAGCAGGAAGTCGGTAAGCTCGTACACGCGGCTCGCCAGGGCCACGGCGCGGCCGTGCCAGTCGGGATCGTCGGCGAGCAGGCCCGGGTATTCGTTGCGGATCTGGTCGGCGCAGGAGCCGGAAGGAGCAACGACATATTCGTAGCCTTCGAACTCGGCCACGACCTTCTTCGCCAACACGCTCGCCGCGACGCGGTCGCCCGAGTTGAAGGCCGGCTGGCCGCAGCAGGTCTGGCTTGCCGGCACCACCACCTCGCAGCCGGCCGCTTCGAGCAGGCGGATGGCAGCGAAACCGATGCTCGGCCGCATCAGGTTGACAAGACAAGTCACGAACAAAGCTACCCGCACTCCAGCCTCCCGCTCCGAACCGGCATTCCGCCTCTGATTTCACGCTATAGTAGCGTGGATTCCACATTGTGAAACAGCCATCTTGCCGCGCCCTTACAGCCCTGCCGCACCCGCCGCCGTCAAAGGTCCGATCCAGGTCATCGAGCGCATGATGACATTGCTCGACGTATTGTCGCACCATCCCGATCCGGTCAGCCTCAAGCAGCTGGCACTCGACAGCGGTCTGCACCCGTCGACGGCCCACCGCATCCTCTCGGCCATGGCGGCCAGCGGCTTCGTCGAACGCGGCGATCCCGGCACCTATCGCCTCGGCATGCGCCTGCTCGAACTGGGCAACCTGGTCAAGGAGCGCATCGGCATGCGCGAGACGGCCTTGCCACTGATGCGCGAGCTGCATGCGCAAATCGGCGAGAGCGTGAATCTGGGGGTGCGCCAGGGCGACGAGATCGTCTACGTTGAACGGACCTCGAGCGGCCGCTCCTCGGTGCGGGTCGTGCACCTGGTCGGCGCCCAGGCGCCGCTGCATGTCACCGCCGTCGGCAAGCTCTATCTGGCATTGGACACGGCGGACGCAGTGAAGGACTATGCCCGGCGCACGGGCTTGCCCGGCTTCACCGCGACTTCGCTCACCACCCTGCCGGCACTGGAAAGGGAGCTGGCCCGCGTGCGCCGCGAAGGCGTCGCCTACGACAACGAGGAAATCGAGACAGGTCTGCGATGCGTCGCCGCACCGGTCCGCGACGACAGCGGGGAACTGGTGGCAGGGCTGTCGGTATCGGCGCCGGCCGAACGTTACGATCCGGCCTGGGTACCGCTGATTCGCGCCACTGCGGACAGGATTTCCGCTGGCCTGGGCTGCGCCAAGGCCAGCCAGGCCCGGATTTAGCCCGAGATCGGTCGGACCGGCAGCGCGGCGCTTTCGATCCAGCGCTTGATGCGGTTGGCGTCGCCGATGCGGGTCATCTTGCCCCAGGAATCGAGCAGCACGATGATGGTGGGCTTGTTGTTGAGCCAGGCCTGCATCACCAGGCACTTGCCGGCCTCGTTGATGTAACCCGTCTTCGACAGGCCGATCTCCCACGTCGGGCTCTTCACCAGGCTGTTGGTGTTGTTGAACTGCTGGGTGCGGCCGGCGACGACCAGCTGGTCGCCCGGTGTCGTCGAGAACTCACGGATCAGGGGATAGCGATGGGCGGCGTCCACCATTTTCACCAGGTCTTGCGCACTGGAGACGTTGGCGGCAGTGAGCCCGGTCGGGTCCTCGAAGCGTGACTCGCTCATGCCCAGGACCTTCGCCTTCTGGTTCATGGCGACGATGAAGGCCTCGCGGCCTCCCGGATAGTGGCGCGACAGCGCGGAGGCCGCGCGGTTTTCCGAAGACATCAGCGCCAGCCTGAGCATTTCCTCGCGCGAGAGCTGCGTGCCGACCTTCAGGCGCGAGCGCGTACCCTTGAGCACATCGACATCGTCATCGCTCACGCTGAGCATTTCGTTCAGGTCGGGCTTGGCATCGAGCGCCACCATGGCCGTCATCAGCTTGGTGATGGAGGCGATGGGCAGCACGGCCTGGGCATTCTTTTCGTACAGCACGGCGCCGGTGGCCTGGTCGAGCACCAGCGCGGAGGCAGATTGCACGGACAGGTTCTTGGCGTCCTCGAGCGAGGCGACGGCCTTGTGCTTGCGGGGGGCCTTCGACCTGGCCACAGGCTTGGGCTTGATGGTCACGTGCTTTTTCGCCGTAACCGTCTTCTTCTTGCTTGCGGCTTCAGCTGCAACCGGCGCGGCGGCCAGCGTAGCGATGCCGGCGGCTGCGAACAGCACGATGATCGCTTTTCTCATGAGTTCCCTCATTGGACTGTCCTCGACATCGGCCGGAGTGTATCACCCCATAAATGCTTTGCAAGTATGGATAACGGCAGTATCCGTTAAAAATAAACGGGTTGCCGCTGAAATTTCAGGTGATATCGAGGAAATGGCGGATTTCGTCGGCCCGCGCCAGCGTGTCGCGAAAGCCGAGATCGATCAGGGCCCGGGTATACGGCGGCTCGAACAACAGGTAGCTCGCCAGTGCGCCCCCCTCGCGACGCGTGGCGCCGATGCCGGAGAGCAGCGCCCGAACCGGCCCGGGCAGTGCGCCGACATGCGCGGCCGCCAGGTGATCGAGTCGCTCCGAAGGCGAGAACGCCAGGACGTCGAGCTGGCGCAGCGCAGTGGCGCCGCTGCCGCGCGTTTCCGCCGGGATCAGCTGCAGGGTGCGGTTGATGTGCTCCGCGTGCTCGAGGTCCGCCGTAAGTGGATCGACGTAGATGCCGGACAGTGCGTGTCCGGCGATCCGCGCCAGCGAAGGATAATTCTCCCCCTGCTCGCGTTCTTCGCCTTCGTCGGACATGCGCCCGTCGCCGACGGCCATCACCTTGTCCGCACCCAGATGGATCGCCGGCGACAGGGGCGATAACTGCCGCACCGCGCCATCGCCGAAATATTCCCGGTTCATCCTGACGGCGGGAAAGAAAAACGGCATGGCGCTCGAAGCCATCAGGTGGTCGACGCCGAGCAGGACATGGGCGCCCACTCGCTGGCCGAGGTTCCATGGTTCAAGGTCGGCACGCCCCTGAAAGAAGCTGACGCTCTGGCCCGAGGCATAGCCCGAGCAGGTGACCACCAGCCCCAACAGGGCGTGGGCGGCGACGGCGGGTTCGATCTGGTCGAAATCCACGGCCCGTTCGAGCAGGCGGCGCAGCGGCGCATTGTCCAGGAGTGAGCGGGGATTGCGGCGGAACAACCAGCGGGCGCCGGCCGCCGCCATGCTCAAGTGGTCGGCGCGGTACACGTCGCCGGCGTGGATGTTCGACCACAGATCGCAAAGATAATCGACGCCGGCGGCGAAGTCCCGGGTGCGCACCGCCAGCACGGCGGCATTGATGGCACCCGCTGACGTACCGCAGTAGATGCTGAAGGGATTGCTCGCGGGGTCAGGCAGGAGCTCGCGCACGGCCTTGAGCACGCCGACCTCATACGCAGCGCGGGCACCCCCGCCACCGAGGATCAGCGCAGTCCTGGGACGCTTAGTGGTCATCAGCGCGCCTGCTGCGCCTCGACCGACAGCAGCGCCGTCATGTTCACGATGCGACGCACCGTCGCCGTCGGCGTCAGGATATGCACCGGCCGCGCCGCACCGAGCAGCAGCGGGCCGACCGTCAAGCCATCCCCGGCAGCGGTCTTCAGCAGGTTGAAGGAGATATTCGCCGCATCGAGCGTCGGCATCACCAGCAGGTTGGCCTGGCCGGAGAGCTTGGCGTTGGGGAAGACCTGGCGGCGGATGTCGGGATCGAGCGCGGCATCGCCGTGCATCTCGCCATCCACTTCGATGCCCGGCGCCCTTTCCTGCAGGATCGCCAGCGCCTCGCGCATTTTCCGGGCGGTCGGCGTGTCGTGGGTGCCGAAGCTCGAATGCGAGACCAGCGCCACCTTGGGCGTCATGCCGAAACGCCGCACCTCCTCGGTCGCCAGCATGGCCATCTCGGCCAGTTGCGCGGCGGTGGGGTCGTAATTGACATAGGTGTCGCCGATGAACACCGTGCGCTTGGGCAGGATCAGCATGTTCATGGCGTAGAAATGCTCGATGCCGGGCTTGCGGCCGATCACGTCGGCGATGTAGCGCAGGTGCAGCGAATGGGTGCCGAAGGTGCCGCAGAGCATCGCGTCGGCGTAGTTGTGGCGCACCAGCATGGCCCCGATCAGCGTGGTGCGGCGGCGCATTTCGCGTTTCGCGTACTCGACGCCGATGCCCTTGCGGCACATCAGGTTGTAGTAGTCCTGCCACAGTTCCTTGTAGCGCGGATCGGAATCGGGATTGACCAGCTCGAAATGCTCGCCGGCACGGAAACGCAGGCCGTGGTGGCTGATCTGCTTCTCGACCACCTCGGGACGGCCGATCAGTATCGGCCGGGCCAGCCCCTCGTCCACCACCGTCTGCACCGCGCGCAGCATGCGCTCGTCCTCGCCCTCGCAGAACACGATGCGCGCCGGCTTGCTCTTGGCGGCCGTGAACACCGGCTTCATGGCGAAGCCCGAGTGATAGACGAATTCGTTGAGCTGCTGGCGATAGGCGTCCATGTCGGCGATGGGGCGCGTCGCCACGCCCGAGTCCATCGCCGCCTGCGCCACCGCCGGCGCCACCTTGAGGATCAGCCGCGGGTCGAAAGGCTTGGGGATCAGGTACTCGGGACCGAAGGCCAGTTCCTCGGTGCCGTAGGCGGCGGTGACCACCTCGGACTGTTCGGCGTGGGCCAGTTCGGCGATGGCCTTCACCGCGGCGATTTTCATCGCCTCGTTGATGGTGGTGGCGCCGACGTCGAGCGCACCGCGGAACATGAAGGGGAAGCACAGCACGTTGTTGACCTGGTTCGGGTAGTCCGAACGGCCGGTGCCGATGATGCAGTCCGGCCGCACGGCCTTGGCGTCCTCGGGCAGGATCTCGGGATCGGGGTTGGCCATGGCCAGGATCAGCGGATCCTTGGCCATGGTCTTGACCATCTCGGGCTTGAGCACGCCCTTGGCCGAGAGGCCGAGGAAGATGTCGGCGCCGGGCATCGCCTCGCCCAGCGTGCGGGCCTCCGTCGCCTGTGCGTAGCGCGCCTTGGACGGATCGAGCTTTTCGCGACCGGTGTGGATCACGCCCTTGGAGTCGCAGGCAGTGACGTTCTTGCGATCGAGGCCGACGCTGACCAGCAGGTCGAGGCAGGCGATGGCCGCCGCGCCGGCGCCGGAGCAGACCAGCTTGACGTCCTGGATGTTCTTGCCGACCACGCGCAGGCCGTTGAGTACCGCCGCCGCCGTGATGATGGCCGTGCCGTGCTGGTCGTCGTGGAAGACGGGGATTTTCATCCGCTCGCGCAGCTTGCCCTCGACGTAGAAGCACTCGGGTGCCTTGATGTCCTCGAGGTTGATGCCGCCGAAGGTCGGCTCCAGCGAGGCGATGATCTCGACCAGTTTGTCCGGGTCGTGCTCGTTGATCTCGATGTCGAAGACGTCGATGCCGGCGAACTTCTTGAACAGCACGCCCTTGCCTTCCATCACCGGCTTGCCGGCCAGCGGCCCGATGTCGCCCAGCCCGAGCACGGCGGTGCCGTTCGAAATCACTGCGACGAGGTTGCCGCGCGAGGTGTAGAGCGCCGCAGTGGCGGGGTCGCGGACGATCTCGTCGCAGGCGGCGGCCACGCCTGGCGAATAGGCCAGGGAGAGGTCATGCTGGTTGGTCAGCGCCTTGGTCGGTGTGACGGAAATCTTGCCCGGCTTGGGCAGGCGGTGGTATTCGAGTGCGAGGGCGCGCGTGCGTTCGTCCATGATGTCTCACCTATGACGTGTTTGCCTGACGATTCTAATGCCGCGGCCGCCCCCGGAGCGTGTATTGGCTCTGCAAGGACGGTCAGCTGGCGGTCAGCCACAGTGTGGCATAATTTTTTTCGAGGGTGGCAGAGCGTTTATTTATGGGCGCTTTCCAGATCACCCCAATACGAGTGGAGAAATCAATGAATCAACAACTTACGGACGCGCCCGACTACGTCCGGCACCACCGCCTCAAAGCCTGGGTGGCCGAAGTCGCGGCGCTGACCGAGCCCGACCGCATCGTCTGGTGCGACGGCTCGCAGGAGGAATACGACCGGCTCTGCGCCGAGATGGTCGCGGCCGGCACCTTCGTCAAGCTGAATCAGGACAAGCGCCCGAACTCCTATCTGGCCTGTTCCGATCCTTCCGACGTCGCCCGCGTCGAGGACCGCACCTACATCTGCTCCGCGAAGCAGGAAGATGCCGGCCCGACCAACAACTGGGAAGACCCGGCCAGGATGAAGGAAACGCTCAAGGGCCTGTTCAAGGGCTCGATGCGCGGCCGCACCATGTACGTGATCCCCTTCAGCATGGGTCCGCTCGGCTCGCCCATCGCCCAGATCGGCGTCGAGATTTCAGACTCGGCCTATGTCGTGGTCAACATGCGCACCATGACGCGCATGGGCCGCGCCGTCCATGACGTGCTGGGCAGCGACGGATTCTTCGTGCCCTGCCTGCATACGGTGGGCGCGCCGCTCGCCCCGGGCCAGGCCGACGTCAAGTGGCCGTGCAACCCGACCACCAAGTACATCGTGCATTTCCCCGAGACGCGGGAGATCTGGTCCTACGGCTCGGGTTACGGCGGCAACGCCCTGCTCGGCAAGAAGTGCCTGGCGCTGCGCATCGCCTCGACCATGGCGCGCGACGAAGGCTGGCTGGCCGAACACATGCTGATCCTCGGCGTCGAGTCGCCGCAGGGCGAGAAGACCTACGTCGCTGCGGCCTTCCCCTCGGCCTGCGGCAAGACCAACTTCGCCATGCTGATCCCGCCCGAGTCGTTCAACGGCTGGAAGATCTCCACTGTCGGCGACGACATCGCCTGGATCAAGCCGGGCAAGGATGGCAGGTTCTACGCCATCAATCCCGAGGCCGGCTTTTTCGGCGTCGCGCCGGGAACCTCGGAGAAGACCAATTTCAACGCGATGGCCACGCTCAAGGGAAACATCATCTACACCAACGTCGCGCTGACCGACGACGGCGACATCTGGTGGGAAGGCATGAGCAAGGAGCCGCCGGCGCACGCCATCGACTGGCAGGGCAAGGACTGGACCCCGGCCGACGGCAAGGCCGGGCGCAAGGCCGCGCATCCCAACTCGCGCTTCACCGCGCCGGCCAGCCAGTGCCCGTCGGTCGACCCGGCCTGGGAGGATCCGGCCGGCGTGCCGATTTCCGCCTTCATCTTCGGCGGCCGCCGCGCCACCACCGTGCCGCTGGTCTACGAGGCCTTCAACTGGAACTTCGGCGTCTACATGGCTTCGACGCTCGGCTCGGAAACTACCGCCGCCGCGTTCGGCGCGCAGGGCGTGGTGCGGCGCGACCCCTTCGCCATGCTGCCCTTCTGCGGCTACCACATGGGCGACTACTTCAACCACTGGCTGCGCATGGGCCACGTGGTCGAGCACACGCCGAAGATCTTCTGCGTGAACTGGTTCCGCATGAACGAGAAGGGCGAGTTCATGTGGCCCGGCTTCGGCGAGAACATGCGCGTGCTGAAATGGATCGTCGACCGCGTCCATGGCCGCGTGCCGGCGCGCGAGACCGTGCTGGGCTGGATGCCGCGCTTCGAGGACATCGACTGGACCGGCCTGCCCATCACCCGGGCGGAGTTCGACCTGCTGACCCTGTTCGATGCCGACGCCTGGAAGCAGGAACTGGCGCTGCACAAGGAATGGTTCGACAAGATGGGCGAAAAGCTGCCGAAGCAGCTGGCGCTGAAGCGGGAGTTGTTCGAGCTCGCGCTGGACGACTGAAAAAGTCGGCGCTGGCGGCACGGTAATACCGCTGCACCGCTAGAATGGAACGGCCATCCGCAAGGGTGGCCGTTTGCTTTCGGAGACCTCATGAACGTCGCCACCCGCATGGCCGCAATCGAGCCCTTCCATGTCATGGAACTGATGGCCAAGGCCAGAGCGCTCGAAGCGCAGGGGCGCAGCATCATTCATATGGAGGTCGGCGAGCCCGACTTTCCGACGCCGCAACCGGTGATCGAGGCGGCGCAGCGCTTCATCGCCGGCGGCCAGGTTTTCTACACCCATGCCCTCGGGCTGCCGCAGTTGCGCGAGGCCATCGCCGGTTTCTATGCGACGCACTACGGCGTGGCGGTCGATCCGGGGCGCATCGTCGTCACCGCCGGCGCCTCCGGCGCACTGCTGCTGGCGCTGGGCGCGCTGGTCAGCCCCGGCGACGAATGGCTGCTGACCGATCCCGGCTACCCCTGCAACCGGCATTTCGTGCGGCTGCTCGAAGGCGTACCCCGCGCGATAGCCGTCGACGCGACCACGGCTTACCAGCCCACGGCAGAAAAAGTCGGCGCTGGCTGGACGGCGAAAACCCGGGGCCTGCTGGTCGCCTCACCCAACAACCCGACCGGCACGCTGATTGAACCGGAGCGGATGGTGTCGCTTTGGCAAGCGGTGAAGGCGCGCGGCGGCACAATGATCGTCGACGAGATCTACCACGGGCTCACCTACGGCATCGACGCCCGCACCGCCCTGGAAATCTCCGACGACATCATCGTCGTCAACAGTTTCTCGAAATATTTCGGGATGACGGGCTGGCGGCTGGGATGGCTGGTCGTGCCGCCGGGCATGGTGCGCGACGTCGAGAAACTGGCGCAGAACCTGTTCATCTCGCCCTCGGCACCGGCACAGCACGCGGCGCTGGCGGCCTTCGCGCCCGATACGCTGAGCATCCTCGATGCCCGCCGCGTGGAATTCCGCGCCCGCCGCGACCTCCTGCTGCCGGGATTGCGCGCACTCGGCTTTCGCATCGATGCCGAGCCGCAGGGCGCTTTCTACGTTTACGCCGGCATCGGCGATCTGGGCAAGGACAGTTTCGCTCTGGCGGGGCAGTTGATCGAACATGCGGGCGTGGCAGCGACACCCGGCCTGGACTTTGGCGCCAACGCGCCCGACCGCCACATGCGCTTCGCCTACACCGTTGCAGCCGAGAAACTGGCCGATGGGCTGGCGCGCATGGAGCGCTACTTCAAGGCTTAGCGTCGGCGACGATGCCTTTGAGCAGTTCCTCGACGGCGCTCAGTGCCGACGGCGGCTGGCGATAGGCCAGAAAAACGATGCCCGGCTTGCCGGGCAGGGTATAGATGGCGATCGCAAAAGGGCAATAGACAATATTGGCGGCATTGGCCTCCATCATCCGGCGCGACACGCCGGCGCTGCAGAACTCGAATGATTCGGCCCGATCGTAGACCCGCTTCGCCGCACCGATGTCCTTGCCGGTACGTTCGAGCATGGCTCCGATATGGGCAGTGTAGCTGATCACCAGTCCCCGACCTTCAATCGCGGCGACCAGTGATTCGCGCACCTCATCGTAGCGTCCCTGGGTCTCCGACACGACCGGACCCTCCGCAGCGTTAGCCGCCATGGTCCCGACGCACAGCAAAATCATTGCCAGCAGTTGCCTCAGCATCGATATCTCCGGGACCACAAAAAGAAAAGGATGGTGACTGTCAGCGACAGCCACCATCCTGAATGACCGAGTCGTGTCGATCAGGACGGACGGGAGCCCGTAGGGAAAGGCCAGGCAGCAGCCGGGTTGAGCGAAGACTTGAGTCCCGGCGCAGCGGCAGTCGAAGGAGCCGGAGAAGGAGCAGCAGCGGGTTTCGCGGCAGCCTTTTTCGCGGCCGGCTTCTTCGCCGGAGCAGCCTTCTTCGCAGCGGGCTTGGCGGCGGGCTTCTTCGCTACCGGCTTCTTCGCAGCGGGCTTCTTCGCAGCAGGCTTGGCAGCGGGCTTCTTCGCTACCGGCTTCTTGGCAGCGGGCTTCTTCGCAGCAGGCTTGGCAGCGGGCTTCTTCGCAGCAGGCTTGGCAGCGGGCTTCTTCGCCGGAGCAGCCTTCTTCGCCACCGGCTTCTTGGCAGCTACTTTCTTCACTGCCGGCTTCTTGGCAGCGGGCTTCTTCGCCGGAGCAGCCTTCTTCGCCACCGGCTTCTTGGCAGCTACTTTCTTCACTGCCGGCTTCTTGGCAGCGGGCTTCTTCGCCGGAGCAGCCTTCTTGGCAGCGGGCTTCTTCGCCGGAGCAGCCTTCTTGGCAGCGGGCTTCTTCGCCGGAGCAGCCTTCTTGGCAGCGGGCTTCTTCGCCGGAGCAGCTTTTTTAGCAGCCGGCTTCTTGGCTTTCTTCACTTCGGCCATATTGAACCTCCTTCACAAATTAACAAGAAAGAACCACCAGTTACTGCAACCCGTCTGGGCTAGCACGGATTATTCAACGCCTTCAAGCAATTGAAAGCGTTGAATTCCTTGCGTTTCTCCGCCTATATCACTGCGAAAAAACACTGAACGAGTTGCCGGGACCCAGTGCTGCCCTGACATGTCGCCGACGTGCATGGACGAACCGTCCCGCAGCGATCGCGTAATCGCGCGACGCCGGGAAGGCCGAAGATTCTGGAAGGGGGAGAGAGGTGAAGCGGGGAGGGAAAGGAACGGGGAATGCGCGTGGAAGAGCGGGGATATCGGTTGTCGCCTGTGCTCGCCATCGATCTGCATCAACGTCTCCTGTTCCCTTTTTTGTGGCGGATTCGTTTGCTGTCAGTGCTTCGACTTTGCGTTAACCTACTAGATATAGTAGGTGACCCCTTAACTTCGACTAATTGTAGTGGTGAGATTTTTTGGCTGCAAGAATTTTTTGCAGTCGCGCGATGCAACTCGTGATTCACGTTGCATCAATGCCACGCTGACGCAATTCAATCGTCACTCAACGCAGCAAGACGCCGCCAGTCGAACCACGGTCCGGGATCGGTCTTGCGGCCCGGCGCGATGTCGGCGTGTCCGACCACGGCCTCGATCGGATACTGGCCGCGCAGTGCGCACACCAGCTTGCCGAGACTCGCATACTGGGTGTCATTGAAGGGGTGCGCGTCATCGCCCTCGAGCTCGATACCGATCGAGATGTCGTTGCAGCCCTCGCGGCCATGCCAACAGGACACACCCGCATGCCACGCCCGCTTCGACGTCGCCACGAACTGAACCAACTCCCCATCACGACGAATCAGGAAATGGGCCGAGACGCGCAAGCCATGCACTTCGTGAAAGTAAGGATGCTCCAGCGGATCGAGGCAGTTGGTGAAGAGCTGCTCGATCGCCGCGCCACCGAATTGCCCCGGCGGCAAGCTGATCGAGTGGATGACAATCAGGCAGACCGGGTCACCGGAAGGACGGTCGTCCTGGTTGGGAGAAGCGACCCGTCGCGCTCCTTCGAGCCAAGGCCCGGCCGCGTCGGTGAAAGCGGGATCAGTCATTCAGCCCCAAACGCTGCATGCGATAACGCAGGGAGCGGAAGGTGACCCCCAGCAGGCGCGCCGCCGCGGTGCGGTTGAAACGCGTCTTTTCGAGCGCGTCGAGGATGGCCTGCTTCTCCACGCCGTCGAGGTAATCCTGCAGGGATGCCTGCCCTGACGAGGGCGAATCGGCGACCAGCGTCGGTTCGGTTGCGAGGCTGAGATCGGGGGCATCGATGCGATCATCGACCAGCAAGGCCATTGCCCGCTCGAGCGTGTTTTCCAACTCGCGGACGTTGCCGGGGAATGGATAGGATTCCAGCGTTCGCAAGGCTGCCGCAGTCACCGCAGGCGGCTCCCGCCCGGCCGCCTGCGCCAGCCGTCCGAGAATGTGGCTGGTCAGGAGCGGGATATCCTCACGACATTCACGCAGGGCCGGCATGCGGATTTCGATGACGTTGAGCCGGTAGAACAAGTCCTGGCGAAATCGACCCTGTTCGACGAGCGCCTTGAGATTCTGATGGGTGGCGCAGATGATGCGCACGTCCACGGCCTCCTCGGTAGTGGCGCCGACCTTGCGCACGCGCTTTTCCTGGATGGCGCGCAACAACTTGACCTGCATGGTCAAAGGCAGATCCGCCACTTCGTCAAGGAACAAGGTGCCGCCATCGGCCGCCTGGAAGAAGCCGGATCTATCTGCCTCGGCCCCGGTAAAGGCGCCCTTGCGATAGCCGAAAAACTCGCTCTCGACCAGGTTCTCCGGAATCGCGCCGCAATTGACGGGGACAAACGGCCGTTCGGCCCGCGAGCTACGGTCGTGAATCTGACGCGCCGCCAACTCCTTGCCACTGCCGGATTCGCCGGAGATGTAGACGGGCGCCTGACTGCGGCCGACGCGTTCGATCAAGCTCCGAACCTGTGCAACCGCCGGCGATTCGCCAAGCAGTTGAGGCGTTTCACCGGTGCGCGACTGAGCCGCACCGCTCGGCAGATCCAGCGCCGAGCGGATCAGGACGCGCAGTTGTTCGAGCGAGACCGGCTTGGACAGGTAGTCGAAGGCGCCGGCCTTCAGCGCCGCTACGGCATTTTCCATACTGCCGTGCGCCGTAATCACTGCTACCGGAAGTTCCGGGAACTTTTCGCCGACGAAGCGGACGAGCTCGAGTCCGTCCCCATCCGGCAGCCGCATGTCCGTGAGGCACACCTGATAAGTGTCTTCGGCCAGCAAACGCTTGGCTTCGCCAACGGATGCGGCGCAGTCGGCCGCCAGGCCCATTCGCGCCAGAGTCATGTCGAGCAGTTCGCGGATATCGGCCTCGTCGTCAACGACAAGGGCTCGAATCAGCTCGCCGCGTGCTCTGCGTGGGTTCGACATGCCTCTGTACTGAATATGATCCGAAAGTGGGCCCCGGGACAATTGTCGAGCAGATCCAGCTGGGCGCCGTTCGCCTCACACAATTCGCGAGCGATATACAAACCCAGGCCCGTCCCACTCCCTTCGGTCGTGAAGAAGGGCTCGAATATCTGCCCCCGCTGTTCCGCCGCAATGCCGGCGCCGTCGTCAATGATATGCAATTCGACCGGTTTTGCGGCATCAATTGTCGGGACCTCCAGACGAATCGCGCCATCGGCCGCCGATGCGTGGCGCATGGCGTTGGTCAAGAGGTTCCAGAGTACACGATGCAGATGGGTGCGGTCGAAACAAATCGCGACAGCCGTGGACATCGGCAAAACGATGCGGCGCCTGACCGCGGGATCGGATACTGCATATTCGTCAATGAAGCCTGCCAGGAACCCATCCAGCGAGAGATGCTCTGGCTGGGCCCGGTCGCGACGTCCGAGTTCCATGACCTCCGACACCAGGCGATTGAGGCGCTGCGTGTTGTCGCCGATGATCCGTGCCAGGCGCCGCTCGGTATCGTTCTGTGTATCCTCAGCCAACAATTCCGCCGCATGGCTGATCGAGGAGAGGGGATTGCGGATCTCGTGTGCCATGTTCGCCGTCAGGCGGCCGAGAGCAGCAAGTTTCAACTGGCGGGCCTGCGCCTCGACCCGCCCCATGTCCTCCAGATAGATCAGGGAGGATCCGCCGGCGCCCGACGCCCGGCAGCGGGCCCGGACCAAACGCCCGCTCTGCGGCGAACGGAGATTGGTCTCCGACCTTCCGGCGCCCGCGCGCCAGGAATTGAAATACTCGGCCAGCTGCGGCGACAACGTCGCCAGGTAGCGACCTTTGCCGTCGCCGGAATCGAGCAGGGCAACCGCCTGCGGATTGTGCTGGCGGATACGGCCATCGGCGTCCACGACCAGCACGCCGTCCTGCATGTCGCGGATTACTGCTTCGCTGATTCGCAACTGATCAGCCAATTCGATTCCGCGCTGCCTGGCCAAAGCTTCCTGGGCGATGATGCCTCGGCCCAGCAAGCGTGCCGAGATCGCTGTTGCGAAAAAACCTATGCTGGTCAGACCGACGCGAAAGAAGGCGCTGGCGTCACCCTCCAGGCTGAGCATCCGGTAGGCCTGCTCGAAGAGTACCGCCACCGTGGCAAGTGACGCATGGAACAAGGTCATTCGTCCCTGCCCGACCAGTCCCGCGCCGGCCAGCACAACGAAGATCATCACGGAAACCCCACTCTGGCTGCCGCCGCTCGCGTGCATCATCAGCGTCAATGCCACGACATCGACGGCCACCTGCAGCGAAAGCTGCAAATTGAAAGCCTGCCGCACCCTCATGACTGCCAACCACAACAGGCCGGCGGCAAGCAGATACGCAACACTCACCCCCTGGAACAGACGGGGGTTCTGCTCGCCGATATTGAGCGCACCACCGCCCAGCGTAATGGCCGTCAGGAAGAAGGCTGCGACCAGCAATCTGT
The DNA here is from genome assembly GCA_963709555.1 of uncultured beta proteobacterium. Classification (GTDB taxonomy): domain Bacteria; phylum Pseudomonadota; class Gammaproteobacteria; order Burkholderiales; family Rhodocyclaceae; genus Sulfurisoma. Next base: position 103,463 of record CAVPWR010000008.1, on the reverse strand, counting down.
AGAAGGCGAAATACTGGACCGGGCGCCAGTAGGTGTCGAGCACGACTTCGGCGTCGCCCCGCGCTGGATCGCGCAGTATTCGAGCCGGGCTATCCACGCTGCCGGTGCTCCTCGCAGCAGTAGTTGCGGCCCTCGGCCGTTACGGCCTCGCTGCTGGGTAAATTAACCCCGCAATAGGCGCACGTTACGAAGGTATCGGGCACCTCATGACCCCTACGCGCATTGGGTCCAGACGAGTCACGCCGCCTTTTCGTTCGCACTAGAACGTAAAGGGCAACGATCAGCAATAGGAAAAAAATGACCTTGCTCACGATGGGCGGCGGCCGATCCTCGATCGAAGCTCAACGCGCCGCCGGTTCTACGGGGAACCCGCGAACGACAGTGAACAAAAATTGGTCGGGGTGAGAGGATTCGAACCTCCGACTCCTGCGTCCCGAACGCAGTACTCTACCAGGCTGAGCTACACCCCGATTGTCAGATCGCGCCAATGCTGCCCTGGCACATCGTGACATGATGCAGATTGCTGAAATTCTCGCGAAGGCGGAGCTCAGAACCGTCGCGCAACTGCAAAGTCGGCTAATTCTAGCAGACTGTCTTTGAAAATTGAAGCTGGCAGCGGCAAGAGCGCATCGATCGCCCGTTGCGCCTCCGACCGCGCGTGCTCACGGGCGGCATCGAGTGCGCCACTTGCTCTGACAGCGACCAGCACATTGGGGAAGTCATCGCGGCCGCCGGACTCTATGGCGTGCCGTACGCATGCGGCCTGCTCGGTCGAGCCATTGCGCATGACGTGGATCAGCGGGAGGGTCGGCTTGCCCTCGGCCAAATCGTCTCCCAGATGCTTGCCGGTCTCGTCTTCCTCACCGGAATAGTCCAGCACATCGTCGATCAGCTGGAAAGCAGTACCCAGATGCATGCCGTATTGCGCCAATCCCTCCTCGACCTCGCGACTGACACCCCCGATTACGCCGCCGAGACGGGTCGCCGCCTCGAAAAGTTTCGCGGTCTTGAAGCGAATCACCTGCAGGTAGCTCGGAATGTCGATATCCGCGTTATGGCAGTTCATCAACTGCAGCACCTCGCCCTCGGCGATGACGTTGGTGGCGTCGGCAAGGATTTCCATCACTCGCATGCTGCCCACCGACACCATCATCTGGAACGCCCGCGAATAAAGAAAATCTCCGACCAGCACGCTGGCGGCATTGCCAAAGAGCGCGTTGGCTGTATCGCGGCCACGTCGCAGGTCGGATTCGTCCACGACATCGTCGTGCAGGAGAGTCGCTGTGTGGATAAACTCGACCACTGCAGCCAGCTCGTGATGATGCGTGCCGCGATAACCCACAGCCCCTGCCGCCAGTAACAGCAGGGCCGGACGCAACCGCTTGCCCCCGGCGGCGATGATGTACTCGGCCACCTGGCGAACCAGAACCACCTCGGAGTGAAGGCGCGCGCGAATGACGGCATCGACGGCCTTCATGTCGTCGGCGATCAGGAAATAGCTGGGGGCGGGAGTCACGGCCAGGCTCGGGAAAAACGGCGCATGCTATTGACTGTACCAGCATCCGTCAAGCGACGGACGGGCAGTGGAAGAGGCCGGCATGGGCACAACAAAGCACTTTGACAGAGTGAACCAAGCGGCTATAATGCGTGGTTTTCCGAAACAAGTCTAGCGGAGTCCATCATGTATGCGGTCATAAAAACCGGCGGCAAGCAGTATCGCGTCGTTGCCGGCGAAAAAATCAAAGTAGAACAGATACCGGCAGATGTGGGCGCTGAAATCACCCTCGATCAGATCCTGATGATCGGCGAAGGCGAGTCGATCAAGGTTGGCACCCCGATGGTTGCCGGCGCCAAGATCACAGCCCGGGTGGTAGCGCACGGTCGGCATCCCAAGGTGAAGATTTTCAAGATGCGTAGGCGCAAGCACTACCAGAAGCATCAGGGTCATCGCCAGAACTATACCGAGCTTGAAATCGGTAGCATCACGGCCTAATCAGGAGCATTCACCATGGCACACAAGAAAGCTGGCGGCAGCTCACGCAACGGCCGCGACTCGGAAAGCAAGCGACTCGGCGTCAAACGCTATGGCGGGCAACTGGTTCCTGCCGGCAGCATCATCGTACGTCAGCGCGGCACCCGTTTCCACGCCGGTGAAAACGTCGGCATGGGCAAGGATCACACCCTGTTCGCGAAAATCACCGGCACGATTGAATTTTCGATCAAAGGCTCGGAGAAACGCAAGATGGTGCGCGTCGTTCCGGCCGCTGCCTGAACGTTCGACCACCTGCTAAAAGCCCTATCGCTCAGATAGGGCTTTTGCTTTTTTGCAGCCATGAAATTCTTCGACGAAGCAAAGATTGAGGTTATCGCGGGCGACGGCGGGAATGGCGCCGCCTCGTTTCGTCGTGAAAAGTTCATCCCTTTCGGTGGCCCGGACGGTGGAGACGGCGGCCGCGGCGGCAGTATCTGGGCCATCGCTGACCGCAATCTGAACACGCTGATTGACTTCCGCTACACCCGTGTCTTCCGTGCCGAGCGTGGCGAAAACGGGCGCGGCGCGGACTGCTACGGCAAAGGCGGCACGGACATGGAACTGCGGGTGCCCGTTGGAACTGTCATCAGCGACTATTCGACGGGTGAGCTGATCGCCGACCTCGATCATGATGGCAAGCGGGCGCTGATTGCCAAAGGCGGTCAAGGCGGACTGGGCAATCTCCACTTCAAGTCGAGCACGAACCGCGCTCCGCGCCAGTGTACACCGGGGAATCCAGGTGATCAGCGGGAGCTCAAGCTCGAACTCAAGGTTCTCGCCGATGTCGGATTGCTTGGCCTTCCGAATGCCGGAAAATCCACCTTCATTCGCGCCGTATCTTCGGCCAAACCGAAGGTTGCTGATTACCCCTTCACAACCCTGCACCCCAATCTAGGGGTCGTCCGTGTTGATCACGAGCGGAGCTTCGTCATTGCCGATATTCCCGGCCTGATCGAAGGCGCCGCCGATGGTGCCGGACTGGGGCATCGATTCCTGAAGCATCTGCAACGCACCGGCCTGCTTCTGCATCTCGTGGATATTGCTCCCTTCGACCCTGCATCAGATCCGGCCAAGGATGCCAAGGCGATACTCAAGGAATTGCGCCAGTATGACCAGCAACTATTTGAAAAGCCGCGCTGGCTGGTGATCAACAAGATCGACTTGGTTCCGGAGGAGGAACGTGAGCCAAGGATCAAGGCACTGATTAAGAGTTACAAGCCGCAACGCTATTTTGTCATCGCCGCAGTTAATGGCGAAGGTTGCCGCGATGTCACCTTCGCCGTAATGGAACACCTGGAACAACAACGCCGCCATGAGATCCCGGATAGCCCAGGCTAAGCGCCTTGTCGTCAAGGTCGGTAGCGCCCTCGTAACACGCAACGGCGAAGGGCTCGCCTACGACTTCATCAGTGATTGCGCACGCCAGATCGCGGCTCTTCATCTAACAGGTCGGGAGGTTTTGTTGGTGTCCTCCGGCGCCATCGCGGCGGGCATGCAAAGGCTCGGCTGGAAAACTCGCCCGCATGCCATGCATGACCTCCAAGCGGCTGCGGCCGTTGGCCAGATGGGACTTGCCCAAGCCTATGAAAACACATTTTCAGAAAACGGTCTCAAGGCTGCGCAGATCCTTCTGACACACGAAGATTTGGCTGATCGCACACGTTACCTCAATGCCCGCTCCACGTTGCAAGCGCTTCTAGCGTTGGGGGTAGTCCCGATCATCAACGAAAACGACACGGTCGTAACCGACGAGATCAAGTTTGGCGATAACGACACCCTCGGTGCCTTGGTTGCAAACCTGGTCGAAGCCGATGCTCTGGTCATCCTGACTGACCAGAATGGTCTTTACAGCGCAGACCCGCGACTGGATCCAAAGGCTACCCTAATCTCTGAAGGGCGCGCTGATGATCGAGGTTTCGAAGCCATGGCCGGCGGTGCCGGCAGCGGAATCAGCAAAGGGGGCATGATCACAAAAGTTCGAGCGGCCCAGCGTGCGGCGCGAAGCGGCGCTCACACTGTGATTGCGAACGGTCGTGTAACTGACTCCCTTGTAGCTGCCGCAAACGGTGCCAATATCGGTACCCTTCTGTATGCCGTTGACTCGCCTCTCACAGCGCGCAAGCAATGGCTTGCCGACCATTTGCAACTTGCCGGGCGACTGACACTCGATGAGGGAGCTGTACTGGCGCTGTTGGACGGGCGCAGTCTGCTGGCTGTCGGTGTAACGGCGGTTAATGGCGATTTCCAGCGGGGCTCTGCAGTGCTGTGTTGCACCACTGAAGGACGCGAAGTCGCACGGGGCTTGATAAATTATTCCAGTTCGGAGGCACGGCGGATCGCTGGCCACCCTACCCAGGACATCGAGTCTCTGCTCGGCTACATCGACGGTACCGAACTGATCCATCGGGACAACCTCGTACTGCTTTAGCATAGTAGTGGGGAACCGCACAGCGGGATGCCCAAACCACATTCCCCGGTAGCAAAAGCAACAACGCCCCGACTGCATAGCAGCCGGGGCGTTGTCTTGTGTAGGGTAGTCTGGTGCTGACCTACTTTCGCCGGAGGTTAACCGACTATCATTGGCGCGGAGGTGTTTCACGGTCCTGTTCGGGAAGGGAAGGGGTGGTTCCGCCTCGCTATGGGCACCAGACTGAAAGGGGGTGTCCTGGGGCAAGCGGAAGGCTTTGGGCCAGGACACGAATTTTGGAAGAAGTATTGGGATTGGGTGGTGATTGTTGGTGCGCGGTGTTGCACCTGAGTACTGTGTGATTCGACTGAAGTCGAACAACTCAAGGTTATAGGGTCAAGCCGCACGGGCAATTAGTATCGGTTAGCTTAACGCATTACTGCGCTTCCACACCCGACCTATCAACGTCGTGGTCTTCGACGACCCTTCAGGGGGATCAAGTCCCCGGGATATCTCATCTTGAGGCGAGTTTCACGCTTAGATGCTTTCAGCGTTTATCTCTTCCGTATTTAGCTACCCGGCGATGCGACTGGCGTCACAACCGGTCCACCAGAGATACGTCCACTCCGGTCCTCTCGTACTAGGAGCAGCCCCTCTCAAATATCCAGCGCCCACGGCAGATAGGGACCAAACTGTCTCACGACGTTTTGAACCCAGCTCACGTACCACTTTAAATGGCGAACAGCCATACCCTTGGGACCGGCTACAGCCCCAGGATGTGATGAGCCGACATCGAGGTGCCAAACTCCGCCGTCGATATGAACTCTTGGGCGGAATCAGCCTGTTATCCCCAGAGTACCTTTTATCCGTTGAGCGATGGCCCTTCCATACAGAACCACCGGATCACTATGACCTGCTTTCGCACCTGCTCGACTTGTGGGTCTCGCAGTCAAGCCTTCTTTTGCCATTGCACTATCAGTACGATGTCCGACCGTACCTAGAAGACCTTCGTACTCCTCCGTTACTCTTTAGGAGGAGACCGCCCCAGTCAAACTGCCTGCCATGCACGGTCCCCGACCCCGATTCAGGGGCCCAGGTTAGAACCTCAACGACACCAGGGTGGTATTTCAAGGTTGGCTCCGCGCGATCTAGCGACCACGCCTCACAGCCTCCCACCTATCCTACACAAGTCCCGTCAAAGTCCAATGCAAAGCTACAGTAAAGGTTCATGGGGTCTTTCCGTCTAGCCGCGGGGAGATTGCATCTTCACAAACACTTCAACTTCGCTGAGTCCCAAGAGGAGACAGTGTGGCCATCGTTACGCCATTCGTGCAGGTCGGAACTTACCCGACAAGGAATTTCGCTACCTTAGGACCGTTATAGTTACGGCCGCCGTTTACTGGGGCTTCGATCAAGAGCTTGCACCCCATCACTTAACCTTCCAGCACCGGGCAGGCGTCACACCCTATACGTCGGCTTTCGCCTTTGCAGAGTGCTGTGTTTTTGTTAAACAGTCGCAGCCACCGATTCTCTGCGGCCCCATCGCCCTTCGGATGTTCTCCTACAAGCTACCGGGGCATACCTTCTCCCGAAGTTACGGTATCAATTTGCCGAGTTCCTTCTCCTGGGTTCTCTCAAGCGCCTTAGAATTTTCATCCTGCCCACCTGTGTCGGTTTGCGGTACGGTCGTCACAGACTGAAGCTTAGAGGCTTTTCCTGGAAGCAGGGTATCACTCACTTCGATCTCAAAGAGACCTCGTCATCACGCCTCAGCTAAGCCGTCCGGATTTGCCTAGACAGCACGCCTACACGCTTAAACCGGGACGTCCAACACCCGGCTGAGCTAACCTTCTCCGTCCCCCCATCGCATCTGTGATCGGTACGGGAATATTGACCCGTTTCCCATCGACTACGCCTTTCGGCCTCGCCTTAGGGGCCGACTCACCCTGCGCCGATGAACGTTGCGCAGGAAACCTTGGGCTTTCGGCGAGGGTGCTTTTCACACCCTTTATCGCTACTCATGTCAGCATTCGCACTTCTGATATCTCCAGCATCCTTCTCAAGACACCTTCACAGACCTACAGAACGCTCCCCTACCACGCACATTACTGTGCATCCGCAGCTTCGGTTATTGGCTTGAGCCCCGTTACATCTTCCGCGCAGGACGACTCGATCAGTGAGCTATTACGCTTTCTTTAAAGGATGGCTGCTTCTAAGCCAACCTCCTGACTGTCTATGCCTTCCCACTTCGTTTTCCACTTAGCCAATCATTGGGGACCTTAGCTGGCGGTCTGGGTTGTTTCCCTCTTGACGATGGACGTTAGCACCCACCGTCTGTCTCCCGCATATCACTTTCCGGTATTCGGAGTTTGCTATGGCGGAGTAGATCTCAATGACCCCTCCAACCATTACAGTGCTCTACCCCCGGAAGTGTCCATGCGAGGCACTACCTAAATAGTTTTCGGGGAGAACCAGCTATTTCCAGATTTGTTTAGCCTTTCACCCCTATCCACAGCTCATCCCCTAACTTTTCAACGTTAGTGGGTTCGGACCTCCAGTGCGTGTTACCGCACCTTCATCCTGGCCATGGATAGATCATCTGGTTTCGGGTCTACGCCCAGCAACTAATTCGCCCTTATCAGACTCGGTTTCCCTACGCCTCCCCTATTCGGTTAAGCTCGCTACTGAACGTAAGTCGCTGACCCATTATACAAAAGGTACGCAGTCACCCCTTGCGAGGCTCCCACTGTTTGTATGCATGCGGTTTCAGGATCTATTTCACTCCCCTCCCGGGGTTCTTTTCGCCTTTCCCTCACGGTACTGGTTCACTATCGGTCGATCACGAGTATTTAGCCTTGGAGGATGGTCCCCCCATCTTCAGACAGGATTTCACGTGTCCCGCCCTACTTGTCGCAAGCTCAGTCCCGCTGCCAGGTTTTCGCGTACGGGGCTATCACCCACTACGGCCAGCCTTTCCAGACTGTTCCACTAACGCGGCAGTTAACTCTTGCAGGCTCTTCCCCGTTCGCTCGCCACTACTTGGGGAATCTCGGTTGATTTCTTTTCCTTGAGCTACTTAGATGTTTCAGTTCGCTCAGTTCGCCTCCACTGGCCTATGTATTCAGCCAGGGATACCCTTGCGGGTGGGTTTCCCCATTCGGACATCTACGGATCAAAGCTTGTTTGCGAGCTCCCCGTAGCTTTTCGCACGCTACAACGTCCTTCATCGCCTGTGATCGCCAAGGCATCCACCACATGCACTTAGTCGCTTGACCCTATAACCTTGAGCCCTGAATTCCTCCAGGCCTCGCCGCTACAGGCGCAACTCGCGCTTGTTTCAATTCCATCGCCGGTTCAAAGGAATGGAATCGAGAATTTGCAATCATCACCCATGTCCGATCCAATTCCTCAGATCGAACACCTTTACTTCTTCCAAATTTTTAAAGATCTGAACAGCCTTCGGTAAAAACCGATATCAAAATCTTCCGACTTTGATATCGCCTCTCATGAGAATGGTGGAGGATGACGGGATCGAACCGTCGACCCCCTGCTTGCAAAGCAGGTGCTCTCCCAGCTGAGCTAATCCCCCTCTAGCCACGCCACGCTTCGTTGCTCGACGCCTTGCATAGCACTGCTATGCGGCGACATCTCGCGCCTCGCCTGTCGTGCCCATTTTTGATGGGTGGTGGGTCTGGATGGGTTCGAACCATCGACCCCCGCCTTATCAAGACGGTGCTCTAACCAGCTGAGCTACAGACCCGCTGTTCAGGGTTAAACAACCGATAGGTTGTAGGTGCTCACAGAGCTTTCTGCTCTAGAAAGGAGGTGATCCAGCCGCAGGTTCCCCTACGGCTACCTTGTTACGACTTCACCCCAGTCATGAATCCCACCGTGGTAAGCGCCCTCCTTGCGGTTAGGCTACCTACTTCTGGTGAAACCCACTCCCATGGTGTGACGGGCGGTGTGTACAAGACCCGGGAACGTATTCACCGTGACATGCTGATCCACGATTACTAGCGATTCCGACTTCACGGAGTCGAGTTGCAGACTCCGATCCGGACTACGATCGGCTTTCTGGGATTGGCTCCACCTCGCGGCTTGGCAACCCTCTGTACCGACCATTGTATGACGTGTGAAGCCCTACCCATAAGGGCCATGAGGACTTGACGTCATCCCCACCTTCCTCCGGTTTGTCACCGGCAGTCTCATTAGAGTGCCCAACTAAATGATGGCAACTAATGACAAGGGTTGCGCTCGTTGCGGGACTTAACCCAACATCTCACGACACGAGCTGACGACAGCCATGCAGCACCTGTGTCCAGGCTCCCTTTCGGGCACCAAGGTATCTCTACCAAGTTCCTGGCATGTCAAGGGTAGGTAAGGTTTTTCGCGTTGCATCGAATTAATCCACATCATCCACCGCTTGTGCGGGTCCCCGTCAATTCCTTTGAGTTTTAATCTTGCGACCGTACTCCCCAGGCGGCGAACTTCACGCGTTAGCTGCGGTACTAAAGAAGTCTCCTTCTCCAACACCTAGTTCGCATCGTTTAGGGCGTGGACTACCAGGGTATCTAATCCTGTTTGCTACCCACGCTTTCGTGCATGAGCGTCAGTGTTCACCCAGGGGGCTGCCTTCGCCATCGGTGTTCCTCCACATCTCTACGCATTTCACTGCTACACGTGGAATTCCACCCCCCTCTGCCACACTCGAGTTATGCAGTCACAAACGCAGTTCCCAGGTTAAGCCCGGGGATTTCACATCTGTCTTACATAACCGCCTGCGCACGCTTTACGCCCAGTAATTCCGATTAACGCTCGCACCCTACGTATTACCGCGGCTGCTGGCACGTAGTTAGCCGGTGCTTCTTCTTCAGGTACCGTCATTAGCAGGGGGTATTAGCCCCCACCGTTTCGTTCCTGCCGAAAGAGCTTTACAACCCGAAGGCCTTCTTCACTCACGCGGAATGGCTGGATCAGGCTTGCGCCCATTGTCCAAAATTCCCCACTGCTGCCTCCCGTAGGAGTCTGGACCGTGTCTCAGTTCCAGTGTGGCGGATCATCCTCTCAGACCCGCTACGGATCGTCGCCTTGGTAGGCCTTTACCCTACCAACTAGCTAATCCGGCATCGGCCGCTCCATTCGCGCAAGGTCTTGCGATCCCCTGCTTTCTCCCTCAGGACTTATGCGGTATTAGCTATCCTTTCGGATAGTTATCCCCCACAAATGGGTACGTTCCGATGCATTACTCACCCGTTCGCCGCTCGCCGCCAGGTTGCCCCGCGCTGCCGCTCGACTTGCATGTGTAAAGCATTCCGCCAGCGTTCAATCTGAGCCAGGATCAAACTCTTCAGTTCAATCTTTCAAAACTCACTCAAACGAATCTCAGAGGCCAAATTTCCATCTGACCTTTGTTCTTACTGTTCGTGTAAGTGCTTGCTTCTATACTCTTAGCTTCAGCAGCAGCGTAACCCTTCCAGGTCGGAACCTCTCAGCCCCAGGCCGTCCCTTCGATCTCAGGATCAACCCCCACCACTACCTCCAGCCCCACAAGCACCTACACCTATCGGCTGTTTGGTTTTTAAAGAACGTTGCTGCTTTGTTACAGACTGCAGCGAAGAGGGGCGCATTATACGGAGCGATTTGCGGCGGTCAACCCTTTCCTGCAAATAATTTCACGGGCCCCGTGAAAGCCCGCAGCTACAGGCTTTTCAGCTCAAGGTGACGCGTGCGAACTTGCGCTTGCCCACCTGCAGAATCACGGTTTCGCCGGCCGCCAAGGCCAGCGACTTGTCGGTGATCCGCTCGCCATTGGCGCGCACTCCACCACCGTCAATCATGCGCAGCGCCTCCGAAGTGCTGGCCACGAGCCCCGCCTGCTTCAGCACCTGAGCAATCGACGATGCCGGCAGCGTGAGCTCAGGCATGTCGTCGGGCATCGCCCCCTTCTGGAAGCGGGCCTCGAAATCCGCGAGGGCTGCCTCGGCCTCCACCTGCGAATGGAAACGAGCAACGATCTCTTGCGCCAGCAGGACCTTGATGTCGCGCGGGTTGCGCCCCTCCGTTACCTCACGCTTGAGCCGCACAATCTCCTCGTTTCCGCGGAATGACAGAAGTTCGTAGTAGCGCCACATCAGTTCGTCCGAAATCGACATCAACTTGCCAAAGATTTCCCTTGGCGGCTCGGCAATCCCAATGTAATTGCCGAGGGATTTCGACATCTTGTTCACGCCATCAAGGCCCTCCAGCAGAGGCATCATCAGAACGCACTGCGGCAACTGGCCGTAATGCTTCTGCAGTTCGCGGCCGACAAGCAGATTGAACTTCTGGTCGGTGCCACCGAGTTCGACGTCCGCCTTCATGGCCACGGAGTCGTAGCCTTGGCATAAGGGATAAAGAAATTCGTGGATGGCGATGGGCTGGCCGTTGGCGTAGCGTTTGGAAAAGTCGTCACGCTCCAACATTCGCGCCACGGTATGCAGGGCCGCCAGCTTGATCATGCCGGCCGCACCGATCGGCTCGAACCAGGTGGAGTTAAAACAGACTTCCGTCTTCTCCGGATCGAGAATCTTGAATACCTGCTCGCGGTACGTCTCGGCGTTGGCAAGAATCTGTTCGCGCGACAGGGGCGGCCGCGTCGCATTTTTTCCGGTCGGATCACCGATCATTCCGGTGAAATCGCCAATCAGAAACATTACGTGATGGCCGAGTTCCTGGAAGTGGCGCAGTTTGTTGATCAGAACGGTGTGGCCGAGATGCAGGTCGGGCGCTGTCGGATCGAAGCCGGCCTTGACGCGCAGGGGACGACCGCCTTTGAGCTTTTCGACCAGTTCCGCCTCGATCAGGAGTTCGTCGGCGCCGCGTTTGATCAGCGCCAGTTGCAATTGGATGTCAGTCATAACGGCTATCTCGGGGTTTTGACGGCTGGGGGAATTCTGCTAGACTCGCCCGACATTTTTCAGCCAACCCGACCATCGAGTGACCAAGGAAAAGAGCCGGATTCTAGCGCAACTGCCCAGGCTCCGCGACGCCAAGCCCCGCCATTTCTGGGCGACTGTCGGCGTTGCCGCTGCTTCGCTATTCGGCATGGTGGCCGCTTTCGGCACTGCGCCAGGCACTCTGGAAATCGAGCGCTCGCAACAAGCCTTGGTCGAGCAACTCGCGCCGCAACAAACTGTAGCGGTAGAACAAACTCGCGAGAGCTTCGCCAAGGAGGAGCGCGTCCAGCGGGGCGATACCGTGGCGACGCTGTTGAATCGGCTAGGTGTATCTGATCAGCAGGCTGTCGCGTTTCTCCAGTCCAGCCGGGAGGCAGCGCCGATCTTCCGCCAGCTCAGCCCGGGCAAGAACGTCACGGCACGCGTCGGTGCCAGTGGCGAGCTGCAATCGCTTATCTTCCCGCTCAACGGCGGCGCCGACAGGGCGCTTTTTGTCGAGGGTTTGGATCGGACATTCAATGTCACGGAACAAGCCCTGCAACTCGACACTCAAGCGGTAATGAAAACCGCGGAGATCCGATACTCCCTGTTTGGCGCCACCGATGCTGCGGGCATCCCGGACAGCGTGGCGACCGGACTGGCCGACATTTTCGGCGGCGACATCGACTTTCATCGCGACCTGCGCAAGGGCGACCGCTTCTCCGTGGTCTATGAGTCGATCACCCATCATGGCAGGATGGTCCGCTCCGGCCGAATTCTTGCCGCCGAATTCGTCAATAACGGCAAGACATACAGCGCCATATGGTTCGAAATCGCACCCGGCCAGGGCGGCTACTACACGGCCGAAGGGAAAAGCATTCGCAAGGCCTTCCTGCGCTCGCCGCTCGAATTTTCCCGCGTCACCTCGGGCTTCACAGCTTCCCGCTTCCATCCTGTCCTGCAGAAGTGGCGCGCCCACAAGGGCACCGACTATGGCGCTCCAGTCGGAACCCGCGTCAAGGCGACCGGCGACGGCATTGTCGAGTTCGTCGGTACACAGGGTGGTTATGGCAAAGTCGTCGTCGTGCGGCATCAGGGGCGTTACACCACGCTTTACGGTCACCTCTCCGGTTTTGCCAGCGGCCTGAAGAAGGGCAGCCGGGTCGGCCAAGGTGACGTGATCGGCTTCGTCGGTGCCACCGGTCTGGCGAGCGGCCCTCACCTTCATTACGAGTTCCGCATCAACGACGTTCACCAGAACCCGTTGAGCGTCGCCCTACCCACTGCACCACCGCTAGCCCCGGAGCAACTTGCGAAATTCCAGCAGACCACGCAGGCGCAACTGGCCCGGATCGAACTGATCCGCGGCAGCAACCTAGCGCTGCTCGACTAACTCTCGCTGGCAAATGGCGGGCTTATGTCGGGCATCTGCCTAATGCCCTCACTTGGCTTGCCCGGCAACCGCTCGTCGGTGGAACAGAAAGCGATGCCGCTCCCGAAAAGAAAAGGGGCGCCGCAGCGCCCCCATCGAGTTCTGCCGAAGTAGAACTCAGGCGGAGAAGGACGAGCCGCAACCGCAAGTGCTGGTGGCGTTGGGGTTCTTGATCACGAACTGGGAACCCTCGAGGCCTTCGGTGTAATCGATTTCCGCGCCGACCAGATACTGATAGCTCATCGGATCGATCAGCAGGGTCACACCATTCTTCTCCATCGACGTATCGTCTTCATTGGCGACTTCGTCGAAGGTGAAGCCATACTGGAAGCCGGAGCATCCGCCGCCGGTCACGAACACTCGCAGCTTGAGTTCGGGATTGCCTTCTTCCTGGATCAGTTCCTTGACCTTGTTGGCCGCGCTGTCGGTGAAGTTCAGCACGGAGGGCATTTCGGTCGGTGCATTCATGGTGTTCTCTCCTGTAGGGTCGGGTTTGGCCAATTATCTGGTCTTTGCCATTAGCCGTCAAATGAGGGCGGTACGGGGAAAATCAATTCTCAATCAGTTATTGGATGTTGCCAGCTTGAGTTCGACCGCCTTTGCCGGTGTGCCCTGATGGATCAGGCGTCCCTGCACCACGGCGCCCAGGTGCATTTCGATGGAGCTGTATTCGACGTCGCCGGTCACGCGGGCCTTGGGCTGAAGCTCGAGAAACTCGCTCGATCGAACCGGACCGATGATCGTGCCGTTTACCACGACATGGCTGACGCTGACCTCACCCTCAATGCGGGCGTGCTCGCTAACCACCAGCGTGCTCGCCTGATCACCCGTCGCACTCACATTGCCCTTCACCTGGCCGTCGATACGCAAACCGCCGGAAAAGCTGACGTCGCCCTCGATGGACGTACCCGCTCCGATAAGGCTGTCGATCCGGTTCTGCGGCTTGGGTGATTTTCTTGAAAACATTTTGACTCCTTCAAAGAACGACCTGCTGGGTAGCCTTGACCATCCCTCCCTGGATCAGTCGTATTTCCACGCTTTTGAGCCGGGCTCCGGGAGGTACGGCAAAAACACCTTGCAACTTGCGGAAATGCCGGACGGTAACCTGATACTGTGCCGACGCGGGGTCATTCTGCGTCGGAAATTCCATCATAGCATCCTTGCCCCCCTGCTGCAGGCTCGCCACGACCTTGAATATCCCATTGAATTCACTAGACTTATTTCCACCATTCAATGCCACCACCAAGTGATAGCGATATTGTCCGGGCGTGGCAGTCGGCTCGACACGCAAACGACTCAAGACAAGCCCCCCCGCCTTGCCTTCGCCCTGCGCCAGATACTCGAACGCCGCCAGATCCTCCTTCAGCCGGGCATTCTCCTGCTCAAGCGTCCCGACCTGCCCCGTGAGCTGGCGCAGCGTTGATTGTTCGATCTGCAGCTTGCTCTCGCTGGCGTCGGCGACTCCGCGCAAGCGCACCAGCTCAGACTCCAGTTCCTGTGTCCGGCTACGCAGTGCCGCAACTTCCTGGGCCGAGACGCTGCTGTCGAAGCCGGCGAAGCGCCTGCCGGTATCGTAAACCCAACCTGCCAGCGCGAGCGCCACGGCGGACATGACGACGACCGCGAGGCCTCGCCAGTGCCAAGGTATGTGCGTGCGGACCGCGACGCGCGGTGCGGCAATGCCGAAGCGCCCGCGCAGGCGCCGCAGCATCAAGGCAATACGGGAACCTGCATCAGACCAGTGCATTCGTCGAGCCCATGCATGAGATTCATGTTTTGCACCGCCTGACCCGCTGCGCCCTTGACGAGATTGTCAATCACCGAGAGGATGACAAGCATGTCACCGCCCTGCGGGCGGTGAATGGCGATGCGGCAGGTATTGGACGCCCGCACGGAGCGCGTGTCAGGATGCGATTTCGGCGGCAGCACGTCGACAAAAGGCTCCTTCGCGTAACGCTGCTCGAACAAGGCCTGAAAATCCTCTTCGCGCGCGATCCGGGCATAGAGTGTAGCGTGGATGCCGCGGATCAATGGCGTCAGGTGTGGCACGAAGGTCAGCCCTACTTCGCGGCCGGCGGCAATAGCCAATCCCTGGCGAATCTCCGGCAAATGACGATGCCCAGGTACGCCATAGGCCTTGAAGTTGTCGGAAGCTTCCGAGAACAGAATGTTGGTTTCTGCCTTGCGCCCGGCACCCGATACCCCCGACTTGGCGTCGGCGACCAGATGGTCCATCTCGATGCAGCCAGCTTCCACCAGCGGCAGGAAACCCAGTTGGGTCGCCGTGGGGTAGCAGCCCGGATTGGCTACCAGCCGCGCCTTGCGGATTGCCTCGCGGTTCACCTCGGGCAGGCCATAAACGGCTTCGGCCACGAGGTCTGGAGCCGCATGGGTCATGCCGTACCACTTTTCCCAGATAGCGATGTCCTTGATACGGAAGTCGGCGGCGAGATCGATGACGCGAACGCCGGCAGCGAGCAGAGCCCGTGTCTGCTGCATGGCCACGCCATTCGGCGTCGCGAAAAAAACGACGTCGCAGCGATCGAGCGGTGCCTCCTTGGGGTCGCTGAATTTGAGCGAGACACGGCCGCGCAGACTGGGGAACATGTCCGCTACCGCCGTACCGGCATCGCCGCGCGACGTGATGGCAGTCAATTCGACCTCGGGATGCTGGGCCAGCAAACGCAACAACTCGACGCCGGTATAGCCGGTACCGCCGACAATTCCTACCTTGATCATGCACGGACTCCTTTGCAGAAAATTCGCTGCCTTATCGTAGCGCAGAAATGATCCGCGGCGAATCGATTGCCCCCACGTTCACTTCGTTCGTTGCCCCCAAAGGGGGCGCCATCTCTCTCGGGGCGGCCCTTCGAGAGGCAAAAAAGCCGCCCGCGGTTTCCCTGGGGCGGCTTTCTCGGGCGCGGAGCGCGAATTAACGCTTCGAGAACTGCTTGCGCCGACGCGCCTTGTGGAAGCCGACTTTCTTGCGTTCCACCTCGCGGGCATCGCGGGTGACGAAACCAGCGCCCGACAGGGCGGGCTTCAGCGTGGCATCGTACTCGATAAGGGCACGGGTGATGCCGTGGCGCACCGCACCGGCCTGGCCCGCTTCGCCACCGCCGATGACGTTGACCATGATGTCGAACGTCGTGGCGTGCTGGGTCAGTTCGAGCGGCTGGCGCACGATCATGCGGCCCGTCTCGCGCGAGAAGAACTCATCGACCGGCTTGTCGTTTACCACGAATTTGCCTGAGCCGGATTTCAGAAACACGCGTGCCACCGCAGTTTTGCGGCGGCCGGTGCCATAGTAGTAGTTGGTAGCTGCCATGGATTTCCTCGTTATGTCCGGTGGCTCAGACTTCCAGAGCCTTGGGCTGCTGCGCGGTGTGCGGATGCGCGGTACCGGCGTAGCACTTCATCTTCTTGAGCATCGCGTAGCCGAGCGGGCCCTTGGGCAGCATGCCCTTGACCGCCTTCTCGAGAATGCGGCCGGGGAAGCGCTGCTGCAGCTTCTTGAAGTTGGTTTCGTAAATGCCACCCGGATAACCGGAGTGACGGAAGTACTTCTTGTCCTCGGCCTTGTTGCCGGTGACGCGCAACTTCTCGACATTGACGACGACGATGTAGTCGCCAGTATCGACATGGGGCGTGTACTCGGTCTTGTGCTTGCCGCGCAGGCGGCGGGCGATCTCGGCGGCCATGCGCCCGAGCACCTTGTCCGTCGCATCTACGACGAACCAGTCGCGCTTGACTTCAGCCGGCTTGGCGGAAAAGGTTTTCATCGGTGTTCCTCTAAGCGCCCGGGAAACGGGCGGCAACCATTTGCGGAAAGCCGGAGATTCTAATAGACAGGCAAAGCACCTGTCAAACCCTGATTTGTTTCGGCACCCAGTCACTGGATGGGCGGGTCGAAAAAAACCAAAAAAAAAGCGCAACCCCTGAGGGTTGCGCTGAATCCACACCAAAGGAGGAGGGTGGAGGAGACACCGGGACAAGCGACGAGCAAATCTGCTGCTCATCAACTTCAATGGCTCGCACTATGCCGGAATATTTGCTGCAGTGCAATACTTTTTCCGTCGCCACCTGGAGAACACAACATTCATTTGTTTCAATTTGTTACATGAATCAAACGGTCAGGACTGGCTGACTGCTATTGCGGCGCAGCATTTCGCCTGAGGGGCAAAGCGGGACGGCCGGCTAGAATGACCAACTTTTCTGGCCGCTTTCGGGAGATGCGACATGGAATGCACGGTACGCTGGCACGAAGGGATGAGTTTCGTCGCCGAGACGGGAAGTGGCCACATGGTGGCGATGGACGGCGCCCCCGAAGCGGGTGGCCGCAACCTGGCGCCGCGCCCGATGGAATTGCTGCTGGCGGGCACCGGCGGCTGCACCGCCTTCGACATCGTGATGATCCTGAAAAAGGGTCGCCAGGAGGTCACGGGATGCGAAGTCAAGTTGAGCGCCGAGCGGGCCGTCGAAGATCCCAAGGTCTTCACCCGCATCAACATGCACTTCGTCGTGCGCGGCCGCGGACTCAAGGCCGAAGCGGTCGAGCGCGCCGTCAAGCTGTCGGCCGAAAAATACTGTTCGGCCTCCATCATGCTCGGCAAGACTGCCGAGATGACGCATAGCTGGGAAGTGGTCGAGGCCTGATCAGACCCGGTAGGACAGGGTCGTCATCAGAGTCGACGACAGCCGCATCACCGCCTTGACCGGATGCGGCAGTTCGTGCGCACCCATGCTCACGGCCGTCTCGGCGTGGCGGATCTCGTCTGCCTTCATCTGGTCGAGCACCGCCCAGGAGCGGCGATCATTCGCGGGCAGGGTTGCCAGGTGGCTGTCCAGATGGGCTTCGACCTGGCGTTCCGTTTCTGCGAGGAATCCGAGATTCCAGGCATCGCCCAGCTTGCCGGCTGCAATGCCGATGGCCAGCGAGCCCGCGTACCAGAGTGGATTGAGCAGGCTCTTGCGGCCGCCGAGTTCGGCAATGCGGCGCTCGGTCCAGTTGAGGTGTTCCGTTTCCTCCCAGGCCGCTTCGCCCATCGCCTGTTTCACGGCGGGATCGTGCGATGTCAACGCCTGCCCCTGGTAAAGCGCCTGGGCACAGACCTCACCGCAATGATTGATGCGCATCAGCGCGGCGGCATGGCTGCGCTCGGCCTCGCTCATATCGCCTTCGGGCAGTTCGGCACCCGGCATGGGGCGGCGCGTCGGCGCCGGAGCGAATACAGTGCGCAGGGCCTTGTCGAATTCGAGGATGAATTGGTCGATCATGGCGAACGTATCCAGGTCAATAGATGGCATCAGTATAGGCGCACATCAGGGAGCATCAAGTGGACACCCCATGGACCCCGCACGGCGCATCAGGGGGTGCAACTAATCACCCACTCCGGTTACGCCCCGCCTTCGGATCCTCGCCACAGCCCGCTATCCGCGTCGGGATGCTTGCCGCTACGCAAGGCGTCACGCCCCTCCTCGGCTGAACGAATCGGCACTCCATTCGGACAGAAGAAGGTGTGCGACAGCACGGAGTGGTGGCGATTCCTGTCCTTGTACTCGATCGGCCGCCACTGTCCCGCCAGCAGCGGTCCCCAACTGCGGTCAAAGCGGCCGGTCGCGTATAGCTTGTGCTCGCGTGCTCCACAACGGATGCCCTCGAAGTTGACGTTGGTCGCTCCACCCGACGTCTTGATCACCAGCACGTAGCGCACCACGCCATCGCTACCGGCATTCAACGATTTCCCGTCGATGAAAAACCGGTTGGCAGTGGCGGAACTGACGTAGAACTCGATCAGGTCGGCATCCTGGGGAAACGCCGGCAACGTGGTCCCGCCCTCCTCCCACGGCGTCTCGTCCGCATCGCCGGAGCCGGCGCAGGCCATCGTTACCACCGATGCCAGGAAAATGGCCGCCAGCCGCCTGGCCGTCAGCATCATGTCTGCGCCTCGATCAGGTGTGGCCAGCGCGGCTTGCGCTCGGCGGGGTGATGGAACAGCTGGCGGGCGAGTTCGGTCAACGCCTGCTCATAGACGGCGCGTTTGAACTCGATCACCGCATCGAGCGGCACCCAGTAGTCGTTCCAGCGCCAGGCGTCGAACTCCGGGTGTTCGCAAGCCCGCAGGCAGACGTCGCGAATCGCGGCCGACGAGCCGCAACAGGAACCAGATCTGCTTCTGGCCCTTGTAGGTGTTGCGCCATTCGCGCCGTATCCACTGCTTGGGCACGTCATAGCGCAGCCATTCGCGGGTGCGCCCGAGAACGCGGACATGTTCCGGCAACAGACCGACTTCTTCCTGAAGCTCCCGATACATCGCCTGCTCCGGCGTTTCCCCGCGCTTGATGCCGCCTTGCGGAAACTGCCAGGAATGCTCGCGTATGCGTTTGCCCCAGAAGACCTCGTTGTGACTGTTTGCCAGAATGATGCCGACGTTCGGGCGATAGCCTTCACGGTCGAGCATGGTTGAACCTTCGAATGATTGATTGGTATCCATTTTTCCACAATCGCCGGTGCGTGGAAAGGACGGCGGACGGTAGAATTTGCGGTTTTCTCCTTGGAACACGCCATGCGCGCCAGCCAATTCTTCATCGCCACCCTCAAGGAAGCCCCCTCCGACGCCGAGGTCGTTCGCACAAGCTGATGACCCGCGCCGGAATGATCCGCAAGCTGGCCGGCGGCATCTACAGCTACATGCCGATGGGCCTGCGGGTGATTCGCAAGATCGAGGCCATCGTCCGCGAGGAAATGAACAGCGCCGGCGCCATCGAGCTGCTGATGCCGCTGGTGCAGCCGGCCGAGCTGTGGCAGGAGACCGGCCGCTGGGACAAGATGGGCCCCGAGATGCTGCGGGTCAAGGACCGCCACGACCGCGACTTCATCATCCAGCCCACCTCGGAGGAGGTCGTCACCGACATCGCCCGCGGCGAGATCCACAGCTACCGCCAGCTGCCCAAGAATTTCTATCACATCCAGACCAAGTTCCGCGACGAGCGACGCCCGCGCTTCGGCGTGATGCGCGGCCGCGAATTCACCATGAAGGACGCCTACTCCTTCGACCGCGACGAGGCTGCCGCCGAGAAGAGCTACCAGGCGATGTACGCCGCCTACGTCAAGATCTTCGAGCGGCTCGGCCTTACCTTCCGCGCCGTGCGCGCCGACACCGGCGCCATCGGCGGCTCGCTGTCGCACGAATTCCAGGTGATCGCCGACACCGGCGAGGACCTGATCGTCTACTGCCCCGACTCCGACTACGCCGCCAACATCGAACTGGCGGAGGCGCTGCCGCTGATCGGCGAACGCGCCGCGGCAGGCGCCGCGATGCATAAGGTCGCCACCCCCGACACCATCCGCTGCGAGGATGTGGCGCAGCTGCTCGGCCTGCCGCTCGAGCGTACCGTCAAGTCCATCGTGCTCGCCGCCGATACGCCGCTGGGCGCCGAAGTCTGGCTGCTGCTGGTGCGCGGCGACCACGACCTCAACGAAGTCAAAGCCGGCAAGCTGCCCGGCCTCGAGGGCGGCTTCCGCTTCGCAACCGAACAGGAAATCATCGAGCACTTCGGCTGCCCGCCGGGCTTCCTCGGCCCGCTCAACACGAAGAAGCCGGTCAAGGTCGTTGCCGACCGGACCGTGGCCAACATGAGCGATTTCGTCAGCGGCGCCAACGAGATCGGCTTCCACATCCGCGACATCAACTGGGGCCGCGACCTGCCGGAGCCGGAACTCATCGCCGACATCCGCAACGTCGTCGCCGGCGACCCCTCGCCCGACGGCAAGGGCTGGCTATCGATACAACGCGGGATCGAGGTCGGTCACGTCTTTTTCCTCGGCACCAAGTACTCGGAGGCAATGAACTGCACCTACCTCGATGAAACCGGCAAACCGAGGATCATGGTGATGGGCTGCTACGGCATAGGCGTCACGCGTCTGGTCGGTGCGGCGATCGAGCAGAACCACGACGAGCGCGGCATCATCTGGCCGGCCTCGATCGCCCCTTTCACGCTGGTCATCTGCCCCGTCGGCTGGGGCAAGTCCGAGGCCGTGCGCGAGGCGGCGACCCGGCTCCACGACGAACTGCTGGCCGCCGGCATCGACGTCATCCTCGACGACCGCGACGAGCGTCCAGGCGTCATGTTCGCCGACTGGGAACTGATCGGCGTGCCCCACCGCGTCACCATCGGCGACCGCGGCCTCAAGGAAGGCATGATCGAGTACCAGCACCGCCGCGACGAGGCAGCCACCAAAGTGCCGCTGGACGCGATTGCAGCCCATGTGGCCGCACTGGCGCGGCAGAAAGCATGCGCCTGAGACTGCTGCTCGGGGCGCTGGCCTTTCTCGTTGGCAACGCCTGGGCCGGAAATCAGCAATACGAGCCGCTGGCGGCCAGCGTGCAGGCGGCGCTGCACGCGGCGGTGGCCGACCGCGCCGCGCCCGAGCCGCGCTTTCCGTCGATGCAGGAAAAAATCGAGTGGCTCAGCGAAATGTCGCGACGGCTCGAAAAGCGCATACCCGACAGGCATGCCCGGCTCGAATTCCTCAAGACCGTGTATTACGAGGCGCAGCGCGCCGGCCTCGATCCGCAAATGGTGCTGGGCCTGATTCAGGTCGAGAGCGGTTTCCGCAAGTACGCGGTGTCCAGTGCCGGGGCGCGTGGCTACATGCAGGTCATGCCCTTCTGGGTCAAGCTGATCGGCAACCGCGACCACAATCTGTTCCATCTGCGCACCAGCCTGCGCTTCGGCTGCACCATCCTGCGCCACTATCTCGACATCGAGAACGGCAACCTCTACCGCGCGCTCGGCCGCTACAACGGCAGCCTCGGCTCGCCCGAGTATCCGAACATGGTGCGCGCCGCATGGGAGAAGCACTGGAGCTGGGGAACGCGCTACATCCAGGCACGTTGAGCCTCGGCCCAAAAAGTCGGCGCTAGCGATACGGCGAGAAAGTGGAAGTCCGCCGATAAGCCGGGTTCTGTGGGGCTGTCACGACGAATCGCGACAGCCTGGCAGCCATTCCTCTGGGCCTGCCGTTGCCGACAGGCTCAAGCAGCCTACCCGGGAGCAGCGCGAGCCACGCCTATGCTCCCCTATTTGGCCTTGCCCCGGATGAGGTTTGCCCGTCGCAACTGTTTCCAGTGCGACCGTGCGCTCTTACCGCACGATTTCACCCTTACTGCACTCTTTCGAGTGTTAGCGGTATGTTTCTGTTGCACTGTCTGTCGCCTCGCGGCGCCCGGCCGTTAGCCGGCATCCTGCTCTATGGGGCCCGGACTTTCCTCGACACCTTGCGATGCCGCGGCTGCCTGGCGGACTTCCGGGGCGCATTGTAGTCGCTTGGGGCGGAATTGCCGGGTATCGTCGTAGTAGGCCGGGTCTTCGTTTTCCGGCGTGACGCCGGGAATGCCCAGCAGCGGGATCGGCTGGAAGGTGCGGCTGAACGACTCGTCGGCGCCGTCGAATTGCGCGGCCAGCCAGGTATCGACGGCGGCCCGCTGGGCATCGGCATCCCGCTCCAGCCATGGATCATCGACGCCCATGCACAGGGCCTTGGCGGTGAGCCCGACGAACGGGGCGCGCAGGCTGTCCATGCTGGCGTGGCCGAACAGGAAGAAACGCATTTTCGCGTTCACATCCTCGCGCCGCCCGGAGAACACCTCCCGCCAGCGATGGCCGCGGATGCCATCCCACAGCGACATGTCGGCGCAGGCCACGACGATGCCGCATTCGTCGAACTGGGTCAGCGCGTCGCGCAACCGGCCGCGATCCTTGCATGACGAGGTCCGTCGCGTCGTCATGGCCAGGTAGTGCCTGCGGTTGAGCGTCGCCTTGGCCTGCGGAAAGGCCAGCCACACCAGCGCGTTGTAGGCATCGTGCCAGTTGTCGGGACGGGTCTCGACTTCGCCGTGAAGCCAGGCACGCTCCTCGTAGGCCAGCGTGGAACCTCCGGGGGCAACGAAACACAACGGCTTGCCGTCGCCGGTCGCGACGCCCCGTTCGGTCGCCCACGCATTCAATGAATAAGTCGGCACCCCTTGGGTACTTCCTGCGGGGCGCGCTGGCGCCACGCCGAGCAGTGCCTGGAACGGCGCCAATGGCGCCAGCAGGTCAGCCACCGGCGGCAGGCGCCGCCTTGGCCTTGGCTCCCTCTTTCGCTTCGGGCTCGAAAACGAACTTGCCCTGACGCATCAGGAAGGTGCCGACCAGGTCACCGGGCTGCTGCGGCTCTTCCTTGAACTGCTCGAAGCCGCAACTCTTGAGTTCCGCCACGTACCAGCGCTTGCCCTGGTTCAGGATCCAGGCACCGGGCGCCGGCTGGTAGAGATCGACCTTCGTGGTACCGCTGACGTCCTTCATGTGGTGCTTGCGCTGGCACAGTGGGTCGTTGCGCACCACCAGTGCCAGTTGCCACGCCGCGCCGGGATAGGCCTTGTGACGCATGACGGAGAGCGCCTGGGTGTTGCCTGAAATGGCGAAGGAAGCCCCGTCCGACTCGCAGCCCGCCAGCAACAAGGCGACCGCCATGAGGATGATCGCTCTCAAGACTGCAACCTCCAGGCCACGATTTCGCCGGCGCGCAGCGGCACCAGCGGGTCATTGTCGAGAAAGGCCTGCGCGGCAGGCACGGCCCACGCATCCTTCACCAGGGTGATCGTCTCGGCGTTGCGCGGCAGACCGTAGTAGTCGGGGCCGAAATGGCTGGCGAATCCTTCCAGCCGGTCCAGCGCTCCCGCTGCCTCGAAGACCTCGGCATAGAGCTCGATGCCGGCGTGCGCGGTGTAGCAGCCGGCACAACCGCAGGCCGCCTCCTTGGTGCTCCTGCCATGCGGCGCCGAGTCGGTGCCGAGAAAAAACCTGGGGCTGCCCGATACCGCCGCGGCGACCAGCGCCTGGCGATGCGTCTCGCGCTTCAACACTGGCAGGCAGTAGTGGTGCGGACGCATGCCGCCGGCGAACATGGCGTTGCGGTTCAACAGCAGGTGATGCGCGGTCAGCGTGCCGCCGACGTTGGCGCCCTGCGCCTTGACGAAATCGACGCCATCGCGCGTCGTGATGTGCTCGAGCACCAGCTTCAGCCCGGGGAAATCCTTGAGCAGCGGCAGCAGCACCCTGTCGATGAACACCGCCTCGCGGTCGAAGACATCCACCGCCGGGTCGGTCACCTCGCCATGGACCAGCAGCGGCAGTCCCAGCGCCTCCATGCGCGCCAGCGTCGCCGCGCATTTCTTCAGGTCGGTGACGCCGGCATCGGAATTGGTGGTCGCGCCCGCCGGGTAAAGCTTCACCGCGTGCACGAAACCGCTCGACTTTGCGGCGTCGATCTCGGCGGGCGGCAACATGTCGGTAAGGTAGAGCGTCATCAGCGGCTCGAACTTCATGCCGGAAGGCAGCGCCCTGATGATGCGCTCGCGGTAGGCGCCCGCCTGCTGGACCGTAGTCACCGGCGGCTTGAGGTTGGGCATGACGATGGCGCGGGCAAAGCGCCGCGCCGTGTCCGGCAGCACGGCGGCCATGGCCGCGCCGTCGCGCAGGTGCAGGTGCCAGTCGTCGGGGCGGGCGATGGTCAGCTCTTGTGTCAGCGGTTGCATGGCCGAAATTATACGTCGCTGTCCTTGAGCGCCAGCGCCCGCTGGTAAAGCGCGTTCTTGGGCTGGCCGGTGATCTCGGCGGCGAGCTTGGCGGCCTGCTTGGTCGGCAGTTCGGCCAGCAGCGCCTGCAGCACGCGCTCGGTTTCCGCGTCGAGTCCTTCGCGCGGCGGCGGACCGGAGACGATCAGCACGAACTCGCCGCGGCGGCGGTTGGCGTCGGCGGCCAGCCAGGCCGGGCCCTCGGCCAGCGGCATGGCGGCGATCTGCTCGAAATGCTTGGTCAGCTCGCGCGCGATCACCAGCGTGCGCACCGGCTCGAGCCGCGCGGCGAGATCGGCGACGGTTTCCTCGACGCGGTGCGGCGCCTCGTAGAAAACCAGCGCTGCCGGCACGGCCGCCAGCTCGGCGATCACCGTGCCGCGAGCGCCGACTTTTGCCGGGAGGAAGCCGGCGAAGAGAAAGCGCTCGTCGGCCAGCCCCGCCGCCGACAGCGCGACGCTGGCCGCGCTCGGCCCCGGCAACGGCACGACCTTGTAGCCGGCTGCGCGCACGGCAGCGACCGCCTTCGCCCCGGGGTCGGAGATGCCGGGCGTGCCGGCATCCGACACCAGCGCCACCCGCTTGCCCTCGGCCAGCAGCGCGATCACCCGCTCCGCCGCCTCGCGCTCGTTGTGCTGGTGCAGGGCGAAGGCGGGGGCGCGGATGCCGAAGTGATCGAGCAGGTGGCGCGTGTGGCGGGTGTCCTCGCAGGCGATGACGTCGGCCGCGCGCAGCATTTCGAGCGCACGCGCGCTGATGT
The DNA here is from genome assembly GCA_963709555.1 of uncultured beta proteobacterium. Classification (GTDB taxonomy): domain Bacteria; phylum Pseudomonadota; class Gammaproteobacteria; order Burkholderiales; family Rhodocyclaceae; genus Sulfurisoma. Next base: position 78,297 of record CAVPWR010000008.1, on the reverse strand, counting down.
CGCCGAGATTCCCGATCGGCGTGGCGACCACATACAATGTTCCGATGTCCATGCACGGCATTCTTGCAGCGCAATGACGGCGAGGCAAGCCAAAGGCGACGCGGCGGAAGGCGCGGCGGCGCAATTGCTTGGCAGCGCGCGGCCTGCACGTGATCGAGCGCAACTTCCGCGTCAAGGGCGGCGAGATCGACCTGGTCTGCCGTGACGGCGCGACGACGGTGTTCGTCGAAGTGCGGCTGCGCACGCGCCAGGACTATGGCGGAGCCGCGGCCAGCATCACGTCCGCCAAGCAGCAGCGGCTGATCCTCGCCGCCCGCCACTGGCTGGCGCGCCACGGCGAGACGCCGTGCCGCTTCGATGCGGTGCTCAGCGACGGACAGACACTGGAATGGATCCGGGATGCGTTTCGCGCTGATTAGCCTGTTCCTGCTGTTCGGCGCGGCCGCTTCGGCGCAGAGCATCAAGGTCCTGGTGCAAAACTCGCCGCTGGCCGGCGCACAGTATTACGAGGCCGAGGTCCTCTGGCAGGAGATGAAAGTCGGCGATGGCGTCACGCTGACGCGCGAACCCGACAACCCCCACGATGCCAATGCCGTACGTATCGACTGGCGCGGCCGCAAGCTGGGCTACCTGCCGCGCGCCGAAAATCGTGCCGTGGCGGCCGAAATGGACCACGGCGGTCGGGTGGAAGCCCGCATCGCCGCGCTGCTGCCCAACCGCAATCCCTGGCGACGGGTGCGGATCGAGGTATTTGTCATCCTTTAGCCGGCCTTTTCGTAAGCCGGCCGTCACCGCCGCCCGCTAGAATCGCGCCATCATGAGCCTTTCCCAACGCATCCAATCCCAGTTCGCCGAAAGCATCGCCGCCAAGCAGGCCGCGATGGCCGCGATGGCCTCCCCGATCGAGGCCGCCGTCCACCTGATGGCCGACGCCTTGCGCGCCGGCGGCAAGGTGATGGCCTGCGGCAACGGCGGCTCGGCCGCCGACTCGCAGCACTTCGCCGCCGAACTGCTGAACCGCTTCGAGAAGGAGCGGGCGCCGCTGGCGGCCATCGCGCTGACCACCGACACCTCGACGCTGACCTCGATCGCCAACGACTACGCTTACGACCAGGTGTTCGCCAAGCAGGTCGCCGCGCTCGGCCGCGCAGGGGACGTGCTGCTGGCGATTTCGACCTCGGGCAACTCGCCCAACGTGATCGAAGCGATGAAAGTCGCCCACGGCCGGGGCGTCCGCGTGGTCGCCCTGACCGGCAAGGGCGGCGGCAAAATGAATGAACTGCTGGCCCCCGGCGATGTCCATCTGTGCGTGCCGGCCGAGCGCACGGCGCGCATCCAGGAAGTCCACCTGCTCACGTTGCATTGCCTGTGCGACGGTATCGACGCCCTGATTCTCGGAGAAGAAACATGACCCAAAACCTGCGATTTGCCTTTTTGCTGTTGATGGCTGCGGCGGTGCCGCAACTGAGCGGTTGCGTCGGTGCAGTTGCCGTTGGCGCCGGTGCCGGCGCGCTGATGGTGAGTGACCGCCGCACCAGCGAGACCTACATCGCCGACCAGGGCATCGAGATCCGCGCCGCCAACCGCATCGACGAGCGCTTCGGCGAAAAGGCCCATGTCAATGTCACCAGCTACAACCGCTCGTTGCTGCTGACCGGCGAGGTGGCGGACGACGTCGCCAAGGCCGAGGCCGAGAAGATCGCTGCGGCGGTGCCCGACGTCAAGGCCATCAGCAACGAACTCGAGATCGCCGCGGTCAGTTCGCTGTCGGCGCGCAGCAACGACTCCTACATCACCTCCAAAGTAAAGGGCCGATTCCTCGACGCCAACAAGTTCCCGATCAATGTCGTCAAGGTCGTCACCGAGAACAGCGTCGTCTACCTGATCGGCATCGTCTCGCAGCGCGAGGCCGACGCCGCGGTCGAAGTGGCCCGCACCACCGGGGGCGTGCGCAAGGTCGTAAGGGTGTTCGAGATCGTGCCCGAAGCCCAGGCCAAGCGTCTCGACGACCCCGCCAACAAGCCGACTCAAAGCGGCGGCCAGCCGGCGCCGGCGCCGGCCAAGTAATGCCCTACCCGTCCCCCACCTTCGAAGCCAAGATCTGCGCGCCCGCAGCGCTGGCCGAGCGCCTCGCCGGCGTACCGCGGCCGCTGGTGTTCACCAATGGCTGTTTCGACATCCTGCACCGCGGCCACGTCACCTACCTGGCGCAGGCGCGCGCATTGGGCAATTCACTGCTGGTCGCGCTCAACAGCGACGCATCGGTCAAGCGCCTGGGCAAGGGCGGCGACCGCCCGCTCAACCCGCTCGAGGATCGGCTGGCCGTGATGGCGGCGCTGAGCTGCGTGACGCTGGTCACCTGGTTCGACGAGGACACGCCGCTGGCGCGAATTCTCGAAGCGCGTCCCGACGTGCTGGTCAAGGGCGGCGACTGGCCGATCGAGCGCATCGTCGGTTCCACCGAAGTGCTGGGCTGGGGCGGCGCGGTGCATTCGATTCCCTTCCTGCACCAGCGCTCGACCACCGAACTCGTCGGCAAAATCAGGGCGGCGCAAGCCTCTTGAGGATGTTCTGCCGCGCAATGCCGACGTGGCTGCGCAGCGTGTAGAGCATGTCGGAAAATGCCAGCGGCGTCGAAATGCGGTTGATGACCTGCTCCAGGGCATCCAGCCGCGCCAGCCACTCCTCGCGGGTGAGCTTTCCGGGTTGATCCTCCACTTCCGCCTCGAGCAGTTTGAGCTCGCCATAGCTGCGGAATATTCTCGAGCGTACCCGCCAGCCATAGAGCGTCGGCGCGATCTTGACCAGCGGCACCAGCAAGGCCAGCAAGGGGATCAGCATCACCACCAGGCGATCGAGTTGCACCGCCACCCAGAACGGCAGGTAGCGCTGCAGGAAGGGCTTGCCTGACTTGTAATAGCGCTCCGCCTCGGGCGACAGGGGAAAATCGCCGCCGGCGGGGCGCGGGAATTCGCCGGGGCGGCTGAAGAGGCCGGGGTCCCCATGCACTTCCGCCATCACCTGCATCAGCAGCCCCTTCAGGACCGGGTGGGTGTCCTCGCGCACCACCAGCGTCGCCGTCGGCGCCACCAGGGTGATGTCTTCCGCAGGTACGTCGGCTTCGAGGTCGATGGCGCCACGCGGCAGCACGACCTTGGAGAGGTAGGGGAAGCGCCGGGAGTAGGCATCTGCATGCGCCAGATTCATCAGCCGCACGCCCGGGGTCGTCAGCAGAATCCACACCGCCGCGGATTTCACCGGGCCGACGACGAAGGCCGCGTCGATCTTCCGCGCCGCCAGCGCCTGGCCCAGGCCGAGGCCGCCCTGCTCCACCAGGGTGACGTTCTTCTCGTCCATCTGGTGGGCCTGCAGGATCTCCCGCGCCAGGTGATTGGCGCCGCTGCCCGCCGCGCCAATGGCAACGCGCCTGCCCTTGAGCCAGGCGACGCCCGCAACTGCATCGTTTTTGCCGCGCGGCAAATCGGCACGATAGAAAATCCACAGCGGCTCATGGTAGAGGCCGCCGAGAGATTGCAGGGAGTCGCTTTCCTGGACGCGCGCCGTGCCGCCCTGCAGGAAGGCCGCATCGACCGCGTAGTTCGGATCGCGCAGGCGTTGCAGATTCTCGGTGGAACCGGCGGAGGTTTTCTCGACCAGGCGGATGCCGTAGCGGGCGAGCACCTCCTTGTAGGAAGCGGCGTAGCGCTGGTAGGCACCGCCCTCCCCCCCGCTGCTGAGTATCAGCATATCGGGCGGCGCCGGCTGGATGAAGCGCGACGCCGCCCAGAAGCCGGCAACCACCAGAAGCAGCAACGGAATGCCGACCAACAGCAGGTCGCGTGATGAATACTCGCTGATGCGGCGCAGCTTGCGGCGGCTTACCATCCGATTGCCCCTATTGATCCGATGGAACGGATGATAGGACTATTGGCCGTGTTATCCAGCCCCAAGAAGCAGCTCCATCGACAAGCCCCTGATTCTGCGAGGGCAATTTGGGCTAGAATCGTCTCCCAGTGCGCCCTGCCGGTTGGCGCCAACCTGTCTGAAGCGTCCGGGTCCGGGCACTTCACCAAACCACGAAGCATTCTGCCTGAACCGGTACCCCTGGCAAGGGGCGGGCCGATTCAGGAGATTCCATTGAAATTCGACGAGCTCGGGCTGTCGCCCGAAATCCTCAGGGCCGTGCATGACGCCGGCTACACCGAACCCACCCCGATCCAGCAGCAGGCGATCCCCGTCGTGCTGCAGGGCCTCGACCTCATGGGCGGCGCCCAGACCGGCACCGGCAAGACCGCCGGTTTCGTGCTGCCGATGCTGCAGCGCCTGTCGCGCCACGCCAACGCCTCGTCCTCGCCGGCGCGCCACCCGGTGCGGGCGCTGATCCTGGCGCCGACGCGCGAGCTGGCGATGCAGGTGCACGAGTCGGTCCGAACCTACAGCAAGCACCTGCCGCTGCGCTCCGTCTGCGTCTATGGCGGCGTCGACATCAAGCCGCAGACCGCCGAGCTCAAGGAAGGCCGCGAGATCGTCGTCGCCACGCCGGGACGGCTGCTCGACCATGTGCAGCAGAAAAGCGTCAGTTTCAATTTCGTCGAGGTGCTGGTGCTCGACGAGGCCGACCGCATGCTCGACATGGGCTTCATCCCCGATATCAAGCGCATCCTCGCCATGCTGCCGAAGGAGCGCCAGAGCCTGCTGTTCTCGGCGACCTTCTCCGAGGAGATCAAGAAGCTGGCCGACGTCATGCTCAAGTCGCCGCAGCTGATCGAGGTCGCGCGCCGCAACACCGTTTCCGAAACCATCAGCCACCGCCTGCACATGGTCGCCGCCGACCACAAGCGCCACCTGCTGTTGCACCTGCTGCGCGATCCGTCGATGACCCAGGCGCTGGTCTTCGTCGGCACCAAGTTCGGCACCAGCCGGCTGGCGAGCTGGCTCGAGCGCCAGGGCGTCAATGCCGACGCCATCCACGGCGACAAGAGCCAGCAGCAGCGCACCGAGGCGCTCGAGGCCTTCAAGGCCGGCCGCGCGCGCGTGCTGGTCGCCACCGACGTCGCCGCGCGCGGACTGGACATCGACGACCTGCCGCACGTCATCAACTACGAGCTGCCGCACACCGCCGAGGACTATATCCACCGCATCGGCCGCACCGGCCGCGCCGGCAAGAAGGGCGACGCCATCTCGCTGGTGGCGCCAGAGGAAAAGGGCCGTCTGGCCGACATCGAGCGGCTGATCAAGTTCAAGATCGAGCAGGTGGAGGCCGAGGGCTTCGATGCCGGCGCCATCCCGGCCGATGCCGGCGAGCGCGAGCGAGGCGGACGTGGCGAACGAAGCGGCAGAGGTCACGGCCACCCGCACCGCGAGCGCGAGCATCACGGTCCCAAGGTGCCGGTGCGCCTGCCCGAGACCTCGGCCCACCTGCCGAGCGTGCCGAGCGTGCCGAGCGTGCCGAGCGTGCCGCGGCCGCCCAAGGCATCCGCCACAGGCGGCTTCGACGCCAGCCAGCCCTACGAGCCCGCGCCTGAGGCAGTGGCACTCGCGGCCGAAAAGGCCGAGGCACCGCCGCGCCGCCCGGTACGTCCCGTCGCCGCGCTGCTCGGCGGACTGGGCAAAAAGTAAGGCTGTACTCCAGCGGCCATGGACCAGGCATGGCAACTCGAAGCACGGCCAACCGGCGCCGGTGAGCTGGAGATATCGCTCGGCGGCCGCTGGTGCATGGAGGAAACCCTGCCCGCGCCCGACCTCGTCACGGCGAAGCTCGATGGCGGCGTGCGCCAGGTCCGCTTCGACGCGACGCAACTCAAGGACTGGGACACCGGGCTGCTGAGCTTCCTCGGCAGCATCCTCAAAACCTGCGCAGCGCGCGGCATCGCCGCCGACACCGCCGGCCTGCCGCCGGGTACGCAGCGCCTGCTGGCGATGGCGCTGGCCGTGCCCGAGCAGACCGTGCCCGGCCGCGACAGCGGCCCGGTCGGCATCTTCGCCCAGGTCGGCACCGCCACCCTCGAATTCTTCCGCGGCATCCCGGCGATGCTCGCCTTCCTCGGCGAGATCACGCAATCGCTGGGGCGACTCGCCACCGGCCGCGCGCGCTTCAGGAGCCGCGACCTCTGGCTGGAGATCGAGGAGGTCGGGCCGCGTGCCCTACCCATCGTCTCGGTGATCAGCTTCCTCGTCGGCCTCATCCTGGCCTACCTCGGCGCCGACCAGCTGAAGATGGTCGGGGCGCAGATCTTCATCGCCGACCTGGTGGCGATCGGCATGGTGCGCGAAGTCGGCGCGCTGATGACCGGCGTCATCATCGCCGGCCGCACCGGCGCGGCCTTCGCCGCCCAGCTCGGCACCATGCAGGTGAACGAGGAGATCGACGCCTTCAAGACGCTGGGCATCCATGCCGTCGACTTCCTGGTGCTGCCGCGCATCCTCGCGCTGATGCTGATGGTACCGCTGCTCACGCTCTACTCGGGCTTCATCGGCATGCTCGCCGGCCTCATGGTGGCGGTAACGATTTTCGACATCGGCGTCTTCGAGTACTACACCGAGACGTTGCGGGCGCTGACCATGACGCACATCCTCGTCGGCCTTTCCAAGGGTAGCGCCTATGGCGCGATGATCGCCTTCGCCGGTTGCCTGCGCGGCATGCAGTGCGGCCGCAGCGCCGAGGCCGTCGGCCATGCCGCGACCTCGGCTGTGGTGACCGCCATCCTGCTCATCACCATCGTCGCCTCGGTGATGACGGTCGTCTATTACCAGTTGGGCATCTGAAATGAAACACGACGTTGGGCGCGCGATTCGGCCGGTGGGGTGCCCTGAGATGGAACACGGCGTTGGGTACGCGATCGGGCCGGTGGGGCGTTCTACTACGCTCATGTCCCCCGGCATCGGCCTACGGCCGCTGCCTCCTCCTTTACTTCGCTTCGCAGAACACCCCACCGGCCCGACCGGAGAACGCCGTGGGTGTTCGGTGGTCAAGAAGCACCGGCGTTCCTCGCCAAGGGTGGCGGGTGGCCGACGCAGCGAAGTAAAGGGGGAGAGCCGGGCCGAGCCCGGCTCGGAGGACATGAGCAGCGTCGGCCACCCGGCGCTCTTGGCGTGCCCCGCCCCCCCAACCAACAAGGCGTCTCATGCAACGAGGAAGGCGCACAGCGCCTTGGGCCAACTTAGATGACGAACAACGGCGCCCCGCACATCGAGGTCAGCCAGGTCACGCTGGGCTACGGCGAGTACGTGGTGCAGCGCGGCCTCGACTTCGCCGTGAACAAGAGCGACATTTTCGTCGTGATGGGCGGCAACGGCTGCGGCAAGACCACGCTGATGCGGGCGCTGGTCGGCCTGCAGGCGCCGCTCGAGGGCAAGGTGAGCTACGGCGGCGAGGACTTCTGGGGCGCGGCCGAGGAGGAGCGGCTGCAACTCAAACGCCGGCTCGGCATCCTCTTCCAGGGTGGCGCGCTGTGGAGCTCGCTGACGCTGGGCGAGAACGTCTCGTTGCCGCTGCACGAATACACGGCATTGAGCAACGCCCAGGTCGACGAGATCGTCTCCTTCAAACTGGCGCTGGTGGGCCTCGCCGGCTTCGAGGACTTCTATCCCTCCGAGCTCTCCGGCGGCATGAAGAAGCGCGCCGGTCTGGCCCGGGCCATGGCGCTCGACCCCGACATCCTGGTGATCGACGAGCCTTCCTCGGGCCTCGACCCGCTGACGGCGCGACGACTCGACGAGCTGATCGTCGAGCTGCGCGACAGCCTCGGCACCACGGTGGTGGTGGTAACGCACGATGTGGCCAGCATCCTCGCGATCGGCGACAATTCGGTCTACCTCGACGCCGACACCCACACCATGATCGCTACCGGACACCCGCAGGAAGCGCTGAAGAACGGCGACCCGAAGGTGCGGCACTTCCTGACCCGCGGCAATTCAACGTGAGCAGAAAAGCCAACCCGACGCTGATCGGCGCCTTCGTCCTCGGCGCCATCACCCTCTCCGTCGTCACCACCCTGCTGCTCACGGGCGGCGGCTGGTTCGGCGAGAAGCGCGAGCACATGCTCTACTTCGACGGCGCGCCGCAGGGCCTGCAGGTCGGCGCGCCGGTGATGTTCCTCGGCGTCAAGGTCGGCACTGTCAAGCAGATCCAGCTCGGCCTCGATGCCCACGACAATCGCTTCGTCGTGCCGGTGACCATCGAGGTGCTGCCCAACGTGGTGCGCGCACGCGGCGGCGAGCCCGTCGACCTGCGCGACCGTGCCGTCGTGCGCGGCCTCGTCGAGCGCGGCCTGCGTGCGCGGCTGCGCCTGCAGAGCCTGCTCACCGGCCAGCTCTACGTCGACCTCGACTTCCAGCCGGACAAGCCGGCGCGCTTCGTCGCGCTCGACCCCGACGTCAGCGAGATCCCCACCGTGCGCACCGCCGTGCAGGAACTGCAGGCCCGGCTCGAAACCTTTCCCATGGAGAAGTTCCTCACCGACGTCACGGCCATCAGCGGCGCTGTCAAGACCCTGATGTCGGCGCCAGGCACGCAGGAGCTGCCGCAGCGCCTGCAGGCGACCCTGAAGCATCTGGAGTCGCTGGCGGCACGCCTCGACGCCCAGGGAGGCCCGGTGCTCGAGGAGGCGAAGAAGGCGTTGATCGCGGCGCAGGGCGCGCTGGCGAAGCTCGAGACCGCGGCCGACCGCGTCGCCACGCTGACCGCGAGCGATTCGGAGACGGTGAAGAACCTCACGCGCGCCGCCGACGAATTGGCCAAGGCGGCGGCGGCCGTGCGCAGCCTGACCGGGCAGGAATCACCGACGGTGCAGCACACCAACGCGGCGCTCAAGGAAATCGCGCGCGCTGCCGACGCCCTGCGCCTGCTCGCCGAGACGCTCGAGGAGCAACCCGACGCGGTATGGCGCGGTAAACGCAAGAAACACGAGTAGGGAGAAATTTATGCCCCCCACGCTCACTTCGTTCGCTGCCCCCATAGGGGGCTCGACCTCCCTCGGGACGGCCCTTCGGGAGGCATCATGAAACTGGTCCGCTACGGTTCGCGCGGCAAGGAAAAGCCCGGCCTCATCGACGCCGACGGCGGTCTGCGCGATCTCTCCACCCATTGCGCCACCATCGGCTGGAACGAGATTTCGCCGGCCGGGTTGCAGCGCCTCGCAGCGATCGACCCGCAGACCTTGCCTCGCGTGCGCGGCAACCCCCGGCTCGGCGTGCCCTTCACCGGCATCTCCAAATTCGTCGGCATCGGCCTCAACTACCGCGACCACGCCATCGAGGCCGGCATGCCGATCCCGACCGAACCCATCGTCTTCATGAAGGCGACCACCTGTATCAACGGGCCGCACGACCCGATCCTGCTGCCGCCGGGCTCGTCAAGACCGACTGGGAAGTGGAGCTCGGCATTGTCATCGGCCGCGAGGCCCGCCATGTCAGCGAGGCCCGGGCACTCGACTACGTCGCCGGCTACTGCGTCATCAATGACGTCTCCGAGCGGGCCTACCAGCTCGAGCGCGGCGGCCAGTGGGACAAGGGCAAGGGCTGCGACACCTTCGGGCCGATCGGGCCCTGGCTTGTCACGAAGGACGAAGTACCCGATCCGCAGAACCTCGAACTGTGGCTGGAACTCAACGGCGAGCGCGTTCAGAACGGCAGCACCGCCACCATGATCTTCGGCTGCCGCGAGATCGTCAGCTACCTCTCGCGCTTCATGACGCTGCTGCCCGGCGATGTCATCGCCACCGGCACCCCGCCGGGCGTCGGCATGGGACGAAAGCCGCAGCGTTTTCTCGGCGCCGGCGACACGCTGCGCCTCGGCGTCGCGGGCCTGGGCGAGCAGCGGCAAACGGTACGGGCCGCCTGACGCCGTGGTAACTGCGCCGTCTGTCGCCGCAGTCCGGCTCGTCGCTCACCCGGACAATCCGGCAGGCTTGCGGCAAAGCGTGGCAGCAACGCTGACGCACGGGGCGGACGGCGGCCTCGCCGTCACCTACGCGATCCGCGGCGCCATCGACGAACTACGCCTGCCGACGCGCAAGCACCCGGCCCCGAACGACTCCCTCTGGTCCACCACCTGCTGCGAGCTGTTCGTCGCTGCCGCCGACGGGAACGACTACCGCGAGTTCAACTTCTCACCCTCGGGCCAGTGGGCCGCCTACACTTTCACAGGCTACCGCGAGCGTGCCGCGGCGCAGCCGCAGATCGACTTCCCCGCGCCGATGCCGTCGGTACGGCGCGACGGCGACGCGCTGCACCTCGACGTCGCGCTGCCGGCGCTCGCGCTGCCGGCCTGCGATGCATGGCGACTCGGAATTTCGGCCGTCCTCGAGACGCGCGACGGTCGCACCGGCTACTGGGCCCTCGCCCACGCCCCGGGCAAACCCGACTTTCATCACCCGGCCGCCTTCGCGCTGACCATCGAAAGGAACAACACCGCATGAAGTTCGGTCTCGACCGTTTCCTCGAGGACGCCGCGCTGCGCCGCCCGCTCGCCGGCCGCCGCGTAGCGCTGCTCGCCCACCCGGCCTCGACGACGCGCGACCTGGTCCATGCCATCGACGCGCTCGCCGCGCTGCCCGACATCCAGTTGACGGCAGCCTTCGGCCCGCAGCACGGCCTGCGCGGCGACAAACAGGACAACATGATGGAATCGCCCGACTACCTCGATCCGGCGCACGGCATCCCGGTGTTCAGCCTCTACGGCGAAGTGCGGCGGCCGACCGATGTCATGATGGACAGCTTCGACGTGCTGCTGGTCGACCTGCAGGATCTCGGCTGCCGCATCTACACCTTCGTCACCACGCTGCGCTACGTGCTCGAGGCCGCGGCGCGGCGCGGCAAGGCGGTGTGGGTGCTGGACCGGCCGAACCCGGCGGGCCGTCCCGTCGAGGGCCTGACGTTGCGCTCCGGCTGGGAAAGCTTCGTCGGCGCCGGGCCGATGCCGATGCGGCACGGGCTGACGCTGGGCGAAATGGCGCGCTGGTTCGTCGCCACGCTCAAACTCGACGTCGAGTGCGAGGTGATCGCGATGGAGGGCTGGCAGCCGGACGCGGCACCCGGCCACGGCTGGCCACTCAACGAGCGCAGCTGGATCAACCCCAGCCCGAACGCGCCCAACCTCTCGATGGCGCGCTGCTACGCCGGCACGGTGATGCTCGAGGGGACGACGCTGTCCGAGGGACGCGGCACCACGCGGCCGCTGGAACTCTTCGGCGCGCCCGACATCGATGCGCCAGCGCTGCTCGAGGAAATGCAATCCTTGGCGCAGTCGGCGCCGCACTGGCTGGCCGGCTGCAGGCTGCGCCCCTGCTGGTTCGAGCCGACCTTCCACAAGCACGCCGGCCAGTTGTGCCAGGGCCTGCAGATCCACGTCGAGGACCCGGCCCATTACGATCACGCCGCCTTCCGCCCCTGGCGGCTGATGGCGCTCGCCTTCAAGGCGCTGCGCCGGCTGCGTCCCGACTACCCGCTGTGGCGCGACTTCCCCTACGAATACGAACGCGACCGCCTTGCCATCGACCTCATCAACGGCAGCGAACTGCTGCGCCAGTGGGTTGACGACCCGGCCGCGATGCCGGCCGACCTCGATGAGTTTGACGCAGCCCGACGAGGCCGCATGGATGGCCGAGAGCGCGGCCTTCCGGCTCTACCGCTGATCACGCCACCGTCCCGCCAGCGCCGACTTCTCAAACGGCTTCGGCCGGGCCACCAAGGGCGCGTTCCGCGGGGGCGCCCGGGCGGAACGGCGTCAGTTCTCCTCCGGCACCATCCTGATCGCGCCGCAGGGGCACTCGGTGGCACAGACGCCGCAGCCCTTGCAGTAGTCGAAGTTGAACTTGAAGCGCTTGCCCGGGCCGAGCTTGATCACGGCGTTGTCGGGGCAGACGCCGTAGCAGTTGTCGCACTCGAAGCAGTTGCCGCAGGACATGCAGCGGCGCGCCTCGAACAGCGCGTTGGTTTCGTCGAGCCCGCCGAGCACTTCCTCGAACGTTGACTGGCGGCGGATGATGTCGAGCACCGGCCGCACGGTCTTCGGCGCATCGGAGTAGTACCAGGGGTTCATGCGCTCGAAGGTGGCGAGCTCGTGCTTGGGCGGGGGCGCATATTTTTCGCCGCGCAGCCAGGCGTCGATGGCGCGAGCGGCCTTCTTGCCGTGGCCGACCGCCACCGTGACGGTGCGCTCGTTGCCGGCCATGTCGCCGCCGGCGAAGACGCCGGGGTGGCCGGTCATCATGCCGGCATCGACCTGGATCAGGCCCTTGTCCACGACCAGGCCGGGCACGTTCTCGAGCAGCGAGAGGTCGGCGTCCTGGCCCAGCGCCAGCACCACCGAATCGGCCTCGATGCGCTCGAACTCGCCGGTCGGCTGCGGGAAGCCCTTTTCGTCGAGCGCCATCTTCTCGACCATGATGTCGGACTCGCCGGCTTCCTTGATGGTCGACAGCCACTTGATGGAGATGCCTTCCTGCAGCGCCTCCTCGACCTCGAAATCGTGTGCCGGCATTTTGTCGCGGGTGCGGCGGTAAACAATGATCGCCTCTTCGGCACCGAGGCGCTTGGCGGTACGCGCCACGTCGATGGCGGTGTTGCCGCCGCCGTAAACCACGACCTTGCGGCCGAGCATCGGCGTGTCTTCGCCCTCCATGCCGCGCAGCACCGCGACGGCATCGAGCACCTTGTTGGCGTCTCCGGCCGGAATGTAGGCACGCTTGGCGATGTGGGCGCCGACGCCGAGGAAGACCGCGTCGAAGCCGTCCTGCATCGCCTCGAGCACGTTGCTGACCTTGGTTTGCAGCTGGATTTCGACGCCGAAGTCGAGCAGGCGCTTGATTTCGGCATCGAGCACCTCGCGCGGCAGGCGGTACTTGGGAATGCCGAAGCGCATCATGCCACCCGCGAGCGGACCGGCTTCGTAGATCACCGCCTTGTGGCCCATGCGCGTCAGCTGGTAGGCGGCGGAGAGGCCGGCCGGGCCGGAGCCGACGACCAGCACGCGCTTGCCGGTGGCCGCGGCGGGCGCATCGAATTTCCAGCCGCGCTTGATCGCCTCGTCGCCGAGGAAGCGCTCGACCGAGTTGATGCCGACGGCGGAATCCACCTCCTGGCGGTTGCAGCCACCCTCGCAGGGGTGGTAGCAGACGCGGCCCATGATGGCGGGCAGCGGATTGTTCGCGACCAGCGCGCGCCAGGCCTTTTCATAGTCGCCGCTCTCGGCGTGGAACAGCCAGCCTTGGATGTTCTCGCCGGCAGGACAGGCGGCGTTGCATGGCGGCAGCCGGTCGACATACTCGGGGCGGAAGGTGCGCCACGAGCCGGTGAGGTTGGCCAGCGAGGAACCGGGATTGAGGGTGATGGCGAAGGGCTTGTCCATTTCAGTGACCTTCTTTTCGGGCCTGCAGCTTGTACTTGCGGATGTTCCGGTCTGCCAGTTCCTGGATGTGCGCGATCGTTTCGACTGCGGGCGTCTTGCCGAAGAGATGGGCGTAGCGCTTCTGCGGCTTCAGATAGTCCTCGACGGGGAGTGGGCGGCGTATCGCCAGCACCGACTTTATTTCGCCATGCTCCGCCTCGAACACCGGGAAGATGCCGGTTTCCTTGGCCAGCCGCGCCATGCGGATGGTGTCGTGCGAGGCCGTGCCCCAGCCCAGCGGACAGGGGACGAGGATGTGGATGTAGCGGGCGCCGCGGATTTCCATGGCCCGCCGCACCTTGGCTTCGAGGTCGCGCAGGTCGGCCACCGTGGCAGTGGCGACGTAGGGAATGTCGTGGGCCAGCGCGATGGCCGGCAGGAACTTGCCCTGGCCGAAGACGTTGCCGGGATCGTGACCGACCGCCGGCGTGGTCGAGGTGCGCGCCGCCGCCGGCGTGGCCGATGGAACGCTGCACCCCCGTGTTCATGTAGCCGCCGTTGTCGTAGCAGATGTAGAGCACGTCGTCGTTGCGCTCGAACATGCCGGAGAGGCAGCCGAAGCCGATGTCGGTGGTGCCGCCGTCGCCGCCCTGGGCAACGACGCGCACGTCATGCTTGCCCTTGACCTTGAGCGCCGCGGCGATACCGGTCGCGACCGCCGCCGTGTTGCCGAACAGCGAGTGGATCCACGGAATTTGCCACGAGGTCTCGGGATAGGGCGTCGAAAACACCTCGAGGCAGCCGGTGGCGTTGGCGGCTATCAGTTGTCCGTCGGTCGCCTCCATCGCGGCGTCGATGGCGTAGCGCGCACCCAGTGCCTCGCCGCAGCCCTGGCAGGCGCGGTGGCCGGAGTTGATGGAGTTGAAGCGCTTGCTGCTGGCCTGGACGCTGCGCTCTTCTGGCGGCAGCAGGCGGTTGCCGACGGTAAAGGTGCCGGTCTGGTAGAACTTGACGGGTTGGAAGGACATGACTACGACTCCCGAAGGGCCGCCCCGAGGGGGGCGGCGCCCCCCGTGGGGGCAGCGAAAGAAGTGAGCGTGGGGGCCATATTTGTCTCCCGTTCAGTAGTTGCGCGAGGCGACGACGCCGACGTCGCGCAGCAGCGCTTCGGCGACCGGCCCGGTGCGGCGGTGCGACTTTTCGCGTTCGAGTTGCTTGTTGACCGCGTTCCAGTCGAGATCGAGGAAGGTCATCAACTCCAGGTCGCCGCGGCACGCCTTCTCGAACAGCGCGGTCAGCGACTTCACGGTAATGGCGCGGCCGCCGAGGCCGGCGATGACCGTATGGCCCTTCAGCCCCATGCCGGTGACGGCCATGCGCACATCGGTGGCAACGATGCCGCCGCCACCCACGGCAAGGCTCTTTTCCAGCACGACGAAGCGCTGGCAGTGCTTCAGCGCCGCGGCCACGGCAACATGCGGAAACGGGCGGAAGCTGGTGATGCCGAGCACGCCGATCTTGTGGCCGCCATTTTCCGGTAGGCGCATGGCATCGACCGTATCCTTGATCGTGCCCAGCACCGAGCCCATGGCGATGACGATGGTCTCGGCATCCTCGGCGCGATAGGTGTGGATCAGGCCGCCGCTGTCGCGGCCGAACACCGTCGCAAACTCCTGCGCCAATTGCGGAATGCGCTCGAGCGCCTGCATCTGCCGGGCGTGGGCGAGATAACGCACTTCCATGAAAGCCTCGGGGCCGACCATGGCACCGATCGAAACCGGTTCCTTCGGGTCGAGCACCTGGCGCGGCTCGTAGCTGGGCAGGTAGGCATCGACTTGCGCCTGGGTTGGCATATCCACCCGTTCGTAGGCATGGGTGAGGATGAAGCCGTCCATGCAAACCATGATCGGCAGCGAAAGCTCTTCCGCCAGCTTGAAGGCCTGGATATGCAGGTCGAGCGCCTCCTGGTTGGTTTCGGCGAACAGCTGGATCCAGCCCGAGTCGCGCTGCGACAGGGCATCGGAGTGGTCGTTCCAGATGTTGATCGGCGCGCCGATGGCGCGGTTGGCAACCGTCATGACGATGGGCAGGCCCAGGCCGGAAGCGTTGTAGACCGGCTTCGACCATGTAGAGCAGGCCCTGCGAAGCCGTCGCGGTGTAGGCTGCGGGCGCCGGCGGCCGAGGCGCCGATGGCAACCGACATCGCGGCGAATTCGGACTCGACGTTGATGAATTCGCAGGGCGCGAGCAAGTCCGTCCTTCACCATCTCGCCCAGCGCCTCGACGATATGGGTCTGCGGCGAAATCGGGTAGGCGCAGATCACCTCGGGCCGGCACAGGGCCACGGCTTCGGCCACGGCCCGGCTGCCTTCCATTTGCTTAAGCATGCTCGGTTTCCTTTCTGCCTGCCTCCGCCATCTCGGCCTTGACGATGGCGTAGGCTTCGCGCGCCGCGGCGACGTTGCCATCAGCCACCTTGCCGGAGAAACGCTCGTTGATCGCCTTGATCACCGACTCGAGCTGCAGTACCCCCGCCGCCGCCGCGAAGCCGCCAAGCAGCGGCACGTTGGGAACGGGGCGGCCGACATGCTTCAGCGCCAGTTCCATCGCCGGCACGGTGCATAGGCGTTCGCGCGGCCAGTTACGGACGAAGTCGCCGAGCCCGAGCTGGTCGAAGGTCTTGCTGGTATTGATCAGAATCAGGCCATCCTGCTTGAGGCCGGCGAAGACATCGACCTGGTGCAGCAGGGTCGGGTCCTGGATGATGATCGCGTCGGGCTCCATGATGGGCTCGCGCAGTCGGATTTCCTTGTCGTCGATGCGACAGAAGGCCACCACCGGCGCGCCCATGCGCTCGGAGCCAAAACTGGGAAAGGCTTGCGCATGGCGGCCCTCGTCGAAGGCGGCCACCGACAGCATTTCGGCTGCCGTCACCACCCCTTGCCCACCGCGTCCGTGGATGCGAACCTGGAACATGACTCCTCCTGCTTTTTTGTGAAGCGTAGATTACTCCATTGCCCGCGCGGTGCGCCTTGCATCCATCCCGGTTTGTCGGCAATTCATCCGCGAATGAAGTCCGACAGGCTGTTAAGCCAGCTGGACGATCTGGTTGAGGCACGCGCGAACCTCGGCGAATCGCGCATCGGACAGACGTTTGAGGGGGTGAGACGAGGCACCACGCACGCGCCAGTCGAAAGACTTGGGCTGGTGGCAAAGTACATAGCTGATTTTGTCGTTCTTTTTTCCCGCCGCCCGTCCTACCGCGACGGCGAAGGGATTATCGGCATTGTATTCAGCAGTCGTCATTGGCAGGCCGATGACCAGTGATGTCCGCTCGTTGAAGGCTCGGGGAGAAATTACCAGGAAGGGATGAACGTCACGCATTTCGCGCCCCGCCTGGGGATTGCAGTCGATCCAGACAATATCCTGACGGTCGGGCACCCAAGGGGCGCGCTTGACCACACTCACCACCGTTCAGCTCCCAGCGACTCGCTGGCCATTGCCTCCCCGCCGTGGCGCGCCGGATCGAACAGCGCAAGCCGCTGCTCCAGAGTGAGCGGCGCGGCGGCTTCCGGGATGATCACCACGCGTCCATCTTCCACCCTCACCCGCACCCTCTGATCGGCGTGCAGATGCGCCGCCCGCGCAACTGCTGCCGGCAGGCGGACGCCAAGATTGTTGCCCCATTGCTTGATGTCGAGAACCGCTTCGGCCATGTGGATGAACTCCCAGTCAAATGTCTATACGAAGTCTAAACATGGCTGACGGCTGGGTCAAGCTGAATGCCTCGGAGCTGGCTAATACACCCGGGCTGCGCATATCTGCCGCAACGCATCATTGCACAATGTGGATTGATGTTTTATATTGTGAAACAGCATGGCTCATCCAACCTACCCGGACGGCTACACTGTGCGAAAACGGCCCAGCAGTGGCGACCCCGCCGCTGGACCACCACACAACACAGACTAAGGAGGAGACCGCATGTCATCCATGCCGTCAGTCGTGGCGCATTCCGATGCCGACCCGCTGGAAACACGCGAGTGGCTCGACGCCCTCGAAGCCGTGATCGCCCAGGAGGGCCCCGAACGCGCCCATTTCCTGATCGAGCGCCTGATCGAGCTGGGCCGGCTTGCCGGCATCAACCAGCCCTACTGCGCCAACACCGAATACCTGAACACCATCCCGGCCGACCGCCAGGTCACCGCGCCGGGCGACTATGCCATCGAGAACCGCATCCGCTCCTACGTGCGCTGGAACGCGCTGGCCATGGTGCTGCGCGCCAACAAGGGCGACTCGAACCTCGGCGGCCATATCGCCAGCTTCGCCTCGGCCGCGACGCTCTATGACGTCGGCTTCATCCATTTCTGGCGCGCGCCGACCGAGACCCACGGCGGCGATCTCGTCTTCGTCCAGGGCCACTCGGCGCCCGGCATCTACGCCCGCGCCTTCCTGCTCGACCGCCTGACCGAGGAGCAGCTCGACGGCTTCCGCCAGGACGTGGACGGCAAAGGCGTGACCTCCTATCCGCACCCGTGGCTGATGCCGGACTTCTGGCAGTTCCCGACGGTGTCGATGGGCCTGGGTCCGCTGCAGGCGATCTACCAGGCCCGCTTCATGAAGTACATGCACGACCGCGGCCACGCCGATGCGACCGGCCGCAAGGTGTGGGCCTTCATGGGCGACGGCGAGATGGACGAACCCGAGTCGATGGGCGCCATCGGCATGGCCGGGCGCGAGAAACTCGACAACCTGATCTTCGTCGTCAACTGCAACCTGCAGCGCCTCGATGGTCCGGTGCGCGGAAACGGCAAGATCATCCAGGAACTGGAAGGCGACTTCCGCGGTGCCGGCTGGAACGTCATCAAGGTCGTCTGGGGCGGCTACTGGGATGCGCTGCTGGCCCAGGACAAGAAGGGCCTGCTGCGCGAGCGCATGATGAACTGCGTCGACGGCGAATACCAGACCTTCAAGTCCAAGGACGGCGCCTACGTGCGCGAGCACTTCTTCAACACGCCGGAACTCAAGGCCATGGTCGCCAACTGGACCGACGACGACATCTGGCGCCTCAACCGCGGCGGCCACGACCCGCACAAGGTCTATGCCGCCTACCAGGCCGCCGTGAATCACACCGGCCAGCCGACCGTCATCCTCGCCAAGACCATCAAGGGTTACGGCATGGGCGAGTCGGGCGAGGCGCAGAACATCACCCACCAGCAGAAGAAGATGGGCACCACGTCGCTCAAGGCCTTCCGCGACCGCTTCAAGCTGCCGATCACCGACGAACAACTCGAGACGCTGCCCTACCTCAAGTTCGCCGACGGCTCGCCCGAGCTCAACTACATGCGCGAGAAGCGGGTGGCGCTGGGCGGCTACCTGCCGAAGCGCCGCCGCGCCGTCGAGCCGCAGCCGATTCCGCCGCTGGCCGCCTTCGACGCGCTGCTCAAGGCCACCGGCGAGGGCCGCGAGATTTCGACCACCATGGCCTTCGTGCGCATCCTCAACGTGCTGCTCAAGGACAAGGTCCTCGGCCGCCGCGTCGTGCCCATCGTGCCGGATGAATCGCGCACCTTCGGCATGGAAGGCATGTTCCGCCAGTACGGCATCTGGAACCAGCAAGGCCAGAACTACGTGCCGCAGGACGCCGACCAGCTGATGTTCTACAAGGAGTCGAAGGACGGCCAGATGCTGCAGGAAGGCATCAACGAGGCCGGCGCCATGTCGGACTGGATCGCCGCCGCCACCGCCTATTCGACGCATGGCGTGCAGATGCTGCCCTTCTACATCTTCTACTCGATGTTCGGCCTGCAGCGCACCATGGACCTGTGCTGGGCGGCGGGCGACTCGCGCGCCCGCGGCTTCCTCGTCGGCGGCACCGCCGGCCGCACCACGCTCAACGGTGAAGGCCTGCAGCACGAAGACGGCCACTCGCACGTGCTCTCGGCAACGATTCCGAACTGCATCTCCTACGACCCGACCTTCGCCTACGAACTGGCGGTGATCGTCCAGGACGGCCTGCAGCGCATGGTGGCCGAGCAGCAGGACGTGTTCTATTACCTGACGGTGATGAACGAAAACTACGAGCATCCGGCCATGCCCGAAGGTGCCGAACGCGACATCCTCAAGGGCATGTACCAGTTCAAAAAGGGCACGAACAGCAACGGCCCGCGCGTGCAGTTGCTCGGTTCTGGCACGATCTTCCGCGAAGCCATCGCCGCCGCCGAACTGCTGCGCGCCGACTGGGGTGTGGAGTCCGACCTGTGGTCCTGCCCGTCATTCACCGAGCTGGCGCGCGACGGCCACGACTGCACCCGCCATCACCTGCTGCATCCCGAAGATCCGGCCAGGGTCTGCCACGTCACGGCCTGTCTCGGCGACACCCGTGGCCCGGTGATCGCGGCCACCGATTACATCCGCGCCTTCGCCGACCAGATCCGTCCCTTCATCGCCGTCGATGGTCGCCGCTACGTCGTGCTCGGCACCGACGGCTTCGGCCGCTCCGACACGCGCGAGCAGCTGCGCCACTTCTTCGAGGTGGACCGCTACTGGATCACCCTGGCCAGCCTGCGCGCGCTCGCCGACGACAAGCAGATCGAAGTCGCCAAGGTCGCCGAAGCCATCAGGAAATACGGCCTCGACCCCGACAAACCCAACCCGGTGAAGGTGTGATCATGGAAGTCAAAGTTCCCGACATCGGCGACTACAAGGACGTGCCGGTCATCGAGGTACACGTCAAGCCGGGCGACGTCATCAAGGCCGAGGACACGCTGATCACCCTCGAGTCCGACAAGGCCACCATGGACGTACCCTCACCCGCCGCCGGTACAGTGAAGGAAGTAAAGATCAAGGTCGGCGACAAGGTCGCCGAGGGCACGCTGGTGCTGCTGCTCGAGGCCGGTGCTGCCGCGCCCGTGCCAAGCGCCGCACCCGCGAGTCCGGTGGCCCCGGCCACCACCGCAACCACGGCGACCCCGCCCGCACACCCTGCCGCCGCACCAGCCGCCGAAGGCGAAGTCTGCGAGCTGCGCCCGACCGAAGCCGAACCGACCTCGGCGCCCGCAGCTATCAGCATGCCTTCGCCCAGCGAGATGGCCGGCGAAGCCATGGGCGGCAATGAAAGAATCAGGGCCCACGCCAGTCCCTCGGTGCGCCGTTACGCCCGCGAACTGGGTGTCGACGTTACCCGCATCGCCGGCAGCGGACCGAAAGGGCGCATCACCCAGGCCGACGTGCAGGCTTTCGTCAAAGGGGTGATGAGCGGCGCGGCCGCAACCACCGCAGCGCCAGCGCCGATTTCTTCGGGGAGCGGGCTGAACCTGCTGCCTTGGCCGCAGGTTGACTTCACCAAGTTCGGTCCGATCGAAACGAAGCCGCTGTCGCGCATCCAGAAGATCTCGGGCGCCAACCTCGCCCGCAACTGGGCGATGATTCCGCATGTAACCCAGTTCGACGAGGCCGACATCACCGACCTCGAAGCCCTGCGCGTCCAACTCAACAAGGAGAACGAGAAGTCGGGCGTCAAGCTCACCATGCTCGCCTTCCTGATCAAGGCCATGGTCGTCGCACTGAAGAAATACCCGACCTTGAATGCCTCGCTCGACGGCGACAATCTGGTCCTCAAGCAATACTTCCACATCGGCTTCGCCGCCGACACCCCCAACGGCCTCGTCGTGCCGGTGCTCAGGGATGCCGACCGCAAGGGCGTGCTCGAAATCGCCACCGAAAGCTCCGCCATGGCCAAGAAAGCGCGCGACGGCAAGCTCGGTCCGGCCGAGATGCAGGGCGGCTGCATTTCCATTTCCAGCCTAGGCGGCATCGGCGGCACGGCGTTCACGCCCATCATCAATGCCCCCGAGGTCGCCATCCTCGGCGTCTCGAAATCGGAAATCAAGCCGAAGTGGAACGGCAGGGAGTTCGCGCCGCGGCTGATGCTGCCGCTGTCTCTGTCCTACGACCACCGCGTCGTCGACGGCGCGCTGGCGGCGCGCTTCACGGCCTTCCTCGCGCAGTTGCTGGCCGACATGCGCCGGTCGCTGCTGTGACAACGCTCTGCGTCGTCAAGAAGGGGGGCGAGGTGGCCATCGCCGGCGACTCGCTCACCACCTTCGGCGACACGCGGCTGGGCCGCCACTACAAGGGCGAGCACGACAAGATCCTCGACCTACACGGTTCGTGGGTCGGCATCTGCGGCAGCTCGGCGCACCACCTGGTGATCGTCAGCGCGCTGGCCAAGCTTGAGGAAGTGAAGCTCGGCTCGCGCATGGAAGTTTATGAAACCTTCCGCCAACTGCACCCGGTGCTCAAGGAGCACGCCTTCCTCAATCCCAAGGAGGACGAGGACGATCCCTACGAGAGCTCGCAGATCGTCGCGCTGATCGCCAACCCGACGGGCATCTACGGCGTCTACACCATGCGCGAGGTGTTCGAGTTCGACCGCTTCTGGTCCATCGGCTCGGGCCGCAACTTCGCGCTGGGCGCGATGCACGCAGCCTTCGACACCGGGCTCACTGCCGCGCAAATCGCCGAAGCGGGCGTGGCCGCCGGCATCGAATTCGACACTGCATCCGGGCCACCGACGGTCTCCCACGTCGTGCCCCTGGCAAGGAGTTAAAAACATGGAAGTCAAAGTTCCCGACATCGGCGACTACAAGGACGTGCCGGTCATCGAGGTACACGTCAAGCCGGGCGACGTCATCAAGGCCGAGGACACGCTGATCACCCTCGAGTCCGACAAGGCCACCATGGACGTACCCTCGCCCGCCGCCGGTACGGTCAAGGAAGTCAAGATCAAGGTCGGCGACAAGGTCGCCGAGGGCACGCTGGTGCTGCTGCTCGAAGCCGGAGCAGCCGCACCCGCCCCCCAGCCGGCAGCCGGGACGCCCGCTCAGGCGGCAGCGAACGGCCCCGCCGCCGTGGCGCCAGCGCCGACTTTTGCAGCGGCCCCCGCTGCGGCCTCCCATGCCGGCGGCGCCGACATCGAATGCGACCTGATGGTGCTCGGCGCCGGCCCCGGCGGCTACTCGGCCGCCTTCCGCGCTGCCGACCTCGGCCTCAAGGTCGTGCTGGTCGAGAAGTACGCCACGCTCGGCGGAGTCTGCCTCAACGTCGGCTGCATCCCCTCGAAGGCGCTGCTGCACGTCGCCGCCGTGATGGAGGAAGCCCAGCACATGGACACGCTCGGCGTCGCCTTTGCCACGCCGCAAGTTGACATCGACAAGCTGCGCGCGCACAAAGCCAAGGTCGTCGGCAAGCTCACCGGCGGCCTGGCCGGCATGGCCAAGGCGCGCAAAGTTCAGGTCGTGCAGGGCGTCGGCGCCTTCCTCGACCCGCATCACATCGGCGTGGAGACCGCCGACGGCCGCAAGGTGGTGAAGTTCGCCCAGGCCGTGATCGCCGCCGGCTCCGCCGCCGTGAAGCTGCCCTTCATCCCCGAGGATCCACGCATCGTCGATTCCACCGGCGCCCTCGAATTGCGTTTCGTGCCGAAGCAGATGCTGGTCATCGGCGGCGGCATCATCGGCCTCGAAATGGCCACGGTCTATTCGGCCCTCGGCGCCAGGATTTCCGTGGTCGAGATGCTCGACGGCCTGATGCCCGGCGCCGACCGCGACCTGGTCAAGGTGTGGGAGAAGCAGAACGCACAACGCTTCGAACGCATCATGCTCAAGACGAAAACCGTCGCGGTCGAAGCCAAGGACGATGGCATCTGGGTGAAGTTCGAAGGGGACAACGCGCCTGCCGAGCCGCAGCGCTACGACATGGTCCTCGTCGCCACCGGCCGCTCGCCCAACGGCAGGAAGATCGCCGCCGACAAGGCCGGCGTCGCCGTGACCGACCGCGGCTTCATCGAGGTCAGCCCGCAGACTGCGCTCCAACGTGCCGCACATCTTTGCCATCGGCGACATCGTCGGCCAGCCCATGCTCGCCCACAAGGCCGTGCATGAGGCGCACGTCGCCGCCGAAGCCGCCGCCGGTCAGCGCGCCCATTTCGACGCCAGCGTGATTCCCTCGGTTGCCTATACCAGCCCCGAGATCGCCTGGGTCGGCCTCACCGAGGAACAATGCAAGGCGCAGGGCCGCGCCATCGAGAAGGGCCTGTTCCCGTGGGCCGCCTCCGGCCGTGCCATCGCCAATGGCGCCGACTACGGTTTCACCAAGCTGCTGTTCGATGCCGAGACGCACCGCATCATCGGCGGCGCCATCGTCGGCCCCAATGCCGGCGACATGATCGGCGAAGTCGCGCTGGCCATCGAGATGGGCGCGGACGCCATCGATATCGGCAAGACCATCCACCCGCACCCGACCCTGGGCGAGACGGTGGGCCTGGCCGCGGAAGCGGCGCATGGCAGCTGCACCGACCTGCCGCCGGCGAGAAAGCGCTGATTCGGCGCAGTTCGACCCCGCTGTTCAGGTTTTGGCGGAGGATGGGCGGAGTGCTATGCTTACTTGATGTTTCGTAAGCTTTTTTCGCTGAAGCCCGGCACCAAGTCGAATCACCCGCTGGGTTCGGACGACAACGTCGCCGAACTGCTGGCGGGGATTCCTGCCGACCCGACGCGAACATTGCAGGACGTCGATCACTGGCTCGCCGACTGCGCGCGCTTCCAGGAAGAGATCGGCACGCGCGCGCTGCTGCGCGCCATCCTGCGCCTCGATGCCGCGGCAGAGACGGCTCGCGCCGCACTGCTCGAGCGCTACCTGGCGCCGTCGCACCGCGAGCACATGTCCGAAGTGCTATGGACGGCACTGGACCAGAATCTGCGGCACGTGGTGCAGGGTTACCGTCACTGCCTCGACCTGCAGGCGAGCACCCCCCGGGATGACATCGACAAGCGCGACCTGTTGCTCGCTGCCTTGCGCGGCATCGCCGCGGCGGCGACGCGCAAAAAGCTGCTGCGCTTTCGCTACCGCCCTGCCGACGCCGCCTGGTGGCAGGAGATGCACAGCCTGATCTCGCTGGCGGGGCGGCTGGGCATCGCCAACGAGGCCGCGTTGCCGTTCGATGGCGCCGAGAAGAAATACACGGCCCTGCAGCTGTACCTGGTCGCCGCCTATTTCGAGCTGGCGCCGCTCTCCAATCTGGTTCCGCAACAGGTCGAGGTGCTTGACCGCCTGCTGTCTCGACAGCGCCGACGCCCTCGAACTGGCCGGCAACGCGGGGGCGGCATCGACCCACCAGATCGATCTCGGCGGCGACCGCGGCCCGGTGCCGCTGGTACGCGACGCCCCGCCGGCACAGGGCACCCTGCGTTACCTCGCGCGGGGCCGTTTGCGGCCCGTCGTGACCCGGCTCGCGGCCGAGTTGCGCAAGTCGCGCGAGTTGCCCGATGCGCTGCATGCAGCCGGCGCCAGTGCCGAGCAGGTACGGCAACTGGTCGCGGTGCTGATGCAGCACTGGGCGGATGCCCCGCCGCAGCGCGGCACGGCCCGCCACAATACCCACGACGAACTGCAGGTCGTGCTCGGCTTCGGCCTGGCGCGGCGCATGATCGCCTTTACCGGCTTCGCCCGCTCCGGCCGCTCGCTCGAGTACAGCGGCGGCGACATCAATGCCCTGTTCCAGGAGCGCCACTTCGGCGGCTCGGTCAAGGAGGAAACTCCCGGCGAGCCCGCGCCACCCGCACAGCCGCTGGTGGTCAATCCGCTGGAGGTCCTGCAAAAGCTCGAACTCTCCGGCGACCGCCAGATGATGGAGCTCTGGGTGCAGGCGGACATCAGCGATAGCGGACTCGGCGCCATCGCCCCGGCAGTACGGGCCAAGCATCGCATCGGCGGCCTGGTCTGCCTGCGCTACGCCGATGGCATCGAATGGCACCTCGGCCTCATCCGCCGCATCGGCCGCGATGCCGCCGGGCAGGCCACGCTCGGCATCGAGACCCTGGCCTGGCCCTCGGCGGCGGCGAGGGTCAAGCCGCTGGTGGACGCCGCAACCGCGGCCTGGTCGAAGCTCGAGGGAGGCGGCGATGGCTATCTTGATGCTATCCTCGTGTCCGATGACGGCTTTGAACTGATCCTGCCGCACGGTGCCTTCGCCGCCGACCTGGTCATCCGGGTCCGCACCGGCGAAGCGGCCCGCCAGGTCAAACTGACGCAACTGGTCGAGCGGGGGGATGACTTCGACCGCGTACGCTTCGCCGCCATCGACTGAGCACGATACCCACAAGACGAACAAGACACACGAGAACCGAAGGAACAGCAATGACCCAGGACGAACTCAAGCAGGCCGTGGCCCGTGCCGCGCGCGACTACATCGCCGCCAATGTGGCGGCCGGCAGCATCATCGGCGTCGGCACCGGCTCCACCGCCAATTTCTTCATCGACGAACTCGCCGCGATCAAGGACCGCATCGCCGCCACGGTGGCCAGCTCCGAGGCGACGAAAAAACGCCTCGAAGGCCACGGCATCAAGGTCGTCGACCTCAACGACGTGACGGAAATGCCTGTCTATGTCGACGGCGCCGACGAAATCACGGAAAAACTGGAGATGGTCAAGGGCGGCGGCGGCGCGCTGACACGCGAGAAGATCGTCGCCGCCGTGGCCGGCAAGTTCATCTGCGTCTGCGACCAGACCAAGCTCGTCGGCACGCTGGGCAAGTTTCCGCTGCCGGTCGAGGTGATTCCGATGGCGCAGGCCTACGTCGCCCGCGAAATCGTCAAGCTCGGCGGCCAGCCCAAGCTGCGCGCCGGCTTCACCACCGACAACGGCAACCTCATTCTCGACGTGCATGGCCTGGCCATCGCCGACCCGGCCGGTTTCGAAACGAAACTCAACCAGATTGTCGGGGTCGTCACCAACGGCCTTTTCGCCTGTCGCGGCGCCGACCTGCTGCTGCTGGCCACGCCCGACGGCGTCAAACAGATCGCCAAGTGAAACATTCCTGTCATGTCCATGCAATAGACTGCCCAGCCTGACCTGATGCCGCAACGGAGAGCCTCACCATGAGCGAACATATCGCCAAGCAGTTCGATGCCGACCTCGAAAATATCCGCTCCCGCGTGCTGCAGATGGGCGGCCTGGTCGAGCAGCAGATCGTCCGCGCCTTCGACGCACTGGAAAACGGCGACCTGGTGCTCGCCGACCAGGTGGTGGCCACCGATCACGACGTCAATCGTCAGGAGGTCGAGCTCGATGAAGCCTGCGCCCACCTGATTGCGCGGCGTCAGCCGGCCGCCTCCGACCTGCGTCTGATCATGGCAGTGATCAAGACCATCACCGACCTGGAGCGTGTCGGCGACGAGGCGAAGAAGGTAGCCAAGCGCGCACGCACGCTGCACTCGGGCGACATGCCCTTCGTGCCGCGCATCGAACTGCGCCGTGGGGCCAACGTCGCGATTGACATGCTGCGCAAGGCGCTCGACGCCTTCGCCCGCACCGACCCCACGGTCTCGGCGCAGATCGCGCGGCAGGACAAGGAGGTCGACGCCGATTTCAAGGCCAGCATGCGCCAGCTCATCACCTTCATGATGGAGGATCCGCGCACGATCTCCTCCTCGCTCGAGTTGCTGTTCATCGCCAAGGCCGTCGAGCGCATCGGCGACCATGCCAAGAACATCTCGGAATACGTCGTCTACATGGTCAAGGGCCGCGACGTGCGGCACATCGGCCTCGAGGGCATCGAGCGCGAGGTCGCCAGCGGCAACTGACGCGCCTCCTCTCCGAACGACAAGGGCCGCCCACTGTTATATGGGCGGCCCTTGTCGTTTGGTTGCTGCGCGGTTATTGCTTCGGCGGGACGAAACCGCTCGCCGCATCGGCACCTTCGCCGAAGAAATGCTTGGTGACCTGCTCGGCCAGATAGGTCCGCGCACGCGGATCGACCAGGTTGAGGCGGTTTTCGTTGATCAGCATGGTCTGCAACTTGATCCACTGCTGCCACGCTTCCTTCGAGACGTTTTCCCAGATCCGCTTGCCGAGTTCGCCCGGCATCGGGGGAAGATCCAAGCCCTCCGCCTCGCGGCCGAGTTTGATGCAATTCACCATGCGCGCCATGTAGCTGTTTCCTTTCAATAATTTCAACTGGCAGGTTGCCGTGCCTCCCTCAGATGGAGGCACTGGCCGCCGGATTAAAGGGCCTTCACGAAAACCTTGGAACGCCGCTGAAAATTGTAGAGTTCGCGCCGCGCCGTCGGCAGCACGTCGGGAGCCGCCTCGGCGAAGCCACGCTCGATGAACCAGTGTGCAGTTCGGGTAGTCAGCACGAAGAGCTTCTTCAGCTTCATCTTTTTCGCCCGCGCCTCGATGTGCTTGCGCAGTTGGTCGCCATAGCCGGCGCGGCGAAACTCCTGCGTCACCGCCAGGCAGGCCAGTTCGGCCGCCTTCTCGCTGGAGAAGGGGTAGAGCGCCGCGCAGCCGACGATGACGCCGTCGTGCTCAAGCACGGAAAAGCGAGCAATTTCCATTTCCAGCCGCTCGCGTCCGCGCTTGACCAGCGTGCCGTCGGCCTCGAGCGGCGCGATCAACGCCAGCACCCCGCCGACATCCTCGGCGGTGGCCTCGCGCAATTGCGCCAGCGGCGCACTGGTCAGCACCGTGCCGAAGCCATCGCGGGTGAAGAATTCCATGAGCATGGCGCCGTCGGCATTGCGGTCGAGGAAATGCACCCGGCCGACGCCGGCACGGCAGGCGCGCAACGCCCCCGGCAGCACGCGCGCGACCTCCACAGCCTGCTTCACGCGCTGGGCGGCGAGCTGTTCGCCCTCGTCGACGGTCAACGCGTCGATGAGCTTGCCCTTCTTGTCGAGCAGGCCCGTTCCGGCGCAGAGATAGATCAGCTTGTCGGCATGCACCGCCGTAGCCACGGCCTCGGCCACCTCTTCCCACGCCAGGTTGAATATCTCGCCCGAAGGCGAGGCGCCGATGGGCGTGATCAGCACCACGTTTTCCTGCGCCAGGTCGGCATGGATTTCCTCGGCGATGATCTTGCGCACCGCGCCGGTGTATTGGTAATCGACGCCATCGACCACGCCCACCGGCTGGGCGGTGATGAAATTGCCGCCGGTGACGCGCAGGTAGCCACCGGCCAGCGGCGTGTTGGGCAGGCCCTGCGACAGCAGCGCCTCGATCTCGATGCGCGTCACGCCCATCGCGCGCTTGACGCACTCGAGTGCATCGCCGTCGGTGACGCGCAAGCCCTTGTGGAAGCGCGGCGTCAGGCCGCGGCTCTGCATTTCGGCGTCGATCTGCGGCCGCGCGCCATGCACCAGCACGAGGTGGATGCCCATGCTGTCGAGCAGGGCGATGTCGTGGATCAGGGCCTGGGCCGCGCCGCTCTGCATGACCTCGCCGCCGAAGGCGATGACGAAGGTCTTGCCGCGGAAGGCATGGATGTAAGGTGCCGCCTGGCGCACCCAGGCTACCAGGCGGGTGTCGCTCTCGGGCGGCGTGTCGCGGGTCTCGATCGTCATGGGCGGGCGGCGCCGGGCCGCCCCAAGCCGACCAGCGCCCCCCATGGGGGCAGCGAGCCGGGTTTGCGAGCGTGGGGGAGCATTGTGGTCAGTCCTTCTTCTTGTTCTTCGGTTTTTCGGCGGCGGCCACGCCCTCGGCGCCGGGCATGGTCTCCAGCGCGGCTTGCAGCCGCTCGCAGATCGTGCGCAGCACCTTGACGCGGGCGAAGTTCTTGTCGTTGGCCTCGACGATGGTCCAGGGCGCGTTGCCCGTGCTGGTGCGGTCGACCATGTCGCACACCGCCTCGTGGTAGGCGTCCCACTTCTCGCGGTTGCGCCAGTCTTCATCGGTGATCTTGAACTGCTTGAACTCGATCTTCTCGCGCTCCTTGAAGCGCTTGAGCTGCTCTTCCTTGCTGATCTGCAGCCAGAACTTGACGACGATGACGCCGGCATCCGAGAGGTCGTGCTCGAAGTCGTTGATCTCGGAATAGGCGCGCAGCCAGTCGGCTTCGGCGCAGAAGCCTTCGACGCGTTCGACCAGTACGCGGCCATACCAGGTGCGATCGAAGATCGTCACCCGGCCGGTGCGCGGGATGTGGCGCCAGAAGCGCCACAGATAGGGCTGGGCGCGCTCTTCCTCGGTCGGCGCCGCGACCGGCACGATCTGGTAATCGCGCGCATCCATCGCGGAGATGATGCGGCGGATGGTGCCGCCCTTGCCGGCGGCATCAGAGCCCTCGAAGGCGCAGATCACCGAATGGTTCTTGAAGCGCGGATCGCGCACCAGTTCGGACAGCTTGCCCTGCCATTTGGCCAGCTGCGTTTCGTAGTCGGCCTTGCTGATCGGCTTGCGATTGAGCTTGAGCTCGGAGAGCACGTCGCGGCCGTCGATGTTGGGCCTTGCCGGCGGTGCCACCGGGGTGAACTGTTTTTCCGGATGGGCCAGGCGCTGGCGGATCGCCTCGAGCAATATCTTGCCGGTGGTGAGCGAGCGATAGCGGTCGTCCTCGCCCTCGATGATGGTCCATGGCGCCCAGGGCGAGTTGGTCATGCGCAACACGTGGCCGACCACCTCTTGCAGCCTGTCGTAGGTCTTGAGGCGGTCCCAGTTCCACTTGGTGACGCGCCAGGCCGTCTTCGGATCCTTCTCCAGCGCCTTGAGCCGGCGCTTCTGCCCGTCCTTGGTCAGGTGGAACCAGAACTTGAGCACCAGCGCGCCCTCGTTGACCAGCATGGCCTCGAAGCGGTTGATCTGGTCGATGCGCGCATCCATCGCCGCCTTGGTCATGCCGCCGTCAAGGCGGTCGTGGATCGGGCTCGAATACCACGAGCCGGCGAACACGCCGACGCGGCCCTTGGGCGGCAGCGCGCGCCAGTAGCGCCACATGAAGGGACGCGAGCGCTCCTCGTCGGTCGGCGCGGAAAAGGCCAGCGTCGAGATGAAGCGGGGATCCATCCACTCGTAGAGGATGTTGATGGTCTCGCCCTTGCCGGCGCCGTCCTGGCCGCTGACCAGCACCACCACCGGAATCTTGCCGTTTTCCTTGAGATCGTACTGGGCGTCCTGCAAGGCCGCGCGCAGGGCCGGCACTTCCTTCTTGTAGGTTGCCTTGTCGATCTTGTGACCCAGCTCAGCCGATTCGAACATTTTTAGTCTCCCCACAAAGCCAACATGCCCGCGATGGCCGCGACACCGGCAGTTTCGGTGCGCAACACCCGCGGCCCCAGATTCACTCCCTCGCAACCAACCGCGCGTGCCGCCAGCAATTCGCCTTCTTCAAAACCGCCTTCCGGCCCGACCAGCAGGCTGATGCCGCCTACCGGCCGCGGCAGATCGCGCAGGCGCCGCGTTTCTGTCGGCAGCGCCAGCAGACGCAGCTCATTTTCGCTGCGCGGCTCGGCAAGGTATTGAGGCAGATCAACAATCGGCGCCACCTGGGGCACGCGGTTGCGCCCGCACTGCTCGCAGGCCGCCGCCGCGATGGCCTGCCAGTGGGCGACGCGTCGTTCCATGCGCTCGCCCGAGAGCCGGATCACCGAACGCTTCGCAGCCACCGGGCGGATTGCCGCCACGCCGAGCTCGACGCACTTCTGGATGATCCAGTCCATTTTGTCAGCGGCGGCGATCCCCTGCACCAGCGTGACGGCGAAAGGCAACTCGCGCTCGACCGGATCGAAGGCCTTCAGGTCGGCATGTACCTCGTCCTTGTGGATGCGCGAAATGGTCGCAGTCCATTCGCCGCCGCGGCCGTCGAACAACGTCAGCCCATCGCCTTCCTTGAAGCGCAGCACGCGGGCGACGTGATGCCCCGCCGTTTCCGGCAGCGCGACGTGGGCGCCAGGCGCCAGGCCTTGCGGGCAGTGGATGCGCGGTATCATTGGGCCATTATAGATGCCCCCACGCTCAGCCTCAGGCTTCGCTGCCCCCACCGGGGGCGCTGCCGCCTTGGGGCGGCCCGGCGGCGGCAGTAGATCCGCAATAAAACAGGAGACAGTTCTCATGGTCAGCACCACCACCCCCGTCTGCGACTTCGGCCGCCCCGCCATCGATTTCGACCTGCCCGGCGTCGATGGCAAGCGTTACACCCTCGCTTCGGCACGCGGCCCCAAGGGCCTGCTGGTGATGTTCATCTGCAACCACTGCCCCTACGTCAAGGCCGTGATCCATCGCCTGATCCGCGACACCGGAGAGCTGAAAGCATTGGGCATGAATGCCATCGCCATCATGTCCAACGACCCGTCCGACTACCCCGAGGACTCGTGGGACAACATGGTGAAGCTCGCGCAGGATCTCGACTTCCCCTTCCCCTACGTCCTCGACGAGTCGCAGCAGATCGCCAAGGCCTACGGCGCCGTATGCACTCCGGATTTCTTCGGTTTCAACGACAAGATGGAATTGCAGTACCGCGGCCGCCTCGACGAGTCGCGCAAGGAAGCGGCGCCCGAAGGTGTGCGCCGCGACCTGTTCGAAGCGATGCGGCAGGTGGCGCTGACCGGCAAGGGCCCGGCCGAGCAGATTCCGAGCATGGGCTGCTCGATCAAATGGAAAGTGGAATAGGCGCGGCACCGTAGCGCCAGCGCCGACTTTTTGCTTTCCTCATGGACGCGCTGCTCACCCTGCCGCAACTTTCGGCCTTCCTTGTCGCGGCGGTGCTGATCACGCTGGCGCCGGGGCCCGACAACCTGATGGTGCTGAGCCTCGGCATCGCCCGCGGCCGCCGCGCCGGCATCGCCTTCGGCCTCGGCTGCGCCATCGGCTGCCTCAGCCACACCGCGCTGGCGGCACTCGGCATCTCGGCACTGATCGCCGCATCGAGCCACGCCTTCGCCGCGCTCAAGATCGCGGGCGGGCTCTACCTCGTCTGGCTCGGCGTGCAGGCCATCCGCAACGCCCGACCACCCGGCACAACGGCACGGGACCTGCCGACGGAAAGCGTCCCCAGGCTGTTCGCCAAGGGCCTGGTCGCCAACGCCATCAACCCCAAGGTCATCCTCTTCTTCCTCGCCTTCCTGCCCCAGTTCGTCGCCGCCGGCCGTGGTGCCGTGGCTTGGCAGACGGCGCAACTCGGCATCGTATTCACGCTGCAAGCGGCGCTGATTTTCGGCGCCATCGGCTGGTTCGCCGGCGGTATCGGGCAGTCGCTGCGGCGCCACCCGGCTATCGGCACCTGGCTCGATCGCATCGCCGGCGGCATTTTCGTGCTGATCGGGCTGAGGTTGATGACCAATCCCTGAACACTGATCGGAACGGCTTCGCGTCGGCGTTCCCTCGCGGGACACCGGCTGCCCATCACGTTTGCCTACGCGGCCCTCCCGCGTTTGCGCTTGACGGATTGGCGGGGGGCGACATCGGTGTGCTCCGGTACCGATTTCCTCCCTTCGCGCACAAGGAACTCAAGAAAGGTTGCCGCGGTGAGGCCAAGCCGCTTACCACCCAGGTGCGCCACATGCCACATTCGGCACATGGGAAAGCCTTCGACGTCGAGTATCGCGATGCGCCCGGCATCCAGCTCGAGTTCCAGGCTCCCCATCGGCACGATGGAAATCCCCAGGTCGGCCATGATGGCCTGCTTGATCGCTTCGCCGGAACCCAGTTCCATGTATGGACGCAGGGTCAGCCCATGCTCCGCGAACAGCCGCTCGGTGCTGCTGCGCGTGCCCGAGCCGGGTTCGCGCAAAAGGAAGCGCTCATTGGCCAGGCGGCTGATCGGGATGTTCTTTTCCCGGGCCAGGGGATGCTCCGGATGCGCGGCCAGCACCAAGGGATTTTCCAGGAAAGGCAGTGCGACCAGATCGAGCTTCTCGGGAATCTGGCCGAGCACGACGAAATCGTCGACATTGTTGGACAGCCTTTCCAGCACCCGCGCCCGGTTGGTGACCGTCAACTGCGGCTGCACCTCCGGATATTCGTGCACGAAGCGCCCCAGGAAATGCGGCATGAAGAACTTGGCGGAGGTGACCACCGCCACCTTCAGCGGGCCGGCCACCTTGCCCTTCATGTCCGTCAGGGTGTCGGAGAGGGCTTGCAGCCGGGTTGTCACGTCCAGAACGGCTGCGTAGACCTCTTCGCCGGCACGGGTGAGCAGAAGCTTCTTCCCGGCCATCCCGATCAGCGGCAGTCCCATGCTCTCTTCGAGGCGCTTGACCTGAATATGCACGGCCGGCTGGGTCAAGTGCAACTCCTCGGCTGCGCGCGTGTAGCTGCGGTGCCGCGCCACGGCCTCGAAGAGGCGGAACTGCTGGAGTGTCCAGTGATAAATCATTTACTTTTGTAAATCCTACTATTTAAGAACATTAAGTTCCACTTATTAGTTCAGACCTTTAAAGTCTCGCCCCATGCAATGCACCGATGGGTTGCGTATGCATGCGAACGGGGCCTGACCCGCCCGCCAACCAACATCCTAGCAAGGAGCGAGACATGGCTGTTAAGACGTACAACGCTGGCGTAAAGGAATATCGCCAGACCTACTGGACCCCGGAATACACCCCCCTGGATACCGACATCCTCGCCTGTTTCAAGATCACCCCGCAGCCGGGCGTGTCGCGCGAGGAAGTCGCAGCCGCCGTGGCTGCCGAGTCTTCAACCGGCACCTGGACCACGGTGTGGACCGACCTGCTGACCGACCTGGATTACTACAAGGGCCGCGCCTATCGCATTGAAGACGTGCCCGGCGACGACACCTGCTTCTACGCCTTCGTGGCCTACCCGATCGACCTGTTCGAAGAAGGTTCCGTGGTCAACGTGCTGACCTCGCTGGTCGGCAACGTGTTCGGCTTCAAGGCCCTGCGCGCCCTGCGTCTGGAAGACATCCGCTTCCCCATCGCCTACGTCAAGACCTGTGGCGGCCCGCCGGCTGGTATCCAGGTCGAACGTGACCGCATGAACAAGTACGGCCGTCCGCTGCTGGGCTGCACCATCAAGCCGAAGCTGGGTCTGTCTGCCAAGAACTACGGTCGCGCCGTGTATGAGTGCCTGCGCGGCGGTCTGGACTTCACCAAGGACGACGAGAACGTCAACAGCCAGCCGTTCATGCGTTGGCGTGACCGTTTCGCCTTCGTTCACGAAGCAACCCTGAAAGCCGAACGCGAGACCGGCGAGCGCAAGGGTCACTACCTGAACGTTACCGCGCCAACCCCGGAAGAGATGTACAAGCGTGCCGAGTTCGCCAAGGAAATCGGCGCACCGATCATCATGCACGACTACCTGACCGGCGGTTTGACCGCCAACACGGGTCTGGCCAACTGGTGTCGCGACAACGGCATGTTGCTGCACATCCACCGCGCCATGCACGCCGTGCTCGACCGCAACCCGCACCACGGCATCCACTTCCGCGTGCTGACCAAGGTGCTGCGTCTGTCCGGAGGCGACCACCTGCACTCCGGTACCGTTGTGGGCAAGCTGGAAGGCGACCGCGAAGCTACCCTGGGCTGGATCGACACCATGCGTGACGAGTTCATCAAGGAAGATCGTAGCCGCGGCCTGTTCTTCGATCAGGACTGGGGCTCCATGCCCGGCGTGATCCCGGTTGCTTCCGGCGGCATCCACGTCTGGCACATGCCGGCGCTGGTCTCCATCTTCGGTGACGACTCGGTGCTGCAATTCGGTGGCGGTACGCTCGGCCACCCCTGGGGCAATGCTGCCGGTGCCGCTGCCAACCGCGTCGCGCTGGAAGCGTGTGTCGAAGCCCGCAACCAGGGTCGCGCCATCGAGAAGGAAGGCAAGGACATCCTGACCGCCGCCGCTTCGCACAGCCCGGAACTGAAGATCGCCATGGAAACCTGGAAAGAGATCAAGTTCGAATTCGACACCGTCGACAAGCTGGACGTCGCCCACAAGTAATTGCTCATCTCCCTCCCCGTCTGGAGGAGGGGAGTGCCAACCCATTCGAAAGGAAATGAATATGTCTGAAGTGATGGATTACAAAAGCCGTCTGAGCGACCCCGCCAGCCGCAAGTTCGAGACCTTCTCCTACCTGCCCGCGATGACTGCAGACAACATCCGCAAGCAGGTCGAATATCTGGTCAAGAAGGGCTGGAACCCGGCGATCGAGCACATCGAACCCGCGTACCTGATGGACTCGTACTGGTACATGTGGAAGCTGCCGATGTTCGGTGAAACCGATGTCGACCGCGTTCTGGCTGAAGCCGAAGCCTGCCACAAGGCCAACCCCGACAACCATGTTCGCCTGATCGGCTACAACAACTTCAACCAGTCGCAGGGTGCCGCGATGGTTATCTTCCGCGGCAAGACGGTTTAAGCAGCAAAGCGGTTGGCGGTAATTGGCCCCCGCCGCGCGGCAAGCGCCGCGGGGGCTCTTTTTCCGGGTTTCTCGACGAATGGCGCGCCGTCGCTTTGCAACCTGACTTGCGCCCCATTCATGGACAAATCCGCGTTCTCTTCTAGGAGCCTCGCATGAGCAACATCGTCGATCAATATCGCATCACCCAGCAACCCTACTATCGCGCCGTCGCCGACGAGGTGGAGCTGTTCGAAGCCGCCTACTCCGTGCGCATGCCGATGATGCTCAAGGGGCCGACCGGCTGCGGCAAGACCCGCTTCGTCGAATACATGGCGCACAAGCTGAACAAGCCCTTGATCACCGTGGCCTGCAACGAGGACATGACCGCCTCCGACCTGGTCGGCCGCTTCCTGCTCTCCGCCCAGGGCACCGAATGGCAGGATGGACCGCTCGCCATCGCCGCGCGCCACGGCGCCATCTGCTATCTCGACGAAGTGGTCGAAGCGCGCCAGGACACCACCGTGGTGATCCACCCGCTGACCGACAACCGCCGCGTGCTGCCGCTGGAAAAGAAGGGCGAGCTGGTTCACGCCCATCCCGATTTCCAGATCGTGATTTCCTACAACCCCGGCTACCAGTCGCTGATGAAGGACCTCAAGCAGTCGACCAAGCAGCGTTTCGGCGGCCTCGACTTCACCTATCCCGAGCACGCCATCGAAACCGAGATCGTGGCGCACGAGTCCGGCGCCAACGCCGAGATCGCCGCCAAGTTGGTGTCGATCGCCGAGCGCTCGCGCAACCTCAAGGGCCACGGCCTCGACGAGGGCCTGTCCACCCGCATGCTGATCTACGCCGGCTCGCTCATCGCCAAGGGCGTGAACCCCCAGGCGGCTTGCCGCGTCGCGCTGGTGCGGCCGATCACCGACGACCCCGACATGCGCGACGCGCTGGATGCGGCCGTAACGACGTTCTTCTGATCAGTCGGCGAACGCACTCACTGCTGCCGACTGTAAAACTGAGCAAATCATGTCGATCAATCTCGCTGACTACGCCGAACTGCTCGAAGACCTGTCGCCGCACAGCCACGACGTGCTCCAGGGCAACTGGCACGAAGCCACCAAGGTGTTCTCGCCGCGCGGCCTCGACAACTACCTGAAGGGCGCGGCCGCCATCCACGGCCTGGGCAAGGGCGAATCGCTGGTGGAGACCTGGATCGAGGAAGCGCCGATGGTGGCCAAGGAGGTGGGCGAGGACGTGATCGGCGACCTCGCCGCCGCCTCGCTGATGCTGGCCTCGCGCACCTCGGGCGCGGTGATCGAGCTGCTGTTGGCCACCTCGGCCACCGCCGCCAACCGCCTCGGCGACGCCCAGCTGTTCCTCAACTACCTGCAATTCATCAACACCCTGATCGCGCAGGCGCCGCGCGGCGTGCGGCCGATGCTGGACAAGCTGGAAGTGCTGTTCCAGCAGCTGACGCTGGGCGGCCTGCGCCGCTGGGCGCTGTGGGGCGCACACGCCCATCGCACCAACTACGAGGAGCAGATCCGCTATTTCAGCCTCGAGTCGAAAGAGTCGCTGGCGATGCTGCAGAAGGAACGCAAGGGCACCCTGCTGGTGGACGTGCAGCGGCGCATCAACATGTATCTGCGCGCACTGTGGGCCCGCGACTTCTTCATGCGCCCCACCTCGGGCGACTTCGAATCGCGCGAGGGCTACAAGCCGTACATCGAGGACTACCTCATCCACCTCCCCGACGCCTTCGACGACTTCAAGACGCCGGCCGGCGAAAGCATCGGCGGGCTCGAGGTCTACCGCGCCACCGCCGCCCACGCCGCAGCGCACATCGCCTACACGCGCGAGCCGATCTCGGCCGAGGCGCTCAATGCCTGGCAGATGGCGGTCATTTCCGTCATCGAGGATGCCCGCGTCGAAACCCTGGCGATCCGCAAGTTCCCCGGCCTCAAGCAGCTATGGGCCGGATTCCACGTCATCAGCCCCAACCAGGCCAACAACTGCGGCGATGCCATCAACCGGCTCGCCCGCGCCCTGCTCGACGACGGCTATGCGGACGACGATCCCTGGATCGCCGAAGGCCGCACCCTCTTCGCCCAGGCTGCCGATCGCCTGGAGGACAATCGGGTGTCGTGGGAAATCGGCGTGCAGCTGGCACATGCCTTCACCGAGCGGCGCATTCCCTTCCACCCGCGCGCCGATGTCCTCACCGCAGTCTACCGCGACGACAACCGCTATTTTTGGGAATTCGAGGAATTCGATTTCGACAAGGCCGCCAGCGCCGGCTACGAGTCCATCAAGCAGGTGCGCAAGTACGTCAACGTGATGGAAATGGCCAACGAGATCGATGTCGAAACGGCAGGCGACGATGCCGAAGAAATCTGGGTGCTCGGCACCGAGCTGTTCCCCTACGAGAACATCGGCGACGAGAGCAATGGCAAGAGCTTCAACGAACTTGAAGGCAAGGAGCCGCTGTCCGACCCCTTCCATTATTCCGAATGGGATTACCAGATCCAGCTGGAGCGTCCCGCCTGGGCCACCGTGCTGGAAAAGCGCGCCAAGTCCGGTGACCTGACGATCATCGACGGCATCACCGCCCAGTACAAGCGCGAGATCCATCGCATGAAGTTCCTGCTCGACGCGATGCAGCCTCAGGGCGTGCAGCGCATTCGCCGGCTCGAGGACGGCGACGAGATCGACATCAACGCCGCGATCGCCAGCTTCACCGACATCCGCCTCGGCA
The DNA here is from genome assembly GCA_963709555.1 of uncultured beta proteobacterium. Classification (GTDB taxonomy): domain Bacteria; phylum Pseudomonadota; class Gammaproteobacteria; order Burkholderiales; family Rhodocyclaceae; genus Sulfurisoma. The sequence continues at coordinate 40,092 of CAVPWR010000008.1, read as the reverse complement.
ACCAGCCCGATCCGCGCATCATGATGCGCAGCGTGCGCAAGACCCGCGACTTCTCGATCCTGGTGCTGCTCGACTTGTCGGAATCGACCAACGAAAAGGTGCAGGACCAGGAATACTCGGTGCGCGAACTCACCCAGCAGGCCTGCGTGCTGCTGGCCGACGCCATCAACAAGGTCGGCGACCCCTTCGCCATCCACGGCTTCTGCTCGGACGGCCGCCACGACGTCGAGTACTACCGCTTCAAGGACTTCGACCAGCACTGGGACGAGGTGCCGAAGGCCAAACTCGCTGGCATGACCGGCCAACTGTCCACCCGCATGGGCGCGGCCATCCGCCACGCCGGACACCATCTGCAACTGCAACGCTCGGCGAAGAAGCTGCTGATCGTCATCACCGACGGCGAGCCGGCCGACGTGGACGTGCGCGACCCGCAATACCTGCGCTACGACACCAAGAAGGCGGTGGAAGAAGTGGCGAAGTTCGGCGTCACCACCTATTGCATGAGTCTGGACCCGCGCGCGGATAATTACGTCTCGCGCATCTTCGGCCAGAAGAACTACATGGTCGTCGACCATGTTCAACGCCTGCCGGAGAAGCTCCCGCTGCTCTATGCAGGCTTAACCCGCTAAACACACCATGCAAACCACTTACGTCGGCTTCAACCAGGACCACCACGGCATCACCCAACTCGGCCGTATCGTGCTCGACGGCCGGGTGTTCGGCTTCATCCCGGAAACCGAGGACTGCACCGGCTGGGACCTCGGCCGCATGCAGTTGCTGATGGACAAGGTGCAGGTGGAATGGGACAAGTACGCCGGCCTGCCCAGCCGACTGCCGCCGGACCTGCTGAAGCGCCATGGCGAACTCTACGAACGCGCCATTCAGACCGCCCGCGCCAAGGGCTGGGACCCGGAACTGGGCGAGGACGAGTAAGGCGCCCGGCAATCGCCCGCGGAACTGATCGGCCGACCATGTACGAGCGCCTGCGAGACATCCCCGCCCTCGCCCAGTACCCCTCGCGCATTCCGGCGCCGGTTTGGAATGCCTGGAGGCGCTACTGGAGGTCAGAGCACCGGCAGACATGCTTCGGTTTGCAGGAACTGCCCCCCATGTCCCTGCTGCTCGACGAGCGCGAATGGGTGCTGGTGGATTCGAGCCTGTACGACCTGCCGATCCTGTGCTGGTCCGACTTCCGGGATGAAGGACGAGCCGCCCTGCATGAACCCGTGCCCTGCACCGTGCGCCAATACCACCAGGGCGCCGCCAAGATCCGCGACAAGGCGCTGGTTCTGATGGCCGAGGAACTGGAAGCGCGGCTGCGCAAGGCTTCCGGAAGAGCCCCTTGAGCAGAAACCTGGCAGGGGTAGGAGTTGGCTGGCGGCGGTGCTTATCCGCCGGACCCGACTAACTCCGTTACTTCTTCGCCGGCAGGGCCACCGGCACCGGACACCATCCCGGCGGTTGTTCGGCGATCAGGCGCGGCGCCTCGGCCCGCATGAAATCGAGGAAAGCCACTGCCATCGGCAGCAACTGCTTTTCCGGTCGATGCACGATATGCCAGTGGCGGATCACGGGCGTGCCGACGACATCCAGCTTGGAGATGCGCCCCACCGACAGTTCCAGACCGATGGAGTGCTCGGAAATGAACGACAGTCCCATGCCGGCCATTACGGCCTGCTTGATGGCCTCGTTGCTCGCCAGTTCCACCGTCTGGCGGAGCTGCACGCCGGTCTCGACGAAGAATCGCTCCATCGCCGCACGTGTGCCCGAGCCCGGTTCGCGGATCAGGAAGGGCTCTCCAGCCAATGACTCCGGGGTAATGCTTTGCTGCGCCGCCAGCGGATGCCCGGGGGAAGCCACGATGACGTGGGGATGCTCGGCGAACACTTCGGCGATGGTCTCGAAATCCTTGGGCGGCGAGCCCATGATTGCAAGGTCGATCTCGTTGTCGGCGAGGTGGCGCACGACGGTCTCGCGGTTTTCGACGCCGAGGCGCAGCTCGACCTCGGCATGGTTGGCGCGGAAGGCCACCAGCAGGCGCGGCGCGATGTACTTGGCAGTCGAGACCACGCCGATGTTGAGGCGACCGCCCTTGATGCCGCGGATCGCGGCCATCGCCTCCCCTGCCTCGCGCAGCTGCTGGGCAATGCGCCGCGCGTGGCGCTGCAGTTCCTCGCCGGCCGCCGTCAGATAGATCTTCTTGCCGATCTGCTCGAACAACGGCACGCCGGCCTGCTCGACCAGGGCTTGCACCTGCATCGATACCGCCGGCTGGGTCAGGTGCAGCTCCGCGGCGGCGCGCGAAAACGAGAGATGGGTCGCGACGGCTTCGAAGACCTTGAGTTGGCGCAAGGTGATATTTTTCATGGCAGTGATCATCTTATCATTGCGATAAGAAAGTCTGACTTCCTCTTATGGTTATTCGCGACTAAGCTGCGCGGCCATGAACACTCATTCACCACTTCAAGCCCTGATTTTCGACGTCGATGGCACACTCGCCGATACCGAGCGCGACGGCCATCGCATCGCCTTCAACGCCGCCTTCGCCGAAGCCGGCCTCTCCTGGAACTGGGATGCCGCGCTCTACGGCGAACTGCTCGCCGTCACCGGCGGCAAGGAGCGCATGCGCTTCTTCTGCGAAAAGCACGATCAGGCCTTTCTGCAGCAAGCTGACGCCGACGCGCGGATCAAGGCCCTGCATGCGGCCAAGACCCGCCACTACATGGCCCTTGCGGAAAAAGGCGGCATCCCGATGCAACCCGGCGTGGCGCGCCTGATGCAGGAGGCGCGGGCCGCCGGCCTGCGCCTGGCCATCGCCACCACCACCACGCCCGAGAACGTCACCAGCCTGCTCAAGGCCAGCCTTGCGCCCGATGCGGAGTCATGGTTCGAAGTGATCGGCGCCGGCGACGTGGTACCGAAGAAAAAGCCCGCGCCCGACATCTACACCTGGGTGCTGGAGAAGATGAACCTGCCGGCCTCCGCCTGCCTCGCCTTCGAGGACTCGACCAATGGTCTCAAGGCCAGCCTGGCCGCCGGCCTGCCGACGCTGGTGACAGAGAGTGAGTACACGCTCGACCACGATTTCACAGGCGCCTTCGCCGTGCTGTCGGACCTCGGCGAACCGGGCAAACCCAGTCAGGTCCGTCGTGGCGACATGCATGGCAAGGCCTATGTCGATGTCGCACTGTTGAAAACCTGGCATCAGGAGATCATCAAAAATACCTGATGATGACGATAAAAAATCGTGAATGGCCTTTATAGACCACACTCACTAAGATGCCTTCCCACGCTGCAACCGAACACCGCAACAAACACCAACGATCACTACGCCAATAACGAGGAGAAAACGAATGGATCAATCCGCACGCTATGCCGACCTGAGCCTCAAGGAAGAGGACCTGATCAAGGGTGACAAGCACGTACTCGTCGCCTATCACATGGAACCCGCCGCGGGCTATGGTTACCTGGAAGTTGCGGCGCACATTGCCGCCGAGTCCTCGACCGGCACCAACGTCGAAGTCTCCACCACCGACGACTTCACCAAGGGCGTGGATGCACTGGTGTATTTCATCGACGAAGCCAAGGGCGTGATGAAAGTCGCTTACCCGAACGACCTGTTCGACCGCAACGTGACCGATGGTCGCGCCATGCTGGTCTCGTTCCTGACCCTGGCCATCGGTAACAACCAGGGCATGGGCGATGTGAAAAATCTGCAAATGCAGGATTTCTATGTACCTTGGTCCATGCTGCGCCAGTACGACGGCCCGGCCAAGGACATCACCGACCTGTGGGACATTCTGGGTCGTCCCCGCGTCGACGGCGGCTACATCGCCGGCACCATCATCAAGCCCAAGCTGGGCCTGCGTCCCGAGCCCTTCGCCAAGGCCGCTTACCAATTCTGGCTCGGCGGCGACTTCATCAAGAACGACGAACCGCAAGGCAACCAGGTTTTCTGCCCGACCAAAAAGGTCATCCCGCTGGTCTATGACGCGATGAAGCGCGCCATGGACGAAACCGGCCAGGCCAAGCTGTTCTCCGCCAACATCACCGCCGACGACCATTACGAAATGCTCGCCCGCGCCGATTACATCCTGGAAACCTTCGGACCGGATGCCAACAAGGTCGCCTTCCTGGTCGACGGCTATGTCGGCGGCCCCGGCATGATCACCACCGCCCGTCGCCAGTATCCCGGCCAGTACCTGCACTATCACCGTGCCGGCCATGGCGCGATCACTTCCCCCAGCGCCAAGCGTGGCTATACCGCATTCGTGCTGGCCAAGATGTCGCGCCTGCAGGGTGCTTCCGGCATCCACGTCGGCACCATGGGCTACGGCAAGATGGAAGGCGGCAAGGACGACCGCAACATCGCCTACATGATCGAGCGCGACTCTGCCGACGGCCCTTACTACCATCAGGAATGGCACGGCATGAAGCCCACCACCCCGATCATCTCCGGCGGCATGAACGCGCTGCGCCTGCCCGGCTTCTTCGAGAACCTCGGCCACGGCAACGTGATCAACACCTCCGGCGGCGGCTCCTACGGCCACATCGACAGCCCGGCGGCCGGCGCGATCTCCCTGCGCCAGTCCTACGAGTGCTGGAAGTCGGGCGCCGACCCGATCCAGTTCGCCAAGGAGCACAAGGAATTCGCCCGCGCCTTCGAATCCTTCCCGGGCGATGCCGACAAGATCTTCCCCGGCTGGCGTGAAAAGCTCGGCGTCCACAAGTAAGCCGGACTCTGGTAGACAAAGACCCCGCTACGGCGGGGTTTTTTCTTCGCCATACCTGACTGATTTATGCAATATCGGACAAGACCATGACGAACAAGGATCAATACAAGGTTCACAAGGAGCCCTTCTACCAGGCCCAGGGCAAGGAAGTCGTGCTTTACGAAGCCGCCTACGCCGCCCGCCTGCCGGTGATGGTGAAGGGCCCGACCGGCTGCGGCAAGTCGCGCTTCGTCGAATACATGGCCTGGAAACTGGGCAAGCCGCTGATCACCGTGGCCTGCAACGAGGACATGACGGCCGTCCGACCTCGTCGGCCGCTACCTGCTCGAAGCCAACGGCACGCGCTGGCTCGACGGCCCGCTGACCACCGCCGCGCGCATCGGCGCCATCTGCTATCTCGACGAGATCGTCGAAGCGCGCCAGGACACCACCGTGGTGATCCACCCGCTGACCGACCACCGCCGCACGCTGCCGATCGACAAGAAGGGCGAACTGATCGAGGCGCACCCGGACTTCCAGCTGGTGATCTCCTACAACCCCGGGCTACCAGAGCCTGATGAAGGACCTGAAGCAGTCGACCAAGCAGCGCTTCACCGCCTTCGATTTCGACTACCCGGAAGCGACGCTGGAGTCGCAGATCATCGCCAAGGAAACGGGGCTGGATGAGGCGACCGTCGGCCAAGCTGGTGAAGATCGGCCAGACCGCGCGCAACCTCAAGGGCCATGGCCTCGACGAGGGCATCTCGACCCGCCTGATCGTCTATGCCGCGACGCTGATCAAGGGCGGCGTCGATCCCAAGGACGCCTGCCGCATGGCCATGGCGCGGCCGATCACTGACGACACGGACATCCGCGCGACGCTCGACCACGCGATCGACGCGACCTTTGCCTAAAAAATAATCGGCGCTGGCGGGACGGCGACAGCCGGAGCCACCGCGTTGAAGGACACGGCAATGCCCACCGCAATCCGCCCCGTGATGGACGCCCGCAAGGGTTCCATGATGCACCCGCAGGTACAGACCTACTGGCACGAAGTCGATTGCGGCTTCCCGCCGGTAGCGGACGTCTTCGAGGAATGCGTCTACGAGGCGCTGACCGTCTTCTCGCGCGAGGAGATGAAAGCCTACCTCGAGGCGGCACGCGTTCTCGGCAAGCTGGGCCGCGGCCCCGAGCCGATGCTCGCCTTCCTCGAAGAGTGGCCAAGTGTCGCCACCGCCATCGGCGGCGACGCCCTGCCGCAGGTCATGAACTTCGTGCGCGCGATGCAGAAGTCGCCCAACGGCAAGGCCATCGCGCCTTTCCTGCAAACGCTGGCGGCCGTGGCCCGCCGCCTGCAGTCGGCGGAGCAGCTGCAGTTCTACATCGACATCGCGCAGGACCTGATGGTGCGCACCACCGGCTCGATCCACGGCCATCACACCACCTTCCCCAGCCCCGGGCCTGCCCGAGTTCTTCGCCCAGGCGCCGTTCCTCACCAAGCTGCTGGCCATGGCCGGGGTGAAGAACTGGGTGGAATACGGCATTCGCAACTACGCCAGCCACCCGGAACGACAGATCGAGTATTTCAAGCTCGCAGTCGGCCGACAGCCGCGCCGTGCTGCAGCGCGAACGCCATGGCACGCTGTTCGCCGATGTCGAACGGCAGCTCGACCTCTACCTGCGCGCGCTGTGGCGCGACAGCGACGTGCTGGTGCCCTATTCGACCGCTTTCGACGAACTGCGCAAGCCGATCCCCTATTACGACAAGCTCGGCCTGCGCATACCCGACGTCCTCGATGACGCACCCGGCCCGGCTGGCACGGTCAGCGGCCTCGACCGCTACCGCGCCATGCTCGCCCACATGATCGGCCACCGCCGCTGGAGCAGGCCGCAAATCGCCGACAACTGGAGCCCCTTCCAGCGCATGGCGGTGGAGTTCTTCGAGGACTGCCGCATCGAGAACCTGCTGATCCGCGAATACCCGGGCCTGCGCCATACCTTCCTCGCCCTGCACCCGAAGCCCGTCGCGGCTGCCTGCGATCCCGAGACCACCTCCTGCCTGCGCCACCGCCTGGCCATGCTGTCGCGCGCGCTGATCGACCCCGGCCACGGCTACACGGACGCGGATCTGCTCGAGTACGTCCGCCGCTTTCACGTCCTGCTGGCGGACAACGGCGAGGCCAGCACGACGGAAGTCGCCAACCTGGCGCTCGCCTATGTCGCCAAGACGCGCCGCCAGAGCGACCAGTTGGCCAAGGTGCATTTCGACGACACGGTCATCGACTACCGCGACGACAACCGCCACATGTGGCTATTCATCGAGGATAGCGACGACGAGGACTTCTTCGACGACCCGGACAAGCAGAACAAGAAGGAGTCGGAGGTACTGGGCCTGCCGCCGCGCCACTATCCCGAGTGGGACTATCAGAGCCAGAGCTACCGGCCGGACTGGGTAAGCCTTTACGAATCCCTGCACCCCAGCGGCAATCCCGTGGTCATCGACCGGCTGCTGGCCAAGCACGCCGCGCTGGCCAAGCGACTGAAGCGCCTGCTCGATCTGCTGAAGCCGCAGGACAAGGTGCGCATCCGCTACCAGGAAGAAGGCACCGAGCTCGACCTCGACGTGGCCATCCGCTCGCTGATCGACTTCAAGGGCGGCGCCACGCCCGATCCGCGCATCAACATGAGCCACCGCACCGACGGCCGCGACATCACGGTGATGCTGCTGCTCGACCTGTCGGAATCCCTCAACGAGAAGATTGCCGACGGCAGCCAGACGATCCTCCAACTCAGCCAGGAGGCCGTCTCGCTGCTGGCCTGGTCGATCGAGGCGCTGGGCGATCCGTTCGCCATCGCCGGGTTCCACTCCGACACCCGCCACGAAGTGCGCTACCACCACATCAAGGGTTTCTCCGAAGGCTGGGACGACACCGTCAAGGGTCGCCTGGCGGCCATGAAGGCCGGTTGGTCCACGCGCATGGGCGCCGCCCTGCGCCACGCCGGCCACTACCTGTCCGCGCGCCGGTCCGACAAGAAGATCCTGCTGCTGCTGACCGACGGCGAACCATCCGACATCGACGTCACCGATCCGGACCACCTGCGCGCCGACGCGAAGAAGGCGGTCGAGGAACTGGCGACCAAGGGCGTCACCACCTTCTGCCTCAGCCTCGACCCCAAAGCCGATGACTACGTGCACGAAATTTTCGGCAATCGTTATGAAGTGCTCGATCGCATCGAGCGGTTGCCCGAGAAGCTGCCGATGCTCTACATGGCGCTGACAAAGTAGGGCGCAGCGTCAAGCCAGTCGCCCGCCGCCGTAGCGCCAGCGCCGACTTTTTCATGCGGCAACTTTCGGCCAGAAGCGGTACTTCCTCGATCAGCCAGGCACGGCAGGAGTCAGCCGGAAGTGGGCAAACGTGGCGTGATTCCATTTCGCTAGTCCGACGGAACGAGCACACGTCGAAGGAATGCACCAGGGTCAGATTGCTGCTGGTGATGCTTATAGGACTTGACTGCAAAATAATGTGGATTGATGGCGTAGTAGATTTCCGTGATCTCAGCGAGGTGCTGGAAGGGTTCCAGGTTGCGATACGGGATCAACAATTCGCTAAGCTCTACCGTTGGCAAACTGGCTAGTTGAGCCACTGCCGCGACATACTCGTGAATGGCTCGCGATGGGCAAGCCTTGTCGCATCCAGCATGGATAGCGGCATGGGCAAGTTCATGGACGATGTAACTTCGCCAGTGGGTGCGTGTAGCTATCCGGCCGAGCCCTTGTTCGTTCGCTTCGGTTGCCTTGACCGCAGCGCGATAGGCCAGGATCCGTATTGCGCTTTTCTGGGCATCATAGTTACCCGTTTCATGCGCGGCCAGCAGCGACGTATGTTGGGCATCCATCAGTTCTATAGATACACCCTCTGGTATTGAAAGCCCCAAAGAGACAAAAAAGCGGGCTGCAAATTTCACTGCCTCGCAGCCATCCAAAACGTCCTGCGGTTCTGTACCGTGAATGAAGACACTGCGGTCCTCGCACTGCAATTCCCCGGCCGAAATGCTGCCAGACAGACACGCCAGAAAAATTGTGGCAAATAACACCAAGGGTCGGATCATGATCTTGGCCTGCCCCCCAATTGCCAGATTTGTATAGGGAGGGAGCATAGGCTACAAAGGTAGGATGGGTGGGTAGGTTATGTCGATTTACACGAGGGGGTGCTATGAAAGCGACTAATTGGATTGCGTTGGTGGTTGCCTCGGCTCTGTCAGTGCCTGTCTGTGGTGCAGACAAATTCGATATCGGCAAGATGGAATACGATCAGAGCTGTGCCACCTGCCATGGGTTGAATGGCAAAGGAAAAGGATCTTTTGCCGAAGCCATGCAATTGACCGTGCCGGACATCACGACTCTTGCCAAGCGGAACGGTGGCGTTTTTCCTGTCACGCGCGTCTATAACGTGATCGATGGTCGAGAGGAAGTCAAAGCTCATGGGTCGCGTGCCATGCCGATCTGGGGTACGCACTATTCGGTCAGTGCCGCACCTAGGTACGACGACTATGCCTACAACCCCGAAGCGGCTGTCCGGGGTCGGATCCTTGCGTTGATCGACTACCTCTATCGACTACAGGCCAAATAGCGTCCATTTTGGGACAAGTGCCGGCAGTCACGGCAATAAATCGAAGGGCGGTTTAGGGTCGAGAACCGACGCTTGATCCCTTCTGCCGCGCCGAGCGGAGGACTGTCGGGCCGGGGGTGTCCGGCTTCGTTGTCTGAGCCGCAGGCGAGTTTCGAAGCCGGCCGGCACGATAGTCCGTAGCGAGAGAAGCCGAAGGCCGGGGCAGCGGGGCGCGTTTCTTTGGGTACTTTCTTGCCGCGCAGCAAGAAAGTACCTCGCCCGCCGGGGCGAGACCCGGCAAAGCCAAATCAAACCGCAAAAAGTTATGCGCAGCGGTACTAGTGCCAGCCGTTGGGTCATTGGTATCCCTCGGGACGGCGCTGGCGCTACGGCGGGCAATCATTCCGCATGGTGCACAGCAATAACAAATGCCTTATTCAGACGATAAGAAAAAGTGAATGGCGCTTATGGTCAAGCCCCGCTAAATTCCCGTTGTCGGATCGGGGTTACCTGATCCACGCTTCTCCACTCCCTCTGGCGTAACAGCCAGCTTGACCCTGCCCCCCGTGCAAACCGGGGGCGGGGATTTTCTTCTGGGAGAACAGCAAAGCGCGGCTGGCCGACGAAACGCAACCACCTGAAAACAAGGACATAAAACATGCAGGACGGCCGCACCACCCTGACCCAGTTCATCATCGAAGAGCAGTCCCACGTCGCGGGTGCGACCGGCGACTTCACCGGCCTGCTCAACGACATCGCCACCGCCTGCAAGGTCATCAGCAATGCCGTGTCCAAGGGCGCGCTAATCGGCGTGCTGGGCAGCGCCGGCGAAGAAAACATCCAGGGCGAAGTGCAGAAGAAGCTCGACATCATCTCCAACGACGTGATGATCAAGTCCAACGAATGGGCCGGCCATCTGGCCGGCATGGCCTCGGAGGAGATGGACGACCTTTACCCGATTCCAGCAGGCAAGAAGCGCGGCAAATACCTGCTGGTGTTTGATCCGCTCGACGGCTCCTCGAACATCGACGTGAATATCACCGTCGGCACCATTTTCTCGATCCTGCGGTCCAACAGGCCAGGCGAGGACGCCACGCTGGAAGACTTCCTCCAGCCAGGCTCACAGCAAGTGTGCGGCGGCTTCGCCCTCTACGGTCCGTCGACGCTCCTGATCATCACCACCGGCCATGGCGTGAATGGCTTCACCCTCGATCGCGAAGTGGGCGAGTTCATCCTCACCCACCCGGACATGAAGATCCCCGAGGAAACGCAGGAGTTCGCCATCAACGCCTCCAACGAGCGTTTCTGGGAGTGGCCGGTCAAGCGCTACGTTGACGAATGCATGGCCGGCAAGACCGGTCCGCGCGGCAAGGACTTCAACATGCGCTGGATCGCCTCGATGGTCGCCGAGGCCTACCGCATCCTCACCCGCGGCGGCGTCTTCATGTATCCGAAGGACACCAAGGACGCGACCAAGCCCGGTCGCCTGCGCCTGCTCTATGAAGCCAACCCGGTCGGCTTCATCGTCGAACAGGCCGGCGGCAAGTGTACGACGGGCCTGCAGCGCATGCTCGACGTCCAGCCGACCTCGCTGCACCAGCGCGTGCCGCTGATCTTCGGCTCGAAGAATGAAGTGGAGCGCATCGAGCGCTATCATACGGAACTGCGGTCGGCCACCTGATGGCCGCTCTGGATACCAGAATTCTTAAATAGAGGGGAGACAACCCATGTCCATCAAGCATCCGATCATCGCCGTCACCGGCTCATCCGGCGCCGGCACCAGCACGGTCAAGAGTTCCTTCGACCACATCTTCCGCCGCGAGAAGATCACGCCGGCAGTCATCGAGGGCGACTCGATGCACAAATACGACCGCACCGAGATGAAGAAGGTCATCACCGAAGCGGAAGCCAAGAACTCCGAGCATCTGCCGACCCACTTCGGTCCCGAGAACAACCTGCTGCCGGAACTCGCCGAGATCTTCCGCAGCTACGGCGAAACCGGCCGCGGCAAGCGCCGCTTCTACCTGCACAACGAGCAGGAAGCGGCCCCGTACGGCCAGCAGCCCGGCACCTTCACGCCTTGGGAAGAATTCCCCGAGCACACCGACCTGCTGTTCTACGAGGGCCTGCACGGCGCCTACATCGGCGAGGAAGCCGACGTGGTCCAGCATGCGGATCTGGCCATCGGCGTGGTTCCGGTGGTGAACCTCGAGTGGATCCAGAAAATCCATCGCGATACCGAGGGCCGCGGCTATTCGGTCGAGGCGGTCACCCACACCATCCTGCGCCGGATGCACGATTACGTGAATCACATCTGCCCGCAGTTCTCGCGCACCCACATCAACTTCCAGCGCGTGCCCATCGTCGACACCTCGAACCCGTTCATCTCGCGTGACATCCCGACGCTGGACGAATCGCTGGTGGTGATCCGCTTCCGCGACTACCACGGGATCGATTTCCCCTACCTGCTCAACATGATCCACGATTCGTTCATGTCGCGTCCGAACTGCCTCGTGGTGCCGGGCGGCAAAATGGGCCTCTCGATGGAGCTCGTGCTGTCGCCCATCATCCTGGACATGATGGAAAAAAAGTGGAAGCGCAGCTCTAGCAAGTAACCAGGGGCTGCGCCTGACGCCAGTGCCCGGCGCGAGCCGGGCGGCGGCGGGTATTCTCATACCACCGCAATTTCGACGATAATGCCGGGTTCCACCCGACCCCACTGAAGAGGGAAGCAATGAGCACGTTCAGCGATTTCGACCCACCTGTTTTCAACAACCTGACCAGCGCCATCCGCGCCCTGGCCATGGACGCAGTGCAGAAGGCCAATTCCGGCCACCCCGGCGCCCCCATGGGCATGGCCGAGATCGCCGAGGTGCTGTGGAATCACCACATGCGCCACAACCCCAGCAACCCCAAGTGGGCCAACCGCGATCGCTTCGTGCTGTCGAACGGCCACGGCTCGATGCTGATCTACGCCCTGCTGCATCTGACTGGCTACGATCTGTCCATCGACGATCTGAAACAGTTCCGCCAGCTGCACTCCAAGACCCCGGGCCACCCCGAACTCGGCTACACGCCGGGCGTCGAGACCACCACCGGCCCGCTCGGCCAGGGCATCACCAACGCCGTCGGCATGGCCATGGCCGAAAAACTGCTGGCCAACGAATTCAACAAGCCCGGTCACGAGATCGTCGATCACCGTACCTGGGTCTTCCTCGGCGACGGCTGCCTGATGGAAGGCATCTCGCACGAAGCCTGCGCGCTGGCCGGCACCTGGGGCCTGGGCAAGCTGACCGCGTTCTGGGACGACAATGGCATCTCCATCGACGGCCACGTCGAAGGCTGGTTTACCGACAACACGCCCATGCGCTTCGAAGCCTATGGCTGGCACGTCGTGCCGAACGTCAATGGCCATGATCCGGAAGCGCTGCACGCCGCCATCGAGGCCGCCAAGGCCGTCACCGACAAGCCTTCGCTGATCTGCTGCAAGACCGTGATCGGCGCCGGTTCGCCCAACAAGCAGGGCACCCACGATGTACACGGCGCGCCGCTGGGCGACATCGAGATTGCATTGGTCCGCCCGCACATCGGCTGGCACTTCGGCCCCTTCGAAATCCCCAGGGAAGTCTACGAAGCCTGGGATGCGAAGAAGAAGGGCGCCGAGTGGGAAGGCAGCTGGAACCAGAAGTTCGAGCATTACGCCAAGGCCTTCCCGACCGAAGCGGCCGAGTTCAAGCGCCGCATGGCCGGCGATCTGCCCACCCAGTGGGCCGAGCACGCCAAGAAGGCCATCGAGGCTTCCAACGCCAAGGCCGAGACGGTTGCCACCCGCAAGGCCTCGCAGATTGCCATCAACGCCCTGGCCCCGGCCCTGCCCGAGTTCCTTGGCGGCTCCGCCGACCTGACCGGCTCCAACCTGACCAATTGGACGGGCTGCAAGCATGTCTCCGGCAAGGAGTGCGGCAACTACATCTCCTACGGCGTGCGCGAATTCGGCATGTCGCACATCATGAACGGCATGGCGCTGCACGGCGGCCTGCTGCCCTTCGGCGGCACCTTCCTGATGTTCTCGGAATATGCCCGCAACGCCCTGCGCATGTCGGCGCTGATGAAGCAACGCGTGATCTACGTGTTCACGCATGACTCCATCGGCCTCGGCGAAGACGGCCCGACGCACCAGCCGGTCGAGCAGATCGCCACACTGCGCATGATCCCCAACATGGATGTCTGGCGTCCCTGCGATACCGTTGAGACCATGGTCGCCTGGACCGCTGCCGTGGAGAAACTGACCGGCCCGAGTTCGCTCGCCCTGTCGCGCCAGAACCTGCCCTTCGTCGCGCGTGACGCAGCGACCATCCAGAACATCAAGAAGGGTGGCTACGTGCTCTCCGCCGCCAAGGGCGCCGCCAAGGCCATCATCATCGCCACCGGTTCGGAAGTCGAACTCGCGCTCAAGGCCCAGGCCGAGCTGGCCCAGAAGAACATCCAGGTCACCGTCGTCTCGATGCCCTCGACCAACGTCTTCGACCGTCAGGACCAGGCCTACAAGGACAGCGTGCTGCCCAAGGGCCTGCCGCGCATCGTCGTGGAAGCCGGCGTCACCGACGGCTGGTGGAAGTATGTCGGCGGCGCAGGCAAAGTCATCGGCCTCGACCGTTTCGGCGAGTCGGCCCCGGCCGGCCAGTTGTTCAAGGAATTCGGCTTCACGGCGGCAAACGTCGTGAGCGCCGTCGAGTCATTCATCTAATCACTATCAGGAGCTAATTCACATGGCTATCAAAGTTGGCATCAACGGCTTCGGCCGCATCGGCCGCATGGCTTTCCGCGCCATCGCCAAGGATTTCCCCGAACTCGAAGTCGTCGGCATCAACGACCTGCTCGAGCCCGACTACTTGGCCTACATGCTGAAGTACGACTCCGTGCATGGCCGCTTCAATGGCGACATCGCGGTCGAGGGCAGCAACCTGATCGTCAAGGGCAAGAAGATCCGCCTGACGGCCGAGAAGGACCCGGCCAACCTGAAGTGGAACGAAATCGGCGCCGACATCGTCATCGAGTGCACCGGCTTCTTCCTGACCAAGGACACCTGCCAGAAGCACATCGCCGCCGGCGCCAAGAAGGTGGTCCAGTCGGCCCCCTCCAAGGACGACACCCCGATGTTCGTCTACGGCGTGAACCACGAGAAGTATGCCGGCGAGACCATCGTCTCCGCCGCCTCCTGCACCACTAACTGCCTGGCGCCCGTCGCCAAGGTGCTGAACGACAACTGGGGCATCAAGCGCGGCCTGATGACCACCGTGCATGCCGCCACCGCCACCCAGAAAACCGTCGATGGCCCGTCCAACAAGGACTGGCGCGGCGGCCGCGGCATCCTCGAGAACATCATCCCGTCCTCGACCGGCGCCGCCAAGGCCGTCGGCGTGGTGCTGCCGGAACTGAAGGGCAAGCTCACCGGCATGGCCTTCCGCGTCCCGACCTCCGACGTTTCCGTGGTCGACCTAACGGTCGAGCTGAACAAGGAAGCCTCGTACAAGGACATCTGCGCCGCCATGAAGGCCGCGTCCGAAGGCGCCATGAAGGGCGTTCTTGGCTACACCGAAGAGAAGGTGGTCTCCACCGACTTCGTCGGCCACACCGCGCCTTCGACCTTCGACGCAGAAGCCGGCATCGCGCTGGACAGCACCTTCGTCAAGGTCGTCGCCTGGTACGACAACGAGTACGGCTACACCTGCAACATGCTGCGCTTCGTCAAGCACGTCGCCAAGTAAGAAGTTGCCCATCCAAGCGTTGCGCCTTCACACGGGCGCAACGCTTCAGTGGTTAACTTCAAGAATATCCAGGAGACAGCAAATGCCGAAGTTCATCCGCATGACCGACCTCGACCTCAAGGGCAAGCGCGTGTTCATCCGCGCCGACCTCAACGTGCCGGTCAAGGACGGCAAGGTCACTTCCGACGCCCGCATCAGCGCCTCGATGCCGACCATCGAGCACGCCATGAAGGCCGGCGCCAAGGTGATGGTGACCTCCCACCTCGGTCGCCCGACCGAAGGCGAATGGAGCGAGGAGGTTTCCCTCAAGCCCGTCGCCGACGTCATGGCGGCCAAACTGGGCAAGCCGGTGCGCCTGATCAAGGACTGGGTCGATGGTGGCTTCGATGTCGCCGAAGGCGAAGTCGTGCTGCTCGAGAACTGCCGCGTTAACAAGGGCGAGAAGAAGAACGTCGAGGACACCGCGCGAAAATACGCCGCCCTCTGCGACGTCTTCGTCATGGATGCCTTCGGCACCGCTCACCGCGCCGAAGCCTCGACCTACGGCATCGCCCAGTTTGCCCCCACCGCCTGCGCCGGCAAGCTCGTCACCGAAGAGCTAGACGCCCTCGACAAGGCGCTGGCCAACCCGGCGCGGCCGATGGTTGCCATCGTCGGCGGCTCCAAGGTCTCCACCAAGCTCACCGTGCTCGAGGCCCTGTCCGAGAAGTGCGAGCAGTTGGTGGTCGGCGGCGGCATCGCCAACACCTTCCTCAAGGCCACCGGCAAGAACGTCGGCAAGTCGCTGTGCGAGGATGACCTGGTGCCCACCGCCCAGGCCCTGATGAAGAAGATGACGGCGCGCGGCGCCACTATCCCCATCGCCGTCGATGTGGTCTGCGGCAAGAAGTTCGACGCCGCGGAACCGGCCGTGAGCAAGGACGCCGGCGCCGTCACCGACGACGACATGATCTTCGACATCGGCCCGAAGTCGGCCCAGGAACTCGTCGACATCATCATGAAGGCCGGCACCGTGGTCTGGAACGGCCCGGTCGGCGTCTTCGAATTCGACCAGTTCGGGGCAGGCACGAAAGCCATCGCCATGGCCATCGCCAACACCAAGGCCTTCACCCTGGCCGGCGGTGGCGACACCATCGCCGCCATCCAGAAGTATGACATCTTCGACAAGGTGTCCTACATCTCCACCGCCGGTGGCGCCTTCCTCGAATATCTCGAAGGCAAGGTGCTGCCCGCTGTTGCCATGCTCGAACAGCGCGCCAAGGGCTAATGCTGGAACCCAGGCCGCTCCCGCCACCGCGGGCGGCTTGAACCAAACAAGAAAATGTCCACTCGAAAACGCACAACAAAGATTGTTGCAACGCTGGGACCTGCATCAAGCAGCCCCGAAGTGCTGACCCGCCTGGTCGAGGCCGGCATCGACGTCGTCAGGTTGAATTTTTCCCACGGCACGGCCGATGACCACAGAGGTCGCGTCGAAACACTGCGTGGTCTGATCGACCAGAGCGGTCGTACCGTCGGCATCATGGCCGACCTGCAGGGTCCGAAAATCCGCGTCGGCAAGTTCGCCGGCAGCAAGGTGCTGCTGAAGAACGGCCAACCCTTCATCCTCGATGCCGAATGTCCGCTCGGCGACAACGGCTGCGTCGGCCTCGACTACCCCGAGCTGGTTGACGACGTCAGCACCGGTGACGTGCTGCTGCTCGACGATGGCCGCATCGTCATGGATGTCGATTACATCGAGGGCACGCAGATCCACTGCGTCGTGCGCCAGGGGGGCGAACTCTCCAACAACAAGGGCATCAACCGCCAGGGCGGCGGCCTCTCCGCGCCTGCGCTCACGCCCAAGGACATGGAGGACATCCACACCGCGGCCAGCCTCGGCATCGACTACGTCGCGGTGTCGTTTCCCAAGTCCGGCGACGACATGCGCCTGGCCCGCGCGCTGCTGCTGGCGGCCGGCTCCAGCGCCCTGCTGGTAGCCAAGATCGAGCGCGTCGAGGCCGTCGACAACCTCGAGCATATCCTCGATGCCACTGATGGCGTCATGGTTGCGCGCGGCGACCTTGCCGTCGAAGTCGGCGATGCCGCCGTGCCGGCCCTGCAGAAGAAGATCATCCGCATGGCGCGGGAGCACAACAAGTTCGTGATCACCGCCACCCAGATGATGGAGTCGATGATCCACAGCCCGGTACCCACCCGCGCCGAAGTGTCCGACGTCGCCAATGCCGTGCTCGATGGCACCGATGCCGTGATGCTGTCGGCCGAGACTGCCGCCGGCGAATATCCGGTCGAGACCGTCACGGCCATGGCGCGCATCTGCCGCGAGGCGGAGAAATCGGCCGACACCGCGCTGGATACGCAATTCCTCAACCGCGTGTTCACGCGCATCGACCAGTCGATCGCCATGGCCGCGCTGTTCGCCGCTCACCATCTCAAGGTCAAGGCCATCGCCACACTGACCGAGTCCGGCTCCACGGCCCTGTGGATGTCGCGGCTCAACGCCGGCGTGCCGATCTATGCCTTGACGCAGGAAGTGGCAACGCGCTACAAGGTCAGCGTCTTCAAGGGCGTGTTCCCGGTGATGATGGCCCAGAGCGGACACGATCGCGATCAGGTGCTGCGCGACGTGGAAGACGCCATGATCGCCACGGGCGCCGTCGAGACCGGCGATCTGATCGTACTCACCATCGGCGAACCCATCGGCAAGCCCGGCGGCACCAACACCCTCAAGATCATCAAGGTCGGCGAGCACCGACCGGCTCACTAAACCACACTTACCCAAGGAGAACTCAATGGCACTCGTATCCATGCGCCAACTGCTGGACCACGCCGCTGAACACGGCTATGGCCTGCCCGCCTTCAACGTCAACAACCTGGAACAGATCCAGGCCATCATGGAAGCCGCCGAGGAAACCAACAGCCCGGTGATCATGCAGGGCTCGGCCGGCGCCCGCAAGTATGCCGGCGAGGCCTACCTGCGCCACCTCATCGAGGCCGCCATCGAAACGCATCCGGATGTGCCGATCGTCATGCACCAGGACCACGGCGCCAGCCCGGCCATCTGCATCCAGTCGATGCGCTCCGGGTTCTCCAGCGTCATGATGGACGGCTCGCTGATGGAAGATGCGAAGACGCCCTCCAGCTTCGACTACAACGTCAAGACCACCCGCCACGTCGTCGACATCGCTCACGCCATCGGCGTCTCGGTCGAAGGCGAACTGGGCTGCCTCGGCTCGCTCGAGTCCGGCATGGGCGAGAAGGAAGACGGCCACGGCGCCGAAGGCGTCCTGTCGCACGACCAGCTGCTCACCGACGCCAACGAGGCCGCCGAGTTCGTCAAGGCGACTCAGGTAGACGCGCTGGCCATCGCCATCGGCACCAGCCACGGCGCCTACAAGTTCACCCGCCCGCCCACGGGCGCTGTGCTGCGCATCGACCGCATCAAGGAAATCCACGCCCGCATCCCCAACACCCATCTGGTGATGCACGGTTCCTCCAGCGTGCCGCAGGAGTGGCTCAAGATCATCAACGAGAACGGCGGCGAGATGGGCTCGACCTACGGCGTTCCGGTCGAGGAGATCGTCGAGGGCATCAAGAACGGCGTGCGCAAGGTCAACATCGACACCGACCTGCGCATGGCCTCCACCGGTGCCATCCGCCAGTTCCTGAACAAGGATCGCAAGAACTTCGACCCGCGCAAGTATCTGGCCGAAGCCCGCAAGGCGATGAAGGAGATCTGCAAGGCCCGCTACGAAGCTTTCGGCTGCGCCGGCCAGGCCAGCAAGATCAAGGTCATCGACCTTGAGAAAATGGCCAACCGCTACAAGAAGGGCGAGCTGAACGCGATCGTCAAGTAAGTCGCGTTTTGCAGTAAAGTTCAGGGGCCGCCGGCGCAGATGCCGGCGGCCCCTTTTGGTTTCGGCATTAAGCCCGCTCACGCGGGCATCAGCCTTCACTGAAACTCCGTTTTCATTGGATTGCCCCATGACCGCCCCCCTCTTTGAATCCTCCATCACCAGCCTGCCGCTGCTCAATCGTGGCAAGGTGCGCGACATCTACGCCGTCGGCGACGACCAAATGCTGATCGTCACCAGCGACCGCCTCTCCGCCTTCGACGTGATCCTGCCCGATCCCATTCCCGGCAAGGGCTCAGTGCTCACCGCCGTCGCCGACTTCTGGTTCGGGAAGCTCGGCCACATCATCCCGAATCAGCTCACCGGCATCGACCCCGAAACAGTCGTTCAGCCTGCCGAGCGCGAGCAGGTGCGCGGCCGCGCCATCGTCGTGAAAAAACTCAAGTCGCTGCCGATCGAGGCCGTGGTGCGCGGCTACCTGATCGGCTCCGGCTGGAAGGACTACCAGGCCACGGGCAAGGTTTGCGGCATTCCGCTGCCCGCCGGCCTGCAGATGGCCCAGCAGTTGCCCGAGCCGCTGTTCACCCCCTCGACCAAGGCCGAACTCGGCAGCCACGACGAGAACATCGACTTCGCCACGGTGGAGAAGACCGTCGGCCCGGTGCTGGCCGCCCAGGTACGCGACGCCGCCCTGCGCCTGTACAAGGAGGCCGCCGCCTACGCCAAGACCCGCGGCATCATCATCGCCGACACCAAGTTCGAGTTCGGTCTCGACGCCGCCGGCACGCTGCACCTCATCGACGAGGTGCTGACCCCCGACTCCTCGCGCTTCTGGCCGGCCGACACCTACCGGGTCGGCACCAGCCCGGCGAGCTTCGACAAGCAGTTCGTGCGCGACTACCTCGAAACGCTGGACTGGAACAAGCAGGCGCCCGGACCGAAGCTGCCGCAGGAAATCATCGACATGACTGCGGCCAAGTATCGCGAGGCGCTGGTGCGCCTGGCCGGATGAGGCCGATGAGCCAGTCCGCACCGGCCGGCCGTGCCGTCGGGCTGCTGCAGCCCTTCGCCTGGCTCGGCCGCGGCCTGCGTGACCTCGCCCACAATCCCGGCGCCAGCCTGTTCTATGGCGCCGCAATGGCGGCAGCCGGCGCCGTGATCCTGCTCGCCGTGGCCCAATTGCCTTACCTGTTCTCGGCAGCGATCAGCGGCTTCCTTCTCGTCGGCCCGTTGCTGGCCACCGGACTCTATGATCTGTCTCGGCGGCGGGAAAGGGGCGAGCCGGTGCGACTCGTCGCCTCGATGCTGGCCTGGCGCGAGAACCCGTCGGGGTTGGTCGGCTTCGGCCTGTTCTCGCTCTTGGCCGGTACGGCCTGGCAGGTCCTTTCGCTGGTGATCGTCGCCATGCTTTACAAGGGTAGCGCCATGCAGCCGCTTGCTTTGGTGGTGGAGATACTGCGCGACCCCCAATACACCGGATTGTTCCTCGCCTACCTCGGCATCGGTGGCATCCTGGCCGCCTTCGTCTTCGCCCTCAGCGTGGTCTCGGTGCCGATGCTGCTCGACCGCAAGTGCGACCTTTTGCAGGCGATGCAGGCGAGCATCGATGCCGTCGCCGAGAATCCCCTGCCGCTGGCGCTGTGGGCAACGCTGATCATGATTCTGACTGCCGCGGGCTTCGCCACCGGCTTGCTCGGATTCATCGTCGTGATGCCGCTGCTTGGCCATGCCAGCTGGCACGCCTACCGCGACCTGGTCGGGCCCTGAACAACTCCGCCGCATCCGGCGCTTGACGGCGTCCGCATCGTCCCCAAGTAACTGCTGTCTCCATCAGCTGGTCCCGTCATGAACCCACTCCTCGACTTCAGCGGCCTGCCCCGCTTCGACGCCGTCACTCCCGACCACGTCGCCCCCGCCATCCGCGAACTGCTCGACGAAAACCGCGCGCTGATCGACACCCTGACGCGGCCCGAGACGCCCGCCAGCTGGGACGGCTTCGTGCAGCCGCTGACCGACGCCGGCGAGCGCCTGTCGCGCGCCTGGGGCATCGTCGGCCACCTGCATTCGGTCAATGACGTGCCGGAGTGGCGCGAGGCCTACAACGCCATGCTGCCCGAGGTCAGCCGCTTCTACGCCGAGCTCGGGCAGAACCTCGCGCTGTTCGCCCGGTTCAAGGCACTTGCCGCCAGCCCCGAATACGCCATCCTGTCGCCGGCGCGCCGCCGCATCCTCGACAACGACTTGCGCGATTTCCGCCTCTCCGGTGCCGAACTGCCCGAAGAGCACAAGCCGCGCTTCCAGGAAATCCAGGAGGAACTCGCCGCGCTGGCCGCCAAGTTTTCCGAGAACCTGCTCGATGCCACCAATGCCCACGCCGAATGGGTCGATAACGAAGCGGGTGTCGCCGGCCTCCCTGCCGACGTGGTCGCCGCCGCGCGCGCTGCGGCCGATAAGGACGGCAAGCCGGGCTGGAAATTCACCCTGCACGCACCTTCCTATATCCCGGTGATGCAATACGCAGTCGACCGCGACTTGCGCGCGCGCATGTACCGCGCCTACGCCACGCGCGCCTCCGAGCAGGGCAAGACCGAGTGGGACAACGGCCCGCTGATCGGGAAGATTCTCGCGCTGCGCGCCGAGGAAGCCCGGCTGCTCGGCTACGCCAATTACGCCGAGGTCTCGCTGGTGCCGAAGATGGCCAGCACGCCGGCCGAGGTTGCCGCCTTCCTGCGCGAGCTCGGCGCCAAGGCGCGGCCCCATGCCGAACGCGACATGGCCGAGCTGCGCGAGTTCGCGGCGAAGGAACTCGATATCCCCGCGCTGGAAAGCTGGGATCTGGCCTGGGCCTCGGAAAAACTCAAGCAGGCGCGCTATGCCTTCTCCGACGACGAGGTGAAGCAGTACTTCCCCGAGCCGCGCGTGCTCGAGGGCCTGTTCCATGTCGTCGAATCGCTGTTCGGCGTCAAGCTCGCGGCCGACGCGGCGCCGACCTGGCATCCCGACGTGCGCTTCTTCCGCATCCTGCGTGAAGGCAAGCTGATCGGCCAGTTCTACCTCGATCTCTACGCCCGCGAAACCAAGCGCGGCGGCGCCTGGATGGACGACGCCATCAGCCGGCGCCACACCGCGTCCGGCGTGCAGACGCCGGTCGCCTACCTCAACTGCAACTTCCCCGGCGGCGTTGACGGCAAGGCGGCGACGTTCAGCCACGACGACGTCATCACCCTGTTCCACGAGACCGGACACGGCCTGCACCACCTGCTGACGCGAGTCGACGAGTTGTCGGTCTCCGGCATCCACGGCGTCGAGTGGGATGCGGTGGAACTGCCCAGCCAGTTCATGGAAAATTTCTGCTGGGACTGGGCGGTGCTGCAGAAGATGACGGCCCAGGTCGGCGATGGGGAAATGAGTGGCAAGCCGCTGCCGCGCGACCTCTACGACAAGATGATCGCGGCGAAGAACTTCCAGAGCGGCATGCAGACGCTGCGGCAGATCGAGTTCAGCCTGTTCGACTTGCTGCTGCATGGCGACCTGTCTCAGGGGCAGACCTTCATGCAGTTGCTCGACAGCGTACGCCGCGAGGTGGCAGTGTTTGTGCCCCCGGCGTGGCAGCGCTTCCCGCAGAGCTTCTCGCACATCTTTGGCGGCGGCTACGCAGCCGGCTACTACAGTTACAAGTGGGCGGAAGTGCTGTCGGCCGACGCCTTCGAGGCTTTCGAGGAAGCGGAAAAGCAGGGCGGCGCAGTGCTCGACGCCACGACCGGGACGCGCTTCCTTGACGAGGTGCTCGCCGTCGGCGGCTCGCGCCCGGCACTGGAGTCGTTCAAGGCCTTCCGCGGCAGAGAACCCCGCGTCGACGCTTTACTGCGTCACAACGGCATGGCCTGAAAAGTCGGCGCTGGCGCTACGGCGCCAGCAGCAACTGCAATTCGCGCTCGAGCAGCGCCGCGTCGCCGCTGTTGAGCTCGACCAGGCGGCGCAGGTGGGTGATGCTGTCGATGTCGATGCTCTCGCCGCGGACGCCGATGTGCTGCCCATCGAGGTGTGCGACCTGCCCCCACATGGCGATGACCACGCCTTCGGCGAGATGCAGCTTGACATGGCAAGGATCCCCGATGCGGCCGTGCCAGCGGCCGGGCACCTCGAGCAGGGCGCCCTTCAGCGAAATATCGACCAGCTTCGCATCGACCGTACCGTTATCGGTCGTGAGGCGCACGGTGGAATCGAATGCTGCGCGCCAGAACTGGCGGCGATTACTGGCGTCGTTCATCCTCGGGTTCCTTGCACGGCGGCACTCCTTCGAAATCGATTCCGCTGAAGATCTCGCCAAGGGGGCATTCGATATCTCCACAGCGATGTTCAGCGGCGCACTCGCGCTGCGTCTGGTCCAGCAGCACCATCTCTCCGCACCTCGGGCAATAGGTGAAAGGTGAATCGAACATGCTGCACCTCCGTATGTCGCACCCTTTGCGCCGATTATAGGCGCACCGCGGTCGGGTATCATCCGCGCCATGAAGCTCCCTCACGCTCGCAAACACGCTCGCTGCCCCCGGAGGGGGCGCCTGCCGGATTGGGACGGCCCGGCTCCGCCATGAAGCTCGCCACCTGGAACGTCAATTCACTCAAAGTGCGCCTGCCGCACGTCCTCGACTGGCTGGCGACGGCGCAGCCCGATGCGCTGTGCCTGCAGGAACTCAAGCTCGAGGACAAGGCATTCCCCGTGGCGGAAATCGAGGCTGCCGGTTATCGCGTCGCGTTCAGCGGCCAGAAGACCTACAACGGCGTAGCCATCCTCGCCCGCCACGAACTCACCGACGTCAGCCGCGACATACCCGGTTTCGAAGATCCGCAAAAGCGCGTGATCGCCGCCACCGTTGGCGATATGCGCTTGATCTGCGGCTACTTCCCCAACGGCCAGGAGGTCGGCTCGGACAAGTACGACTACAAGCTCAAGTGGCTGGCGGCCCTGACCGGCTGGCTGCGCGGCGAACTGGCCCGCCACCCGCAGCTGGCCCTGCTCGGCGACTACAACATCGCCCCCGACGACCGCGACGTACATGACCCGGTCGCATGGCAGGGCCGGATACTTTGCTCCGAGCCCGAACGGGCGGCCTTCCGCGCGCTGCTCGACCTCGGCCTGACCGATGCCTTCCGCCTGTTCGAGCAGCCGGAGAAAGAGCTTCTCGTGGTGGGACTACCGCATGATGGGCTTCCGCCGCAACCTCGGCCTGCGCATCGACCACGTGCTGCTGTCGCCGCCGCTGGCCGCGACATGCATCGCCTGCAGCATCGACAAGGCGCCGCGCAAGCTGGAGCGTCCGTCCGACCACGCCCCGGTGATCGCCGAGTTGCGGTGAGCCAGGCAAGCGCGCTCGAGGATCTGTACCCGGTGCTGGCAGCCCTACCGCCGGCACTGCGACAGCGGGTACTGGCGCAGGTGCAACAGATCGCGATAACGGCAGGCGCCGTAGTGTTCGACGAGCACCAGCCCTGCCAGGGCTTTCCCTTCGTCATCACGGGCGCCATCCGCGTCACCAAACCCGCCGCCAACGGCCGCGAACTGCCGCTCTACCGCGTGCTGCCGGGCGAATCATGCATCATCAGCTCGAGCTGCCTGCTCGGTCGCGCCGAATACAATGCCCGCGGCATCGCCACCAGCGACACCACGCTGGCGCTGCTGCCGCGACCGCTGTTCGACGAACTGCTGGGGCAGCCGGGTTTCCGCGATTTCGTCTTCCACCTGTTCGCGGAGCGCATCGCCGAGCTGATGCAGCTGGTCGAGGAAGTGGCGTTCCACAAGCTGGACCAGCGCCTGGCCAGCCTGCTGCTGGGCAAGGGCCAGGTGGTACGGGCCACGCACCAGCAACTGGCCGACGATCTGGGCAGTGTGCGCGAGATGGTCAGCCGCCTGCTCAAGGGCTTCGCCGAGCAGGGACTGGTGCAACTGAGCCGCGAGCACATCGCGATTCTCGATCCCGCCGGACTGCGCCGCATCGCTGCGTAACTTTGGTTACAGACGCAAGGCTCGGGCCATGCTGTAATGCATTCCGTCGTACTCACAACCCCGAGGAGAACTCATATGAAACTTAATGTCGGCGGCATCGACCGCATCGCTCGCATTGGCGCAGGCCTTGGCTTGATTGGCTGGGCCGTCATGGGCGGCCCGGTTTGGGCCTGGATCGGCCTCGTCCCCCTCGCCACGGGTGCCATCGGCTTCTGCCCCGTCTATCCCATCCTCGGCATGAACACCTGCCCGATAAAAAAGACAGCGGAATAAGGCAGGAACAGATGGCGGCGGCGCGCTTCGGCGAGCCGTTCTGCGTTTACGTCAGCGCGTCGGCGAGCCGCACGTAGTCGGCGACGCTGAGCTCCTCGGCCCGTGCGGTCGGCTTGATGCCGAGCGCGGCCAGGCCGTCCTCGCCGATCAGCTCACGCAGGGTGTTGCGCAGCATCTTGCGCCGCTGCGAGAAGGCCGCGGTCACCACGCGGGCGAAGGTTTCCTCGCTCATTGCCGTGGCGCCAGCGCCGTCCCCAGGGATACCGCTACGCATAAGTTTTCTCGGAATCAGCCGCACGATGGCGGAATCGACCTTGGGCGCCGGATTGAAGGCGCCCGGCGGCACCACGAACAGCCGCTCCATCTCGAAGCGGTACTGCAGCATCACCGACAACCGGCCGTAATCGCTGCCACCGGGCTCGGCCACCATGCGATCGACGACCTCCTTCTGCAGCATGAAGTGCATGTCGCGCACCCGACCGGCGTATGCGGCCAGGTGGAACAGCAGCGGCGTCGAGATGTTGTAGGGCAGGTTGCCGACGATGCGCAGCTGGGAACCGAGGGTGGCGAAGTCGAATTCCAGCGCATCACCCTCGTGGATGGTCAGGCGCTCCGGCGGATAGGTCGTCTTCAGTCGCGCGATCAAGTCGCGGTCGATCTCGACGACGTGCAGGTGATCGACGCATTCGAGCAGCGGCGCGGTCAGCGCGCCCAGCCCCGGCCCGATCTCGACGACGAGATCCGCCGGCTTCGGCGCGATGGCCCCGATGATCTTGCGGACGATCCCGGGTGAAACGAGAAAGTTCTGGCCAAAGCGCTTGCGCGCCGTATGCCCTTGATGTTCGCTCATGCCGCGCGTCGCTTCGCCATGTCGATGGCCGCATCGACCGCAGCGAACAGGCTCGTCGGCGATGCGCGGCCAGAGCCGGCAAGGTCGAGCGCCGTGCCGTGGTCGACCGAGGTGCGAATGATGGGCAGGCCCAGCGTGACGTTGATGCCCTCGTCGAAGGCCGCATACTTGAGCACGGCAAGGCCCTGGTCGTGGTACATCGCCAGCTGCGCATGCGAGCCGGCCAGCACGTTCCTGGTGAACAGCGTGTCGGCCGGCAGCGGGCCGACCAGGTCCATGCCCTCGGCGCGAAGCTTCTCCAGTACCGGCGAGATCACCTCGATCTCCTCGCGTCCCATGTGGCCGCCCTCGCCCGCGTGGGGATTGAGGCCGGCAACGAGGATGCGCGGCAGGGCGAAGCCGAATTTGCGGCGCAGATCGGTATGGAGGATGCGGATGGTCGTTTCCAGTTCCAGCGGCGTGATCGCCGCGGCCACGTCCTTCAGCGGCAGGTGGGTCGTCGCCAGGGCCACGCGCAACCCGGCGCCGGCAAGCATCATGACGACGCGCGGCGTTCCGGTCTTCTCGGCGAGGTATTCGGTGTGGCCGGTGAAGGCGATGCCGGCGTCGTTGATGACGCCCTTGTGCACCGGCGCGGTGACCATCGCCGCGAACTCGCCGGAGCGGCAGCCGCTCAAGGCGACGTCGAGCAGTTCGAGCACGTAAGGTGCGTTGGCGGGGTCGAGCCTGCCGGCCGCGCAGGGTGCGCGCAGCGGCACGTGGCGGATGTCGAGGCCGTCGCAGCTCGTGCCGAGTTCGCGCGCCCGCGCCTGTAACAACTCATGGTCACCGATGACGACCAGGTGGGCCGGGAACGGCTTGCGGGCCAGCGCCAGGCAGATGTCGGGGCCGATCCCCGACGGCTCGCCCGAGGTGACCGCGATGACGGGCGGGCTCATGGGGTCACCGTGCTGGCCGCGATCCCTGTCGCTCTTCGAGGCGGTATTCGACGTAGGCGCGGTCGCGCATCTGGCGGATCCAGTCCTGGTAGGCCTCGTCGGCCTTGCGCTCGCGCAGCGCGGCGCGGGCAACCAGGCGGCGGCGCTCGGGCGAGGCCTCCTCGGTACGGCGCTCGAGCACCTGGATCAGGTGGAAGCCGAAGGGTGACTGCACCGGCTGGCTGACTTCATTGATCTTCAGCGCATCCATGGCCTTTTCGAAATCCGGAACGGTGTCACCCTGGTACAGCCAGCCGAGGTCGCCGCCCTTGGAGGCCGAGAGGTCGTTGGAATGCAGCCGCGCCAGTTCGGCGAAATCGCCGCCATTGTCGAGGCGCTCCTTGAGTCCGACCAGCTTGCGCTTCGCCTCGGCCCCGGATACCAACTCGTTCACCTTGATCAGGATATGGCGGGCGTGGGTCTGGAGCAGCACCGGCGCGGCCAACGTGCCGCCCTGGCGGCCGAGCAGCTTGACGATGTGGAAACCCGCCGGGCTGCGCAGCAGGCCGCTCGCCTCGCCCGGCTTGAGATTCTTCGCCGCGTCGGCGTAAAGACTCGGCAGACGATCGGCCGGCCGCGCCCCCATCGAACCGCCCGTGAGCGCGTCCTGCGCATCCGAAAAAACCGCCGCCACCTTGGCGAAGTCCTCCCCGGCACGAATCTGTTGCAAGGCCTGCTCGGCGCGGGCACCGATCTTGGCCAACTGCTGCGGCGTCGCCTGCTCCGGCACGCGGATGATGATGTGGGCCAGGTGCACCAACTGGTTGCCGCCGCCGCCCTGCGCTTCCGCGCTGGACAGGTAGTTGTCGATCTCACCCTCGGAAATGATGATGCGATTGTCGACCTCGCGCTCGCGCAGCCGCGCGATGGTCATCTCCTCGCGGATATCCTCGCGGAACTTGGCCCAGGCAATGCCGTCGCGTTCAAGCGCCGCCTTGAACTCGGCAGCCGACATGCGGTTGCTGTCGGCGATGCGGCGCAGCGCCGCGTCGACCTCGCCGTCGGCGATGCGCATGCCGGTTTCCTTGGCGAACTGGATCTGCACGCGGTCGATGATCATGCGCTCGAGCAGTTGCTTTTCCAGCACGTCGCGCGGCGGCAGCGGCGTGCCCTGCGCTTTCAGCTGCCGCAGCACCACCGTCGAGCGTGAACGCAGCTCGTGCAGGGTGATCGCCTCGTCATTGACCACGGCGACGACGCGATCGACTTCGATCGGCTGGGCCGCGCGCGGCTGCGCTTCCACGGCGGGGACGGCGACTGCGACGAATAAACCGACTAGCCAAGCTGGGACACGCATTGCGTGCATCCTCCTGTAATCAATAGCTGCCAAACACCGGGTCGGCAACAGGCTGGTTAACCCGGCCATAGCCGGGAATGTTCCGTTTCAGCAATTCCAGCGGGTTCGAGCCTATGCGCGAGAAGCCGTTGAGTTCGATCTGGAAAAAGAAGGCCGAATTGGAGTTGCTTTCCGTCGTGGCGATGCGCTGCACCACCGCGCGCGCCAGCCAGCAGCCGCCGTCATACTCGACGCCGGCAACGGACTCGACGACGCGGCCGTCGCGCATGGAGTAATTGTAGCGGCCGACACCATGCCACCCGCCACCCACCGGCCACTGGCCGGAGACATCGACCTGGCTGATCTGGTTGTAGGTATAGCGATAGGCGGCGTTGAGCACCTTGCCCGGCTCGGGCCGATAGCGCCCGCCGATGTTGAAGACTTCGGTACGGTGGTCGCGGGGGTTGTACTGCAGGTTGCTGTCGATGGCGGCCTTGTCGCTGATCTGCCCGCCCACTGCGGCCAGGAAGTCCGCCGTACCCGACTTGTTAGGCACTTCGCCCGGCAGCGTCACGGTCTGGTCGGCAAAGTAGTAGCGCTGGCCCACCGTTGCAGTCAGCACCTGACGTCCGGACGCGGGATCGATCAGACGCGAGCTGACCGCCAGGGTGAGCTGGTTGGCGTCACCGATGCGGTCATAGCCGGCATAGCGATTTTCGGTGAAGACCTGCGTGAAGCCATAACCCAAAGCGGCCGTGTCGAACACCGGAATCTGCGCCTGGTCCCGTTTCGGGATATACACGTAATAGAGGCGCGGCTCCAGCGTCTGCAGCACATCCTGCCGGCCCAGCCATTCGATGTCGCGCTCCAGCACCACGGTCGAGTCTATGCTGGCGATGGGCACGCTGCGTGTCAGTTCGCTGGGCACCCCGGCAGCCTGACGGTCGAGGATGTAACGCGAAGCGTGCACGCCGACTTTCGGCGTAACCGAAAACGCTGCGGTCTGCAGCGGCAGCGAGATCTGCGGATAAGCCATCCAGCGCTGGCCGATGACGGCCGTGGGGTGGGTGAAATCGACATATTCGCCGCCGAAGGCAAAGGCGGCGCCGAGCGGCAGATCGGCCCGGCCGGCCGTCAGCGTCGCCTGGGGATAGCGGCTGTAGACCCCCGGCAGCACCGTCTGGCCGTGATCCTGCGGCGCATCGTAACGCGTCGCCGTGACGCTGGCGTTCCACCAGCCGCCGGAATAAGCGACGCCCCCCTGCTGCAGCATGTAGGTCTGCGTCACTAGGGCCAGCCGCGTCGACAGGTCGCCGAAATAGCGCGAGTCGGAGACGCCGCTGTAGTTCACGAAGCCCGAGAAACCGCGGCCGAGGTTGTGATTGTGCTGCACCGTGTAGGCGTAGCGGTCGTCGCGATAGATCTTGTCGTTGGGCAGATACTGGTTGACGATCTGTCCGCTGTAGTTGGGCTCGAGATAGCGGAACTCCGAGTTGATCTGAACGCCGCGACGCTCGATCCAGCGCGGCGCGATGGTCGCATCCATGTTGGGCGCGATGTTCCAGTACACGGGCTGCGTGTAATCGAGGCCGCCCTGGCTGGTCGAACCGAGCGAGGGCGCCAGCAAGCCCGACTTGCGCTCGTTGTTCAGCGAAAAGGACATCCACGGCGCGTAGAGGATCGGCACGCCGCCGAGTCGCACGACGGCGTTTTTCGCTTCGCCCACCTCGCGGTTGAAATCGAGCGACAGTTCATCGACTTCGGCATACCAGTCGCGGCTCTGCGGGCTGCAGGTGCTGTAGGTGGCCTTCTGCATGCGATACAGCCCCTCGCCCTCGAAGTTCAGGCGCTCCGCCTCGCCGGAACCGGGCACCGGCGTCTTCCCCGACGCTGGCGTCTGCCCCACCGCCAGGCGCGAGATCGAGTATTGCGGCTGTTCGAAGTAGCCGATATTGTCTTCCAGCCGCAGCCGCATCTTGGGTCCGCGCATGAAATCCTCGTCGCGGCGCAGGAGCACATGTCCGGTGGCCTCGACCTCGTCCTCGTTCGGCCGGTAGATCAGGTGGTCGGCGTCGACAGAACGGCCGAGCGTGCGCAACTCGACCTGGCCTTCGGCGATGGTGTCGACATCCTGGGTGCCATGCAGGCGGTCGGCCGCGATGAAGTTCGGATAGTTCTCGCGGGGATCGCGGCTGCGCGGCAGCATGCGTCCCGTTCCCCGCAGTACGGGTTCCGGCAGGGGCGCAAGCAGGGCCGGATCCACCACCAGCGCCCCCAGGGAAGTCTCCTCGGGGGACGGCTGTTGCATGACCGGCCCGGGCGCAGGCGGCTCCTCGGCGGCGGCGCAAAGCGGACTGGCCAGCGCGCAGCTGGCCAGCCAGATCAGGTTCGCACGCAGGAAATGCTGCATCGGAGACAGGCGATGGTAGGTGGTAACGGCACGCTCGCCGGGCGAGGCAGCGGGAGCCGAAATTGCCAATGATAGAATTTGCGATTCTACCATCCGCCCTACCCCGACCCCGTGCAAGAAGACCCGCGACAGGACGCGATCGCCGCCTGGCTGGAAGGCCTGTGGCCTGACCGGCCCTTTACCCTGGCCCCGGCCTCGGCCGACGCCAGTTTTCGCCGCTACCTGCGCGTCACCTGGCAGGATGGGGCAACGCAGGTGGTCATGGACGCTCCGCCGACGCACGAGGACGTGCGGCCCTGGCTGCATGTGCAGCGCCTGTTCCAGGCCGCCGGCGCCCATGTCCCCGAGGTGCTGGCCGAGGATCGGGCGCAGGGCTTCCTGCTGCTGTCCGACCTCGGCTCGACCACCTTCCTCGCCGTGCTCGCCGACAACAACGCCGATGACCTTTATCGCGAGGCCGTCGACAGCCTGATCCGCATCCAGCTCGGCAGCCGCGCGGGTGAGTTGCCGGACTACGACCGCGCCCTGCTCAAGCGCGAACTCGACCTGTTTCCCGACTGGTACATCGGCCGGCATGTGCCCATCGATTTCGGCGACACGCAGCGCAATGCCCTGGAGAAGGTCTTCGAGCACATCCTCGCGGTCAATCTCGGCGAACCCCGGGTCTATGTCCATCGCGACTACCACTCGCGCAACCTGATGCACACGACACCCGGCCCCGGCGTAATCGACTTCCAGGACGCCGTCTTTGGTCCGATCAGCTACGATCTCGCCTCGCTGTTCAAGGATGCCTACATCGAATGGGACGAAGAACGTCTGCTCGACTGGCTGGCGCGCTACTGGGAGAAGGCGAGGAAGTCCGGACTGCCGGTGCGCGCCGACTTCGGCGATTTCTTCCGCGACTACGAGTGGATGGGCGTGCAGCGGCATGTGAAAGTCCTGGGTATTTTCGCCCGGCTGTTCCACCGCGACGGCAAGGACGGCTACCTGCGCGACATGCCGCTGGTCGCAAAATATCTGCGCGCGGCCTGCACCCGCTACCGCGAACTGACGCCGCTGCTGCGACTGCTCGACCAGCTCGAGAACCGGCAGGTTCAAGTGGGGTACACATTTTGAAAGCCATGATATTGGCGGCCGGCCGCGGCGAAAGAATGCGCCCGCTGACCGACCGCACGCCCAAGCCGCTGCTGCCGGTGGGCGGCCATCCGCTGATCGTCTGGCACCTCGAGCGACTGGCGCGCGCCGGCATCCGCGATGTCGTCATCAACCACGCCCATCTCGGCGACCAGATCGAGGCCCTGCTCGGCGACGGCGAGGCCTGGGGTGTGAGCATCCGCTACTCGGAAGAACCTGCCGGCGCGCTGGAAACCGCCGGCGGCATCGCCAACGCGCTGCAGCTGCTCGGCAACGAACCTTTCATCGTCATCAACGGCGACATCTTCTGCGACTGGGACATCACCGGCGCCCCCGGCGCGCTCGCAGCGGGCGACCTCGCCCACCTGGTCCTGGTGCCGAATCCCCCGCATCACGCCAAAGGCGACTTCCGCTTCGACAACGGCAGAGTCGGCGGCGACGGCCCGCCGACGCACACCTTTGCCGGCATCGGCATCTACCGCCCGGAACTGTTCGCCGCCATCGGTCGCGGCCAGCGGGCGGCACTCGCACCGCTGCTGCGCGAGGCCATGGCCGCCGGCCGCGTCTCGGGTGAGCTGCACGGCGGCCGCTGGGTGGATGTAGGCACACCCGAGCGACTGGCCGCGCTGGACCGCGAAATCAGCTCGCTATAATCGGCGCATGGACATCTCGCCGTTCCGCCAGCGCCGACTTTCCCTGCTTGCGCGCATGGGCGAAGGCATAGCCGTCATCCCCACCGCGCCCGAGCGCGTGCGCAATCGTGACACGACGTTTCCCTACCGCGCCGACAGCTATTTCCATTACCTCAGCGGCTTCCCCGAGCCCGAGGCGGTGCTGGTGCTGATTGCCGGCAGCAGCCCGCAAAGCATCCTCTTCTGCCGCGACAAGGACGTCGAGAAGGAAATCTGGGACGGCTTCCGCCATGGTCCCGAGGCCGCTCCCGCTGCCTTCGGCTTCGATGCCGCGCACTCGATCAGGGAATTCGACACCAAGCTGCCGGAGTTGCTGGCCGACCAGCCTGCGCTGTGGTTTTCGCTCGGCCATGACGCCGCCTGGGACGCCCGCATCACCGCCGCCCTCAACGCCGTGCGTGCGCAATCGCGCAGCGGCAAGCGCGCGCCCTCAGCCATCCGCGACGTGCGCGCCGCTCTCGACGAGATGCGCCTCATCAAGGACGGCCACGAGATCGCGCTGATGCGCGAGGCTGCCGTCATCGCCTGCGATGCCCACCGCCGCGCCATGCGTTTCGCCGCGCCCGGCCGCTTCGAATACGAAGTCGAGGCCGAATTCCTCCACGAGTTCCGCCGCCGCGGCAGCCAGTTTCCCGCCTACTCGCCCATCGTCGCCGGCGGTGCCAACGCCTGCGTGCTGCACTACGTCGACAACAACCGCGAATTGCGCGATGGCGACCTGCTGCTGATCGACGCCGGCTGCGAGCTCGACGGTTACGCCAGCGACATCACCCGCACCTTCCCGGTCAATGGCCGCTTCTCCGGCCCGCAAGCCGACGTCTACGACCTCGTCCTCGACGCCCAGGCGGCCGCCATCGCCGCCATCAGGCCCGGTGCCACCTTCCACGACCCGCACACCGCCGCCGTGCGCGTGCTGGCCCAGGGCATGATCGACATGAAGCTGCTCGAAGGCAGCGTCGACGGCGTCATCGAGTCCGAAAGCTACAAGCGCTTCTACATGCATCGCACCGGCCACTGGCTGGGACTCGACGTCCATGACGCCGGCGAATACAAGGAGGGCGAGGACTGGCGCGTGCTCGCTCCCGGCATGGCGCTGACCGTCGAGCCCGGCTGCTACATCCGCCCCGCCGCCGACGTGCCGCAAGCCTTCTGGAACATCGGCGTGCGCATCGAGGACGACGCGCTGGTGACGGCCGACGGCTGCGAGATCATCACCGCCGATGCGCCGAAGAAGATCGCGGACATCGAGGCGCTGATGCGCGATACACGCCATGGCTGACATCGCGAGCGAAGCGAGCCTGAATAGTCGCCCCCTTCCCGGGGAAGGGGGACGGGGGGATGGGGGCAATGGAAGTCGCTCCGACAATGGCAACCGCAAGGTTGCCATTGTCGGGGGCGGTCCGGCGGGGATGGCCCTGGCCCTGGCGCTGCACAAACACGGCATCGCCGCCGAAATCTTCGACGCCCGCGAACGCGGCGCTGCAAAAACCGACCGTCGCATACTCGCGCTCTCCGCAGGCAGCCGGCAGATCCTCGAACGCATCGGCGCCTGGCACGGCATTCCCGCCACCGCCATCGACACCATCCACGTCTCGCAGCGCGGGCGACTGGGCCGCACCCGCCTGACGGCTCGCGACGAAGGTGTGCCGGCCCTGGGCTACGTGCTTGCAGCCAGCGACCTCGCCGCAACCCTGGACGCCGCAATCAGCAAGGCGAACATCGCCTATCGCGAGCAGACAAAAGTCGGCGCCGGCGACACGGTGAGCCACTCGCTGACCGCCTGGGCCGAGGGCACTGTGGCCGATGCCGACGCCATCGTCCGCGACTACGGCCAGCACGCCGTGCTATGCACCGCCGCCACGCGTGAGCCGCATCGCCACGTCGCCTGGGAACGCTTCACCCCCGACGGCCCGCTCGCGCTGCTCCCCTTCGGCAACGAATACGCGGTGGTTTTCACCTGCAGCGCGTCCGCTGCCAGCCAACTCGCCGCGCTCGACGACGTCGCCTTC
Source organism: uncultured beta proteobacterium (assembly GCA_963709555.1). Taxonomy (GTDB): domain Bacteria; phylum Pseudomonadota; class Gammaproteobacteria; order Burkholderiales; family Rhodocyclaceae; genus Sulfurisoma. The sequence goes on along the minus strand of CAVPWR010000008.1, from coordinate 5,523 downwards.
CTCGCCCGCCTGCAGGCCCAGTTCGGTACCCGCCTCACCTTCACCGCCGCCGGTCCGCGGGTCAGCTACGCGCTCGGCCTGCGCTACCGCGCCGAGATCGTCGCCGAGCGCCAGGTCTGGATCGGCAACGCCGCGCAGACCCTGCACCCCGTCGCCGGCCAGGGATTCAACCTCGCGCTGCGCGACATTTGGGACCTCGCCCGCACGCTGGCCGACAGCCCCGACGTCGGCGAGCCCGCCCTGCTGGCGCGCTACGCCGCCAGCCGCCGCCTCGACCGCCGCGCCACCATCGGCTTCACCGACACCCTCGTACGCGCATTCTCCAACGATTTCGCCCCGCTCGCCCATGCCCGCGGCACCGGACTGCTGGCCCTCGACCTGCTGCCACCGGCGCGCTCCTTCGTCGCCCGCCGCATGATGTTCGGCGCCCGCGCCTGGTAGCAAGGACCTTCCGGAACTCGCCTCGGCCTCGGCTTTCCCCCTCCGGGCCTCAAGTCCGGCCAGTTGCCATACTCGCCGGTGGCTCAGATAACGCGACCCGACATCCCCCGGACTGGCCACCCTAACGAAACCTGTTTCCAGACAAGCTACCGCCTTGGGTGCGCTTTTAGCGAAGCGATCGGTGAATTCTCCCATGCACCGCTTGCCCTCAATCGTGTCGGGCACTTGCAGTGCGATCTTGTCGGCTACAGCCACCTCGGCGCGGTGGCGCGTGACTCACAGGCCGGGAATGTTGCGCATCTGATGCACCTGAGAGCGTTGCCAACTGGCCCCCGGTAAGTATCTGTCTGCAGCTTCGCGCAGTCCGCCATGGTCATCGGAGAGCAACGACAGTGTCCATTGACCGAATCGAAGCGGTGGCTAACTGCTATTTCAGCTACTATCCTTAATAAGAGATGTGATTGATAAAGGGTGCCCTCAGGATGGATAAAGGGTAACCAACCTTCACCCGAATTCAGTGCCCTATCAGGGTAATGATAAGCATCATGAGTTCCATTGCATCGCTACCGACCGCCCAAGCTCCGCGCCGGACTGCGTATCCGATTGTGTGGCTGTTCTCTGCCTTGGCGTTGGTCATCGTGCTTCTGGGATGGGGCATATATGCCCAGCAGGCACAGCGTTTCAGGGAACAGGAAAATGCCAAGCTGACCGCCATCGCCGAACTGAAGGCGCACCAGATCGGCAACTGGCTGGCGGAGCGCACCAGCAACGCGGATGTGCTCCAGGGCGGCGACCTGCAGGCTGAAGTGTTAAATCACTGGCTCGCCACGGCCGATCCGGTAGCGCAAAAGAAGATCGAGGATCACTTCAGCTCTTTCGTCAAGGCTTACCATTACCAGAGCCTCATCCTGCTCGATGCGCAGGGCACCATCCGGCTTCAGGTGGGAGAACCACACCTGGTGACAGAGGAACTGCGCCACGCGGCTGAGCGGGCGTGGCGTGAGAAGCGGGTTGTGATGACGGACCTATATCTTGCCGACTTGCAGCCGCCTGAACACACCCACCTGGATTTCGTGGTTCCGGCAATAGGCACTAATGGCGTCGTGCTGGCGTTGCGCGCCAACCCGAACCAATTCCTTTATCCACTCATCCAGTCCTGGCCTATTCCCAGTGCCAGTGCGGAGACCGTGCTGGTACGGCGTGATGGCGACCAGGTCCTGTTTCTGAACGAATTGCGTCACCGCCAGGGCGCGGCGCTCAAGCTCCACCTGCCCCTTTCCATGGCGGATACCCTGCCCGCCGCCCGGGCGGTCAGCGCGGGGGGACACGGTACGATGGAGGGCAAGGACTATCGCCAGGCACCGGTCATCGCCGCCTATCACGATGTGCCCGGCACAGGCTGGAGCGTAATCGCCAAGGTGGACCGGGAAGAGCTGCTCCTGCCCTTGCGCGACTACGCCTTGGTCATCGCGGTCGCGGTGCTGGTTGCCATCGCGGCGGCAGCGATGGCGATGTTCTATCTTTTCCATCGGCGCGAGGAAGCACACCGCTTCGCTCTGCAGGAGATCCGCCTGCAGGACATGGAAGCTCTGCGCGAGAGCGAAGAGCGCTTCCGCGCCACCTTTGAACAGGCTGCAGTAGGCATAGCCCATGTTGCACCGGATGGCCACTGGACACGAGTTAACCAGCGGCTGTGCGACATCCTCGGCTATAACACGGATGAACTGCTGCAGCGCACCTTCCAGGACATCACCCATCCGGATGACCTGGAAGCCGATCGCGACTTTGAGCGTCAAATGCTGGCGCGGGAAATCAGTCATTACGCGATGGAAAAACGCTATATCCGCAAGGATGGCTCGATTATCTGGACTGACACTACGGTATCACTGGTATGGGATGCCGCAGGCGCGCCCAAGTACTTCATCTGGGTGATTGAGGACATCAGCCAGCGCAAAGCGATCCAGAGATGAACTGGACGATTACCGGGAGCAACTGGAAAAGCGTGTTGAAGAACGCACTGTCCAGCTTCAGGCCGCCTACACCGACCTGGAAAGTTTCAGCTACTCCGTATCGCACGATCTGCGCGCACCGCTGCGAGCCATCGACGGCTTCTCTGCCATATTGCTGGAAGACTATGCCCCGCGCCTGGATGACGAAGGCAAGCGCCTGTTCCAGGTAGTGGGCGACAACGCCAGAAAGATGGGTCAGCTGATCGATGACATTCTGGCCTTCTCCCGCGCCGGGCGCATCGAACTGCTGGTCACCAACCTCGACATGAACGCACTGGCACAAGAGGTGTGGCAAGAACTTGAGCCGCAGCGCGCAGGGCGCAGCGTCGAATTCCGGCTGGCAGCGCTGCCCACAGCATATGGTGATCCCGCCGCGATTCGCCAGGTGCTGCAGAACTTCCTCGCCAACGCGCTGAAATTCACCCGCGGGCGGGAATCTGCGTTGATCGAGCTAGGTGGGCGGCAGGACAGCGGGGAAAGCATTTTTTATGTGAGGGATAATGGCGCCGGGTTCGACATGGACTATGTCAACCGGCTGTTCGGCCTGTTCCAGCGACTGCATGGCATGGACGAATTCGAAGGAACCGGCGTTGGCCTGGCCATCGTCAAGCGCTTTGTCGCCAAGCATGGCGGACGGGTATGGGCGGAAGGCAAGCCTGGCGAAGGAGCAACATTCTGGTTCACCCTGCCGCCGGCGAAAACCTGCGCGATCAACAAGGAGACGGCAATTGGATACATGGCACCCCGGTTGATATCCTGCTGGTGGAAGACAACCCGACCGACGCCGAACTGGTCCTGCGCGTCCTCAGAAAAACCAATCTTGCCAACAACGTTGTCTGGGTGAAGGATGGCGAGGTGGCGCTCGATTTCCTGTTCCGCCGCGGCAACCATGCGGCACGCACCAATTCGATGCCACGGGTAGTGTTTCTTGACCTGCGTCTGCCCAAGGTGGATGGGCTGAAAGTATTGCAGCAAATGCGTGACAACGAGCATACCCGCACCATCCCGGTGGTGGTGCTGACCTCCTCCAAGGAAGAGAGTGATATTGCGGCCAGCTACCAGCTGGGCGCCAACAGCTTTGTATCCAAACCAGTCGCATTCGACGAGTTCAGCAATACCGTGGCGGAGCTCGGGCGCTACTGGCTTCTCCTCAACAAGATTCCGACGCAGCGAGGCATAGCGCCATGAGTGGATCTCTACGTCTCCTGATGCTGGAAGACAATCCGGTTGATGCCGAACTCAACGAGCGTGTGCTGCGCAAGGCGGGAATTACCTTCGAAGCTCAGCGGGTGGAAACGAAGAAGGCCTTTGTCGCTGCGCTGGATGACTTCAAGCCCGATCTCATACTGGCCGACTACAAACTGCCCGGCTTTGACGGCTTGGAAGCCCTCGCCATTGCCCGGGAAAAAGCACCGCAGACGCCCTACATCTTTGTCACCGGCGCCATGGGCGAGGAAAGGGCGGTAGAGAGTATCAAGCAGGGCGCTACCGACTATCTCCTCAAGGACCGCCTGGCCCGACTGCCCGAGGCGGTACAGCGCGCCATCGTGGAGAAAGCGCAGCGCGCGCAATTGCGCGAGGTAGAAGATCATTACCACCAACTGTTCGAGAATCTGAGTAGTGGCGTGATGGTCTTCCAGCCGGATGCCAGCGGCGAAGTTTTCGTCATCAAGGCGGCCAACCGGGCGGTGGAGCGTATCGAGCAGTTGCGGCTTGCGGATCTGATCGGGCGCAACGTGGAAGAGATTTTCCCCAATGTGCGCGCTTTCGGCCTGCTGGATGTGTTGAAGCGGGTATGGGGCAGCGGCGAAACGGAGCATTTCCCGCCCACATTGTATGCAGACAGCCGGATTACCAGCTGGCGTGAAAGTTACGTCTATCGCTTTGGATCGAACGAGGTGGTCGCGGTCTATCAAGATGTCAGCGAACGCCTGGAACATGAAACCCAGATCAAATGGCTCAACCGCATCCTGCGCACCATCAGCGCCTGCAACGAGGACCTTGTGCATGCCAAGTGCGAAGAGGATCTGCTGAAGGAGGTTTGCCGAGACATTGTTGAAATCGGCGGCCACTTGCTGGCCTCGGTGGCCTATCCCGGGGAAAACCCGGAGGAACTGCCACGCACGGTCTCGCATTACGGAGACGAGACCGTTTTCCAGCTGCATGCCGAACTGGACGATGACCCGGATCACTCCCTGCGCTGCCTGACCATATCGGCTCTGAGCAAGCGCAAGACCACCACATTCAACCGGCTCAGGGAGGCACCAGAGGGCCACTTCGAGGTCTCTGCAGAGCAGGGGGTACATGCCATCCTGGCCTTGCCGCTGCTGAATGTCGGACATCTTTATGGCGCCCTCACGGTTTATTCATCGTCGGCAGATGCCTTTGATGAGGATGAGGTGAAGCTCATGGAAGAGCTTGCTGCCGATCTGGCCTACGGCATTGACTCCCTGCGCACGTTGGTAGAACGTGACCGCTACATCAGTCAGTTCGGCCACGCCATGAAGAATACCGTGACTGCCATCGCGCGCACGCTGGAAATGCGTGACCCCTACACCGCCGGTCACCAGCAGCGGGTAACGGCACTAGCGGTCAGCATCGGCCGGAAAATGAGGCTGCGGGATGAAATGCTCGAAGGGCTGTACTTTGGCGCAAGCATCCACGACATCGGCAAGATCTCGGTCCCTGCGGAAATCCTCACCAAACCCGGCAAGCTCTCCGCGCTCGAATTCATGCTGATCCAGCAGCATGTCATCTCCGGATTTGAGATTGTGAAAGGCATCGAGTTTCCCTGGCCTGTGGCCGAAATGATTGCCCAGCACCACGAAAGGCTGGATGGTAGCGGCTATCCCAAGGGACTCAAGACTGAGGAGATCATCCTCGAGGCGCGCATCATCGCGGTAGCTGATGTGTTCGAAGTCATGTCCACGCACCGTCCCTATCGCCCGGCCCTGGGCATTTCAGCCGCACTCGAGGAGCTCGAAAAAGGCAAAGGCAAACACTATGACCCGCTGGTGGTGGAGGCCTGCATCGCGGTGATGCGCGAAAACGACATGAAGCTGCCGCAATTATG
>CAVPWR010000007.1:0-230643 GCA_963709555.1 uncultured beta proteobacterium | reverse complement strand
TGACATGATCGTTTGGATCACCGGCGCCAAGGGTTTCATCGGGCAGCACCTTTCCCGCCATCTCGCGGCGCAGGGCCATACGGTCCTTGGCCTCGGCCACGGCCTCTGGCCCGAGGCCATGGCCCAGGCCGGCCTGGCCCTCTGGATCAACGGCGAAATTTCCGCCAGCAATCTGAACAGCCTGCGCACGGCCCACGGTCGGCCGGAACTGGTCGTGCATCTGGCCGGCGGATCTTCGGTCGGCGTGGCGATGGCCAATCCGCGCGAGGATTTCGCCCGTACCGTGTCGAGCACTGCCGAGCTTCTCGAGTGGCTTCGGCAGGAGTCACCGCAGACCCGCGTCGTGGTGGTGTCCAGTGCGGCGGTGCATGGCGCCGGCCACGATGGACCGATCGCCGAATCCGCATCGACCCGGCCGTTTTCGCCCTATGGCCATCACAAGCTGATGATGGAGCAGCTCTGCAAGTCCTATGCGGCCGGCTATGGATTGTCGTGCCTGGTGTTGAGGCTTTTCTCGGTTTATGGGCCCGGGTTGCGCAAGCAACTTCTATGGGACTTGTGCCAGCGACTGTCGGATTCCCCGTCCGCCATGGAGTTGAGTGGTACGGGCGAGGAACTGCGTGACTGGACCCATGTCGAGGATGTGGTCAGGGCGATCGAAGCGACATGCGCGCTGGCGGCGCCCGACGTGCCGACCTTCAACATGGGTACCGGCCGGGCCACCTCGGTTCGCGAGGTCGCGCAGATGGTCATCGATGCTTTCGGCGAGGATGGGATACGCGCCGAGCTGAGCTTCAACGGGAATGTTCGCGCCGGCGATCCGTTCAGCCTGGTGGCCGACCCGACGCGCTTGCGGGCGCTTGGTTTCGAGTGCCGCATCACTCCGCAGCAGGGAATCGCGGATTATGTGCATTGGTTCCGCGCGCAACAAGTGGGCGGACTCGTCGGATGAGAGTGGCGTTTCCGTTGATCAGCGCCAGCAACTGGACGGGTGGTTACAACTACCTGCTCAACCTCGTTCGTGCGCTGTCGATCCACTGTCCCGACGCGGTGACGCCGCTGCTCATGTTCGGCGACGATGTCCGCGATGATGAAACCGCGCCCTTCGCGCAGCTGCCTGGCGTGGAACTGGTCCGTGCGCCGGAACTGAACCCGGCGCGACGCACGCGCTCGCTGGCGCTGGCGCTTCTGCGTGGCGTCGACGAACCGCTCCGACGCCTGTTGATCCGACAGCGTGTCGATGTGGTGTTCGAGAACGCGCAGTTTTTCGGCAGGCGCCTGGGCATCCCGGCGATCGCATGGCTGCCGGATTTTCAGCACCGCCAGATGCCCCAGCTGTTTTCCCGCTTTGCGCGGATGAAACGGGACATGGGGTTTCGCGCCCAGATCGCGGCCGGCCGCACGGTAATGCTGAGCAGCCATGACGCCTGCAGTGACTGCGAGCGCTTCTATCCGGCAACGCGGGGGCGGACGAACGCAGTGCACTTTGCGGTCCCGCCACCGCAGCCGCTGAGCACCGCAGCGGCGCGAGAGGTGGCGGAAAGCTATGGGTTGCCGCAGGACTTCATCTACCTTCCCAATCAGTTCTGGATCCACAAGAACCACATGCTGGTGGCGGATGCGCTGGCGCTGCTGCGCGCGCAGGGCCGGCGTGTGGTGGTGGCTGCGTCCGGCAATACGCGGGACCCTCGCGACCCGCAGTACTATCCGCGGCTCTGCGCTAAAGTCCAATCCCTCGGTCTGCAAGAGGAGTTTCGCCTGCTCGGGTTGATACCCTATCCCCACCTCGGCGCCTTGATGCAGGCGAGTGCCGCGTTGCTCAATCCGTCCCTGTTCGAGGGCTGGAGCACGACGGTAGAGGAGGCGCGCTCGCTGGGCGTACCGCTGATCCTTTCGGATTTGCCGGTTCACCGCGAGCAGGCCGGCGCCGCGGCAAGCTACTTCGACCGGCATTCGGCCGCGGCCTTGGCCGATGCACTCGCCGGTTTTCGCCCGCTGCCGGTCGAGGAGCGGGAGAGTCGCCAGTTGCAGGCCGCCGAGGATGCACAGGCCCGGGTGAAAGCCTTCGCCATGGAGTTTGTCGCGGTTGCGCGACAGAGTTGCGCGGAGCATCCGGCATGAAGGTGACCGTGATCACCGTAAGCCACAACAGCGAAGCGACCCTGCCCGACACCTTGCGTTCGGTAGCCGTCCAGAGCCATCCGACCGTCGAGCATATCGTTGTGGACGGTGCATCCAAGGATGCCACGCGCGAAGTGGTCAGCCTGCATGGTGCCCACGTCGCGAAGTTCCTGTCGGAGCCTGACCACGGAATCTACGATGCCATGAACAAGGGCCTCAGACTGGCGACCGGCGACATCGTGGGCTTCCTCAACGCCGATGACCGCTATGCCGACGCGCGCGTGCTCGAGCGTGTCGTACACCTCATGGAAAAGGAGAAGCTGGATGCCGTGTTCGGCGACGTGGCCTTCTTCCGCACCCAAGACCCGCAGACCGTCGTCCGCCGCTACCGTTCGGATCGATTTCATCCGCGCCGCCTTGCCTGGGGCTGGATGCCTGCCCATCCGGCCTTGTTCATGCGCCGGGAGATCTTCCAGCGGGTTGGCCACTTCCGCACAGATTACCGCATCGCCGGCGACTTCGAGTTCATCGCGACGAGCTTTCAAGGATGATGGCCTGCGTTACCGCCACCTGCCGGAAGTCTTGGTCATGATGCGCACCGGCGGCGTCAGCACGGCCGGTTGGCGCAGCACCTTGCTCCTGAACCGGGAGGTCTTGCGGGCATGCCGCGAAAACGGGATACCCACCAACCTGATGAAGATTTTGTCGAAGTATCCGGCAAAATTGCTTGAGTTCCGCTGGCCATGAGACTGCCCTCTCCTGACCGCGCCTTTCTGACCGCGCCTTCCGTGATGTAGCGCTTGGCAACAATGGATTACTGGTTGTCGTCATTACTCTCTATGGTCATTTGCTGGACGGTGATCGCCCTGCGTTTGCGCTTTTCAAATCGCGGTCTCGATCATCCTAACCAGAGGTCCCTGCATGAGCGCCCGACGCCGCATGGAGGGGGGATGGGCATCGTAATGGCGTTGCTGGTGACGGGCATGTTGCTGGGGATTCCGGTCACCGTCCTTTCCCTTGTGCTCGGGCTCGCATTGCTGTCGCTTCTCGATGATGCCAAGCCTCTGCCGTTCTGGCTGAGGCTCGCCATTCACCTGGCCGCTGCCGGGGTCCTGTGCGCCGTTGTCGGCCTGCCTGCGTGGCTGTGGCCAGCCGCGGTTTTGGCTGTCGCCTGGACCACCAACCTGTACAATTTCATGGATGGCGCCGATGGCCTTGCCGGCAGCCAGGGTTTGATGGGCTTCGCGGCATACGCGGCCGGCTTTGCCTTGGCAGGCGACGGCCTGCTGGCTGCCTGGTGCGGTGCGGTAGCAGCCGCGTGCATCGGTTTCCTGTACTTCAACTGGCCTCCGGCACGAATATTCATGGGCGATGTGGGTTCGATACCCTTGGGGTTCCTGGCGGGAGGCTTGGGGATGTGGGGAATCGCATCGGGCAGCTGGCCCATCTGGTTTCCGCTGCTCGCGTTCGCACCCTTCGTGCTCGACGCCACAGCCACGCTGCTGAGACGCGCGCTGACGCGGCAGCGCGTGTGGGAAGCGCACCGTGATCATTACTACCAGCGCATGGTGCGCCTGGGTTACGGCCACCGCGGCATGACGGTGCGCTGGGCCGGTCTGATGCTGGCCGGCGCGCTGTTGGCGGTAGGATTGCTGCGGGCACCGGCCCCGTTGCAGTGGGCAGTCGTGGCGGCCTGGCTGATGGTACTGGCCGGGCTGGGCGCTGCAATCGACCGCCGCTGGCGTACCAGTCAAGGGGTGTCCGCATGAACTGGCGCACGGCCACGGCCTTTCTCCATGACTTGGTGGCGACGGCCATCCTCTGGCTGGCGGCGTACTGGATGCGCTTCAATTTCGAAGTGCCGCAGGAATTTTCCGTGGCCGCGGTGCAGGCGCTGGTCTGGGTCATGCCCTTGTATCTGGTCAGCTACCTGGTCTTCGGCCTTTATCGCGGCATCTGGCGCTACGCCAGCATGGGCGATCTGAAGCGCCTGTTGATGGCGGTCGGCCTCGGCGGGCTTGCCCTGGCCACTGCCATTCACCTCGCGCATTGGCCCGGAGTGCCGCGCTCGGTCCTGGTGCTCCATCCCATCCTGCTGGTGCTGGTGATGGGCGGTAACCGCTTCCTCTACCGGGCATGGAAGGACGGACACCTCTTCTCGACGCGCTTTTCCGATGGCAAGCCAGTGCTGGTGCTCGGCGCCGGCGACGCGGCGGCGGCGCTGATCAGCGACTTGTCCCGGAGTTCGGCGTGGCGCGTCGTCGGCTTGCTCGACGACAATGCGACCAAGCACGGTCGTCGCATGGGCGAGGTGCCGGTCCTCGGCGGACTCGACAAGCTGGCCGCCGCCGCCCGGCGACTTCAAGTTTCGCACGCGATCATCGCCATGCCCTCGGCCTCGGCGGCGACGCGCCGGCGGGCGGCAGAGCTGGCCGCCGCCGCCGGACTGCAGGTTCTGACGGTTCCGGCCATTGCCGATGTCCTCTCGGGCAAGGTATCCGTTTCGCAGGTGCGCAGGGTCGAACTCGACGACCTGCTCGGCCGCGACCCGGTGCAACTCGACGACGAAGGCCTGCATCGGCTGCTCGACCGACAAGGTCGTCATGGTGACCGGGGCGGGCGGCTCGATCGGCTCCGAGCTTTGCCGCCAGATCGCGCATTTCGGGCCGCGGAGCCTGGTGTTCTACGAGCTTTCCGAGTTCGCGCTCTATTCGATTTCGAGCAGGAGTTCGCTGGCATGCGGGTCGAGTGCGTGGTCGGCGACGTCAAGGACGCAGCGACGCTCGACGCGGCGTTCCGGCGCATCGCCCGGATGTCGTGTTTCATGCCGCGGCCTACAAGCATGTGCCGCTGATGGAAAGCGGACAACGCCTGGCAGGCGGTGCGCAACAACGTGCTCGGCACCTGGCGTGTGGCGCGGGCGGCCATCGAGCACGGCGTCGGCGAGTTCGTGCTGATCTCGACCGACAAGGCAGTCAATCCGACCAACGTCATGGGCGCGTCGAAGCGCCTGGCCGAGCGGGTTTGCGAAGCGCTGCAGCGTCAGTCGGAGGCAACGCGTTTCGTCATGGTGCGCTTCGGCAATGTGCTCGGCTCCTCCGGCAGCGTGATCCCCAAGTTCCGCGAGCAGATCGCCAAGGGCGGGCCGGTGACGGTGACGCACCCCGACATCATTCGCTACTTCATGCTGATTCCCGAGGCGGCGCAGCTGGTGTTGCAGGCGGCGTCGATGGGCAAGGGCGGCGAGATCTTCGTGCTCGACATGGGCGAGCCGGTGAATATCGCCGATCTGGCGCGCGACATGATCCGGCTTTCCGGCTTCACCGAAGACGACATCAAGATCGAATTCACCGGCCTGCGGCCCGGCGAGAAGCTCTACGAGGAGCTGCTGGCCGACGGCGAGACCACGCTGCCGACGCCGCATCCCAAGCTGCGGGTGATGAAGGCCGAACAGGCGCCCGATGCGGCCTGGCTGGCCGAGCTGGAAGAGTGGCTGGCGGTGCCCGTGCGCGCGGAAGCGGAGGTCAAGGAAGGCCTGCAGCGCTGGGTGCCGGAGTACCGGCCGGCGCAGCACTGATGGCCACCTACGCGATCGGCGACCTGCAGGGCTGCTTCGAGCCGCTGCAGCGCATCCTCGACGAACTGAACTTCGATCCAGGCTGCCGATCACCTCTGGTTCGTCGGCGACCTGGTCAATCGCGGCCCGGCCTCGCTCGAGGTTTTGCGCTTCATTCAGGAATCTCGGCGCTGGCGCCACGGTGGTGCTGGGCAACCACGACCTGCATCTGGTGATGCAGGCCGAGGGCTACGGCAAGCGCAATGCCGAGGACACGCTCGACGCCGTGCTTGGCGGCGCCGGATCGCGACGAATTGCTGGCCTGGCTGCGCTCGCGGCCGCTGTTCCATGTCGAGGGCGGCTATGCGATGGTGCATGCCGGCCTGCTGCCGGCATGGGATGTGGCAAAGGCGCTGGCACTGTCGCGACGAGGTGCAGGCTCGCGCTGACGGCCCCGAACTACCGCGACTTCCTCGCCAACATGTGGGGCAGCACGCCGACGTCCTGGAGCGACGATCTGGCAGGCTGGGACCGCCTGCGCGTGGTGGTCAATGCGATGACCCGCATGCGCTTCTGTTCGCCGGGCGGCGCGATGGAGTTCAAGGCCAAGGGCCCGGTCGCCAATGCGCCGGCCGGATGCCTGCCGTGGTTCGAAGTGCCGAACCGCGCCAGCGCCGACCACGCGATCGTCTGCGGCCACTGGTCGGCGCTGGGCCTGCGCATCGAGGAGCAGCTGCTCGCGCTCGATACCGGCTGCCTCTGGGGCGGCCGCCTGACGGCGATCCGCCTGGAGGATCGCCGCGTGATCCAAGTGCCGTGCTCGCGCGCAGATCGAGCCGAGCGGCTGGGACTGAACCGAGCGGGCGCCGTGACGCTATTACAGTTGCTTCGCCGAAGGCGGCGCGGTAACGCTCGGCAATTTCCTCGCGTTTCGGCTTGTGGTTCTGGCCGCCGCGGTGCGCGATCTTGATCGAGCCCATCAGCGAAGCCAGCCGTCCCGTCTTCTCCCATCCCCATCCCTGGGCGATGCCATAGAGCAGGCCGGAACGGTAGGCGTCGCCGCAACCGGTCGGGTCGACCAGTTCGTCCGCCTTGACGCACGGGATCGTCGATGCGCTGGCCGTCGGCGTAGATTTCCGAGCCGTTGCCGCCGAGGGTGACGATCAGCGCCTTCACGCTTTTCGCCAGTTCATCGAGCGACTTGCCGGTGCGATCCGTCAGCATCTTCGCCTCGTAGTCATTCACCGTGCAGTAGTCGGCGAGCTTCAGGAATTCGAGCAGGTCGGCGCCGTCGAACATCGGCATGCCCTGGCCCGGGTCGAAGATGAAGGGAATGCCCGCTTCGTGGAACTGGCGGGCGTGGTCGAGCATGCCCTGGCGGCCGTCGGGCGAGACGATGCCGAGACTTGCATTCTTCGCATCGCCGATCTTGTTGAGATGCGACTGGCCCATCGCGCCGGGGTGGAAGGCGGTGATCTGGTTGTCGGCGAGATCGGTGGTGATGAAGGCCTGCGCGGTGAAGGTGCCGGCGACTTCCTTGATGTGCGTGGTGTCGAAGCCGAGGTGGCCGAGGCGCTGCTTGTAGGGCCCGTAGTCGTCGCCGACGGTGGCCATGATCAGCGGATCGCCGCCGAGCAGGCGCAGGTTGTAGGCGATGTTGCCGGCGCAGCCGCCGTATTCGCGGCGCATGTCCGGCACGAGGAAGGAGACGTTGAGGATGTGGATCTGCTCGGGCAGGATGTGGTTCTTGAAGTGGTCGTGGAACACCATGATGGTGTCGTAGGCGAGTGAACCGCAGATGATTGTCTTCATGGAGGGCGATCAGGGATAGAAAACGTAAAGTCGGTAGCCGACGGCGGCGAGGTCCTTGACCTCGAGCGTCAGGCTGATGGCGAGGTCGCTGGCGGGGGGGAAGCCCGCCGCCAGCGGCTTGTTTTTGGACAGGTAATCGGCGGGGGCGAGCACGCGGCGCAGCAGCGCCTTGTCGGCGGTGTCGGTCAGCGTCAGTTCGAGATGCGGATACTCCTGGGCGAAGGGTGCGCGGTTCTTTAGCGTGGCGACCAGCTGAAGCTGCGCGGCGTTGCTCGTGTCGGGATGGAGATCCGAAGTCTCGATGGCAACCAGGTCGACCTTCTTGGGCAGCGGCAGTTCGCAGCCCGCGATCTCGCACAGGGCCTGCAGGGCCGGCTTGGACTCGGGCAACAGCACGGAGAGCTCGACGCGGTAGTGGTGCACGGCCTGCAAGGCGAGAATCGAAAGGGCCAGCAATGTGCCGAGCACCCAGGGCCAGGCGCGGCGCGGCGTCTCGTCGGTCATGAAGCTGTCGAATGCGGGTTCGTAGTCGACCAGCGTCTCCGGCTCGGGCGGGTCGCCGGCGGGTTTGATCGGCGGCGGCGCGGATTCCTCCGGTGATTCCTCGGCAGCCGGCTCGGCTGGAAAAGTCGGCGCTGGCGGCACGGCGACTTCAATGGATTGCTGGAGCGGTACGGCTTCCACGGCCGCAACCTCGACCGACGTTTCCGCAGGCGGCCCACCGCTGGCCGCGGCTATCGACGCGACCTCTTCGACCAGTGTTTCCAGCGCGTTGAACACGTTCTGGCACTGCCCGCAGCGGACACGACCCTGCCGCGCCTTGAGTTGCTCGGGCGTGATGCGGAAGGTGGTGGCGCAACTCGGGCAGCGGGTCAGCATGCGGCTGAGTTTACTGCATGCCTTCCAGCCGCACCCAGCCTTCGTGTTCGGCGCCGACGGTGAGCGCGATGTGCGGGCGGTAGGCGTCGATGACCTGTTCGGCCTGTGTGGCGAGCACGCCGGAGAGCGCGATGCGGCCGCCGGGAGCGATGCGGCCGGCCAGCAGCGGGGCCAGGACGCACAGTGGGTTGGTCAGGATGTTGGCGACGACCAGGTCGAATTGCTCTGACAGCGGTTCCCGCGAGTGCTTGAGGCGAAGCGCCACCCCGTTGCGCTCGGCATTGTCGTGCGCCGAGGTCAGCGCCGACGTCGTCGATATCGACACCGAGCACGTCGGCCGCGCCCAGCCTTGCGGCGGCGATGCCGAGGATGCCGGAGCCGCAGCCGTAGTCGAGCAGCGACAAGCCGGGCTTGACCACGCTTTCGAGCCACTGCAGGCATAGCCGCGTGGTCGGGTGCGAACCCGTGCCGAAGGCCAGCCCCGGGTCGACGACGAGGTTGATCGCCGTCGGGTCGGGCGCATCGTGCCAGGACGGCACGATCCACAGTCGGTCGGAGATATGGATCGGATCGAATTGGGACTGGGTCAGCCGCACCCAGTCCTGCTCGGCGATTTCCTCGAGGTGGATTTCCGGCAGGTCGGCGATCCCGACTTCCCGCGCCGCACCGGCCACGCGCCCGACCAGATCCTCGGCCGGCTCGAACAGGGCGACGACGCGGCTGGTCGCCCAAAGTGGCGTCGTCGGGCTGCCGGGCTCGCCGAATTGGGGCGTCTCGCGCTCGGTGCCGGCGTCGGCATCCTCGACGCTCGCCGAAATGGCGCCGGCTTCGAGCAGAGCTTCGGAAAGCGCGTCGGCGTGGGCCGCATCGGTTTCCAGCGCGACGCTGATCCACATGCTATGCCGCCGCCGGGCCGTCCCAAGGTGGCATGCGCCCCCCCGTGGGGGGCAGCGAGCTGATTTTGCGAGCGTGGGGGGCCATCACTTGCCTTTCGTGGCCTCTTCCTTGGCCGCGAGTTTTTCTTCGAGGTAGTGGATGCTGGTGCCGCCCTTGATGAAGCGCTCGTCGAGCAGCAGGTCCTGGTGCAGCGGGATGTTGGTCTTGATGCCCTCGACCGCCATTTCCGACAGTGCGATGCGCATGCGACGGATGGCCTGCTCGCGGCTGTCGCCGTAGGAAATCACCTTGGCGATCATCGAGTCGTAGTGCGAGGGCACCGTGTAGCCGGAATAGACGTGCGAATCGACGCGGATGCCGGGGCCGCCGGGCGGGTGCCAGGATGTGATTTTGCCGGGAGATGGGGTGAACTTGAATGGATCTTCGGCGCAGATGCGGCATTCGATCGAATGCCCTCTGACCTCGATGTCGCGCTGGCGGAACCACAGTTTCTCGCCGGCGGCGACGCGGATCTGCGCCTGGACGATGTCGATGCCGGTGACCAGTTCGGTGACCGGATGCTCGACCTGTACCCGCGTGTTCATCTCGATGAAGAAGAACTCGCCGTTCTCGTAGAGGAACTCGAAGGTGCCGGCGCCGCGATAGCCGATCTTGCGGCAGGCCTCGGCGCAGCGCTCGCCGATGCGGGTTATCGCGCGGCGATTGATCTCGGGGGCGGGCGCTTCCTCGATGACCTTCTGGTGGCGGCGTTGCATCGAACAGTCGCGTTCCGACAGCCACACGGCGTTCTTGAAGTTGTCGGCCATTATCTGGATTTCGATGTGGCGCGGGTTCTCCAGGAATTTTTCCATGTAAACCATGGGATTGCCGAAAGCCGCCCCCGCTTCGGTGCGGGTCATGGTGACGGCGTTGAGCAGCGCGGCCTCGGTATGCACCACGCGCATGCCGCGACCGCCGCCGCCGCCGGCGGCCTTGATGATCACCGGATAGCCGATCGCGCGAGCAATTTTCACGATCTCCTTGCCATCTTCCGGCAACGCGCCTTCTGAACCTGGGACGCAGGGCACGCCGGCGACCTTCATGGCGTCCTTGGCCGAGACCTTGTCGCCCATCAGGCGGATGGTTTCGGCCTTGGGGCCGATGAAGACGAAGCCGGACTTTTCGACGCGCTCGGCGAAGTCGGCGTTCTCCGAAAGAAAACCGTAGCCCGGGTGGATGGCCTCGGCATCGGTGACCTCGGCAGCAGAAATGATGGCCGGGATGTTGAGGTAGCTCTGGCCCGAAGGCGGCGGGCCGATGCAAACCGATTCGTCGGCGAGCTTGACGTACTTCGCCTCGGCATCGGCGGTGGAATGGACGGCGACGGTGCGCACACCGAGTTCGCGGCAGGCGCGCTGCACGCGCAGCGCGATCTCCCCGCGGTTGGCGATCAGGACTTTGCCAAACATGGTCAGCCGATCAGGAACAGCGGCTGGCCGTACTCGACCGCCTGGCCGTTTTCCGCCAGCACGGCCTTGATCGTGCCGGTGGCGTCGGCCTCGATCTCGTTCATCAGCTTCATGGCTTCGATGATGCACAGCGTGTCGCCCTGCTTGACTGCCTGGCCGACTTCGACGAAGGCGGCCGCGCCGGGAGAACCGGAGCGGTAGAAGGTGCCGACCATCGGCGCCTTGACCATGTGGCCCTCGGGCTCGGCCGGCACGACGGGCTCGGCTGCGGCCGCCGGAAGCGGCGACATGGCGGGAGCCTGCTGCGGCGCGTAGCCGTGGCTGCCCAGCATCACCGTGGTCGGTGCGGCTGGCGCCGCGTGCTTGGCGATGCGAATCTTCTCTTCGCCTTCGGAAATTTCCAGCTCGGAAATTCCCGAGTTCTGGACGAGGTCGATGAGGGTCTTGAGTTTTCTCAGGTCCATGGTGACTCCCTGCAAGTGATATCCGGGTGGCCCGGCGTGTCGCCGGCGCCGATTTTATTGGGGCTTGCGGATGCGTTTGAGCGCAGCTTCCAGCGCCAGATCGTAGCCCTGGGCGCCGAGTCCGCTGATCACGCCGACGGCGAGATCGGAAAAATACGAGTGTTGACGGAAGCTTTCCCGTGAGAACACGTTGGAAAGGTGGATCTCGATGAAAGGAATCGCCACGGCGGCCAGCGCGTCGCGCAACGCCACGCTGGTATGGGTGTAGCCGGCCGGATTGATGATGATGAATTCGATGCCTTCCGCGTGGGCGGCCTGGACTCGGTCGATCAGCCCGCCCTCCGAGTTGCTCTGGAAACTCTCGATCTGCACGCCATCGACCCGGGCCCGTGCTTCCATCGAAGCGTGGATGTCGGCGAGGGTGGTGCGGCCGTAAATGCCGGGTTCGCGGGTGCCGAGAAGGTTCAGATTGGGGCCGTGCAGCACCAGGATGCGTGCGCTGCGACCACTGCCGGTGTCACCGCCGGTGGCGGATTTTGCTGTCGTTCGCTTGGACATGGCCGCAAGTTTGCCGCAAAAGGCAGCACTTTGTCCAGTAGGGGGCTGTCAGGTGCCGTCGGCAAGCAGCGCGGCGACGGTGGCCGGCCGTGCCCGCCCACCGGTTCCGCCACGCTTTTGCTGCCGTTCGCCGGTCAGCGGGTAGATCGACAGCAAAACGGGCGTGTCGTCCCAGTCCAGTCGCAGTTGTGCCTCGGGCAGATGCGCCGCGTGGCTGGTTGGCTGGCCTTTGTCGGATATTGCGTAGGGAATCTCGTGAGATAGCAGGAAGATCTCGACATCTTTGGCGCTGTCGGCGAAAAGATCGAGCTCGACCTCGGAAAAGCGCCCGGCAGTGCCGTCAAGCACGGCGCCGGTCAGGCAGGGGCGGAAGTCGGCGACCCGTTCCATCACCTCGAGGGCGGTTTCGCGCATCTCGCGCAGTCGACCCCGCTGTTCGTCGTCCTGGTAGAGCGCCTGGTACGTCCGCAGTTCGACCTCGATTTCCTCATTGGTCGGCAGCATGACTCCATCGCCACCGCCGAGGTGCCGGGCCGCCTTGCGCTTGGCGGCACCGTAGTCGCCGATGCCATCCTCGGCCATCAGGCGGGCGGCGGCGCTGGCAATGGAACGGCGCAGGTGATCGGTGGCGGCGGGAGCGGGTTTGCGGCGAGGCATGGTCGGTGTTCCGCTAGAATCCAGGGACATTATTGCACGCTGGTTATTACATGCATATTCACATCCTCGGCATCTGCGGCACCTTCATGGGCGGCGTCGCGTTGCTGGCGCGGAGCGCCGGCCACCGCGTCAGCGGTTGCGACGCCAACGTCTATCCGCCGATGAGCACGCAGCTCGAGGCTCAGGGCATCGAACTCGTCGAGGGCTATGGCGCCGGGCAGATCGGGCTGGAACCCGATCTTTTCGTGATCGGCAATGCCATTTCGCGCGGCAACCCCTTGCTCGAGGAGATACTCGACCGCAACCTGCCCTATGTTTCCGGGCCGCAGTGGCTGGCCGAGAACATCCTGCGGTCGAAATGGGTGCTGGGCGTGGCGGGAACCCACGGCAAGACCACCACGACAGCGCTGCTGGCCTGGATTCTGGAGGAGGCGGGCCTCAATCCCGGCTTCCTCGTCGGCGGCGTGCCACAGGGCTTCGGCGTTTCGGCCCGACTGACGGAGTCGCCGTTCTTCGTCATCGAGGCGGACGAGTACGATACCGCGTTCTGCGACAAGCGCTCCAAGTTCGTTCATTACCGGCCGCGCACGGCGATATTGAACAATCTCGAGTTCGATCATGCAGATATCTTTCATGATCTTGCTGCCATCGAGACGCAATTCCATCATCTGGTGCGTACTTTGCCGCGCAATGGCCTGATCGTCGCCAACGCTGCCGAGGAATCGCTGAAGCGGGTGGTATCGCGCGGCTGCTGGACGCCGGTCGAGTGGTTCAATGCCGCGGATGGCTGGACGTTCGCCGGGGGAGATGCCGAGTCCTTCGAGGTCAGCCTGGCCGGCCGTCCGCTCGGGAGTACTCGACTGGTGCTGCCGGGCGACCACAATCGTGCCAATGCCGTGGCGGCGGTGGCCGCGGCGCGCCATGCCGGCGTGCCGACCGCGGTGGCGCTCAAGGCGCTGGAAACCTTCCCCGGGGTCAAGCGTCGGCTGGAGGTGCGCGGCACGGTGCGCGGCATCACCGTCTATGACGACTTCGCCCACCATCCGACGGCGATCGCCGCGACCATCGCCGGCCTGCGCTCGCGCGTCGGCGACCAGCGCATCCTCGCCGTGCTCGAGCCCCGCTCCAACACCATGAAGCTCGGCACCATGAAGGCACAGCTACCGGGCAGCCTGGCCGGAGCCGAATTGACGTATTGCTATGGCAAGGGTCTGGGCTGGGATGCCGCCGAGGCGCTGCTGCCGCTGGGCGACCGCGCCGCGAGTTTCGATGACCTGGAACAATTGGTCTCCGCTGTCGCCCGCGAGGCGCGTGACGGCGACCAGGTGCTGGTGATGAGCAATGGCGGCTTCGGCGGGGTGCACCAGAAGCTGCTGGACGCCTTAGCCTCCTGACGGGCCGCGAACGAATGCGGGGCCCTCGCCGAGTTGGAGGGTGAGCGTGGGGGGTACTTAAATCAGCCTGTCGGCGAATAGCGCCGCGAACAGCAGCGTCAGGTAGAGGATCGAATAGCCGAAGGTCTTCTTCGCCAGCGCGTCGCTGTACTTGCGGCAGAGCTGGATGGCCAGCCCGAGGAAGCCGAGGTTGAGCAGCGTCACCGCGCCGAGGTAGATCGCCCCGCTCATGCCGAGCGAGACCGGGATCAGGCTGCCGGCGGCGAGCATCACCGTGTAGAGCAGGATGTGCTGGCAGGTGAAGGCCACGCCGTGGGTGACCGGCAGCATCGGCAGGCCGGCCTTGGCGTATTCGTCGCGGCGGTAGCAGGCCAGCGCCCAGAAGTGCGGCGGCGTCCACAGGAAGATGATCAGGAACAGTGCCAGCGGCTCGACGCCGATGCTGCCGGTCATCGCCGTCCAGCCCAGCACCGGCGGCATGGCGCCCGAGGCGCCGCCGATGACGATGTTCATCGGCGTGGCGGGCTTGAGCACCACGGTGTAGACCACCGCGTAGCCGAGGAAGGTGGCCAGCGTCAGCCACATCGTCAGGTCGTTGATGAAGGCGTGCAGCAGCCACAGGCCGGTGCCGCCGACCAGCATGGCCAGCGTCAGCGTCTCGGTCGAGGAAATGGCGCCGCGGGCGGTGGCGCGGGCGCGGGTGCGGGCCATGCGGGCGTCGATGGTGCGCTCGACCAGGCAGTTGATCGCCGCCGCGGCACCGGCCACGAGCGCGATGCCGAGCGAGGCGACGAGGAAGCGCGCCAGCGGCGGAAAGTCGGGCGAGGCGAGCAGCATGCCGATCATCGCCGTGAATACGATCAGCGTGTTCACGCGCGGCTTGCACAGCTCGAGGAAGGCGGCAAGGCGCCGGGAGAGCGAGAGGGGGATGGCGACGGAAGAATCGGCGTGCATGGTCTTTAGCCTATCCAGGAATATTTGAGAAGCCGTTCGAGATCGGCGCGGATGCCCTTGGCATCGGCGCCGGGGGCGTAGCGCATCATGGCCAGGCCGTTGGGATCGACGATCACGACCGTGCCGGCGGGCAGGTCGGCCAGCGCGGCGGGCCGCGCGTCGAGGTGCAGGTGCTGGGTGCGCTTCCATTCCTTGGCCAGCACCACGCGCACGCGGCGCAGCTCGTCGAGGCGCTCGGCATTGCCCGCATTGCTCGTATTGCCGAGCAGCAGCAGCGACCACTTGCCTTTCAAGCCCTCGCTGCCGACCGCCACGGGCGGGGTGATCAGCGTGCCGTGATTGGTGGTCTTGCCCGGCTGCCAGCCGAAGAAGTAGAGGCCGGCGCCGATGGCGATGGGCAGCAGCGAAAGGGTGAGGATCAGCAGCAGCGTGCGCTGTGCGCTGGAAAGGGCTAGGCGGGGCATTTTCAGGGTGGCGGCATTCATGGGTGGCGTGGGCGGCGCAGGAGGAAGAAGAGCCAGATGCCGATGCTGCTTGCGGCGAAGCCGAACCATTGCAGGGCATAGGAGAGGTGCTTGTCGGCGCGCTCGTCGGGGCGCGGCCAGGCGCGGGCGTAGCCATGCGGCGCGGCGGGATCGAGTTCGACGACCACGGGCTGCAGCGGCCACGGTGCGGCGGCCGCGTAGCGGGCGAGGTCGAGGTTCTGCCACACCGGTTGCCAGCCGGCGGCGGGCGGAGCGAGGGTGAAGAACTTGCTCGGCGGCACCACGGCGATGCCGGTCAGCGTCACCGGCCCGGCGGGCGGTGGCGACCTCGGGCAGCACGCGATGATCGGCCGCCGCCGGCACCCAGCCGCGATTGACCAGCACGCGCATGTCGCTGCCGGCAAGCTTGAGCGGCGTGACGACGTGGTAGCCGGCGCGCTCGGTGGCGGGATCGACGCGGTTGTCGATGAGGATCTGCCGCGCGGGCTCGAATTCACCGGCCAGCTCGACATGGCGGTAACGCAAAAAGTCGGCGCTGGCGGGACGGTGCGGCATGGCGATCAGGGCATCGCGGCTGCGCTGGTCGAGTTCGGCCTGCAACGTGGTCTTGACGGCGTACTTGTTCCACTGCCACAGGCCGAGCGAGACGCAGCCGGCGACCACCATGGCGACCAGCAGGCCGCCCCAGAAGAAGATGCGCAGGCGCGAGGGGCTTGCCGCCGTGGCGGCGTCACGCGCATACTCGGCAGGTGCCTGTTGCGGGAGTTCCGCCATGAAAATCTTCGCCGTGTTGATGTTGCTCGCCATCGTCGGCAGCCTGTTCTCCGGCCTGTTCTTTCTTTACCAGGACCGCGGCAGCGGCGAGCGCACCGTGCGCGCGCTGACGCTGCGCATCGGCCTTTCGCTGACGCTGTTCATCCTGCTGCTGGTCGGCTTTCGCACTGGCCTGATTCCCGGTTACAGCCAGTAGACCAGCACGAACAGCAGCAGCCACACCACGTCGACGAAGTGCCAGTACCAGGCCACGCCCTCGAAGGCGAAATGGCGCTCGGGCGTGAAGTGGCCCTTGAGCGTGCGGCCGAGGATCACCGCCAGCATGATCGCGCCGAGCGTGACGTGGAAGCCGTGGAAGCCCGTGAGCATGAAGAAGGTCGCGCCGTAGGCGCCGGCGGCGAGCGTGAGGCCGAGCTCGGTGTAGGCGTGGTAGTACTCGTAGGCCTGCAGCGCGAGGAACAGTGCCCCCAGCAGGACCGTGGCGAGGAGGCCGAGGTTGAGCTGGGTACGCTTGTCCTTGAGCAGCGCCCAGTGCGCCCAGGTCACCGTGACGCCGGACGACAGCAGCAGCGCGGTGTTGATCGCCGGGAGGCCCCAGGCGCCCATCGGCGTGAATTGCGCGCCCTTGGGGCCGGCCGAGGGCCAGGTGCCGCTGAAGCCCGGCCACAGCGTGGTGCCGTGGGCGGCATCCATGGCGCCGAGCTCCGGCACCGAGATCACGCGCAGGTAGAACAGCGCGCCGAAGAAGGCGGCGAAGAAGGCGACCTCCGAAGCGATGAACCAGATCATGCCGTAGCGGAAGGACTTGTCCTCCCACTCGCGGTAGGCGCCGGCCTGCGACTCGCCGATGACCTTGCCGAACCAGCCGAACAGCACGTAGAGGATGATGCCGGCGCCGCCGAGCATGATCCAGTTGCCGGCGCCGAAGTTGTTCATCTTGAGGATGAAGCCCAGCGCCAGGGTGAACATCCCGCCGGAAAGGATGAAGGGATACAGGCTCGGCTGCGGCACGTGGTAGTGGTGGCTGTGCGGCTGCGCCGCCATGGATTCGGTCATTGCTTGGCCTCCGGTTTGGCGGTCAACACTTCGCGCTGGCCGTCGATGCTGAAGAATGCGTAGGAAAGGGTGATGTGGCGGATGTCGCTTGTCGAGGTCCGGCTTGACGATGAAGGTCAGCGGCATTTCCACGGATTCGCCGGGCGCCAGCGTCTGCTGGCTGAAACAGAAGCATTCGATCTTGTCGAAGTGCTGGGCGGCCTGGCCCGGCGTCACGCTGGGCACGGCCTGGCCGGTGATGGTCCGGGTCGAGGTGTTGCGCACGAGGTAGCGCACCTGCTGCATCGCGCCCGGATGGGTGTCGAGGCTGACGGTGAGCGGACGCATCTCCCAGGGCAGGCCGGGCATCACCGTGCCGGTGAACTCGACCGCCACCGTGCGGCTGCGATCGATCGCCGAAGGCGCCGGTGCCGCCACCGCCGTACCGGCGGTCAGGCCGCCGACGCCGAAGCCGTCGCGGATCACGCCGCTTTTCGCCGTGCTGAGGCCGGCGGCCTTGCCGTTGAAGCCGGTCGCCTCGCACAGCACGTTGTAGAGCGGCACCAGCGCGAAGGCGAAGGCGAAGGCGCCGGCCACGAGCAGCAGCAGGCGCTTCACCAGCGGGGCGTGGGACGCGGTCATGCGGTCATCCGCGCTTGAAGAAGAAACCGATGATGTAGATCGCCAGCACCACCGCGCCGATGATCCAGGCGGTACGTGCGCGCCGCCTTGCGGCGGCGGGCGATGTCCTCGTCGGAGAAGGGCAGGCTCACGCTCATTTCACCACCGGCTGGGTTTCCCAGCGAGTGGTAGGGCGGCGGCGAGGACAGTTGCCATTCGAGGCCCTCGGCGCCTTCCCAGACCTGGTCGGTGACCTTCGGGCCGCCCTTGACGCACTTCCAGATGTTGTACGCGAACAGCAGCTGCGACAGGCCGAGGATGAAGGCGGCCACGGTCGAGATCATGTTGAACTCGGTGAACTGCAGCGCGTAGTCGGGGATGCGCCGCGGCATGCCGGCCAGGCCGAGGAAGAACTGCGGCAGGAAGGTCAGGTTGAAGGAGACGACGGTGAGCCAGAAGTGCCACTTGCCCAGCGTCTCGTCGTACATGTGGCCGGTCCATTTCGGCAGCCAGTAATAGACGCCGGTCATCACGCCCATGATGCCGCCGGCGAACAGCGCGTAGTGGAAGTGGGCGACGACGAAGTAGCTGTGGTGGTACTGCGCGTCGGCGGCGACGTCGGCCAGCACCAGGCCGGTGAGGCCGGCGATGCCGAAGAGCACGATGAAGCCGGTGGCGAACAGCATCGGCGTCTCGAAAGTCATCGCACCCTTCCACATGGTGGCGATCCAGCAGAAGAACAGCACCGCCAGCGGCAGCGAGATCAGCATGGTGCTGAACATGAAGTAGATCAGCGCCGGGACCGGCATGCCCACGGTGAAGAAGTGGTGGGCCCAGACGACGACCGACAGCGCGCCGATGCCGACGAAGCCCCAGACCTGCGCCTTGTAGCCGTAGATCGGCTTGCGCGAGAAGGTGGACAGCACGTGCGGCATCAGGCCCCAGATCGGCAGCAGCAGGATGTACACCTCGGGGTGGCCGAAGAACCAGAACAGGTGCTGGAACAGGATGGGGTCGCCGCCGCCGGCCGCGTCGAAGAAGTGGGTGCCGAAGTGGCGGTCGGTCAGCAGCATGGTCACCGCGCCGGCCAGCACCGGGATGGTGGCGATCAGCAGGAAGGCGGTGATCAGCCAGCCCCAGGCGAACAGCGGCAGCTTCATCATGGTCATGCCGGGCGCGCGCATGTTGAAGATGGTGACGATGATGTTGATCGAGCCGAGGATGGACGAGACGCCGAGGATATGCACGGCGAAGATGGCGAAGTCGACGCCGAGGCCGCCCTGCAC
Organism: uncultured beta proteobacterium; assembly: GCA_963709555.1. GTDB lineage: Bacteria > Pseudomonadota > Gammaproteobacteria > Burkholderiales > Rhodocyclaceae > Sulfurisoma. The sequence continues at coordinate 211,702 of CAVPWR010000007.1, read as the reverse complement.
CGACAGCGGCGCGTAGAAGGTCCAGCCCGTGGCCAGCGCGCCGTCGCCGATGCCGAACAGCGCCAGGGTGAAGGGCAGGGTCAGCAGGATCGCCGCCGGCGGCAGCAGCCAGAAGCCCCAGTTGTTGATGCGCGGCAGCGCCATGTCGGGCGCGCCGATCATCAGCGGGATCTGCCAGTTGGCGAAGCCGGTGGCCGCCGGCATCAGCGCGGCGAAAATCATCACCAGGGCATGGATGCCGATCAGCTGGTTGAAGAACTCCGGCTGCATCAGCTGCAGGCCGGGCTGCCACAGCTCGGCGCGGACGGCGAGGATCATCGCGCCGCCGACGAAGAACATGATCAGCGCGAACGTCAGGTACATCGTGCCGATGTCCTTGTGGTTCGTCGTCGTCAGCCAGCGCAGGATGCCGCCGGGGTAGTGCCCGCCGTGGTGCTCGTCGTGATGCTCGCCGGCTTGGCCGGGGACGGTGGTGGTTGCAGTAGTTCATGGTTTCTCCTAGCGCAGGGACTTGATCTGGGCGGGCTGGATCATGTCGCCCTTGCTGTTGCCGAGCGCGTTACGCTCGTAGGTGATGACTGCGGCAAGCTCGACGTCGTTGAGCGTGCCCTTGAAGGCCTGCATGGCAGTGTTGGCCTTGCCGTTCAGCACGCGGTCGACATGGCTGTCGGCGATGATCTTGCCGTCCGCAGAGAGCAACGGGCCATTGACGATCTTGCTGCCGGTCAGCGCGGGGAAGGCGGGCGGCATCCCCTTGCCGTCCGGCTGGTGGCAGACCGAGCACTGCTTCTCATAAACGTCCTTGCCCTTGGCCAGCAGCTCGTCCTTGCTCCAGGCGCGGTCGGCGCCGCCCGCGGCGGCGGCCTGCTCGGCCTTCTTCTTGTCGAGCCAGGCGAGGTACTCGGGCTCGGGCACCGCATGCACCACCACCGGCATGTAGCCGTGGTCCTTGCCGCAGAGTTCGGCGCACTGGCCACGATAGATGCCGGGCTTCTCGATCTTGACCCAGGTCTCGCGCAGGAAGCCGGGGATGGCGTCGCGCTTGACGCCGAACTGCGGCACCCACCAGGTGTGGATGACGTCGGTCGAGGTCAGCAGCACGCGCACCTTCTTGCCGACGGGGAGATACACCGGGTTGTCGACCTCGAGCAGGTAGTTCTCGCCCTTGGCGGCCTTGTTCTCGATCTGCTCGCGCGGCGTGGACATGGTGCTGATGAACTTGACGCCGGCCTCGGGGTATTCGTACTGCCACTTCCACTGCATGCCGGTGACCTTGAGCACCATGTCGGCCTTGGTCTTGGTGTCTTCCATGTCGATGATGGCGTGCACCGCCGGGATGCCCATCAGCACGAAGTCGATGAACAGCAGGATGGCGAAGGGCACCAACGCCCAGAACCACTGGATCCTGCCGGTAGGACCGGTGAATTTCGCCGGTTGGTGGCCGACGCTCTTGCGGTGCTTGACCATGGAATAGATCATGATCGCGAACACCACCACGAACAGGATGGTGATGATCAGCATGAACTCGTTGTGGATGTTCAGCGTGTCGCGCGCGACCGGCGTCACCGGCTCGGGGAAGTTCCACTTGTAGTCGGCGAGCGCCGGCAGCGGTGACAGCGCGGCAAGCAGCTGCGCCAGTCGAACGAGGTTCTTCAAAACGGCTTCCTCCTCAGGTTGATCATGCGAATCCGGGTCGCCGGCAGGGGGCGGCTGCGGCTCGCCGCCATGCGGGCGGCACAAAAACTCGGTGATGGCGGGACGGTGGCCGCGAGGCGACGGGCGGAGTGGCGCAGCGCCCAGGCCAGCCCGGCCAGTTCGAGGCCGGCGAAGGGCAGCACCAGCCAGGCGCCGGCCAGGGCAAAGGCGCCGGCGATGAGCAGCGAGACCGCCGCGATGGCCAGAATGGCTGCGAACAGGGGTGAAGAGGGAATGCGGGAGGAGGGGAGCGGCCGGCCCGGAACGGACCGGCGACCTTCGATCACCCATGCCATCGCTTGCATCCCCCTCGTTTAGAATCGAAACGCCCCCAAGAAAAAGGGGGCGCCTTTTGATCTGGATCAAACTTTCGAGGCAGTGTAACTTTAGGTAAAAATGATTGCAACCGAAAGTATACTCCTTCGACCGCTAAGGGTTTTGCCCGATACCGGGCGCCTGCTGTTCCTGCTGTCTGCGCTTGCCGTGGCGGGCTGCGGCGGCGGTGGGCCGGCCTTCCGCGCCACCGACATCAGCGGCACCACCGAGTGGGGTCGCGACTTCGCCCTTCCCGACACCAAGGGGCAGCAGCGCCGGCTGGCGGATTTCCGCGGCAAGGCCGTGGTGCTGTTCTTCGGCTACACCCAGTGCCCGGATGTCTGCCCGACCACGCTGTCGGCCATGGCCGAGGTGGCGAAGCTGCTGGGCGGCGATGCCGCTCGGCTGCAGGTGGTGTTCGTGACCCTCGACCCCGAGCGCGACACCGCGCCCCTGATCGCCGAGTACATGGCGCAGTTCCACCCGGATTTCCTCGGCCTGCGCGGTGACAAGGCCGCGACCGAGGCCGTGGCCAGGGAGTTCAAGGTGTTCTACACGAAGCAGGCGGGCGGCGCGGCGGGCGGTTACACCCTCGACCACACGGCCGGCAGTTATGTCTTCGATCCGCAGGGACGGCTGCGGCTGTATGTGCGCCACGGCGCGGCGGCGGCCGACATCGCGGCGGACATCAAGCTGTTGCTGGCCGGACGCTAACCGCGCTGCGCGGCACGGGAAAGATTCAATGGCAAGTGAATAAATGGCCGCAAGCAAGGCTAGACTAGCGCTTCCAGAGGTAGAGGCACCCACCATGAACCGGCGTCGCTTTCTTGCTCGATTCGGCTCGCTGCCAGCCCTCGCCGCCATTCCATGGCTGGCGGCATGCGGACCTGCCCGCCCGCTGGCCGTCGGTATCCATCCCTGGATCGGTTACGAGACCCTCTATCTCGCGCGGGAGTTCGGCTGGCTGCCGGCAAGCGTCGAACTCGCCGAGGGCAGGACGCTGGGCGACTCGCAGTCCGCCCTGCAGGCCGGCAGGATCGATGCCGCCTGCCTGACGCTGGACGAAGTGCTGGTGGCGCGGGCAGCCGGCGTGCCCCTGGCCGTGGCGCTGGTCTTCGATGTCTCTGCCGGTGCCGATGCGGTGCTGGCGCGTTCGAACGTCCGGAGCCTCGCCGATCTCGCCGGCAAGATCATTGGCCTCGAACTGAATGCCCTCGGCGCCTTGATGCTTTCCCGCCTGTTGGCCGCCGCCGGGCTCCCCGCCACGGCGGTGACGCTGCTCGACCTGCCGCCGGACCGGCAACTGGAGGCCTGGCGCAAGGGCGAGGTCGATGCCGTGGTCACCTACGAGCCGACGGCCTCGCTGCTCTTGCGCGAGGGCGCGCGGCGCCTGTTCGACAGCCGGCAGATCCCCGACACGATCTTCGACGTGCTGGCGGTGCGCACCGATCGTGCCCGCGACCAGCGCGCCGCCGTCGAGTCGCTGGTGGCCGGCCATTTCCGCGCGCTGGAACACCTGCAGACCAACCGCCAGGATGCGATCTACCGCATCGCCGCCCGCCAGAAGATCACGCCCGAAGAAGTGCAGCTGTCGCTGGCCGGCGTCGTGCTGCCGTCGCTCGATGCGAATCGTGGCTACCTTGGCAGCCAGGACCCGCGGCTGCCCCGGGCGGCGAAGACCCTGTCGGCGCTGATGGTCGAGCGGCGCCTGCTGGCGCGGGAAGACGACCTCGCCGGACTGCTTTCGTCGGCCTGGCTGCCGCGGGATGTCGCCTGACGGAATGATGCGCGCCGCCGCCCTGATCCTCTGGCTGTTTGTTGCGGCGACCCAAGTCTGGGCGGCGGAGCCGCTACGCCTCGGCGTGCTGGCCATTCGACCCCAGCCGCAGGCCATGGCGCAGTGGCAGCCCTTGGCCGATCATCTCGGGGCGTCGATCGGGCGCCCGGTCGAACTGGCGGTCTATGGCCTCGCGGATCTCGATGCGGCTGTCGCGCAGAACCGGGTCGACGTGCTGCTGACCAATCCCGCTCACTATATTCGCCTGCAGCACCAGAACGGTCTCGCCGGCCCGCTGGTGACCCTCGTCAACAAGGATTCCGGGCATGAACTCCAGGCCTTCGGCGGCGTCATCCTGGCCCGCGCCGACGCGGCCGCCATCAATAGCCTGGCTGACCTGGCCCACAAGCGCATAGCCTCAATTCGCAGCGCCGACGCCTTCGGTGGTTACGGGACGCAGGTGCTGGAACTGGTCGAAGCCGGCGTGGCGCCGCCGCAGGGCGACATGTTGCTCGTCGCGGGCAAGTCGCACGACGAGATCGTCGAGGCGGTGCTGGCAGGGCGCGCCGATGCGGGCTTCGTCCGCAGCGGGGTGATCGAGGCGATGGTGCGCGAGGGCCGGCTCGACGCGGGACGGATCAAGATCATCAATCGCCAGAAGCTGCCGGCCTTCCCCTACGCCAGTTCGACCCGACTTTATCCGGAATGGCCGCTGGCAGTCATGCCCCATGTCGACGATCGCCTCGCCCGGCGCCTGACGATCGCCCTGCTGTCCCTGTCCATCAACGGCAAGCCGGCACGCGCCGACCTGCCGGGCTTCGCCAATCCCGCCAGCTATGCCGCAGTCGAGAACCTGATGCGTCGCCTGCGGCAGCCGCCTTTCGATGCCGTGCCGGAATTCACCCTGACAGATCTCTGGGCGAAGTACGCCCTGTGGATCACCGCGCTGGTGATTCTGTTGCAGTTGCTGGCGCTGGCGGGGGGCGGCCTCGCCTGGCAGAACCGCCGGGTGCGCCAGGCGCGGGAGAGGCTGGAGCACATCGCCCACCACGATACCCTCACCAACCTGCCGAACCGCCTGCTGCTCGGTGATCGCCTGCACCAGGCCATGGCTCAGTCGCAGCGGCGCGGCCAGTCGCTGGCCTTGGCCTATCTCGATCTTGACGGCTTCAAGGAAATCAACGACCGTCACGGCCATGATGTCGGCGACGAACTGCTGATCGCCGTGGCCCAGCGCCTGAAGGCGGCGTTGCGCGAAGGCGACTCGCTGGCGCGCATCGGCGGCGACGAATTCATCGCTGTCCTGGTCGACCTCGAGCAGGCGGCAGACTGCGGGCCGGTGCTGGACCGCCTGCTGCTGGCGGCATCCGATCCGATCAGGGCGAGGAACGGGCAGGTGCTGCAGGTGTCTGCCAGCATCGGCGTGACCTTCTATCCGCAGGACGACGTCGATGCCGACAAGCTGCTGCGCCACGCCGACCATGCGATGTACCTCGCCAAGCAGTCCGGCAGGAATCGCTACTGCTTCTTCGACGCGGCGGAGGGCGGGGCCGCGGCGTAGCACCCCGCACCGCGTACACCACCAACCCGTAAAAACGACGAGGGGCTGCCGCGGCAGCCCCTCGTTTCATGGCGTAGCGGGCGCTTACATCGAAGCAGCCAGCGCACCCTTCATTTTCTGCATCGCCTTGGCTTCGATCTGGCGGATGCGCTCGGCCGAGACGCCGTATTCGGCGGCCAGTTCGTGCAGTGTCGCCGTTTCCTCGCCGTCCTCGACCAGCCAGCGGCGCTGGATGATGGTGCGGCTGCGCTCGTCGAGCGCGGCCAGCGCACCCTTGATGCCCTCGTCCTGCAGCCGGTCGAATTGCTTGCGCTCGAGCTGCATCGAGGGCTCGATGCTGTCGGCGGCGGCCAGATAGGCGATGGGGGCGTAGTGCTCCTCGTCATCGTCGCCCAAGGGCTCCAGCGCGATTTCGCCGCCGGTCATCCGGGTTTCCATCTCGACCACTTCCTCGGGTTTGACGCCGAGGGTACGGGCGACTTCCTTGACCTGCTCGGGGCCGAGGGTCGCAAAACTGGCCTTCATGCTGCGCAGGTTGAAGAACAGCTTGCGCTGGGCCTTGGTCGTGGCAATCTTCACCAGGCGCCAGTTCTTGAGGATGTATTCATGAATCTCGGCCTTGATCCAGTGCATGGCGAACGAAACCAAGCGCACGCCGCGCTCAGGATCGAAGCGCTTGACCGCTTTCATCAGGCCGATATTACCTTCTTGGATCAGGTCGGCGTGGGGCAGGCCATAACCCAGATATCCGCGGGCAATCGCGATCACCAGACGCATATGCGACAGTACAAGCTTGCGCGCCGCCTCAAGATCTTCTTGGTCGCGGAAACGCCGCCCCAAATCCTTCTCCTCCGCTTCGCTGAGCATCGGCATCCGATTGGCGGCCTGAATGTACGCCTCAATACTTCCGGAAGCGGACAGCGTCGGAAAGTTGGCGGGGAAAGCGTTGTTGGCAGTCAGGGCAAGGCTCATCGGTCGTCCTCCTTAGTTCAATCTTAGCATCGGCGAGCACTTTTTTGGCACTCGACGAATCTGAGTGCCAACAGTATAACAAGTTCCCGACTAATTTTGTCAAGTTATATTGCGTGCTCTCGACCACACCCCGAAGCGAGACTCGATCGTCGGTGTCCCTTGCGATGCGGTCTCTTCGTCTGACTCTATGGCAAAGAAATTGATCAAAGCGGTTTCTAGTTGTTCAGTGTTTCCCTGGACACTTTCGACCTATTATGAGTGTGGATATCCACGAGATGTTTCAATGGCTGGCAATATGGCGCTCTACAAGCTCCGCCCTCTATTTTCGTGAGGGAGGAACGCGAACAAATAGGGAGCAGGCCGCGGATTTTTTCGCGTTCAACTGCTAAGCACAGCAGCCTGCTCCCAAACCAGCCTTAATTAACTACCACTGCCCATGCTCGTGAAATCCAGATCCGCATGCGGGGTATCGGCCACATTGAGGTCGATCATCTCGTAGATATCTGCATCAACGATATCTTCAGCGGGGTGGTGTGCGAATGCCGAAAACGAGGTGAGCATAGAGGCGAGAACTGCAACTTGAAGTGCTTTTTTCATAAGTTAATCCTTATTTAAAAGTTAAAGAAATCAAACTGAATCGTCCTTGTGAGGGAGGAACGTAAACAAATAGGGAGCAGGTCACGGACTTTTTAACTGCTGAGCACAGCAGCCCGCTCCAAAACCAGCCTTAATTACCTACCACTGCCCATGCTCGTGAAATCCAGATCCGCATGCGGGGTATCGGCCACATTGAGGTCGATCATCTCGTAGATATCTGCATCGACGATATCTTCAGCGGGGTGGTGTGCGAATGCCGAAAACGAGGTGAGCATAGAGGCGAGAACTGCAACTTGAAGTGCTTTTTTCATAAGTTAATCCTTATTTAAAAGTTAAAAAATCAACCAGAATCATCCCATCTTCTGCGATCGACCCTTAAGCGGAAGAAATGCTGTGGTGACCGTTGGTACAGGAAAAATGATATGGGAAAGTTGTTCCCGAGGTATATCAATCAAGTAACAAATTGCAATGAGATGTTTCAATGGCTGGCAATACGGTCAGAACACAAACCGCATGCACCACTCACAAACATCCAGCCCGCGTATATAAAAATCACCAAAGGGCATTGCGCCAGCTGGCTCTTAACGTCAATCAATGCAAATCAATGGGGTCAGACGAGATTGATCGATCATGATTTCCCCGACTTCCTGCCGCTGCCCGACACCATCCAAGGAAGTGCTGCCGAAAAATGCGCCGCTGAAATCGGGGAAACGATCAAACGTGGGCGGATGCCTGTGTCCCGCGCAACGACAGAGCAGCCCCGGCCCAGCCGAGCGCGGCGGAGAGCGCCAGCAGCAGCCCGGCGTCGCGCGCCGCGAGCGGTGCAAGGGCAAAGTCGAGGCGGTAGAGGCTGGCCAGTTCGGAGATCGGGCCGCGCAGCCAGGCCGTTGCAGCGAATACGATCAGCCATGCCGTCGTGCCGCCCAGCAGTCCCTGCAGGGTACCGAACCAGTAATACGGGCGGCCGATGAAGGCGTCGGTCGCGCCGAGAAGGCGGCTGACCTCGATCTCGGCGCGACTGGTAAGCACCTGCAGGCGGATGGTGTTGAAAGTGATGGCGACCAGGCCGACGCCAAGCAGCAGGGCCAGCAGCACGACGGCGGTGCGGCCGAGCCGCAGCAGGGCGTCGAGGCGCTGCACCCAGGCCGAGTCGAGCTGGACATGCTCGACCCGGGGCAGTTTGCGCAAGTCGGCGGCGAGCCGCTCCATCGCCTCGGGCCGCTCGTCGCGGGGCGTGATGACGAAGGCATCGGGGAAGGGGTTCCTGGGCAGTGCGTCAAGTACTTCGCCCAGACCCTGACCAGCCTTCATGCGGGCCAGGGTTTCCTCGCGCGTCACGAGCTTCGCGGTGGCGATGCCATCGATCCGCCGCAGCCGCGCTTCGATATCCAGCGCGGATTTGCGTTCGGCCTCGACCGCCATGAACAGCGAGATCTGCGGTGTTGCCGCCAGGCCGGGCAGGACCGACTGGGCGTTGGCGAACAACATCTGCCCGCCGGCGGGCAGCGCCAGGGCGACGCCGATGGCGAGCAGCGAGAGCAGGGTGTTCACTGGCGCTGACGCCAGCCGTCTCAAGGCCAGCGCAAGCGCGTCACGATGTTGCCTGAGCCAGGTCAGCATGCCGCCGCCTCCGGGTCCGCCGCGATTTTCAGCCTGACATCTTGTCGGCGGCCAGTGGCAATCGCGGCCGGTCCCGCCAGGGGAATTGCTCCGCGGCGCCGCATCCCCTGCTTCCTGCTCATGCCGCTACCTTCCCATGGTCGAGGGTGACCTTCCTGGCTTCGGGGAACAGCCGGTCGTCGTAGGTGGCGACGACGACGGTGACGCCGACCTGGTTGAACTCGCGAAAGAGGGCGGCGACATCGCGCGCGGTGTCGGCGTCGAGGTGGGCCGTCGGCTCGTCGGCCAGCAGCAGGCCCGGCCGGCCGACGACGGCGCGGGCGATGGCCAGCCGCTGCTGTTCGCCGCCGGAAAGCGCGATGGGCATGGCCTTCTCGCGGGGGAGCAGGCCGACCTTGTCGAGCGCTGCGCGCACGCGGCGAGCGGCCTCTTTCGGCGGGAAGCCGGCGATGGCCAGCGGCAACATGACGTTGTCGAAGATGCTGCGATCGAACAGCAACTTCTGGTCCTGGAATACCAGCCCGATGTTGCGGCGCAGGTAGGGAATCGCCCCCCGCGCCAGCGAGCCGACGTTCTGGCCGTTGACCAGCACCGCGCCGCCGCTGGGCCGCTCGATCGCCGCGATGAGTTTGAGCAGGGTGCTCTTGCCCGCACCCGAATGGCCCGCGACGATCAGCAATTCCGCGGCCGCAACCTCGAAGCTGACGTCGGTAAGCGCGTCGATGCCCGGTGGGTAGCGCTTGGAGACGCGGTCGAAGCGGATCACGGCCTGGCCGGGTTCTCGAACAGGGCGCCGACGAATTCGCCGACGTGGAAGGGCTGCAGGTCCTCGATGCCCTCGCCGACGCCGATGTAGCGCACAGGCTTGGGGCATTGCCGGGCGATGGCGGCGAGCACGCCGCCCTTGGCCGTGCCGTCGAGCTTGGTGACCACCAGGCCGGTGACGCCGATGGCCTTGTCGAAGGCCTTGACCTGGGCGATCGCGTTCTGGCCGATGTTGGCGTCCAGCACCAGCAGAACCTCGTGCGGGCCGGAGGGATCCGCCTTCTGCACTACGCGCCGCACCTTGGCGATCTCCTCCATCAGGTGCAGTTGCGTCGGCAGGCGGCCGGCGGTGTCGGCCAGCACGACGTCGATGTTGCGCGCCTTCGCCGCGTTGATGGCGTCGAACACCACGGCGGCCGGATCGCCCGATTCCTGGGCAATCACCGTCACGTTGTTGCGTTCGCCCCAGGTCATCAGTTGCTCGCGCGCCGCGGCGCGGAAAGTGTCGCCGGCGGCCAGCAGTACGCTCCTGCCCTGCGCCTGGAAGTGGTGGGCCAGCTTGCCGATCGAGGTGGTCTTGCCCGAGCCGTTGATGCCGGCGACCATGATGATGAAGGGCCGATGGCTGGCGAAATCGATCGGCTTATCCAGCGGGGCGAGCAATTGCTCGAGCAATTCGGTCAGCGCCTGCTGCAGCAGGGCTGGCGATTCGATCTTCTCGCGTTTGACCCGGGCCTTGAGTTCGTCGAGCAGCCATTGCGTCGCTTCGATGCCGCAGTCCGCCTGCAACAGCGTGGATTCGAGGTCCTCGAGCAGCTCGTCGTCGATGCGGGCGCGGGAGAACAGCTCGCCCAGCGGGGTGTTGAGCGCGGCGCGGGTCTTGGCCAGGCCGACCTTGAGGCGCTCGGCCCAGGAGGGCTTCTTTTCTTCCGGCGCGGCGGACGCCTCGCCTTTCTTCAGGAAACCAAACATGGGGAGTGGGTGTCAGACGTGGGCCGCGCTATGATGCGCGACGCGAAAAATAGCAAAAAACCATTCTAACAGAGGCCCTTACCACCCCATGACGAAGCCTGCCCCACTGCTTGCGCTGGTCGCGACGCTGATCGCCGTGTCGCCGGCGCCGACAACGCGCCGCCGAAAGGCGGCATTGCTTTTCTTGACGCAGGCTGTCTTGTTGGGCGCCGCAGGCGTCACTTTTGCCAATCCCTTCGAAACGAAGCTGGCCAACGGCCTGCGCGTGATCGTCAAGGAAGACCGCCGCGCGCCGACCGCCGTGCATATGATCTGGTACCGCGCTGGCGCCATGGACGAGAAGGACGGCACCTCGGGTGTCGCCCACGTGCTCGAGCACATGATGTTCAAGGGCACGAAGAAGCTCGCCGCCGGCGAGTTCAACAAGATCGTCGCCGAGGCCGGCGGCCGCGACAACGCCTTCACCAGCCTCGACTACACCGCCTACTTCCAGATCGTGCCCAACCGCGCCTTGCCGCGCATGATGGAGCTAGAGGCCGACCGCATGAGCAACCTGCAGCTCACCGCCAGGGAATTCGAGCAGGAGATCAAAGTGGTGATGGAAGAGCGGCGCATGCGCACCGAGGACAATCCGCAGTCGCTGGTCTACGAGGCGATGCGCTCCGCCGCCTTCCAGGCCCACCCCTACCGCCGCCCCGTCATCGGCTGGATGGACGATCTCGAACATATGAACTGGAAGGATGCGCAGGACTGGTATCGCAGCTGGTACACGCCGGTCAACGCCTATGTCGTGGTGGTCGGCGACGTCGATCACCAGCAGGTGTTCAGGCTCGCCGAGAAAACCTACGGCAGGATCAAGCCACGGACCCTGCCGGAACGCAAGCCGCAAAACGAGCCGGCACAGGCCGGCATCAAGCGCGTCACCGTCAAGGCGCCGGCCAAGCTGCCTTACCTTTTGATGGCTTGGAAGGTGCCTAAGCTCAATGACGTAAACAAGGATCGCGAGCCCTATGCACTCGAAGTGCTGGCGACGGTGCTCGACGGCCATGACGCGGCGCGCTTCTCGAAGAACCTCGTGCGCGGCTCGAAGATCGCCCAGTCGGCCGGCGCCGGCTACGACGGCGGCACGCTGCGCGGCGAGGCAATGTTCATGCTCGACGGCCAGCCCGCCGAGGGAAAGACGGTGCCCGAGCTCGAGGCCGCGCTGCGTGACGAAGTGAAGCGCGTCGCCGAGGAGGGCGTCTCGCCCGAGGAGCTCGCGCGGGTGAAGACTCAGACCATCGCCAGCCAGGTCTACAAGCGCGACTCGATGATGGCCCAGGCCATGGAAATCGGCGGGATCGAGGCCGCCGGCCACAAGTGGCAGGACATCGACAAGCTGCTGGAGAAGATCCGCGGCGTGACCGTAGGGGAAGTACAGGCCGTGGCGAGGAAATATTTCAACGACGACACCCTGACCGTCGCCGTGCTCGACCCCTTGCCGCCCGACCAGGCCAAGCCGAAAAAGTCGGCGATGGCGACACGCCACTGACGAGGACGCGGCCATGAAGAAAATACTGTTCCTCCTTGCCTTCTTCGTCACCGCGGCCCACGCCGCGCCGAAAATCGAACACTGGGTCGCCCCCTCCGGCGCCCGCGTCTATTTCGTCGAAACCCGCGTTCTGCCCATCCTCGATGTCTCGGTAAACTTCGCCGCCGGCACGGCCTACGGGCCGGCCGACAAGACCGGCGTGGCCGACCTCACCCGCGCGCTGCTCGAAGCCGGCGCCGGCAATCTCGACGAGGAGAAGATTTCGGCGAAGCTGGTCGATATCGGCGCGCGCATGAGCGGCTCCGCCGATGCCGACCGCGCCGGCATGTCGTTGCGCACGCTGTCCTCGCAGGCCGAGCGCGAGGCCGCGCTGGATCTGCTGCGCATCGTGCTGTCGGCGCCGACTTTTCCCGGGAGCGTGCTGGTGCGCGAGAAGGGGCGCACCATCGCCGGCATCCGCGAGGCTGACACCCGTCCCGACAGTGTCGCCGCCAAGCGCTTCGCCGCCGCGATCTACCCCGGACATGCCTACGGCGCGAGCGCGACGGTGGAGAGCGTCGAGCGCATCGGCCGCGATGATCTGGTCGCCTTCCACCGCGACAACTACGCGGCGAAGCGCGCGGTGGTATCCATCATCGGCGACGTCTCGCGTGGCGAGGCCGAGGCCATCGCCCAGCGCCTGACCGAAGCGCTGCCTGCGGGCAAGGCCGACGTGACCATCCCGCCGGTGGCGAAGCCCGTGCGCGGGACGGTGAAGATCGCCCACCCGGCAAGCCAGTCGCACATCCACATCGGCGCGCCGGCCATCGCCCGCACCGACCCCGACTACTACGCGCTGCTGCTCGGCAACTACGTGCTCGGCGGCGGCGGCTTCGTCTCGCGGCTGATGCAGGAGGTGCGGGAAAAGCGCGGCTATGCCTACAGCGTCTATTCCTACTTCGCGCCGCGCAAGCTCGAGGGCCCATTCGAGATCGGGCTGCAGACCAAGCGCGAGCAGGCGGGTGAGGCGATCAAGGTGGTCGAGGAAGTCCTGGCGAAGTTCCTCGCCGAGGGCCCGACCGCGAAGGAACTGGCCGCCGCCAAGAAAAACCTCGTCGACGGCCTGGCGCTGCGCATCGACAGCAATGCCAAGATCCTCGGCTACCTCTCGAGCATCGGCTTCTACGGCCTGCCGCTGACCTACCTCGACGACTTCCCGGCGAAAATCAATGCGGTGACGGTGTCCGACATCAAGGCGGCCTTCGCCCGCCATGTGAAGCCGGAGCACTTGGTCACGGTGATCGTCGCGGCGGATTGAGTTGGCACGAATTCGCATCACCGGCGGCGAGTGGCGCAGCCGCCTGATCCAGGTCGCCGATGCGGAGGGACTGCGGCCGACGCCGGATCGCGTGCGCGAGACGCTGTTCAACTGGCTGGGGCAGGATCTGACGGGTTTCGTTTGCCTCGACCTCTTCGCCGGCAGCGGCATCCTCGGGCTCGAAGCCGCCTCGCGTGGGGCGGCGCACGTCACCCTCGTCGAGCAGAGCCGCCGCGTCTTCGAGCAGCTGCGGCGCAACCTCGAACCCTTTGCTTGCGACCGGCTGGAGCCTGTGTGCCGCGATGCGCTAAAATTCCTCCCTTCGCCAGCGCAGCGCTACGATACCGTGTTTCTCGATCCGCCCTATCATCGGGGCTGGCTCGACAAGGTGGCGCCGCTGCTGGAAAGCTGGACGACGCCGACCGCGCGCCTCTATGTCGAGGCTGAACACCGGCTGGAACGGCTGGGTGCCTGGCAGGTCACCAGGCAGGGACAGGCCGGGCAAGTTTATTTTCACCTGCTGGAAAAAACATGAATAACGGCATTGCCGTCTATCCGGGAACCTTCGACCCCTTCACGCGCGGGCATGAGGATCTGGTGCGCCGCGCCGCGCGGCTGTTCGCGCACGTGGTGGTCGGCATCGCCGAGAGCCGCGGCAAGCGCCCGCTGTTCGACCTGGCGGAACGGGTCGACATCGCGTCCGAATTGCTCAAGGACCTGCCCAACGTCAAGGTCATCGGCTTCGACGGCCTGCTGATGAATTTCCTGCGCGAGCGCAATGCCCGGGTCATCGTGCGCGGCCTGCGTGCGGTCTCGGACTTCGAGTACGAATTCCAGATGGCCGGCATGAACCGCATCCTGCATCCCGATGTCGAAACGCTGTTCCTGACGCCGGGCGAGCAGTACATGTTCATCTCCGCCACCATGGTGCGCGAGATCGCCCTGCTCGGCGGCAATGTCGCCACCTTCGTCCACCCGCTGGTGGCGGCACGGCTCGCGGAAAAGTTTCAACAACAATCTTCATGAAAAGGAAGCCGACATGGCCCTGCTGATCACCGACGAATGCATCAACTGCGACGTGTGCGAGCCCGAATGCCCGAACAACGCGATTTCGCAGGGCGACGAGATCTACATCATCGATCCGGACAAGTGCACCGAATGCGTCGGTCACTTCGATACGCCGCAGTGCCGCGAGGTCTGCCCCGTCGACTGCATCCCTGAGGACCCGAACCACGTCGAGAACAAGGATCAGTTGATGGCGAAATTCTTGAAGCTTACGGCAAAGTAAGTCCCGCCATCCCCCAGCCCCTTCCTTGCGGAAGGGGAGACTGGCGGCTCGCTAAACCGCTCGTCCATTACGGGGAGCGCTGTAGTTTCCTCGGTGGGGCCGCACGCTCCGCGTGCTCCAGTTAGTGCATGGCCTCGGGGCGGCCCTTCGGCCATGCCTGAACCGCTAGGTCAGTGTTGGCACTTGGGGCAGTAGTAAGTCGCCCGCTGTCCCTGCCTGATCATCCTGATCGCCGCGCCGCACTGGCGGCAGGGTTCGCCTTCGCGCCCGTAGGCGACGTGCTCGAGCTGGAAATGCCCCGGGTCGCCGTCGCAACCGAAGAAGTCGCGCAGGCTGCTGCCGCCGGCGCGGATCGCCGCGCGCAGGGTGTCCTTGATCGCCGCGACCAGCCTTTCCAGCCGCGGAGCCGATACCTTCCCCGCCGGCTTGCGCGGGTCGATGCCCGCGCGGAACAGGCTCTCCGAGGCGTAGATGTTTCCCACCCCCACCACGACATGCGAGTCCATGATCGCCTGCTTGATCGCCGCCGAGCGGCCGGCGAGGCGCTGATGCAATGCCTTGGCGGTGAAGCCGCGCTCGAGCGGTTCCATGCCCAGGTCCTTGAGCAAGGGGTGTCCGTGCGGTTCGCCCTCGAGCCACAGCAGCGCGCCAAAGCGACGTGGGTCGTTGAAGCGAAGCATGAGATCGCCAAAAACGATGTTGACGTGGTCATGCCTGCCGGCCGGCGTCGCGGGTGGCAGCAGCCGCAGCGTGCCCGACATGCCCAGGTGCAGCAGCACGGTGCCCGTGCCGAAATCGAGCAGCAGATACTTGCCGCGCCGGGAGATGCCGGCGAGCGTTTGCCCCTTGAGCTGCCGGCCCAACCCCTGCGGCAGCGGGTAGCGCAGCGCCGGCGAGCGCAGCGTGACCGCCGTGACCTTGCATCCCGTCAGGGACGGCGCGATCCCCCGGCGGGTGACTTCGACTTCGGGTAATTCGGGCATCTGTGTGGAATAGGGTTCAGGGCAGCGCACTTGTGAAACTGCTAACATCCGCCATCTTATCGGAGCCGATCCGCTTTCCCATTCTCCCGCCATGAAACGCTGCCTTCTGCCCTTACTTCTTGCCGCCGCTCTTGGCGCGGGCACGGCTGTCGCGCAGCAGGAGGGCGAGGCGGTCGCGACCCCCGTGCCGGATTCCGCCGAACCCAAGGTTCCGGTTTCGCCGCTGCCGGCGCAGGAACTCACGCCGCAGATCCTCTACCAGTTCCTGCTGGCCGAGATCGCCGGCAGCCGCGGCAACATCAAGCTGGCGGTCGACGCCTACCGCGACCTCGCCCGCAGCACGCGCGATCCGCGCATCGCCCAGCGGGCGGCGCAGGTCGCCCTGTTCGCAAGGCGCTACGAAGTGGCGCTCGACGCCGCGCGGCTCTGGGCAGAGCTCGATCCCGCATCCACCCAGGCGCGGCAGATGGTGACCAGCCTGCTCTCGGCCGGCGCCCGTCCCGAGGATCTGGCCGAGCATATCGCGCGCCAGCTCGCCGCCGAGGGGGGCAACCTGCCGAATGCGCTGCTGCAGCTCAACCGGGCGCTGTCCCGCCTGCCGGACAAGCGCCAGGTGCTGGCCATCGTCGAGCAGGTCACGACGCCCTACCTGGGCGTCGCCGAGGCACACTTCGCCCGTGCCGTGGCCGCCCACGGCGCGCAGGACGCGACGCGGGCGCTGGGCGAGGCCGAGCGCGCCGTGGCGTTGCGCCCCGACTGGGAACAGGCCGCGCTGCTGAAGAGCCAGCTGCAGCCCCGCACCGAGGCGATCGAGACCCTGCACCGCTTCGTAAGCCAGCATCCGGCCTCGCTCGACCTGCGGCAGGCACTGGCGCGAATGCTCGTGGCGGAAAAGCGCTATGCCGAGGCGCGGCGCGAGTTCGCCGTGCTGCTTGCCGCCAAGCCCGACGACACCGAGACGCTCTACGCCCTCGGCGTGCTCTCCTACCAGCAGCAGGAGCCGCGCGAAGCCGAGCGCCATTTTCGCCGGCTGCTGGAGCTCGACTTCGCCGACGCGGACAGCGTGCGCCTCTACCTCGGCCAGATGGCCGAAGACGAGAAGCGCTGGGACGAAGCCGCCAAGTGGTACGAGGAGATCGGGCCAGGCGACCAGTTTGCCGCGGCGCGCCTGCGCCAGGCCTATGTGTTGAGCAAGCAGGACAAGCTGGATGCCGCGCAGAGCCATCTGCAGGCGGCGCGGGCGAGGCATCCGGAATACGCAGTCAGGCTGCTGATCGGCGAGGCGCAGCTGCTGCGAGAGGCCGGCCGCGCTGCAGATGCGCTTGCGGTGCTCGACGCAGGTCTGGCGGCGCAGCCCGACCAGACCGAACTGCTCTACGAATCGGCGCTTGTGGCCGAACGTCTGGGCCACTTCGACATCTTCGAAGCGCGCCTCAAGCGCCTGCTGCAGCTTAAGCCCGACCATGCCCATGCCCTCAATGCCCTCGGCTACTCGCTGGTCGAACGCAACCTGCGCCTCGACGAGGCGCAGCAGCTGATCGACCAGGCACTGGTGCTGGCACCCGACGATCCCTTCATCCTCGATTCCAAGGGCTGGGTGCAATTCCGCCGTGGCGAGGCGGCGAAGGCGCTCGATACGCTGCAGCGCGCCTTCGCCATTCGTCCCGATCCCGAGATCGCGGCCCATCTCGGCGAGGTGATGTGGGCGCTGGGCCGCCGCGACGATGCCACAAAAACCTGGACCGAAGCCGCCAAGGCTCATCCCGGCAACGATGTGCTGACGGCCACCATCAAGCGCTTCCAGCCTTGATCCTTCTGCGCCTGCGCCGTCTGCTGCCCTTCTGTGCTGCGCTGCTCTCCGCCTGTGCCTCGCTGCCGCCCCCGGCTGTCGCACCATTAACAGCAACCGTTGCCGAAGGCAGCTTCTCCCTTGAAGGCCGTCTCTCGGTGCGACAGGGCGAGACGCTGCACCACGTCGGCATCAGCTGGCGGCACGAGGCAGCGCGCGACGAAATCTTCCTCAGCGGTCCGCTCGGCCAGGGGCTGGCCGAACTCACGCGCGACGAGAACGGCGCGCGGCTGCTCATGGCAGACCGGAAGATAATCACCGCGCCCGACTGGGAGGGTTTGGCCGAGCGCGCCTTAGGCGCCCGGCTGCCGCTGTCCAACCTGCCGCGCTGGCTCGCCACCGTGCCGCCAGAGCCGACTTTCCAGGTCGACGGCTGGCGCATCGACATCCTCGACGTTGCCGACGGCCGGCCGGCGCTGATCGAACTGCGCCGCGACGATATCGAGGCGCGCCTCAAGATCGACGGGTGGACGCCATGAGCAGGAAGCAGGGGCCCCGCGCAGCGGGGATGCGACCGCCCGCGATTGGCGCCGGCCGCCGACGCCTCGCCGGTGGCGTGCGTGCCGCTGGTTCGGAGGCGGCGCCATGAGCGACAACCCGGACTGGACGCGCGACTGGCCGGCGCCGGCCAAGATCAATCTGTTCCTCCATGTCGTCGGCCGCCGGGCGGACGGTTACCACCTGCTGCAAACGGTGTTCCGCTTTCTCGATTTCGGCGACACGCTGCGCTTCGCGCCGCGCGCCGACGAAGCCATCGTGCTCGCCACGCCCTTGCCGGGCGTGCCTGCCGCGAGCGATCTGACGGTGCGGGCTGCCCACGCCCTGCGCGCGGCCGGGGGTGTCCGGCTCGACGCGGTGCGGGGCGTCACCATCCGCCTGGAAAAGCGGCTGCCCCTCGGCGGTGGGCTGGGCGGCGGCAGCTCAGACGCGGCCACCACGCTGCTGGCACTGAACCGGCTATGGGGCTGCGGCCTGTCCTCGGCCGAACTGCAGCGCATCGGCCTTGCCCTCGGCGCCGACGTGCCGGTGTTCCTGCATGGCCGCACCACCTTCGCCGAAGGCGTCGGCGAGCGCTTCACCGACGTCCTGCCCGCGCCTGCCTGCTACCTGGTGCTGGTGCCGCCGGTGGCGGTACCGACGCTGGAAATCTTTCGCGCGCCCGACCTGCGCCGCGATACGCCGGCCATCGTGCCGTCACAGTGGCGCGACGGCTTCGGCGGCAACGACCTCGAGCCCGTCGCCTGCCGACTCTATCCCGAGGTGGCACGGCATCTCGACTGGCTGCGGGCGCTGGGCGTGCCGGCGCGCATGAGCGGTTCGGGTGCCTGCTGCTTCGCCGAGTTCCCGGACGAGGCGGCCGCGCGCGCCGCCCACGCCATGCTGCCGCCGGACATGCGCGGCTTCGTCGCCCGTGGCCTCGACGTCCATCCGCTGGCCATGCTCTAAAATAGGCCGATGCGCGCACTGAAACTGCCCCGCCTGCTGGTTCTTGCCTTCGCCCTGTTGCTCATCGGCGGGCAGCAGTCTGCGCTCGCCCACATGCTCGGCCACGCCATGGGCGAGGTCGGCAAGGCGTCCCAGACGACCGTCCAGCAGGGCGACGACGACCACGGCGCGGCGCTGACGCTGTCGCATGTTTGCACCACCTGCCTGGCGCTCGATTTCTTCGCCGCGCCACCACCAGTCCCGCTGCGCGTCGCCTTCGCCGCAGGCGCGGCCGCCGTCCCGCCAGCGCCGACTTTTTCGGCGCCTTGCCTTTCGCCGCCGCGCCGCTACGCTGCGCGCGCACCCCCCGCTCCGCTCTGAAGCCAGCCTGCAAGTCCCGCGCGCGGCCGCATGCCGCGCGCCGTCCTTTCCTGCTTTGGAGCAAACATGAAACTGAAACCCATCGTTTTGGCGGTGGCCGCGCTTTTCCCGCTGGCCGCCGCTGCCAATGACGCCGAACTGAAACTCTTGCGCGAAGAACTGCAGCGCATGAGGGCCGACTACGAGCGGCGCATCGATGCCCTCGAACAGCGCATCCAGCGCGCCGAGGCTCCACCCACCGCTGTCGCGCCCGCTGCAACCGGGCCGGTTGTCGCCACGGCGCCGTCCGCAGTCGCGGCTCGCGCCAGCGGCTTCAACCCCGAGATCTCGCTGGTCCTGCAGGGCCAGGCGAAGTCGATGCAGGACATTCCCGAGCGCACCATCACCGGCTACTGGCCGGCCGGCCACGACCACGGCGGCGAGAAGCGCGGCCTGTCGATCGATCACACCGAGCTCGCCTTCGTCGCCAACATCGATCCGCTGTTCCGCGGCACCGCCCGTTTCGCCGTGGCCGACGGCGCCATCGAGGTCGAGGAGGCGCATTTCGCCACCCTCGGACTCGGCGGCGGCCTCGCCCTCAAGGGCGGTCGCTTCCGTTCCGAGATCGGCTACATCAACGTGCAGCATCCGCACGAGTGGGACTTCGCCGATGCACCGCTGATGTCGAAGGCGCTGTTCGGCGCCGAGGGCTACCGCCAGGACGGCCTGCAACTCAAGTGGGTGGCGCCGACCGAACTGTTCCTCCAGTTCGGCGCCGAGATCGGTCGCGGCGATGGCTTCCCCGGCACCGACCGCAACGGCACTGGGCCCGGCGCCGGTTCGGTCTACGCCAAGCTTGGCGGCGACGTCGGCACGTCGCACGCCTGGCAGGCCGGCGTTTCCTATCTGGCGACGCGTGCGGCCGATCGACCGGCCCATGCCGAGGACACCGACGCGGCCGGGCCCAACGAAGTCACGGCGCAATTCACCGGCCGCAGTCGTGCCTGGATCGCGGACTTCGTCTGGAAGTGGGCGCCCGACGGCAATCCGCGCGACCGCAACTTCAAGCTGCAGGCAGAGTATTTCCGTCGCAGCGAGGATGGTTCTCTGGCGTGCAGTTCCGACGTCGTCACCTCGCCCTGCATCGGCGGCCTGGCGCTCGGCGACTACCAGACCCGTCAGGCCGGCGCTTATGTCCAGGGTGTCTGGCAGTTCGTGCCGCGCTGGCGCGTCGGCGCCCGCTACGATTGGCTCAGTCCCGGCACCAAGCACTACGACGATGCCACAGTCTTCGCTGCCCTCGATGCAGGTGCCCCCCTGTTCTCGACCTACCGGCCGAAGCGGTCCAGCCTGATGCTCGACTGGAGCCCGTCGGAGTATTCGCGGCTGCGCCTGCAGTTCGCCCGCGACACGGCGATGGCCGGCATCACCGACAATCAGGTCACGCTGCAGTACATCATGTCCATGGGAGCCCACGGTGCGCATAAATTCTAAATCCCTACTTGCCGGACTCTTTGCCTTCCTGGCGGGCCCGGCCGTCGCCGCGCTCAACATCTTCGCCACCGTGCCCGAGTGGGCCGCGCTGGCGCAGGAGATCGGCGGCGACAAGGTCAAGGTCTTCGCCGCCACCCACGGCCTGCAGGATCCGCACCGCATCGACGCCAAGCCCTCGCTGATCGCGCGGGCGCGCAGCGCCGACCTCGTCGTCGCCAGCGGGGCAGAGCTGGAGATCGGCTGGCTGCCGCTGGTGCTGCGCGAGTCGGGCAACGCCCGCATCCAGCCGGGCCAGCCCGGGCATTTCGAGGCGGCGCGGTTCGTGGCCATGCTCGACGTGCCGGCGCGGGTCGATCGCGCCGACGGCGACGTCCATGCCGAGGGCAATCCGCACATCCAGACCGACCCGCGCAACCTGCTCAAGGTCGGCGAGGCGCTGGCGGCGCGCATGGCGCAGCTCGATGCCGCCAATGCGGCCGCCTATCGCGCCGGCTTCCAGGCCTTCGCCCAGCGCTGGCAGGCGAACGTCGCGCGCTGGGAGAAGGTGGCGGCGCCGCTCAAGGGCCTGCCGGTGGTGGTGCAGCACAAGTCGCTGAGCTACCTCGTGCAGTGGCTCGGCCTGCGCGAGGTGGCGGCGCTGGAGCCGAAGCCCGGCGTCGAAGCCTCGGCCGGCCAGCTGGGCGAGCTGCTGCAGCGGGTCAGGGCCCAGCCGCCGCGGCTGGTGCTGCGGGCCGCCTACGAATCGCCGCGCGCCGCCGAGTGGTTTTCCCGCGAGGCGCGCGTGCCGCTGGTGGTTCTGCCCTTCACCGTCGGCGGCAGCGACGCGGCACGCGACCTGACGACGCTGTTCGACGACACCGTGCAGCGCCTGCTGCAGGCATCCAAATGACGCTATCCGACTTCGGTCTGCTCGCCGCCCCCTTCGCCGCCGGCCTGCTGGTGCTGGCGACCCACGTGCCGCTGGGCATCGAGGTGCTGCGACGGGGCATCATCTTCCTCGACCTTGCCGTCGCCCAGATGGCCGCGCTCGGCGTGCTGGTCGCCCACCTGCTCGAATGGGATGCGCCGGACGTCGCCCACGGCCTCGGCGCGCAGGCCGCGGCGGCCGCGGCAGCCATATTCGGCGCGTTGCTCCTGACCTGGTGCGAGAAGCGCTGGCCGCAGCTGCAGGAAGCGCTGATCGGCCTGATGTTCGTGGTGGCGGCATCGGCCGGCATCCTGCTGCTTTCGGGCAACCCCCATGGCGGCGAGCACCTGCGCGACCTGCTCGGCGGGCAGATCCTCTGGATCGGCTGGGCCCGGCTGGGTCCGGTGGCGGCGCTGTATGCGGTGCTCCTCATTGCCTGGTTCGCCTGGCGCGAGCGGCTGGGCCGCGCCGGCTTCTACCTGGCGTTCGCGCTGGCGGTGACGGCCTCGGTGCAACTCGTCGGTGTGTTTCTGGTGTTCGCCAGCCTGATCGCGCCTGCGGTGGCGAGCAGCACGTTGCGCCAGCGACGCCTGCCGGCAGCGTGGGCGCTGGGGGCGTTCGGCTATGGCGCCGGCCTGCTGCTCTCGCTGCTGGCCGACCTGCCGGCCGGGCCGGCGATCGTCTGCTGCCTCGGCGTTCTGGCGGCGGTGGCGCTGCTGGCGGGCCCGCGTTCCGCCGCGGCTTGATTGCGCCGCTGTGGCGCTTGTGCTAAAAGTGGCCGTTTCCCAGCAGCGCTCGCGGTATGCATAGACCAGAACATGGCTGATCCGGCCGACGACGACATGATGGATCTCGACTTCACGGTGCCGGGGGCAATCCCGGTGGTCGAGGAGCCGGCGCCCGTGGCGTCGCGCAGCAGCGTGCCCCCTCGGCTCGAGGAGGTCGCGCGGCTGTATGCCGACGCGCATGCGGAACAGGCCTGCGGCCTGCTCGAGAGCGTGCTGCACCAGGAGGATTTCGGCGACACCGGGGAGTTGGCCTGGGGCATGCTTTTCGATCTTTACCACACCCTGTCGCGGCGGCAGGCCTTCGAATCGCTCGCACTCGGTTTTGCCGGCAAGTTCGAGAAATCGCCCCCGACCTGGGCCGAGGCGATCGACGATGCGCCGGCCGTCGGCAAGGACGGGCTGGCCACGGTGACGCTGTCGGGCGTGCTCGGGGCGAATGCGGTGCAGCCGCTGGGCAAGCTGCGCGACATGGCCGGCAAGGTGCCCGGCGTCCGCCTCGACCTCGGCAAGGTGGCCGATGCCGACGACGTCGGCTGCGCCGCCCTGCTGGAGACGCTGCGCGTCTTCAAGCAGCTCAAGAAGAGCTGCGTGCTGATGGGCGGCGAACAGGTCGCGGCCACGCTGGCGCCGAAGACGGTGATGGGCGAGCGCAGCCACGAGTCGACGTGGCTGCTGCTGCTCGAGCTCTACCAGAACCTGAACCGCCAGGATGCATTCGAGGATACGGCGGTCGGCTATGCCGTGACCTTCGAGGTTTCGCCACCCTCGTGGGAAGCCCCGAAGGCTGCACCGTTACCGGCCGCGGCCGTCGCCGCACCGGCTCCGGCGAAGGCCCTGGCGGCGGACTGCTGCGGGTTCTCCGGCGAGCTTTGCGGCGGTCGCCGCGAGAGCTTCGCGCCGCTGCTTGCGCATGCGGACGGCCATGAACAGGTGACGCTCGACGCCAGCGGCCTGAGCCGCATGGACGTCGTGTCCGCCGAGGAATTCGGCAAGGTGCTGGGCGAACTGCAGGCTGCCGGCAAGACCCTGCGCATCCGCGGCGCCCGCTCCCTGCTGGTGGCCCTGTGGCGTGCCCTCGGCATCGATCGCATCGCCACCATCGAGCCGCCCAAGCTCTGATCGTCCCAATTCACTGGAGTAGTCCCCATGGAGCAGTACCACGGCACCACCATCTTGTCCGTACGGCGCGGCAGCAGCGTCGCCCTCGGCGGCGACGGCCAGGTGACCCTCGGCAACATCGTCATCAAGGCTTCGGCGCGCAAGATCCGCCGCCTCTACAATGAAAAAATACTCGCCGGTTTCGCCGGCGGCACGGCCGACGCCTTCACCCTGTTCGAGCGCTTCGAGGCCAAGCTCGAGAAGCACCAGGGCAACCTGCTGCGCTCGGCCGTCGAACTGGCCAAGGACTGGCGCACCGACCGCATGCTGCGCCGGCTCGAGGCCATGCTGGCCGTCGCCGATCGCGACAACTCGCTGGTCATCACCGGCAACGGCGACGTGCTCGAGCCCGAATTCGGCATCGTCGCCATCGGCAGCGGCGGCCCCTATGCCCAGTCCGCCGCGCGGGCGCTGCTCGAGAACACCGAGCTGGCGCCACGCGACATCGTCAAGAAGTCGCTGGAAATCGCCGGCGACCTCTGCATCTACACCAACCAGAACCACCTGATCGAAACCCTGGAATGACCCCGAACAACATTGCAAGCCAGATGACCCCCGCCGAGATCGTCTCCGAGCTCGACAAGCACATCGTCGGCCAGGCCCGCGCCAAGCGTGCCGTGGCCATCGCCCTGCGCAACCGCTGGCGCCGCGCCCAGGTGGCCGAGCCGCTGCGCGGCGAGATCACGCCCAAGAACATCCTGATGATCGGGCCGACCGGCGTCGGCAAGACCGAGATCGCGCGGCGGCTGGCGCGACTGGCCAACGCGCCCTTCATCAAGATCGAAGCGACCAAGTTCACCGAGGTCGGTTACGTCGGCCGCGATGTCGACACCATCATTCGCGACCTGGCCGAGACGGCGATCAAGGATGCGCGCGAGGCGGCGATGAAGGCCGTGCGCGACCGCGCCATGGACGCCGCCGAGGACCGCGTGCTCGATGCCCTGCTGCCACCGGCACGGGGTGGCTTCAGCGAGACGGCGACGGAAGACTCCGGCACGCGGCAGAAATTCAGGAAGAAGCTGCGCGAGGGCGAGCTCGACGACAAGGAGATCGAGATCGAGGTCGCCGCGCCCTCGTCATCGATGGAGATTTTCGCCCCGCCGGGCATGGAGGAGCTGACCCAGCAGATCCAGGGCATGTTCAACAACATGGGGTCGGGCAAGCGCAGGACGCGCAAGCTGCAGATCCGCGACGCGCTCAAGGCCATCGCCGACGAGGAGGCTGCGCGCCTCATCAACGACGAGGAGGTGAAGGCCGCGGCGCTGCAGAACGTCGAGCAGAACGGCATCGTCTTCCTCGACGAAATCGACAAGATCGCCAGCCGTTCCGAGGCGCACGGCGCCGACGTCTCGCGCCAGGGCGTGCAGCGCGACCTGCTGCCGCTGGTCGAGGGCACCACGGTGTCGACCAAGTACGGCATGATCAAGACCGACCACATCCTGTTCATCGCCAGCGGCGCCTTCCATCTCGCCAAGCCCTCGGACCTGATTCCCGAACTGCAGGGGCGGCTGCCGATACGCGTCGAGCTCGACTCGCTCTCGGTCGACGACTTCCAGCGCATCCTGACCCAGACCGACGCCTGCCTGACGCGCCAGTACCAGGCCCTGCTGGAGACGGAAAGGGTCACGGTCGCATTTTCCGACGACGGCATCCGGCGCCTGGCCGAGATCGCCTTCGAGGTCAACGAGAAGACCGAGAACATCGGTGCGCGGCGGCTGTACACCGTGATGGAAAAGCTGCTCGAGGAAGTCTCGTTCGAGGCCGGCTCGAAGGATGGCATCACGCGTGTGCGTCGATGCCGCCTATGTCGATGCCCGGCTCGGCGAACTGGCCCGCGACGAGGACCTTTCGCGCTACGTGCTCTAGCCATGCGCCGAGCCGCCTCAAGCATGGCTCAGTCACCGAACCGGAGCCGCGCAGCGGCGAACATCCGTCACCCCCGCCCGGGCGGGGGGTGGGGGGTGGGGGCGTAGATGCTGCTGCGCATCGTCGCCATCGTCTTCCCGATCTTCGCCATCATCCTGGCGGGTTGGGCTTACGGCCGCTACAAGCGGCCCGACATGGCCTTCGCCAACGAACTCAACATGAACGTCTTTGTGCCGGCGCTGGTCTTCGCCGCGCTGGCCGGCAGGTCGTTCCAGCTCGCCGACTATGCGCCACTGGCGCTGGCCAGCCTCTTGCTGCTGCTGGGTGCGGGTCTGATCGGCTGGCCGCTGGCGCGGCTCGCCGGCATCCAGCCCAAGACCCTGGTGCCGCCGATGATGTTCAAGAACGCCGGCAACATGGGCCTGCCGCTCATGGTGCTGGCCTTCGGCCCCGAGGCGCTGCCGGCTGCGGTGGTGTTGTTCCTGGTCGAAAACACGCTGCACTTTTCTTTCGGCGCCTGGCTGCTCGACCATCGGGCCAGGCTCGCCGGCCTCTGGCGCATCCCGGTGATCCAGGCCGGTGTCGCCGGGCTGGCGGTGAGCCTGCTCGGGCTCGAGATCTGGCCGCCGCTGATGCTGGCGATCAAGATGCTCGGCGATGTCTCCATCCCGTTGCTGTTGTTTTCGCTCGGCGTGCGGCTGATCGACGCTTCGCGCCGCGACCTTCGGCTCGGCCTTGTCGGTGCGGTGGCCACGCCGCTGGCCGGCATGCTGCTGGCGCTGCCCCTCGGTGCGTTGCTCGGCCTCGGCGAGCGCGAGCGCGACATGCTGTTCGTCTTCGGCGCGCTGCCGCCGGCGGTGCTCAATTTCATCTTCGCCGAGCGCTACCGGCAGGAGCCCGAGAAGGTGGCGGCCATCGTCATGGTCGGCAACGTCGCCGCGCTGTTCTTCGTCACCCTGGCGCTGGCGTTGAGGCTCGAGTGAGACACCGCATGCGCCTGCTCCTGCTGCTTGCCCTGGGATTCGCCGCCGCGGCGCAGGCGGCCGACATCGAGGTCAAGGCGCCGTGGACCCGAGCCACGGTGCGCCTGCTCAAGGTCAGCGGCGCCTACATGGAATTGAAGAGCGTGCAGGGCGCGACGCTGGTCGGCGCCAGCAGCCCCGTCGCCGGCAGCGTCGAGCTGCACGAGATGCGCATGGACGGCGACATGATGAAAATGCGCGCCGTGCCACGGCTGGCGCTGCCCGCCGGCAAGCCGGTGGGACTGACGCCGATGGGCTATCACCTGATGCTTTACGACCTCAAGCAGCAATTGATCGAAGGCACGCGGATACCGCTGCGGCTCGAGTTCGAGACGACCGGCGGCCGGCGCGAGAGCGTCGAGGTACAGGCCGAGGTGCGCCCCCTGCGTTGAGCAGGAAAACAACACCTGCCGGGACGTTGCCCCCGGGGATTATCCGATTTGGATTGACTCAGATAGAAATAACATTAACGTGATCTCGTACCTTCATATTTATAAAGGAGAATATCTCCATGAAAAAGGCGATCACGATTCTGGTTCTGGCTGCCGCCAGTTCTCTCACCTATGCTCAGGCGGTTTCGAGCAAGCCGGTCGGTCCCTGGTATGTCGGCGTCAGCGGCGGACAATCGCGGGCGGATCTCGATGACTGGGATTACTACAACGGCTACACGTATCAATGGCGTGCCGGTGCGCCGTTCACCGGTCTGGTGACCATGAATGCGGACACCCGTGACACGGCCTGGCGGATTTTCCTTGGCTACAACTTCAACGAGAACTGGGCCATCGAGGGTGCGTACACTGATCTGGGACAGCATCAAGGCCCATTACACATGGAATGCGCCGAGCCTTCCCCTCTTCGAAGTGACCGGCGATCAGGTCTCCTGGTCGGCGGCAATGCTCAAGGGTACGCTGCCGATCAACAAGCAGTTCGATGTCTTCGGCCTGCTCGGCGCGACCTCGAATCGCACCAAGGTGACTTTCACGCCGATCAACGTGACCCTCGTTGGCGGAGTGCCTTCCGGTTCCGATCATCGCACCGGTCTGATGACCGGCCTTGGCGCCGAATTCAAGCCCAACCCGAATATCGGCATTCGCCTCGAGTACCAGAACTACAACCAGTTCGGCGGCTCGGGCCAGGATGTGAATGACCCGCTGCGCATGACGGTCGACGCCTGGATGCTCGGCGCCAACGTCAAGTTCTGAGTCACCCGGCGCGGCGCTCGCGCCGGCCCTCGATCAGCGAATAGACCGAGGGTACGACCACCAGCGTCAGCAGGGTCGAGGAGATCATGCCGCCGATCACCGCGATGGACAGCGGCTGGTTGGTTTCGGCGCCGGCGCCCAGCCCCAGCGCGGCGGGGAACAGCGCGAGGATGACCGTGGCCGAGGTCATCAGCACCGGCCGCATCCGGATCGGGCAGGCGTTGCGCAGCGCGGCGTCGACCGCCATGCCCTGTTCCCTCCGCTGGTTGGTGAGGTCGACCAGCAGGATGGAATTCTTGGCAACGAGGCCGACCAGCAGCACCAGGCCGATCATCGAGTAGATGTTCAGCGACTGATTGAACAGCCACAGGGCGGCGACGCCGCCGACGATGGCCAGCGGCTGCGCCAGCATGACGATGGCCGGTTGCAGGAAGCTGTTGAACTGGCTGGCCAGCACCATGTAGAGCAGCACCAGCGCCAGTACGAAGGTGAACACCATGTACTTCATGGTCTTCTGGAATTCCTCGGCCTGGCCGATGAGCTTGACCTGATAGCCGGCGGGCAGGATTTCGGCGGCGGTCTTCTTCACGAGGTCGACGGCGTCGCCGAGCGGGATGGTGGGCGTGGCGTAGAAGGTGGCCGCGTACTGCAGGTCGAAGCGGCCGATCACCGCCGGCCCGAGTTTTTCCTCGAAGCGGGCGACGGAATCGAGGCGCACCAGCTTGCCGTCCTTGCTGCGGATGAATATCTTCGCGAGGTCCGCCGGCTGGGTGAATTCGCCGTCCTTGGCTTTCACGCGGATATCGTAGCGCTGGCCGTCGCCGGGCTCGTCGTTGAACTTGGCGATATCCACGCCGCCGGTCAGCATGTTCACGGCCAGCGCCACGTCGGCGGTGGACAGATTGGCGTTGGCGATGCGCAGCCGGTCGGGTGTGAATACGAGCTGGGGCAGGTCGAGCTGGACGTCGCTGTCGACGCGGCCGATGGCGGGCAGGGCGGCGAACTTCTGCTGCAACTCCTTCGACAGGCGGCCGATCTCGTCGATGTTGTCGCCGGTGAGCACGAACTGCAGCGGTTCGCCGCGCTGGCCGCCGATGAGGGCGAAGGGCGCGGCGAAGGCGCGGGCGCCGGGAATGGCCGCCAGTTCCTTGCGCAGCGCGGTGACGATTTCCTGCTGGCTGCGGCGTGCGCTCCTCGCGCGGGGCCATGCGCACGACCACCGTGCCCTGGTTAACCTGGCCGGCGGTACCCAGGCCGATGAGGGCGAATTCGGTGCGCACCTCCGGATAGCGGGCGAGGACCGCCTCGACTTCGCGCAGGCGGCTGTCGGTGTAGTCGATGGAGGAGCCCAGCGGCGTGCGCAGCGAGATGCGGAAGCGCCCCTCGTCCTCTTCGGGAGCGAAGGTCTTGCCGACGTTCATGAAGAAGAAGCTGCTGGCGACGACGATCAGCAGGGTGAGGCCGGCGACCAGCCAGCGGTGGGTCAGCGCGCGGTCGAGCAGCCGGACGTAGAGCCGGTCCATGCCGCCGAGGATGCCGTCGAGCAGGTGGTAGATGCGGCCATGCTGCTTTTCGACCCTCAGGTAGCGGGAGCAGAGCATGGGGGTGAGCGTCAGCGATACGAACAGCGAGACCAGCACGCCGAAGGTGACGACCACGGCAAAGGAGCGGAAGAACTGGCCGATGATGCCGGAGAGGAAGATCACCGGAGCGAAGATGGAGACCAGCGAGAGCGTGGCGGCGATGACCGCGAAGACGACCTCGTTGCTGCCGTTGACGGCGGCCGACACCGGGTCGTCATCGATCTCCTCCCTGTGCCTGAAGATGTTCTCGAGCACGACGATGGCGTCATCCACCACCACGCCGATCAGCAGCAGCAGGGCCAGCATGGTCAGCGAGTTGAGGGTGTAGCCGAAGAAGTAGATGACGGCGATGGCGCCCGTCAGCGAGACGGGGATGGCCAGCGCCACGATCAGCGTCGAGCGTATCGAGCGCAGGAAGAACCACACCACCAGCGCGGCGAGCAGCGTGCCCTCGATCAGGTGCTCCTTGAGCGAATTGACGATCTCGAGGATGAACACGGCGTCGTTGGAGACGGTGGTGATCCTCATGCCCGGCGGCAGCTGCGGCTCGATTTCCTTCGCCAGCTTTTCCTTGATGCGGTCGACGATGGCGACGGTGTTGGCGTTGGCCACCTTGACCACGCCGAGGCCGACGGTCATTTCGCCGTTGAAGCGGGCGAGCTGGCGGTTGTCGGTGAGGCCGTCCTCCAGTTCGGCGACATCCTTGAGCCGGATGGTGGCGCCGTTCTTCTGGCCGACGACCAGTTCGGCCAGGCCGTCGAGGGTGTGGAATTCGAGGTCGAGCTTGACCAGGCTCTCGGTGGCCTGGCCGACGACGAAGCCGCCGGCCAGCGCCACGTGCTCGACGGCGAAGGCGGTGCTGATGTCCTGGGGCGAGACGGCCAGCGCCGCCATCCGGTCGGGCAGCAGGTTGACGCGGATGGTGCGGTCGCGGCGGCCGCCGAGGCGGACCTCGCCGACGCCGTCGATGGT
This sequence comes from uncultured beta proteobacterium, assembly GCA_963709555.1. Lineage (GTDB taxonomy): Bacteria > Pseudomonadota > Gammaproteobacteria > Burkholderiales > Rhodocyclaceae > Sulfurisoma. The sequence goes on along the minus strand of CAVPWR010000007.1, from coordinate 181,703 downwards.
CTCCAGCTTCTTCTTCACCACGTTGAGGGCGTACTGGTTCAGCTGCTGCTGCGTGCGGTCGCCCTGCAAGGCCATCCAGAAGATCGGCGAGGCATTGGTTTCCACCTTGGCGACGATGGGCGGATCGGTGTCCCTGGGCAGCCGGCGCTGCGCCTGATTGACCTTGGACTGCACCTCGCTGAAGGCGACGTCCACGTTCTTTTCCAGGCCGAAGGTGATGTTGATCACCGAGACGCCGGGCGAGGAGGTGGACTGGATGTGCTCGATGCCCGGCACGCTGTTGACCGAGCTCTCGATGACGTTGGTGACGCTGGAATCGACGATGTCCGGGTTGGCGCCCTTCAGCGTGGTGGTGATGGAAATGACCGGAAACTCGATGTAGGGCAGCCGGTCCATGCCGATGCGCGTGAAGGAGATGATGCCGAACAGCACCAGCACGGCGGAGAGCATCCACGCCAGGACGTGGCGCTTGATGGACAGCTCGGGCAGGGTCATTGCGCTTGCGGCTTCGCCTCGGGTTTGGGGGCCGCCGTGCCTTTCGCCGTGGCGCTGGCGCCGACTTTTTCCGCTTCCTTCTTCGGCTCCTTGACGGCCACCGTCGCCCCGTTGGCAAGGAAGCCGGCGCCGTCGAGCGCGACGGTTTCGCCTTCCTTGAGGCCGGCGAGGATTTCGATCACGCCGCCCTTCTTGGCACCGGCCTGGACGATGCGCTGCTGCACCTTCTTCTTGCCATCCGCGTCGACGACGGCATAGACGACCTTGCCGGCGGGGCGCAGCACCACGCTCTGCTCGGGCACGACCAGTGCAGCCTCCTTGGCCGCGATCTGCACCGAGGCGTTGACGGTGCCGCCGGACCTGAGCGTGCCGTCGCCGTCGAGTTCGACGATGACATCGAGGGCTCGACTCGATTCGGCGACGCTGGGGCGGATGTCGGCGATCCGGGCCTCGAACACCTTGCCCGGCGCCAGCGGCGAAGTCAGGCGCACGGCCTGGCCGCGCGACAGGCGCGGCGCCGTGCTCTCCGGGAAGGGCAGGTGGGCGCGCAGGCGCTGGTTCGACACCAAGTGGAACATCGGGTCGCCGACCTTGACGTAGTCTCCCGCCGCGATCATCTGGCTTTCGATGAGGCCGTCGAAGGGGGCGACGATCGAGCTCTTGCCCACCGAGCGCTTGCCGATGCCGGCGCGGGCCCGTGCGGACGCCAATTGCTCGGCGATGGCGACACGCTGCGCCCCGGCATCATCCGCCGCGTTCTGCGAAAAGAAACCCTTGGCCACCAGGCTCTGCTGCCGCTCGACCAGCTTGTCCTGCTGCGCCAGCAGGGCCTCGAGCCGCTTGACTTCGGCCTGCTCGGACTGGTTGGCCAGCGCGAGGTCGGTGGCGTCGATGACGGCCAGTGTCTCGCCACGCTTCACCACCTTGCCGGCGAAGGCCAGCACCTTGACCACCTTGCCGGCGACTTCGGCGCCGATCTTCGGATCATTGACCGCCTCGAGCGTGCCCAGCGTGTCCTCGGTCACCTCGAAGGCGGCGCTCTTCACCTGGGTCACGGTGATCAGCACCGGCGGCGGGCCGGACTTCTTGTCTTCCTGTTTCTTGTCGCAGGCGGCAAGCAGCAGGACGGTGCAGAGCAACAGCAGGCGGGTCATGGTCAGGGGAGGACCGATTCGAGCGCGAAAAGTTGCGCGACTTCCTCGCGGCGACGGACGAGGTGCGGCGTGGCGCCGTCGACCAGTACCTCGGCGGCGCGCGGCCGGGTGTTGTAGTTGGAACTCATCGCCATGCCGTAGGCGCCGGCGGAAAGAATGGCGAGCAGGTCGCCTTCGGCAAGCTGAAGGTCGCGATCGTGACCGAGGAAGTCGCCGGACTCGCAGATCGGGCCGACGATTTCGTAGCGCTTCACCGTGCCCATGTTGGCGGCGGATCCGGCTGCCGCCGTCCCGCCAGCGCCGACTTTTTTCACCGGCACGATGTCGTGCCAGGCGTCGTAGAACGCCGGTCGCGCCAGGTCGTTCATCGCGGCATCGACCACGGCGAAGTTCTTCTCTTCACCGTGCTTGAGCACCTCGACGCGGGTCAGCAGCAGGCCGGCGTTGCCGACCAGCGAGCGGCCCGGCTCGAACAGCAATCTCTCCTTGCGCCCGGCCAGAACGCCGAGCAGTGGCGCGAGGTATTCGCTCGCGCTCGGCGCCGCCTCGTCGCGGTAGCGGATGCCCATGCCGCCGCCGACATCGATGTGCGACAGATGGATGCCCTCGGCGGCCAGCGCATCGACCAGGCCGAGGATCTTCGCCGCGGCCTCGGCGGCGGGCGCGGGATCGAGCAGCTGCGAACCGATGTGGCAGTCGATGCCGTGGATGGCAAGGTGCGGCAGTTGGCGGGCGCGGCGATAGAGTGCCAGCGCCTCCTCGAAGGGAATGCCGAACTTCGCGCTCTTGAGGCCGGTCGAAATGTACGGATGGGTCTTGGGGTCGACGTTGGGGTTCACCCGCAGCGAGATCGGCGCGCGCTTGCCCAGCTTGCCGGCGACGTCGTCGAGCGTTTCCAGTTCGGATGCCGACTCGACGTTGAAGCAGAGGATGCCGGCTTCGAGCGCGGCGCGCATTTCGTCGCGCGACTTGCCGACGCCCGAAAACACCACCTTGGCCGGGTCGCCGCCGGCCGCCAGTACGCGGGCCAGTTCGCCGCCGGAGACGATGTCGAAGCCGCAGCCCAGGCGGGCGAAGACGTTGAGGATGCCGAGGTTGGAGTTGGCCTTGACCGCGTAGCAGACCAGGGCGCGATCCGCCACGCCGTGGCTCGCCAGCGCCTGGCGATAGCCGTCGACAGCGGCGGTCAGCGCGGCGCGTGAATAGACGTAGCAGGGGGTGCCGAACTGCCGGGCGATATCGGCGAGGGGGATGTCCTCGATGCGCAGTCCGCCGTTGCCGTCGCGATGTATGAGTTCGGATGGGCTCATCGCGAGGCTCCGGGGGCGGTGTTATTATCGGCCGCCGCGGTGGGCGCGGCCGCAGGCTGCGCTGCGGCTGGTGGTGGCGGCAGATACAGTGGGCCCTTGCTGCCGCAGGCGCCCAGGGTGGCGAGGGCGAGAAGAAAGCTGCCAAGAATCAGAATGTTGCGCATGTCGATGCGGATGCAATGGTGCACGGCGGAAAAGTCCGAAATCCTAACATGGAGGCTGTGTGATCGATCACGAATTCAATGCCCTGGCTGACGCGATGCTGGCACGCATCGAGGCGGCGCTGGAAGCATGCGACATAGACTTCGACTTCGAGACCAAGCCCGGCGGCGTGCTCGAACTCGAGTTCGAGAATGGCAGCAAGATCATCATCAACCGCCACACGGCGGCTAGGGAAATCTGGGTGGCGGCGAAATCCGGCGGTTACCACTTTCGCGCCGAAGGGGAACGCTGGATCGGCACGCGCGACGGAGAAGAACTGCTGGCCGCGATCGCCCGCTGCATGGGCGAGCAGAGCGGTGAGCGCGTAACGCTGGTCTAGGGCTTCTTCTCCACGGCCTTGGGCTTTGCGTCCTGCACCGGCGCCCTACCTGGCGGCGACGATGGTGAGGGCGGGGCAGGTGCCGGCGGTATGAAGTCATTCTCCGGTGGTTCCGGGATCGTTTCCTTGTAGACGAACTCCTTGCCGGCACCCTTGCCGACGGGGTCGTGGGCCGTGACCTGGGCCAGGCCCTCAGGCTGGTCCATGTAGGACTCGGGTACGCCGGCGAGCGCCTTTTCCATGTACGCAATCCACATCGGCAGCGCGGCCGCGCCACCGGTCTCCCCGTTGCCGAGGCGCCTGGGCTGGTCGAAGCCGATCCAGGCGATGCCAACGACGGTCGGCTGGTAGCCGCAGAACCAGGCGTCGACGTAGTCGTTGGTGGTGCCGGTCTTGCCTGCAAGATCGGTACGCTTGAGCGCCACTGCCGCCTTGGTCGCGGTGCCGCGGCGGACGACGTCGTGCATCATGCTGTCCATCACCCAGGCGTTGCGGCCGTCGATGACGCGCAGGCTCTCGTCACCGGCCACCGCCGGTTGCGCCGCGGCGAGCACGTTGCCGCGGTCGTCGAGGATCTGCTTGACGATGTAGGGCTCGATCTTGTAGCCGCCGTTGGCGAACACGGCGTAGCCGGTCAGCTGCTGCCACGGCGTGACCGAGCCGGCGCCGAGCGCCATGGTCAGGTAGGGCGGGTGCTTGTCGGCGTCGAAGCCGAAGCGCGCCGCGTAGTCCTGGGCGTAGTGGGTACCGATGGCGCGCAGCAAGCGGATCGAGACCATGTTCTTGGACTTGGCCAGCGCCGTGCGCAGCGACATCGGCCCTTCGTACTTGCCGTCGTAGTTCTTGGGTTCCCATGCCTGCGAACCGGTTTCCTCGGCCGAGATCGAGATGGGCTCGTCGGCTACCACCGAGGCCGGCGTGTATCCCTTTTCAAGCGCGGCGGAATAGATGAAGGGCTTGAAGCTGGAGCCGGGCTGGCGCCAGGCCTGTGTCACGTGGTTGAACTTGTTGCGGTTGAAATCGAAACCGCCGACCAGGGCGCGGATGGCGCCGTCGACCGGGCTTGCGGCGACGAAGGCGGCTTCGACCTCGGGCAGCTGGAGAATCTGCCAGGCGCCCCCCTTGTCCGCCGGGTCCTTGGCTACGCGGATGATGGCGCCACGCCGCAGGCGCTTGTTGGCCGGTGCCTTGTCGTCGATCATGCGGGCGGCGAACTTGAGGCCGTCGCCGGAAATTTTCAGCACCTCGCCGCCGCGCAGGTAGGCGCGGACTTCCTTCGGACTCGCGCTCAGCACCAGGGCAGGCTTGAGGTCGTCGGCATCCTCAAAATCCTGCAGCTGGTCTTCGATGTCCTCGTCCTGGTCGGACTGGATGCCATCCATGTCGGCGTAGGCCTCGGCACCGCGATAGCCGTGGCGGCGGTCGTAGTCCATGACCCCGCGGCGCAGCGCCGCATACGCGGCCTGCTGATCGGCCCTGGTGATGGTAGTAATGACGCGCAGGCCGTGGGTGTAGGCCTCTTCGGGGAAGCGCTCGACGACCATCTGGCGGGCCATTTCGGCGACGTAGTCGGCGCGCACGCCGAAGTAGTTGATGTCGCGCTTGACTTGCAGCGGCTCCTGTTGTGCCGTCTTCCAGTTGGCCTCGGTCAGATAGTCGAGATCGTGCATGCGGCGCAGTACGTACAGCTGGCGCAGCCGCGCGCGCTTCGGGTTGGCGACCGGATTGAAGATCGATGGCGCCTTGGGCAGGCCGGCGAGCATGGCGGCCTCGGCGACCGAGAGGCTGGTCAGTGGCTTGCCGAAATAGATCTGTGAGGCGGCGGAAAAGCCGTAAGCACGCTGGCCGAGGTAGATCTGGTTGATATAAAGCTCGAGTATCTGGTCCTTAGTCAGGTTGTTCTCGATCTTGAACGCGAGCAAGGCCTCGTAGAGTTTGCGTGTCAGCGTTTTCTCGGACGAAAGGAAGAAGTTGCGCGCAACCTGCATTGTGATGGTCGAGGCGCCCTGCCGCTTGCCGCCGCTGACGAAATTGGAATACGCTGCGCGCAGGATGCCGATGGTGTCGATGCCGGGATGCTGATAGAAGCGCTCATCCTCTGCCGCCAGAATGGCCTGCTTCATGACGGGAGGAACATCCTGGATACGCACGAAGTTGCGCCGCTCCTCGCCGAACTCGCCGATCAGATGGCCGTCGGCGCTGTATATGCGCAGGGGTATGCGGGGGCGGTAGTCGGTCAGCACCTCGAGCGAGGGCAGTTGCGGGTAGGCGAGGATGAAAATGATTCCCGCCAGGGATGCGGCAATGAGGACCAGGCCCAGGAGCACCAACAACGGGTAGAGCACCCAGCGCAGCGGTGCCGGCAGGGAGGGAATTCGCGGGAACTGAGGGGGAAGCTTCATGAAGGCGCCAGATTATAGCCGTGAGGGTGAAATCCCCCTCGAGAATGTTGCCTCAAAAATTTTGCTTTACAGCCGTTATAGTTGCTGCTAGCATCTGAAGTAAATTATCCATAGTTGTCCTAACCTCAAGTTAAAAAAGGGAAAAGCTCTTGCAGATCGACCTCTCGATCTTCAACCCGAAGGCGCGACCCCTGATCGGACTGGATATCAGTTCGTCGTCAGTGAAGATGGTCGAGCTGGCCGATGCCGGCAAGGGCGAGCGGCGCGTCGAGCGCTATGCGATCGAGCCCCTGCCGAAGGATGCCGTGGTTGACGGCAACATTGCCAACATGGATGCCACCGTCGAGGCGATTCAGCGCTGCAAGCAGCGGCTGGGTTCCTCGACGAAATATGTGGCGATGGCGCTGCCGACGGCGGCGGCCATCACCAAGAAGATCGTCCTTCCTGCCAATCTGCGCGAGACCGAGATGGAGGTGCAGGTCGAGTCGGAAGCGAACCAGTACATTCCCTTTGCGCTCGAAGAAGTCAATCTTGATTTTCAGGTAGTCGGCCCCGCGCCTTCCAGTCCTGACGAGGTCGAAGTTCTCATTGCCGCGTCGCGCAAGGAAAAGGTCGAGGATCGCGTGGCTTGCGCCGAGGCGGCCGAACTCAAGCCGCTGGTCATGGACATCGAGGCCTTCGCGGCGCAGGCGGCGTACGAACTGGTGATGAAGCAGTTGCCTGCCGGCGGCAAGGATCAGAATGTCGCATTGATCGACGTCGGCGCCAATGCGATGAAGGTCACGATCATGCGCGAGGATCAGCCGATCTATACGCGCGAACAGGCTTTTGGCGGCGGCCTGCTGACGCAGGACATCATGCGTGCCTATGGCATGAGTGCGGACGAGGCCGAAAACCTGAAGCGCTCGGGCTCAGGTCCTGACAACTATCAGGCCGAACTGTTGCAGCCGTTCCTCGAGAATCTGGCGCTCGAAGTCTCGCGTGCCCTGCAGTTCTTTTTCACCTCGACCCAGCACAGCGAGGTGCGGCAGATCGTCCTCTGCGGCGGTTGTGCCATCACGGCGGGGATCGACGAGATCGTCAGCGCCCGTACCGAGATCAATGCCATTGTCGCCAACCCCTTTGCCGGCATGACCTCGTCGCCGCGCATTCGCGCCAAGCAACTGGCGGCGGATGCGCCCTCGCTGATGGTGGCGTGCGGGCTCGCGCTGCGGAGGTTTGATCAGTGATCCGCGTAAACCTCCTTCCCCATCGCGAGGAAAAGCGCAAGGCCAGGCGCACGCAGTTTTACGCGATGTCCGGCATGGTCGTGGTGCTGGCTGGCCTGATCTGGTTCTTCGGGTTTCTCACTCTCAGCCGCTGGATCGCAACCCAGGACGAGAAGAACGAATTTCTGAAGAAGGAGATCGCAGTTCTCGACAAGGACATTGCCGAGATCAAGCGACTCAAGGAGCAGACCGAAATCATGCTTTCGCGCAACCGTGTGATCGAGTCGTTGCAGGCGACGCGGGCTGAGACGGTTCAACTTGTTCACGGAATTGGCGCGGCAGGTTCCCGAGGGCGTATTCCTCAAGAACGTCAAGCAGACCGGGCGCAGGATAACGCTCAATGGCTATGCTCAGGCCAACGCGCGAGTTTCGGAACTGATGCAGAAGCTCGATGCTTCGCCCCTGCTCGAACGCCCCGTGCTGATCGAGATCAAGGCGGCCACTATCGACCGCCGCCGTCTCAGCGAATTCCTGATGACGGTGGAAATCACGCAGCAGACAGCGACGACCGACAAGAAGACGGATGGCAAGCCTGCAGCAGCGAAGGCGGGAGCGAAGCCGTGAAAAAGATCTCTGCTCCCAAGCTGCCGAAAATCGACTTTCAGGGCCTTGTCAGTGACTTCAAGACACTCGACCCGAAGGATCCCGGGCTGTGGCCGCTCGCCCCCAAGATTGTCATCCTGCTTGGATTGTTCGTCGGCCTCGTCGGGGCCGGTGCCTGGTTCGGCTGGCGCGTGCAGGATGAGGAACTCGAAAGCAAGCGCCAGCAGCAGGAAAAATCCAAGGAAGAATGGTTGGGCAAGAAGAAACAGGCCCTGAACTTGGATGCGCATCGCAAGCAACTGGCGGAGATCGACCAAAAATTCGGTGCCCTGCTAAAGCAGCTCCCGAACAAGACCGAAATGGAAAGCCTGTTGATCGACATCAACCAGGCCGGATTGGGCAGGGGGCTGCAGTTCGAGATTTTCAAGCCGGGTGGCGAAGCGCGGCGGGACTTTTACGCAGAGCTGCCGATTCAGCTGAAGCTGACCGGCTCCTACCACGACCTCGGAGCTTTTGCGGGAGACATCGCCAAGCTGTCGCGCATCGTCACGCTTAACGACGTTAACCTTGTCCCTGTCAAGGACGGCGTGATGACCTGCGATGTCACCGCCAAGACATTCCGCTATCTCGATGACCAGGAACTGGCAGCGGTACGGAAGTCCGCGCCAGCGAAAGGGGGCAAGAAATGAGGTCGCTTTCTCGCCTTGTCCTGTTGCTGGGTGTCCTGTCACTTGCCGCCTGCGGGGGTGAAGAACATCAGGATCTGAAGGAATGGATGCGCGAGTCGTCCAAGGATCTCAAGGGTAGCGTTCCTCCCTTGCCCGAGCTAAAGCCTTTCCCGATCGTTTCCTACGATGGCAGCAACCTTCTGGATCCATTCCGCGCATCCAAGATTGTTCCCGAAAAGGCTTCGGGGGCGGGTGGCAAGACACCCGACTTCGATCGGCCCAAGGAACCCCTCGAGGCCTATCCGCTCGAGTCCCTCAAGCTTGTCGGCATCATGATGCCGGGCACTGGGAACACCAAGACTCCGTATGCATTGATTCGTTCCAGCGACGGTCTCAACTACGCCGTGGTCGGTAACCACCTCGGCCAGAATTTCGGTGTCGTCACGGCGATCACCGCTAGCGAAGTCAAAATCAAGGAAACCGTCAAGGATCCGACGGGGCAAACGGCCGACTGGGTCGAGCGCCCGGTGAGTCTCTATCTGGAGGGTGCGAAGAAATGAGCCCTATGACCAATATCGTTCAAATATTTCGACGCACGCTCTGGGCGTTGCTACTCCTGCCCCTGGCTGTTTGGGCCCAAGCCGGCAACAGCATAGACACGCTGCAGGTCGGTCAGCACGACGGCATGACGGTGGTGAAAATCGGCCTTAAGCAGCCATTGACCGCACCGCCTTCCAGTTTCTCCGTCGCCGATCCGGCACGGATCGTGTTCGACTTTCCGCAGGCCAGCAACGGACTGGGTCGCAACGCCCAGCAGGTCGACCAGGGTGACCTGCGCAGCGTCAATATCGTGCAGGCCGGGGACCGCACCCGCATGGTGCTCAACCTGAAGAAAATGACACCCTTCGAGACCAAGATCGAAGGCGGCTTTGTTCTGGTGACTCTCCAGTCCACGGCGGTGGCGGCAACCGCCCCCGCGGCGGCAACCGAGAAGCCGATGCAGCACTTTCCCGAGGTCAAGGGCAAGATTGCAGATGATCATTCCGTTCGCGACATCACCTTCCGCCGTGGTGCTGCCGGGGATGGTGTCGTAACGGTCGACCTTACTGACGCGAATACCGGCATCGATGTGCGCCAGCAGGGCACCGCCCTGATTGTGGACTTCCAGAAGACCAAACTCCCGGAAAACCTGCGCCGCAAGATGGACGTGATGGATTTCGCCACTCCGGTGACCACAGTGACCACGACCACCATCGGCGACAATGTCAGGGTGACCATCACCCCGACGGGGCTCTGGGAGCATGCCGCCTATCAGACGGACAACCAGTTCGTTGTCCAGGTCAAACCGGTCAAGGAAGACCCGAACAAGCTGTTCCAGGGATCGCAGCAGCGTGGCTACCAGGGCGAGAAAATCTCCCTCAATTTCCAGAACATTCCCCTGCGCGAACTGCTCTACGTCTTCGCCGACATCACCGGCTTCAACATCGTCGTTGCCGACAATGTGGCCGGCAGCGTTTCGCTGCGGCTTAACGACGTGCCTTGGGATCAGGCACTGGAAATCGTGATGCAGCAGCAGAATCTGGCGATGCGCAAGAACGGCAATGTCATGCAGATCGGCCGTGCCGCGGACCTGGCACGGCAGGAGGAAGATGCGTTCAAGGCCAAGCAGGCGCTCGGTGATGTCGAACCGACCAAGACCGAAAGCTTCCAGGTTAACTATCAGAAGGCGGATGCGATTTCCAAGCTCCTGACCGATCCGAAGCAGCCGGTATTGTCGAAGCGCGGTACGGCCGTGGTCGATGCCTACACCAACCGCATCTTCGTCACCGATACGCCTACCCGCCTCAACGCCGTGCGCGAGCTCATCGCCGCCATCGACATTCCGGCACGGCAAGTGCTGATCGAGGCCAAGTTCGTGGTGGCGCAAAAGACTTTCACCCAGAACCTGGGGGCGAGACTGAGCTTCACCAACACTAAGGACACGTTCCTCCGCCGCCGCGATCCGTCGATTCTGGCTGCCGATGCCAGCAATCCGATGTCATTCCAGCCAGGATACTCGGGAGGTAACACCTTCCGCTTCGCCCTGTTCAATGCTGATGCCACGCGGATCATCAACCTCGAGATCCAGGCTTCGGAACAGGATACGAGCGCGAAAACAATCTCCAGTCCGCGCGTTGTTGCTGAAAACAACGCCCCTGCCAAGATCTCGAGCGGAACGACCTATTACATGACGATCCCGGCATCAGGCAACACGCCAGCCAGCTCGGTGACCATCGATGCGACGCTCGCCCTGACCGTGACCCCCCAAATCACCCCGGATGGCAAGGTGAAGATGAAGCTGCAAGTCCAGGACAAAGGCCTTGCGGGAACCCCCACCATTGCCGGCGTGAACGTCAGTACGCAGGAAATCAGCACCGATGCGACTGTGGATAACGGCGGCACCCTGGTCCTGGGTGGCGTGTCCAAGGTACAAAACTCCGATACGGTGGACAAGGTCCCCTTCCTTGGCGACCTGCCGATCCTCGGGGCGCTATTCCGCACCAAGGGAACCACGTCAAGCGACACGGAACTGCTGGTGTTCATCACGCCGCGCATCCTCGATCAGAAGATCGCCTTCTAGCCCCAGTTCCATCGCTCGCAACGGAATCTTTAAGTGGTACCGCCCGCCGGGGCGGGGCGATGATGAATATTCATAACATCTGCCTTGTCGGCATGATGGGTGCCGGCAAGACCACGGTCGGCCGGCAGCTGGCAAAAAAGCTCGATCGGCGTTTTGTCGATGCCGATCACGAGATCGAGGCACGAACGGGTGTTCGCATCCCGACAATCTTTGAAATCGAGGGCGAGGCAGGCTTTCGCCGCCGTGAAGCCGAGACCATCGAGGCATTGACGCGCGAAAGCGGCCTGGTATTGGCCACCGGAGGCGGTGCGGTGCTTGATCCGGCCAACCGTCGCCGGCTCAGGGAGTCGGGACTGGTCATCTACCTGCGTGTGCTACCCTTGGTGCTTTACGAACGCACCCGGCACGACCGTAATCGCCCGCTGCTGCAGGTTGCCGATCCACTGGCCCGGCTCGAGGAGCTTTTTGCCCAGCGTGACCCGCTTTACCGCGAGGTGGCGGACGTGGTGGTCGACACTTCCAGCGGCGGGGTCGGCAGCCTGGTGCGTCGTGTCGAACAGGAAATACGAAAGCGATGCGAACCCTGAACGTCGCGCTCGGTGCGCGCACCTATCCCATTCACATTGGCCCCGGCCTGTTGCAGCGGGCCGACTTGGTGGCCGCTCACCTGCGCACGCCCCGCGTCGCGATAGTTACAAACACAGTCGTTGCACCGCTGTATCTGGATGCATTTGTCGCCGGCCTGGAAAAAGTCGGCGTTGGCGTGACGCCGATCGTGCTGCCGGACGGGGAGGCGCACAAATGCGCAGCCACCCTCGACACCATTTACGACCGATTGCTGGCTGAGCGCTGTGATCGTACGACTACAGTCGTGGCACTCGGTGGTGGAGTGATCGGCGACCTCGCCGGCTATGCCGCCGCGACCTATCAACGCGGCGTACCCTTCATACAGGTTCCGACCACCTTGCTGGCCCAGGTCGATTCCTCGGTCGGTGGCAAGACCGGCATCAATCATCCCCGCGGCAAGAACATGATCGGCGCCTTCTGGCAGCCGCAGCTGGTTCTGGCCGACACCGATACCCTGAAGACCCTGCCGGACCGTGAGCTCTCGGCGGGTCTGGCCGAGGTGATCAAATACGGGCTGATCCGCGATCTGCCCTTTCTCGATTGGCTAGAGGCCAATATGGACCGTCTGCTGGCGCGGGATGCCGATGCCTTGTCCCATGCCATCGAACGCTCATGCGCCAACAAGGCCGAGGTGGTCGCAGCGGACGAACTCGAGACCGCGAAGGAAGGTGGGCGTGCGCTGCTCAACCTGGGACACACGTTCGGCCATGCCATCGAGACCGGTGTCGGTTACGGCGAGTGGCTGCACGGTGAAGCCGTGGCCGCAGGCACGGTGATGGCTGCCGATCTGTCACGCCGCCTTGGCTGGCTGACGGATGCCGACTTCGAGCGCACAACCACCCTCCTTGCCAGGGCTGGTTTGCCGATCCGCAGCCCCGCCTTGGGAGCCGACCGCTACCTCGACCTGATGTCTCACGACAAAAAAGTGATTGCCGGGCGGTTGCGCCTGGTCCTGTTGAAACGCCTTGGCGAGGCCGTGACCTACGGCGAGGCACCGCCGGCCGACATCCGCGCCGCCATCGAGTCCTGTTGTGCCTGATCGGTTTTACGCCGGCTACGCGGTCACCGACGCGACATCATGCGGCCGCCGTCACACTGAACCGAGGCCCAAGGCGCGCAGCGAATTCCAGCGCGACCGCGACCGCATCATCCATTCGACGGCCTTTCGCCGACTCGAGTACAAGACCCAGGTATTCGTCAATCATGAGGGCGACCTTTTCCGCACCCGCCTGACGCACTCGATCGAGGTCGCACAGATTGCTCGCTCGGTAGCGCGGGCCCTGGAGCTTAATGACGATCTGGCCGAGGCCATCGCCCTGGCTCATGACCTGGGCCATACGCCCTTCGGCCATGCCGGTCAGGAAGCTCTCGACGCCTGCATGAAGGGCCACGGCGGATTCGAGCACAACCTGCAAAGCCTGCGTACCGTCGACCTGCTCGAGGAACGCTACGGCGCGTTCGATGGCCTCAACCTGATGTATGAAACGCGCGAGGGCATACTCAAGCACTGCCCGCCGGCCACGGCCCGCCTGCTCGGCGATCTCGGCCTGCGTTTCCTTGAAGATCGCCGCCCCTCGCTCGAGGCGCAGCTGACTAATCTTGCCGACGAGATTGCCTACAACAACCACGATGTCGACGATGGCCTGCGCTCCGGCCTGATCGACGAGGCCATGCTCGATAGCGTCAGCCTCTATGCATGCCATGCCGCCGCGGCGCGCGCCGAATTTCCGGCGATATCCGGACGCCGCCAGGTACATGAGACTGTCCGGCGCATGATCGGCGCACTGGTCGAAGACTTGCTGGCTGAATCTACCCGGCGCATACGCGCAGCGGGCATTGCCTGCCTCGCCGACGTCCATGCCGCGCCACTCCTGATCGGTTTCAGCCCGGCGATGCAGGCGGAGAACCGGGAACTCAAGCACTTCCTGCGCGAGAATCTCTATCGCCACTATCAGGTGCTGCGCATGACCAACAAGGCGCGCCGCATCATCGGCGAGCTGTTCGAAGCCTTCACGGCCGACTTGCGCCTGCTGCCGCCGCAATACCAGCAGATGGCGCATGGCGATGCGCCGGACCCCTCAACCGCCAGTGTGGGCGACATCCGCGCCCGTGCCGTGGCAGACTACATTGCCGGCATGACCGACCGCTACGCCATGAAGGAACATCGCCGCCTCTTCGGCGTCGGCGAGATCGACTGATTGGGCGCCGCCACGCATTGACAGCCGGGGCGAAAAGCCCCAAAATGCGCGTCCTTTCGCCGCCGCCCTGCTGCATCGCGGAGAAAATTGGGGAGTCGCCAAGCTGGTTAAGGCACTGGATTTTGATTCCAGCATGCGAAGGTTCGAATCCTTCCTCCCCAGCCAGAACATTCACGGGCAGATCCGATCGCAACTCGGGTCTGCCCTCTTCGTTTGAACGCACGTACATAGGCCCGGCGCGCATGGCATACGACAGCCTGATGGTCTTCACCGGCAACGCCAACCCCAAGTTGGCGGCCGATGTCGTGCGTCGCCTCAACATCTCGCTCGGACGTGCCGCCGTCGGCCGCTTTTCCGACGGCGAGACCAGCGTCGAGATCCTCGAGAACGTGCGCGGCAAGGACGTTTTCATCCTGCAGCCGACCTGTGCGCCGACCAACGACAACCTGATGGAACTGGTGATCCTCGCCGATGCGCTCAAGCGCTCCTCGGCCGGTCGCATCACCGCTGCCATCCCCTACTTCGGCTATGCCCGCCAGGACCGCCGGCCGCGTTCGGCGCGGGTGCCCATCGCCGCCAAGGTCGTGGCCAACATGTTGCAGGCCGCCGGCGTGCAGCGCCTGCTCACGGTGGATCTCCACGCCGACCAGATCCAGGGCTTCTTCGACATTCCGGTCGACAACATCTACGCCGCCCCCATCCTGCTCGGAGACATCTGGAGGCAGAGCCACCCCGACCTGCTGGTGGTCTCTCCCGACGTCGGCGGCGTGGTGCGCGCACGTGCCATCGCCAAGCGGCTCGAATCCGACCTCGCCATCATCGACAAGCGCCGTCCGCGCGCCAATGTCTCCGAGGTCATGAACATCATCGGCGACGTTGACGGTCGTACCTGCGTCATCATGGACGACATCGTCGATACCGCCGGCACCCTGTGCAAGGCCGCCCACGCGCTGAAGCAGCATGGCGCCAAGCGCGTGCTGGCCTACTGCACCCACGCGGTGCTTTCGGGCTCGGCCATCCCGCGCATCCAGGAGTCCGACCTCGACGAACTGGTCGTCACCGACACCATCCCGCTGCGCGAAGAGGCCAAGGCCTGCAACCGCATCCGTGTCGTGCCCATCGCCCACCTGCTGGCCGAGACCATGCTGCGCATCAGCAACGAGGAGTCGGTGTCCTCGCTGTTCATGGAATAACCCCGTTTATTAACCCCCTGCCTGGTCGCGGGCAGGGTATTTCACCACTGGAGCAATCATGCAAATTGAATTCAACGCGAACAAACGCGAACTGCAGGGAACGAGTGCGAGCCGCCGCCTGCGTCGCGCCAGCCGGGTCCCCGGCATCATCTACGGCGGCACGGCCCAGCCGCAGGCCATCGAGTTCGACCACAACGAACTCTTCCAGCATCTGCGCAAGGAAGCCTTCTATTCGTCCGTGCTGACCATGAATCTCGACGGCGCCAAGGAAATGTGCCTGCTGCGCGATGTGCAGCGCCATGCCTACAAGCCGATCATCCTGCACGTCGACTTCCAGCGCATCGACGCCACCCATGTGATCCACCAGAAAGTGCCGCTGCACTTCGTCAATGCCGATATCGCCCCGGGCGTCAAGCTCTCCGGCGGCATGGTCCAGCACGTCATGACCGAACTCGACGTCAAGTGCCTGCCCAAGGATCTGCCCGCGTTCATCGAAGTCGACCTCAAGGACCTCGCCGGCGGCGCATCGATGCACGTGCTCCAGCTCAAGATGCCCGCCGGTGTCGAGGCCGGTACTGCACAAGGGCGAGGACCCGGTGGTCGCGACCATCGTCGTGCGCGGTGGCGCCGCCGCGGCCGAGGAAGTGGAAGCCGCCCCGGCGGAGGTCCAGGTCATTACCGAGAAGAAGCCGGCCGAGAAGAAGTCCGAGAAGACCGACAAGAGATAATCCACAGGCATGCAGGCTGCCCTGCGATTGATCGTCGGCCTCGGCAACCCCGGGGCCGAATATTCCGAAACCCGGCACAACGCCGGGTTTTGGTTTTGTGAGCGCCTGGCGCGCGAACTCGGCGTGACGCTGGCGCGCGAGCCGCGCTTCCACGGCTTCGCCGGCAACGCGCGTGCCGACAACCTCTGGCTATTGTTGCCCCAGACCTTCATGAACCGCTCCGGCCAGTCGGTCGGCGCGCTGCTGCGCTTCTACCGCATCGAGCCGGAGCAGATGCTGGTGGTGCATGACGAACTCGACCTGCCGCCGGGACAGATGCGCCTGAAGTTCGGCGGCGGCCTGGGCGGCCACAATGGCCTCAAGGACATCACTTCGCACCTCGGCACCCAGGACTACTGGCGTTTGCGCGTCGGCATCGGTCACCCGGGGGACAAGAACGAGGTGGCGAATTACGTGCTGAAGCCGCCGCGCAAGGAGGAGGCAGCGGAAATCGACGCCGCCCTCGATCGTGCACTGCTGGCATGGCCGCTGCTGGCCCGAGCCGATTTCAACGCGGCGACGCAGAAGATCAACTCCCGGCCGACGCCACCCGCTGTGCCGAAAACCGAAGCTAACAAGGAAACCCCATGAGCCTCAAATGCGGCATCGTCGGCCTGCCCAACGTCGGCAAGTCCACCCTCTTCAATGCGCTGACCAAGGCCGGCATCGAAGCGGCCAACTACCCCTTCTGCACCATCGAGCCCAACGTCGGCATCGTCGAACTGCCCGATCCGCGCATCGACGCGCTTTCCGCCATCGTCAAGCCGCAACGGGTGCAGCATGCCATCGTCGAGTTCGTCGATATCGCCGGTCTGGTTGCCGGTGCCAGCAAGGGCGAAGGCCTGGGCAACCAGTTCCTCGCCAACATCCGCGAGACCGATGCCGTCGTCCATGTCGTGCGCTGCTTTTCCGACGACAACGTGGTGCATGTCGCGGGCAAGATCGACCCGCTCGACGACATCGAGGTCATCGACACCGAGCTCGCCCTGGCCGACCTGGCCACGGTCGAGAAGGCGCTGGTGCGTTACGGCAAGCAGGCCAAGTCCGGCGGCGACAAGGAGGCCAAGCTGCTGGTGGCTGTGCTGGAGAAGTGCCAGGCGCAGCTGAACCAGGCCAAGCCGGTGCGCGCGCTCGACCTGTCCAAGGAAGAGTGGGCGAATCTCAAGCCCTTCTGCCTCATCACCGCCAAGCCCGTGCTCTATGCCGCCAACGTCAAGGAAGGCGGCTTCGACAACAATCCGCACCTCGACGCCGTGCGCGACCATGCAGCGAAGGAGGGTGCCCTGGTGGTGGCCATCTGCGCCGCGATCGAGGCCGAGATCGCCGACCTCGCCGACGACGAGAAGCAGATGTTCCTCGCCGACCTCGGCCTGGAGGAACCGGGCCTCAATCGCCTGATCCGCACCGCCTTCAAGCTGCTCGGCCTGCAGACCTATTTCACCGCCGGCGTCAAGGAAGTCCGCGCCTGGACCATCCATGTCGGCGACACAGCGCCGCAGGCCGCCGGCGTGATCCACACCGATTTCGAACGCGGCTTCATCCGAGCCCAGACCATCGCCTTCGATGACTTCATCGCCTGCGGCGGCGAACAGGGCGCCAAGGAGGCGGGAAAGATGCGTGCGGAAGGCAAGGAATACGTCGTCAGGGATGGCGACGTGATGAACTTCCTCTTCAACGTCTGATCAGTGCCGCGGCTGGCCGGTCAGCCTGTGCCGGGGTGATGTCGCCGATCAGCCAGACGCTGCGTCCGTCGTCGGCGCCGTGCATCCTGCGGCCTGAAAGTTCGGCCCGGAATTCGCTGCCGTCGGCGCGACGCAGCCGCACCATGCCGAGATAATTACGGTTGCGGCTGAATGCCTCGGTGCTTTCGGCGACCGTCCGCTCGAATTCGGCACGGTCGACGAAATGTTCCGCGAAACCCAGCGCGTAGAGATCCTGCAGGCGCCGACCGAGAATCTCGCCCAGCCGCTGGTTGCACTTGACGATGTGGCCGCCGCTGACCAAGGGCGATGCCCTGGCTGGTCGACTGGAATATCGCCTGCTGCTCGCTGAGCAGGTTTTCGCTCTGCACGCGCCGCCGCAGGTTGTCCATGATGATCGCGTACTCCCAGCGTCGCACCGTCAGCGGCGTGACGGCAGCATTGCGGTGCATGGACCACAGCCAGACCCCGATGCCGAGCACGGAGAGCATGTAGGCCGCCCATGCCTTGAGCGGATCGGCACCGACCGATTCGAAGAGGAAAACGAAGACGAGGAAGATGCCGATGAGCGATGCTCCGATCATCGGCGGCACCTGGCGGAACAGGTAGGCGATGCGCTCGACGTTGTGAGCCTCGGGCGGTCCTTTCAGGTCCCGCAGTTCCATGCCGCGCCTCAGACTAGCCGAAACGCATGCTCAATTGGCCTGGGCGGCGATGTCGGCGCGGACCTGGTCCATGTCGAGGGCCTGCACCTGCTCGATCAGCTGCTCGAAGGCCGATGCGGGCAGGGCGCCGGCCTCGGCGTAGATGATGACCTGCTCGCGGAACACCATCAGCGTCGGGATCGAGCGGATGTTGAAGGCGCCGGCTAGTTCCTGCTGCTCCTCGGTGTTGACCTTGGCAAAGGCGATGTCGGCGTACTTTTCAGAGGCGGCCTCGAACGTCGGCGCGAACGAGCGGCAGGGGGCGCACCACGGCGCCCAGAAGTTGACGATCACGATGCCCTTGCCGTCGATGGTTTCCTTGAAGTTTTCGGTGGTGAGTTCTATGGTTGCCATGGCGTGTTTCCTTGAATGTTTCCTTGATTGAACGACCAATCATGCTACCCGTTTCGGGGCTGTCATGGTATCAATGCGGCTCATGCTTCCATTGACTTCCACCCCCACTTACCGTGGTCGATTCGCCCCCTCGCCGACAGGGCCTTTGCACTTCGGCTCGCTCGTCGCCGCGCTCGGCAGCTGCCTCGAGGCGCGCTCGCACGGCGGCGAATGGCTGCTGCGCATCGAGGACGTGGACGTAGCCGCGCTGCCCGCGCGCGATGGCCGATGACATCCTGCGCACATTGGCAGCCTGCGGCTTCGCCTGGGATGGCGAAGTGCTCTGGCAGAGCCGGCGCACAGAAGCGCTACCGGGAACTGCTGGAGCAACTGCGCGACGCGGGGCGGGTTTATCCCTGCGCCTGCACCCGGCGCGAGCTGGCCGATTCGCAACTGGCGCCGGACGGCGCGCACGTCTATCCGGGAACCTGCCGCGACGGCCTGCCACCGGGGCGACCGGCGCGAGCCTGGCGACTGCGGGTCGATGATGCTTCCGCCGGGCCGCCCCAAGGAAGCATGTGTCCCCCCGTGGGGGGCAGCGAGCCGGGTTCGCGAGCGTGGGGGGCCAATGATTTGACGATCGCCTTCGACGATGCACTGCAGGGCCGGGTCGAGCAGCGGCTGGCCAGCGATGTCGGCGACTTCGTGCTGCTGCGCGCCGACGGCTACTTCGCCTATCAGCTGGCGGTGGTGGCGGACGATGCCGACCAGGGCATCACCCACGTCGTGCGCGGTGCCGACCTGCTCGACTCCACCGCGCGCCAGATCTTCCTCCAGCGTTGCCTCGGCGTGCCGACGCCGGCCTATGCGCACCTGCCTGTCGTGGTGAACGCCCTGGGCGAGAAACTCTCGAAACAGACGCTGGCTCCGCCCATCGATGCCGTAGCGCCAGCGCCGAGTTTATGCACCGCGCTGCACTTTCTCGGCCAGTCACCGCCGGCGGACCTGGCGTACTGCCGGGTCGCCGAGATTTGGTCCTGGGCACTCACCCACTGGGATCTGGCGCGGGTGCCTCGGCGCCGTATCGTCTGCGCCGACTATTAGCGGGAATAGTCCTTGCCGGCCGTAGCCGGCGATGCCCATGGCCAGGCGTACCAGGCCGTAAGCAATCCAGCGCGCGAAACGCATCGCCAGCGGCGCGTCACGCCAATCCTCGTGGCGCACTTCGCGTGCGCCGTCGAGCATTGCCTGGCGCAGGCTGGCGCGCAGCGCGTCGCCGAAGCGCGCGTCGGCGACGATGATGTTGGCTTCGCGCGCCAGCAGCAGGCTGAAGGGGTCGATGTTGCTCGAACCCACGGTGCTCCAGGCGCCATCCATCACCGCAACCTTGGCATGCAGAAAACTCCGGTGGTACTCGTAGATGTGGATGCCGCCGCCGAGCAGCGCGCCGTAAAGCGCCTGCGTGGCGTGGTGCAACAGGCGGTATTCGACGCGGCCCTGCAGCAGAACGGTGACCTGCACGCCACGTCGCACCGCGTCGGCCAGGGCATGCCGGAAGCGCCGGCCGGGCAGGAAATAGGCGCTGGCCAGCAGTACTTCCTGTCGCGCCGCGGCAATGGCGTCGAGGTAGGCCTCCTCGATGTCGCGGCGGTGGCGCAGGTTGTCGCGGATGACGAAGGCCGCGCGCATGTCGCCGCGCGGCGTGTCGTCGGGGGCGCGCCGCGGCGGTTCGAGCAGGCGCCGTCCCAGCCGGGCCCAGCGCACGGTCTGCCAGATGTGGCGAGTCGAGGCATGGATGGAGGCAAGAAGCGGGCCTTCGACGCGCACGGCGTAGTCGTAGCGCGGTGAAATCTGCTCCGGCGTGGCGCCCATGTCCCAATCGTCGATGATGTTGATGCCGCCGACGAAAGCGACGCGGCCGTCGATGACCGCGACCTTGCGGTGCAGCCGCCGCAGGCGATGGCGGCGCAGCCGCAGCGGGGCGATTTCGGCGCGATAGACCAGCACCTCGACGCCGGCATCGCCCAGCTCGGTGCCGAACGCGGCCGGAAATTCGCGCGCGCCGAAGCCGTCGACCAGCACGCGCACAGCCACCCCGCGCTGCGCCGCAGCGGCGAGGGCCCGACTCACCGCGCGACCGGTGGCATCGTTCTCGAAGATGTAGGTCTGCAGGTGGATTTCGGCCGCGGCCGTTTCGATGGCGGCGATCAGCGCCGGGAAGTATTGCGCCCCGGTTTCGAGCAGTTCGACGCGGTTGCCGGCGACGAAGCGTGGCTTCATGCGTGGCTAAGATGGGCTGACAGAGCGGCGTGGTCCGAGATGCGCGACCAGGGTTCGCCGAAATGCACTGCGCTTTTCGTCACGGAAAGTCCGCGCACGTAGATGCGGTCGAGGCGGAACAGCGGCAGCGCACTGGGGAAGCTCCTCGGCGGACTCCGCACCCCGTTACCCAACTGGGCGCCGAACACCTCGATCATGCCGAGCCGCTCGGCCAGCAGGTCGTGGGCGCGGTTGCGCCAGTCGTTGAAGTCGCCGGCGATCAGCAGCGGCGCGTCGGGCGGCACGATGGTCTCGATGCGGGTGGCGAGCGCGTCGAGCTGGTGCCGGCGCGAGCGACCGAACAGCGAGAGATGGACGCAGACGCAGTGCAGCGGTCGTTCCAGTCCGGCGACCTCGACCGCGCAATGCAGCAGGCCGCGCTTCTCGAAGCGCAGGCGGGTCACGTCCTGGTTATGCTGGGTAAGGATCGGGAAGCGCGAGAGGATGGCATTGCCGTGGTGGCCGTGGTCGTAGACCATGTTGCGGCCGTAGGCCGTGGCCTGCCACACGTCCTCGGCGAGGAACTCGTGCTGCGGCTCCTCGGGCCAGGCATCAAAGCGCTCGGCGTGGCCGAGGTGCAGACCCTGCACTTCCTGCAGGAAGACGATGTCGGCGCCAAGATCGCGCAGCCGCTCGCGCAGCTCGTGCACGACCATGCGGCGATTGAACTGCGAGAAGCCCTTGTGGATGTTGTAGGTGGCGACGTGCAGCTTGAGCGACATGTCATGTCGCCTCCGCCGGGCCGACCCAAGGAGACGACGGTGTACGAGCGGAAGTCGCGCATTGCGCGACTGAACTGCGTCACATCCGTTCGAGCGCGACCTTCGCCAGCTTCGCTTCGTGCTCGGGCACCTTGATCTGGTTGACCACGTTGCCCTCGGCGAGGTTCTCCAGCGTCCATGCCAGATGCTGCGGGTCGATGCGCTGCATGGTCGAGCACATGCACACGGTGGGCGCCATGAACTGGACGATCTTGCCCTCGTGCTTCGTTTCCTCTGCCAGGCGTTCGACCAGGTTGAGTTCGGTGCCGACCAGCCAGCGCGTGTTGGGCGGCGCCTCCTTGACGGTGCGCAGGATGGTCTCGGTCGAACCGATGTAGTCGGACTGGCGGCAGACCTCGAAGCTGCACTCGGGGTGCGAGATGACCTTGCCGTCCGGGTACTGGTTGCGGAACTTGAGGATGTGCGCCGGCTGGAACATCTGGTGCACCGAGCAGTAGCCGTGCCAGAGGATGATTTTCGCTTTCGCTATCTGCGCGGCAGTCAATCCGCCCATTTCGAGGTCGGGATTCCATACCACCATCTCGTCCATGGGGATGCCCATCTTGTGGCCGCTCCAGCGGCCGAGGTGCTGGTCGGGGAAGAACAGCACCTTCTCGCGCCGGGCGAACGACCATTCGAGGATCTTCGGCGCGTTGGAGGAGGTGCACACGATGCCGCCGTGTTCGCCGCAGAAGGCTTTGAGGTCGGCCGCAGAGTTGATGTAGGTCACCGGCGTGACCTTATCGTCGGGGTTCATCACCGAGGAAAGCTCGCGCCACGCCCGCTCGACCTTGGCCAGGCTGGCCATGTCGGCCATCGAACAGCCTGCCGCCAGATCCGGCAGGATGGAAATCTGCTCGGGGCGGGAGAGGATGTCGGCGACCTCGGCCATGAAATGCACGCCGCAGAAGACGATGAAGTCGGCGTCGGATTGCGACGCCAGGCGCGAAAGCTTGAGCGAATCGCCGGTGAGGTCGGCGTGCTGGTAGACGTCGGCGCGCTGATAGTGGTGGCAGAGCAGCACGGCCTTGCCGCCGAGCCTGGCCTTGGCGGCGCGGATGCGCTCGGTGGCCTCGCGGTCGGCGAGGGCGTTGAAGGCGTCGAAACTGATGGGGGCAATTTGCACGGCTGGCATGGCGGCGGCGGTTAAAATCAGGGTTCCATTGAACTCGATGAGTATAGCGATTTCCTAATGCACGGGCAGCACCAGCACGACACAGCCGTTCCTTCGGACAACCAGGTCGACCCGGAACGTTTCCGCGAGGGCCAGCGCATCACCTGGGTCAGCGTCGGCGTCAACATCGTGCTGACGGCGATGCAGGTCGTCGTCGGCGTGCTGGCCCATTCGGTCAGCCTCGTCGCCGACGCCATGCACACCCTGTCGGACGTCGTCGCCGATGCCTTCGTCCTCTATGCCAACCGCAAGGGTGCCGAGGCGGCCGACGCCGAGCATCCTTACGGCCACGGCCGCATCGAGACGGCCGCCTCGCTGGTGCTGGGCCTGCTGCTGGCGGCGACCGGCAGCGGCATCCTGATTACCGCCGCCGGCCGCCTGCAGGACCTGGGCAGCCTGCCGCCGGTCGGCGTGGCGGCGATGTGGGCGGCAATCGCCACGCTG
Source organism: uncultured beta proteobacterium (assembly GCA_963709555.1). Classification (GTDB taxonomy): domain Bacteria; phylum Pseudomonadota; class Gammaproteobacteria; order Burkholderiales; family Rhodocyclaceae; genus Sulfurisoma. Next base: position 158,482 of record CAVPWR010000007.1, on the reverse strand, counting down.
CTGGCCAAGGAAGGGCTGTTCCGCTACATGCTGGGCGTGGCCGAACGGCTGCGCTCGCCGATGCTGGTGGCCAATGCCTGGCATGCGCGCGCCGATGCGCTGTCGTCGCTGGTCGTGGCCGCCGGCGTCGGCGGCAGCCTGCTCGGTTATCCCTTCGCCGACGCGGCGGCGGCCATCATCGTCGGTGGCATGATCGTCAAGGCCGGCGTCGGTTTTGCCTGGGAGGCCATGCGCGAACTGATCGACACCGGGCTTTCTGCCGAGGAAGTGGCGCGCATCAAGGCCACCATCGCCGCCACACCGGGCGTGGTCGATCTGCACGAGCTGCGCACGCGGCGCATGGCGCACCAGGTGCTGGTCGATGCGCATATTCAGGTCGATGGCCGCATCAGTGTCTCCGAAGGCCACCGCATCGCCGAAACGTCGCGCAGCCGCGTGCTCAAGGATCATCCCGAAGTGCTCGACGTGCTGGTGCATGTCGATGCCGAGGCCGACCTCGACCATTCGCCACGGACGCGCGAGCTGCCCGAGCGTGCCGTGCTGCTGGCCCACCTGCGCCAGCTGCTGGGCGAGGACGGCGGGGATGGGCCGGCGCCCGAGCGGGTAGTGCTGCACTACCTCGGCGACCGGGTCGAGGCCGAAGTCACGCTTGCGCCCGAATTCGCGGCGTCCTGCCAGCGCCGACTTTCCGAACGGCTGCCGGGCGATACCTGGTTTGCCGCCGTAACGATACTTCAGCAAGTTGCACCGAAATAGTGCGAAACCCCTTCGGAATGCACCGGCTTAGGGCAAGCTGCTACTCCAAGCTGCAAGGGGGATTGTTGTGGCACAATGTTTTGCCCGCCGCCGGCCGTTGGCACGCTAACTGCTAAATTTCCGTCGCACCGGACCCGTGACCAACCTGGGTCCCAGATTTTTCCCTGAATTCATCTGATTCATTTGCCAGGAGAGCCTTAAATGACGCCCCAAGAAGTAATGAAGATGGTTGCCGAGCGTGAAGTCCGCTTCGTTGACTTCCGCTTCACCGATATCCGCGGCAAGGAACAGCACGTCAGCGTGCCGGTTTCCGCCTTCAGCCTCGACAAGTTCGAGGATGGCCACGCCTTCGACGGCTCCTCCATCTCCGGCTGGAAGGGCATCCAGGCTTCCGACATGCAGCTGATGCCGGATCCCGCCACCGCCTACATCGACCCCTTCATGGACGAGACCACGCTGATCCTGTCCTGCGACGTGGTCGAGCCGGCCGACGGCAAGGGCTACGACCGCGATCCGCGCTCGATCGCCAAGCGTGCCGAGGCCTACCTCAAGTCCACCGGCCTGGGCGACACCGCCTACTTCGGTCCCGAGCCCGAGTTCTTCATCTTCGACAGCGTCGAGTGGAAAGTTGACATGTCGGGTTCCTACTGCAAGGTGTTCTCGGAAGAGGCCGCCTGGGCCACCGCCGAGAAGTTCGACGGCGGCAACACCGGCCATCGTCCCACCGTCAAGGGCGGCTACTTCCCCGTGCCCCCGGTCGACAGCCTCAACGACATCCGCGCCGCCATGTGCATCGCGCTGGAAGAGTGCGGCGTGCCGGTCGAAGTGCATCACCACGAAGTCGCCACCGCCGGCCAGTGCGAGATCGGCACCGTCTTCAACACCCTGGTGCGCCGCGCCGACCAGACCCAGATCCTCAAGTACATCGTGCATAACGTCGCCCACAGCTACGGCAAGACGGCGACCTTCATGCCCAAGCCCATCGTCGGCGACAACGGTTCCGGCATGCACGTGCACCAGTCGATCTGGAAAGACGGCAAGAACCTGTTCGCCGGCAACGGCTACGCCGGTCTCTCCGAGTTCGCGCTGTACTACATCGGCGGCATCATCAAGCACGCCCGCGCCCTGAACGCCATCACCAACCCAGGCACCAACAGCTACAAGCGCCTGGTGCCCGGCTACGAAGCCCCGGTCAAGCTGGCCTACTCGGCCCGCAACCGTTCCGCCTCGATCCGCATCCCCTTCGTGCATAGCGACAAGGCCCGCCGCATCGAGACCCGTTTCCCCGATCCGTCCGCCAACCCCTACCTCGCTTTTGCCGCGCTGATGATGGCCGGCCTCGATGGCGTGCAGAACAAGATCCACCCGGGCGAGCCTGCCGACAAGAACCTCTACGACCTGCCGCCGGAAGAGGATGCCAAGATCCCGACCGTCTGCTCGTCGCTGGACCAGGCGCTGGAGTATCTCGACAAGGACCGCGAGTTCCTGACTCGTGGCGGCGTTTTCTCCAACGAGTTCATCGATGCCTTCATCGACCTGAAGATGGAGGAAGTGCAGAAGTTCCGCATGACGACCCACCCGGTCGAGTTCGACATGTATTTCTCGCTGTAAGCCTTAACCGGGCTGATGCGTTAGAAGAAGGACGGGCCTTGCCCGTCCTTTTTTGCGTCTACGGCGCGCCTTTTCTCGCCTACAATTGACCGGTCCCACTTATGCATGACGCCATGATGAACCCACGCACTCTGCTGCTGCTAACGCTGGTCTCCGTCACGGGTTCGGCCTTGGCCGACACCCTCTACAAGTGCACCGATGCCGATGGGCGCACTACCTATACCAACAACAAGGGCAACGCCAAGAACTGCACGGTGCTCTCGCGCGAGCAGCCGGTGTCGAGCTTTTCCGCGCCCAAGGCCAAGGCCAACTCGCCGACGCCAGGCGATTTCCCCAAGGTCGGTGCCGGCGAGCAGAAGGCGCGCGACGGCGACCGCCGCGCCATACTCGATCAGGAGCTTTCCAGTGAGCAGAAGAGCCTCGACGACGCGAAAAAAGCGCTGGCCCAGCAGGAAGCCGCGGCACCCGGTGGTCCGGCCAAGGCCCAGGAGCGCCTCAAGCCCTATCAGGACACGGTGCAACTGCACGAGCGCAATGTCGAGGCGCTCAAGAAGGAAATCGGCAACCTCAAGTAGTTTGTAGTGGCGTGCTTCTTGCTGCTTTGGCTGAATGGTTACCGGCATGAGCACGCATGAGCACGCATGATCACCCCAGCGACGAGTTCGCCGGGCTGGACCTGCTGTCTTCGGCCGTCATCCTGCTCGACGGCGGGCAACTGATCCGCCACCTCAACCCCGCCGCCGAAAACCTGTTTTCCGCCAGTCAGCGCGTCTGGCTGGGCCGGCCACTGGCCCAGCTGCTCGGCACGCCCGCCGTGCTGACCGAGGCGCTCGGCAACGCGCTCAGGAACAACTGGAGCTACACCGGCCACAGCGTGCCATTCCAGCGCAGTGAGTCCGTCGTGCTGCATCTGGATTGCACGGTGACGCCGATCGAGACCGCGCATGCCAGACTGCTGCTCGAATTCCGCCCCATCGACCATCAGCTCAAGGCGGCCCGCGAGGAACGCGAGGCGGTGCAACAGCAGGCCAACCGCGAGTTGATCCGCAACCTCGCCCACGAGATCAAGAACCCGCTGGGCGGCATTCGCGGCTCGGCGCAACTGCTCGAGCATGAACTCAGTTCCCACGACAACGCACCGCAGCTTAAGGAATATACCCAAGTCATCATCAAGGAGGCTGACCGCCTGCAGGAACTGATGCGGCGCCTGCTGTCGTCGCATCGGGCGATGCAGCCGGCGAAGACCAACGTCCACGAGTTGCTCGAAAGGGTGCGTCGCCTGATCCACGCCGAGTTCGCCGGCGTCAAGGTGCAGCGCGACTACGATCTTTCGCTCCCCGACATCACTTGCGACCGCGAGCAACTGATCCAGGCCGTGCTCAACATCGTGCGCAACGCGGCGCAGGCGATCACAAGACCCCCACTCCCCTCCCCCCGCCCGGGCGGGGGTGACGGCAGTTCGACGCAAAGCGCCTCCGGCTCCTTGGCTGGCTCTGCCTTGGGGCGGCCCGGCGGCGAAGCGGGCGAGGGCGAAATCACCCTGCGCACCCGCGTCATCCGCCAGGTCACCCTGGCGAAGAAACGCTACCGCCTGGCACTCGAATTGCAAGTGATCGACAACGGCCCCGGTATTTCAGCGGATATGCATGACAAGATTTTCTATCCCCTGGTGTCGGGGCGCGAGGGCGGCAGCGGCCTCGGCCTCACCTTGGCGCAGAGCTTCATCCAGCAGCACCATGGCAGCATCGAGGTCGAGTCCAAACCGGGACGCACCTGCTTCACCATCCGGCTGCCGATAACGAACGGGCAAAAGAACGAATCATGAAAAACACAGTCTGGATCATCGACGACGATCGCTCCATCCGCTGGGTGCTGGAAAAGGCGCTCGGCCGCGAGGACATTCCCAGCCGCAGCTTCGAGTCGGCCAACGAGGCGCTGGCCGCGCTGGCCGATGGCGAGCGGCCGAGTGTGATGGTGTCCGACATCCGCATGCCGGGGCAGTCGGGATTGGATCTCCTCAAGCAGGTCAAGGAGGGCGTACCCGACCTGCCGGTCATCATCATGACCGCTTATTCCGATCTGGATTCGGCCGTGGCGGCCTTCCAGGGCGGCGCCTTCGAATACCTGCCCAAGCCTTTCGACGTCGACCAGGCCGTGAGCCTGGTCCGGCGGGCACTGGAGCAAAGCGCGCACCAAGGTGGTGCATCGGAGCCGCAGGCACTGGCACCGGAAATTCTGGGCCAGGCGCCTTCGATGCAGGAGGTGTTCCGCGCCATCGGCCGCCTGGCGCAATCCCACGCCACCGTGCTCATCAACGGCGAGTCGGGTACCGGCAAGGAGCTCGTCGCCCGCGCCCTGCATCGCCACAGTCCGCGCAAGGATGCGCCCTTCATCGCCATCAACACCGCGGCGATTCCGCGTGACCTGCTTGAATCCGAACTCTTCGGCCACGAGCGCGGCGCCTTCACCGGGGCGGCAACGCAACGCCGCGGACGCTTCGAACAGGCTGATGGCGGCACGCTGTTCCTCGACGAAATCGGCGACATGCCGGCCGAATTGCAGACGCGCCTGCTGCGCGTACTCTCCGAGGGCAACTTCTACCGCGTCGGTGGCCACCAGCCGGTCAAGGCCAACGTCCGCGTCATCGCCGCCACCCACCAGAACCTCGAGACACGGGTCAAGGACGGCCTGTTCCGCGAGGATCTGTTCCATCGCCTCAATGTCATCCGCCTGCGCCTGCCGTCCCTGCGCGAGCGGCGCGAGGACATCCCGCTGCTGGCCAAGCACTTCCTGCTGAAAAGCGCGCAGGACCTCAGCGTCGACGCCAAGCGCCTGTCGGACGACGCATTGCGTTTCCTGCAGGGACTGGATTTCCCCGGCAACGTGCGCCAGCTCGAAAATCTCTGCCACTGGCTCACCGTCATGGCCCCGGGCCAAGTCATCGAGGTTCCGGATCTGCCGGCAGAGGTTCGCGACGAACCGAGAAGCGAGGCGCCTTCGGACTGGCTTGCCGCGCTCGCCGCCGAGGCCGACCGCCTGCTCGCCGCCCGGCCCGGCGAGGCGTTCGACCTGCTCAATCGCGACTTCGAGCGCGTCGTGATCGGCCGCGCCCTCGCCGCCAGCGGCGGGCGTCGCATCGAGGCCGCGCAGCAGCTGGGCATCGGCCGCAACACCATCACCCGCAAGATCCAGGAACTCGGCATCGACGACGGCAAAGAGTAGGGGGCGGCCCGCCCCCCTCGATCCCCCCTCTCGGGGGGAAGCCAGCGAGCTCGCTGCGCTCGACAACTCGGGGGAGCAATCATCGATGGCCTGCGCGGATTGCGGCTTCGCCGCGTGGCGCGTTTTCTCGCCCTCCAACTCGGCGAGGGCCCCGGGACGGCCCTTCGAAAACGCTTTGCCGGCCGCACGACAGCCCGAGCCATATAATCGGCCATCATGGCCAGCCAATGCCCGACGTTCTCGATTCCCGCCATCGCCGCTGCCCTCGGCGGCGCGGCCTGCCGTTTCGACATCGACATGCTCGCCGAATGCGGCTCGACCAATGCCGAGTTGCTGGCCTGCGCCGGGCGTGGCGCGCCCTCGGGCACGGTGATCGTCGCCGAGCGGCAGACCGCGGGGCGGGGCCGCATGGGGCGCGAGTGGATTGCCGCGCCGGGCGACAGCATGACGTTTTCCCTGCTCTGGCGCTTTCCCCCGGCGCTGCCGCTATCCGGGCTGTCGCTGGCTGTCGGTGTCGCCGTGGCCCGGGCGCTGGAAAAAGTCGGGCGACCGCTTGCAGCGGAGGGGGCCCCACGTAGTGGGGGCGCTAGCAACGGCCAACGGCCGTTGCGCGCCATGGGCCAGGGAACGAACCACCGCCGGAAGGCGGTGGTTGCCCGCAAGCGGGATGCGCGACGCCGAGCTTCGAAGCGCGGACGCCGCATCCGCCTCCACGGTCGCATCCCCGCAAGCGGGGCCCCTGCTCCGCGCTCCGGCGTCGCCTGGCGGTACGGCGCTCAAATGGCCCAACGACATCCTGCGCAACAACAAGAAACTTGGCGGCATCCTCATCGAGCTGCAGTCGAACATGGCGGCGGTGATCGGCATCGGCCTGAACCTGCGCCTGCCCGCCGCCATGCCGGACGAGGTGCGTGCCACCGCGGTCGCGCTCGATGCGCCCATCGATCCGAACGCACTGCTGGCGACATTGCTCGCGGAACTTCTGGCCGTTCTCGATGCCTTCGCCGGCGGCGGCTTTGCCACTGTTCGCGAGGAATGGCTCGCCCGTCATGCCTGGACCGGCCGGCCGGTGCGGGTGCTGGTGCCGCACGCGGTTCCGCTCGACGGCATCTGCGCCGGGATCGATGACGATGGCGCGCTGCTGCTCGAAACCCCGGACGGCGTGCAGCGCATTCTTTCCGGCGACGTGTCGCTGCGACTAGGATGAAACCCGACGTTGGGTGCGTGATCGTGCCGGTGGGGTGCTCTGCGCCGCTCATGTCAGCCAGTGTTTGGGGCGCGACCGGGACGGTGGGATGCACTGCCCGCTCATGTCCCCCGGCAGCGACCTTCGGCCACTGCCTCCTCCTTTACTTCGCTGCGCAGTGCATCCCACCGTCCCGGTCGGGAGACGCCGTGGGTGTTTTGCGGTCCAGCAGCACCGGCGTATCACGCCGCGGGTGGCGGGTGACCGACGCAGCGAAGTAAAGGGGAGAGCCGGGCAGGGCCCGGCTCGGAGGACATGAGCAGCGTCGGTCACCCGTCGCCCGTGGCGCCCCCCCGACCCCCAACGAACAAGACGTTTCATGTGTCGCCGGTGGCGCGAAGCGCGGTGGTGCCACTGACATGATCCTCTGCATCGACAGCGGCAACACGCGGCTGAAGTGGGGCCTGCGCGACGGCGCAGCCTGGGCGGCGCAGGGGGCGGTGGCGCATGCGCTGGTCCCGACGCTCGACCTGCCGCAGGTACCCGCCCGCATCGTCGCCTGCAATGTTGCCGGTGACACCGGCGCCGCAGCGATTGCCGCGCTGGCGCTGCGCTGCGGCGTCGCGGTCGAGTGGGTGCGCTCGCAGGCGGCGCAGTGCGGCGTGACGAATCGCTACGAAGCGCCTGAGCAGCTTGGTGCCGACCGCTGGGCCGCGCTGATCGGTGCGCGCTCCTTGCAGGCCGCTGCCTGTGTCGTCGTCATGTGCGGCACGGCGACCACCATCGATGTGCTCGACGGCGACGGCGTCTTCCAGGGCGGGTTGATCCTGCCCGGGCTCGATCTGATGCGCGCCGCGCTGGCCGACAGCACGGCCGACCTGCCGACGGCGCGCGGCGAATACCGCGCGTTGCCGCGCAACACCTTCGACGCCATCGCCAGCGGCGCCATCCAGGCCACGCTGGGTGCCGTCGAGCGCATGGCGGCGCCGCTCGGAAAGAATGTCGAGTGCATTGTTGCCGGCGGCGCCGCATCGCTGCTGACCCCATATCTGGCGCTGCCGCATCGCGTCGTCGACAACCTCGTGCTCGAGGGTGTCGCATGCATTGCCGCTGCGCTATGATGCATTTTTCCTGAACCTGCGGAGATCGCCATGGCCCTGATGGATTTCATCAAGAAACAGTTCATCGACATCATCCAGTGGACCGAGGACGACGGCGAAACCATGGCCTGGCGCTTCCCCATGGCCGACTTCGAGATCCAGTACGGCGCCTCGCTGACCGTGCGCGAGTCGCAGATGGCGGTGTTCATCAACGAGGGCAAGGTCGCCGACGTCTTCGGCCCCGGCATGCACAAGCTCACCACCCAGACGCTGCCGGTGCTGACCTACCTGCAGAACTGGGACAAGCTGTTCGAGTCGCCCTTCAAGTCCGACGTCTATTTCTTCAGCACCAAGCGCGCGGCTCGACCGCAAGTGGGGCACGCCCAATCCGGTCACCATCCGCGACAAGGATTTCGGCATGGTGCGGCTGCGCGCCTTCGGCATCTACGCCTATCACCTCGTCGATCCCAAGCTGTTCCACACCACGATTTCGGGCGTCACCGAGAGCTATTCGTCGGAACAGCTCGAGAGCCAGCTGCGCAACACCATCATCGGCCACATCGCCGACATCTTCGGCGAGTCGGGCGTGGCCTTCATCGACATGGCCAGCAACCAGGTCGAGTTCGGCAACGCGCTCAAGGCCAAGATGGACCCGATGTTCGCGGCTACGGCCTCGCGCTCGACAGCCTCAACGTGCAGAACATCTCGCTGCCCGAAGAACTGCAGGCCATGCTCGACAAGCGCATCGGCGTGAACATGATGGGCGGCATGGGCGAATACACGCGCTTCCAGACCGCCGAGGCGATCCCGCTGGCGGCGCAGAACGAGGGCGGCCTCGCGGGTATCGGTGCCGGCCTTGGCGTCGGCCTTGGCGTCGGCCAGCAGGTGGCGGCGAGCATGGCGCAGTCGCTCAATCCCATGGGTGGCGCACCGGCTGCCGCAGCCGCCGCCAGCGCCGACTTCTGCGCCAGCCGCACCGGTGTCCGCCGACGAGATCATCGCGACCATCGAGAAACTGCACGGCATGGTCGGCAAGGGCATCCTGTCGCAGGCTGAATTCGAGGCCAAGAAGGCCGAGCTGATGAAGAAGCTCGGCTGACGCGTCACTTCGCCTTCATCATGGGCAAGACAGCCCGCTGTCCCTCCTGCGGCGCGCCGGTCGAGTTCAAGTCGGTCGTCTCGGTCCTCGCAGTCTGCGACTACTGCCAGAGCACGCTGGTCCGCCGCGGCGAGGAACTCGAAAACCTCGGCAAGATGGCCGAGCTCATCGAGGACCGGAGCCCGCTGCAGCGCGGCGCCGAGGGCCGCTGGCAGGGCATCCATTTCGCGCTGATCGGCCGCATCCAGCTGCGCTATGAGCAGGGCCTGTGGAACGAGTGGCACCTGCTGTTCGACAACGGCAAGAGCGGCTGGCTGTCCGAGGCCGGCGGCGAGTACGTGATGTCGGTGCCGCTGCGCGTGAGCGAGGCACTGCCGGCCTTTGCCGACATCGCCATCGGCCAGAGCCACGTCGTCGCCGACCGCAATTTTTCCGTCACCAACATCCTCAACGCCGAGTGCGTCGCCGGCGAAGGCGAACTGCCCTTCAAGGTCGGCGCCGGCTACCCGGCGCCGGTGGTCGACCTGCGCGACGAGAAAGGCGGCTTCGCCACCTTCGACTACAGCGACGATGTCGCCAGGCCGCTCGTCTTCGTCGGCGAGAGCGTCGAGTTCAAGGCGCTGAACTGGGCCAACCTGCGCGAGAAAATTCCGCTGCCCGAGGTCACGGTCACGGCGCGCGCCTTCAACTGCCCGAACTGCGGTTCGGCGCTGGCGGTGAATCACCAGAACATCGAGACGGTGGGCTGCGGCAGCTGCGGCGCGGTGCTCGATACCAGCCACGAGACGGTGGCCCTCATCGGCCGCGCCAGCGCGGCGGTCAAGCAGCCGCGCCTGCCGCTGGGCACGCAAGGCACCCTCCGCGGCGACAAGGTCGAGGTGATCGGTTACATGAAGCGCTGCATGAAGGCCGATGGCGTCGAGTACTGCTGGGACGAATATGTCTGCCTCGGCGCCGACGCCAAGCCGGTCTGGCTCACCCAGTACGACGGCCACTGGAACATCGCGCGTACCGTCAATCGCGCGGTGCGGGCGGTGGGTGACGTGCGCTACGAAAACGAGGATTACAAGCACTTCCAGGGCTACGAGGCGCGGGTGGCAATACGTGATCGGCGAGTTTCCCTGGCGCGTGAAAATCGACGAGGCGGCGCGCGTCGACGACTACGTCGCCCCGCCGCGCATGCTGTCGCGCGAGCAGACCGGCAACGAGGAAAACTGGACGATGGCCGACTATGTCGAGCCCGCCGAGATCGCCGCCGCCTTCGGGATCGAGCTGCCGAAGACGGTCGGCGTCTACGCCAACCAGCCCAACCCGCACGAGCAGCGCCACCGCGCCGTCTGCAGCTTCTTCTGGAAGCTGGCGCTGGCCGGCCTCGCCGTGCATCTGCTGCTGCTGATCCTCGGCCCCGGTGGCACGCTGTTCAAGCAGAACCTGACCTTCGATGCCCACGACGACGAGCCCAAGCTGACGCGCGAGTTCAAGCTGACGGGCGATGCGACGCGCCTGGAAATCGCCCACCGCACCGGCATAACGAACAACTGGCTGGGGCTCAACCTGACCCTGGTCAACCAGGACACCAGCCAGTCCTGGCAGGAGAGCCGCGAGATCTCGCGCTACGAGGGCGTCGACGGCGGCGAAAGCTGGTCGGAGGGTTCGCGCGACGACGAGATCGTCTTCGCCGGCCTGCCGCCAGGCACCTATGTGCTGGCCATCGACCATGACATGGAGCCGACGAGCGGCCCGCTGCAGGGTGAGCTCAGCGTGGCGCGCCCGGGCCCGCGCTGGTCTTCGCTGATCCTGCTGCTGCTCGCGCTCGTGCCTTTCCCGATCTGGACGCGCATTCGTCGCGGCAGCTTCGAGGTCAAGCGCTGGGCCGACAGCGACCATCCGATCGTCACCGCGAGTGACGAGGGAGACGACGACTGATGGCCCGCCTCTACCTGGTCTTCGGCGCGCTGGCGCTGAGCGTCCTGGCCTGGGCCGACTATCGCGGCGTCGGCCTGTTCGACGACCTCGCCCAGTCGCAGCCGAACCGGCTCAACCCTTCGCAGCGCAGCACCTTCCACAAGTGAGTCACGTCAGGAGAACGCCATGATGGAACTGTTCAACCCCAAGATATTCTTCAACTCGCTGGTCTATTCCATCCTCGGCGTGGTCGTCTTCTGGGTGTCGTTCATCCTCGTCGACAAGCTCACGCCCCGCGACCTCTGGGGCGAGATCATCGATAAGAAGAACCAGCCGCTGGCGACCGTCGTCGCGGCGATGTGCCTGGGCATCGCCATCATCGTCGCCGCCGCGATCCATGGCTGATGACCGCGCGGCGCCGAAGCGCGTCCGCGGCGCCTGCAATTCGCGCTGCTGGCGTCGGTCTTCGTCGTCGCCGCCTGCGGGCTGGCCTACGAGCTGGTCGCCGCGGCGCTCGCCTCCTATCTGCTCGGCGATTCGGTCACCCAGTTCTCCACCGTCATCGGCGCCTACCTGTTCGCCATGGGCGTCGGCTCCTGGCTGTCGAAGTTCGTCGAGCGCGACCTGATCGGCCGCTTCGTCCAGATCGAACTCGCCGTCGGCCTGCTCGGCGGCTTCACCGCGGCCGGCCTGTTCGTCGCCTTCGCCGCCCACGCCGGTCCCTTCCGCGTGCTGCTCTACGGCGCGGTGTTCGCGGTCGGCGTGCTGGTCGGCCTCGAGATCCCGCTGGTGATGCGCATCCTCAAGCGCGACGTCGCCTTCAACGAACTCGTCGCGCGGGTGCTGTCCTTCGACTACCTCGGCGCGCTGGCGGTGTCCATCCTGTTTCCGCTGCTGCTGGCGCCGCACCTGGGCCTGGTGCGCACCGGCTTCCTCTTCGGCCTGCTCAACGCGGCCGTGGCGCTGTGGGCGCTGTGGCTGTTTCGCGCGCAGCTGGCGGGCCGCAGCGGGCTGCGCTGGGCCGGCGGCGCCAGTGTCGCGCTGCTCGCCGGCGGCTTCCTCGGTGCCGGCGAGCCTCACCACCATGGCCGAGGGCTGGATCTACGCCGACGACATCATCCACGCCGAGACCATCGCCCTACCAGCGCATCGTCGTCACGCGCTGGCGCGACGACGTGCGCCTCTTCCTCAACCAGAACCTGCAGTTCTCGTCGAAGGACGAATACCGCTACCACGAGGCGCTGGTGCATCCGGGGCTGGCCGGCATGGCCCATGCGAAACGCGTGCTGGTGCTCGGCGGCGGCGACGGCTTCGCCGTGCGCGAGGTCCTCAAGTACCCGAACGTCGAAGCGGTGACGCTGGTCGATCTCGACCCGGCGATGACGCGGCTGTTTTCCTCGGCCTCGCTGCTGCGCGAACTGAATGGTGACGCACTCAATTCGCCGAAGCTGAAAATCGTCAATGCCGATGCCGCGCGCTGGCTCGAGGACAATGCCGAAACCTTCGACTTCATCGTCGTCGACTTTCCCGACCCCTCGAACTACAGCCTCGGCAAGCTCTACTCGGCGCCGTTCTACCGCCTGCTGGCGCGCCACCTCGCGCCGCACGGCCGCCTCGTGGTGCAGGCCACCTCGCCCTTCTACGCGCGGCAGTCGTTCTGGACCGTGGTCGCCACGCTCGAGGACGCCGGGCTCAAGACCGCGCCCTACCACGCGCTGGTGCCGTCCTTCGGCGAGTGGGGCTTCATCCTCGCCGCGCGCGAGCCCTACCGGCCGCCCGAGACCTACAGCGTGCCGCTGCGCTTCCTCACCGCGCAGACCACGGCCGCGATGTTCGACTTCCCCGCCGACATGGCGCGCGTCGCGACCGAAGTGAATCGCCTCAACAACCAGGTGCTGGTGCGGACCTTCGAGTCCGAGTGGCGTCATGTAGTGCGATGAAGCGCGCGCGACTTCCTCGCTTCCTGCGCCGCGCTGGCCGTGGCCGGCTGCGGCGAGGTGAAGGGCGCGCCGCTGCCGCCGGGAGAACTGGCGGGCGGCAATCTGGAGCGCGGCCATCGGCTGCGCGAGAAGAACTTCGCGCCGCCGGGCGCATCGGTGGAAACCCGCCGCGTGCCGGTGCTGATCGTCGGCGCCGGCATCGGCGGGCTGTCGGCGGCGTGGCGGCTGGAGCGCGCCGGCGTTCGCGATTTCGCGCTGCTCGAACTCGAAGCGACGGTTGGCGGCAACTCGCGCCACGGCGAGAATGCCGTCTCGGCCTACCCGCTCGGCGCGCACTACCTGCCGCTGCCGACGCGCGAAGCGCGCGCGGTGCGCGAGCTGCTGGCGGATCTGGGCGCCATACAGGGCGAGGCGCAGGCGGCAAAGCCGCTCTACGACGAATCGATGCTCTGCCACGCGCCGCAGGAGCGCCTGCACATTCGCGGCATGTGGCAGGAAGGACTGCTGCCGCGGCTCGGCGTCGCGCCGGCCGAGCGCGACCAGTACTCGCGCTTCCTCGATCGCATGGCTGAATTCCGCGAGGCGACGGATGCCCAAGGCCGCCGCGCCTTCGCGCTGCCGGCGGCGCTGTCATCAAACGAGCCGCGCTGGCGCGAGCTCGACCGCATCACCATGCGGCAGTGGCTGCTCGATGCCGGCTTCGACTCGCCGCACCTGCACTGGTATGTCAACTACGCCTGCCGCGACGACTACGGCGTGGGCATCGACCAGGTATCGGCCTGGGCCGGCATCCACTACTTCGCCTGCCGCAACGGCGAAGCGGCCCCGGCCAACATGGCCGCGAGCGACAGCGTGCTCACCGCGCCCGAGGGCAACGGCTGGATCGTCAAGCGGCTGGCGCAGCGTTATGCCGACCGCACCATCACCGGCGCGCTGGCCATACGCCTCGCGCAGGCGCAGCGGACGGCCGGTGGCGCGGCCGGGCGCCGTCCCGCCAGCGCCGACTTTTTGCTGCAAGGCGAGAACCGCGTCGTGCGCTACGAGGCCGGCCACGTCATCTGGGCGGCGCCGCTGTTCGTGCTGCCGCACGTGGCGGCGGACCTGCCGGCGGAGCTGGCCGCCGTCGCGCGCGGCGCCGACTACGCGCCGTGGCTGGTGGCCAACCTGACCCTGGCCGAGCCGCCGCATGCGGGCGCCGGCGCACCGCTGTCCTGGGACAACGTGCTGTACGGCAGCCCCGCGCTCGGCTACGTCGTCGCCACCCATCAGCGCATCGCCGCCGCGCCGGGGCCGACGGTGCTGACCTATTACCATGCCCTGTCGAACGAGCCGCCGCGGCAGGCGCGCGAGCGCCTGCTGAATACGCGCCGCGAGGACTGGGCGCGGCAGATCCTTGCCGACCTCGGCCGCGCCCATCCGGAAATCGGCGGCATCACGCAGCGCCTCGACGTCTTCCGCCATGGCCACGCCATGATCCGGCCGGTACCGGGAACGATCTGGTCGGCGGCGCGGCAGCGGCTGGCGGCGGGCTGGGGCGATGTCCAATTCGCCCATGCCGACGTTTCCGGCATGTCGCTGTTCGAGGAGGCCAACTATCAGGGGGTCCGTGCGGCGGAGGCCGTACTGAAACGCCTCGGCGTGCGCTTTTCGTCCGCCCTGGGCTAGCAGCCTGTCGGTCCGACAGGCTGCTAGACTTGCCGTCTCGGAGGAAGCGGACATGAGAAAACTGATCGGATTGACATTCCTGGCGCTGGGCGTGATCGCGGGCATCGTCCTGTTGCTGGCCCCCTTCGGCAAGTCGCCGCTGGCGGCGGGACCGCTGATGTGGTTCACCTTCCCGATCGGCTGCGTCATCGGCCATGTCTCACTGATGGTCGGGGCCGACCGGGCGCAGATGGGGTTGCACTCGACGATCGTCGGCGGCACGCTGCTGCTGCTCGGCCTCATCGCGACCGTGGCGCAGTTCCTGGTCAGCGGCGGCGTGCTGGCGGCGGCCGAGCGACACCTTCTCGCTGTGGTATGTCGCCAGCGGCGGTTTCGTGCTCGGCGGCGTGGCCTATGCGCTGCGCGGCACCGGCAAGGATTCCGCAGCGCAGGGCTGACATGCGCGGCCTGCACATCATCGCCGAGCTGCACGACTGCGCCTGCGACGCGTGGCTGATGCGCGAGGTGGAACCGTTGCGCGTCCTCTGCCGCGGCGCCTGCGCCGACGCCGGACTCAGCATCGTCGCCGACGCCTTCCACGCCTTTCCCGAGGCCGGCGCCACCGGGGCGGTGGTGCTCGCCGAATCCCACGTCGCCGTCCACACTTGGCCCGAACTCGACGCCGTGACGCTGGACATCTATGTCTGCAATTACAGCCAGGACAACCGGGCCGCCGCCGAGGCCGCCTATGCCACGCTGATCGCCGCCTTCCGCCCGCGGCAGGCGGTGCGCCGCGATGTGATCCGCGGCGAACTCGCCGCGACTTGAGACAGATCAGATCATTCAATCCGAACTTGCGGTAACTTATCGCGCTTTCCAAATAACGACCAAGGGAGAAAAACCATGACCGACATGCGCATCCAGCTCGAAGAGAAGGACATTCCGACCCACTGGTACAACGTCGTCTCCGACATGCCCAACCCGCCCAGCCCGCCGCTGGGTCCGGACGGCAACCCGGTCGGCCCCGAGAAGATGCTGGCGATCTTCCCCGGCGCACTGCTCGAGCAGGAGATGTCGGCCGAGCGCTGGATTCCGATTCCCGAGCCGGTGCGCGAGATCTACCGCCTGTGGCGGCCGACGCCGCTGTGCCGCGCCTGGCGGCTGGAGCAGATGCTGGGCACGCCGGCCAAGATCTACTACAAGTACGAAGGCGTTTCACCCGCCGGCTCGCACAAGGTCAACACCTCGGTGCCGCAGGCCTATTACAACAAGCAGGCCGGCATCAAGCGCATCTCCACCGAGACCGGCGCCGGCCAGTGGGGCTCGTCGATGGCGCTGGCGGGAAATATGTTCGACCTCGAAGTGCGCGTTTATATGGTCAAGGTGTCGTACGACCAGAAGCCCTTCCGCCGCTCGATGATGCAGACCTGGGGCGCCGAGGTCTTCGCCAGCCCCAGCAACATGACCAACACCGGCCGCGCCATCCTCGCCAAGGATCCGAACAACGAGGGCTCGCTCGGCATCGCCATTTCCGAGGCGGTGGAAGAGGCCGCCTCGCGCCCCGACACCAACTACGCGCTGGGCTCGGTGCTCAACCACGTCTGCCTGCACCAGACGGTGATCGGCCTCGAAGCCAAGAAGCAGTTCGCCAAGATCAACGCGTATCCGGACATGGTGTTCGGCTGCTGCGGCGGCGGCTCCAACTTCGCCGGTGTCGCCTTCCCCTTCCTCGCCGACAAGGCCGCCGGCGATGCCAAGGCCAAGAACACGCGCCTGGTCGCCGTCGAGCCGACCTCCTGCCCGACACTGACCAAGGGCATCTACACCTATGACTTCGGTGATGCTTCCGGCTTCACGCCGATGATGAAGATGTACACCCTCGGCCACGACTTCATGCCACCGGGCATCCACGCCGGCGGCTTGCGCTACCATGGCGACTCGCCGCTGGTGTCGCAGTTGCTGCACGAGGGTTTGATCGAGGCGATCGCGGTGCCGCAGGTGGCAACGTTCGCGGCCGGGGTGCAGTTCTCCAAGGCCGAGGGCATCATTCCCGCGCCCGAATCCAACCACGCCATCCGCGCCGTCATCGACGAGGCTCTGCGCTGCAAGGAAACCGGCGAGGCGAAGACGCTGTTCTTCAACCTCTCCGGCCACGGCCACTTCGACATGGCCTCCTACGACCGCTACTTCGCCGGCAAGCTCGAGGACTACGAGTACCCGCGCGAGGCGATCGAGGATTCGCTGAAGCATCTGCCCAAAGTGGGTGGTTGAGGTGGTTGGGTGAGTTTTTTCAGGGCCGCCTTCCTCCTGCTCGTTTTCGCCAACCTCGCCTTCTACGCCTGGGCGCAAGGTTATTTTGGCGAAACCGAGCAGGGGCGCGAGCCGCAGCGGCTGGCCAATCAACTGGCTGCCGACAAGCTGCGCATCGTGCCCGCCGAGCCGGCGGGCACGATGGCGGGCGCGGTGGCCGGCCCGGCGATGAAGCCGGAGGCTCAAGTTGCCTGCCGTCTTGTCAGCGGCCTGCCTTTGACCGAGGCCGACGCGTTCAAGGCAGCGCTCGCCGGCCTCAGTGTCGACATCAAGCCGGTCGAGGCATCCTCGAGCTACTGGGTGCACATTCCGCCGCAGCCCAACAAGGCGGCGGCCGACAAGAAGGCGGCCGAACTCAAGGCGCTGGGCATCAAGGACTTCTACATCGTGCAGGACGAGGGCGCCAACTTTCTCACGCTTTCCCTTGGCCTGTTCAAGAGCGAGGCCGCGGCCAACGAGTTCCTGCAGGGCATGGCCAAGCGTGGCGTCAAGTCGGCGCGCATCGAGGTGCGCGCGGCGACGCCGCAGCAGGCGCGTGCCATCGTCAAGGGCGCCGCGGAAAGCCTGAACCAGCGCTTGCCGCCGGTGCTGGAGAAGCTCCCGGGCACCAGCGCCGGCGAGTGCCCCTGAACGCAACCGCAGTGTCACCTACGGCCGTTTTCGTCGTCGGCCTGACCGGCGGCATCGGCAGCGGCAAGAGCGCGGCGGCCGGAATCTTTGCCGCGCTTGGCGCTGCCGTCGTCGATACCGATGCCATCGCCCATGAACTGACCGGACCGCATGGCTTAGCCATGCCGGCAATCAGCGCAGCGTTTGGAGAGACGGCAGTGACGGCGAGCGGCGCGCTCGACCGCGACGCCATCCGCGCCCTGATCTTCTCCGACCCGGCGGCGCGCCAGCGTCTCGAAGCCATCCTGCATCCGCTGATCCGCAGCGAGAGCGAGCGGCTGATCGCGGCCAATGCGACGGCGCCGTATGTGGTGCTGGTGGTGCCGCTACTGATCGAGTCCGGCGACTACCGGGCGCGGGTCGATCGCATCGCGGTCGTCGACTGCAGCGAAGAGACGCGCATCAGGCGGGTGCAGACCCGTAGCGGCCTGGCGCGCACCGACATTGTGCGCATCATGGCGGCGCAGGCCAGCCGCGAACAGCGACTGGCGGCGGCCGAAGATGTGATCGACAACGAGGGCAGCCCCGAAGACTTGCGCGCACCCGTGGCGGAGCTCGATGCCCGCTATCGGGAACTGGCGGCGCAAAAAGCCGCAAATGGTTGAGATTTGAGACTATTTGGGCGACAATCCACGGAATTTTCCCCATGGTCTACGTGTGATCACCTACGAATATCCGCTGAACGAACGCATCCGGACGCTGTTGCGCCTGGAACACCTGTTCGACACGGTGACGTATTTCATCGCGGCCGAAGGGCCGGATGAGCACCACGTTGCCCTGGTGACCCTTTTCGAGATTCTCGAAATCGCCGGTCGCGCCGACCTCAAGTTCGACCTGGTGCAGGAACTCGAGCGCCAGCGGCAGATACTGCTTTCCTTCCGCAACAATCCCGACATCTCCGAAGAGGCGCTTTCCGGCGCTCTCTATGAGATCGAGCAGGCTTCGGCCGCGCTGCTCGCGATGCAGGGCAAGATCGGCCAGTATCTGCGCGAGAACGAATGGCTTATGGCCATCAAGAATCGCGCCTCCATACCGGGCGGCGTCTGCGAGTTCGACCTGCCGGGTTATCACCACTGGCTCAACCGCGAATCCGCCTTCCGCCACCGCGACCTCACCGGCTGGATCAAGCCGATGCTGGCGATTCGCCAGGGCATCGCCATCGTGCTGCGCCTGCTGCGCGCCTCCGGCCGTCCCGAAGGACAACTCGCCGCCCATGGCACCTACCAGCTGATGCTGGCCGGTCGCACCGCCCAGCTGTTCCGCCTGCGTCTGGAGAGCACCGATCCCTACATCCCCGAGATCAGTGCCAGCAAGTACGCGCTCAACATCCGCTTCCTCGCGCCCGACCTCGAGCAGCGACCCAAGCAGGTCGATGCCGATGTCAAATTCGAACTGACCTTCTGCAACCTGTAAGGCCATGACCGCGGTGCGCGTCGTCAATTGCCCGATCTGCGGCAAACCGGTCGAGTGGCGGACCGAAAACCGCTACCGTCCCTTCTGTTCCGAACGCTGCCGCAAGATCGATCTCGGCGCCTGGGCAGCGGGGGATTACAGCGTGCCGGGTTCCACTTCAGCGCCAGGCGGCGCGGATGGCGGCGATGCCATGGACACCGGCGAGAAGCGCTGATTCCAGGTCTGTCGGCCCCAGGCCGCCGAGCGCGAAAACCGGCAGCGGATAGTTTTTGACCATTGCCGCAAGGGCCTTCCAGCCCATGGCGGCCCTGCCGGGGTGGCTCGCCGTCGGCATCACCGGACCGAGCACGACGAAGTCAAGGCCGAGCGTGGCGGCGCGGGCCAGCTCCTGCGCATCGTGGCAGGATGCGGCGACCAGCGGCAGCTCGGGGCGCTGGCGGCAGCGCATCAGTTGTTCGGAGGGCAGGTGCAGGCCGTCGGCGCCGAGCGCCCGGGCCAACTGCCCGTCGCCGTTGATCAGCACGCGCGCGCCATGGTGGCGGCACAGCGCCACCGCCTGCGCGCAGAAGCCCTCGAGCGCCAGCTCGGGCATGCCGCGCTCGCGCAGCTGCACCAGCCGCAGGCCGTTTTCGAGCGCCGCGCGCAGCGCCGCCAGCTGCGCCTCGGCGCCGATGGCCTGGGCGTGGCTGATGGCGTAGAGCGACGGCAGCTCGAGTGCCTTGAGCACCGGCGCATTGGCCGGCAGCATCGGCGCCACGGTGAGCGCGTCGGCGCGCTGCCAGGAAAGCGCGGCGTGGACGTGGTCGCGCAGTTCGCCATGCCAGGCGACGACGCGGAAGAAGTGCAGCCGCACATGGGCGTGTTCGTAGACATGCTCGCGCACGATCCACGGGTAGGCGGTGTCGACCTCGATGCCCAGTTCCTCGTGCAGTTCCCGCACCAGCGCCTCATGCGGTGTCTCGCCCGCCTCGACCTTGCCGCCGGGAAATTCCCAGTAGCCCGGGTAGAAGGTGTCTGACGCGCGCTGGCCGAGGAGGAAGCTGCCGTCGGGCCGGAGGATCACCGCCGCGGCGACGTCGACCTGCTTCACCGGGCAACGCGCTTTTTCGTCGCCGGCGCGGCGCCGCTGCGCCCGGCATGGTCGCGGGCGAACTGCCAGGCGACGCGGCCGCTGCGCGAGCCGCGTTCGAGCGACCACTGCAGCGCTTCCTGCCGTGCCGCCAGCGCCGTCCCCTATCCGCTCCGCATAACTTTTCGTCGACGCCGAATTGCTGCAGCCAGTGCTCGCAGATGGCGAGGTAATGGTCCTGGTCGAAGGGGTAGAACGACAACCAGAGGCCGAAGCGCTCCGACAACGAAATCTTTTCCTCGACGGTCTCGCCCGGGTGGATCTCGTCGCCGACGCGCTGTGCCTCCAAGTTCTCGGCCATGTACTCGGGCATCAGGTGGCGGCGGTTGGAGGTGGCGTAGATCAGCACGTTGTCGGGCGTGCCGGCGATGCTGCCGTCGAGGATGCTCTTCAGCGCCTTGTAGCCGGGCTCGGAAGCCTCGAAGGAAAGGTCGTCGCAGAAGACGATGAAGCGCTCGGGGCGAGGCGCGATCAGGTCCACGATGTCAGGCAGATGGACGAGGTCGCTCTTGTCGACCTCGATCAGGCGCAGGCCCTTGGCCGCGTACTTCAGCAGCACGCCCTTGATCAGCGAGGACTTGCCGGTGCCGCGCGCGCCGGTGAGAAGCACGTTGTTGGCGCTGCGGCCTTCGACGAACTGGCGCGTGTTGCGCTCGATGCGGGCTTTCTGTTCGGCTATGCCCTGCAGGTCGGCGAGGCGTATCCGGTGCGGATGTTTGACCGCCTCGAGGTGGCCGTGGTGGCCGCCGCGGCTGCGCCAGCGAAAGGCGGTGGCAGACCAGTCGGGCGCGGCGGGCGCCGGCGGCAGCAGGGCCTCGACCCGCGCCAGCAGGCTTTCGGCGCGGGCGAGGAAGGCGGCGAGTTCAGTCGTCATTTTTGGTTTCCTTCGGCCAGACCCGCCAGGCGATGAAAACGAGGATGGTCGCAAGGCCGATTTCCGGGAGCAGAGCCCACATGGGTTAAAGTTCCGCTGGTTCTTAGTCGCGAAAGTATCTCATGTTGCGTCCGCTCCTCATCGCCGCTCTTTCCGTTCTGCTCGCCGGCTGCGTCGCGGCACCGCCGCGTCCCGACACCTGCCCGCCATGCCCGGTCTGCCCTGCCTGCCCGACGGTGGAACCGGTGAAGCCCGCCGAGAAGCCGCTGCAGCCCGCGGCGTGGGAGGACCTGCCCGGCTGGGCGGAGGACGACGTGCTGCCGGCGCTCGACGCCTTTCGCGCCTCGTGCGCGACGCTGGAAAGGCAGGCGACCTGGCGCCCGGCCTGCGCCGCCCTGCGCGACGCAAAACTCAGCGATGGCGCCATGGCGCGCGCCTGGCTCGAGGCCAACCTGGTGCCGTGGCAGCTGGTCAATCCCGACGGCGTGCGCGAGGGCCTGATCACCGGCTACTACGAACCGGTGGTCAAGGGCAGCCGGGCGAAGAAGAAGCCCTACGTGCATCCGGTGTTCGGTCCGCCCGAGGATCTTGTCGTGGTCGATCTGACCGAGATTTATCCCGAGCTCAAGCACATGCGGCTGCGCGGACGGCTGGAGGGACGCAAGCTCGTGCCCTACTTCTCTCGCGGCGAATGGACTGAGGAGGAAGGGCGCCGCGCCGGCCAGGCGCTGTTGTGGATCGACGATGCCATCGACCTGTTCTTCCTGCAGATCCAGGGCTCCGGCCAGGTCGAGCTGGCCGACGGCGGCCGCGTGCGCATCAATTACGCCGACCAGAATGGCCATCCCTACCGCTCGATCGGCAAGTGGCTGATCGACCAGGGCGAGCTCAAGTCGCACGAGGCATCGATGCAGGGCATCAAGGCCTGGGCTCGCGCCAACCCGAAACGCCTGCAGGAAATGCTCAACACCAACCCGAGCCTGGTCTTCTTCCGCGAGATGGCGGTCGAGGGCAGCGGCCCGCAGGGCGCACAGGGACTGCCGCTGACGCCGCGCCGTTCGGTCGCCGTCGATCCGCGCCACGTGCCGCTGGGCGCGCCGGTGTACCTCGATACCACCTGGCCCAACGACAGCAAGCCGCTGCGGCAACTGATGCTGGCGCAGGACACCGGCGGAGCGATCCGCGGCGTGGTGCGTGCCGACTTCTATTGGGGCAGCGGCGCCGAGGCTGGCAGCCTCGCAGGGAAAATGCGGCAGAAGGGCCGCATGTGGGCGCTGCTGCCGCGCGGCTACACCCCGCCAAGCGACGGCGCCGCGCCGCGCTAATTGCACCGCTATGGTGCGAACCGCGCACCGTGGAAGTGCGAACGCTCCAGGTGCGCTGGGCAGAGCTGTCGTAGTGCGCTGTTTCCGTGATGTTTTGAGTCTGGAACGCTAGTTGCTTTCGTGCTCCCAATTCGTGAATCGGGAGCACCACAGTGGACAATTTCAAGACCTCGGCCGACGTTCTCTTCATCCTGCTCGGCGCCATCATGATCCTGGCGATGCACGCCGGTTTCGCCTTCCTCGAACTCGGCACGGTGCGACGCAAGAATCAGGTCAATGCGCTGGTCAAGATCCTTTGCGATTTCTCGATGTCGACGCTGGCCTACTTCTTCATCGGCTACGGTATCGCCTATGGCGTCAATTTCTTCGCCGGTGCGGAAGAGCTGACGCAGCGGAGCGGCTACGATCTGGTCAAGTTCTTCTTCCTGCTGACCTTCGCCGCGGCGATTCCGGCCATTGTCTCCGGCGGCATCGCCGAGCGCGCCAGGTTCGGGCCGCAGCTCGCCGCGACCTTCCTGCTGGTCGGCTTCATCTACCCCTTCTTCGAGGGCATCGCCTGGAACCAGGCCTATGGCATCCAGGCCTGGCTCAAGGCCAGCTTCGGCGCCGAATTCCACGACTTCGCCGGCTCGGTGGTGGTGCATGCCGTCGGCGGCTGGGTCGGCCTGGCCGCCGTGCTGCTGCTCGGCGCGCGCCGCGGCCGTTACCACAAGGACGGCGGCATCGCCGGCGCGCATCCGCCGTCCTCCATTCCCTTCCTCGCGCTGGGCGCGTGGATCCTCATCGTCGGCTGGTTCGGCTTCAACGTCATGAGCGCGCAGACGCTGGAAAAGGTCTCCGGCCTCGTCGCCATGAATTCGCTGCTGGCCATGGTCGGCGGCACCCTCGTCGCCTTGGTCGTGGGCAGGAACGACCCGGGCTTCGTCCATAACGGCCCGCTCGCCGGCCTGGTGGCCGTCTGCGCCGGCTCCGACCTGATGCACCCGCTGGGCGCGCTGATCACCGGCGGCATCGCCGGCGGGCTGTTCGTTGTGATGTTCACCCTGACGCAGAACCGCTGGAAGATCGACGACGTGCTCGGTGTCTGGCCGCTGCACGGCCTCTGCGGCGCCTGGGGCGGCATCGCCGCCGGCATCTTCGGCGCCAAGGCGCTGGGCGGCCTGGGTGGCGTCGCCTTCATGAGCCAGCTGCTGGGCACGCTGCTCGGCGTGAGTATCGCCTTCGTCGGCGGCCTGATCGTCTATGGCCTGATCAAGAAGCTGGTCGGCATCCGCCTCGACGCCGAGGAAGAATTCAACGGCGCCGACCTCACCATCCACAAGATCTCGGCCAGCGCCGAGCGCGAAACGGCCTGGTGATCAGCCGCCCGCCGGGCCGCCCCAAGGGCGGCGGCGCCCCCTGTGGGGGCAGCGAACGAAGAGAGCGTGGGGGAACTCAGTTCCCGGCGGCGGCGATGGCCTTCTCGAGCTGCGCCACCGGCATGTAGCCGGGGGTGCGGTTGCCGTCGGTGAAGAAGATGGTCGGCGTGCCGCGGATGTTGAGCTTCTGGCCGAGCGCGACGGTCTTCTCGACGGCGTTGGCGTCGCATTTGCCTGCGGCGGGGGCGCTGTTGTTCACCATCCAGTCGTTCCAGGCCTTGACCTTGTCGGTGGCGCACCAGATGGCCTTCGACTTCTCCAGCGAATCCGGCGACAGGATCGGGTAGAGGAAGGTGTAGATGGTCACGTCGGTCATGCCGACGAGTTCTTTCGCCAGCTTCTTGCAGTAGCCGCAGTTGGGATCCTCGAAGCTGGCGATGACGCGCTTGCCGTTGCCCTTGACCTGCTTGATGGCGAGGTCGAGCGGCAGGTCGGAAAACTTGATCTGGGCGAGCTTCAGCTTGCGCTCCTCGGTCAAGTCCTTCTTCGCCTTCACGTCGATGATGTTGCCGAAGATGAGGTAGTTGGCCTTCTCGTCGACATAGGCGATCTCGCCGCCGACCACGACTTCGTAGAGGCCGAGCACGCCGGACTTCTTGACGCTGTTGACCTTGGCGTTCTTGCCGAGGATGGATTCGACCGCCTTCTTGACGTCGGCTTCGCTGGCCTGGGCCGTGGCGCTGAACAGCAGGCCGGCAGCAAGGGCCAGCACGGTGATTTTCTTTAACATGGAAACTCCGGGAAGGTTGGGGGTAGGGGAATTTCGGGATCGGCGTCAGCCGATGGCATAGCGCACCAGCGCGTCGCGTATGACCGGCAGATGCCCGGTAAGGTTCAATCCGGCGTTGCGCAGTGCCGCCAGTGGCGCCGATGGTGCGCCGAACAGCCGCTGCAGGCCATCGGTCGCGGATTGTAGCGCGACCACTTCCTCCTTGCGGGCGCGCTCGAAGCGGCGCAGCCATTGCGCGTCGCCGCAGCCGATGTGATCGGGTTTGGCGGCCAGCGTCTCCGCCAGCACGCGCGCATCCTGGAAACCGAGGTTGATGCCGTGGCCCGAGAGCGGGTGGATCGCGTGGGCGGCGTCGCCGATCAGTGCCAGGCGCGGCGCCACGGTGCGCGGTGCGCGCATCAGTCGCAGCGGGAAGCCGGCCGCCGGCGTCACCGGCTCGAGCTGGCCGAGGCGATGTCCGCCGGCTTCGGCCACGCGCGCGCAAAGTTCGGCCGCGGGCAGGGCGACCAGTTCGCGGGCGTGGTCTTCCGGCGTCGACCAGACCATGGACATGAGGTTGCCCGGCAGCGGCAGCCAGGCCAGCACGCCATCGTGACGGAACCACTGGAAGGCGGTGCCGCGATGCGGCATCTCGCAGGCGAAGTTGGCCACCACGCCATGCTGGCCATAGGGCTGGAATTGCACGTCGATGCCGGCGGCATTGCGGGTCCATGAATCGGCGCCGTCGGCGGCGACGATCAGCTGTGCCGACAGCGTGCGGCCGTCCTCGAGCCGCAGCGACGCCTGGTCGGCGCCAAAGGCCAGTGCCGCCGGTTGGGCCGGGCAGAACAGCGTCACGTTGCCCTGGCGCTTCGCTGTCTCCCACAGCTCGCGTTGCAGCAGCGAGGCCTCGACGATCCACGCCAGTTCGCCGATGCCGCTGTCGTAGGCGGAGAAGCGCATGTGGCCGCCGGAGTCGCCGAAGATCTCCATGGTCTCGACCGCCTGCAGGCGCGCTGAATCGAGATGATGCCAGATGCCGCTGCTTTCGAGGAAACTGGCGTTGCCCGGGCTGATGGCGTAGATGCGCGCGTCCCAGCCTTCGGGCCTGACGGGCGCACGCCCCTCGACGACGGCGATGGAATAGGGCGTCTTGCGCAGGGAGGTGGCCAGGGCCAGCCCGGCCAGGCCGCCGCCGACGATGACGATGTCGAATGCCATGTTGTTCTGCATCGGCGCATTGTCTCCCAAGTGGACTTCCTTGGGGGCGTCACCCCAGGGGCCTTACTTCGGGCGTCGCTGGAAGCGGGCCTCCTTGACAAGGGTGGGCCTCAAACCGGATAATCTCGCCCCTTTCGCGGCCAAGTCATCTTTTGTAAAGGTCCGCGTGAATGGTGATGTAGCTCAGTCGGTTAGAGCATCGGATTCATAATCCGGGGGTCGACAGTTCAAGTCTGTCCATCACCACCAGAAACAAACCAAGGCCCCGCAGGTTTAACGACCTGCGGGGCCTTGCCTTTTCCCGGTTCCGGCGAATTTTCCCTGCGCCCAGGGAATGCTCTTGAAACCCGGGCGTTTCGTACCCATAATGTCAGCATAGTTGTAATTCCGGCAATCTGGAGGCGTTCTGGACGCGGGTTCGATTCCCGCCACCTCCACCTAAGGGTATCGGAGTGCTTTTAGGTGGGGGTGCACTGGTTTCGACAGGGCGGGCGAAGGTGAGCAGGCAACTCGTCAGGCGATCGACGTTAATGAAGCAAATCTCTAAACGCCAACGATGAGCGTTTCGCACTGGCCGCTTAAGGCCTATGCCGAGGCTGCTTGAGCCTTGTTACCAAAGAAAAGCCGGTGGGGACTTCGGTCCCCATCGTCATTTCTGCTTCGAGATCAGCTGCTGGCGGCGGTTGTAGCGCCAGCCACGAGGGTTCATAATCCGCTCGCGTCGCCGCTTGGCGACACTCAGGCAATCCATTGCGGCACGAAAATTCATGAGCAAGAAAGTGTTCATTCGCACCTTCGGGTGCCAGATGAACGAATACGATTCCGACAAGATGGTGGATATGCTCGGCCTTGCCGAGGGGGTAGTGAAGACCGACAACCCCGAGGAGGCCGACATCATCCTGTTCAACACCTGCTCGGTGCGCGAAAAAGCGCAGGAGAAGGTGTTCCACGACCTCGGCCGGGTGCGTCACCTCAAGCAGCTGAAGCCGGACCTGGTCATCGGCGTCGGCGGCTGCGTGGCGAGCCAGGAGGGCGCGGCCATTGTCGCGCGCGCCCCCTACGTCGATGTCGTCTTCGGGCCGCAGACGCTGCACCGCCTGCCGCAGCTGATCGCCGCGCGTCGTGCCAGCGGGCGCTCGCAGGTCGATGTCTCCTTTCCCGAGATCGAGAAGTTCGACGCCCTGCCCCCCGCACGCACCGAGGGCGCGGCGGCCTTCGTCTCGATCATGGAAGGCTGCTCGAAATACTGCACCTTCTGCGTCGTGCCCTATACCCGTGGCGACGAGGTGTCGCGGCCGTTCGATGATGTGATGGCCGAGGTTGCCGGCCTCGCGCGGCAGGGCGTGAAGGAGATCACCCTGCTCGGCCAGAACGTCAATGCCTATCGCGGAGCGATGACGGACGGTGACACGGCCGACCTCGCGCTGCTGATCGAGGCCATCGCCGAAATGCCCGAGGTCGAGCGCATCCGTTACACCACCTCGCATCCGCGCGAACTGTCGCAGCGCCTCATCGACGTCTATGCCACCGTGCCGAAGCTGGTGTCGCACCTGCACCTGCCGGTGCAGTCGGGCTCCGACCGCATCCTCGCGGCGATGAAGCGCGGCTACACGGCGCTCGAGTACAAGTCGCTGGTGAGGAAACTGCGGGCCGCGCGCCCCGATCTGTCGCTGTCGTCGGATTTCATCGTCGGCTTTCCCGGCGAGACCGAGGAGGATTTCGAGAAGACCATGAAGCTGATCGACGAGGTCGGCTTCGATGCCAGCTTTTCCTTCATCTACAGCCCGCGTCCCGGCACCCCGGCTGCCGAGATGGCGGACGAAACACCGCAGGAACTGAAGGTGAAACGACTGATGCGCCTGCAGGCCCGGATCGAGGAACTCGCCTTCGCCGTCTCGCAGGCCATGGTGGGCACGGTACAGCGCGTGCTGGTCGAGGGCCATGCGCGCAAGGACGTGGCGGAACTGGCCGGCCGCACCGCCAACAACCGCGTGGTCAACTTCGCCGGCCGCTTGCATGAAACCGAGCGGCAGATCGGCCGCTATGTCGATGTGCGCATCACGGCCGCGCTGCCGCACAGTCTGCGCGGAGAAGTCGGTGCTGGTGAAGCCCCTGCGCTGCAAGGCGGTCGGGCAAAAGATGCCCTCCTCGCCGTAGCGGATGGCGGGACGGCGGCAACCCCGGCATGAAGCCGCGCGCCCTCAGCGTCACCCTGCAGCCGCTGGACAACGAGCGGCTCAACAATCTTTGCGGCGCGCTCGACGAGAACCTGCGCCAGATCGAGGCCGCCTTCGATGTCACCATCTCGCGCCGCGGCGAACAGTTCCGCATCAGCGGCGAGCTGGCTCCGTCGCGTCTGGCCGGGCAGACGCTGGAACATTTCTACGAAATGGCCGGGGCGCCGCTGTCGATCGACGAAATCCAGCTCGGCCTGGTCGAAATGGCCAATCGCGGCAGCACGGCGCAGCCGGCGCCGGCGCTGATGACGCGCAAGACCGACCTGCATGGCCGCACCCCGCACCAGACCGACTACCTGCGGCAGATCCAGGAGCATGACATCACTTTCGGCATCGGCCCGGCCGGCACCGGCAAGACTTACCTGGCCGTGGCGAGCGCGGTCGATGCCTTCGAGCGCGACCAGGTCGAGCGTATCGTGCTGACGCGTCCGGCGGTCGAGGCCGGCGAACGCCTCGGCTTCCTGCCGGGGGACCTGGCGCAGAAGGTCGATCCGTATCTGCGGCCGCTCTACGACGCGCTCTACGACCTGATGGGCTTCGACAAGGTGGCGCGACTGTTCGAGAAGCAGAGCATCGAGGTGGCACCGCTGGCCTACATGCGCGGCCGCACGCTCAACCATGCCTTCATCATCCTCGACGAGGCGCAGAACACCACGCCCGAGCAGATGAAGATGTTCCTGACGCGCATCGGCATCGGCGCCAAGGCCGTGATCACCGGCGACGTCACCCAGATCGACCTGCCGAGGGGGCAGAAGTCGGGGCTGAACGAAGCCCGGCGCATCCTGGCCGAGGTGCGCGGCATCGGCTTCGCCGACTTCGACGCTTCCGACGTGGTGCGCCACCCGCTGGTGGCGCGCATCGTCGCCGCCTACGAAAGCGAAGTTGCGGAGCAGGCGAAGGCCGGCGGAGCTGGCGTTGGCCGGAACTGAGGCAAGGCAGGGCGGCAGGCCCGGTTTGACGCTGTCGGTGCAGCATGCGGTGCGCCACGAGGCGGCGCCGCACCGGCCGCAGGTGTTGCGCTGGCTGCGCGCGGCGCAGGAAGGGCCGGCCACGGTTACGGTGCGCTTCGTCGGCGCCGACGAGGGCAGGGCGCTCAACCATGATTACCGCCACAAGGACTATTCCACCAATGTGCTGTCCTTCGTCTACGAGAGTGAGCCCGCGGTCGTTGGCGACTTGGTGATCTGCATTCCGGTGGTGCTGCGCGAGGCCGCGGAGCAGGGCAAGGCGGTGGAGGCGCACTTCGCCCACCTGATCGTGCATGGTATGCTGCACCTGCAGGGCTACGACCACGAGACCGGCGCCCGGGACGCTCGGCGCATGGAGGCGCGGGAGCGCGAAATCCTCGCCGGCCTGGGCTACCCCGACCCTTACAGATAATATGGCCCCCCCACGCTCACTACTGTTCGCTGCCCCTCACGAGGGGGCGGCATGCCTCCTTGGGGCGGCCCGGCGCAGGCATGATGGATCCCGACAGTAAACCGTCACTGCTCGAACGCCTTTCGACCCTGCTGCTGCGGGAGCCGGAAGACCGCGAGCAATTGCTCGACCTGCTGCGCGGCGCCTTCGAGCGCAACCTGCTCGATTCCGACGCGCTTTCCATCATCGAGGGCGCGCTGCAGGTTTCCGAAATGCAGGTGCGCGACATCATGGTGCCGCGGGCGCAGATGGATGTCATCGACGTCGACGCCCCGCCGGAGCAAATCGCCGATACGGTGATCGAGGCCGCCCACTCGCGTTTCCCGGTGTTCGGCGAGAACCGCGACGACGTTATCGGCATCCTGTTGGCCAAGGAACTGTTGCGCTTCTTCGCCGGCAAGGAGTTTGACCTGCGCGACACCCTGCGCCCGGCGGTGTTCATTCCCGAATCGAAGCGCTTGAATGTGTTGTTGCGTGAATTCAGGGCTTCGCGCAATCACATGGCCATCGTCGTCGACGAGTATGGCGGCGTCGCCGGGCTGGTGACCATCGAGGACGTGCTCGAGCAGATCGTCGGCGACATCGAGGACGAATACGACTTCGACGAGGCCGCCGACAACATCGTGCTCGACAACGCCGGCCACTACCGCGTCAAGGCACAGACCGAGATCGTCGACTTCAACCATGCCTTCGCCACGACCTTCTCCGACGAGGAATGCGATACCGTCGGCGGCCTGCTGATCGCCCAACTCGGTCGCCTGCCCAAGCGCAACGAGGTGGTGCAGCTCGGCGGCCTGCGCTTCCAGGTGCTGCGCGCCGACAGCCGCCGCGTCCATACGCTGCTGGTCAATCCGCAACGCGACCTGACGCTCGAAGTGGCCGAATGAATCGGTCGCTGGCGGCCGCGGCGATGCTCGGCGCCGCCAGCGTCCTCGGTTTTGCCCCGTTCGGCCTGTTCCCGCTGCCATTGCTGACATTGGCCGGCCTGTTCGCACTGTGGCGGCGCAGCGGGTCGCCGCTGGCTGCGGCCCTCGTTGGATTCGTCTGGGGCCTCGGTTTTTTCCTCGCCGGCGTATCGTGGGTCTATGTCAGCCTGCACGACGTCGGCGGCATGGCGGCGCCGCTGGCCGCGCTGGCGACGCTGCTGTTCTGCAGTTACCTCGCGCTGTTTCCTGCTGTTGCCGTTTTTCTTTTTCAGGCGTGGCGCGCAGCGCCGACTTTTTGCGTCCGCTGCGCGACGCCTTGCTTGTTGCCGGATTGCTGGATGGACCCTCGCCGAGTGGCTGCGCGGCACCCTGTTCACCGGCTTCCCCTGGCTGGCGCTGGGCTACTCGCAAAGCCCGCCGAGCCCGCTGGCCGGTTACGCGCCGCTCGTCGGCAGCTATGGCCTGGCCTTCGTCGTCGCGCTGCTCGCCGCGCTGCTGGCCTTCGCCTGGCGCCGTTTCTGGCCGACGCTGCTGGTCGTGGCGGTGATCGCGTTCGGTTTCGTGCTGCGCGGCATCGGCTGGACCGAACCGGTCGGGGCGCCGCTGCGCGTGGCGCTGCTGCAGGGCAACGTGCCGCAGAGCCTGAAGTGGGATCCGAACCGTCTCAGCCTGTCCATCGAAACCTACCTGCGCCTGGCGCAGGCAAACCCGGCGCAACTCACGGTGCTGCCGGAAACCGCGATCCCGCTGCTGTTCGACGAGGTGCCGCGCGAGGTGCTGCGCGGGCTCACCGCCAACGGCGAGGCTGTCCTCGGCGTGGCGGTACGCACGACGCAGGGCGGCTACGTCAATGGCGCCGTCGCGCTGAAGCCCGAATTGCGCTCGCAGGGCTATGCCAAGTCGCACCTCGTGCCCTTCGGCGAGTTCGTGCCGCCGGGCTTTGCCTGGTTCTTCGACCTGGTGAGCATCCCGATGTCGAATTTCACGGCGGGCCCGGCGCGGCAGCCGCCACTCGTCGTCGCGGGACAGAACATCATGCCCAACATCTGTTACGAGGATCTGTTCGGCGAGGAGATCATTCGTGGCCTGCCCGAGGCGACGCTGCTGCTCAACATCTCCAATACCGCCTGGTTCGGCGATTCGCTGGCGCAGCCGCAGCACCTGCAAATTTCCCAGCTGCGCGCGCTCGAGACCGGGCGGCCCATGCTGCGCGCCACCAACACCGGCATGACCGCCGCGGTGGCGCCCGACGGCACGGTGTCCGCCGTGCTGGCGCCCTTCACGCGCGACGCGCTGCGCGTCGAGGTGCGTGGCTACCAGGGCGTCACCCCCTATGGCCGGCGTGGCAACTGGCCGGCGCTGCTGCTGGCGGTGCTGGCCTGCCTGCCGTCGCTGCCTCTCCTGCGACTGCGCCGGTCAGCCTAGCCGGGCGCAGTGCGTTCGAGCGTGCGGGCGATCGCGGCGTAGAGTTCCTGCGGCCGGACGGGCTTGGCGACATAGTCGTCCATGCCGGCGGCCAGGCACTGCTCGCGATCGCCGGCCATGGCGTTCGCGGTCATGGCGATGACCGGCAGATGGCCGCCGTGCTCGCCCTCGCGCGCCCGCAGCAGACGTGTGGCCTCGAGCCCGTCCATCACCGGCATCTGCACGTCCATCAGGACCAGCGCGAAATGGCCGCCCGCGATCAGGTCCAGAGCCTCCGCACCGTTGCCGGCGACGGTCACGGCATGGCCGCCCTTCTCGAGCACGGCGCGCGCCAGCTTCTGATTGACCGGATTATCCTCGACCAGCAGGATGTCCAGCGGCGCGATGACTGGCAGCAACGCGGCCGCAGCGCCGCTCGCCGGACCTGCGGTTGCCCGAGTTCCCCGTCCTTGAGGATCCGCAGCGTTGGCGTCGATACATATGGCGGAGTCATCGAGCGGATCCGCAGACAGGTCGAACCAGCAATCGAAATGGAAGGTGCTGCCTGCGCCC
Organism: uncultured beta proteobacterium; assembly: GCA_963709555.1. Taxonomy (GTDB): domain Bacteria; phylum Pseudomonadota; class Gammaproteobacteria; order Burkholderiales; family Rhodocyclaceae; genus Sulfurisoma. The sequence continues at coordinate 126,392 of CAVPWR010000007.1, read as the reverse complement.
GGGGCGCTGTCGACGGCAAGCGTGCCGCCCATCATTTCGACCAGCCGCCGGCTGATGGCCAGCCCCAGCCCGGTACCGCCGAAGCGGCGGGTGACCGACGCGTCGGCCTGGGCAAAGTCGTCGAAAATTATTTTCATTTTGTCTGCGGCGATGCCGATGCCGGTGTCGCGCACGGCGAACGAGAGGCGTGCGCGCTTCTCCTGTAGTTCAAGCAGCCTCACCGCCACCCCGATTTCGCCGCGCTCGGTGAACTTGAGCGCGTTGCCGACGAGATTCACCAGGACCTGGCGCAACCGGTTCGGGTCGCCGAGTAGCGCTTGCGGCACTTCGGGCCGAATGTCACAGAGCAGCGCCAGCCCCTTTTCCTCCGCCCTGAGCGACAGGTTTCGCATCGTTCCCGCCACCGTCTCGGACAGGCAGAAATGGATGCGCTCCATGTCGAGCCGCCCGGCCTCGATCTTGGAAAAGTCCAGGATGTCGTTGAGGATGGCAAGCAGCGACAGCGCCGACTGCCGCACCACCCCGAGGTACTCGCGCTGCTCGTCGCTGACGGCGGTATTCAGGGTCAGTTCGGTCATGCCGATGATGCCGTTCATCGGCGTGCGGATCTCATGGCTCATGTTGGCGAGAAACGCGCTCTTGGCCCGACTGGCGGCCTCGGCGGCATCGCGGGCCCGTTCCAGTTGTCGTGCCAGTTGTTCGCGGCGCCTGGCAAAGGCCAGCACCTGATGGACAAAGACGCCGAGCAGCAGCGCGAAAAACCAGACCACGCCCCGGAAAACGCCGATCCGCAGCTCATTGCCCCAGCCCGCGGCGGGGCGTGCGGCGATCTCCCAGACGCCGCCCGGTGTGGTGATCTGGGCCCTGACGCTGTCGGAGGCGAAGAGTCGCGCGTCGCCGAAGAATGCGGCCCCCTCCGCCCCCATGCCATCCTTGCCGCGCAGCGCGAACAGCAGGCCATTGCGCTCCGGCAGGAGGCCCACGCCGGCAAACAGGCGGTCGATGTCCAGCACCATGCTGAGCAGGCCCCAGTATTCCCGGGCGGGACCGTGAAACAGCGGCACCCGGTAGATCAGGCCCGTGCCGCCCTGCTTGAGCTGGACGGGACCGGCCAGGCGCGGCTTGCGTTCGAGTATCGTGCGCTCGACTGCCGGCCACTGTTCCTTGATGTCGGGATAGTAGAGCCCGAGCGCTTTTTCGTTTCCAAGCAGCGGGTGGATGTAGGTCAGGCGATTGCCCGGGGCGAGGCCGATGTTGCGGATGTTCCGGCCGTGGCTGTAAAGGATGCTCAGCATCGGGTTGATCACCTCGGCCTCGAGCCGGGGCTGCGTGAGAACGTGGGCGACCATCCCTTCCGTCAGGTAGAGGGTGGCATTGAGCTCGCCTTCCAGCCGTGCGCGCAATTCCCCGACTTCGCTCAGCACATGGCTGCGCTGTTCGCGCAGGATGTTTTCGCCTTCGAGATGGACGATGTACTCGCCGAAGATGCCGGCGCCGAGGACCACGATCCAGGGCAGCAGCCGCGCCAGCAGGGGACGCCCGGGCTCCGCGGGAAGGGCCGTTGCGATGTCGTCGGGTTGAACGCTGGCAGGCATGGCGGTGTGGGTGGGGCGGCTCGAGGATTTCAGGGCAGCTTATCGCCTGCGGCATGACAGGGCAAGGAGGGAACCCTGTAAAATCGCCGTTTTGCACGAGCTTCAGGGTCCGGTTCTTACTCCTATGCCCCCCCATTCAAATCCCGCTTCTCCCACTTTCCAGGAAGTCATCCTGCGGCTGCAGGACTTCTGGAACAAGCAGGGCTGCGTGCTGCTGCAACCCTACGACATCGAGGTCGGTGCCGGCACCTTCCATACCGCCACCTTCCTGCGTTCCATCGGCCCCGAGCCATGGAAGGCCGCCTACGTGCAACCCAGCCGCCGGCCCAAGGACGGACGTTACGGCGAGAATCCCAACCGCCTGCAGCACTACTACCAGTATCAGGTCGTGCTCAAGCCCTCGCCGGACAACATCCAGGAACTCTATCTCGACTCCTTGCGCGCGCTCGGCATCAACACCTCCGAGCACGACATCCGCTTCGTCGAGGACGACTGGGAATCGCCGACGCTGGGCGCCTGGGGCCTGGGCTGGGAAGTCTGGCTCGACGGCATGGAAGTCACGCAGTTCACCTACTTCCAGGAAGTCGGCTCGCTGGTGTGCCGCCCGGTGCTGGGCGAGATCACCTACGGCCTCGAGCGCCTGGCGATGTACCTGCAAGGCGTCGAGAACGTCTTCGACCTGGTCTGGGCGCCGGGCGTCACCTACGGCGACGTCTATCACCAGAACGAGGTCGAGCAGTCGACCTACAACTTCGAGCATTCCGATGTCGACTGGCTGTTCAGCCAGTTCTCGAAATACGAGTCCGAGGCCAAGCGCCTGATGGGCCTCGGCCTGCCGCTGCCCGGCTTCGAGATGGTGATGAAAGCCTCGCACAGCTTCAACCTGCTCGATGCCCGCGGCGCCATCTCGGTGACCGAGCGCGCCGCCTACATCGGCCGGGTGCGGGCACTGGCGCGCGAAGTGGCGCAGGCCTATTTCGATTCGCGTGAAAAGCTCGGCTTCCCGATGCTGAAAGGAGCCGCGGCATGAAAGAGACCCTGCTGATCGAACTCCTCACCGAGGAACTGCCGCCGAAGTCGCTGGCGAAACTGGGGCTGGCCTTCCGCGAGCAGGTGCAGAAATCGCTGGCCGACGCCGGCTTCATCGCCGCCGACAACGCCGGCAGGTGGTTCGCCACGCCGCGCCGCCTGGCCCTGCAGTTCGACGACTGCGTCGAGACCCAGCCCGACCGCGTGATCGAGAAGAAGGGTCCGGCGGTGGCCTCGGGAGTCGGCGCCGACGGTGCACCGACCAAGGCGCTCGAAGGCTTCATGCGCTCGGCCGGCGTCGAGTTTGCGCAACTGGAAAAGCTCAACGACGGCAAGGCGGAGTACTTCGTTGCCCGCATCAAGAAAACCGGCGAACGCATCGATCAGCATGTCGCCGGTTTCGTCGAGGCCGCGCTGAAGAAGCTGCCGGTGGCCAAGCTGATGCGCTGGGGCGCGGGCGAGGCCCAGTTCGTGCGGCCGGTGCATGGCCTGGTGATGATGCACGGCGCGCGCATCGTGCCCGGCGAGGTGCTGGGGCTGCCGAGCCGCAACATCACGCGCGGCCACCGCTTCATGAGTGTCGGCGTGCTCGAGATTCCGCACGCCAGGGAGTATGCGAACGTGCTCGCCGACAAGGGCAAGGTCGTCGCCTGCTACGCGACGCGCCGCGACACGATCCGCGCGCAGCTCGACAAGGCCGCCATCGGCCGCACCGGGCCGCCAGTGGCTGCCGGACGAGGCCCTGGTCGACGAAGTCACGGCACTGGTCGAGTTCCCCGTGGTCTACGAGGCAGGCTTCGAGGAGGAATTCCTCGCCGTGCCGCAGGAATGCCTGATCCTGACCATGAAGGCGAACCAGAAGTATTTTCCGCTGCTCAAGGACGGCAAACTGACCAGCCGCTTCCTCGTCGTCTCCAACATGCAGGTGGCCGATCCCGAAACATATCGTCGGCGGCAACGAGCGCGTGGTGCGGCCGCGACTGTCCGATGCGCGCTTCTTCTTCAACCAGGACAGAAAGTCGGCGCTGGCGACACGGTGCGGCAAGCTCGACAGCATCGTCTATCACAACAAGCTCGGCACCGTGGGCGAACGGGTCAAGCGACTGGCGAAGCTCGCCGGCGTTATCGCCCACCGCCTGCAGGCCGACGTCGCGCAGGCCGAACGCGCGGCGCTGTTGTGCAAGGCCGATCTCGTCACCGACATGGTCGGCGAGTTCCCCGAGCTGCAGGGCATCATGGGCCGCTACTATGCCCATCACGACCAGGAGCCGGCGGCGGTGGCCGACGCCATCGAGGCCCACTACCATCCGCGCTTCAACGGCGACAGCCTGCCGGCGGGCAACATCGCCGCTGCCTGCGCGCTGGCCGACAAGCTCGACGCGCTGGTCGGCTTCTTCGGCATCGGCCAGCTGCCCACCGGCGACAAGGATCCCTTCGGCCTGCGCCGCGCCGCGCTCGGCGTGCTGCGCATCCTCATGGAAACGCCGCTGCCGCTGGATCTGGCCGAGCTGATCGACGAGGCCGCCGCCGGCTTCGGCGCCGGCCTGCTGGCGGGCGACTACAAGGCGCAGCTGCTCGACTTCATGCTCGAACGACTGCGCGGCCAGTTGCGCGATTCCGGCCATGACCAGAAGCTTGTCGATGCCGTGCTGGCCTTGAAGCCGACGCGCATCGACAAGGTGCCGGCCAAGCTGGCCGCGGTGAAGGCCTTCGCCCAACTGCCCGAGGCGGAGGCGCTGGCCGCCGCCAACAAGCGCATCGTCAATATCCTCAAGAAGACCGAGGGCGTGGCGGGCGAGGCCGACGTGGCCCTGCTGCAGGAGCCGGCCGAAAAAGCCTTGTTCGAGCGCGTCACCGCGATCACGCCGGGCGTGCGCTCCTTCGTCGCCAACGAGGACTACGCCGATGCGCTGAAGGCGCTGGCCGGCCTGCGCGGCGAGGTCGATGCCTTCTTCGACGGCGTCATGGTGATGGCGGAGGAGCCGCTGACGCGCGCCAACCGCCTGGCCCTGCTGCGCCAGCTCGCCGGCCTGATGAACCAGGTCGCCGATATCTCGCGGCTATAAACCCATGGGCCACGGCGGACACGGAGCAGGGCCGGCAAGCGGGGCTTTTTCCGCCGAGCCCTTCGCGGCCCCTGTGGCTAAATGGCGCATATGAAACTCATCATCCTCGACCGCGACGGCGTCATCAACCACGACTCCGACCAGTACATCAAGTCGCCGGAGGAATGGAAGCCGATTGCCGGCAGCCTCGAGGCCATCGCGCGTCTGACGCAGTGGGGCTGGCGCGTGGTGGTGTGCACCAACCAGTCGGGCGTCGGTCGCGGCCTGTTCGTCATGGACACCCTCAACGCCATCCACGACAAGATGGTGCGCGCCGTGTCGCAGGCCGGCGGGCGCATCGACGCCATCTTCTTCTGCCCGCACACCAGCGCCGACAAGTGCGCCTGCCGCAAGCCCAAGCCCGGCATGTTCGAGGAGATCGCCCGACGCTACAACGTCGATCTGGCCGGGCGTGCCGGCGATCGGCGATTCCCTGCGCGACCTGCAGGCGGCGCAGGCCGTCGGCGCGCAGCCGATGCTGGTGCTGACCGGCAAGGGCCAGAAGACCCACGCCGACCCCGCGCTGCCGCCCGGCACGCCGGTCTTCCCCGATCTCGCCGCAGCGGTGGCGAGCCTGACCAAGTGAGCGAGCGGCGGCCCGCCGCGGCCGACTACCTGCGCTCGGCGCTGTTCATGGCCGCGATGGTCGTGGTGACGCCGCTGTTCGTCACGCTGCTGCTGTGCTGCTTCTGGTTACCGTTGCGCCAGCGCCGACTTTTCGTGATGCCCTACGTGAACTTCGTGATGTGGCTGATCCGCCACCTCCTCGGCATCAGGCACCGCGTCGTCGGCGCCGAGAACATTCCGGCGGTGCCCTGCGTCATCCTCTGCAAGCACCAGTCGGCATGGGAGACCTTCGCCCTGCAGCAGGTCTTCAACCTGACCTCCTTCGTCTACAAGCGCGAGTTGCACTGGCTGCCCTTCTTCGGCTGGGGCCTGTGGCTGATGCCCTTCGTCGCCATCGACCGCGGCGCCGGCAAGCAGGCGCTCAACCAGGTGGCCGAGCGTGGCAAGCGGCGGCTGGCCGAGGGCTATTCGGTGGTGATCTTCCCCGAGGGCACGCGCGTCGCGCCGGGCCACAAGAAACGCTTCAAGGCCGGCGGCGCCTGGCTGGCCGCCCAGGCCGGCGTGCCGGCCGTACCGGTGGCGCTCGATTCGGGCGAATGCTGGCGGCGCCAGGCCTTCCTCAAGACGCCGGGGACGGTGACCATGAGTATCGGTCCCGCCATCGATCCCGCCGGCCTCGGCGCGGAAGAGATCAATGCCCGCGCCGAAGCGTGGATAGAATCCGAAATGCGCCGCATCTCCCCCCATCGCTATCGCCATGAGACCCCGCCCGCCGCAACTGTCGCTGCTGCTTGATGCCGCCGCTCCCGACGCCGCCGTGCGCTGGCGCGACGGGGCGAGCGTCGACTACCTCGGCGGCAAGCTGACGCTCTGCCTCGATACCGCCTGTCGCGACGCCCTGCTCGACGCCAGCGACCTTGCACCTGCCGCTGCCGCCGGAGGCCACGCCGCGCCAGATCCAGGATGGCGCCGAAGCCTGGCTGCGGCGCCAGGCCGAGCGCGTGATCGGGGCTGAACTGGTCATGGCGTCGCGTCGGGCCGGCCGGCCGTTGCCGGCCCATGCGCTGTCCTTCGCCGCGCGCGCCAGCTGGGCTTTGCCCGACGGCAAGGGCGGCCTGCGCTTCCACTGGCGGCTGATCGAACAGCCCGAGCCGGTGATCGGCCAGGTGGTGCAGCGGGCGCTGGCGGAACTGCCTGCCGGTCTACGTCGAGGAATTCGACCTCTTCGCCGCCATCGCATGACATTGTCGGCCCCCCACGCTCGCAAAACCGCCTCGCTGCCCCCCACGGGGGGGCGCATGCTTTCTTGGGGCGGCCCGGCGGAAGCATGAGCCTCCCGGAACAGCTCGACCTCTTCGTTTGCCGCCTGCTGCCGCATCGCCGAAGATGCGCCACCTGTTGGTCGGCGCCAGCATCGTGCCCTATGTCCTGCGCCAGGGCCGCTCCGCGGCGGCTGTCGATGACCATCGATGAACGCGGCCTCGCGGTGGGTGCGCCGCATCACGTCACGCTCGCCGGGATCGAGGCCTTCGTGCTCGGCCACGGCGAGTGGGTACTCGCCAAGCTTGCCGAGTACTCCCAGCGCGCCGCTCCGCGGCACTTGGCGATTCGGCACGGGACGAGGCTGCCGCTGCTGGGCGGCGAGATCGAGGTGCGCGTCGAGCACGGCGCCAACCGCATCGCCTGGCGCGACGACGCGCTGGTGCTGGCGGCCCGTCCCGGCGCCGACCTCGACCAGTTGGCGCGCCGTGCCCTGCAGCGCCGTGCCCTGCCGCATTTCGTCGAGCGCGCCGGTCACTACGGCGCACGGCTGGGAAGGACTTTGCCGCCGATCGCCCTGTCCTCGGCGCGGACGCGCTGGGGCAGTTGCAGCCAGGCCAGCGGCATCCGCCTCAACTGGCGGCTCATCCACCTGCCGCCGCACCTGGTCGATTACGTCGTTGCCCACGAGCTTGCCCACCTGATCGAGATGAACCACAGTCCGCGCTTCTGGGCCGAGGTCGGGCGTGTTTATCCCGACTGGCACAGTGCGCGAGCCGAACTGAAGCAGCGCGGCCGCGAAATCCCGCTGATCTGAGCGAGCCCGCTGGCGACCGCCCCGTCCAAGGAACCCCCATGCGAATTCTCCACACCATGCTGCGCGTCGGCGACCTCGACCGCTCGATCACCTTCTACACCGAAGTCCTCGGCATGCGCGTCCTGCGCCGCACCGACTATCCCGATGGCAAATTCACCCTGGCCTTCGTCGGGTACCAGGACGAAGCCGACGGTGCCGTGCTGGAGCTGACCTACAACTGGGGCGTCGCCAAGTACGAACTGGGCACGGCCTACGGCCACATCGCGCTCGAGGTCGAGGACGCCTACGCCGCCTGCGACGAGATCAAAAAGCGGGGCGGCAAGGTGGTGCGCGAGGCGGGACCGATGAAGCACGGCAGCACCGTCATCGCCTTCGTCGAGGATCCCGACGGTTACAAGGTCGAACTGATCCAGCGCAAGCGCTGATCGGTCAGCGTCCGAGCTCGCTGCGCAGGGCGGAGATCAGGCGCGCGGTCTGGGCGTGCACGGCGGCGGCGAGGACGGGCACGGCGCCGCTGTCGCCGTCCTTGCAGGCCTGCTCCAGTTTCCTGGCGGCAACATGGGCATCCTCGGCGGCAAAACTGGAGACCGAGCCCTTGAGCTTGTGCGCGGCCGCGCGCAGGGCAACGAGGTCGCCCGAGTCCTCGGCCGCCCGCAGGTCGGCGAGCTGGGTCGGTACGTCGTCGAGGAATATCTCCGCGATCTGCACGAACAGTTCGGCGTCGCCAGCGAAGTTTTCCATCATCGCCGCCTTGTCGAACACCGCGAGTTGCTCCGCCATTTGCTCTAACCCCCATGCTGCTGATTGCGGGCACGCAACCGACCCGACCACTTGCAGTTTATCAGGCCATCAAGGCGGCCGCGCCGTTACTCAAGACGCAGATTCGTGAATGACCGTTCCTGTTACCGGGTTTGCCAACCGCCGCTCAGCACCTGCGTCCGTCCGGGGTTCGGGCGAAACCGAAACCGCCGCCGCTCAAATGCGCGGGGAGGATGCAAATGATCATGGCCAGTGACTGCGCCGATTTCTGAATATCCGCAGGGAAGGAGGAAAAAGGTACGGCCCGCTCGACGACGGACTTGATGTAGGCGATTTCAACCTGCTGATCAGCGGCATTGAGCACCTTGAAACTTTGGAGCGAGCCGTTGGGATTGAGACGGATCAATACGGCCGCAGCCTTCATCCCCCTGCTCCGGGGTTCGTTCTTGACGAAGGCGGCGCTGCGATTGAGTTTCTTCACCAGCCCGTCCAGATACATTTCCAGGCTGAAAGGATCGACCGGCGGGCTGTTGGGCAGGCGCTCCAGCATCACCTCATCCGCGTCGTCCTGCCGCGCCTGTTGCCGACCGGCGGTGCGGGCCATGGCCAGCGAACGCTGCGCCAGGTCCGGGCCGGCCCTGGCCTGGTCGTCCAGTTCGCGGAGAAACTTGTTCATGTCCTCCCGTTCCGCCTTCGACCACGTCGGGGCGGGTGACTCCGCAAGCTTCTCCTTCGACTTTCCCGGGGCCAGCAGCTTCTTGATGCTTTGCCGCTTGGCGGGCGCAACCTCGGCAGGGGCTGTGGCCGGTGGCATGGCCGCAAGCGGCGTACTTGGGCGTGGCGCCAAAGTGGCTTCAAGACGCTTTGCCGGCCGGTCCGGGGTCAGGGGCGGCTGCCGTGAAAAAAACAGGACCACCCCATGGAGTATCAATGAAACCGCAATGGCCCAACTGAGCGACGGTTTTGTACTCGGGCGTATGAGATCCTGAAGGGGCATCGAGAAAAATTGATTAATCCGGCCGTTCCAGGAAAAAGGAAAGGGGTTGCGGTCAACTGACTGCAACCCCTTGATCATGTTGGTGGGCCCGGTGGGACTCGAACCCACGACCAAAGGATTATGAGTCCTCTGCTCTAACCGACTGAGCTACAGGCCCAAAATCGCACACAGCTTTGTCAACTTCGCCTCGTCGTACTACTCGTACTGCCTTCGGCTCGTCTTCGCGCTGTGTGCGATTTTCTCAGCACGGGCGTGACCGTGTTAACTTGGCGTCACGCCCGCGCCGAGTTTTGAACTTACTCCGCGCCGTCGAGGAAGTGACGCAGTTTCTCCGAACGCGAAGGATGGCGCAGCTTGCGCAGGGCTTTGGCCTCGATCTGGCGGATGCGCTCGCGCGTGACGTCGAACTGCTTGCCGACTTCCTCCAGCGTGTGGTCGGTGTTCATCTCGATGCCGAAGCGCATGCGCAGCACCTTGGCTTCGCGCGGGGTCAGCGAGTCGAGAATCTCCTTGACCACGTCGCGGCGGCTGGAGTCGATGGCGGCTTCGACCGGAGCCAGTGTGCTCTGGTCTTCGATGAAATCGCCCAGATGCGAATCGTCGTCGTCGCCGATCGGCGTTTCCATCGAGATCGGTTCCTTGGAAATCTTGAGGATCTTGCGGATCTTGTCCTCGGGGATCTCCATGCGGATCGCCAGCGTCGCCGGATCGGGCTCGGCGCCGGTCTCCTGCAGGATCTGGCGGCTGATGCGGTTCATCTTGTTGATGGTCTCGATCATGTGCACCGGGATGCGGATGGTGCGCGCCTGGTCGGCGATCGAGCGGGTGATGGCCTGGCGGATCCACCACGTGGCGTAGGTCGAGAACTTGTAGCCGCGGCGGTATTCGAACTTGTCCACCGCCTTCATCAGGCCGATGTTGCCTTCCTGGATCAGGTCGAGGAACTGCAGGCCGCGGTTGGTGTATTTCTTGGCGATGGAGATCACCAGGCGCAGGTTGGCCTCGGTCATCTCGCGCTTGGCGCGACGGGCCTTGGCCTCGCCGGTCAACATCTGCTTGTTGATGTCCTTGAGTTCCTTCAGCGGGATGCCCATGCGGTCCTGCATGCCGATGAGCTTCTGCTGCTCCTCGATGATGGCCGGTGCGGCGCGCATCAGTTGCGCGGCATAGGGCTTGCCCGACTGGACCTCGTGCTTGAGCCACTCGAGGTCGATTTCATTGCCGGGGAAGACCTTGATGAAATGCTGGCGCGGCATGTGCGCCTTGTCCACGCAGAGGTGCAGGATCTTGCGTTCGTGGCTGCGCACCAGTTCGACCGAGTGGCGCACGGAGTCGCACAGTCGCTCGATGGTGCGGGCGGTGAAGCGGATGTACATCAGCTCGTCGGAGATCTGCTTCTGCACGCGCAGGTAGCCCTTGTCCTGCGAGCCCTTGCGGGTCAGCGCGGTCTGCAGCTTGGCGTAAAGGTGGTGGATGTTGGAGAAGCGCTCGAGGGCGTCCTGCTTGAGCTGCAGCAACGAGGCCGAAACCGCGCCGCTGCCGTCGTCGTCCTCTTCCCCTTCCTCGGCCTCGTCGACCTCGAGTTCCTCGGCTTCGGCCAGTGCCTCGATGTCGCCCTCGCTGGCGTTGGGGTCGATCACGCCATCGACGAGTTCGTCGATGCGCATTTCTTCCCGCGCGACCTTGCCGGCCAGTTCGAGCATTTCGGCGATGGTGGTGGGGCAGGCGGAGATCGCCATCACCATGTGCTTGAGGCCGTCCTCGATGCGCTTGGCGATCTCGATCTCGCCCTCGCGCGTCAGCAGTTCGACCGAGCCCATCTCGCGCATGTACATGCGCACGGGGTCGGTGGTGCGGCCGAATTCGGATTCGACGGTGGACAGCGCCTGCTCGGCCTGTTCCTCGACTTCCTGGGCATCGACGGCGGCCGTCGAACCCTCGTTGAGCAGCATTTCTTCGGCGGCCGGAGCCTCGTCGAAGACCTGGATGCCCATGTCGTTGAAGGTAGTGATGATCGACTCGATCTGCTCCGCGTCGACGAGGTCGTCCGGCAGGTGGTCGTTGATTTCGGCGTAGGTGAGGAAGCCGCGTTCCTTGCCCAGCGCGATCAGGTTCTTCAGGCGCGTGCGCTTGGTCTCCAGATCGAGCGGTTGCGCCGCAGCCGGCAGGATCATCGGCGCGGCCTTGCCCTTGCCCTTGCGTGGCTTGACTTCGGCGACGGGTTTGGCGGTGACAACCGGCTCCGGCTGGACGACCGGCTGGACGACCGTCACGGCGGGCTTGGCGGCGGTCTTCGGCGCGGGCTTGGCGGCGGCTTTGGCGGCAGGAGCTGGAGCAGCGGGCCTGGCTGTCGCCTTGGCCGGCTTGGCGGGGGCCTTCGGCACCGGCTTGGCGGCAGGCTTCTTGACAGGCTCTTTCGTGCGCGCTGCCGGCTTCTGGGCAGCTTTGGCCTTGGCCGGCTTGTGGGTGTTCGGCATGTCTTTCCTCAACGTCGGGCGGCTCTCGCGTGCTCCCGGCGCGGCGTCTTCGACGCTACCGGGTCCGGTCCGAGGGGTTTTTGGGAGAAAACGTTAAATTATATAGCAAAATCAGCCCCCTTTCGAGGGTTCCCGGTTGTGGCCGACAGTGGATGCCTTGGCGCTGCTCCCCTGTGTCTTGCGCGTCAACAGTTCCTTGAGGCGATCGCGCTCGCCGGGGCTGAGTGCGGCCACGCGCGCCTTGGCGCTGAGGGCGGCGATTTCCTGCGCCAGCCCGCTTTGCCGCAACCGGTCGAGGGTGTCGTTGAAGACAGCCTCGAGCGCGCCCTCGTCGACATCCTCCGCCAGTGCCGCCGCCTGCGTGCCGATCACCGCCTCGTGCGGGCTGCCGCGAAAATGCTCGAGCAGCAGGCCGACGCCGCCGGCGGGAAGCTCGCCGTGCTCGAAGGCCGCAGCGATGGCGTGCAAGGCCAGACCCTCGGGCGTGTCGGCGGTGATCTGTGGCATGGGAAGGCGGGCAGCGCGCTCGGGCCGGCGAATCACCAGTTCCAGCAACTGGTGATCGAGTTGGCGCGCCGGTGCGCGGCCCCTCGGCCTGGGCGGGGGCGGACGGCCGCGCGCCAGCGGCTTGATGCCGCATTCGGCCTCGACCTCGGCCTGCGTCAGCGCCGCCGCCTCGGCCAGCGCCTTGGTCAGCTGCACGCGCAGTATCGGTGCAGCCAGGCGCTGCAGCATGGGCTTGGCTTCATGCACCAGGTGGGCGCGGCCCTCGGCGGTGGCCAGGTCCGCATGCGAGGCAAGCTCGCGCAGCAGGAATTCGGTCAGGGTCGTCGGGTGGGCAGCGAGGCGGCGGAACTCGTCCGCGCCACGCTCGCGCACGAAACTGTCGGGGTCGTGCTCGGGCGGCAGGAAGAGGAAGCCGACCATCTTGTCGTCGGCGAGCTGTTCGAGGCTGGCCTCGAGCGCGCGCCAGGCGGCCTTGCGCCCGGCGCGGTCGCCGTCGAAACAGAACACCACCTTCGCTGCCTGGCGCAGCAGCTTGTGCACATGATTGGGCGTGGTGGCGGTGCCCAGCGTCGCCACCGCGTTGCCGATGCCGTGCTGCGCCAGCGCGACGACATCCATGTAGCCCTCGACCACGATCACCGTGTCGCTGTCGCGGATGGCCTGGCGCGCCTGCGGCAGGCCGTAGAGCTCGCGGCCCTTCTCGAACAGCGGCGTTTCGGGCGAATTCAGGTACTTCGGTTCGCCATCGCCGATCACGCGGCCGCCGAAGCCGATCACGTTGCCGCGCTGGTCGAGGATGGGGAACATGATGCGATCCCGAAACCTGTCATAGCGCCGCCCCTGCTCGTTCTCGATGACCAGGCCGCATTCGACCAGGGCGGGGTCCTTGTAGTCGGGGAAAACCCGTTCCAGCCCCTGCCACTCGTCCGGTGCGTAGCCGAGGCCGAAGCGCGCGGCGATTTCGCCGGTGAGGCCGCGGCCCTTGAGATAGTCGACGGCCTTGGGCGACGCCTTCAGCTGTTCGCGGTAGAAGGTCATGGCACGTGCCATCAGCTCGGTGAGCGGCGCCTTCTTCTTCTGCTCCTGCAATATTTTGCGTGACGACGCGCGGCACCTGCATGCCGGCCGAATGGGCGAGTTCCTCGACGGCGTCGATGAAACCCAGCCCGGCGTACTGCATGACGAAGCCGATGGCGCTGCCGTGGGCGCCGCAGCCGAAGCAGTGGTAGAACTGCTTGGACGGGCTGACGCTGAAGGAGGGTGTTTTTTCCGAGTGGAAGGGGCAGCAGGCCTGGTAGTTGGCGCCGGCCTTCTTGAGCGGCAGGTAGCGCTCGATCACGTCGACGATGTCGACGCGGGTGAGCAACTCCTGGATGAATGACTCGGGGATCACCCCGGGATTATGCCGGAGTGAGTTTTGCCTTGACCAGTTTCGAGACTTCGCCCATGTCGGCGCGGCCGGCGACCTGCGGCTTGACCAGGGCGATCACCTTGCCCATGTCGGCCGGGACCTTGGCGCCGGAGTCGGCCACGGCCCTGGCGACGATGGCCTCGATTTCGGCGGCGCCCAGCGCCTGAGGCATGTAGGCCGTCAGCACCTCGATCTCGAACTTCTCGACATCGGCCAGATCCTGGCGTTTGGCGGCCTCGTACTGGGTGATCGAGTCCTTGCGCTGCTTGAGCATTTTCTCGATGACGCCGATCACGCCGGCGTCGTCGAGCTCGATGCGCTCATCCACTTCCTTCTGCTTCATCGCCGCCATCAGCAGCCGGATCGCCGCCAGGCGCGTCGTCTCCCTGGCCTTCATCGCGGTTTTCATGTCTTCGTTGATGCGGATTTTCAGCGACATGGTTCGATCCTCGTAGGTGCGGCAATCTGTCGAGCCCCCACGCTCACTGCGTTCGCTGCCCCCACAGGGGGCGGCATTTCGCCTTGGGGCGGCCCGGCGCCGAAACGACAAAACCGCCCGAAGGCGGTCCCGTCATTATTCGGTGATGGAAGCTTAGTAGAGCTTCTGCGGCAGTTGCTGGCTGCGGATGCGCTTGTGATGGCGCTTCACGGCGGCGGCCAGCTTGCGCTTGCGCTCGGAGGTGGGCTTTTCGTAGAACTCGCGCGAGCGCAGCTCGGGCAACGTGCCAGCTTTTTCAATGGTGCGCTTGAAGCGGCGGATGGCAACTTCGAAAGGCTCGTTTTCCTTGAGGCGAATACCGGGCATTGCGTGCTTCCCTAGGTGGTTGAGGCGTAAAAGGGGCGCATTCTAGCGGTTTTCGCGGGTTTGTCAAAGTAGAATTGCCGCCCCATGCTCACCCTCGGCATCGAGTCCTCCTGCGACGAAACCGGCATCGCGCTCTACGACACGGAGCGCGGCCTGCTGGCCCATGCCGTGCATTCGCAGGTGGCGATGCACGAGGAATACGGCGGCGTCGTGCCCGAACTGGCCTCGCGCGACCATATCCGGCGGCTCGTTCCCCTGTTGCGCACGGTCCTCACCCAGGCGGCAGTCGGCAAGGAAGACATCGACGCCATCGCCTACACGGCGGGGCCGGGCCTGGCCGGGGCGCTGCTGGTGGGGGCCAGCTTCGCCGAGTCGCTGGCGCTGGCGCTGGGAATTCCCGCCCTGCCGGTGCACCACCTCGAGGGCCACCTGCTGTCGCCGCTGCTGGCTTCGGCCCCGCCTGCCTTTCCCTTCATCGCCCTGCTGGTTTCCGGCGGCCATACCCAGCTGATGCACGTCACGCGCGTCGGCGCCTACGAACTGCTCGGCGAATCCCTAGACGACGCCGCCGGCGAGGCCTTCGACAAGACCGCCAAGCTGCTCGGGCTCGGCTACCCCGGCGGGCCGGCGCTGGCGCAGCTGGCGGAGTCCGGAACCATTAACGCAAAAGCGCCCCGCTTCAAGCTGCCGCGGCCGATGCTGAACAGCGGCGATCTCATGTTCAGCTTCTCGGGCCTCAAGACCGCCGTGCTGACCGCGGCGCGCGAGCGCGAAATGTCGGAACAGGATCGCGCCGACCTCGCTGCCGAATTCCAGGAAGCGGTGACCGAGGTGCTGGCGACCAAGGCCGTAGCGGCGTGCCGCCAGCGCCGACTTTCCACGCTGGTCGTCGCCGGCGGGGTCGGCGCCAATCGCCGGCTGCGCGCGCGCCTCGACGAGTCGGCGGCGCGCCACGGCATTCGCGTGTTCTATCCCGAGCTGGAATTGTGCACCGACAACGGTGCGATGATCGCCTTCTGTGGCGCGCAACGCCTGCTGCAGGGCGAGCGGCTGCAAGGTGGCGGTGCCTTCGCGGTGCGGCCGCGCTGGCCCTTGCAGGACCTGCTCTAAGTCTTCTTGCGGCCGATGCCGCCCTCGGTGCCGGCGGCGAGGTTGGCGATGTTGGAGCGGTGGCGCCAGAGCAGCAGCAGGCACATGAACGCGACGGCCGTGCTGATCGTCCCGATACCGAACTTCTCCAGCGCCAGCGTGGGCGCCACGCAGGCGGCGGCGATGGCGGCGAGCGATGAATAGCGGCTGACGAAGGCGACGGCCAGCCAGGTCACGGCCACCAGCGCGGCGAGCAGGCCGTCGAGGCCGATCAGAACGCCCAGCGCCGTGGCCACGCCCTTGCCACCCTTGAACTTGAGGAAGACCGGGAAGACGTGGCCGAGGAAGGCCGCCACGCCGGCCAGGGCCGCAGTGGTGGCGTCGGCGCCGAGCAGGTTGGCGAGCCACATCGCCAGCCAGCCCTTGGCGGCGTCGCCGAGCAGCGTCAGCAGCGCGGCGAGCTTGTTGCCGCTGCGCAGCACGTTGGTGGCGCCGGGGTTGCCCGAGCCGAAGGTGCGCGGATCGGCCAGACCGAAGGCCTTGGAAACTATCACGGCGAAGGGCAGCGAGCCGAGAAGGTAGCCGAGTGCGGCAAAAATGAGCGCGTTCATGACGGAATCCCTAGAATGCGTTGAATTCTAAACGAACGGTCACCATGACACCCCTTCCCCCAGCCCCTTCCCGCAGGAAAGGGGTGACTCTGGTTCAGCCGCTGCGCGGCTTCCGTGTCGTTCACTTCACGCCTCCTCGGGGCGGCCCAGCGGAGGCGTAATGGACTTCATCTTCATCGACGACATGCGCGTCGAGGCGCACGTCGGCATCTACCCGCGAGAGCGCGCCGCGCCGCAGACGCTGGAAATCTCCCTGACTTTCGGTGTGCCCGACGAGGCCGCGCGCGACGACGACATCGCCAAGACCATCGACTACGCGGTGGTGATCGCCCGCGTCCGCGCCGAACTGGCCGCGCGCCATTTCAACCTGCTCGAAACCCTCGGGGAATACGTGATCGGGCTGATGCTCGACGAGTTTCGCGCGCCCTGGATCAAGATTTCCATCGCCAAGGTCGGCATCGCCAAGGGCGTGCGCCGCGTCGGCGTGCAGATCGAGCGCTCGCGCGGCTGAGCTACAAAGCGACCCGATTCAGGGTGCGGACTCCATCCGCACTTCATGGCGGATCGCAATTACTTCGCCGCTTTATATGCCCTAATGCAAAACGGGTGCCGGTGCCGGTTTGGGTGCGGGAGCGGGTATTGGTGCAGGTGCGGAAGCAGGTGCGGGTGCTGTAGTCGGAGGCGTCTCCGGTTCTTGCGGTTCTGCCGGGTCTGCACCCGGAACGCTGCTGTCTCCCGATGCCCTCCTGTTGCGGAGCAAGACTGCTTCTTCGGGGGAGAGCTGGCGCCCGGTGTCAGGCCTGTTCTCCGGACCCCCGGTGATTGCACCCGCCTTCGCCGCGGCTCCGCCCGCCGCCGTGGCGGGAGGGGATTCGTCCGTGTCACGCAGGGATCGTCCACCGTCGCGGGCGAAAGCCCCGGCGGTAATGACGGTGGTTCCCGCGATTGCCAGAATTGCTGCGAATGCAGTCATCCCCTTCATCGGCTTGCCCTCCATTCCGACAATTCAGGGTGCCGGCTTGGTCCGCACCTCGCGGCAGATTTCGATTTCCTCGTCGCTCATCGCCGGTTTGATGACGCAACGGGCCTCCCATGCCGCCTGACGTTGCTTGCGCAATTTTTCCTTCTCCAGCGCCGCCAGCCGCCGCGCTTCCTGCTGCTCGGCCAGCTTGCGCTTTGCCTCCTCGGCTTCGGCGATGTCGATCATGCTCTGCTTCTGCTGCTCGGCCTGGGTCTGGGCGGCCTTGCGCTCGGCATCGGCTTGCGCCTTGCGCTTCATCCTCGGCATCCTGCTTTTTGCCCCGCTTTGCCTCTTCCTCGGGGGTAAGCTTGGGTCCGCCGGCGGGCGCCTTCATGGCGGCCGCAGCGGCGCTGCCGGCCACGGCACCGGCAGCGCCGGCCACCGCGGCAGTCGCCGCGGTGCTGGAACCGGAAGAGCCGCCGCTGGTGACGTTGATTTCGATGCCGCCGGACTTCTTCCCGGCGGTCGTCTTGTCCGTCTTGTCCGCCGACGGGGAAGTGGACGACTTGCTCGACGAACTCGAGGACTTGCTGCTGCTCGCGGCAAATGTCGTGCCGGCCGCCGCCATCGTACCTGCGATCGCCAGGACCGCCGCCAGGGTTGTCATGTGCTTCATGGTTCAGTCCTCCAGTGCGACTTCGACGAGTTTCGGGGCCAGTACGCGCAGGATATCGTGCGGATGAACGCCGACGAGATAGCCGCGCTGACCACCGTTAATATAAACGAGCGGCAGGTCGAGAATGGTTTTTTCCATATACACGGGCAGCACTTTCCTGGTGCCGAAGGGCGAGGTGCCGCCCACCATGTAGCCGGTGTGACGCTGTGCCACCTCGGGTTTGCACGGTGCAAT
The DNA here is from genome assembly GCA_963709555.1 of uncultured beta proteobacterium. GTDB lineage: Bacteria > Pseudomonadota > Gammaproteobacteria > Burkholderiales > Rhodocyclaceae > Sulfurisoma. Next base: position 108,492 of record CAVPWR010000007.1, on the reverse strand, counting down.
CTTCTTCACGCCGGCTTGCCGCGCCAGTTCCTTGGTGCTGACCTTGCGGTCGCCATGCATCAGCACCACCAGCGGTTTCGCGTTCTCGTCCTCCATCACCAGCGTCTTCACCACGTGGTGCTCGGGAACATTGAGTTCGCGCGAAGACACCTGGGTGCCGCCATGTTCCTCGTAGGCGTAGAGATGGTTTGAATGGGCCATGCCATGGCGGCGCAGGAATACCGTGGCCGGCGTTTCAGGCGCATGGCTGTTTCCGTCATCCCGAGCTTTTCCCATTTCTGCCTCGCTCATGCCCATACAAAATCATTCTAGCCTAACGGTATGTCGGGTCCCGGAGGTTCAGGCGGCCAGCGGGAGGTCGCTGCCGGGGCAATCGTGGCTGCAGGCGATGCGGTTGCGCCCTTCGGCCTTGGCGCGGTACAGCGCCGCATCGGCCCTTGCGAACAGCGCCTCAGGTGTTTCGTCTGGGCGATGAACGGCAATGCCGCAGCTGATGGTCACCGGGTCGCCGCAGACGATGACGGTTTCCGCGACCCGCTTTCTCAGATTGTTCGCGACCCGGCAGCTTTCGAACGCGGAAACGTGCGGCAGGATCACGGCGAATTCCTCGCCCCCCCAACGACAGAGGATGTCCGTTTGCCGAAGCGTACTGCGGAGGACATCCACGACGGCCATTAGCGCGTTGTCGCCCTCGAGGTGGCCGTGGCGGTCGTTGAAGCCTTTGAAGTGATCGATGTCCAGCACGAGCAGGGCGAATGCCTGATCGTGGCGCTTCGCCAGACCGACGTTGCGGCAGACCTCGATTTCGAAGGCATGCCGATTGAGCAGACCCGTCAGCCTGTCGTGCAGGGCGCTGCGCATGGCCTGATCGCGTTCGCTGGCGATGCCATGGTGCAAAACGCCGGCGGCCCAGACGATGATCGTCAGAATTACCGCCTGCCCCACGGCCTGCAGCGGGGTGCCGGCAAAGATGCTGACCCCGGCGATTTTCTGCGCCCAATAATCGGCGACCAGCAATGCAAGATAGAAACCGGCCACGAGGACAACCGTGCGGCGGATGCGCGGGCGCAACGGCAATGCCCAGTAGGCACAGATTACCGGTCCCCAATAGGCAACCTCGCGCAGCAGGGCCGCACCCATCGCGGATTGCGCGGACAGCACGAGCAGGGCGACGCCCTCGAAGAGGGACAGCCACACCGTGATCATGATGGCCAGCTGGTCGTAGCGCATCAACAAGGCCGGCCTGACGAAGCTCGCGAGCCAAAGCGCACCGAGCCCCGCGACCACCAGGGCCTTGCTGTAAGCGACAGGCGTGCCCCAGAAGCGCATGAGCTGCTCTGCCAGAATCAGCAAGACTATTGGCAGACCCACCTGATATCCGAGCAGTTTCCAGCGATCCGCTTCGCCCGGCCGAAACCCGCCCGTCTCCTGATTACCGGAGCGCTCCGTCTGTGCGGATTTCGAGTTCACGAACTCCCCCTGAACAACGTCTCTTTAGTCCAGTATAGATCGAAAGTACTATGGCTGCCGCCCAGGCTGGCTGGCTGTCAGGGCCAGTCAGCCGCGGGGATGATGGCGCTGGTGCAGCTGCTTCAGGCGCTCACGCGCAACGTGGGTGTAGACCTGCGTCGTCGAGATGTCGGCATGGCCGAGCAGCATCTGCACCGCGCGGAGGTCGGCGCCGTGGTTGAGCAGGTGGGTGGCGAAGGCGTGGCGCAGCACGTGAGGCGAGATGCGCTCGCGGGCGATGCCGGCGGCCAGCGCGTGCTTCTTGATCAGCATCCACGCCATCTGCCGCGTCATGCCGGCGCCGCGAACGGTGACGAACACCGCGTCGCAACCCCGGCCCTTGAGGAGGTCGCCGCGCGCTTCCGCCAGGTAGCGCTGCAGCCATTCCGCGGCGACCTCGCCCAGCGGCACCAGGCGTTCCTTGGCCCCCTTGCCCAGCGTGCGCACCACGTTGTCCTGCAGGCTGACCTCGAACAGCTTGAGGCCGACCAGTTCCGACACGCGTAGCCCCGTGGCGTAGAGCAGCTCCAGCAGAGCGCGATCGCGCAGGCCCAGCGACCTGGTCGGGTCGGGCGCGGCGAGCAGCGCTTCGACCTGTGCCTCGGACAGGGTCTTGGGAAAGCGGGAGGACGCGCCAGGCCGCTCGATGTTGAGCATGGGGTCGGCGCTGATGCTGCCGCGCTCGATCAGCCAGCGGTAAAGGCGCTTCAGCGTCGAATGCAGCCGGCGCTGGCTGGCGGGCTTGATGTGTTCGGGGCGGGTGTGCAGGTGGGCGAGGTAAGCGTTGATGTCGACCTCGACCGCTGCGGCCAGCGTCTTGCCGCGCGGCGCGAGCCAGGCGGCGAAAAGCGCGAGATCGGAACGGTAGGCGGCCAGCGTGTTTTTCGCCAGCCCGTCGGCAAGCCAGAGGGCGTCGATGAACTCGTCGAGCAGATCGCTATCGGCTTTGCTCATGATCGAGGAGCCAGTGCTTCACGTCGAGCAGGAAGCCGCCGCGGGCGCGGGCGAAACCACCCAAGCCACCACCCGAGGCGACGACGCGGTGGCAGGGAATGACCAGCGGGTAAGGGTTGGCGCCGCAGGCGCCGCCGACGGGGCGCGGGGCGCTGGCGAGGGCGGTGCGAGTTCGCCGTAGGTCCTGGTCGGCCGCGCGGAATGGCGGCGATCTGCTGCCAGACGCGGCGCTGGAAGGCAGTGCCGGCAGGCTGCAGCGGCAGGCTGAATCGGAAAGAGGCATCCTCCAGCCAGGCCCGCAACTGGCGTACGGTTTCCCGCGCCAGCGGCGTAGCGGGTTTGACCTCGTCGCGGGATTCGAGATAAACGATCTCGGTGATTGCGTCGTTGCTGCAGCGGATGCCCAGCGAAAACCCCGGCGCCACCATGGACCCGACTGCCGGCGTTGGTGTCAGGATGGCATCGTAGGGCGCATTCATGGCGGGCAGCTCCGGATCTCGATCACCGTCGTATTGTCGATGCCCGGCAGGCGCTCGGCAAGCGGCGCGCAGCGGCCGGCGACACAAAACTCGTAGCCGGCGGCGTGGGGCGAGTGGGTCAGGCGCAGCACTTCCTGTGGCGGCAGCGCGGGGTGGTAGCGCCAGGCGCCCTGCTCCAGGATCGCGCCCGGCGGCGGTTCCATGCCGGCGCCGGTGCCGCGAACGCGGGCTTGCGCGAGAACCAGAGAGCACCCATCGACGCGCCAGTCTTCCTCCCAGCGGATTTTCTCGATGGAGTGCGTCCACGCCAGAGTGAAGGACTCGAGAGCCAGCGTCGCCGCGACGGCGCCGGCGACGAGACACAAGGCCATCAGGGGCCGATCAGGAAAAGTCGGCGCTGGCGACACGCCGCGAGCGCCAGAAATTCCAGCCGAGGAAGGCTGCGCTCATGGCGAAACCGATCTCGTCGGTGAGCGGAATGGCGGCGACCAGCAGGAAGGCGGCGGTCGCCGCGAAGATGCGCTCGAACATGTTAAGCGGCATGCGCAGATAGCCGATGGCGGCGGTGCCCCAGAGCACGATGGCGAGCACCGCCTTGAAGACGATGTAGGCGACGGCGGCGAATGTCGGGTCGCCTTGCAGCATCAGCGCGTTGTCGTAGACCGCCATGAAGGGCACGACGAAGCCGGCGATGGCGATCTGCGTGGCCTTGAAGCCGATCTTCATCGGCGAGTCCTTGGCGATCGAGGCGGCGGCGAAGGCGGCCAGCGCCACCGGCGGCGTCAGGTCGGCCATGATGCCGAAGTAGAAGACGAACATGTGCGAGACGATCAGCGGCACGCCGAGCTTGAGCAGCGCGGGGGCGGCGATGGAACTGGTGATGATGTAGTTGGGGATGGTCGGGATGCCCATGCCGAGGATGAGGCAGACGATCATGGTGAGGAAGAGCGAGGCGAACAGGCTTTTCTCGCCGATCTCGAGGATGAAGCCGGCGAACGATCGAGGCAGCGCCGGTCAGCGTCAGTACGCCGATGATGACGCCGACGATGGCGCAGGCGACGCCCACCGCCAGCGCCTGCTTGGCGCCATCGACCAGGCTCATTTTCAGGTTGTGCAGGGTCTTCATGCCGCCCTTGACCGAGAAGCTGATGGCGACCAGCGCGGCGATCAGCGCCAGCACCGGGTAGATGCCCCACTTGGCGAAGAGCGAGGCCGTCAGGCCGACGGCCAGCCAGAAGACGTAGCGGAAGGCCGTGGCGGAAAAGCGCGCGGCGATGGTGGCGCCGAGGATCAGGATGGCGGTGAGCGCGAGGCCGACCATGCCTGCGAACATCGGCGTGAAGCCGTGGAACAGCATCCACACCAGCGCCGCCAGCGGCAGCACCAGATACCAGTTTTCCTTCAGCGCGGCCCACGGATTCGGGCACTGGTCCTTGGGCAGGCCCAGCAGCTTCAGGCGGCCGGCCTCGAGGTGTACCATCCAGAAGGCGGTGACGTAATAGAGGACGGCGGGAATGACGGCGGCCTTGACGATCTCGGCGTAGGGGACGTTGAGTGTCTCGGCCATGATGAAGGCCACCGCGCCCATCACCGGCGGCATGATCTGGCCGCCCATGCTGGCTGTCGCCTCGACCGCGCCGGCGAAGACGGAGGTGTAGCCGAAGCGCTTCATCAGCGGGATGGTGAACTGGCCGACGGTGAGCACGTTGGCGACGCCCGAGCCGGAGATGGTGCCCATCATGCCCGAGGAAATGACGGCCACCTTGGCCGGTCCGCCCTGGGTGTGGCCGACCAGGCCCAGGGCCAGCGAGTTGAAGAGGCGGATCATGCCGGCATGCTCGAGGAAGGCGCCGAACAGGATGAACAGGAAGATGTAGGTCGCCGACACCAGTGTCGGGATGCCGAAAATGCCCTCGGTGCCCAGCGCCAGTTGGCTGATGATCTGGTCGAAGCCATAGCCGCGATGGGCGATGGCTTCGGGCAAATACTGGCCGAAAAGGCCGTAGAGCAGGAAGATGCCGCAGACGATGGGCAGGGCAAGGCCCATGATGCGCCGAGCCGCTTCGAAGGTGAAGATGACCAGCGCAGTGCCGACGGCGAGGTCGGCCGTGGTCGGGTCGCCCGAGCGCTGGATCAGTTCGGCCTCGAAAATCCAGTGATAGGTGGATAGCGTAAAGGCGCCGAGCGCCAGAATCCAGTCCGCGACTGGCACCTTCGACAGTCGGGTGCCGTGGCGGAACGACGGATACAGGATGAAGGTGATCGAGAGCAGGAAGCCGACGTGCAACGAGCGCGTGATCAGGCTCGACAGCGGATGGAAGGCCGCGACCACCAGCTGGTAGGTGGAGAAGGCCAGCGCCATCGAGGTGAGGACCGTCAGTGCAAGGCCGCCGAGCCGGCGCTGTACGCCGTGCTCGGAGAATTCCTCCTCGCCGTGGTCGGGGGCGACGCTATGGTCGACATGCGGGCGAGTCACCCCTGCGCTTACTTGAGCAGTCCGGCTTCCTTGTAGTACTTCTCGGCGCCCGGATGCAGCGGCACCGGCGAACCCTTGGCGGCCGTTTCCTTCCTGATCGCCTTGGCGGCGGCGTGCGAGGCGGCCATGACGTCGAGGTTCTCGAACATCGACTTGGTCATTTGGTAGACGGTATCGGCCGGCACGCCCTCGTGGGTGACGAGGAAGTTCTGCACGGCCACGGTGGGCACGTCGGTGGTCTGGCCGGTGTAGGTGTTGGCGGGGATGGTGCCGGTCTGGTAGGCTGCCTCGCCGATCTTGGTCACGATGTCGGCGGGAATCGGCAGCACGACGATCTTCACCGCCGTCGCCAGGTCGCGTACCGCCGCGACGCCGAGGCCCGAGGACAGCAGCGTCGCATCCAGCTGGCGGTTCTTGATCAGTTCCACCGACTCGGCGTAGCCGAGGTACTCGACCTTGCCCAGGTCCTTGTAGCTCAGGCCGGCGCCCTTGAGGATGTCGCGGCTGTTCAGTTCGGTGCCGCTCTTCGGTGCGCCCACCGAAATGCGCTTGCCCTTGAGGTCGGCCAGCGTCTTGATGCCCGAGTCGGCGCTGGCGATGAAGTGGATGTAATTCGGATAGATCGCAGCCACCGTGCGCAGTTTCTTCAACGGCGTCTTGAAGCCGGCCTCCTCGTTGCCCTTCCACGCTTCGTTCAGGGTGTCGCCGAGGGTGAAGGCGACTTCGCCGCGACCGGCCTGCAGCAGGTTGAGGTTTTCCGCGCTGGCCTTGGTTGCCTGCACCGAGGTCTTGGCCTTGGGCATGGCCTTGCCGTAAATCTGGGTGAGCGCCACGCCGAGCGGGTAATAGACGCCGCTGGTGCCGCCGGTGAGCACGCCGATGAAGTCGGCGGCTTGGGCGGAAAATGAAACGAGGGTGCTGGCGCACAGGCCGAGCAGTAGGCGTTTTTTCATGGGGCGTCTCCTGTTGTTGGGGGCTGCGGTGGCGGCGATTATGGCAGCTAAGACCGCACCTCGCCATTGCCCAGCACGATCCATTTCTGCGAGGTCAGCCCTTCGAGGCCGACCGGGCCGCGGGCGTGGAACTTGTCGGTGGAGATGCCGATCTCGGCGCCGAGGCCGTACTCGAAGCCGTCGGCGAAGCGCGTCGAGGCGTTGACCATCACCGAGCTCGAATCGACCTCGCGCAGGAAGCGCAGCGCCGCCGTGTAGTCCTCGGTGACGATGGATTCGGTGTGGGCCGAGGAATACTTGTTGATGTGCTCGATCGCCTCGGAGACGCCATCGACGACCTTGACCGAGATGATCGCGGCGAGGTATTCGGTGTAGTAGTCCTCGTCGGTCGCCGGCGTGGCGTTCGGCACCAATGCCATCGTTTCGGCGCAGCCGCGGATCTCGACGCCCCTGGCGATCAGCATGGCGCACAAAGTCGGCGCTAGCGACACGGCAACGGCGCGGGCGATCAGCAGCGACTCGGCGGTGTTGCAGGTGCCGAGGCGCTGGGTCTTGGCGTTCTCGACGATGCGCAAGGCCTTGTCGGGATCGGCGGCAGCGTCGACATAGACGTGGCAGTTGCCGTCGAGGTGCTTGATCACCGGCACCCGCGCTTCCTTGGAAATCCGTTCGATCAGGCCCTTGCCGCCGCGTGGCACGATGACGTTGACGTACTGCGGCATGGCGACCAGTTCGCCGACCGCGGCGCGGTCGGTGGTCGCGATCACCTGCACCGCCATTTCGGGCAGGCCGGCGGCCTTGAGGCCGGCGCGGACGCAGGCGGCGATGGCCTGGTTGGAGCGGATCGCTTCCTTGCCGCCGCGCAGTATGGCGGCGTTGCCCGACTTGAGGCAGAGTGCCGCCGCGTCGGCGGTGACGTTGGGCCGCGCCTCGTAGATGATGCCGACCACGCCGAGCGGCACGCGCATCTTGCCGACCTGGATGCCGCTCGGACGACGCTTCATGTCGCTGATCTCGCCGACCGGGTCGGGCAGCGCGGCGACCTGTTCGAGGCCCTGCGCCATGTTTTCCACGCCCTTGGCGTTCAACGTCAGGCGGTCGATCATCGCCGCGTCGAGACCGTTAACTTTCGCTTCGGCGACATCCTCGGCGTTGGCGGCGAGCAGCGCCTCGCGGCCGTCGCGGATGGCCTGCGCCATCGCCAGCAGCGCGGCGTTCTTGGCGGCGGTCGAAGCCTTCGCCATCTCGCGCGAGGCGGCGCGGGCGGCCTGGCCGACGTCTTCCATGTATTGCTTGATGTCCATTACACCGTCCTTGTCATGCGCAGCGACAATTGAAGGAATTCGTCCCAGAGATCGCCGCGAGCCACACCCTTGATCATGCGATCGATGCGCGCGGCGTGCAAGAGGGCGGCTCGTGCCGCGCGGCGGCGGCCCGGGGCTTTTTGAAACAGGTTGCGCGCCTCGGTGGCGATGGCCCACAGCACCAGTGGCGGCGCAACACCCTCGGCATGCAGGCCCTCGATGACGCGGGCGCAGCGCGCCGGATCGGCCTCGGTCAGCGCCTGGCGCAGCTTGCCGACATCGTAGCGGGCGACATTGAGCACGGCCGCCTCGATCTGCGCCAGGCTGATCTCGCCCTCGGGGTAGAGCAGGCCGAGCTTCTGTATCTCCTGGTGGGCGGCGAGCAGGTTGCCCTCGACGTGGGCGGCGATGAACTCGAGTGCCTCGCGCGGCGCGGTCTGCTTTTGGCGCGCCAGCCGGCTGGCGATCCACTCGGGCAGCCGGCTCAGCGCCGGCGCGTTCAATTCCATGGCCACGCCGGCGCCGAGCAGCGCCGCGAACCAGGCGCTTTTCTTCACCTGCCAGTCGAGCTGCGGCAGGGTCACCAGCGTCACCACGCCCTGCGGCAGCTGCTTGCAGTAGCGCTGCAGGGCCTCGCCGCCCTCGCGGCCGGGCTTGCCGGTGGGCAGGCGCAGGTCGACGAGTTTGTCGCCGCCGAACAGCGAGAGGTTGCCGGCGGCAAGGAACAGGTCGTCCCAGCGGAAGCCGGCGCCGCCGATCAGCACCTCGCGCTCGGCGAAGCCCTGCGCGCGGGCCGCGGCGCGGATGGCATCGGCCGCTTCGAGGATCAGCAGCGGCTCGTCGCCGTGCAGGACATACAGGGCCTCGAGCGGCTTGGCCAGGTGGGCGGCGAGCTGTTCGGCGCGCAGTTGCATCGCCGCTCAGTCAACCCTGCCCGCTGGATCGAGGGCCTCCGGCGGCCGCGCGGCCGACAGGCGGCGCAGCAACTGGTAGGCGATGTCCGTCTGCATGTCGCGCCAGAGCAGCGCTTCCTCCGCTTCCTTGGCCAGGATCTGCTGGTCGCTGAAGTACATGTCGCGGCGCATCACGATCTGCCCCGGGGGCAGCCAGTCGCGGCCGGCGGCGTCATGCAGGCGGAAGGCGAGGGTTCTCACCAGCTGGAATTCGCGCACCTTGCCCGAGGTGTCGAGCGAGAGCACGTTCTTCACCTGGCTGTCGCCGACGATGGCGAGCGTCACCTGCGCCGACTTGGCGTCATCGACCACGCGGGTTTTCCCCGTGGCTTCGATGCTGCGCTTGAGTTGGGCGTGCAGTTCGCTGGCCGTCGGCAGCCCGATGTACATCGTGCTGAAGGGCAGGTCGACCGCAGCGCGGCTGCCGCGCAATTGAAAGCCGCAACCACTCGTCACCAGCGCGGTGGCGATGGCGAGGGACGCGAGAAAGATGCGCAGGGCGTTCATGCGACGATGTTGACCAGGCGTCCGGGAACGACGACGACCTTCTTCGCCGGCCGGCCTTCCATGAACTTCTGCGCCATCTCGGAGGCCAGCGCGGCGGCCTCGATCACCGTCCTGTCGGCGCCGACTTTTACGCGCAGGTTGCCGCGGTGCTTGCCATTGACCTGCAGCACCAGCTCGATCTCGTCCTGCACCAGCGCGGCCTCGAGCGGCTCGGGCCAGGGGGCGGCAAGGATGTCGGGACCGAAGCCGAGCTCGATCCACAGCGCATGGGTGACATGCGGGGCGATCGGCGAGAGCAGGCGCAGCAGGATCGAGAAGCACTCGGCGGCGACGGCGCCGTGCACCGTCGGCATCGCGCGGCATCCTTCTCCAGCGCGTTGAGCATTTTCATCGTCGCCGAGGCGACGGTGTTGAACTGCAGCTTGGCCAGGTCGTAGTTGGCCTGCTTGAGCACGGTGTGGATCTCGCGTCGCGTCGCGGCCAGCGCCTCGGGCAGCTTTTCCGGCATGGCGGGCTTGCCGGCCACGGCGTCGCGTACCGAGTGGCCATAGGCCCAGACGCGCTTCATGAAGCGGTAGGCGCCCTCGACGCCGCTGTCCGACCACTCCAGCGTTTGTTCCGGGGGCGAGGCGAACATCATGAAGAAGCGCGCGGTGTCGGCGCCGTACTGCTCGATCAGCGACTGCGGATCGACGCCGTTGCGCTTGGACTTCGACATGGTGCCGACGCCGCCGTAATCGATGGGCTGGCCGTCGGCCTTGCAGCGTCGCGCCGGTGACATGGCCGGCCTCGTTGCGGATCAGCTCGACTTCCTCGGGGGCGAAATACTCGATGCCGCCCTTGTCGGTGCGGCGGCTGAAGATGTGGTTCAGCACCATGCCCTGGGTCAGCAGGTTGGCGAAGGGCTCGTCGTATTCCACCAGCCCCAGCGTCGCGCATCACCTTGGTCCAGAAGCGCGAGTAGAGCAGGTGCAGGATGGCGTGCTCGATGCCGCCGATGTACTGGTCGGCGGGCATCCAGTACTTGACGCGCTCGTCGACCATGGCCTTGTCGTTGCCGGCCGAGCAGTAGCGCGCGTAGTACCAGGACGAGTCCACGAAGGTGTCCATGGTGTCGGTCTCGCGCCGCGCCGGCTTGCCGCACTTGGGGCAGGTGCAGGCGAGGAAGTCCTCGCGCTTGTGCAGCGGATTGCCGGAACCGTCGGGCACGCAGTCCTCGGGCAGCACCACGGGCAGCTGGTCGTCGGGCACCGGCACGGTGCCGCAACTCTCGCAATGGATCAGCGGAATCGGGCAGCCCCAGTAGCGCTGGCGCGAAACGCCCCAGTCGCGCAGCCGGTACTGCACCTGCTTGTCGCCGAGGTCCCTGGCCTTGAGGTCGGCGGCGATGGCGTCGATCGCCGCGTCGTAGCCGAGCCCGTCGTACTTGCCGGAGTTGATGCAGATGCCACCCTGCTTGTCGGCATACCACTCCTGCCAGGCGTCGAGGGAATACGCCTTGCCGGGAACGTCGATCACCTGCCTGATCGGCAGGCCATACTTCTTGGCGAAGGCGAAGTCGCGCTCGTCGTGCGCCGGCACGGCCATCACCGCGCCCTCGCCGTAGCCCATCAGCACGTAGTTGCCGACCCAGACCTCGACCTTCTCGCCGGTCAGCGGATGCGCGACGAAAATGCCCGTCGGCATGCCCTTCTTTTCCATGGTCGCCATGTCGGCTTCCATCACCGAGCCGTGCTTGCACTCGTCGATGAAGGCGGCAAGCTTGGCGTTGCCCTGCGCGGCGCGGGTCGCCAGCGGATGCTCGGCGGCCACGGCGCAGAAGGTCACGCCCATCAGGGTGTCGGCGCGGGTGGTATAGACCCAGAGTTTTTCGTTCTTGCCGTCGAGCTCGTAGGGGAAGGCGAAGCGCACGCCGAAGCTCTTGCCGATCCAGTTGGCCTGCATCGTCTTGACGCGCTCGGGCCAGCCGGGCAGGGTGTCGAGCGCGGCCAACAACTCGTCGGCGTACTGGGTGATGGCGAGGTAGTAGCCGGGGATCTCGCGCTTTTCGACCGGCGCGCCGGTGCGCCAGCCGCGGCCTTCGATCACCTGCTCGTTGGCGAGCACCGTCTGGTCCACCGGGTCCCAGTTCACCACCTGGGTCTTCTTGTAGGCGATGCCCTTTTCCAGCATGCGCAGGAACAGCCACTGGTTCCACCGGTAGTAGTCGGGCTTGCAGGTCGCCAGCTCGCGCTCCCAGTCGAGGCCGAAGCCGAGCGACTTGAGCTGCTGCTTCATGTAGGCGATGTTGTCGTAGGTCCACTTGGCCGGCGGCACCTTGTTCTGCATCGCGGCGTTCTCGGCCGGCAGGCCGAAGGCGTCCCAGCCCATCGGCTGCAGCACGTTGAACCCGCGCATCTTGTGCCAGCGCGCCAGCATGTCGCCGATGGTGTAGTTGCGCACGTGGCCCATGTGCAGCTTGCCCGACGGATAGGGGAACATCGACAGGCAGTAGTACTTGGGCCTGGATTGGTCCTCGACGGCGCGGAAGGCGCCGGTCGAATCCCAGTGTGCCTGGGCGGATTTCTCGATCTCGCCGGGGTGGTATTTTTCCTGCATGGCCGGGGACGGGGGGGATGTCGCGCAATGCCGCGACGTCGCGTTGAAGGAAGAACGCGGATTATAGCCGGCCGCGCCGGCCGGCCCGGCGCGCAGGAGAAGGCCCGGCGGCGGTCAGGCGACGCGCTGGCGGCTGCGCGAGGCGACGGTCAGCGCCAGCGTGGTGCGCTCGCAGGTTTCCGCCGTCAGCAGCCAGAGGCGGGCGGGCAGCAGCCAGAGCGCACCCATGCCGGCGGCGCGCGCCCGCTGCGCCGATTCCGCCTTCAGGCTGGTGAGCAGGTGGTCGATGGCGAGTTTCGACCAGACCGGCGCGCGGCGGCGGGCGATGCTGTCGGCGAAACGCTCGGCGCGGCGCCACAGCGCTTCGGCGCGGGGCTGCGGCACGCCGGCCTTGCGGGCCAGCCAGGGCAGGATCTTGGGGTAATCGGCGGTCGGGATGCATGTCATGGTGTTCTCCTTGGTGCCGCGCCGGGGATGGGCCCTCGCGGAATGGCCGGGAGCCCGGGTAGGGCTCCCTTGCTGCAGAGCAGCCGGGTAATGCTGCAATGCAGCAAGACAATAATAGACTAATTCACATAGGTTTAGTTCATTTGGACTTGGCAAGGCTGATGCAGTGCGGCAATGTGGCCTCGGCGCCACAGTCCCCGCCGTTATAATCGGCCTACCATGTCCGACCTCCTGCGCGGCCTCAATCCGGAACAGCTGGCCGCCGTCACGCTGCCCCCGCAACACGCCCTGATCCTCGCCGGCGCAGGCTCGGGCAAGACCCGCGTGCTGACCACGCGCATCGCCTGGCTGATTTCCACCGGCCAGGCCAGCCCGCAGAGCGTGCTCGCCGTCACCTTCACCAACAAGGCGGCGAAGGAGATGCTCACCCGCCTGTCTTCGATGCTGCCGATCAACACCCGCGGCATGTGGATCGGCACCTTCCACGGCCTCTGCAACCGCCTGCTGCGCGCCCACCACCGCGACGCGGCGCTGCCGCAGCTGTTCCAGATCCTCGACTCGGCCGACCAGCTCTCCGCCGTCAAGCGCCTGCTGAAGTCGCTCAACGTTGACGACGAGAAGTTCCCGCCGCGCGAGCTCTGCCACTTCATCAACGGCCAGAAGGAAGCCGGCCTGCGCGCCAACGCCGTCGAGGCCTGGGACGACTACACGAGGAAGCGCGTCGGCCTTTACGAAGCCTACGAGGCCCAGTGCCAGAAGGAAGGCGTGGTCGATTTCGCCGAGCTGCTGCTGCGCTCCTACGAGCTGCTGTCGCGCAACGAGCCGCTGCGCCGCCACTACCAGGAGCGCTTCCGCCACATCCTCGTCGACGAGTTCCAGGACACCAACGTCCTGCAATACAGGTGGTTGAAGCTGCTCGGCGGCGGCGGCGCGGCGATGTTCGCGGTCGGCGACGACGACCAGTCGATCTACGCCTTCCGCGGCGCCGACGTCGGCAACATGCGCGACTTCGAGCGCGAGTTCAAGGTGGCCAACGTGATCCGCCTCGAGCAGAACTACCGCTCGCACGGCAACATCCTCGACGCCGCCAACGCCATCATCAAGCACAACGCCAGGCGGCTGGGCAAGAACCTGTGGACCGAGGCCGGCAGCGGCGAACCGATACGCGCCTTCGAGGCCTGGTCCGACCTCGACGAGGCGCGCTGGATCGTCGAGGAGGTCAAGGCGCTGTCGCGCGACGGCCATGCCCGCGCCGAGATGGCGCTGCTCTACCGCAGCAACGCCCAGTCGCGGGTGCTCGAACACGCCCTCTTTGCTGCGGGCCTGCCCTACCGCGTCTATGGCGGCCTGCGCTTCTTCGAACGGCAGGAGATCAAGCATGCGCTGGCCTACCTGCGCCTGATCGCCAATGCCGGCGACGATACGGCCTTCGCCCGTGTGGTGAATTTCCCGACGCGCGGCATCGGCGCGCGCAGCCTCGAGCTGCTGCAGGATGCGGCCAAAGTGGCCGGCGGCAGCCTGATGGCGGCGATCCCGCAGGTCGCCGGCAAAGGCGGAACTTCGCTGGCGAAGTTCGCCGAGCTCGTCGGCAAGTTGCGCGAGGCGGCGCACCTGCCGCTGCCGGAACTGATCGAGCACGTCGTCGAACTGTCCGGCCTGCGCGCGCACTACCAGACCGAGAAGGAAGGCCAGGACCGCCTCGCCAACCTCGACGAACTGGTCAACGCCGGCGCCAACTTCATCGCCGAGGAGGGCGCGGTCGGCGAGGAGGGCGAACTGTCCGCCGACCTCGCGGCCTTCCTCGCCCATGCCTCGCTCGAAGCCGGCGAGCACCAGGCCGGCGAGGGCGACGACGCGCTGCAGCTGATGACCGTGCATTCGGCCAAGGGCCTCGAATTCAACGTCGTCTTCATCAGCGGCCTCGAGGAGGGCCTGTTCCCGCACGAGAATGCCATCCTCGAAGCCGACGGGCTGGAGGAAGAGCGGCGGCTGATGTACGTCGCCGTGACGCGGGCGCGGCAGCGGCTCTACCTCTCGCACGCCCAGACGCGCATGCTGCACGGCCAGACCCGCTACAACCTGCCCTCGCGCTTTTTCGAGGAGATTCCCGAGGCACTGCTCAAGTGGCTGACGCCGAAGGCGGGTAAGGGCGGCTTCGCCGGCGTCCCGCCAGAGGAGACTTTTTCCTCCGCACGCGCTGCCCCGGCCGATCGCGGCGGCGGCTTCCACGTCGGCCAGAACGTCGAGCACGCCAAGTTCGGCGCTGGCGTCATCGTCAATGCCGAAGGCTCGGGCAACGATGCCCGCGTCCAGGTCAACTTCGGTGCCGCCGGCATGAAATGGCTGGCGCTGTCGGTCGCCAAACTGACACCTGCATGAAGGGAATCCCATGAAAACTCACGCCAACGGCATCGACATCCATTACGAGATTTCCGGCAGCGGTCCCTGCGTGGTGTTCGCCCATTCGCTGGGCAGCGACCTGTCGATCTGGGAATCGCAAAAGTCGGCGCTGGCGGCACGCCACAGCGTGCTGCGCTACGACCTGCGCGGCCATGGCGGCAGCACGGCACCTGCCGGCGCCTACGATTTCGACCAGCTGGCGGCTGACGTGGTCGGTCTGCTCGATGCGCTGAAGATCGAGCGCGCCAGCTTCGTCGGCATCTCGCTCGGCGGCATGATCGGCCAGGCACTGGCCCTGGCCGCGCCGCAACGCCTCGACAAGCTGGTGCTGGCCGACACCACCGGCCGCTACCCGCCCGAGGTGCAGGCGACGTGGCCGGAGCGCATTCGCCAGATCGAGGCGGGCGGACTGGAGCCGCTGGTCGGCCCGACGCTGGAACGCTGGTTCACCGCGCCGTACCGCGCCGCTCATCCGGACGTGGCCGCGCGCATCGGAAATATCATTCGCGCCACGCCGGTGGCCGGCTACATCGGCTGCTGCCATGCCATCGCCGGGCTGAATTTCACCGATCGCCTCAAGACGCTGGCCATCCCGACGCTGGTGCTGGTGGGCGATCAGGACGCCGGCACGCCGCCCGCGATGGCGCGCGAACTCGCTGCCGCCATTCCCGGCGCGCGGCTGGAAGTCATCGAAGGCGCCGCCCATCTCTCGAACATCGAGCAGGCCGCGACCTTCAACCGGTTGCTCGCCGACTTCCTCGGTTAACGGAGCACCCCGTAGCAGACGAGCGTTCAGCGAGCCAGTAGGTCTCCCCTTCCGAGAGGAAGGGGCTGGGGGATGGTGGGACCTAGTCGCCACCGCCGCCGCAGCCACTGCCGCCATCGCCCCCGGAGTCGCTGCTGTCGCCACTGCTGCCGTCGCTGCCCGAGCCGCTGCCGAGATCGCTGGCACAGTGCGATGTGCCGCTCTGGCCGGGCGCGAGCGCCTTGCAGTCGGGCGTGTAGCGAAAGCCGTCGGCGATGCCGAGCTTGGTGTCGAGCGCGAACAGCAGCGGCAGTCGCGACGGATTCCTCGAATCGATGTTCTCCTCGCGGCAAGCCCAGTACCAGCAGCGGCGCAGCCCTTCGTTGCTCTGCTGGTCGTCGGCGAGCACCACGGCCGGCGTGTGGTGGAGGAAGCGGCCGAAGGCCTGGCGGCAAAAGGCGTCGTAACCCTTGGTGTAGAGGATGAACTCGTGCCAGAGGTCATCCGCGGCCTGCGAGGGCATCGAAACGTAGCGGCCCGAGCGCAGGCAGGCGAGGAAGAACTGTTTCAGCCCGCGCGTCACCAGGGCGCGGTCCTTGAGCGAAAGCTCGGGCCGGCGCTTGGCCAGCCGGTCGAGCAGCCCCTTGGGCCAGGCGTAGTCGCGGATGTAGCGCTCGCGCTCGAGGCGGCGGTTGCGCCGCCAGAGCAGGACGACGACGACGGCGAGGATGGCGAGGGCAAGCAGGAGGGCCGGCATGGGGGTAGACTATGCCATTAGGAGGAGTCAAGACAACAATGGATTTGGGGATATCCGGGCGGCGCGCGCTTGTCTGCGCGGCGAGCAAGGGCTTGGGTCGTGCCTGTGCCATGGCGCTGGCGCAGGAAGGCGTGGCCGTGACCATCGTGGCGCGGGGCGCCGAGGCGTTGGCGGCGACGGCGGCTGAGATCCGCGCAAAAGTCATCCCCGGGGACGGCGCCGGCGGCACGGTGGTGACCACGGTGGCGGCGGACATCACCACGGCGGAAGGCCGCGCCGCTGCGCTCGCCGCCTGTCCGAATCCCGATATCCTCATCAACAACGCCGGCGGCCCGCCGCCCGGCGATTTCCGCGACTGGTCGCGCGACGACTGGCTCAAGGCGCTCGACGCCAACATGCTGACGCCGATCGAGCTGATCAAGGCCACGGTGGACGGCATGATCGAGCGCAAGTTCGGCCGCATCGTGAACATCACTTCCGGCGCGGTGAAGGCACCGATCGACGTGCTGGGCCTCTCCAACGGTGCGCGTTCCGGACTCACCGGTTTCGTCGCCGGCCTGGCCAGGAATACCGTCAGGCACAACGTGACCATCAACAACCTGCTGCCCGGCTTTTTCGCCACCGACCGCATGCAGGCGGTGATCGGCGGTCAGGCCAGGAGCAAGGGCATCAGCTATGAGGCCGCTCTGGCCGAGCGCGTGGCGACGATCCCGGCGGGTCGTGTCGGCGATCCCGCCGAATTCGGCGCCGCCTGCGCCTGGCTGTGCTCTGCTGCGGCCGGTTACATCACCGGGCAGAACTGGCTGCTCGACGGCGGCGCCTATCCCGGAACGTTCTGACATCCTGCCAGCATGGCCGATTCTCCTCCCACCTATTCCCGCCGCCTCATCACCAGCCTCGCGCTGCTGATCGCCTTCGCCGTGACGGCGTTGCTGCCGGCGCTGGTCTGGTTCCAGAGCTACCGCAAGGAGGTGGTCGAGCTCGAGCTGCTGAGCTCGGTCTTTGCCGAACAGGTGACGCGCCAGGTAGTCAGCAACGACCCGTCGTTCTGGAAACGCCAGGAGCGGCCGCTGACGACGGTGCTCAGTGCGCGTCTCGATATAGCGCGTCCCAACGAGGCGCGCTATATCGAGACGGCGGCGGGGGAGCGCGTCATTCTGATCGGCACCATGCCCTCCGGCCTGTCGCTCAGCCGTGCCGCCTCCTTCCACGATGGTGATGCTGTGGCCGGTCGCGTCGTGATCGTGCGTTCCCAGCGTCACCTGGTCGAAGTGACCATCTTCGCCCTGCTGCTCGGTGGCACGCTGGGTTTCGGCATCTACCTGGCACTGGCCCACCTGCCGATGCGCGACATCGAGCGCGCCATCGATTCGCTGGCGGAGGAGCGCGCCCGTTCGCGCCAGATGTTCGCCTATGCCCGCGACGGCATGCTGAGCTTCGACGACTACCTGCGGGTGAAGGACATCAACAAGGCGGCCGAAGTGCTGTTCGGCCGCGACCGCTCGACCCTGATCGGCCAGCCGCTGCAGACGCTGTTCGATGTCGCGGGCACCAAGGCGCTGCGCGACGGCAACCTCTGGCTGGAGTCGGGCAAGGATTTCGAGGTATCGGCGCGCCATGCCGACGGCAGCCTGATCCCGGTCGAGGTGTCGATCGGCCGCGTCGGCGAGCGCATGGATGTCTGCCGCATCGCCGTGATCCGCAACATCAGCGAGCGGCGCGAGGCCGAGTCCGACCTCAACCTCTTCGTCAATTACGACAGCCTGACCCGCCTGCCCAATCGCGACTATTTCCGCGAGCTGCTGAGCGAGGCGCTGTTCCGGGCGCAGCGCCGCGGCTCGCATGTCGGCCTGCTGTTCCTCGACCTCGCCCGCTTCAAGATGGTCAACGACAACCTCGGCTACGCCGTCGGCGACAAGCTGCTGTGCGCGGCGGCGCGGCGGCTGCAGCAGACGCTCAATGGTGCCGAGTGGCCGGGACGCGGCGCCTCGGGCCTGGCCAACAAGGAGGCGCTGGTGTCGCGCCTCGGCGGCGACGAGTTCGCCATCATCCTCGAGGACCTCGCCGACCCGGCCGGCGCCGAGAAGGTGGCGCGCCAGGTGATCGAGGCCGTCGGTTCGCCGTTCGAGATCGAGGGCCACGAAATCATCATCGGCGGCAACGTCGGCATCGCCTGCTTCCCCGATCATGCCGATTTCGTCGGCAAGCTCATCCGCGCCGCCGATCTGGCCATGTACCAGGCGCGCAACCTCGGGCAAGACATGTTCCATGTCTACACGACGGCGCTGGAGAGCGGGCACCAGGATCGCCTCGACCTCGAATCCAGGCTGCGGCGCGGCCTCGCCGCCGAAGCCTTCGAGCTGCACTACCAGCCCATCCTCAGCCTGGCGACGGACGTGGTCGAGGGCGTCGAGGTTCTGCTGCGCTGGCAGGATGGCGAGGACAATTTGCTGCTGCCGCCGGACTTCATCGACGTGCTCGAGGATACCGGCATGATCCGCGAGGTCGGCGACTGGGTCATCCGCACCGCCTGCCAGCAGTTGCGCGGCTGGCACGATGCCGGCCACTCCGGGCTGCGGCTGTCGGTGAATGTCTCGCAGCACCAGTTCAACCATCCCGACCTGGCGAAGACGGTGGCGGCCGCCCTCTCCGACAGCGGCATCGAACCCGCCTGCCTCGAGCTGGCCCTCTCCGAGAACACCCTGAGCCAGTCCGCCGAGCGCAGCATGACGACGCTGCATGACCTGCGCAAGCTCGGCGTGCGCCTGGCACTCGACCGCTTCGGCACCGGCCTGTCCTGCCTCGCTTCCCTGCAGCAGCTGCCGCTGACCACCCTCAAGGTCGACCTGTTCTTCATCCACGACCTGGCCGACAGCGTCAGCAGCCGGGCCATTTCGCAGACCGTGATCAGCCTCGGCCAATCGCTCGGCCTGCAGACCGTGGCCGTCGGCGTCGAGAACGAGGCGCAGCGGTCGATATTGCAGGCGATGGGCTGCGACCTGTACCAGGGCTTCCTGGCGACGCCGCCGATGTCGGCGCCATCCTGCCTGCCCTGGCTCAACCAGCGCGGCAGCCGCGGCCAGCCCATGCTCCACCTCGTCTCCTGACGACGCCAGCGGGCAGCCTAACCGTGCCGCCGTGTGGTCCGGCGTAATGCCGGCGTCAGTGCAACGGCACCAGTACCATGAACCCGGAGGCTGGCACTAGAATGGCGCTTCCATCGGCCTCACCCCGAAATGCCATGACCCAAGACAGCGAACGCGATCTGGGCGCCGCCGCGCTCGAGTACCACGCCTTTCCCCGCCCCGGCAAGATCTCCGTGGTGCCGACCAAGGGCCTCACCAACCAGCGCGACCTCGCGCTGGCCTACTCGCCCGGCGTCGCCGCCGCCTGCAACGCCATCGTCGCCGACCCGCGCGAGGCGTCGCGCCTGACGGTGCGCGCCAACCTCGTCGGCGTCGTCACCAACGGCACCGCCGTGCTCGGCCTCGGCAACATCGGCCCGCTCGCCGCCAAGCCGGTGATGGAGGGCAAGGGCGTGCTGTTCAAGAAGTTCGCCGGCATCGACGTCTTCGACATCGAGCTCGACGAGCCCGATCCCGACAAGCTGATCGAGCACATCGCCGCGATGGAGCCGACCTTCGGCGGCATCAACCTCGAGGACATCAAGGCGCCCGAGTGCTTTTACATCGAGCGCGAGCTGCGCCGCCGCATGAAGATCCCGGTGTTCCACGACGACCAGCACGGCACCGCCATCGTCGTCGGCGCCGCGGTGCTGAACGGCCTGCACCTGATCGGCAAGAAGCTCGAGGAGGTGAAGCTGGTCACCTCCGGCGCCGGCGCGGCGGCGCTGGCCTGCCTCGACCTGCTGGTCAATCTCGGCGTCAAGGTCGAGAACATCTGGGTCACCGACATCAAGGGCGTGGCCTACGAAGGCCGTGTCGAGGACATGGACCCGATCAAGGCGCGCTACGCCAAGAAGACCGACATGCGCACGCTGGCCGAGGTGATCGAAGGCGCCGATGTCTTCCTCGGCCTCTCCGCCGGCGGCGTGCTGAAGAAGGAGATGGTGGCGAAGATGGCCGCCCATCCGCTGATCCTGGCGCTGGCCAACCCGACGCCGGAAATCACCCCCGAGGAAGTGAAGGCTGTGCGCAGCGACGCCATCATGGCCACCGGCCGCTCGGACTACCCGAACCAGGTCAACAACGTGCTGTGCTTCCCCTTCATTTTCCGCGGCGCACTCGATGCCGGGGCGACGACGATCACCGAGGAGATGAAGCTCGCCGCCGTGCGCGCGCTGGCGGCACTGGCCCGCGTCGAGGCCTCCGACGTGGTGGCCATGGCCTATGGCGGCGAGTCCCTGCGCTTCGGCCCCGAGTACCTGATCCCCAAGCCCTTCGATCCGCGCCTCATCCTCAAGATCGCGCCGGCGGTGGCGCAGGCCGCGGCCGATTCGGGCGTGGCGACGCGGCCGGTGGCCGACCTGGCCGCCTACACCGACCAGCTCAACGCCTTCGTCTACCACTCCGGCTTCGTCATGAAGCCCGTGTTCGCCGCCGCCAAGGAAGCGCCACGGCGCGTCATCTACTGCGACGGCGAGGACGAGCGCACGCTGCGCGCGGTGCAGGCGGTTCTCGACGACGGGCTGGCCCGGCCCATCGTCATCGGTCGCCCCGAGGTGATCGAGACGCGGCTGGCGCGCGCCGGCCTCTCGCTCAGGCCGGGTACGGACTTCGAACTGGTGAACCCCGAGTCCGACGGCCGCTACAAGGAACTGGCGCAGGATTACCAGCGCCTGATGGGGCGCCAGGGCGTGACGCCGGAGGTGGCCAGGCAGCGCATGCGTTCCGACACCACGCTGATCGGCGCCATGCTGCTGCGTCGCGGCGACGCCGACGCCATGCTCTGCGGCCTGGTCGGCCAGCACGACCAGCACCTCGCCCATGTCCGCGACGTCATCGGCCTCAAGCCGCGCGCCCACTGCTTCGCCGCGATGAACCTGCTGCTGCTGCCGCGCCACACGCTGTTCATCTGCGACACCTACGTGAACGAGGATCCCGATCCCGGCCTGCTCGCCGACATCGCGCTGATGGCCGCCGAGGAAGTGCGCCGCTTCGGCCTGGTCCCGAAGGTGGCGTTGCTCTCGCATTCCAACTTCGGCAGCAAGCGTTCGGAATCGGCGCAGAAGATGGCCCGCGCGCTGGAGATCATCAACGCCCGCAACCCGCAGCTCGAGGTCGATGGCGAGATGCACGGGGACGCCGCTTTGAACGAATCGATTCGTGCGCGCCTCTATCCCGACTGCCGCTTCAAGGGCGAGGCCAACCTGCTGATCATGCCCAACGTCGATGCCGCCAACATCGCCTTCAACCTGCTGAAGGAAACCAATGGCGACGGTGTCACCGTCGGCCCCATCCTGCTCGGCGCGGCCAAGCCGGTGCATATCCTGACGCCGACGGCGACGGTGCGACGGCTGGTGAACATGACGGCGCTGGGGGTGGTGGACGCGAATCACCTGGGCGGGGCCGGGCGCGGCTGATTCGCCGTGGCGCCGGCATGCCCCGCAGAAAGTACCGCCGCCTTGCCAGTGAACTCGCCATCCCGGAACGAGGTATATTTGGCTTGGTAATCAGCCCGGTGTGCCCATCAGTGCGTCATGAGAGATAAGCGCTTCTACGATTTCCTGCACCGGCAGATCCCGGTGTTCATCGTGCTTTCGCTTTTCCCGGGACTGGGTTATCTCTTCCTTGGCTGGCTCAACGACATCTTCGTTCCGGCCTTCGTCTGGTATCTGCTGGTGATCGTGGCCTCCCTGTGGGGGTATCGGCTCTACCGGGCCCTCGACTTCGATGCGATGAGCGAAAGCCGGCGCGACCGCTGGTATCGGCAGTGCACGTGGTTCTTCTACGTCTTCTTCCTGCTGTGGCCCCTGATCTTCCTGCTCTACGTCGGCCAGGACGCCTACAAGCTCCACTACATCGCCATCTTCACCGAGATTGGCGCCTCCGTCGTTGCCGCCTCATTGCTGTCTTCGGACCGCCGCCTCTACCGGCCTACCCTCTTCATCCTGATGGTGCCGCTGATCGTCTATTTCTTCTTCATCGGCGAATGGTATGGCTATGTCCTCACCATCTTCGCCTGCACCCTGACCTGGGTCCTGCTCTATGCGGCCGCGAGCAGTCACGATCTGCTGATGAAGGCCTACCATCAGGCGACGCACGACGGCCTCACCTCACTCTACAACCGGCAGTATTTCATCGAACACCTGCAGCAGCGGATGAACTCGCTGAGCGAGAGCGGCGAGTTCTCCTACCTGCTGCTCATCGACCTCGACCACTTCAAGACCGTCAACGACTCGCTGGGTCACGATGTCGGCGATCAACTCCTGCAGGACGTCGTCGCGCGGCTGCAGCAGCAGTTGCCCGCCGGCGATGTGCTCGCCCGCCTCGGTGGCGACGAGTTCATCATCACCGGGGGCGACTTCGCCGACCGGGCAGCCTGCGCGCGTGCCGCCCTGGAACTGTCGGAAAGCCTCATCGCCAGGCTCAAGCAGACCTATGTCGTCGACAAGCATCATCTCTATATCAGCGCGAGCATCGGCGTGAGCATCATCAGCCGCCGCGGCGCAAACGCCGGCACCTTCATCAAGGAGGCCGACATCGCGATGTACGAGGTCAAGGCCAAGGGGCGCGACGGCGTCTTCATGTTCAACGAGGAAATGTCCGCCCGGGTCGAGAGCCGGCTGGAGATCGAACGCCTGCTCCACTTCGCCCTGGCCAGCGCCGAAATCACCCTGCACTACCAGCCGCAGCTGGATCGCGCGGGACGCGTCGTCGGCGCCGAGGCGCTGGCCCGCTGGAACAATGCGACGCTCGGTGCGGTCTCGCCGGCGCAATTCATTCCCATCGCCGAACAGACGGGCCTGATCGTCGAACTGGGCAACCACATCCTCGAATCCGCGTTCGTGACGCTGCGCGAATGGCACGACGCCGGCATCGCGCTCGACCAGTTCTCGATCAACATCAGCATGCGGCAGTTTACCCACCACGATTTCGAGGCGCGGGTCGAAGCACTGGTGCAGCGCCATCTCGACGCCGGCCTGTGTCGCAAGCTGATGTTCGAGATCACCGAATCGATCGTCGCCGAGGACATCAATCGCGTCATTCTGGTGATGAACCGGCTGAAGCAGTTGGGCATCCGCTTCTCCATGGACGATTTCGGCACCGGCTATTCGTCCCTCAGCTACCTGAACCGGCTGCCCCTCGACGAGATCAAGATCGATCGCGCCTTCGTCTGCGTGCTGGGCCGTGAAGAAGAGGGGCGGGCGATGGTCGTTACCATTCTCAACATGGCGAACACCCTCAAGTTGAAGGTCGTGGCCGAAGGCGTGGAAACCGTGGAGCAGCTCGACTTCCTGATGCAACATGACTGCCAGCTGTTCCAGGGCTACTACTACGCCAAGCCGCTGACCAAGGACCAATTCGTGAGTTACTACCGTCAGCGGCAATGAAGGCGGCAGGATCGGCGGTCATTGGCACCCTCTCCCCCTCACGCTGCACCCGTCCCGCCCGGGCCGAAAAAGTCGGCGCTGGCGACACGGCGAACGCAACAGGCCAATGTTTGTATGGACTGGTTTCCCGCCGCCCCCGGCCTGTCCCGGCAAGCTAAACTTGCACGATTGAGTTTCCCCCGCGGGCAGGGTAGTTTGTGCCCCTGGCGTTCCCGAATAGCAACGAGGAGATCCCCATGACTCACGCCATCCGATTCCACCAGGCCGGCGGGCCCGAAGTGCTGCGCTGGGAAGAGGTCGAGGTGCCGGCACCTGCGCCCAACGAGGCGCGGGTGCGGCACGAGGCGGTCGGCCTCAACTTCATCGACGTCTATTACCGTACCGGCCGCTATCCGATCGGCCTGCCCTCCGGCATCGGCCTCGAGGGCGCGGGCGTGGTCGAGGCGGTGGGCCCGGCGGTGACCGAGGTGAAAGTCGGCGACCGCGTCGCCTATGCCGGCGGTCCGGTCGGCGCCTATGCCGAGGCGCGCAACATCCCCGCCGACCGGCTGGTGAAGCTGCCCGACGCCATCGACATGAAGACGGCCGCGGCGATGATGCTGCAGGGCATGACCGCGCAATACCTGCTGCGCCGCACCTACCGCGTGCAGCCCGGCGACACCATCCTGATCCAGGCCGCCGCCGGTGGCGTCGGCCTGATCGTCTGCCAGTGGGCCAAGGCGCTGGGCGCGACGGTCATCGGCACGGTCAGTTCGGACGAGAAGGCCGCGCTGGCGCAGGCCCACGGCTGCGATCACCCCATCGTCTATACGCGCGAGAATTTCGTCGAGCGCGTCAAGGAAATCACCGGCGGCGAGGGCGTGCCGGTGGCCTACGATTCGGTTGGCGCCGACACCTTCGCCAAGTCGCTCGACTGCCTGCGGCCGCTGGGCATGATGGTCACCTTCGGCCAGTCCTCGGGGCCGGTGGCGCCGGTCGATACCCAGGAACTGTCCAAGCGCGGCTCGCTGTTCCTGACGCGGCCGAGCCTGTTCACCTACGTCGCCAGGCGTGCCGACCTGGTGCAGAGCGCGACCGAGCTGTTCGACGTCGTCGACCGCCGGCAAGGTGAAGATCGAGGTCAACCAGACCTACGCGCTCAAGGACGCGGCGCAGGCCCACATCGACCTCGAGTCGCGCAAGACCACCGGCTCGACGGTGCTGTTGCCCTGATGCAATCCTTCCTCATCGCCAATCCCAAGGGCGGCAGCGGCAAGAGCACGCTCGCCACCAACCTCGCCGGCTGGTTCGCGCGTCATGGCCATGCGGTCATGCTCGGCGACATCGACCGCCAGCAATCCTCGCGCGAGTGGCTGAAGATCCGCCCCGCCGGCCTGCCGCACATCGATACCTGGGAGATCGAACCCGATCGGCCGGCGCGGCCGCCGAAGGAAACGACCCACGTCGTGCTCGACACGCCGGCCGGGCTGCACGGGAAAAAACTGGCGCAGGTGCTGAAGCTGGTGAACCGGGTGATCGTGCCGCTGCAGCCGTCGATCTTCGACATCCTCGCCACCCGGCATTTCCTCGACCTGCTGCTGGAGGAGAAGGAAATCCGCAAGCAGCACGCCTTCGTCGCCGTGGTCGGCATGCGCGTCGATGCGCGCACGCGCGCCGCCGGCGAGCTCGAGCGTTTCCTCGCCGGGCGCGGCCTGCCGGTGCTGGCCTACCTGCGCGATACCCAGAACTACGTCCAGGCCGCCGCCCACGGCCTCACCATTTTCGAGATGCCGGCCTCGCGCGCGGCGCAGGACTGGGAGCAGTGGCAGCCCATCATCGACTGGGCCGGGGCGGGAACGATCTAGAAAAGCTCGACGTCGCTTGTCGGCGCTGCGCGCTGCTGCAGCATGCCGCTTGCGACCAGCTGCTCGTAGGCGCAGACCCGGTTGCGGCCGTG
The DNA here is from genome assembly GCA_963709555.1 of uncultured beta proteobacterium. Classification (GTDB taxonomy): domain Bacteria; phylum Pseudomonadota; class Gammaproteobacteria; order Burkholderiales; family Rhodocyclaceae; genus Sulfurisoma. The sequence goes on along the minus strand of CAVPWR010000007.1, from coordinate 82,961 downwards.
GCCCTTGGCCCAGTAGAGGGCCTCGTCGGCATTGTCGAATATCGCCGAGGGCGTGTCGCCGGGGGCGATGCGGGCGAAGCCGGTGCTGACCGTGACCCGTCCGACCTGGGGGAAGTTGAAGCCGGCCACGGTCAGGCGGAAGCGCTCGAAGGCGCGCGCGGCATTCTCGGCCTCGGTCGGATTGAGCAGCACGACGAACTCCTCGCCGCCGAAACGGAACAGCCGGTCCTGGGCGCGGAACGAGGCGCGCATCATGTTGGCGAGCAGGATCAGCACTTCGTCGCCGATCAGGTGGCCGAAGCCGTCGTTGATGCGCTTGAAGTGGTCGATGTCGATCACGCCGAGCCAGTGCTGCTCCATCGCCGGACGCGGCTGGCGGCGATGCGGCAGGTGCAGCGCGCCCGACTCGACGTCGCCGGGGTTGCCGATGCGGGCGAGGATGCGCAGCAGGGATTCGTCGAAGGTCTTGCGGTTGAGCAGGCGGGTCAGGGTGTCGACTTCGGCGTAGTCGAGCAGTTGGCGATGGTTGGCGAACATCGCCAGCAGCCCGCTTATCACCGGCGCATCGGCCAGCAGCGGGCTGTCAGCCAACAGGGTGACGAAGCCGATGATCTCGGCGCCGGTCGAAGCCACGGGCAGCGTCAGGCGCTGCCAGCCCGATTCCGCATCGATGTCGTAGTGGGGGCCGTGGAGTTGCAGGCTGGCCTGCAACTGCGGCTGGCATTCGATCGACACCAGGTCGTCGGGCCAGGCCAGGCCGTCGTAATGCAGGTCGGTGCCGGCGGCATCGACCGAGGCGACGAGTCCGACCAGGATGTCCCCCGCCGGCATCAGCAGGCAGTGGAAGCTGGCACGACGGAGATCGAGCAATTCGTGCAGCCCGCGCAACAGCGCAACGACGGCCCCGGCGCGGTCGCGCTGCTGCGTCATCTGTTCGAGGTGGAAGAACAACCGTTCCTGGCTGTCGGGTGTCGGGCTACTCATGCGGCAGGATTATGCGCCATATCGCTTTCGGCATAGGGATGCCGCCGGCGGCCGGGGCAGTCCCGAACTAGGCGCCGAGCAGCGCGGCGCGCCATTGCGGCGTCGCCAGCCGCTCCACGAACCACTCCAGTGCGCGGCCTTCGTGGCTGCGCCGCCAGGCCAGGCAGAGCGGCGCGACGCGCACGCCTTCGCGGGTGCGGCGGATGACCAGCCGGCCGGCGGCGGCGTCCTCTTCAGCCATCCACCGCGGCAGGTAGCCTATCCCCAGCCCGGCGATCTGCGCCGCCCGCTTGCTCGCGGCATCGGCCACGGTCAGCACCGGCTGGCCCGAGAGCAGCCCGACGGTGCGCGCCATCAGCTCGCGCGAGCTGTCGGCCAGCGCAACGGCACGGTGGCGGGCGATGTCTGCGGGCTCCAGCGGTTCGGGCAGCGCGGCCAGCGGATGGTGCGGCGCCACGGTGAACACGAATTCCATTTCACCCAGCGGCCGTGTCAGCCAGCCACCGCCCGGCGGCGGCTCGCCCGAGGCACCGACGGCGAGGTCGGCGCGGCCGGAGAGCACGGCCTCCCAGCAGCCGGCCAGCACCTCGACGCCGAAGCGCAGGCGGGTGCCACTGGCCGCACCATTTGCCTCCTCGAATTCGGCCACCAGCGGCAGCAGTCGCGCGGGCTCGATCACGGCCTCGACGGCGATGCGCAGCTCGTTCTCCCAGCCGGTGGCCACGCGCTGCACCCGGCACTCGAGTTCGCCGGCGGCGGCGAGCAGGTGGCGTCCCTGTTCGAGCAGGGTGCGGCCGGCCTCGGTCAGCACCGCGCGCCGGCCCTGGCGTGCATACAACATGACGCCGAGATCGGCCTCGAGGCGGCGCACGGCATGGGTCACCGCCGACGGCACGCGGTGCAGCGCCGCCGCCGCGCCGGCGAAGCTGCCGCGCAGGTCGATGGCGTCGAGCAGTTCCAGTGCTTCGAGGCTGATCTTCATGGTGAAATAAATTAACCGATACGGTGAAAAACGGTCGGTTGTTTCGAGTACAAGCCAGCATTACATTGATCACATGGCTTGAAACAATATCACAGGAGGCGTGAAGATGATTGCCCTGCGCAAGTCGAACGAACGCGGCCACGCCGATCATGGCTGGCTCAAGAGCTGGCACAGCTTTTCCTTCGCCGATTACCACGATGCCGACCACATGGGCTGGGGCCCGTTGCGCGTCATCAACGAGGACATCGTCGCCCCCGCCACCGGCTTCGGCATGCACGGCCACCGCGACATGGAGATCGTCACCTACCTGCTGTCCGGCCCGCTGCGCCACCAGGACAGCATGGGCAACGGCGCGACCTTCCGCGCGCCGGAAGTGCAGCGCATGAGCGCCGGCCGCGGCGTGATGCACAGCGAGTTCAACGCCGCGGCCGACGAGCCGGTGCACCTGCTACAGATATGGATCCAGCCCGACGTGATCGGCATCGCGCCCGAGTACGAGCAGAAGACCTTCGACGATGCCGCCAAGCGCGGGGCGTGGTGTGCCATCGCCTCGCCCGACGGCCGCGACGGCAGCCTCACCATCCATCAGAACGCGCTGCTGTTCGCCAGAAAAGTCGGCGCTGGCGACACGGTGAAGTACGCGCTCACCGGGGGCCGCCGCGCCTACCTTCATGTGGTGAGCGGAGCGGTCACTGTCGAACGGCCAGTCGCTGGCCGGCGGCGATGCCGCCAAGGTGGCCGACGAAACGAATCTCGAAATCCTGGCCGGCAGCGAGAGCGAACTGCTGCTCTTCGACCTGCCTTGATGCACGTCCCCCAACCCCACGGAGAAAACACACCATGAAAAAAATCGTCATCGCCCACCACAGCGGCTACGGCCACACCAAACGCCAGGCCGAGGCCGTGCTGGCCGGCGCGCAATCGGTCGCCGGCGCCGAAGCGCGGCTGCTCGACGTCACCACCATCGACGACATGGGCTGGGCACAGCTCGCCGCCGCCGACGCCATCATCTTCGGCGCGCCGACCTACATGGGCAGCGTCTCGGCGCCGTTCAAGGCCTTCATGGACGCCAGTTCCAAGGTCTGGTTCACCCAGGGCTGGAAGGACAAGCTCGCCGCCGGCTTCACCTGCTCGGCATCGCAATCCGGCGACAAGCTCAACTCGCTGATGCAGCTGTCGGTGCTGGCCGCGCAGCACGCGATGCTTTGGGTCAGCCTCGGCCTGATGCCCGGCAACAACTCGAGCCAGGGCGCGGTGAGCGATCTCAACCGCCTCGGCAGCTACCTCGGCGCGATGGCCCAGGCCAATGCCGACCAGGGCGCCGACGCCATGCAGGACAGCGACCTCAGGACCGCCGAGCACCTCGGCCGCCGCGTGGCGGAAAAGGCACTGCAGTTCGGGAAATAGGCGGCTAGCGGTATTTTTCGGCGCAGCTGCGGATCGACTTGTTGTCAGAGTACTTGAGGCACTTGCGGGCATCGCCGCGGGCCCGTGCGGGCTTGCTTGCCGGTGCCGGTTCGGCTGCCGCGGCCACCTTGGCTTCGGCGGTGGCAGATGCAGGGGGGCTGGCAGATGCGGGAGCGCTGGCAGGCGCTGGGGTGGCGGCAGGCGCTGGGGTGGCCGCGGCGGCCAGGGACGTCAGGAGGCAGGCGCCGATGCCCGCGAGGAGGAGCGTGTGCTTGTGAGTCATGAATATTCTCCCTTGGCGTAGTCCGGCGCGAGTCTAAACCCAAACGGGTGATCGTGCTCCCGCTGGCCATGGGGAAAAGCGTGGCAGCGCGAAGCAATCCCGTATAAGCGATGCTGATGTTCGGCGCATGTGTCGGAGGTAAAATTCCGCCTCCATGCCGGCTCCCCGTTTCGTCCATCTCCGCCTCCACAGCGAATACTCGATCAGCGATGGCCTGACGCGCCTCGACGCCGCGATCAAGGCGGCTGCTGCTGACGCGATGCCGGCGCTGGCCCTGACCGACCTGGGCAACCTGTTCGGCATGGTCAAGTTCTACACCGCGGCGCGCGGGGCCGGCGTCAAGCCGATCATCGGCGCCGATGTCTGGGTCGGCCCGGAAAATGAACGCGATGCCCCTTCGCGCCTGCTGCTGCTGGCGAAGAACCATGGCGGCTATCTGCGACTGTGCGAGCTGCTGTCGGCGGCGCAACTGGCGCCGCGCCGCCACGGTCGTGCCGAGATCAAGCCTGCCGCCTTTGCCGCCGGCGACAACAGCGGGCTGATCGCCTTGTCGGGCGCGGGGCTCGGCGACGCCGGCCAGGCGCTGCTGGCCGGCAAGCCGGAACGGGCCGAGGCCGCGGCCCGCGCCTGGGCCGCGCTCTTTCCCGGCAACTTCTATCTCGAGGTGCAACGCCGCTGCGGCGGCAGCAGCGGCGGGCAGCCGGAAGCCCTGGTGCAGCAGACCGTGCAACTGGCCGGCCGCCTGGCGCTGCCCCTGGTCGCCACCCACGCCGTGCAGTTCATCGCCCGTGCCGACTACACCGCCCACGAGGCGCGCGTCTGCATCGCCGAGGGCTACGTGCTGGCCGACACGCGCCGGCCCAAGGCCTTCAGCGAGGAGCAGTACTTCAAGACCCAGGCCGAGATGGCGGAACTGTTCGCCGACCTGCCCGAGGCGCTGGAGAACTCGGTGGAGATCGCGCGGCGCTGCAATCTTTCGCTCACGCTCGGCAAGAACTTCCTGCCACGGTTCCCGACGCCCGACGGGGTCACCCTCGACGAGCACCTCGCCAACGAATCGCGCGCCGGGCTCGAAGTTCGTTTGGCGCGGCTGTTCCCCGACGCGGCCGAGCGCGAAAGCCGGCGCCCGCTCTATGCCGACCGCCTCGAGTTCGAGATCAAGACCATCCAGCAGATGGGCTTTCCCGGCTACTTCCTGATCGTCGCCGACTTCATCAACTGGGCCAAGAACAACGGCGTGCCGGTCGGCCCCGGCCGCGGTTCCGGCGCCGGCTCGCTGGTGGCCTACAGCCTCAAGATCACCGACCTCGACCCGATCCGCTACGAGCTGCTGTTCGAGCGCTTCCTCAACCCCGAGCGGGTGTCGATGCCGGACTTCGACATCGACTTCTGCCAGGAGGGCCGCGACCGCGTCATCCAGTACGTCAAGGACAAGTACGGTGCCCACGCCGTGTCGCAGATCGTCACCTTCGGCACCATGGCCGCCAAGGCGGTGATCCGCGACGTCGGCCGCGTGCTCGACCTGCCCTTCAACTTCGTCGACCAGTTCGCCAAGCTGATCCCCAACGAACTCGGCATCACCCTGGAGAAGGCGCGCGAGGCCGAGCCGCAACTCCTCGACCGCGTCGAGCGCGAAGAAGAACTCAAACAGTTGTGGACCCTGGCGGAGAAACTCGAAGGACTCACGCGCAACGTCGGCATGCATGCCGGCGGCGTGCTGATCGCGCCGGGCAAGCTCACCGACTTCTGCCCGCTCTATTCGGCCACCGGCGGCAACGACTCGGTAGTCAGCCAGTTCGACAAGGACGACGTCGAGAAGGCCGGGCTGGTCAAGTTCGACTTCCTCGGCCTGCGCACGCTGACCATCCTCGACGAGGCGGTCAAATCGATCAAGCGCGTCGAGGGCGTCGATGTCGACCTCGACCAGCTTCCGCTCGACGACAAGGCGACCTACGACAAGGTGTTCAAGAACGCCAACACCACGGCGGTGTTCCAGTTCGAATCCGGCGGCATGAAGGACATGCTGGTGCAGGCGAAGCCCGACCGCCTTGAAGACCTGATCGCCTTGAATGCGCTCTACCGGCCGGGGCCGATGGACTTCATCCCCAGCTTCATCGCCAGGAAGCACGGCCGCGAGCGCGTGCTCTACCCGCATCCCAGCCTCGAACCGGTGCTCTCCAACACCTACGGCATCATGGTGTACCAGGAGCAGGTGATGCGCGCGGCGCAGGTGGTGGCCAACTACTCGCTCGGCGGTGCGGATCTCCTGCGGCGCGCCATGGGCAAGAAGAAGGCCGAGGAGATGGCCGAGCAGCGCGAGATCTTCGTCAAGGGCGCGGCGGAGAACGCCATCGTCCCGGACAAGGCGAACGAGATCTTCGACACCATGGAGAAGTTCGCCGGCTACGGCTTCAACAAGTCGCACGCTGCCGCCTATTCGCTGGTCGCCTACCACACGGCCTGGCTCAAGTGCCACCATCCGGCGGCCTTCGTCGCGGCCACGCTGTCGTCGGAAATGGCCAACACCGACAAGGTGCAGTTCTTCTTCAACGACGCCAGGGAGAACGGACTGACGTTTCGCCCGCCCGACATCAACGAGGGCGGCATCCGCTTCGAGCCGGTGGATGCGACCACCATCCGCTACGGCCTCGGCGCGATCAAGGGTACCGGTGAATCGGCGCTCGGCGCCATCCTCAAGGCGCGCCAAGGTGACAATGGGGGGTCGTTCAAGGACCTGTTCGACTTCTGCCGCCGCATCGACAAACGCGTGGTGAACCGCCGCGTCATCGAGGCGCTGATCCGCGCCGGCGCCTTCGACAGCCTCGACGCCAACCGCGCGAAGATGCTGGCCTCGGCCGGCATCGCGCTCGAAGCCGCCGAGCAGGCCGAGCGCAACGCCCTGCAGAGCGGCCTGTTCGACATGGGCGACGGCGGTGGCGATGCCCAGGTCGGCTATGTCGAGGCGGCGGCGTGGGGCGAGCGCGAACAGTTGCTGCAGGAGAAGGCCGCGCTCGGCTTCTTCCTCTCCGGCCACCCGTTCAACGCCTACCGTGCCGAGCTGGCCAGCTTCGTCAAGCGCGGCCTGGGCCAGATCGAAGCGCAGAAGGATGTGCAGCTGCTCGCCGGCGTGGTGCTGGCGACGCGCACCCAGATGACCCGCCGCGGCAAGATGGCCATCGTCACCCTCGACGACGGTGCAGCGCAGGTCGAACTGACCGTGTTCAACGAGCTGTGGGAGGCCGAGCGCAACAAGATCAGGGAAGACGAGCTGCTGCTGGTCGAGGGCAAAGTCGGCCGCGACGACTACAGCGGCGGCCTGCGCGTCACCGCCGACCGCCTGCTGACTCTGGGCGAGGCGCGCGGCCGCTACGCGCGGCTGCTGCAGCTCTCGCTCAACGGCGGCTCGCGCGCAGAAACCGCCGGCAAGCTGCAGACCCTGCTCGCCCCCTACCGCAGCGGCGGCTGCCCGGTACGGCTGTGCTACCGCAACGCCGACGCCGCGGCCGAACTGATGCTGCCGGAGTCCTGGCGCGTGCGCCTCGACGACGCCCTGCTCACGGGTCTCTCCGAATGGCTCTCGCCCGCCAACGTGAAGGTCATTTATTCATGATTACCCTGATCGACGATGTGCTGCTCGACGCCGTCAGCGCCGAGGCCCGCGCGGCGCCGCGCGGCCGCAAGAACCGCAACTTCCATCCGCGCGACGACTATCCTGCCCACCGCCTGCTCAACGCCATCGAGCCCGGCTCCTACATCGCGCCGCACCGCCACCTCGACCCGACCAAGGACGAGACCATGGTGGTGCTGCGCGGCGCGCTGGGGCTGGTGGTCTTCGATGATTCAGGCGAGGTCGTGCAGACGCAGAAAGTCGGCGCTGGCGGGACGGCGGTAGCCGGTACCGCCGCCAGCATCGGGACGGCGGCCGGCATCGACATCGCCCACGGCACCTGGCACACCGTTTTCGCCCTCGAGCCCGGCACGGTCTTCCTCGAAGCCAAGTCCGGTCCCTACCTGCCGCTGACCGTCGCCGAGCGTGCCACCTGGGCGCCCGTCGAAACCGCGGCAGAAGCCGCCGATTACCTTGCCGGCCTGCGCCGGCTGTTTCCCTGATTTACGGAACGCATATGACCATCCCAACCAGTCCCAGTCCCCTCAAAGCCCTGCGTGCCGGCAAGCCTGCCGCCGAACTCTCCGAACTGCCGCCGCTGGGCATGGACGTCGAAGCGCTGGCGCTCGACATCCGCCGCTACTTCGGCAATTTCCTCGGTCGCGACAAGTATTGCCGTTCCTCGCACTATCCCTACCAGGCGCTGGTGCTGGCGCTGCGCGACCGCCTGATGGAGCGCTGGAAGAACACGCGCTACGCCTACGAGGAAACCGGCGCCCGCCATGCCTACTACCTCTCGCTCGAGTTCCTGATGGGGCGCACCCTGGGCAACGCGCTGCTCAACCTCGGCCTCGACGAGACCACCGAGGCGGTGCTGCGCCGGCTCGGCCTCGATCTCGAGGAACTGATCGACGTCGAGCACGACGCCGGCCTCGGCAATGGCGGCCTCGGCCGCCTCGCCGCCTGCTTCCTCGACAGCTGCGCCACGCTGCAGCTGCCGGTGATGGGCTACGGCATCCGCTATGAGTACGGCATGTTCCGCCAGCACATCGAGAACGCCCGCCAGGTGGAGGAGCCCGACCACTGGCTGCGCGACGGCAACCCGTGGGAACTGGAGCGGCCCGAGCACACCCGGCGCATCCATTATTGCGGCCGCACCGAGTTCTACAAGGATGCCAAGGGTCGCCAGCACGCGCGCTGGGTCGACAGCAAGGACGTGCTGGCGGTGCCCTTCGACACGCCGATCCCCGGCTATCGCAACGGCACGGTCAACGTGCTGCGGCTGTGGTCTGCCGCGGCCACCGACGAGTTCGACCTCGGCGAGTTCAACGCCGGCTCCTACACCGAGTCGGTGGCGGCGAAGAACGCCGCCGAGAACATCACCATGGTGCTCTACCCCAACGACGCCTCCGAGAACGGCAAGGAGCTGCGGCTGCGCCAGCAGTACTTCCTCGCTTCGGCCAGCCTGCAGGACGTGCTCGAGCGCTGGGAACTGCACCACGGCAACGATTTCAGCCAGTTCGCCGCGAAGAACTGCTTCCAGCTCAACGACACCCATCCCACCTGCGCGGTGCCCGAGTTGATGCGCCTGCTGGTGGATGAGCATGGACTGGAGTGGGGTGAGGCATGGAAGATCACCTGCCGCACCATGGCCTACACCAACCACACGCTGCTGCCCGAGGCGCTGGAGAAGTGGTCGGTGCGACTCTTCGGCCAGTTGCTGCCGCGCCTGATGGAGATCATCTACGAGATCAACGCGCACTTCCTCGTTGCGGTGGCGCGACGCTGGCCGGGCGATACCGAGCGCCTGGCGCGCATGTCGCTGATCGAGGAAGGGCCGGAGCCGCAGGTGCGCATGGCCTACCTGGCCATCGTCGGCAGCTTCTCGGTCAATGGCGTGGCCGAGCTGCATTCCGACCTGCTGCAACATGGATTGTTCAGCGACTTCTTCGAGCTGTGGCCGGCGAAGTTCAACAACAAGACCAATGGCGTCACCCAGCGCCGCTGGCTCGCCGCCGCCAACCCGGGGCTGGCCCGTTTGATCAACGAGACCATCGGCGCCGCGTGGGTCACCCGCCTCGACGAGCTGCGCGGGCTGGCCCGGCATGCCGACGACCCGGCCTTCCGCAGCCGCTGGCACGCGGTGAAGCGCGCCAACAAGGTGCGCCTGGCCGAGATGGTCAAGCGCGACTGCAAGGTGGACTTCGATCCCGATGCGATGTTCGACGTGCAGGTCAAGCGCATGCACGAGTACAAGCGCCAGCTGCTCAACGTCCTCCACGTCATCCACCTTTATGCCCGGCTGAAGCAGGGTGACGAGGGGGAGTGGACGCCGCGCTGCGTGCTGATCGGCGGCAAGGCGGCGCCCGGCTATTTCATCGCCAAGCGCATCATCACGCTGATCGCCAAGGTGGCGGAGGTGGTCAACGAGGACGCCGATGTCCGCAACTGGCTCAAGCTGGCCTTCCTGCCCAACTACCGCGTCTCGGCGATGGAGGTGATCGCGCCCGGCAGCGACCTTTCCGAGCAGATCTCGACGGCCGGCAAGGAGGCCTCGGGCACCGGCAACATGAAGTTCATGATGAACGGCGCGGTGACCATCGGCACGCTCGACGGTGCCAACATCGAAATCCGCGAAGAGGTGGCGAAACTGAGCGGCAACGACGACAGTTTCTTCCTCTTCGGCCTCACCGCCGAACAGGTGGAAAACACCCGCCGCGATTACGACCCCGCCGCCATCATCGCCGCCGATCCCGACCTCAAGCGGGTGATGGAACTGCTCGAATCCGGCCATTTCAACCAGTTCGAGCCCGGTCTGTTCGATCCCGTGATCCAGGCCATCCGCAATCCGCACGATCCGTGGCTGGTGGCGGCCGATTTCCGCTCCTTCGTCGATGCCCAGGACCGCGCCGCGGCCGCCTACCGTGATCGCGAGCGGTGGACGCGCATGAGCATCCTCAACACGGCGGCCAGCGGCAAGTTCTCCACCGACCGCACCATGGAGGAATACAACGCGGAGATCTGGCGGCTGACGCCCGTTGCCCCCGGTCCCTAGGCACGCGGTCCCTGGGCGCGCTTGACCGGGAAGCCGGTGGCCCCGATACTTCGCCAGCGGTGGCCGTTTATTGTGTTTCCTCGATCAGGGCGACAGTGAACCAAAGCAGGCACGACCCGGAAATTTCCGGTGCCAATCTCAGCGCACGCATGCTCCAGGATATCCTCGAGCAGTTGCCGCAGGCGGTGTCGGTATTCGACGCCGAGCTGCGGCTGCAGTGCTGGAACGGCAAGTTTCCCGAGGTCCTCGGCATCCCCGCCGAGGCGACGCATTTCGGCGCGCGCTTCGAAGATCTGATCCGCTTCAACGCCGAGCGCGGCGAGTATGGCCCGGGTGACCCGGCGCAGATCACGGCCGCGGTGATGGAGAAGGCGCGCCACCCGCAGCCTCACGTGTTCGAGCGGGTGCGGCCGAAAGGCATCGTCCTCGAAGTGCGCGGCTCACCGCTGCCGCATGGCGGTTTCGTCACCACCTACACCGACATCACCGAGCGCAAGCAGGCCGAGGTGGCGCTGACCCAGGCCAAGGAAGCCGCCGAAGCCGCAAGCCGGACCAAGAGCCGCTTCCTCGCCACCATGTCGCACGAATTGCGCACCCCCATGAACGGCATTCTCGGCATGGCGCAATTGCTGCTCATGCCGGACCTTAAGGAAGAGGAGCGACTGGAGTTCGCCCGCACCATACTCAACTCCGGCCAGTCCCTGCTGACATTGCTCAACGACATCCTCGACCTGTCCAAGGTCGAAGCCGGCAGGTTCGAGCTGGCACGGGCCGCTTTCGACGTAACCCAGGTGCTCGAGGAAACGCAGGCGATCTTCGCCGAGCCCGCGCGGCAGAAGGATCTGCAACTGGAGTGTGCGTGGCACGGCCCGGCGGGAGGCCGCTACTGGGGCGATCCGCAGCGCCTGCGGCAGATGCTGTCCAATCTCGTGAACAACGCGATCAAGTTTACGGCGCTGGGCGGGGTCCGCATCGAGGCGTCGGAGATCAGCCGCGGCGACGGCGTCGCCGTGCTCGAATTCAGCGTGACCGATACCGGCATGGGCATCGCCGGGGAGGACCAGGCGCTGTTGTTCCAGCCGTTTTCCCAGGTCGACGGCTCAAACACGCGGCGCTTCGGGGGGACCGGCCTCGGCCTCTCCATCGTCGGACGTCTGGCCGCGCTGATGGGCGGTGCCGTCGGCGTCGAGAGTGCGCTGGGCAAGGGCTCCCGCTTCTGGTTCCGTGTCAGTTGCGAGGTCGTCGGTGCCGAAGAGGAATCGCGGCAGTTGCCGCGCGAGCCGGCTGCCGCCCGTCCGGCGCGGGGCAGCGATGCGACCGCGCGGAAAGGCGTGCTGGTGGTCGAGGACAATCCCGTCAATCGCAAGGTGATCGAGGCCCTGCTGGTCAAGTCCGGCTACGTGGTGGTCAGCGTCGAAAACGGCCAGGAGGCGGTCGATGCCATCACCGGCGGCATGCGCCCCGACCTGGTGCTGATGGACTGCCAGATGCCGGTAATGAACGGTATCGAGGCGACGGTGCGCATCCGTGAATGGGAACACGATGGCGGCCGCGCCCGCCTGCCGATCATCGCCCTTACCGCCAGCGCCTTCGACGAAGACCGCGATCAGAGCATCGCCGCGGGGATGGACGAGTTTCTCACCAAGCCGGTGAATGCGCAGGATCTTGCCGCGACGCTGGAGCGCTGGCTCGACCCGAGCCAAGCTACGCAGTAGGCAGTTGCTCGAATTCGTCGCGGCCATCGAGAGGGCCGTCGCCGAGTTCGATCGCGACATGGTCGACCCGGGCGCCGGCCGGCCCCTGTCGGCTCCAGGCGATCATCGCCGCGACCTGCTCGGCCGTTCCCGCCACCATCGCCTCGACGCTGCCGTCGCGGCGATTGCGCACCCAGCCCCCGACGCCGAGCGCGCGCGCCTGAGCGGCCATCGAGTAGCGGTAGCCGATGCCCTGCACCCGGCCGCTGATGATCAGGTGACGAACTTCCGTCACTTCACGCGCATTCCCGGCTGGGCGCCGGAATCGGGCGAGAGCAGGTACAGCCCGGCCGTCTTGCCCTCGGGGTCGGAGGCGGCCAGCACCATGCCCTCGGACATGCCGAACTTCATCTTGCGCGGCGCCAGGTTGGCGACCATCACCGTGAGCCGGCCGACCAGCGTGGCCGGGTCGTAGGCCGACTTGATGCCGGCGAAGACCTGGCGTGTTTCGCTGCCGAGGTCGAGGGTGAGCTTGATGAGCTTGTCGGCGCCCTCGACGTGGGAGGCCTCGGCGATGCGCGCGATGCGCAGGTCGATCTTGGAAAAATCGTCGATGGAAACGTAGGGTTCCCACGGGCTGGCTGCAGTCTCCTGCTGCGCCGCGTGCTGCTGGTGCTCGGCGTGGCGCTGCTGCGAATGCGGCTCGGGCAGCGTGCCGGGAGCGGCGGCGGCGGGCGCCAGCGACTCGCGGTTGGCCGCGAGCAGCGCCTCGATCTGCCTGGCTTCGATGCGCGTCATCAGGTGCTCGTAGGGGTTGATCGGGTGGCGCCGGCGGCAGCAGGTGGCCGGCGTCGCCCCAATGCAGCGGGGCAACGTTGAGGAATTCCTCGGCGCGCTGCGCCAGCTTGGGCAGGATGGGCTTGAGATACAGCGTGAGCAGGCGGAAGGCGTTGATCAGCACCGTGCACACGTAATGCAGCAGTTCCTCGTGTTCGCCGCTCTTGGCCAGCACCCAGGGCTGGTTCTTGTCGAACGTACTGGTTGACCTGGTCGGCCAGCGCCATCACCTGGCGGATGGCGCGGGCGAAGTCGCGCGCCTCGTAATGCGCGGCGATTTCGTCGGCCGCCTCGATCAGGCCCGGCATGTCGGCACGGAACTGGTCGATGTAGTGCGAGTGCAGCAGCTTGCCGCCGAAGCGCTTGGCGATGAAGCCGGCGGCGCGGCTGGCGATGTTGATGTACTTGCCGACGAGGTCGGAATTGACGCGGCTGACGAAGTCCTCGAGGTTGAGGTCGATGTCCTCCATGCTGCCGTTGAGCTTGGCGGCGAAGTAGTAGCGCAGCCACTCGGGGTTCAGCCCCTCCTTGAGGTAGCTCTCGGCGGTGATGAAGGTGCCGCGCGACTTCGACATCTTGGCGCCGTCGACGGTGAGGAAGCCGTGGGCGAAGACGCTGGTGGGCACGCGGTAGCCGGCATGCTCCAGTTCGGCCGGCCAGAACAGGGCGTGGAAGTAGAGGATGTCCTTGCCGACGAAGTGATAGAGCTCGGCCTTCGAGTCCTTCGCCCAGTAGTCGTCGAAGTTCAGGTTCTGGCGCTTGCAGAAATTCTGGAACGAGCCCATGTAGCCGATCGGCGCGTCGAGCCAGACGTAGAAGTATTTGCCCGGCGCGTCGGGAATCTCGAAGCCGAAGTAGGGCGCGTCGCGCGAGATGTCCCAGTCGGTGAGCTTGTTGTCGCCGGGTTCGCCCAGCCATTCCTGCAGTTTGTTGACCGCCTCGGGCTGCGCCTTGCACACCTCGCGCGTGGCACGGCGCAGGAAGTCCTGGCAGCGCGGGTCGGACAGCTTGAAGAAATAGTGGTCGGAGGACTTGAGCTCCGGCTTGGCGCCCGACACCGCCGACAGCGGGTTCTTCAGGTCGGTCGGGGCGTAGGCGGCGCCGCAGGCCTCGCAGGCATCGCCGTACTGGTCCTTCGCCCCGCACTTCGGGCACTCGCCCTTGATGTAGCGGTCGGGCAGGAACATCTGCTTGACCGGGTCGTAGAACTGCTCGATGGCGCGCACCTCGATCAGGCCGGCGGCCTTGAGCTTGGCGTAGATGTCGTTGGCGTAGTGGCGCGTCTCGTCGGAATGCGTCGAGTAATAGTTGTCGAAGGCGACGTGGAAGCCGGCGAAATCGCGGGTGTGCTCGCCATGGACGCGGCGGATCAGCGCCTCCGGCGTGATGCCTTCCTTCTCGGCGCGCAGCATGATGGGCGTGCCGTGGGTGTCGTCGGCGCAGACGTACCAGCAGTCGTGGCCGCGCATTTTCTGGAAGCGCGTCCAGATGTCGGTCTGGATGTATTCGACCAGGTGGCCGAGGTGGATGGCGCCATTGGCGTAGGGCAGGGCGGAGGTGACGAGGATCTTGCGCGCGGTCATGGCGGGGGGTGTCTGGCGGCGGGAGAACTTGAAATTCTAGCAAAGCACCCCCATAAACACTGGACTGGGTTATACTTTACAAAAATACTCAACTATTCGGAGTCACCAAATGAGCCTCACCGAAGCGCAAGTCCAATCCGCCCTCGCCGGCGTGAAGGATCCCCACACCGGCAAGGACTACGTCAGCAACAAGGCCGTCAAGAATCTGAAGATCGACGGCGCCAATGTCTCGCTCGACATCGAACTCGGCTATCCGGCCAAGAGCCAGCACGGTGCGATCAGGCAGGCGGTGGCGGACGCGCTCAAGGCCGCCGGGGCGGCCAACGCCACGGTCAACGTGACCCAGAAGATCGTCACCCACTCCGTGCAGAAGGGCGTCAAGCTCGTCGGCGGGGTCAAGAACATCATCGCCGTCGCCTCGGGCAAGGGCGGCGTCGGCAAGTCCACCACGGCGGTCAACCTCGCGCTGGCACTCTCGGCCGAGGGCGCCAGCGTCGGCATCCTCGACGCCGACATCTACGGCCCCTCGCAGCCGCAGATGCTGGGCATCAGCGGTCAGCAGCCCGAGTCGGAGGACGGCAACAAGCTCACGCCGCTGCGTGCCCACGGCCTGCAGGCGATGTCGATCGGCTTCCTCGTCGATGTCGAGCAGCCCATGGTCTGGCGCGGCCCGATGGTCACCCAGGCGCTGACCCAGCTCCTCGGCGAAACCAACTGGAAGGACCTCGACTACCTGGTCATCGACATGCCGCCGGGTACCGGCGACATCCAGCTGACCCTGGCGCAGCAAGTGCCGGTGACCGGCGCGGTGATCGTCACCACGCCGCAGGACATCGCGCTGCTCGACGCCCGCAAGGGCCTCAAGATGTTCGAGAAGGTCGGCATCCCCATCCTCGGCATCGTCGAGAACATGAGCATCCACATCTGCTCCAAGTGCGGCGCGGAAGAGCACATCTTCGGCAGCGGCGGCGCCGATCGCATGGGCAAGGACTACAGCATCGAGGTGCTCGGCGACCTGCCGCTCGACATCAAGATCCGCGAGCAGGTCGACGGCGGCACGCCCACCGTGGTGGCCGACCCCGACGGCCGCGTCGCCGAGATCTACAAGGGCATCGCCCGCAAGGTGGCGGCCAAGATCGCCGAGCAGGCCAAGGACCACAGCTCCCGCTTCCCCAGCATCGTCGTGCAGAACACCTGACGCTCCTTGGGATTTATGGTGTAATTCACGCCCCCGCAAGGGGGCGTTGTCTTTTGTAGCCAGGGGAATCAGCGATGTCCATCAAGTCCGACAAGTGGATCCGCCGCATGGCGGAGCAGCACAAGATGATCGAGCCGTTCGAGCCGGGCCAGGTGCGCGAGATCGACGGCCGCCGCATCGTCTCTTACGGCACGTCGAGTTACGGTTATGACATCCGCTGCTCGCGCGAATTCAAGCTGTTCACCAACATCAACAGCACCATCGTCGATCCCAAGAATTTCGATCCCAATTCCTTCGTCGAGGTGGAAGCGGATTTCTGCGTCATCCCGCCCAACTCCTTCGCCCTGGCGCGAACCGTCGAGTATTTCCGCATCCCGCGCAACGTGCTGACCATCTGCCTGGGCAAGAGCACCTACGCCCGCTGCGGCATCATCGTGAACGTCACGCCCTTCGAGCCCGAATGGGAGGGTTACGTGACGCTGGAGTTTTCCAACACCACGCCGCTGCCGGCCAAGATCTACGCCAACGAGGGCTGCGCCCAGGTGCTGTTCTTCGAGTCCGACGAGGTCTGCGAGATGTCCTACAAGGATCGCGGCGGCAAGTATCAGGGGCAGGTGGGCGTCACGCTGCCCAAGATGTAACGCCTAGCGCTTCCCTTTTACCTACAATGATGGCCCGCTTCCGATTCCCGGGGCGGGTCTTTGCTTTTGAGGCACACTTTATGGCCCCCCACGCTCACATTTGTTCGCTGCCCCCCACCGGGGGGCCTCAGTTGATCAATGAGCCCCCTTGGGGCGGCCCTGCGGAGGCATGACCATGCGTTTCCACTTTCCGGTCATCATCATCGACGAGGACTTCCGTTCCGAGAACGCCTCCGGCCTCGGCATCCGTGCCCTGGCGGCGGCCATCGAGAAGGAAAGCATGGATGTGCTCGGCGTCACCAGCTACGGCGACCTCTCCTCCTTCGCCCAGCAGCAGAGCCGCGCCTCGGCCTTCATCCTCTCGGTGGACGATGAGGAACTGGCCAACGAGGAAGAGGAAACCATCGCCGAACTGCGGGCCTTCGTCGAGGAGATCCGCTACAAGAACGCCGAGATCCCGATCTTCCTGCACGGCGAGACGCGCACCAGCCGCCATATTCCCAACGACATCCTGCGCGAGCTGCACGGCTTCATCCACATGTTCGAGGACACGCCGGAGTTCATTGCCCGCCACGTCGTGCGCGAGGCCAGGACCTATCTCGATTCGCTGCCGCCGCCCTTCTTCCGCGCGCTGGTGCACTACGCGGCCGACGGCTCCTACTCCTGGCACTGCCCCGGCCACTCGGGCGGCGTCGCCTTCCTCAAGTCGCCGGTGGGGCAGATGTTCCACCAGTTCTTCGGCGAAAACATGCTGCGTGCCGACGTCTGCAATGCCGTCGAGGAACTCGGCCAGCTGCTCGACCACACCGGTCCCGTCGCGGCGTCCGAGCGCAATGCCGCGCGCATCTTCAACAGCGACCACCTGTTCTTCGTCACCAACGGCACCTCGACCTCGAACAAGATCGTCTGGCACTCCACCGTCGCTCCCGGCGACATCGTGGTGGTGGACCGCAACTGCCACAAGTCCATCCTCCACGCCATCATGATGACCGGCGCCATCCCGGTCTTCCTGATGCCGACGCGCAACAACTACGGCATCATCGGCCCGATTCCGCGCGAGGAATTCCTCTGGGAGAACATCCAGAAGAAGATCGCCGCCCATCCCTTCGCCACCGACAAGAACGCCAAGCCGCGCGTGCTCACCATCACCCAGAGCACCTACGACGGCATCCTCTACAACGTCGAGGACATCAAGCAGATGCTCGACGGCCGCATCGACACCCTGCATTTCGACGAAGCCTGGCTGCCGCACGCCGCCTTCCACGATTTCTACGGCGACTACCACGCCATCGGCGCCGACCGGCCGCGCTGCAAGGAATCGATGATCTTTTCGACGCAATCCACGCACAAGCTGCTGGCCGGTTTGAGCCAGGCCTCGCAGATCCTGGTGCAGGACGCCGAGAACAACAAACTCGACCGCGACGTGTTCAACGAGGCCTACCTGATGCATACCTCGACCAGCCCGCAGTACGCCATCATCGCGTCGTGCGACGTGGCGGCGGCGATGATGGAGGAACCGGGCGGCACCGCCCTGGTGGAGGAGTCGATCGCCGAGGCGCTCAACTTCCGCCGCGCCATGCGCAAGGTCGATGTCGAATGGGGCACCGACTGGTGGTTCAAGGTGTGGGGGCCGGACGACCTTTCGGAGGAGGGCATCGAGGAGCGCGACTCGTGGATGCTCAAGGCCGGTGACCGCTGGCACGGCTTCGGCAACCTGGCCGAGGGCTTCAACCTGCTCGACCCGATCAAGGCCACGGTGATCACCCCGGGCCTCGACGTCGATGGCGACTTCTCCGACGAGTTCGGCATCCCCGCCGCCATCGTCACCAAATATCTGGCCGAGCACGGCGTCATCGTCGAGAAGTGCGGCCTCTATTCCTTTTTCATCATGTTCACCATCGGCATCACCAAGGGCCGCTGGAACACGCTGGTCACCGCGCTGCAGCAGTTCAAGGACGACTACGACAAGAACCATCCGCTATGGAAGGTGCTGCCGGAATTCGTCGCCAAACATCCGCGCTACGAGCGCATCGGCCTGCGCGACCTGTGCACCCAGATCCACGAGGTGTACAAGGCCAACGACGTCGCGCGCCTGACCACCGAGATGTATCTGTCCGCCATGGTGCCGGCGATGCGCCCGGCCGAGGCCTTCGCCAGGATGGCCCATCGCGAGATCGACCGCGTCGCCATCGACGAACTCGAGGGCCGCGTCACGGCGGTGCTGCTGACCCCCTACCCGCCGGGCATTCCGCTGCTGATCCCGGGCGAGCAATTCAATCCGACCATCGTGCGCTATCTCAAGTTCGCGCGCGAGTTCAACGAGAAGTTCCCCGGCTTCGAGACCGACATCCATGGTTTGGTGAAGGATGCCAGCAACGGCAGCGTGCGTTACTACGTGGACTGCGTCCGCCAGTAGCCCGCGGAAAAGTCGGCACCCCAAGGGTAATCCCCGCAAGGGGGCTTGCCTCGCGGCGTCTTTTGGGGCGCGGCGGCAGCGACCCGAAGGTAGTGCAGAGCAAGGCGCGCCTCAGCGTCGCTCGTAACTGACGAAGGCATAGTCGAAGCCCGCGGCGGCATGGCCTGTCGTGCGCGCGACCTCGTGCCAGGCGGCGCGGTCGAATTCGGGGAAATGGGCGTCGCCGACGAAGTCGGCATCGATCTCGGTCAGTTCCAGCCGCCCGGCCAGCGGCAGGGCCTGGCGATAGAGTTCGGCGCCGCCGATGACGAAGGGGGTGACGTCGCCGGCAGCGGCCACCGCCACGGCCTCGCCGAGCGAGTGGGCGATGCTGGCGCCATCGGCGCGGTAATTCCTGTCCCGGGTCACGACGATGTTGTGGCGTCCCGGCAGCGGGCGGAATTTCGGCGGCAGCGATTCCCAGGTCTTGCGGCCCATGAGGACGGCATGGCCGGTGGTGAGCGCCTTGAAGTGCTGGAGGTCTTCCGGCAGACGCCAGGGCAGGGCGTTGGCTATGCCGATCACGCCGTTTTTCGCGACGGCAGCGATGACCGTCAGCCCACGCGTCACGCGCTCAGCACCCGTTCGTACAGGGCCTGGTATTGCCGTGCCGGGCCATCCCAGCCGAAGTCGCGCGCCATGGCGTGCTTCTGGATGCGGGCCCAGCGCGGCGGGTCGCGCCAGGCGGCGATGCCGCGTTCGATGGTCGCCTGCAGCGCGGCGGCCGTGGCTTCGGCACAGACGAAGCCGTTGCCGTCCTTGGTGGCATCGGCGTCGCTGACGGTGTCGGCCAGCCCGCCGGTGGCGCGCACCACGGGGGGGGTGCCGTAGCGCAGGCTGTACATCTGGTTGAGGCCGCAGGGCTCGAAGCGCGAAGGCATCAGGAACAGGTCGGCGCCGGCCTCGATGCGATGTGCCAGGGGCTCGTTGAAGCCGATGTTCACGGCGACGCGTCCGGGGTGCTTCTCGGCGAGCTGGCGGAAGGCCAGCTCGAGGTCCTTCTCGCCGCTGCCCAGCACCGCGAACTGCACAGGCAGCGCCAGCAGCGCCTCGGCGATCGGCGGGATCAGGTCGAGGCCCTTCTGGTGGGTGAGGCGGCTGACGATGCCGAGCAGCGGCAGGTCGGCGCGCGGCTCGAGGCCGAGCGCACTCTGCAGCGCGGTCTTGTTGGCGGCCTTGCGGTCGAGGTGCGCCGCGTCGTAGTCGCTGGCGAGATGGGGGTCGGTCGCCGGGTTCCAGACGGCCAGGTCGATGCCGTTGATGATGCCGGTCAGGGTGTCGGCGCGCGAGCGCAGCAGGCCGGCCAGGCCCATGCCTTCGACATCGGTCTGGATTTCCTCGGCGTATGTCGGGCTGACGGTGGTGATCCAGTCGGCGTGGCGCAGGCCGCCCTTGAGAAAGGACAGGCGGCCGTAGTACTCGACGCCGTCGACGTGCCACGCGTGTTCGGGCAGGCCGAGCTCGGCCAGGGCGGAACGGCCGAACAGGCCCTGGAAGGCCAGGTTGTGCACAGTGATCACGCTCTTCGCCCGGCCTTCGGGCAGATAGCGCAGGTAAACCGGGGCGAAGCCGGCCTGCCAGTCGTTGCAGTGGACGATGTCGGGATGCCATTCCAGGCTGCTGTCGGTGGAGCCGAGCCAGGCGGCGACGCGCGAGAGCAGGCCGAAGCGCAGGTGGTTGTCGAGCCAGTCGTGGCCCTCGGGGCCGAGATAGGGATTGCCGCCGCGGTTGAAGTAGGGCGGGTAGTCGAGCAGCCACAGCGGCGTGCCGTCGGGCGCATGGGCTTCGAGAATGACGGCGTGCGGCAGCAGGCCGCCGAGCCAGTGCGGCCGGGCGATTTCCCTGGCGTCGGGAAAGGCCTCGGCCAGCGCGGGATAGCGCGGCACCAGCACGCGCACGTCCAGCCCCAGCGCCCGCAGCGCCGGCGGCAGCGAACCGGCGACGTCGCCCAGTCCACCGGTCTTGACCCAGGGGGCGATCTCGGAGGTTGCGAATAGAACCTTCATGGCCACCGCAGCCTTTCCGCCGGGCCGCCCCAAGGAAAGGCGTCACGCGCCGAAGGCGCAAACTGCTCACAGGACAACATGAAAGCACCCCACAATATTCGAGCGAAGCGAGCCGTAAGTTTCCTCCTCCGCGCGGGGGAGGCCGGGAGGGGGCGGGTCATGATTTGCAGGCGGCGATCAGTCCCGCTGTCGAGCTATCCAGTCCGGTTGTGGGGGTTTTGCCCTCGATGATGGGCAGCAGTCGGCTCGCCAGCTGCTTGCCGTACTCGACGCCCCACTGGTCGAAGGAGTTGAGGTTCCACAGCGCGCCCAGCGCGAAGGTCTTCTGCTCGTAGAGTGCGACGAGCTGGCCCAGGGTGTAGGGTTCGATCTCCGGCAGCAGCAGCGTGGTCGAGGGCTGGTTGCCCGGGAAGACCTTGTAGGGCGCCAAAAAAGTCGGTGCTGGCGGTACGGTGGATGCGAGCTCGGCTTGCGCCTCCGCCGGCGTCTTGCCGCGCATCAGCGCCTCCGATTGCGCGAAGCAGTTGGCCAGCAGCTTCTCGTGGTGGCCGGGCAGGGCGAAGTCGGCCGTGCGCGCCGCGATGAAGTCGCAGGGGATCAGGCGGCCGCCCTGGTGGATCAGCTGGTAGAAGGCATGCTGGCCGTTGGTGCCCGGCTCGCCCCAGACCACGGGGCAGGTGGCGTGGCCGACGGGCTGGCCGTCGCGGCCGACCTGCTTGCCGTTGGACTCCATCTCGAGCTGCTGCAGATAGCGCGAGAGCAGCCCCAACGACTGGCTGTAGGGCAGCACGGCATGGGTTTCGGCGCCGAGGAAATTGGTGTTCCAGACGTCGAGCAGGGCCAGCGTGGCCGGCAGGTTTTCTTCCACCGGCGCTTCGCGGAAATGGCGGTCCATCGCCGCCGCGCCCTCGAGCAGGCGGTTGAAATTGTCGAAGCCGACGGCCAGCGCCAGCGGCAGGCCGATGGCCGACCACAGCGAGAAGCGGCCGCCCACCCAGTCCCAGAATTCGAAGGCGTTGACGGGATCGATGCCGAAGGCGGCGACCTCCTCGAGGTTGGTCGATACCGCGACGAAGTGGCGCTCGACCGCGGCTTCGCCCAGTGCGGCGACCAGCCAGGCGCGCGCCGAGTGGGCGTTCTGCATCGTCTCCTGCGTGGTGAAGGTCTTGCTGGCAACGACGAACAGCGTGGTGCGCGGCTGCAGGTCCGCCAGCGTCATGGCCAGATCGGCGCCGTCGAGGTTGGCGACGTAATGCACCCTGACGTCGCGATGGCGGTGTGCCGCCAGCGCCTGCGTCGCCATGCGCGGACCGAGGTCGGAACCGCCGATGCCGATGTTCACGATGTCGCTGATCGGCTCGCCGGTGGCGCCGCGCCAATGGCGGCCGTGGATGGCGTCGCAGAACGACTTGACATGCCCGAGCACGCGGCGCACGTCGGGCATGACGTCGCGGCCTTCGAACAGGACCGGCGTGCAGTGCTGGTGGCGCAGTGCGTGGTGGAGCACGGCGCGGTGCTCGGTGTGGTTGATCGCCTCGCCGGCCGCCAGCCGCGCCTGCCAGGCGGCGACGTCGGCCGCGCGCCACAGCTCGCGCAGCAGGCGCATCGTTTCGGTGGTGACGCGCTGCTTCGAATAGTCGAGCAGCAGTCCGTCGGCCTCGATGGACAAGGCGGCGAAGCGCCGCGGATCGGCTGCGAACAGGTCGCGCAGATGGACGCCGCGGTTCGCCGCGGCGTGGGTTTCTAGGGCCGCCCAGGCAGCGGTGGATAGCAGGGGTATTGGTCATTGCGGAAGCGGTGCCGCAAGCGAGAATGCGATTTGATCAGCGCTCCCCGTGACAGCCGAGCGCAGCGAGCAAGCAGCACTCCTCCCGCGCGGAGGGCGGGGGCCGGTGGCGGGTGGGAACTCATAACCACGCCATCATTCCCATTTCGAGGGGATGGGTGAACAGCGGATGCGTCGGATGGGAACGTACGCGGTACTCGAGCTTGCCGCACTGTTCGGGCGTGAGGTCGCGCACGAACAGGTGCTCGCCGTTGGGCAGCGCCTGGTGCTGCTGCAAGCGGAAGCGGTTGGCGCGAATCGGGTTGCGTTCGCTGGGCCGGTTGAAGACAAGCTCGACGGTGAGGTCGTCCGGACGCAGGCCGTTGAGCTGCACGGCGACCTCGATGCGCACCGTCTCGCCGTAATGCACGCGGGTCACCGGCGAGTCCACGCGGCGCAGCTTGACGCCGGACCAGGCGGTCCGCACCTTGTCCTTCCAGTCGGCGAGCTGGCGCATGCCGGCGAAGTTGTCGGGTGAGACTTTGCGCCACTGCGCCGACGCCGGCGCGTAGAACTTCTCGACATATTCTTTCAGCATGCGTTCCATGTTGAAGCGCGGCATGATGGTGGCCATTGAGCGCTTGGCCATCGCCACCCACTCGGGTGAGTAGCCGAGCGAGGTGTTGCGGTTGTAGAGCGGCACCACGCTGTCCTGCAGCAGTTCGTAGAGCGTGCGCGATTCCTCGCTGTCGCGCTGGCCGGGGTCGAGCGCGTCGGCCACCGGCTTGATGCCCCAGCCATTGGAACCGTCGTAGGCCTCGCCCCACCAGCCGTCGAGCACGGAGAGATTGAGGGCGCCGTTGATCGCGGCCTTCATGCCCGAGGTGCCTGAGGCCTCGAGCGGGTAGATCGGGTTGTTGAGCCAGACGTCGACGCCGGAGACGAGCCGGCGCGCCAAGTGCAGGTCGTAGCCCTCGAGCAGCAGGATGCGGCCCTCGAACTCGGGGCGGCTGGCGACCGCCTGGATCTCGCGCATCAGCGCCTGGCCTGGTTCGTCGGCCGGGTGGGCCTTGCCGGCGAAGATGAACAGCACCGGCCGCTCGTTGTTGCAGAGGATCTGGCGCAGCCATTCGAGGTTGCGGAACAGCAGCGTGGCGCGCTTGTAGGTGGCAAAGCGGCGGGCGAAACCGATGGTCAGCACCGTCGGGCTGGCCGGGTCGGCGAAACGCAGCAGACGGTCGAGGTGGGCCTCGGAGCCGTGGTTGCGCGTGTGCTGCTCGCGTACCCGCGCGCGCACCAGGTGCAGCATCTGCGCCTTCAATGACTGGCGGATGCTCCAGAACACCTGGTCGGGGATGCGGTGGATTCCCTGCCAGCAGCCATGGTCGGTGAGGCGGTGCATCCAGCCGAGGCCGAGATGGCGGTCGAAGGTCTCGTACCAGTCGGTGGCGAGGAAGCTCGGCACATGGACGCCGTTGGTGACGTAGTCCATGGGGTTTTCCTGCGGCTCCACCTGCGGCCACAGTTCGGCGCAGATGCGCGCCGACACCTCGCCGTGGATGCGCGAGACGCCGTTGTGGTAGCGCGAGCCGCGCAGCGCCAGCGCGGTCATGTTGAAGTCGCGCTGGTTGTCGATGCGGCCGAGGCCGAGCAGGTCGTCGACGTCGCAGCCCATCTCGCTGCAGCAACCCTCGAAGTAGCGGCGGACCATGCCTTCGTCGAAGTGGTCGTGACCGGCCGGAACCGGCGTGTGGGTGGTGAATACCGTGTTGCAGGCGACGATTTCGAGCGCGGCGTTGAAGGGCATGCCGGCGGTCACGAAGCCGCGGATGCGCTCGAGGATGAGGAAGGCGGCATGGCCCTCGTTGATGTGCCAGACGCTGGGCTGGATGCCCATTTCCGCCAGCGCCTTCACCCCCCCCATGCCGAGCACGATCTCCTGCTCGATGCGCGTGGTGCGGTCGCCGCCATAGAGGCGGTGGGCGATGTTGCGGTCGTGCTCGGAATTTTCGGCCAGGTCGGTATCGAGCAGATAAAGCCGGGCGTGGCCGACCTGGGCCTGCCAGACCTTGATCCATACCACGCGGTCTGTCAGGTGGGTACTGACTTTCAGGTCGCTGCCGTCGGGGCGCAATACCGGCGCGATCGGCATGTCGTCGAAATCGTTGTCGCCGTAGTGTGCGTCCTGGCGGCCGTCGCGGTCGATGGTCTGGGTGAAGTAGCCCTGGCGGTAGAGCAGGCCGACGGCGACGAAGGGCAGGCGCAGGTCGGAGGCGGCCTTGCAGTGGTCGCCGGCAAGGATGCCGAGGCCGCCCGAGTAGATTGGCAGGCTTTCGTGGAAGCCGAATTCGGTGCAGAAATAGGCGATCTGGTCGGTATGCACCAGCGGCTGCTTGCCAGGCAGCGTGATCTGCGTGTGCATCTGGGCGTAGGTGTCGTACGCCGACAGCACCTTGTTCATGGTGCCGAGGAAGATCGGGTCTTCGGCCGCCTCTTTCAGCCGCTTCTGGTCGATGCGCTTGAGGAAGGCCTTGGGGCTGTGATTGACGGCGCGCCACAGCGCCGGGTGCAGGCGCGAAAACAGCGCCCGCGTCGGCCGATCCCAGCTGTACCAGAGGTTGTTGGCGAGCTCCTCGAGCCGGGCCAGCCGCGGCGGGATTTCCGGATTGACTTCGAGCAGGTAGCGGGTGCCGGCCATGATGCTGATTTCCCTTTATTCGTGTCCGATTCTACGCCAGGGGCTCGAACTCCAGCGTCAGCACCTGCTCGGTGCCGGCGACCAGCGGCCACGAAAGCGTGAGCTCGACGGCCTGCATCACTTTCTCGAATCCGGCCTCGGACTGCGACACCGTGCGGTGGGCCCGCGCCGCGAAATGGGCGGGCAGCGAGGCGGTGAGGCGCAGGCGGCCGCCGAGCACGCCATCCTCCAGCGTCAGTTGCGTCGCATGCTCGAGGTCGAGCGCATCGCCGAAGCCGCCGGGGATCTCGCCCGACGCCAGGATGTAGCGGCCGAGGAAGCCGTCGCAGCTCGGCATGGCGAGGTTGATGCAGGTGCTCAATGTGCCGGAGATGTTCTCGCCGCGCAGCCGCACGGCCAGATGCGGCCCGGAGACCTCGATGTGCTTGGTGACATAGCCGCGGTCGACTTCGGCGACGAAACTCGTTGCGCCCTCGCGCTTCGATACTTCCGACAACTGGTAGTTGGCGACCGGTCGTGCGCTGCCGTCGAGGGCGATCCACTGTTCGAGGAAGAGGCTGCGCGGCCGGGTGTCGGGATCGGCATCGCCGGGCAGGATTTCGTGGATGAAGGTGACACGATCATGGGCGGAGGCGATGCCGCCGTGCTCGGCTGCCGCCTGTTCCACCTGGTCGAGCTTGTCGTGATAGGCCTCGTCGTAGCGGCGCAGGGTGTCGCCGAAGTTGTGGGCGCGCTCGAAGGCATCGAACTCGACGATGGCGGCGTCGCCGTCGGCGCGGATCACCGCCTGCAGCAGGTGGCCGTGGAGAACGATCTCGTCGATGCCGTCATGGTCGAGGTCGCGTTGTTCGATCACCGGGCGCGGCGCCAGGATGTCGAGTTCGGCTTCGAGCGCCAGCAGGTTGTTCCAGATGGCGCGGCGCAGGTGCGGCAGGTAGAGGCCGCCGAAGAGGCCGTGCCAGTAAGCGTCGTTGGCCTGGCAGCGGTGCAGCAGCTCGCGCCGCTCGGGGGTCTGCTGCTTCTTCGGCAGCGCGTTGTAGCGGTTGGAGATCCCCAGCATGCGTTTGTGCATCCAGTTCGACTCGGGATAGCGCGAGAAGAAGTTGCGCCAGATGCCGCCGCGCAGGTAGGGCTTGCGCCGCTCGAAGCGGCCGCCGGCCTTTTCATCCTCGAGCAGGCTGTGGTATTCGCGCGCCGCCGGGCCAGGCAGCGTCCACTCGTTCATCTCGATGTAGGACGCGGTCGGCAGGTACACGATGCCGCGGGTGCGGTTGGCGGCGTGGAACTCGTCGAAGCTGGCGGTGCGGATCAGGGGCGAGGCCAGCACGCCTTCGATGAAGCTGACCAGCCAGCCCTTCTCGTACACCCACTCGTAGGTTTCTGGCCAGATGCCGAACTTCTCGATGTCGTCGAAGTAGATGGCGGCACGCTGCCCCGCCCGGGCCTGGTCCTCGAGCCAGGCCACGACCTCGTCGGCCGGCGAAAAGGGGAAGCGGTAGCGCGCGGCCTCGGAGATGGGGAAGAGGTCGAGGGCGAGGCCGGATTCCTCGGTGGTATGGAAACTGTCGAGCTTGGCCGGGTCGGCGCCGGCGCAGAGGAAGTGGTAGTCGTCGACGGCGACGTATTCGATGCCCGACTCGGCCAGCGAGGCGACGACCGCCGATTCCCACACCCGTTCCGTGAGCCAGGCGCCCTTGGGCCGCCGGCCGAAGCGCTTTTCCAGCTTGTCGGACAGCGTCGTGATCTGCGTCACCCGGTCTCGGTGCGGAATCGCCGCCAGCACCGGTTCGCAGTCGCCCGAGCCGAACCACTCGACCTGGCCGCGCGCGGTCATTTTGGCCATGCGCTTCATGTCCTCGGGGTAGCGTTCGGCCAGCACGTCGAGCAGCCAGCCGGAAAAGTGCGAGGCGAAGCGGAACTTCGGATAGTCCTCGAGAACCTCGAAGAACTTGCGGTAGCAGCGCAGGTGCGCCTCGTCGATGACTTCGGTGAAGTTGCCGACGGGCTGGTGGGCGTGCACGCCGAAAAGCAGGGTGATGGGGGTGGTCATGAACGAGTAGAGGTAGTGATCGAAGTGGGGCCCGTCCTCCGCCGGGCCGCCCCAAGGGGGACGCGCTGCCCCTCTGTGGGGGGCAGCGAGCCGAGTTTGCGAGCGTGGGGGGCCATTACTGCGTGGCGCGGCGCATCGAACCGCCTTCGGCGGTTTCCGAGCCGGCAGAGATGGGCTGGTCGAGCTGGGCCGGTGGTGCCAGCTTGAGGCAGCGGTAGAGATTGGCGAGATTGCGGCGGTAGAGGCGGTCGAAACTGGCGACGGCCTGCGACGGGTTGTAGTCGCCGAACCACCAGAACCAGTCCGAGCTTTCGCAGATCGCCAGCTGCCGCTCCGCCGCTGCCGACTCCGTAGCATCGAGGCGACTGCTCGACATGACGAGGTCGTAGCTCTGCTTGGCGGCGCAGAGCATGTCCCAGGCGCGGTTCTTGTCCTTGTCGCCGATCCAGGTCGATAGCGTGCCATAGACCCAGCTGCCGGCCGCCAGCGGCGGTAGTTGGGCGGTCGCCGGCGGTTCCTTGCGCGCCAGCAGCTCGGCGAAGGTGGTGGTGCGGATGGCCGGGTGCGCTTCGAGCTGGGCGTAGAGATCCTCGAAGAAATAATGACCGTTGTAGGGATAGTGCTCCCAGGCGTTCTCGCCGTCGAGGATGACGCAGACCACCGGATTCTCGCCCGCGGGACTGTCCTTGATGATGCCCTCGAGCTGGGCGACGAAGTGGCGTGCGGCGTCCTGGCCATGCCACTTCGAATATTCGAAGCCGAGCAGGTCGGACAGCCGCTCGTCGCGGAAGAACAGGGTAATGCCGGGCGCATCGGCGAGGTGCCACGGGTGGTAGGCGGCGCGCGGCTCGTCGTGTTTGGCGCGGTGCAGGGTGTTGCGCAGCACGCCCTCGCCGCTGGCGATCCAGCCGCAGCCGGCGGCGGCGAGTTGGCGCACGAACGCCCCCGAGATCGCGCCTTCGGCCGGCCACATGCCGGCGGGGCGCTGGCCGAAGCGCTGCTGGTGTGAAGCGTAGGCGGACTCGATCTGCGCCGCGACGCGAGAACGGCCGCCCGGGTAGGCGGTGGCCATCGGCAGCGGCGCGTCGGGCTGGGTGTCGCGCGCGACGGCGAAGTCGAGCAGCAGCGGCGAGAGCGGATGCGTGTGGGGCGTGCTGGATATCTCGACGCGGCCCGATTCGGCAAGCCGGCGGTAGCGCGGGATCAGGCCCTTGAGCATCCCCCCCAAAAGGGCCAGCAGCCCCTGGCGGTCGGCCAGGCTGTAGCCTTCGCCCTTGCTCATCAGTTCGGCCAGCAGCGGGTGGCGACGGCGCTCGGTTTCGCCGGTCCAGGCCAGGTGGTACCAGGTGACCAGATCGGCGAAATAGGCGCCCGACAGATAAGTCAGCGCCGCTTCGCCCTCGCGCTCCAGCGTCTTGTAGATATCGTGCAGCCGCTGGTAGCGCGGGAAGGGCGCCAGCATGGTGTGGTGGTTGCTGCGGAAACAGGCCTCGAGCAGCAGTTCGCGGTCGCTGGCGGCGATGTGGTCGAGGTCGGGCTCGGCCAGCAGGCGCAGCAGCGGGTCGCGGAATTTTCCGCTCTCGAACTGGGTGACGTAGTCGTCGATCTGGTCGAGCAGTACCGGCACGAAATTGACGACGGCATGGACGCCCGGATGGCGCTCGAGGTGCGCCGCCATGTCGGTGTAGTCCTTGATCGCGTGCAGGTACACCCAGGGCAGCACGAACTCGTCGCTGGTGTGGTCGCGATAGTCCGGCTGGTGCATGTGCCAGAGGAAGACGAGGTCGAGCTGCTTTTTAGCCATGGCCAGGATGAATATTTGCTGCGCGGAGCGTTTAGCGCAGTTGGTGGATGTGCTGGTCGAGCATCTCCGGCGTGACCAGGGTGACGCCGCCTTCGGAAACGTGGAAGCGCTTGCTGTCCTCGACGGGGTCGTAGCCGATGATCATGCCGGGCGGGATCTTGCAGTTCTTGTCGATCACCGTTTTCCTCAGCTTCGCGCCCTGGCCGATGTTGACCTTGGGCAGGATCACCGAGTCCTCGACCGTGGCGAAGCTATGCACATGGACGTTGGAGAACAGCAGCGAACGGTGCACCGTGGAGCCGCTGATGATGTCGCCGCCGGACACCAGCGAGTCGATGGCCATGCCGCGGCGGCCTTCGCTGTCGAAGACGAACTTGGCCGGCGGCTGCTGCTCCTGGTAGGTCCAGATCGGCCAGTCCTGGTCGTAGAGGTCGAGCTCGGGCGTCACCTTGGTCAGTTCCATGTTGGCTTCCCAGTAGGCGTCGATGGTGCCGACGTCGCGCCAGTAGGGGCGCTCGCCCGGCGCCGCAGCCGACGCAGCTGCCGGCGAAATTGTGGGCGAAGATCTGGTAGCGCTTGACGCAGTGGGGAATGATGTCCTTGCCGAAGTCGTGGCTCGAGCCCGGCGTGTCGGCGTCGCGGATCAGCTGCTCGTAGAGGAACTCGGCGTTGAAGACGTAGATGCCCATGCTGGCCAGGGCGCGGTCCGGCTCGCCCGGAATGCAGGGCGGGTGCGGCGGGCTTCTCGACGAAGTCGATGACGCGGCTGTGTTCGTCTACGTGCATGACGCCGAAGCCGGTCGCCTCCTTGATCGGCACGTCGATGCAGGCGATCGACATGTCGGCGCCGCGCTGCACGTGCTGCGCCAGCATCTTGCCGTAGTCCATCTTGTAGATGTGGTCGCCCGACAGGATGATCACGTACTTCGGCGCATTGCGCCGCATCAGGCCCATGTTCTGGAACACCGCGTTGGCGGTGCCGAGGTACCAGTCCTCGTTGATCTGCTGCTGCGCCGGCAGCAGGTCGATGGCCTCGCGGAAGCGGCCGTCGAGGAAGCTCCAGCCGCGCTGCAGGTGGCGGATCAGGCTCTGCGCCTTGTACTGTGTTGCCACGCCGATGCGGCGGATGCCGGAATTGACGCAGTTCGACAGGGTGAAGTCGAGGATGCGGAACTTGCCGCCGAAGGGCACCGCCGGCTTGCTGCGCCAGTCGGTGAGCTGCATCAGCCGGCTGCCGCGGCCGCCGGCCAGCACGAAGGCGATGGTATTGCGCGTCAGCTGGCTGACGAAGCGGCCTTGGGCGATGGTGGGATCATTGAGCAGTTCTTGTTGCATGGTCTGTCTCCCCGTGGGTATAGAATGACTACAGTCTTTATAGGGATTCTATGATGATTGACGCTTCTCTGCGACCGCTAATCGAAGCCCGCGAGCACGACCCCTTCAGCATTCTGGGCTGGCACCGTGATGGGAAGGGATGGCGTTTGCGGGTATTCCGTCCTCACGCCACGGCGGTGGCGGCGCAGGTCGACGGCGAGTGGCGGCCGCTGAAGCGTGTCGCCAAGACCGACATTTTCGAATGGTCGGGCGATGTGGCCGACGCATCTCCGGCGCGGCTGAAGATCGACGAAGGCGGTCATGTCTTCGAGTGCATCGACCCCTACGCCTTTCCGCCGCGGCCGGTCGAGCAGGGTCTCTATTTCTTCAGCGAAGGCACCAATTATCAAAGCTACCGCCTGCTCGGTGCCCTGCCCGAAACCCGCGACGGGGTGTCGGGCACGACCTTCCGCGTCTGGGCGCCGAATGCCGGGCGCGTGTCGCTGGTCGGCGAATTCAACCGCTGGGATGGCCGCACCCATCCCATGTGTTCGCTCGGCGCCTCGGGCGCCTGGGAACTTTTCATGCCGGGCGTGCCGGCGGGCACGCTCTACAAGTTCGAGATCCGCAACCGCAACAGCGGTGCGGTGCTGACCAAGACCGACCCCTACGCGCGCTGCTACGAGCGGCGGCCGGCGACGGCGGCGCGCGTCACGGCCGCTTCCGCCTACGCCTGGAAGGACGCCGCCTGGCTCGAACAGCGTGCCAAGTGGGACTGGCAGCATGCGCCGATGTCAACCTACGAGCTGCATCCCGGCTCGTGGATGCGCCATCCCGACGGCCGTTTCTACAGCTACCTCGAGATGGCCGAACGTCTGGTGCCCTACGTCAAGGACCTCGGCTACACCCACATCGAGCTGATGCCGGTGATGGAGCATCCCCTCGACGAATCGTGGGGTTACCAGTGCACCGGCTATTTCGCGCCGAGTTCGCGCTTCGGTACGCCCGACGACCTGCGTTTTCTCATCGACGAATGTCACCAGGCCGGCATCGGCGTGCTGCTCGACTGGGTGCCGGGCCATTTCCCCATGGACGACTGGGCGCTGGCCCATTTCGACGGTACCGCGCTCTTCGAGCACGAGGACCCGCGCCTCGGCGTGCATCAGGATTGGGGTACGCACATCTTCAATTACGGTCGCAACGAGGTGAAGAGCTTCCTGCTGTCCTCGGCCGACTACTGGCTGCGCGAGTTCCACGCCGACGGCCTGCGGGTCGATGCCGTCGCCTCCATGATCTATCTCGACTACTCGCGCAAGGCCGGCGAGTGGCTGCCCAACAAGTACGGCGGCCGCGAGAACCTCGAAGCCATCGCCTTCCTGCGCGAGATGAACGAGATGGTGCACCGCGAATTTCCCGGCGCGCTGACCATTGCCGAGGAATCGACGGCCTGGCCGATGGTGTCGCGCCCGGTGTATCTCGGCGGCCTCGGCTTCTCGATGAAGTGGAACATGGGCTGGATGAACGACACGCTCGACTACATGAGCAAGGAACCCATCCACCGCCGCTACCACCACGAACGGCTGACCTTCGGCCAGCTCTACGCCTATACCGAAAACTTCGTGCTGCCCTTCTCGCACGACGAGGTGGTGCACGGCAAGGGCTCGCTGCTCGGCAAGATGCCGGGCGACGAATGGCAGCGCTTCGCCAACCAGCGCCTGCTGCTGACCTATCAGGCGGCGGCCTCGGGCAAAAAGCTGACCTTCATGGGCATAGAGCTCGGCCAGCCGTGGGAATGGACCGAAAAGGGCGAACTGGCGTGGAACCTGCTGGAGTTTGAACCGCACGCCGGCATGCAGCGGCTGGCTGGCGACCTCAACCGTCTCTACGCCGCGACGCCGGCGCTGCACGATCTCGATTTCGAGCACGCCGGTTTTTCCTGGATCGATTGCCACGATGTCGAACAGTCGGTGGTGAGCTGGCTGCGCCATGCGCGGGACGGCAGCTTCGTGGTCGTCGTGCTCAACTTCACCCCCGTGCCGCGCAAGGGCTACCGGCTCGGCGTGCCCGAGGGCGGCGCGTATCGCGAGTTGCTCAACAGCGATTCCCGCCATTACGGCGGCAGCGATGTCGGCAACAACGGCCTGCTGCAGGCCCGGCCGCACTCCTGGATGGGGCGGCCGGCTTCGATCGAACTGACGCTACCTCCGCTCGGAGGCGTGATTCTCGCGCGTCAATAAGCTCACCCGCAGCCACTGCGGTTTTGTCCCCGGCATTGCCGGGGGCGAAGCCCCTTGCGGAAGCTGCCCCTGCGGGGGGCGGCCCGGCGGCAGGCTAGGGGTTGATGCGGCCCGACGCCAGCAGTTCGTCGATTTCCTTTTCGGCCTGAGCCCAGTCGGCGAGTTCGCTGCCGCCGTGGAAGCCGCGCCGTTCGGCGATGTAGTAGGCGGCAACTTCGATGTAGAAGCTGCGCTGATCGGGCGCTACGGCAGAACGCACCGTGACTGCCTTGCTCGTCTTGGTTGCAGCCTTGGGCTTGGCGGCGACCGGCTTGGCCGCAGGCTTCGCTGCCGTGGTCTTGGGGGCTGCCGCCTTGGCGGGCGCAGCCTTGGCCGTTGCGGTCTTCGGCGCGGCGGCCTTCACCGTTTTCACGGGCTTGGCGGCGGTCTTGCTGCTCGTGCTTTTGGCCGGGGCTTTCGCCGGGGCCTTGGTCTTGCTGGTGCTGGTTGCCATGCTGCTGACTCCTGAGTCGTGGGTTATCGATTTGATTTTTGTTATTTTTGTTGCCGATCGGCATTCTACTTTAGCCGATCGACATTTCCGCGCTATTTCAGTGGCCAAACAGCTGAATCAACCTGAATTGTGCAGAGCGAGGCGCGCCGCGCCGCGCAGCCCGAGCAGCGGATCGGTCGCCACATGCACGGCCATGCGCGAGACCAGCGCCGCATGCTCGGCCTTGGCGTTGAAGGCGGCAAGGAAGGTGCCGGAGCGCAGCAGCGGCAGCAGTTTTGCGGCGATGCCGCCGGCGAGATAGACGCCGCCACGCGCCATCACCGCCATCGCCATGTCCCCGGCGAAGGCCCCGTAGGCGGAGAGGAAGACGTCGACCGAGCGCAGGGCCCCGGCATCGCCGGCCAGTGCCCGCTCGCTGACGGCGGCCGCTTCGAGCCGCTCGCCGGCGAGCACCCGGTGGATCGCTGCCAGGCCCGGACCCGAGATCACCCGCTCGCAGGTCACGCGGCCATGCTCCTCCATCAGGGCGGACCAGATTCGCGTCTGCGCTTCATCTGCGGGGGCGAAGCCGACGTGGCCGCCTTCGCTCGGCAGCACGCGGAAACTGCCGCCCTCCGGGATCAGCACGGCCATGCCCATGCCGGTGCCGGCGCCGACGACCAGCTTGACGCCGGCGGGGTCCGGCGCCCCGGCCTGCAGCGTCACGAGGTCTTCAGGACCGGCGACGGTGACGCCCATCGCCGCGCCGGCGAAGTCGTTGACCAGCGTCAGCCGCCCCGGGCCGATGGCGAACTCGCGCTCGAGCGCCGCGGCATCGATGGTCCATGGCAGGTTGGTGATTTTCGCCGAGCGGCCGTCGTCGGCCACCGGGCCGGCCAGCGCGAGGCAGCCGCCGCTGATGTTCGCCCCGGCGCCGCGCAGGAACTCGCCGAGCAACGAGTTGAACGTGGAAAAGTCGGCGCTGGCGAGACGGCGCTCACCGCTGATGTCGCCCGCGTCATCGACCAGAGCCAGCAATACCTTGGTGCCGCCGATGTCGCCGCAGAGCCTCATACAGCGACCGGGGCGGAAATGTGCGGGTGCGGGTCGTAGCCTTCGAGGGTGAAGTCCTCGAAGCGGAAGGCGAAGAGATCGGTTACCGCCGGATTGAGGCGCAGCGTCGGCAGCGCGCGCGGCTCGCGCGCGAGCTGCAGCTGCGCCTGCTCGAGATGATTCGAGTAGAGGTGGGCGTCGCCGAGGGTATGCACGAAATCGCCGGGCCTGAGGCCGACGACCTGCGCCAGCATCAGCGTCAGCAGGGCGTAGGAGGCGATGTTGAAGGGCACGCCGAGGAAGATGTCGGCGCTGCGCTGGTAGAGCTGGCAGGAGAGCTTGCCGTCGGCGACGTAGAACTGGAACAGCGCATGGCAGGGCGGCAGCGCCATGCGGTCGACGTCGGCCGGGTTCCAGGCCGTGACCAGGTGGCGGCGCGAATCGGGATTCTTCTTCAGGCCCTCGACCAGATGCACGATCTGGTCGATCTCGCCCCCGTCGCGCGCCGGCCAGTGGCGCCACTGGTGGCCATACACCGGCCCCAGGTCGCCGTTCGCGTCGGCCCACTCGTCCCAGATGCGGACCCCGTTGTCCTTGAGGTAGCCGATGTTGGTGTCGCCCTTGAGGAACCACAGCAGTTCGTGGATGATCGAGCGCAGGTGCAGCTTCTTGGTGGTGAGCATCGGAAAGCCGGCGGCGAGATCGAAGCGCATCTGCCAGCCGAATACCGAGCGCGTGCCGGTGCCGGTACGGTCGGATTTCACGTTGCCGTGCTCGAGCACGTGGCGCATCAGGTCGAGGTACTGTCGCATGGGGAGGCTGAATCGGGCTGTCTTTGGGGGCTGTCTATAATCGCCCGACCATTCTAAAGGAACAACGATGAAGGCTCCCCGGCTCACCTGCGACGCCGCCGCGCGCGACACGACCCATACCCTGTACCTGCTGCCCGCCGCCAAGGCCCTGCCCGCCGCGCTGCCCGAGCGGGCGCTGTGGCAGGCGGTGCTCAAGCGCCGCGACCTCAAGGCCGCCGAGCTGGCGAAGTCGCCGCAGGCGCTGGATCTCGCCGACGGCCGCCGCGCCGCCTGCGTCATGGTCGATGCCGCCGCGCCGCGCTTCGAGCGGCTGACCGCGCTGCGCAAGGCGGTGATGCTGCTGCTCGACGAGAACCCGCGCGAACTGGCCATCGTCCCGCTCGATGTGCCCGAAGATGCCGTGCGCGATGCGGCCTATGTCGCGCTGCTCAATGCCGTGCCGCTGCCGGCGCAGAAGAAGAAGCCGGCGCAGCCGCTGCAGGAATTGCGCATCGCCGACCGCCGTGTCGCCAGCGCCGTCCCAGTGGATACCGCTGCGCATAACTTTTCGGCGGTGAGCTCGCTCGCCGCGGCCAACACCCTGGCGCGCGAGCTCACTGCCCTGCCGCCCAACGCGCTGCCGCCCGCCGCCTACCGCAAGCGCGTGCGTGCCCTGGCCCGCGCGCAGGGCTGGAAGATCGAGGAGTACGACTTCAAGCGCCTGAAGAAAATGGGCGCCGGCGCCTTCTGCGCGGTGGCGCAGGGTTCCGGCCACGAGGATGCCGCCATCGTGCATCTGTCGCACCGACCCAAGGGAGCGAAGCGGCACATTGCGCTGGTCGGCAAGGGCATCTGCTTCGACACCGGCGGCCACAACCTGAAGCCGGCGAAATACATGGCCGGCATGCACGAGGACATGAACGGCTCGGCCGTGGCGCTGGCGCTGACTCAGGCCCTCGCCGATCTCAAGCTGCCGGTGGCCGTCGACTGCTGGCTGGCCATCGCCGAGAACCACCTCTCGCCCGAGGCCTACATCCAGGGCGACATCGTCACTGCCCTTGACGGCAGCACCATCGAGATCGTGCACACCGACGCCGAAGGCCGGCTGGTGCTGGCCGATACCCTCGCATTGGCGGCGAAGCCCGCAGAAGCGCCGACCTCATCGTCGATT
The DNA here is from genome assembly GCA_963709555.1 of uncultured beta proteobacterium. Classification (GTDB taxonomy): domain Bacteria; phylum Pseudomonadota; class Gammaproteobacteria; order Burkholderiales; family Rhodocyclaceae; genus Sulfurisoma. Next base: position 46,874 of record CAVPWR010000007.1, on the reverse strand, counting down.
TCGCCACGCTCACCGGCAGCATGCACTACGCGCTGGGCAGCCGCTATTCGGGAATCTTCGCCAGCAGCGATGAGCTTGGCGCACTGGCGGTCGAGGCCGGCCGTGCCAGCGGCGAGCGCGTCTGCGCCTTCCCGCTCGACGCCGACTACGAGCCGGCGCTCGACTCCAAGGTCGCCGACATCAAGCAATGCACGCTCGACGGCGAGGCCGACCACATCCTCGCGGCGCGCTTCCTCAAGCGTTTCACCAACGATTTGCCCTGGCTGCACATGGACCTGTCGGCCTCGAGCTGCAGCGGCGGGCTAGGCGCGACGGCGTCCGACCTCACCGGCTTCGGCGTGGCCTGGGGCGCGACCTTCGTTGAGCGCTGGCTGCGCCGGAAACCCTGACGGCAGGCCGGCTTTCGTTTAAGCTTCGGGCTTCCTTACGAATTCCTTACGCGGTGGCAGCCTGATGCTTGGAACATTTTTCTCGTCGAAACCCGACCATCCGCTGGCCGACCCCAAGGAAGCCAAGCGCGTGTTCGATGCGCTGCCCGGCCGCGAACCGAACGGCGCCATCGACGAAGCCACGGCCCTGCTCGAATCGCTGGCCGGGGTCGAGGGCTTCAAGCCCGAGCAGCGGCTGGCCCTGATCCTGCAGCTCGACGAGGCGGCCATCGTGGCCTCGCGCCGGCTCGGCCGCGAGTATGTCTCGGCGCGGCTCACCCGGCCTCAGGAACAAAGGCTGTGGTTGTCCAATCGCGACTACTGGGCGACGCTGATCGCCGCCCTGGAAGACAGCCTGCGCCGCTTCGATGCCAACGAGAAGGGCGCCGAAGCGATGAAGCCGGCGCTGCCGCTGCTCTACGTTCGCCTGCTCCACGCGGCGCGGCAGCGCCTGAAGTGGGAGCAGTTCCGCTACGGCCCGGTGGACAACGTCCTGTGGCAGATGATGGGGCGCATCTACCTCGCAGCGGCCGCCACGCGGCTGGCCGACAGGGAGCTGGAGCTCTATCCCGGCGGTGGCAGCGCCACGACCGTGGAGGGCCAGTACCTCAAGGCCCTGGTGTTCCATGCCTCATCGATGGACAACCTGCTGCCACTCGAGATCGAGCTGGCCCAGCACCTGATCTCCCACTTCCTGCCGCGCTTCGTGTTCACGGCCGAGGTGCGGCCCGACAACGTCTATTGGGTCGATGCCGCCAGGCCCATGCCGCCGGCGCGGCTGGCGCGCGCGCCCGAACTGTCGCCGACGCTGCGCTTCTTCAATTCGAGTCCCGCGGTCGAGGCCATCGAGCAGCTGCGGCTACGCATCGGCCGCGATGGTTGCGTGCCGGCCGACGTCAATCTCGGCGGCCAGTATCCGCCGGAGCGGGTGCTGCACGTGCTCGATCACCTCGCCATGTGCTGGGCGCCGACGCCGCCGATGCGCAAGGATGCGCGGCATCGCGTCAAGTCGCGGCTGACGGTCGTCAATGGCGTGAGCGAAATTCATTACCAGTTGCAGGGTCACAACGAATTCGGCGAAAGCGAATCCTGGGTCGTCGACGACGTCAGCATCGGTGGCATGGGGGCCAAGGTGCCCCTCGGAACGCAGGGCGCCAGCGACTGGATCCGCATCGGCGCACTGGTCGGCTTGCTGCCCGAGGGCGGCAGCAACTGGCTGGCCGGCATCGTGCGGCGATTTTCCCGCGACAGTCAATCGGTCGGCTCCGTCGGCATCGAAACCTTGTCCAAGTCGCCGCGAGCCATCGTTGCCGATGCCGGCGGCCTGCAGACCGAAGGCGTCCTGCTCGACGCACCGCAGCAGGGCGAGTCGGTACGCGTGATCCTGCCGGCGGCGGCGTGGGAGGACGGGGTCAGCCTGCTGTTCTCGCTCGACGGCGCGCGGGTGCGGCTGTTTCCCGAGACCGAACTCGAGACCAGTCCCGACATGGTGATCGGGCGCTACTTCGTGCAGACGGTGGATTAGGGCGCGACCACCGTTCCGCTACCGCCGACTTATCCGGGATTGGTCTGGCTTTGCCGGGACTCGCCCGGCAGGCCAAATTCTTGCGCAAACGGCAGGTTAGCAGCCGGAAGTCGTCGTTGCCGAAACGATCGCCGCAGCGCCAGCGGCTGCGGGGCCGGTGTAGGTGAATGAACAGTTGGCAGGGGTGGTTGCGCCAACGATCTGCACGGTTTGTACCGTACCCACACCGGTAACCGTATAGCCCTCAGCAGCAAGCTGCGCGACTGTAGGGTTGAACACCCCGGTAATCCCCGCCGCCCCGATAATCCCCGGCTGAGTGCCCGTTCCCAAGGCGGCGGTGAGCACGACCGACGGGTAACCGTTGGTAATGCTAACAATACCGTTCTCCGTGCAGACAGTCGACGTATTGTTGGCCGTGACTGCAGGTACAGACACCAGGACAGGGCTGCCGGATCTTGCGACGCCCCCTCGCGTCAAAAACCGTCCATGAACCAGGTCGGCGGCGCCTGCTACGGCGCCTCGTGCCGCGTTTAACTTGGCTGCGCGAGCGTCGGCCTGCAAGCTGACGAAGCGGGGCAGGGCCACTGCCGCAAGGATGCCCAGAATCGTGATCACCACGACTAGTTCGATCAGGGTGAAACCTGATGCTCGGACGGCGCCCACTTAACGAGTTAACCCATGTGCCTGAACCCGCAGATATGAATGGCAATGCAGCAAGTATCTCACGGACAGGGCTACGTTAGCCAGCCTCTGCGGAACAGGCCGAGCGACGCCGCGGCTTTCCCGGAACTGCCGACTTCGGCCGGAAGGCCTTGACCACTTCCTCGTGCGTCTCGACGCTGGGGCGCGCCGATGAGGTCGAGGCAGTAGGGCACGGCGGCGAAGATGCCGTCGAGGGTTTCCTTGATGGCCTTGGGCTGGCCGGGCAGGTTGAGGATCAGCGTCTTGCCGCGCGCATGTTGCCTGATGGCGCCGACCTGGCGCGAGAGGATGGCGGTGGGCACGTACTTGAGGCTGACCGCGCGCATCTGTTCGCCGAAGCCGGGCATCACCTTGTGGGCGACGGCCAGCGTGGCCTCGGGGGTGACGTCGCGTGGCGCCGGGCCGGTGCCGCCGGTGGTGAGTACGAGGTGGCAGCCGACGGAGTCGCAGAGCTCGATCAGGGTCTGCTCGATGACCGGCTGCTCGTCGGGGATCAGCCGCGTTTCCATGCGCCAGGGCGTGGCCAGTGCGGCGGCGAACCATTCCTTGAGCGCGGGGATGCCCTTGTCTTCGTAGGCGCCGCTGGAGGCGCGGTCCGAGATCGACACCAGGCCGATCAGCAGCGGCTCACTCGCCGGCAGTTCCAGCGTCATCTGTGTCATGGGGGCTTTCCTGTGTCAGCTCGCGCAGCACGCGAAAGATCTCGCGGAAGGCGCGCGGCGGCTTGTTGTGTTCCTGTTCCTTCAGCGCGTTGCGGCGCAGCTGGCGCAGGTGGGTGATGTCGGTGCCGGGGTGGTCGCGGGCGATCTCGCCGAGCACGGCCTCGTCTTCGAGCAGGCGCACGCGCAGGCGCTCCAGCGCATGCTGGCGCGCGTTGGCGGCGGCGGAAACGCCGTTGATCTCGTCGAGCACGGCCTGGATCGGCGCCGGATCGATGCCGCGCATGAGCTTGCCGATGTACTGCATCTGGCGGCTGATCGCGCCGTGGCTGGTGAAGCGCTGGCAATCGCGCACGGCAAGCAGCAGGTTGTCCGGCAGGTCGATCTTCTTCAGCTGGTCGCGCGAGAGGGCGACCAGTTCAGCCCCCATGACCTGCAGGGCCGTGGACTCGCGCTTCCGCTGCGACTTGCTCGGGGGCAGGTTTTCGGCACCCTCGCTGTCGCTCTGGTCGGGGTCTTCGCTGGTGTGGGGGGGGTGGTGATGGCGCATCGCGGTTATGATTATAGCTTTCGCCCATCCCCTATCCCGCCATGTCATCAAGGTCCTCCAGCGAATTCAGCCACACCCCCGAGCAACTGCGCCAATTGGCCGCCGACGTCCTCGAGCACGCGCGGCGCGTCGGCGCCACGGGCTGCGAGACCGATGTCTCCGAGGGCCAGGGCCAGTCGGTCACGGTGCGCAAGGGCGAGGTCGAGACCATCGAGTACAACCGCGACAAGGGTATCGGCGTCACCGTTTATCTCGGTAATCGCCGCGGCAACGCCAGCACCTCGGACTTCTCGCCGGCGGCGCTGCGTGCCACTGTGGAGAAGGCGGCAACCATCGCCAAGTTCACTGCGGAGGACCCGTGCGCCGGGCTGCCGGATGTGTCTCTGCTGGCCAGGGCCGGCGGCCCCGAGCTCGACCTCTACCATCCGTGGCCGCTGCCGGTCGATGAGTCCATCGAGCTCGCACGCCGCTGCGAGCAGGCCGCGTTCGAGGTCAGTCCGCTGATCACCAACACCGAGGGCGCCAGCGTCTCGGCGCAGCAGTCGCACTTCGTCTCCGCCAACAGCCTCGGCTTCATGGGCGGCTTTGCCACGACGCGCCACTACATTTCCTGCGCCCCGATTGCCGGCAAGGGCGATGCCATGCAGCGCGACGACTGGTATTCGAGCAAGCGTGACCCCGCCGATTTTCCCGCGCCCGAGGCCATCGGCGACTACGCGGCACGGCGCGCGCTGTCGCGGCTGAAGTCGCGCAAGCTCAAGACCTGCCAGGTGCCGGTGCTGTTCGAGGCGCCGCTGGCGGCCTCTCTGATCGGCAACTTCGTCCATGCTGTCAGCGGTGGCTCGCTTTACCGCAAGTCCTCCTTCCTGCTCGACTCGCTCGGCAGCCAGGTGTTCCCGAAGTTCGTGCAGATCGCCGAGGATCCCTTCGTACCCAAGGGCCTGGCCTCGGGCTGGTTCGACGACGACGGCGTCGCGGTGCAGGCGCGCGACGTGATCAGCAATGGCGTGCTGCAGGGCTATTTCCTGTCGACCTATTCAGCCAGGAAACTCGGCATGCAGACCACCGGCAACGCCGGCGGCAGCCACAACCTGATCGTCAAGCCGGGTCGGCACGACTTCAAGGGACTGCTGCAGGAGATGGGTCGCGGCCTGCTGGTGACCGAGCTGCTCGGCCACGGCGTCAATTACGTCACCGGCGACTACTCGCGCGGCGCGGCCGGCTACTGGGTCGAGCACGGCGAAATCCAGTATCCGGTGGAGGAGATCACCATCGCCGGCAACCTCAAGGAAATGTTCCGCGGCATCGCCGCCATCGGCAAGGACGTCGTGGTCCGCGGCTCGAAGCAGGCCGGTTCGATCCTGATCGACCGGATGACCGTCGCCGGCAACTAACTGATTGTGGTTTTCCGCAGGTGCCGACCTTTCGGCGTTCGGAGTAGTATCGGCGCACGATTCCGCGCCCGCGCGCGGAAGTCGCACATCACAATACGAATAGGAGACGTGGCATGGAACGACGCAAGTTTCTGCAACAAGCCGGCATCGCCGGCATCCTGGCGGCCGGCGCGGCCCCCGCCATCGCCCAGTCGGCGCCCACCGTCAAGTGGCGCCTGACCTCCAGCTTCCCCAAGAGCCTCGACACCATCTACGGCGGCGCCGAGGTGCTGTCCAAGCGCCTGGCCGCGATGACCGGCGGCAAGTTCACCGTGCAGGTCTTCGCCGCCGGTGAAATCGCCCCGGGCCTGCAGGCGCTGGATGTGACCCAGAACGGCACCGTCGAGTGCTGCCACACCTGCTCCTATTACTATGTCGGCAAGGACAAGACCTTCGGCTTCGGCACCTCGGTGCCCTTCGGCATGAACGCGCGCCAGCTCAACGCCTGGGTCTATTTCGGCGGCGGCGACAAGCTGCTCAACGAGTTCTACTCGAACTACAACGTCGTGCATTTCCTCGGCGGCAACACCGGCGTGCAGATGGGCGGCTGGTTCCGCAAGGAGATCAACACGCTGGCCGACGTCAAGGGCGTCAAGATGCGCATCGCCGGCCTCGGCGGCACCGTCTTCTCGGCGCTGGGCATGGTGACGCAGCAGATCGCCGGCTCCGACATCTACCCGGCCCTTGAAAAAGGCACCATCGACGCCGCCGAGTGGGTCGGCCCCTACGACGACGAGAAGCTCGGCTTCTACAAGGTCGCCAAGAACTACTATTTCCCGGGCTGGTGGGAGCCGGGTCCCGGCATCAACTTCTTCATCAACAAGGATGCCTGGGCCAAGCTGCCGAAGGAGTACCAGGCCGCCTTCGAGGCCGCCGCGTATGAAGCCAACGTCACCATGATGGCCGAGTACGACTTCAAGAACCCGTCGGCGATCCGCCGCCTGGTCGGCCAGGGCGTCAAGCTCAAGAAGTACTCGAACGAGATCGTCGAGGCCGCCTACAAGGCAGCCGTGCAGCTCTACAACGACGAGTCGGCCAAGAACCCGGCCTTCAAGAAGATGTATGCCGACTACCTCAAGGCCCAGAAGGACATGAACCAGTGGTTCGGCGTCGCCGAACTCGGTATCGATCAATTCCTGCAGAAGCACGTCGTGTAAGGCCGGGCACCGGCCAAGAAAAATCCCCGCCGCGGCGGGGATTTTTCGTTCAACTCATTGACGCGTCCCTCAGGGGACTTCCTTCGGGGCGTCGCCGGCGCCGAAATTCTTACTGCGGCTTGTTGGCTTCGCGCAGCGCCTTGGTCAGCGCGTCGCCGTCATTGGCTGCCGCACCACCACCGGCTTTCTCGGCCTCGCGGGCCGCATCCTTGGCCGAATCCTCCTGCAGCATCTTCCGGATGTCGATGGCCTGGCCCTGCTGCTCCATCTGGGCATCCGTCAGCTGCTTGTCGTGGCCGACGAGCTGCGGGAAGGCGATGATCAGGCCGACCATGATGATCTGGATCACCACGAAAGGAATCGCGCCCCAGTAGATCTGGCCGGTGGTGACCGGATCGGTGAGCTTGCCGGTGACGTGGTCCTTGAACGGTGAACTGGGTGCCACCGAGCGCAGGTAGAACAGGGCGAAGCCGAAGGGTGGATGCATGAACGAGGTCTGCATGTTCACCGCCAGCAGCACGCCGAACCAGATCAGGTCGATGCCCAGCTTGTCGGCCACCGGCGCCAGCAGCGGCACGACGATGAAGGCCAGCTCGAAGAAGTCGAGGAAGAACGCGAGGAAGAAGACCAGGGCGTTCACCACGATGAGGAATCCGAGCTGGCCGCCGGGCAGGTCGCTGAGCAGGTGCTCGACCCACTTGTGGCCGTCGACGCCGTAGAAGGTCAGGCTGAAGACGCGGGCGCCGACGAGGATGAAGACGACGAAGGTGGTGAGCTTGGCGGTCGAATCCATCGCCTGCTTGAGCAGCGACCACGACAGCCGCTTGCGCGACACCGCCATGATCAGCGCGCCGGCCGCGCCCATGGCGCCGCCCTCGGTCGGGGTGGCGATGCCGAGGAAAATGGTGCCGAGCACGAGGAAGATCAGCGCCAGCGGCGGGATCAGGACGAAGGTGACGCGCTCGGCCATCTTCGAAAACAGGCCGAGCTTGAGCAGGCGGCTGAGCATGGCCAGCGTAAAGGCGACGGCCATGCCGATGCACATGGCCACGACGATCATTTCGTCGGTCGGCTTGTCGGCCGGCTGGCTCATGGCCCAGCCGATGGCGGCGGCGGACGAGATCGCGGTCAGCAGCAGCAGGGAGGTGCCGCCGGTCTTGCCGCTGGGCTCGCGGAAGATGCGCGCCTCGGGCGGCAGCGCCGGCGCCGACTTCGGGTAGAAGATGGTCATGCCCATCACGTAGGCCAGGTACAGGCCGGTGAGGACGAAGCCCGGCACGAAGGCGCCCTTGTACATGTCGCCGACCGACTTGCCGAGCTGGTCGGCGATGATGATCAGCACCAGCGAAGGGGGGATGATCTGCGCCAGCGTGCCCGAGGCGGCGATGACGCCCGAGGCCAGCCGCCGGTCGTAGCCGTAGCGCAGCATGATGGGCAGCGAGATCAGGCCCATCGAGATCACCGAGGCGGCGACCACGCCGGTGGTGGCGGCGAGCATGGCGCCGACGAAGATCACCGCGTAGGCGAGGCCGCCGCGGATCGGGCCGAACAGCTGGCCGATGGTTTCGAGCAGGTCCTCGGCCATGCCCGAACGCTCGAGGATCAGCCCCATGAAGGTGAAGAAGGGGATGGCCAGGAGGGTGTCGTTGTTCATGATGCCGCCGAAGATCCGTTCCGGCAGGGCCTGGAAGAAGGTCGGCTGGAACAGGCCCAGCTCGATGCCGATGAAGCCGAAGACGATGCCGTTGGCGGCCAGCGCGAAGGCGACGGGGAAGCCGAGCAGCAGGAACAGCACCAGCGAGCCGAAGATGATCGGCGCCATGTTGGCGATGAGGAACTCGGTCATTTCGAGTCCCCTTCCTTGCCATTCACCATGCCCCGGTTCATGCCGACGATGTCGGCGACCTCGGGTGCGATATGGTGCTGCTTGATGGCCTCGGCCAGTTCCTGCTCGGCGCTGGGTCCGTTCTCCTTGGACAGTACGTTGGGGCCGGCACCGGTGAGGAAGGCGATGCGCTTGATCAGTTCCGAAACGGCTTGCAGGATCAGCAGGGCGAAACCGATGGGCACCATCAGGCGCACCGGCCAGCGGATCAAGCCGCCGGGGTTGGACGACATCTCGCCGCTGGTCCAGGCGTTCATGAACACCGGCCACGACAGATAGCCGATCAGCAGCGCCATCGGCAGCAGGAAAACGAGGATGCCGAAGACGTCGATCCAGTTCTGCACGCGGGCGGAAAAGCGGCCGGTGATGACGTCGATGCGGATATGCTCGTTCTTCTTCAGCACATAAGCGGCGCAGAAGAGGAAGATCGCCGAGAACAGGTACCACTGGATCTCGAGCATCGCATTCGAGCTGAGATTGAGGGCGAAGCGCGACACGGCGTTGCCGGCGCTGATGATCACGACGACCAGGATCAGCCAGATCGTGGCGCGGCCGACGCGCTCGCTCAAGCCGTCGATCAGGCCCGAAAGCTTGAGCAGGGCATTCATGCCGGGTAACTCCTCCATTGTGGTACTTGCCATGGTTACAATGGCTACCGCGCCCGGGTCCGGGGCGGCGCTGTTATGGGCGCGTAGCTTAATCCGTATTCCCGCCTTGTGGCGCCGCCTCTGGAAAGCCGCAAGCCGACTTTGAACCATGCCTACCCGTCTCTGCATCGTTCGCCACGGCGAAACCGACTGGAACGCCGAAAAGCGCATCCAGGGCCATACCGACATCCCGCTCAACGAGACGGGACGCGCCCAGGCGATGGCGACGGCCTTCGGCGTGGCCCACCATCAGTTCGCCGCGCTTTACGCCAGCGACCTCGGCCGCGCCTGGCAGACGGCGCAGGCGGCAGCCGAGCGGCTCGGCCTCGAAGTCCGTCCCGTCACCGCAACTGCGCGAGCGGCACTACGGCGTCTTTCAGGGCCTGACGGCCGAGGAAGGGGCGCAGAAAATCCCCGAAGCCCATGCCCGCTACGTCGTGCGCGACCCCGACTACGACTTCGGGACTGGCGAAAGCCTGCGCGGCTTCGCCGCCCGCGTCGTCGCCGGGGTGGAGTGGCTGGTCCGCCACCACGCCGGCCAGACCATCCTGGCGGTTTCCCACGGCGGGGTGCTCGACATCATTTACCGCAAGGCGACCGGCCGCACGCTCGAGGCGCCGCGTGACTTCAAGATTCCCAACTGCGCGCTCAACTGGTTCACCATCGACGCCCATGGCTGGCACCTGCAGACTTGGGCCGACCGCCACCACCTCGAACGGGTCTTGGAGCAGGTGGTCGAGTGATAAAATCCGTCGTTTCCCCAATCTGACGGACACCCAGCCATGTTCTCGAAGAAAAATACCCTAGCCAAGACCGATCCCGAACTGTGGGCCTCGATCGAGGCCGAAAACAAGCGCCAGCAAGATCACATCGAACTGATCGCCTCCGAGAACTATGTCTCCTGCGCGGTGATGGAAGCGCAGGGTTCCCAGCTCACCAACAAGTATGCCGAGGGCTACCCCGGCAAGCGCTACTACGGCGGCTGCGAGAACGTCGACGTCACCGAGCAGCTGGCCATCGACCGCGCCAAGAAGCTCTACGGCGCCGACTGCGCCAATGTCCAGCCCAATTCCGGCTCGCAGGCCAACCAGGCCGTGTTCCTCGCCTTCCTCAAGCCCGGCGACACCATCCTCGGCATGAGCCTGGCCGAAGGCGGCCACCTCACCCACGGCATGGCGCTCAACATGAGCGGCAAGTGGTTCAAGGTCGTGCCCTATGGCCTGACGGCCAAGGAAGAGATCGACTACGACGCGATGGAGAAGCTGGCGCACGAGCACAAGCCCAAGCTGATCATCGCCGGCGCCTCGGCCTATGCGCTGAAGATCGACTTCGCGCGCTTCGCCAAGGTGGCCAAGGCCGTCGGCGCCATCTTCATGGTGGACATGGCCCACTACGCCGGCCTCGTCGCCGCCGGCTTTTATCCGAACCCGGTGCCGCATGCCGACGTCGTCACCTCGACCACCCACAAGACCCTGCGCGGCCCGCGCGGCGGCCTGATCCTGATGAAGGCCGAGCACGAGAAGGCCATCAACTCGGCCATCTTCCCCGGCCTGCAGGGCGGCCCGCTGGAGCACGTCATCGCCGCCAAGGCCGTGGCCTTCAAGGAGGCCATGACGCCGGAGTTCAAGAACTACCAGGAACTGGTGATCGACAACGCCCAGGTGATGTGCAAGGTGCTGAAGGCGCGCGGCCTGCGCATCGTTTCCGGCCGCACCGAATCCCACGTCTTCCTCGTCGACCTGCAGGCCAAGAACATCACCGGCAAGGAAGCCGAAGCCGCGCTGGGCAAGGCGCACCTCACCGTCAACAAGAACGCCATCCCCAACGACCCGCAGAAGCCCTTCGTCACCTCCGGCATCCGCATCGGCACGCCGGCCATGACCACCCGCGGCTTCACCGAGATCGAGGCCGAGCAGGTCGCCGAGCTGATCGCCGACGTGCTCGATGCACCCAACGACGAGGCCGTGCTGGCGCGCGTGCGCGGCGAAGTAGCCGCGCTGTGCAAGAAGTTCCCGGTTTATGGCGATTGATCGCCTGCCCATCGAACTTGATGCCCGCCCGCAGGGCGAGGTGACCAGTCGCCCCCTTCCTGGCGAAGGGGGACGGGGGGATGGGGGCCATAAGAAAAGGGCATTTCATGTTCGAGGCCCGGAGGGCCGCGAACATGAAATGCCCCTATTGCGCCGACCCTAACACCCAGGTCGTCGATACACGGGAGAACGAGGACGGCGACACCGTTCGCCGTCGCCGTCGCTGCCTCGCCTGCGACAAGCGCTTCACCACCTACGAACGGGTGGAGTTGCAGCTGCCGCTGGTGGTGAAGAAGAACGGCAGCCGCACCGAGTTCGACCGCGAAAAGCTCAAGGCCAGCATGATGCTGGCGCTGCGCAAGCGTCCGGTCACCACCGACAGCGTGGACGCCGCGCTCGACCGCATCGAGGAAAAGCTCGTCACCCTCGGCGAGCGCGAGGTCGCCTCCGACCGCATCGGCGAGCTGGTGATCCGCGAGCTGAAGAAGCTCGACAAGGTCGCCTACATCCGCTTCGCCTCGGTCTATCGCAACTTCGAGGATCTCGACGAATTCTCCGACGCCATACGCGAGGTGAAAAAGCCGCGCGTGCGCCGTCCCCGCACCGAATAGACGCCATGAACTTCAGCGCCGCCGACCACGAGTTCATGGCGCGTGCGCTGCAGCTGGCGCGGCGCGGCCTCTACACCACCACGCCCAATCCGCGCGTCGGCTGCGTCCTCGTCAGGGATGGTGCGGTGATCGGCGAGGGCTGGCACGAGATGGCCGGCCAGCCGCACGCCGAGATCAACGCGCTGGGAAAAGTCGGCGCTGGCGGGACGGCGCGCGGGGCAACGGCTTATGTCACCCTCGAACCCTGCTCGCACCACGGCCGCACGCCGCCCTGCGTCGATGCCTTGATCGACGCCGGCGTGGCGCGAGTGGTGGCGGCGATGCGCGATCCGAATCCGCTGGTGGCGGGCGCGGGCCTGGCCCGGCTCGAACTGGCCGGTATCCGGGTGGAAAGCGGCCTGCTGCAAGCCGAGGCGGAGGAACTCAACATCGGCTTCGTCTCGCGCATGACGCGCGGCCGGCCCTGGCTGCGGCTCAAGGTCGCCGCCAGCCTCGACGGCAAGACCGCGCTCAACAACGGCAAGTCGCAATGGATCACCGGGCCCGAGGCACGCCTCGACGCCCACGGCTGGCGCGCGCGCAGCTGCGCCATGCTCACCGGCATCGGCACCGTGCGCGACGACAACCCGCGCCTGACGGTGCGCGACATCGACACGCCGCGCCAGCCGCTGCGCGTGGTGGTCGACAGCCGCCTCGAAATTTCGCTCGATGCGGCGATCCTCGAGGGCGGCAATTGCCTGGTCGCCTGCGCCGTCGAACAGCCGGAAAAGGCCGCGCAGTTGCGGAGCCGCGGCATCGACGTCATGGTGCTGCCCAACGCCGCCGGCAAGGTCGACCTGGCGGCGCTGCTGCCGGAACTCGGCCGCCGCGGCATCAACGAAGTCATGGCCGAGGCCGGCTTCAAGCTCAACGGCTCGCTGCTGCGCGAGGGACTGGTCGACGAGTTGCTGATCTACCAGGCGCCGCTGCTGCTCGGCGACAAGGCGCGCGGCATGTTCGACTTGCCGGAGCTGACCGAACTGGCCGGCGCCCGCCGGCTGGAAGTGCTGGAACGCCGTGTCGCCGGCGCCGACTTTTTCCTGCGGGCGCGGCTGATCTAACGATCTAGCGCCCGCCGTCGCCGATCAGCGCATACGGCGCCCAGAACAGCGGGTGGGCGAGGCTGTAGCCCGTGGCCGCCCCTTGCATCAGTTCGAGTTGGGCCGCATGCAGCGCCCCCGCGCGCCCAATTTCGGATCGGCGGCATAGCGGGCGAAGGTGTCGCCTACCAGCCGCCGCGCGGATTCATTTTCCACCGGCCAATGGGTGACGAGGATGGCGCGGGCGCCGGCGAAGAAGAAACCCCGCCCGAGGCCGGACAACGCTTCTGCGGCTTCGCCTTCGGCACCGGCGGTATTGCAGGCGGAAAGGATCACCCAGTCGGCGTTGAGTTTCAGGCCCAACACATCCGTCAGGGTGAGCAGCGGAGAGGCTGCGCCGTCGCTGGCCAGCGCCATGGCGAGTGCCGGCTGGTCGAGACCGGGCAGCTCGCCCGGCTGCAGCCCGTGGGTGGCGAACGCGACGATGGCCTTGTCCCGTACTGTGGAAGCGAGGACATTGGCGCGCGTCGCGGCCTGGCCGAGATAAGTGGCGCCGGGCGGGGCGCCGAGCGTGCGCGCCAGGGAAAGTATCTCCTCGCGCGTGTCGGGCAGCGGCGCCAGCGCGCGATAGGCGCTGAGCATCGAGACTTCCGAGCCGATTCCGTCTTCAGCGGAACGGCGTACGCTGCGCAGGCTGCCCTGTGCCGGCCGCTTGCCGCCGCCGAATTCGGGATCACCGAAGCCGACGAAGGGCTGACGCCCCGGCTTCGCCGCGGGCTGGCGCCGCAAGGCGAGCAGCGCCGCGGCCGAGGGGATGTGCGAGATCGCGTAGCGTCGCGCCAGCCACGCGACTTGGGCGTATTCGGCAAAGGGCAGTCCCGTGGCCGGCGCCACCTCCGGGCGTTCGGCGAGCAGGGCGAAAGGGACCTGCCCGAGGCTGCCCGCGGCGCTGACGATCAGGTGCCGCGCCGGCGACCAGGCTGCCTGCAGTCGGGGCGAGCAGCTCTTGCGTAGATTTCATGCGATGCGGCGACGTCGAACGGCGGCAGGCGTTCCAGCGGCGTGTCGCCGACATCCAGCGCCGCCCGCACGCGCCGCACCATCTCCGCGAGTTTCGCTTCGCCCACCGCCGCGACATGGAGCCGCGCCAGGCCGTCGGCGCTCACGGCGAAGACGTAGGCCGCATCCGCCGTGGTGGTAATGGACAGCAGGACTTCGTGCGGGGCCAGATGGCGCGCCACGTCGGCCGGGGATGGCGGCGTCGGGCGCACCAGTTGCGCGTAATCGGGAAACTTCTGGCGGATGGTGGCCTGCAGTGTGGCGCGCCGCGCCTCGATGTCCTGCAGGCGCTTGCCGATGGTGTCCGTGGCAGGCGCAGCGCCGTCTTCGCCCGCATCGCCCAGCGTGCGATAGAGCGCCGCTGCCGCGTGGCCCAGGTCCTGGTCCTCTCGCAGCAGATTCGCCAGCGCCGGGTCCCCTGCGTCGGCGCGTGCCGCCGCGGCCGTGACGGCCTGCTGGACATGGCCGGCGCGCAGCGCGTCGGCGACGCGGAAGGCTTCGCCGAGCGCGGCAGCATCCTTGTCGATGCGGCGGGCGAGGGTGGCGAGATAGCCCTCGAGGATGGCCCGGTGCCGCAGCTGGGCGATGGCGGATTCCTCGAGCGCTGGATCGGCGCTGGCCAGCGAATAGCCCCAGCCCCCGACGTAGCGGCGAAACAGCGGCAGGGCCAGTTCGTCGCGGCCGGAACGGGCGAGCACCAATGCCCGGATACCTTCGCTCAGCAGGGTGTTCGGGTGATCGGGACCGTAGTTGCCGCGGTTGTTGGCCAGTGCGCCGTCGATGATGCGTTCGGCTTCGACCGGCTTGTTGACCATGACCCGGACCAGGGCCCGATCATTGCCGCCGCGCAGCACTTCGCGCGCCGCCCGGTTCTTGCGCGTGGCGACCTCCAGGTCGCGGAAATCCTCGTAGGCCTCCGGCCAGCGGCCGAGACCCATCAAGGCCTGGGCGCGGCTGCGCCGCGTGCGCAGGCCCGGCACCGAGGTTTCGTCCAGCCCCGCCTGGCGCTGGCGGACCAGCACTTCGTCGAAGCGCGCCAGCGCCTTGGCAAAACGGGCCCCGGCAAGAAGGACATCACCGTGGCGCTTGAGGGCACTGGTCAGCTGGCGTTCCTGTCCCGCCGCACGCGTCGCCTTGATCCAGTCGAGCGCGACCAGTTCGGCTGCGCCGATGCGTCCGCTGCCGAGGCGCAGGCTGATGAGTTCCGACAGCAGGTTGGCGCGATCGCCTTCGGCCACTGCGAGGTCGCGCACGGCCATCGGTTGATCCTTGCCGGGGCCGTCGCGGAAGTGGCGAATGTCCTGCTCGTTGCTGGCCAGGGCGCGGTCGAGTGCCGCGCCGGCTTCAGCGGCATGTCCTTCAGTACGCAGGATGGCGGCCAGGGCCCAGTCCTGCCGCGCCCGGTAGCGGGCGCCGTAGTTGCGCAGCGGCGGTGCGTCTTGCACCACCATGCCGTCAAGGATGGCCTTCCCTGCCTCCCACTGCTCGCGGGCCGCCCTGAAGTCGGCGTTGCCGGCCAGATAGCTCGCATCGAGGAAGTGCACGTTCAGCCGTGCGCCGGCGCCGGGACCCGGATGTTCGAATATCTGCTGGCGGATCTGCGTTGCGCGCGTGTGGTTGCCGGCGTTGCGCTCGGCGTTGTACAGGCTGGTCAGAACCGACAATTCGCGCGGCGTGCCGCGCGCGGCTTCGGCGCGCTGGCGCAGTTGCGCAAGATTGCCGCCGTCGCCTTCGGCCGGCTTTTCCAGTGCTTCCTCGGACGCCTGCTCACGGGGCTGTTTGCCGAATTTACGCGGTGCGTCTTGAGCGAAGCCCGCGCTTGCGACGAGCAGGCCTGCGCAGAACAGTAGCCCGGTTCGCAGCATCGACGGCTAGCGTGCCGCCGGCGACATGCCGAGGCGCTCCGCGATGGCCCGGACTTCCGGCCGATCGGGCTGCTTCTTCAGCATGGCTTGGACATAGGGCGCGAGCAGATCGGGGTCGCGGCGGTCCTGCAGGAAGCCGATGATGTAGAGCTCGGGCAGGATGTCCTGCGGATCGGCCGTGGCGACCCATTCCGCGTAGTCGGCGCGGGCGCGCGCCACGGCATCGTCGTCGGGAATCCTGGTCGGCCCGCCGCGCAGGGTGAGCCCGCCGATGCGCTGGACATTGCCGGCCGCCGCCAGGGCCACCCGGCTCGGCGCGCCCTTGATGTCGCTGGCCGTCGCCGCCTTGCCGGAGAGCAGCTTCGCCGCCGCCGGCCTTTACGCGGAATTTGGCCGGGCCCTGCCACTGCTCGCGGCGCGCGCGCTTCGAAATAGACGACCTGCACCTCGGCGCCGGCGGCGAGACTGAGTTCGTCGCCTTCGCGGACGCGCGAGAAGGCGGCCGGCTGGAAGGTGGTGCCGGCGGCGCTCTTCGCCTTGACCTGTCCGGCCATGCGGTCGATGAGGCCGGCATAGGCGGGGGTCTGCGCCTGGGCCGACTGAGCCAGCACGACGAGGAGCAGGGAAAGAGTGCGCAACAATGACATAAGAGGATTGCCTCCCTAAAGAATTTCGACGACTTCGATGGGCAAGCGCCTTGCCCTTGACGCTGATGGTGGCGCGGGCTCCGGTGGCGATCGAATCGCCGGCAGCGGCGAGTGTGTCAGAACTGGCGACGATGTGCCAGCCCAGCTCCTTGGTCGAGGACTCGAGCCGCGAAGCGAGGTTGACCGCGTCGCCGATGGCCGTGAATTCGACACGCCGCTCGGTGCCGAGATTGCCCACCACCGCGCGGCCGCTGTGGATGCCGATGCCGATGGCGAAGGGCGGCAGGCCGCGTTCCGGGAAGCGGGCCTCGAGCCACTAGCCGGAACGTTTCCGCTGGCGGCGGCGATCTCGCGCGCCGCGGCGATCGCGCTGCCGCGCGTGGTCGGGCTGGTGCACGGGCGAGCCGAACACCGCCATCACCGCGTCGCCGATGAACTTGTCGACATTGCCGCCGTGGGCGAGCACCGGCGCGCAGGCGCGCGGCAGCCAGGCGTTGAGCATTTCGAAGACCTCGCGGCTGGTCAGTTTTTCCGACATGGCGGTGAAGTTGCGGATGTCGAGGAACAGGATGGTGAGCTCGACCTCGGTTGCCGCCGGTGTCGGGCAGCCCGCCGCTGACGGCGAGGTCGGCGACGTCGTCGGAGACGTAGCGGGCGAACAGCGTACGCAGCCGGCTGCGCTCGCGCGCCTCGCGCCCCGAGCGCGTGGCCGTGGCGGCCGCCCAGGCGAGGCCGCCGCCGAGCAGCAGGGGCGCGGTCGCCAGCCACAGGTCGGCGAGGAACAGCAGGAAGCTGGCGAGGCTGACGGCGCCCAGGGCGGCAAGCGCGACCAGGCCGGAGCGCAGCGGCGCCAGGCGCGCCACGGCGATGGCGAGCAGGAAGCCGAGCAGCGCCGCCAGGGCGATGACGGCCGGCGGCGGGACGCTGGCGATGCGCCGTTCGGCCAGCAGTGCCTCCAGCGCCTGCGCATGCAGCTCGCCGCCGCTCATCAGCTGCGGCGGCGCGCCGGGCAGCGCCCGCGAGTAGGGCGTGAGCTGCAGGTCCTGCAGGCTGGTCGCCTCGGGGGCGATGATCACCACCCGGCCGCGCAAGGCCTGAACCTCGGGCCGCTGCAGGGCGTCGGGCGCGGTCAGCGTGGCCAGCGAAACGCGCGGCACCTGGCCCGGCGGACCGGCATAGGGAATCAGGCGCGGCGCGGCGGGTCGGGGCCGAGCAGGCCGCGGATCGCTGCCGCGTCCGGCACCTGGCCGCGCGCCGCGAGGGCCAGGCGAGCCGGGAAGGAGAGCGCAGGCGCTTCGCCGCCAGGGTACAGCCGGATGCGGCGGATGGCGCCGTCATCGTCGGCCTGCAGGTTAACCAATGCCGTGTCGTCGAGGCCGCCCGGCAGCAGCAACTGATGTTCGAGCGGCGGCAGCAGGTCGCCTTCGCTGCCGCGCGCCGCGGCCAGCACGATGCCGCCGCCCGCCAGTGCCGCGCGGAAGGGCGCCTCGTAGGCGCGCCCCGCCGGCGTGTCGCCAGCGCCGAGTGTTGCCAGCCAGCTTTCGGCGCTGACGGCCTGGATCAGGTCGATGCCGATCGCGCGTGCGCCGGCGGCGCGCAGGGTGGCAATGGCGGCGCCGAGCTGGGGCTGCCAGAAGGCGAGCGGGGTGTCGCGAAATTTGACGAGGCTGGCATCGTCGATGGCGGCGATCGCCACGTGGCGGACCGGGGCGCGGCTGCCGGCCAGTCGATGCCAGGTGTCGTAGGCGACGTTGTCGAGTGCGGAGGACCACGGCAGTGCCGGAGCCACCGCCGCGATGACTGCCGCCAGCAATCCCGTCAGCAGCGCCGGCCGGATCACGGCGTCAGCGCCCGCTGACAGACGGCGCAGGCGGGATCGCGCGGCACCGCGATGCTGCGCCATTCCATCCCCAGGCCGTCGAGCAGCAGTAGCCGCCCGGCAAGGGATTCGCCGCAGCCGATCAGCAGCTTCAGCGCTTCGGCCGCCTGCACCGTGCCGACGATGCCGGTGAGCGGCGCGAACACGCCCATCACGGCGCAGCGCACTTCCTCGACATCCTCGGCCTCGGGGAACAGGCAGTGGTAGCAGGGCGCATCGGCACGGCGCGAGTCGAACACGGCGACCTGGCCGTCGAAGCGGATCGCCGCGCCCGAGACCAGAGGCTTGCGGAACTTCACGCAGGAGCGGTTGATGGCGTGGCGGGTGGCGAAATTGTCGGAGCAGTCGAGGACCACATCGGCTCGGGCGATCTCCGCCTCGAGCCGCTCGCCGCCCAGCCGCTCGAGGATGGCCTCGACGCGGCATTCGGGGTTGATGCCGGCCAGCGTGTCGCGGCCCGATTCGGCCTTGGGTCGGCCGACCGATTCGACGCGGTGCAGGATCTGCCGCTGCAGGTTGGTGAGGTCGACCGTGTCGCCGTCGGCCAGCGCCAGCGTGCCGACGCCGGCCGAGGCGAGGTAGAAGGCGGCGGGAGAACCGAGCCCGCCGGCGCCGACGACCAGTACGCGCGCCGCCAGCAGCCTCTCCTGCCCCTCGACGCCGATCTGCGGCAGCAGGATGTGGCGGCTGTAGCGGAGCAGTTGCTCGTCGGTCATCTGCCGCGGCTTATTTCTGCTCGCGGAGGTCGACCGGCGTGTCGTCGTGGTCGCCGTGCGGGTGGTGGTCCCAGGCCTTGGAATAGACCTCGTGCGATTTCTTGATCAGCCGCTCCGGCTGGCGCATGTTGCGCAGCTGGGTTTCCTCGACGAAATAGACCAGCGCCCGCACCAGCTTGCAGTAGATCGTATTTTCGAGATGGAAGCCCTGATCGATCAGGGCAGTCTCCAGTCCCTGCATGCTGTAGTCGGTGATCTCGTACCAGACCGAAAGACCGTTGGCGACGGTGCCCGGCGCCACGGTCAGGCCATCGAGGCCGGCGAGCAGCACGAAAGCCTGCTCGACCTGGGCCGGCTTCAGCTTGGAGAAGCGGATCTCGCGGTGCTTGCGCGTGCCCGGTTGCGGCGCCATGGTATGGGGCCGGTGCTGGCCCCGTTCCTTGTCGCGCAGATGGCGCGCGCGCTCGACGTCCATGGCCATCGTCTGCGACCTTACTTTTTCATGATCTGCCAGGCCTTCAGCAGGTTCATGGCCTGGCCGAGCTGGTAGTCGTTCTTCGAGGCGATCTCGAAGGCCGGGGCCTTGGCGTCGTCCTCTTCGGCCTTGCCGCCCTTGTCCTTGCCGTTCTTGCCCTCGGGCTTGCCTTGCGGCTTGGCGGGCTTGGCCGCATCCTTCTCGGCCTCGCCGCCGGCGAGATGGCGCTCGAGGTCGGCTTCGCGCAGGCGGTCGCGCGATCCGCCGTTGGGGGTTTCCTCGACGATCACGTCGGGGGTGATGCCCTTGGCCTGGATCGAGCGTCCATTGGGCGTGTAGTAACGCGCCGTGGTCAGCTTGATCGCCGAGTTGTTGGAGAGCGGCAGCACCGTCTGCACCGAACCCTTGCCGAAGGTCTGGGTGCCGAGCACGACGGCGCGCTTGTGATCCTGCAATGCTCCGGCGACGATCTCGGAAGCCGAGGCCGAACCGCCATTGACCAGCACGACCATCGGCAGCGTCTTGGTCGAGGCGTGCAGCCCCTTGAGCGGGTCGTCGCGCTGGCTGCGCGCGTAGTCCTCGGTGGAGGCCATGTACTTGCGCTTGGCATCCTCGGTGCGGCCGTCGGTCGAAACCACCAGGGTCTTCGGCGGCAGGAAGGCGGCGGACACGCCGATGGCCGAGTGCAGCAGGCCGCCCGGGTCGTTGCGCAGGTCGAGCACGAGCCCCTTCAATTCCTTGATTTCGCCCTTGTTCTCGGCGGCCTGCTTGACGAGTTTGTCGAAATGCCTGACCACGTCGGCGGTGGTCTCTTCCTGGAACTGGGTGACGCGCAGGTAGCCGTAGCCGTCCTCGATCATTTTCGACTTGACGCTCTGCACCTTGATCTTGTCGCGGATGATGGTGATCTCGAGCGGCTTCATCTCGCCCTTGCGGATGATGGTGAGCTTGATCGCGGTCTTGGGCTTGCCGCGCATCTTCTTCACGGCGTCGTTCAGCGTCATGCCCTTGACCGGGGTTTCGTCGAGCTTGATGACCAGGTCGCCGGCCTTGACGCCGGCCTTGTATGCCGGCGTATCCTCGATCGGCGCGACGACCTTGACGAAGCCGTCTTCCATGCCGACCTCGATGCCCAGTCCGCCGAACTCGCCCTGGGTCGAGACCTGCAGGTCCTTGAAGGCGTCGGCGTCGAGGTAGGCCGAGTGCGGGTCGAGGTTGGAGAGCATGCCGGAGATGGCATGGGTGATCAGTTTCTTGTCCTCGATGGGCTCGACATAGCCCTGCTTCACGGCGTTGAAGACGTCGGCGAAGCTGCGCAGCTCCTCGATCGGCAGCGCTTCGCCGCCCTTCTGGGCGATGGCCGAGTAATTGACGCTGACGAGGATGCCGGCGAAGATGCCGAAAAGTATCAGACCGGCTTGCTGCAATCTGCTGCGCATGCGTGACTCCGGGAAAACAGGATAAACAGGGAAGGCTGGCGGATCACCGCGTCATCGGGCGACCCACTTCATTGGGTCGAAGACCTGTCCGCGGTGGCGGAGTTCAAAGTATAAGCCTGATTCCGGGTTGCCACCGCTGTTGCCCACGGTGGCCACGACCTCCCCGGCGCGGGCATCGAAGCCCGGCTGGTGCAGCAGCGACTGGTTGTTGCCATAGACCGACAGGAAGCCGTCGTCATGGTCGATGATCAGCAGGTTGCCGAAGCCGCGCAGCCAGTCGGCGAAGACGACACGGCCGGCGGCGACGGCGCGCACCTCGGCGCCTTCGCCGGCGCGGATGAACAGGCCCTTCCAGGTGCCGCCCTCGGCCCGCGCGGAGCCGAAACGGCCGGCGAGCGTGCCCTGGACCGGCAGCTTCAGCTTGCCGCGCAGGCTGGCGAAGCTGCCGCCGGCGCCCGCGGTGTCGGCCTCGCGCACGGGGCCGCTCGGTGCGGCCCGGGGTTCGCCGCCTTTCGGCGCGGCGGCCGGCGCCTTGGCCGGCTGGCGTTTGGGCTGCCTGGCCGCCAGCTTGGCCAGGCCGTCGATCAGCTTGCCGAGTCGCTGTTCGTCGCGTTGCAGGGTGTCGATCTCGCGGCGCTGGGCACGGATCTGGCCGGAGATGCGGGTCAGCACGGCCTGGCGCTCGCGGCTTTTCGCCAGCAGCGTGGCGCGCTCTTCCTGCTGGCGGGTCTCGATGCGGGCGATTTCTTCCGCCTTGGCCCGGGCCTCCTCGGCCAGTTGCCGCTTCTCGGCCGCCGCCGCGGCGAGATTGCGGATCAGATCGGCCTTGGCGCGCGACAGCAGGGTCAGGAAATGCCAGTCACGCGCCGCCAGGTTGGGGTCGCGGCCGGCGAGCAGGGTTTGCAGCGCGTCGCCGCCGCCGGCGCTCCCGCCGGTGTCGGCATGGTGCTGCTGGCGCAGCAGGCGGGCGAGCTGGGCCTGCTGGCTGGCGGTCTGCTGGTTGAGGCGTTGTTGCTGGGATTCGAGTCCGGCCAGTTCGGCCTGAGTTTCGGCGCGGCTGTCGCCGAGCTCCTTGAGGCGGCGGTTGGCGGTGGAAATGGCCGACTCGACCTCGCGCAGCTGGTCGGTAGCGGAACTGCGCGAGCCTTCGCTCTTCGCCAGTTCCTTGCGCAGGTCGTCGATGCGCTCGCGGACTTCCTTGAGTTCGACCTGTTTCTCCGCGCGTTTGGCGGCCGGGGATTCTGCTGGACTTGCGGCCGTGGCCGCCGCTGCCGGCAGCAGGGCCAGCAACAGCAGCCACATTCTCACTACTTGGCTTTGCCCTGGTTGGCCACGGCTTCCATGGCGGCCTTGATCGCTTCCTGGTCGCCGAGGTAGTAACTCTTGATCGGCTTGAGGTCGGCGTCGAGCTCATAGACCAGCGGCTGGCCGGTCGGAACGTTGAGATTGACGATGTCGGCATCCGACACGTTGTCCAGGTACTTGATCAGGGCGCGCAGGCTGTTGCCGTGTGCCGCGATGACGACGCTCTTGCCCGACTTGACCATGGGCGCGATGGTGCCGTGCCAGTACGGCAGAAAGCGCGCGACCGTGTCCTTGAGGCACTCGGTGTGGGGGAAATCGGCGGCGGAGAGCTCCGCGTAACGCGGGTTGCCGACCTCGAGGCGCGGATCGCCGTTCTCGAGCGCGGGCGGCGGCGTATCGTAGGCGCGGCGCCAGATCTTGACCTGGTCCTCGCCGAACTTGGCGGCGGTCTCGGACTTGTTGAGACCCTGCAGCGCGCCGTAGTGGCGTTCGTTGAGGCGCCAGGAATGCTCGATCGGCAGCCACATGCGATCCATTTCCTCGAGCACGATCCACAGGGTGCGGATGGCGCGCTTGAGCATCGAGGTGTAGGCGACGTCGAAGGCGAAGCCTTCATTCTTCAACAGTTGGCCGGCGGCGTGGGCCTCGGCCAGGCCCTTGTCGGTGAGGTCGACATCGGTCCAGCCGGTGAAGCGGTTTTCCTTGTTCCAGGCGGATTCGCCGTGGCGCAGCAATACAAGCTTGTACATGGGCAACTTTCGATAACGCTTTATCTGCGAATGATAAGGCGAATGGATGATCTGTTTGGAAAAACAGTATTCTATAATATTCGAATTCACATCCAAGACCATGGAGATGGAATGGACACCGCCATTCTGGAAATGAAGGATCAGCAGGAGCATGTGGAGACTGCGGCGAGGGCCCTGAAGGCCATCTCGCATCCGTTGCGCCTGAAGATTCTCTGCGTCGTCGGCGACCAGGAGATCTGCGTCCAGGACATCGTCGAGGCGGTCGGCACTTCGCAGAGCAATATTTCGCAGCACCTGGCAATACTGCGCGACAAGGGGGTATTGAACACGCGCAAGGATGCCAACCGGGTTTACTATCGCGTCGCCGACCAGCGCACCCTGCAGCTGATCGGTCTGATGCGCGAGGTTTTTTGCGGGATCATCCCGCCAAGGAAAGGTTGAGTGACGATGGATTTTGTTCAGCAGAACCTGATGTGGGTCATGCTCGCCGCCCTCAGCGGCGGCATGTTGATTGCCCAGATGATGCGCGGTGGCGGCAACAACATCAGCGTGGCCGAAGCGACGCTCAAGCTCAACCGCGAGGATGCGCTGGTGATCGACGTGCGCGAAACCCATGAATGGGATCGCGGCCACATCCCCAATGCCCGCCACATCGCGCTGGGCCAGATCGGCAAGCGCTTGCACGAAATCGAGAAGTTCAAGACCCGGCCAGTCATCGTCGTCTGCGCCAGCGGCAACCGTTCGTCCTCGGCCTGCGGGGCGCTCAAGCGCGCAGGCTTCGAGCAGGTGTTCAACCTTTCCGGCGGCATCGGCGCCTGGTCCGAGGCCAACCTGCCCGTCACCACCAAGCACTGAAGAACATTCATCATGGCCAAGATCGTCATGTACGCCACCGCCGTCTGCCCCTACTGCGTGCGCGCCGAGCAACTGCTGCGCCGCAAGGGCGTCACCGACATCGAGAAGGTCCGCGTCGATCTCGAGCCCGAGCGGCGCGAGGAAATGCTGGCGAAAACCGGTGGCCGCCGTACCGTGCCGCAGATTTTCATCGGCGACTTCCATGTCGGCGGCTGCGACGACCTGCACGAGCTCGATCACCAGGGCAAACTGGACGCGCTCCTCGCCGCGTAGCGTCCTGAGGCTGCGGTAGAATCCCGGCTTTCTCGAACCCGGCCGGATTCCCATCATGAGCGAACAGCAGCAGCCCGTCTTCAGCATCGAAAAGATCTACGTCAAGGACCTCTCGCTGGAGAGCCCGAACGCCCCCCACTGCTTCCTCGAGCGCGATCCGGCGCAGATCGAAGTGCAGATCGGCACCGCCGGCAGCGGTGTCGGCGAGGGCACTTTCGAAGTGGTGCTGACGGTCACCGTCACCGCCAAGATCGGCGACAAGACCCAGTTCCTGGCCGAGGCCGCCCAGGCCGGCATTTTCGTCATCCAGGGCGTGCCCAACGAAGAGATCGAGCCCATCATCGCGGTGGCCTGCCCGAACATTCTCTTCCCCTTCGTCCGCGAGACGATCTCCGACGTCGTCAGCCGCGCCGGCTTCCCGCCCGTGCTGCTGGCGCCGGTGAATTTCGAGAGCATCTATCGCCAGCGGATCGAGGCCGAGCAGCAGCGTCCTCCCCACGAAGTTCCGATCCAGTAAGGCCATGATGCGTTCGGCCATCGCTCTGCTCGGGTTTCTCCTGCTCGCCGGCCAGGCGCTGGCGCTCGACTATCGCTCGGTGGCCGAGGCCACGGCGCTCTACGACGCCCCCTCGCAGAAGGCCAAGCCGCTCTACGCCATCGCCCGCGGCACGCCGGTCGAGCAGGTCGTCGCCGTCGAAGGCTGGGTCAAGGTGCGCGACCAGAAGGGCGACCTGGCGTGGATCGAGAAGCGGCTGCTTTCCGACAGGCGCACGGTGATCGTGCGGGCCGACCGCGCGCAGGTGCGTGCCCAGGCCGAGGACAAGGCCGCGCTGGTCTTCGAGGCCATGCAGGATGTCGTGCTCGAACTGGTGGAGCCGGCTGCCTCCGCCACCATGGGCTGGGCCAGGGTGAAGCACCGCGACGGCCAGCAGGGCTTCGTCAAGGCCGCGCAGGTCTGGGGACTGTAGTCACTCCATGAATCTTGCCATCCTCGGCGCCGGCGCCTGGGGTACTGCGCTGGCGTTGTCCTTCGCGCCGCGCCACCGTATCGCGCTGTGGACCTTCGAGGCCGATCATGCCGCCGCCATGCGCGCCGATGGCGAGAACATCCGCTTTCTGCCGGGCCATGCGCTGCCCGCCGAGGTCTCCATCGAATCCGACATCGCTGCTGCCCTGCAGGGCGCGCAGCTGGCCATCATCGCCACTCCGGTCGCCGGCCTGCGCGCGACACTCAAGGCGACCGCCGGCCTGCCCGTGCTGTGGGTGTGCAAGGGGCTCGAAGCCGGCACCGGCCTGCTGCCGCATCAGGTCGCCGCCGAAGTGGCTGGCGCTGCGCCTTGCGGTGCGCTGACCGGTCCGAGCTTCGCCGAGGAAGTGGCCAAGGGCCTGCCCACCGCGATCACCCTGGCCTCGGGTGACGCCGACTTCGCCCGCGACATGGCGCAGCAACTGCGCGGACCGCGCCTGCGCCTCTACGCCAACGACGACATCATTGGCGCCGAGGTCGGCGGCGCGGTCAAGAACGTGCTGGCCATCGCCACCGGCATCTGCGACGGGCTCGGGCTGGGCCTGAACGCCCGCGCCGCGTTGATTACGCGCGGGCTGGCCGAGATCACCCGCTTCGGCGTGGCGCTGGGGGCGAAACGAGAGACCTTCATGGGCCTGGCCGGCATGGGCGACCTGATCCTCACCTGCACCGGCGACCTCTCGCGCAACCGCCGCGTCGGCCTGGCCTTGGCCTCGGGCCGGCCGCTGGAGGCGGTCACGCGCGAACTCGGCCATGTCGCCGAGGGCGTGATGACGGCGCGCGAAGTCGCCCGCCGCGCCGAGACAATCGCTGTTGACATGCCGATCACCGCTGCCGTCTGCGCCGTGCTCGATGGCCGCATCAATGCACACCAGGCCGTCGACGCATTGATGAACCGCGACCCGAAATCCGAATAACTCAGATTCCGCCAGCGTAATCGAGTTGTCGCCAGGCTTCGAAGACCACCACCGCCACCGCATTGGAAAGGTTCACGCTGCGACTGCCGGGAACCATGGGCAGCCTGAGCCTCCGGCTCTCGGCGAACTCTGCCAGTACCTCGGCCGGCAGGCCGCGCGACTCGGGGCCGAAGACCAGGACATCCCCTGCGCAAAAGTCGGCGCTGGCGGGACGGTGGCTGCCCTTGGTCGTGAGCGCAAACCAGCGTTCGATGGGGCGGTCCAGCAGGGCGGTACGACAGGCGCTCCAATCGGCATGAATCCGCACGTCGGCGAACTCGGCGTAATCCATGCCGGCGCGCCGCAGATGCTTCTCGGAAAGATCGAAGCCGAGCGGCCCGACCAGGTGCAGGCGGCAGCCGGTATTGGCCGAGAGGCGCACGACATTTCCCGTGTTCGGGGGTATTTCCGGCTGGTAGAGAACGATATCGAACATGATAGTCACGCTTTTCAACTTGCGCGGCGGGCGGCCGGTAGCCGAGAATAGCGCCCAAATCATACGGGAGATTCCCTGATGGCCCGCCCGGAGAAAATCCGCCTTGGCGACCTGCTGATCCAGCAGGGATTGCTGACCCAGGAACAACTGACGAACGCCCTGACCGAACAGAAGGTCACCGGGCGCAAGCTCGGCCGCGTCATCGTCGATAGCGGCCTCGTCACCGAAGAAGGCATCTCCAAGGCCCTGGCGCGGCAGCTGCAGGCCGAATTCGTCGATCTCAAGACCTTTTCGCCGAAGGCGGAACTGGTGAAGCTGCTGCCCGAGGGGCAGGCGCGCCGTTTCCGCGCCATCGTGCTCGACCAGCGTGACGGCAAGTACATCGTCGGCTTCGCCGACCCGACCGACCTGATGGTATTCGACGAGGTCAACCGCCTGCTCAAGGGCGACATCGATCTGGCGGTCGTCACCGAGTCGCAGCTGCTCGCCGCCATCGACCGCCTCTACCGCCGCACCGAGGAAATCGCCGGCCTGGCCAAGGACCTGACGCAGGATCTCGGCGATGTGCCGGTCGAGCTCGGCGACATCCTCGGCCTGACCGCCGGCGCCGAGGATGCCCCGGTCGTCAAGCTGCTGCAGACGGTGTTCGACGAGGCGCTGCGCATGCGCGCCTCCGACATCCACATCGAGCCGCTGGAAAAGTCGCTGCGCATCCGCTTCCGCATCGACGGCGTGCTGCACGTCCAGATGGAGGCCGACGCCAAGATCGCCACCGCGCTGGCGCTGCGCCTGAAACTGATGTCCGGCCTGGACATCTCGGAAAAGCGCCTGCCGCAGGACGGCCGCTTCGTCGTCAAGCTGCGCGCCCCTGTCGACGTCCGTATCTCGACCATGCCGACGCAATACGGCGAATCGGTGGTGATGCGCCTGCTCAACCAGAACACCGGCCTCCTGAGTCTCGACCATCTCAACATGCCGCCGCGCATTCTCGATCGCCTGCGCACGGCCATCCATCGCCCCTCGGGCATCATCCTGGTCACCGGGCCGACGGGCTCCGGCAAGACGACTACGCTCTACGCGGCGTTGAGCGACCTCAACTCGCCCGAGAAGAAGATCATCACCGTCGAGGACCCGGTCGAATACCGCCTGCCCGGCCTTAATCAGGTGCAGGTGCACGAGAAGATCGACCTCACATTTTCGCGCGTGTTGCGCACCGCCCTGCGCCAGGATCCGGACATCATCCTGGTGGGCGAAATGCGCGACCAGGAAACCGCCGAGATCGGCATGCGCGCCGCCATGACCGGCCACCTCGTGCTGTCCACCCTGCACACCAACGACGCCCTGTCCACGCCGATCCGCCTGCTCGACATGGGCGTGCCGCGCTACATGGTGGCGCTGTCGGTGAACATGGTGCTGGCGCAACGCCTGGTGCGCGTCGTCTGCGGGAACTGCGCCGAGCCGCACCCGCTGGCGCCGCACGAGCACGAATGGCTGCGCTACGAACTGCAGGACCGCGTCGACGAGCACCAGTACATGAAGGGCCGCGGCTGCAGCCACTGCAATAACATGGGCTACACGGGCCGCACCGGCGTCTATGAGATGCTGGAAATGACCAACGAGGTGGTCGAGGCTACCAACGAAGGCGATCCCAACGTCTTCATGGACGTGGCGCGGCGGCAGATGGCCGGCAACACCCTGCGCCGCGACGCCGTGCGCCTAGTGCTCGCCGGGCGCACCACGGTCGACGAGGCCATGCGCATCTCGACCCAGCTCGACTGATGGCGAATTTCTCCTACAAGGGCCGCGACGCCGGCGGCGCCATGGTCGAAGGGACGCTCGAGGGCGCCAGCGCCGATGCCATCGCCAACACCCTCTTCGGCCGCGGCGTCACCCCGCTCGAAATTCAGGAACAGAAAGCCGCGGCCGGGGCCGCAGGTTCCCTCGACTTCAAACAGTTCTTCAAGGACAAGATCCAGCACGAAGACGTCACCCTGTTCACGCGGCAGCTCAATACCCTGCTCAAGGCCGGCGTGCCCATCATGCGCGCCTTGGCCGGCCTGCAGGAATCAAGCCACAACCGCTCGATGAAGACCGTGATCGGAGAAGTGCGCAGCAGCCTCGATTCAGGCCGCGAACTGGCGGTGGCGTTTTCCGAACATCCCAAGGTGTTTTCGCCCTTCTACCTGTCGATGGTCCGCGTCGGCGAAATGACCGGCATGCTCGAGGACATCCTGCTGCGGATGTTCCACCACCTCGAGTTCCAGCACTTCATGCGCAACCAGGTCAAGGCGGCGATCCGCTATCCGACCTTCGTCATCATCGCCATGGCCATCGCCATCATGGTCGTGAACCTGATGGTGATCCCGGCCTTCGCCAAGGTGTTCAAGGGCTTCGGCGCCGAGTTGCCGCTGATGACGCGCATGCTGCTCGGCTTCTCCGACTTCATGGTGGCCTACTGGCCGCACATCATCGTCGCCGTCATCGGCGCCGTCTTCGGCTTCCGCGCCTGGACCAATTCGACCCGGGGCAAGTACGACTGGGATCGCATCAAGATGAAGATCCCCATCGCCGGCAAGATCGTCGAGAAGGCCACGCTGGCGCGCTTCGCCGCCAGCTTCGCGCTGGCCTCGCGCAGCGGCGTGCCGGTGGTGCAGGCGATGACCGTGGTGGCGCAGACCGTGGACAACGCCTACATATCGAAAAAAGTCGAGGGCATGCGCGACACCATCGAGCGCGGCGAATCCATCCTGCGCGCCGCCATCCATGCCAACGTGTTCACCCCCGTGGTGCTGCAGATGATCGCCGTCGGCGAGGAATCCGGCAGCATCGACGAGATGATGCAGGAGGTCTCCGAGATGTACCAGCGCGAGGTCGAATACGAACTCAAGACCCTGTCGGCGCAGATCGAGCCCATCCTCATCGTCTTCCTCGGTGTGCTGGTGCTGATCCTCGCGCTGGGCATCTTCCTGCCGATCTGGGACCTCGGCAAGGTCTCGATGGGCCGCAAGTGAGCCCTGTGACGCCAGCGCGGCAGTTCGTGGCTGGAGTGTGCCGTCAAGGCCGTGGTGATCTTGTTGCTCGCTTTCTTCACCCTGGGCGCGCTGTCACCCGCCCAGGGAATGCGGTAAAGTAAGTGTCGCTTTGGACGTTAATAGCTGGAGAAACCGCCGGATGCCCCGCATGCGCAAGCTTCACCAAGGCTTCACCCTGATCGAACTGATCGTCGTCATCACCATCATCGCCATCCTGGCGGCGGTTGCGTTGCCGCGCTTCATCGACGCCCAGCGCGATGCCCGTGCCGCCAAGGCCAACGCCATCTTCGGTTCCATACGTTCAGCCTCTTCGCTGGCCCGGTCGCGCTGCGAACTCGACATGGGCACGAACGCCGTCGGCCCCTATGTCTGCAATGCGACCGGAGGCTATGTGAACATGGACGGCGTGGCGGTGACCATGTTGAACAAGTACCCAACGGCCGACGACAACGGCATCCAGGCGGCCGCGGCAATCAACGTCAGCGCCGATGGGCTCGTTATTTCCAGCGCGGGCGGCCCCGGAGTCGGTGCCGTGCGCTCCTACGACATCCTCGGCGCCCCGATACCCGACAGCTGCCGGATTTCCTACACTGCCGCTGCCGTCGGCGCCGCACCGGTCGTGACGGTTGTCACAACCGGCTGCTGATGGCCTTGGTGACTTGACCTAATTGAAGTAGCATTGCAACAGACCTATTACTTTACGGAGAGACATATGCGCACCCAACGCGGCTTTACCCTGATCGAACTGATCGTCGTGATCGTGATTCTCGGCATTTTGGCCGCGACGGCGTTGCCGAAGTTTGTGGATTTCAGAACCGACGCCAAGACAGGCTGCCGCTGACTGGCGTCGCAGGTGCGATTAGTTCCTCGGCGAGTTCGATTAACTATGCCAGGCAAATCGGCAAAGTCACCGGCGTACTTGAGCGCTACGGCGGCGGCAGTCTGCGCGACGGACCAATCTACATGGTGGCCTGCTAACTACAGTGGTCTGCGCCGACGGGTATTCGGTGGCTGCCGTGAACCGATGGTTGCACGACACTGGTTGTGTCTGACCTGCACCGGCGCGACACAGACAGCCGGCCATCGGTACTGCTGGACAGCGGGAATCACTTGCTAACAAACTGAGCGTCGGTAATTGAATTAATTGGGGACAGACCCCAATTAACTTGAGTAAGTAACAAAACGAGCGGCTTCGGCCGCTCGTTTCATATCCTGAATGCTGAAAGCGCTCGATCAATTACCCCTCCGGCTGGTCCGCCGTCTGCCTCTACCCGGGCCGGGTCGATGTCGCGCGCGTGCGGCGGGTGCGCGACGGCAAGCCGCAGGTCGAGGTGATGGAGTCCTACGAGCGGGGCAAGGGCGACAAGGCGGCGCTCGCCAGCCTGAGCAAGCGTTTTGGCCTGAAGAAGGCACGCTGCACTACCCTGCTGGCTGCCAGCGAGTATCAGCTCCTGCAGATCGATGCGCCGCAGGCTTCCGAGCCGGAAGAGCGGATGGTGGAGTTGCGCGCCAAGGTGGGCGGCATGATCGACACTCCGGTCGCCCATGCCACGCTCGACGCCATCGACATCCCGACCGCCGAACTGGCGCCGGGGCGGGCCAAGAATGCCTTTGCGGTGGTGGCCGGCAATGCGGCGATCGCGCCCAAGGTCGTGCTGTTTCACGAGGCCGGCGTCGGCCTCGAAGCCATCGACATTCCCGAGCTGGCCCAGCGCAACATCGCCGCCTTCTGCGAACAGCCCAACCGCGGCCTGGCCTTCCTGGCCTTCGGTGAGCAGGAGGGCCTGCTCACCTTCACTTGCAACGGCGAGCTCTACATGCATCGCCACATCGAAGTCGGCTTGGCGCAGCTGCTGACCGAAGACCTCGACAAGCGCTCCGGCCTGTTCGATCGCATCGGCCTCGAACTACAGCGCTCGCTCGACAATTTTGACCGCACCTACGGCTTCATTCCGGTCGGCCGCCTGCTCCTCGGCCCGCAGCCGGCAGCGCAGGCGCTGCAGGGCTTCCTGCGTGACTACCTGTCGATGACCGTGGATGTGCTCGACCTCGCCGAGATCTTCGATTTCCCGGCCGTGCCGGAACTCAAGCGGCCCGATCGCCAGGCGGCCTGCCTGCTGACGCTGGGCGCGGCGCTACGAGAAGACTCTGCCGCATGAGCCAGCAGATCAATCTCTACAACGCGGCTTTCAAGCCCAAGCGCGAACTGCTCACGGCCCAGTCGCTGGCCATCGCGACCTTGGCGCTGATAGTGCTTGTCGGCGGCACCACCACTTGGGCCAGGCTCGACGCCAAGGGCCGCGCCGCTGAGCTGGCGGCGGCGCAGATCGCGCAGAAGGCCGCCCAGGACAAGCTCGACGCAGCCCGCACTGCGGCCGGAATGCGCAAGCCGAGCTCGGCCCTGCAGGCCGAGATCGTCGAAAAGAAGGCCCTGCTGACCATGCGCGACGAAGTCCTGGCCGCGCTGCAGGACGGCATGGGCGATCCTGCCAAGGGCGGCGCCGGCTTCTCCGAATATCTGCGCGGGCTGGGACGGCAGTCGATCAGCGGCCTGTGGCTGACCGGCTTCGCGGTTTCGGCTGGCGGCACCGACATGTCGCTGCGCGGCCGCGCCCTGGACAAATCCCTGCTGCCCGACTACGTGCGCCGCCTCAACGCCGAGAAAGCCTTCGCCGGCAAGTCGTTCGCCGGCCTGCGCATGGAGGCGAAGCAGGAAGCGGCTTCCGCTCAGACGGGCGCAGTGAAGACGACCGCCTCACCCGCCGTACCGCCAGCGCCGACTTCTGCGGCTGCGCGCACTTCGCCCGCGGCCTGGATGGAATTCCAGCTGACTGCGACGGCAGCGCCCGAGGAGGCGAAGCGGTGAAGGCCTACTGGCAGCGCTACCTCGCCTGGTTCGCCGCGCGCCAGCCGCGCGAAAGAGCCATCGTCGCGGCCGCCGTGCTCGGCGGCATCCTGTTCCTGGGATACAGCTACGCCATCGAGCCGGCGCTGCTGGCCTCGCGCACAGCGGCCCGCACCACGACCGAAGCCAAGGCCGCCGCGACCCAGGCGATCGTCGCAGCCGACGCCCTGTCGAAGCAGAATGTCGATCCCGATGCCCCCCTGCGGGAAGAACTGGAGCGCACCCGCGGGCAACTGGCCGACCAGTCGCGGCGCTTCGAGGCGGTCGATCGCAGCCTGGTGCCGCCGGCCAAGGTGCCGGCGCTGCTCGAGAGCCTGTTGGCGCGCTCGCGCACCCTGCAGCTGGTCAGCCTGCGCACCTTGCCGCCGACGCCGGTGATCGAGCGCAAGGCCGCCAAGGGCGATGCCGCCGCCCCGGCAAAGCCGGGCGACGTTGCGGCAGCGAATGCATCCCCCGCGCCCAACCTGTTCAAGCACGGCGTGGAAATCCGCATCGCCGGAACCTATGCCGACCTGCTGTCCTATCTCGATGAACTCGAGAGCGCCCCGCAGCGGCTGATCTGGGGCCGCATGGACCTGACGGTGAGCGAGTATCCGCGCTCGGTGCTCACCCTCACCGTCTATACCCTCAGCCTGGAGAAGTCGTGGCTCGTGCTCTGATCGTCCCCGCCGCCCTCGCCGCCGCTGCCGCCTTCTGGACCGCAACGGCGCTGGCCCAGCCCGTTGCCGACCCGACCCGTCCGCCGGCCTTCGTCGAATCGACCGCGGGCGCCGTCGGCACCGCGCAGGTACCCGCATCGCCGCTGCAATCGGTTATCCTGCGCCCCGGCGCCAAACCGCGGGCGCTGCTGAGTGGCGAATGGGTCGAATTGGGCAAGGAATACAACGGTGCGCGGCTCATAAAGGTGACGGAGACCAGCGTAACCTTGAAGGGCCCGAGTGGCGTCGAGACGTTGTATCTCACGCCCGACGCGGAAAAGAAACCGGTCAAGCCGGCGCCGGCGCGCCAGCGCGGTAGCCAGTCTGGGGAGAAGAAGTGAATTTCGGCGTTCGAGCGATCTCTGTGATGTTGCTGGCGGGTGTTCTGGCCGGCTGTGCCTCGCGCTCGGCTACGCCGCCGGGTGCCGTGGCCGATGCCATTTCGCGCGAGGCGGCGCAGGCCAGCAAGCCTGCAGCTAAACCCGACCAGAAGGCCATCGATCAGGCGCTGCTGCCGCTGATGCCGATGCTTGAGGGCGAAACCCCGAGCGGCAAGCCCAAGGAGGCCCGCTTCGATCTCGTGGTACAGAACGCGCCCGCCACCCAGGTGTTTACGGCCATCGTCTCCGGCACGCCCTTCAGCATGCTGATCGGCCCGGATGTCGGCGGCAACATCACGGTGAACCTCAAGAGCGTCACCGTACGCGAGGCGCTCGACACCATCCGCGAACTTTACGGCTACGAGTACCGCGTGCAGGGCAACCGCATCACCATCCAGTCCAACGCCCTGCAGACCCGCGTGTTCCAGGTCAATTACCTGCAGGGGCGCCGCCTCGGCAGGACCGATACGCGCTTGACCGCCAGTTCGATCGCCGGTACCACTGCAGGCAGTATCGCTGGCTCCACCTCGACGCCGGCACCGGCGTCGGCGACTTTCCCGGGCGTGGGCGGCACTTCCATGACTGGCGATAATCCCGCCAGTGCCCGCGTGGCTACCTTCAGCGATGGTGATTTCTGGGACGAACTCAAGAAGGCGCTGGCGACCATCGTCGGCAGCGCCGACGGCCGCAGCGTGGTCACCAACCCCAGCTCCGGCGTGATCGTGGTCAAGGCCTTCCCGCTCGAACTGCGCAACGTCGAGACCTACCTCAAGGCGACCCAGCTGGTGATCGAGCGGCAGGTCATGCTCGAGGCCAAGATCATCGAGGTCGCGCTGAGCGAGGGCTTCCAGTCCGGTGTGAACTGGGCGCAATTCGGCGGCAACAACAACCGCTTCGCCGTTGGCGTCAGCAACCCCAAGAGCATCCTGCAGGTCGCGCCTCCCGGGGGCGGAATCGACACGGCGCTGCGTGACGCGAGCGCGACCGTGCTCCCGGGTCAGACCACCGGCTTCGTCTCTTCGCTTCTGGGTCAGGGCTTCTACGGCCTAGTTTTCCAGTCGGCGAACTTTGCCGCAATGTTGAATTTCCTCGAAACCCAGGGCACGGTGCATGTGCTGTCCAGTCCGCGCGTGGCCACGCTCAACAACCAGAAGGCGGTGCTCAAGGTGGGTCAGGACGAGTTCTTCGTCACCAACGTGTCGACCACCACCACCACGGGTACCGGCGCGACCACCACCAGCCCGACCGTCACCCTGCAGCCCTTCTTCTCCGGCATCGCCTTCGACGTCACGCCGCAGATCGACGAGAACAACCAGATCATGCTGCACGTCCATCCCTCGGTGAGCCTGGTCGAGGAAAAGATCAAGCGCATCGACCTCGGCTCGGGCGGCACGCTGACTCTGCCGCTGGCCTCGAGCAAGATCAACGAAACCGACAGCGTCGTGCGCGCCCAGGACGGACAGATCGTCGCCATCGGCGGCCTGATGCACCAGCGGCAAATCGGCGAGCGTTCGCAGTTGCCCGGTGCCAGCAATCTCGGCGGCCTGGACTGGCTGTTCGGCCAGAAATCGAACTCGACCAACAAGAGCGAGCTGGTGATCCTGATCAAGCCGACGGTGATTCGCGACAACGCCGACTGGCAGGCGACGCAGCGCGAGTCGCTCGACCGTCTCCAGGAATACGCGCCGTCGCGCCCGGTAGTCATCACCCAGTAACGCTGGATGTACCTGCAGCACTTCGGACTCACCGAGTATCCCTTCGGCATCACGCCCGACACCAGCTACGTCTTTTCCGCCACGGCGCATCAGGAAGCCCTCAATACGCTGCTGGTCGCCCTCGACAGCGGCGAGGGCTTCGTCAAGATTTCCGGCGAGGTCGGCACCGGCAAGACCCTGCTTTGCCGGCGCTTCCTCGCCACGCTGCGCGACGATGCCACCGTCACCGCCTACATCCCGAACCCCCTGCTCGAACCGCGCATGCTGCTGCTGGCCGTGGCCGAGGAACTCGGCATCGAGCTCAACAAGTACGACTACCAGTTCCACCTCATCAAGACCCTTAACGAGAAGCTGCTCGAATACGCCGAAGCCGGCAAGCGCGTCATCGTCTGCATCGACGAGGCGCAGGCGATCCCGCTCGAAAGCCTCGAAGCCCTGCGCCTGCTATCGAACCTGGAGACCGAGAAACGAAAGTTGATTCAGATCGTGCTGTTCGGCCAGCCCGAACTTGACGACAAACTCGCGGATCCTTCGGTGCGCCAGTTGCGCCAGCGCATCGCGTTCGCCTACCGCCTGTCCGGCCTGCGCCGCGGCGAGCTCGACCACTACCTCAACCATCGCCTGCGCGTGGCAGGCTTCCGCAACCAGGGCACCCTGTTTACGCGCGGCGCCGTGCGCGGATTGCACAAGGCCAGCGGCGGCACCCCGCGGGTGGTGAACATCCTCGCCCACAAGGCCCTGCTCTCCGCCTTCGGCGAAGGCAAGCACCAGGTCAAGGGCCGCCACGTGGTGAATGCCGCCCGCGACACCGAAGGCCTGGCGCGGCGCCTCTCCTGGCTGGATGGGCTTCCAACGTGAGTCTTATTAACGACATGCTGCGCAACCTCGAGCAGCGGCATGCTGCCGAAGCGCCGCTGCCCAACGAGGTACGCCCGCTGCCAGCGGAAAAGCCCGGTCTGGCGTGGCAGCCGATCGCGGCAGTCCTGGCCGTCGCAGCTGTCGGGGCCGTGGCCTTCCTGGCATTGCGCGAGGCGATCCCGCCAGCCGCCCCCTTGCCTGTTGCCGCCATCACTCCGCGCCCGCAGACGCCTGCGCCAGCCGCTGCCCTGGCCACGGTTCCCACACCAGCTGCCACACCGGTCCCCGTTCCCGACTTGCCAGCCCCAGTCATTGCGGCGCCGCCAGCCGCAGCGGTCGCGGCGACACCACCCGCTGCAGTACGTCGTTCGGCGCCCCCGGAAACCCTGCGCCTGGCGACTTCCCTGCCTTCGCTCGAGCGCGTCAAGCCCAAGTCGGGCGACACGGCGGGCGCTGCCGCAGCTTCCACGCAGACAATCGAGAAGTCCTTTACCGAACCCGATCCCGCCGTGCAGGCCGAGGCGGACCTGCGCCGTGCGCGTGAACTCCTCGGCCAGGGCAAGCGTGGCGAGGCTGAAACCTATTTCAAGCAGGGCCTGGCCCGACTGCCGGCGCAAACAGAGGCGGCGATGACCCTGGCCCGGCTGCAGGTGGATCGGGGCGACTTGGGTGGGGCTTGGGAAACACTGCAAAGGAGCCTTCCCCACGCCCAGCAGCATGCCGGCTACCGCGCCTTCTGCGGCACCGTGCTGCAGCGCCTCAATCGCTCGCGCGAGGCGGTGGAGCACTATCAGGCCGCGTTGCGCCTGAATCCCGCCGAGGGTCGTTGGTGGGTGGGACTGGGGATCGCGCTCGAGGGTGCCGGGCAGGCCGGCGAGGCGCGCGAAGCCTACCAGCGCGCCCGCGCCAGCGGCAACCTGCCGCCCGAGATGGCCGTCTTCGCCGAGCAGAAGTCGCGCTAGTTTCCGGCCGCGGCTTTCGCGGCCATGGCAGCCAGCGGTTCCAGCCGCGTGTCGTGCGAGGCCATCTGCCGCAGTTCCATGGCGATCTGCTTGCGCTCCTCGGGAAAAGCCAGAAGTGACCGGCGCATCTGGCTCGACGCATCCTCTTGCCGCCCGGCCAGCTGCAATAACACAGCACATTTGAAGACGATGTGCTGCGACGGCGAAAAACGCTGCGCCGATTCGCAGACGGCGACCTTGGCCTCGAGCTGCTGCGGGCTCGGATCCATCGTCACGGCGAGCGTGACCAGCACATGCGGGGCGAGCAGGGAGTTGCGCTGAACCTGCAACAGCCTGTCGATATCGCCGCGAACCGTCGTCGTCGAACCGCGCCGGTTCAGCGCAGCCTCCAGCACGCCATAGTCCATGCGCAGCGCGATCAGCGGGGCCATGGACCCGATGATGACCGCGCCGGCGAGCATGGCCCCGCGCCGGCCGTTGTGGATTTCGAGATTCGTGTCATCGGACATGCCCAGCAGCAATGCCGCAAGGCCAAGGAAATACCCGTACCAGAGCGGGTATTCGAGCAGGCTGTGGATGGCCGCGATGCCGAGCACGCCAGCGAGCCACAGATGCGGCAGTTGCCAGCGGCCGGTGAAGTAGCGCCGCGCCCACAGAACCAATATCGCCAAGGCCAGCAGCGTCGGGATCAGCCCGAACTCGGCCAGCCAGTGGAACACGATGTTGTGGGCATGCTCGGCTACCCCGGGCGCCATGTCGGCAGGGACGTGTTCGTTGGACAGGAACAGCTTCCAGGGAAAACTGCCGATGCCGCTGCCGAGCCAAGGCGCCTCGATAAATTCGCGCCAGGCGCCGGCAAGCAGCCGCAGCCGGATATTCCCGCCACTGATTTCCTGGTACAGCCGGTCGCTCGCCGTGCCCAGGAGCAAACCTTGCCCGGTGGGGTCTGCGCCGAGCCAGTTTAGCCAGCCCTGCGTGTTCTTGACGACCCATTGCAGCAGGATGACGGCCGGCAGGACAGGCAGCGTCAGCTTGAGCCAGCGGCGCCAATCCAGCGGCTCGTTGCCGAGCCGCGCCCAGGGCCAGGCGAGTAGCGGCAGCAAAGCGGCATACAGGAAAACGCTGCGCGATGCGGTCAGGGTCGCGGCGAGCAGCAATGGCGCCAACGCTGCCCACAGCAGCCTGAACGATACCCGTCCGCGAAAGTGCAGGTAGATGGCCGACACCACGCCCAGCCACATGTGGTGATTGAGGTGGTTGCCCTGACCAATGATTCCCATAGGGCGGGTAGGGCCCGACGCGCTGGAAAAATCCAGGGGTGGGCGAAGGCGGTGCCGTGCTGCCATTGCAGCACGGCGATGATGGCATTGGCCAGTGCTCCGGCCAGCAGCACGGCTGCCAGCAGGTCGGCCATCCTTTCCAGGCCGAAGCGTTCGCGCACATGCCGGCCCAGCATCATCATCAGCGCCGCCCACAGCAGCATCGCCGCGTAAAGCAGCGCCTGCTCGACGAACGTCACATGGCGCAGGGCGACCTGCATCACGGCCGCCACACAGAAGATCAGCGGAACCAACATGACCCGCGGCAGGCGCATTGGCTGCCACGCATCGCCGCGGGTCAGAAAAACCGCTGCGGCAGCCAGGCCCAGCGCCACGGCCCACCACTCCGCCCAGAAGCTCGGGATCGGATTGAAGTGCAGGGGGTGGAGGAAGGGCAGCGACACCATCGCCGCCAGCAGCGCGAGGCCGAGGCGGTCGCGCCAGCGGTCGAAGGCCGAATTCAATGGCTACCCTTCACTGCGCGGACGGCCACGCAGTTGATCACCCTGCTCGCACCATGATCCTTGAGCACCCGCGCAAACTCGTCGAGCGTTGCGCCGGTGGTCATGACATCGTCGACCACGATGACTGATTTGCCGGTAAGGTCGGTTGCGCATTCGAAGGCGCCGCGCACGTTCTTCCGTCGCTCCTTCCACGGCAGGGTGCTTTGCGGGGGCGCTTCGAGCGTGCGCCGGCCGACTGTGAGGCCGAGCGGGATCCCGCCCTCCCGCTCAAGCTTCCGGGCGATCTCCACGGCCTGGTTGAAGCCGCGGCTGCGCAGGCGCTGCGGCGACAGCGGCACCGGCACGATCAGGTCGGCGACCGGCAGCCCGCGCTCGAGCAGGGCCCGCGCGAAAAAGTCGGCGATGGCGAGACGGTGGGCGAACTTGAGTTGCTGCACCAGTTTGTCGACGGGGAAGGCGTAAACGAAGCAGGCCAGCGTCGCGTCGAAGTGTGGCTGCTGCTTCAGGCAGGCGCCGCAAGTCTCACCGCCGGAGGTCGGCGATGCGCAGACGGGGCAGGTCTGGGTCGGCAGCTGCTGCAGACCGGTTGCGCAATCGGGGCAAAGCAGGGCTACGCCGGATGTCGCCCCACACAGCAGGCAGTCCTGCGGCAGCAGCGCCGCAATGGCCCGTTGCCATGTTCGCTGCGCAACCTCCGAAATTGACAAGCCCATGCGCATCCCCGATCATTCGACCCTCGATTCTACCCAGCAGGAACGCCATGGCCCCCTCGCTCACTTTGTTCGCTGCCCCCACGGGGGCGCTGCCTTTCTCCGGGGCGGCCCTTCGCAAGGCATCCCCATGACCGTCGCCGTCGTCCGCCAGGACGCAACTTCGCCTGCCTCTGCCATGCCGGCGGCCCGTGTCACCGTGGCCGAGGTCGAGACGCTGTTCCAACTGCCTTTCGCCGACCTGATGTTCCGCGCCCAGCAGGTGCATCGCCAGCATTTCGACGCCAATGCCATCCAGCGCTCGACGCTGCTCTCGGTCAAGACCGGCGGCTGTTCGGAGGACTGCGGCTACTGCTCGCAGTCGGCGCACCACGGCGAGGCCGAGCGGGAAAAGCTGCTGGATGTGAGCGAGGTCGTCGCTGCGGCGCAGGCCGCCAAGGACAAGGGGGCGACGCGCTTCTGCATGGGCGCGGCGTGGAAGGGCCCGAAGGACAAGGACCTCGACGCGGTCACCGAGATGGTCAAGGCGGTGAAGGGCCTCGGCCTCGAAACCTGCGTCACTCTGGGCATGCTCAAGGAAGGCCAGGCCGAGAAGCTTGCGGAGGCCGGCCTCGACTACTACAACCACAACCTCGACACCGCGCCCGAGTTCTACGGCCAGGTAATCTCTACCCACAGCCAGGCTGACCGCTTCGATACCCTCGACAAGGTGCGCCACGCCGGCCTCAAGGTCTGCTGCGGCGGCATCGTCGGCATGGGCGAGACGCGCCGGGCGCGCGCTTCGCTGATTGCCGAGCTGGCCAACATGAGCCCTGCGCCCGACT
Organism: uncultured beta proteobacterium; assembly: GCA_963709555.1. Taxonomy (GTDB): domain Bacteria; phylum Pseudomonadota; class Gammaproteobacteria; order Burkholderiales; family Rhodocyclaceae; genus Sulfurisoma. The sequence goes on along the minus strand of CAVPWR010000007.1, from coordinate 6,620 downwards.
CGGTGCCGATCAACGAGCTTGTGCCCATGCCCGGCACGCCGCTGGAGAACGCGCCGCCGCTCGACCCCTTCGAGTTCGTCCGCACCATCGCCGCGGCGCGCATCAGCATGCCGGGCTCCTTTGTCCGCCTGTCCGCCGGTCGCCAGGAAATGAGCGACGAACTGCAGGCGCTGTGCTTCCTCGCCGGCGCCAATTCGATCTTCTATGGCGACAAGCTGCTGACCGCCGGCAACCCCGAAGCCTCCCGCGACGAGGCGCTGTTCGAGCGGCTGGGGCTGACCGCCATCTGATGCGGCAGGATTTCGCCAAGGCGGCCGCCAGCTACGACGAAGCGGCGGTGCTGGCGCGCGAGACCGGCCGGCGCATGGCCGGGCGGCTCGACCTGGTGAAGATTGAGCCCAAACGCATCGCCGACATCGGCTGCGCCACCGGCGACGGCATCCGCGAGTTGCAACGGCGCTATCCCGCGGCGCTGCCGCTTGGCCATCGACTATGCGGGGCCGATGCTCGACGCCGTGCGCGCCCGCGCGGCCTGGCATGAACGCCTGCGCAATCGTGCGCCGCGCGCCATCAACGCCGACGTCCGCGCCCTGCCGCTGGCGAATGGCTCGCTCGGCCTGGCCTGGTCGAACCTGATGCTGCACTGGCTCGACGATCCCCCCGCGTTAAATGCGGCCTTCGCCGAATTGCACCGCGTGCTCGAAGTCGGCGGCCTGCTGATGTTTTCCATGCTCGGTCCCGACACGCTCAAGGAGTTGCGCACTGCCGCCCAAAAAGTCGGCGCTGGCGACACGGCAAGACGCTTCCTGGACATGCACGACATCGGCGACATGCTGGTCCAGGCCGGCTTCGCCGACCCGGTGATGGACATGGAGATGGTGACCCTGACCTACGCCAGCCCGCGCGGCCTGTCTGCGCGACCAGCGGCTTCTGGGTGTGCGCGACGGCCTGTCTCGGCCGGATGGGCTGGCGCGACTGGCGCAAGGTATTCGCCGGCTGGGAACGGCGTCGACGGCCGCCTGCCGGCGAGCTTCGAGATCGTCTATGGCCATGCCTGGAAGGCAGCCTCGCGCACCGCGCCGGACGGCCGGCCAATTGTCCGCTTCGCCGCACGTCGCTAGATTCCTGCCATCCAGCCTGCCGGCGCTTGGGTCGGACGGGCGATTCATGCGATCATTTGTCGTATTGAGGGCCAAACGCCCCAAGGATCAACTGGACATCGTGGCACTGGAAAAAATCAAGCGCAGGGAGGACCCCAATGCCTGAGAGCAGGCCTGATTTCGCCACCCTCATCCCGCAGGACCTCATGCTGGCGCGCCTGGCGCAATCGGAGCAGATGCGCGAATTCTTCATCCAGATGTGGCTGCAGAATCCTGCTCTGGCCGAGCGTGCGGGGCAGCGGGTGCAAGACCTCCTGTCCCCTGCCGCCGCTCCGGCTACGACGTGCGAGCCTGCGAGCTGAGGCGAAGGATAGATCAAGCCATGACTTCACTATTTGCGCACGTCAGGAAAACGTGGTCTGTCCCCGTTTTGCTCATAATGATCAAACGAACCCGAATCCATTATCTATCATTCAACCACGGAAGGTTGGCGCCAGCCTTGCGATGGATTTCCGTTGTCCTGAGCCTGTCGGCAGCCGGGATGGCGAATGCTGCGACGTATACGCTGCCAACGAATCTTGGCACCGGCCCGTTCTCGAACTGCAATCCGACGACCTACGTTTGCACTGGCGACATCGCGATCGGCAACAACGACGTCGTTAACTTCGGAGCATCGATGACGCTCAGCGTCACCGGCAACTTCACCGTCGGCAACAACAGTAGCCTGAACGGCAACGGTAACGCCGTCACCATCACCGCCGGCGGCAATATCGATATCGGCAACAGCAACATCAGCCAAGTAACTCTTCTGCTAGCGGAAACTTCCTGGCCGGCAACACGGCCAACATCACCGGAAACATTTCGGCGGGCTCGAACGTAACCATCGGCAACGGCGGCACCGTCACCGGCAACATCACCGCCGGAGGCTCGATCAGCCTCGGAACGACGACGGTCACCGGCTATTGCACGCCGAGCAATTCGCAGTGCGCGAACGGCGTGACTGGAGGATGCACCTCCAGCACCAGCGGTGGCGTCACGACCGTAACCTGCACCAGCAACGGCACTTTCACGCCGCCGACGGGGGCGACGGCCGCAATCGTCGAGGCGTGGGGCGGCGGCGGCGGTGGCGGGGCGGCCACCGGCAATCCGGCCAAGGGCGGAGGAGGATCCGGCGGCCAGTACGTGAGGAAGATCGTCACCATCGTCGCCGGCAACAGTTATGCGGTGGCGGTCGGCACGGGCGGCGCCGGTGGCACCACCGGTGCCGGATCCACGGGCGGTGATTCGACCTTCGACGGGACAACCGCGGTGGCCAAGGGTGGCTCCGGCGGGGGCGGCGCAGTCACCAACAACTCGGGCGGCACCGCCGGCGCGGGCTCGACCAGCGGCGGCACCGGCGACGTCGTCTTCGCCGGGGGTAACGGCGCTGCGGGCAGTGCCTCGGGCGGACAGTGCAACAACGGAGGCGCCGGCGGCGGCGGAGCCGGCAGCGGAGGTGCCGGCGGCAATGCCTCGGGCAATAACGTCGGGACGGGAACGGCGAGCGGCGGTGGCAATGGCGGCGCGGGCTCGAACAACAGCGGCGGCGGCGCCGGGGGGAGCGCCTACGGAGGCGCAGGGGCGGGTGCCTGTGCGGAGACCCCTGCCGACCAAGCCGGCGGCGTGGGGGCCGGCGGCCGGGTGGTGCTGACTTATGCCATCCCCGTGTCAACGCCAGTCGCCGACTACCGCTTCGACGAATGCACGCTGACCAGCGGCGCTGCGGGCGCGGTCAAGGACTCGAGCGGCAACAACAGGAACGGCACGCCTACAACGTCGCGCTGACGACCTCCGGCCGGATCTTCAACGGGGTCAACCTGACGGCCAACGGCACGACGGACTACATCGTGCTCGACCACACCGGGCTCAACGGCCTGACGAATTTCACGGTGTCGCTGTGGTTCAAGACGGCAGTCGGCACTCAGGCGCAGCAGGAGATCCTGCAAGGTCTCGGCACCGCAGGCGTGGGCTGGGACGATATCGAGATCTACCTCTCAATTCGAACCAGATCGTGGTCGAACGTCCGCGATTCGGCCGACCTCGTCTACAACAACACGCCGGCCTTCGCCGACAACGCCTGGCACCACCTGGCCTTCACGCGCTCGGGGGCGACCGGCTGCCTCTATATCGACGGCGCACTCACTTCTTGCAAGAACACCTATGCCACGACGGCTTTGTCCATCCAGCCAGGGGCGCTGCTTGTAGGCCAGGAGCAGGATGCCTACGGCGGTTCCTTCAATGCGGGGCAGAATTTCCGCGGCCAGCTCGACGAGCTTAAGTTTTTCTCCGCCGCCATCTCGGTCGCGGAAATTGCGGCTATCTTCAACAACGAGCGGTCCGGAAAAAACTGGAACGGGACGGTACGCCCGGACGCCTGCGCCGCGGCCCGAACCATATTCGGGTATATCTCGACAACAACACCATCGCGCTCACCTGTTCCCCCCGCGCCGTCAGTGCCATCGCCTGCAACGATGCGAGCTGTACCGCGCGCTATGCTGCTGACGTCAGCGTTACCCTGAGCCCGAACGGCACCGCTGCCACGATTCCGGCAAGCGGCACCGGCACGCCCACGGTGGCGCAGGTCACCACCGGCACCACCGGGATCACCCTTGCTTCGAGCACGCCCGTCGCGACGGGGGCGCCAACTTTTAGATGCTATTCCGGCACGGTGGCCACTCCGGGAACCGACATTACCGGCGCCTGCAATCTCACCTTCAGCAATGCCGGCTTCTTCGTCAGCGTGCCCGACCATGTTTCGTGCACCACGCAGCCCCTGACCATCACCGCGGCCAAGACCGACGACGTGACCAAAAAATGCGTCCCGGCCTTCGACAGCGGCGCATCCCGCAACATCAAGTTGCGTTTCGCTTATGACAATCCGGCCAGCGGCACCGTCGTTCCGACGGTCGGCAGCGCCGATCCGCCCATATCTGCCCTGGCAACGGGAAGCGATCTCACGCTCGCCATGACCTTTACCGGCGGCGCCGCCACGACCAATTTCCGCTACACGGATGCGGGCCGCCTGACCGTCTCGGCCAGCTATACCGGCTCTGTTGCCACTGGCGACTCGGGCCTTACCATGAGCACGGCATCCAATCCCGCTTTCGTCGTCGCCCCGGCCAGCTTCGCGCTGTCCGGCATCCCGGCGGCGCCCCTGACGGCGGGATCGCCCTTTAACGTCACGGTGACGGCGAAGAACAATTGCGGCAATACCACCAACAACTTCGGCCAGGAAACGCCCACGGCCGCCACGGCGACGCTGACTTCGTCCAACCACACACCAGGCCTCGGCAACGCGACCGCCATCAACCAGACGGTTTCCGGCTTCAGTAGCGGCGCGAAAAGTGTCAATACCACATGGAACGAGGTCGGCACCATTGACCTGACATCCACGACGAGCAATTATCTGGGCTCGACCCTGAACGTCACGGGCTCGGTGGCCGGCGTCGGCCGCTTCAAGCCGGCCTACTTCGACACCTTGGTCACGCCGGGTTGCGGCGCTTTCACCTACGCCGGCCTGAACGTGACCGGACCGCCGGCCTACTCGCTCGCCGGGCAGCCGTTCACGGTGACGGTCAAGGCCAAGCGCTTCGGCGGCGACGCGACGAATGCGACCAATACGGCCAACTACGCGGGGGCCACATGGGCGAAGGCCGTCACGCTGAGCGACGCCGCCAGCGGCACGGGCACCCTGACCAATGGTTCCTTGGCGGCCACGGATTTCAGCAGCGGCAGCGGCAGCCGCGCCGACGTCAACTACAGCTTCCCCAACAAGCTGACGGCGCCCTATACCCTGGCGGTCCGCGCCACGGACGCGGATACGCCTGCCGTAAGCTCCAGCGGGCACGCCGAGGTGAGCACCGAGATGCGCAGCGGGCGGCTGCGGCTTTTCAATGCCTTCGGCTCGGAGAAGGCGGATATTCAGCTTCCCGTCCAGGCGCAATACTGGAGCGGCAGTTCATGGGTGCTGAACAGCGCGGATAGTTGCACCAATGTTGCCGCTAGCGCCTTCGTTCTATCCGGCGCCCCGGCGGGAACGAGTGCCTCGGCGGTGGCCATCGGTTCGGGCAACGGCATGCTGACGCTGTCGAAGCCCAATCCTGCCACGACTGCCAATGTGGATGTGGCGATCAATCTTGGCGCGACCGGAGCCGCACTCGCTTCATGCGTGATCGCAAGCGGCGGCACGGCCGCCAATCTGCCGTGGCTGCGCTCACAGAACGGCAGCTGTGCCGCCACCTTCGACCGCGACCCGTCGGCGCGCGCCACCTTCGGCATCTACGCGCCGGAGACCCGCAAGACCATCCACATCAGGGAACTGTACTGATCCCATGAAACGCGCGGCTGGATTTACCATGATCGAACTGGTGATGGTGATCGTCATCGTCGGCATTCTGGCCGCGGTGGCGATCCCGCGCATGGACACGAGCGTCTATCGTGCCGCCGAGTTCCGCGACAAGACCGTGGCGGCTTTGCGTTACGCCCAGAAGACGGCGACCAGTCACCGGCGCCTCGTCTGCGTGGCATTCACGGCCTCGACCGTGACCCTGACGATCGCGCAGAGCAACCCGGGGGCTTGTGCCACCTCGCTGCCCCTGCCCGGCAGCAATTCGAATGTCGCGCAAAGTGGCGACACGACCAATGCAGTATTCAGTCCCGTTCCCGCGGCTTTCAATTTCCAGCCCGACGGCAGTGGGGCCGACAGGACATTGAAGATTGCCGGACAGGCAGACATCACCGTGGTGGGAGCGACCGGCCATGTCCAGTAGCCGCTCGCGGGGCTTTACCCTGGTCGAGATGATCATCGCCATCGTGATCATCGGCATCGGCCTGGCCGGCGTGCTGCTGGCCTTCGATACCACCGTCAGGTCGAGTGCCGACCCGCTGCTGCACAAGCAGATGCTGGCGGCGGCCGAGGAGATGATGGAGGAAGTTATGCTCAAGCCCTTCGCCGTGAGCGGAACGGCGCCGACAAATTCGGCCACCACATGCGGTACGGCGGGGGCAGCGCGGGCCGCCTTCGACGATGTCTCGGATTATCACAACTACCAAACGACCGGCATTTGCACTATCGACGGAGCCGCCGTCGCGGGTTTGTCCGGTTATGCGATCAGGGTGAGCATTGATGCCGCAGCCAGCCTTGGCGGCTTGCCCAGGGGCGCGGTCAAGAAGGTCACGGTAGCGGTTTCCCGCGGTGGCGAGACGCTGACGCTTACCGGCTGGCGCACGAACTACGCCTCATGAGAACGCGCGGCTTCACTCTCGTCGAACTGGTGATGGTGATCACGATTACCGGCATCCTTGCGGCGACCCTGACCGTCTTTCTCAAGCCCGCAATCGACAGCTATATCGATACTCGCCGCCGTGCCGACCTGACCGACATGTCCGATACGGCCTTGCGTCGCATGGCCAAGGACATACGCAGCGCCGTGCCGAATTCCGTGAGGTCGGTGACGGCGAGCTGCTTTCAACTGGTGCCGA
>CAVPWR010000006.1:0-218312 GCA_963709555.1 uncultured beta proteobacterium | reverse complement strand
GGCCTGAGTCATGCGACGCCGGGTACCGTGATCTCGACGCCACCGACGGACAGATCGTGGAAAGCGAGGATCCCCCGCTGGTGCTCGCTTCATGTGTAGCAGTAAGCAATTTCAACGCGTGTCACAATTATTCAACCAGCAGTTGCTCCTCCGCGGGCGGGAAGCTCTACACGCGGCTAACGGGTTCGGCTTTCGCAGAGCGACGTGGTTGCCTTGGACAGTGGTGGGAGCGTTGATGGCGGCTACACCGGCAAGGCTGTCGTATCGCTCATTGCCAGAGCAACACCGGGCACTGTGGATGCCAGCAACTGTTTCACGCCGGAGTACACCCAGACTCTGGACAACGCAGTTAGCAACTTCGTCGCTGGCAGGTTGACGGTGAATGCAACGGTCGCCAATGCCTATCGCGATGTGCGCATCAAGGTTGTCTGCGATTCCACGAATTGTCCGCCCTCCGGATTGACCGGGTGCAGCACCGACAACTTTGCCATCCGTCCCCAGTCCTTCGCGGTGTCTTCAAATGCTAATGCCGATGGTACAGGCGCATCCACCAGCGTCACACCAGCATTCAAGGCAGGGGCGCCATTCAGCATCACGGCGACGGCCGTTGCCGGCTACGGCGGTACTCCCAAGCTGGACAGTGCGCAGGCAGTTGCGCATGCTGGCGCGGTGCGTACCGGCGGCCTTTCCGGCACTTTCGGGGCGGCCAACAGTACCACCGGTGTCGCAACTGGAAGCAACTTCGCCTACGATGAAGTCGGGTACTTCAGGCTAGGTTCGGCCGGTGTCTACGATGATGGCTTCGCCTCAGTGGATCAACCGTCCGATTGCACGAACGACTTCTCAAACACGACAACTGTGGCTGGGAAATTCGGCTGCAAGTTCGGCAACACTGCGGCGACCAGTTCTTTAGGAACACTCATCCCCGACCACCTTTCCACGACGGTGACGCATGGCTGCCCTGCCGGCAGCTTCTCCTACTCAGGCCAACCTCTGGCCGTTGGCGTTACTGCCCTGAACAGCGGCGGCGGCGCCACGCAAAACTTCGATGGCACGGTGACGCCGAACTTCGCCAAGGCGGCGACCCTTTCCGTGTGGGACAAGGCAACCGGAACGATAGCCAACCCCGGCCCGGGAACGTTGACACCTGTGCAACCCCCTGCATTGATAGCGGCAACCGCCTTTTCGTCGGGTGTCGCTACCGTAGGCACCCCCGTCTATACATTTGACTCGAAGCTCACTGCTCCAAACGAAATCAGGTTACGCGCGGAAATTTCGGACTCGACGACGATTTCCTCGTCAGGCTTTGCAGAAGGCGCGACAGTTGTACGTAGCGGGCGCTTACGTATTTCGAACGCATTTGGGTCGGAAAGGCTTTCCTTGCCGATGCCGGCCCGGCTTGAGTATTACAATAACAATCAGTGGGCCGGGAATGCCGACGACAACTGTTCGACGTTCGGGACGCTGGCCGGTCCGACATCGGCCAGCTTGACGCCCTCGGGTACGACGACTCCCCGTTGCGGTGTAATAGCCGCTTCCTGCTCAGCCATGTCTGGCGTGGACTGCAACGATGCATCGACGACGGTGACAGAGCGGCAACTTGGGACTGTGCCTGACGGCACCCGGCGTGTCCGGCTTTGCGGACATTTCATTCGCTCCACCCGGCTATCTCCAGTTCAATGGTGTGACCAATCCTTCCGCACGCGCGGGCTTCGGCCTCTACAACCAGCAGGGCAAGTCGAATCGGATCATCTATCGCCGCGAGGTGCGTTAGTGAAGCAAGGCGGAGCAAGGCTGTGAAATCGAATTGCCCGGGAGGCCGAGGCTGGTCAAGGGCTTCACCATGATCGAACTGGTCGTGACGATGATCATCATCGGCATCATGGCAGTCGTCGCCTTGCCCCGCTTCGGCGATATAGGCACTTTCGATGCGCGAGGTGCGGCGGATCAGGTCGCGTCCTATCTGCGCTTCGCGCAAAAGTCGGCGCTGGCGCAACGGCGTAATGTTCGCGTGGTGGTTTCGAGCAATCCCGCCGTTGCCCCCGCGCTCTGTATCGCTGCCACCGCGGGTGGGGCCTGCCCGGGGAGTTGTGCCGCCAGCAATCTGATCTTTCCGGGCGGATTCAGCGTCGCCCGCCAAGCGGTGACCATCGGCGGGGCAGGCTCCTTCTGCTTCGATACCCTCGGGGGGGCATCGGCCCCCCAGTCCATCACGTTCAGCAGTGACGGCGGACTGGTTCGGACGATCCGGGTTGAAGCCGGGACAGGGTTCGTGCATGCGCTTTAGAAAACCCTCGCGCGGCATGACGCTGATCGAACTGATCATGTTCATCGTTATCGTCAGCGTCGGACTCGCCGGAGTTCTGACCTCCCTCAATGTCGCCGTCAAGGGCAGCGCCGATCCCTTGCAACCCAAGCAGGCGCTGGCGATCGCGGAAGGGTTGATGGAAGAAGTGCTGCTCAAGAATTACAGCAATCCCGCGGACGGCTACTCGCCAACCGATTGCGCTGTGGCAACACCGGCCAACTGCGACCGCAGCCGCTTCGATGACATCGGCGACTTTGCTGGTTTCCATGTATCGCCGGTGAGTGGCTATACGCTAGTGGTTGGGGTGGCGGCAGAAAACACGACCGACCTCGGTGTGGCGGCGCGCCGGATCACAGTTACGGTGACCCAGCCCAACGCGCAAACACTGGCACTCACAGGCTATCGGGCAAACTACTGATGAAGACGAGTCGCGGCTTCACGCTGATGGAAATGATCATCGCGATGGTGATCACCGGCATTCTAGCCGCTGTCGTCGCGGTGTTCATCGCCGGCCCGGTGAAGGGCTACGTTAACACCGGTCGCCGTGCCGAACTGACCGACATGGCCGACTTGGCATTGAAACGCATGGCCCTGGAGATTCGGACGGCGGTACCCAATTCCGTGTATTGGGTCTCGACGAAACCGGACGAGATCGAGTTCATCCCGGCTCGAACCGGGGGCCGCTACTGCACCGATCTCGAAACCGGGTGCAATGCGCTGGGCTTCGGCGTTGCCGGTGACACCTTCTCCGCCCTAGGGCCTCCGCCGCCGACCTGTGCCGCGCCAGCAGCGATCACCGTTGTCCAAGGCGAGCAGGTGGTCGTATACAACACGGGACAGTCGGATCTGGATGCCTATGGCGGTTCCAATCGCCGCAGCCTTACGGGCGCCTCCTTGAACGGGACCGCGTTAACGCTCTCCCCGGCCGAGCAATGTGCTGACGAACTTACGCTAGGCGGCACCGCACTGACCTACGCCTCGCCGAGCAGCAGGTTCCAGCTCGTGCCATCGACGGGGCCTGTGAAGTTCCGGTGCAGCGGTACCGAACTACGGCGCTACACGGGCTATGGCTGGACACATACGGAAGCGGGTTCTGGCGCCTTGCTCGTCAGTACGGATTCCGTTCCCATTTACTGCGCATTTACCTATAACGCGATTTCCGCGGCCAATGGCTTGGTCAGCCTGACCCTGACGCTAACGCGTGAGGGCGAGTCCGTTACCCTTTATCATCAAGTCCATGTCAACAACATGCCCTAGGCGGCAAGGCGGCTTCGGCGTCATCGCCGCCATCGTCATCCTGGTCATTCTGGCCGGGCTGGGGGCGTTCGTCGTCTCGATCAGCACCTCGCAGAACATCACCTTCGCGCAGGATATCCAGGGTGCTCGCGCCTACCAGGCAGCGCGGGCAGGACTGGAGTGGGGCATCAGCCGCTGGCTGAATAACAACGACTGCACGGGAGCCGGGGCGCCGGCGAGCATCGACGGTTTTTCGCTGAACATCAGTGTCACCCCTGCGGCCGGGTCACCGGCATTTTGCGCCATCGTGTCCACGGCAAGTGTTGGCGGCAGTGTCGGTTCGGCTGGCTATATCGAGCGCCAGTTGCGCGCGGTTGTCGAGTAGAACTGATGAAGCGTGCCAGGCAGCGCCCGCTCAAGCCGCGCAACCCCGTGGCAACCTCGCCGCTGCTGAAGAAGGGTGGCGTTCACCAGCGCAAGGACAAGCGCGCTGCGCGGGCGCGGCAGAAGGCGCAGGCGCAGCGGAACCGCAGCAGCGATTGACGCTACAGTTGTGACTGCTCGGCAGCCAGCAGCTTGCCCTTGGCCCAGGGCCGCAGGTGCGCGAGCGGACCGGTCAGGTTGGTCCAGTCGTCGAGCATGCGGGTCTTGAAGTTCTCGCGAAACTCGTTCTCGGCCTTGCCGTATCTTTCGATCTGTTCGAGGATCAGTTCCTGTGCCCGTTCTTCCGCCCGCCGGATCAGCTGGCGCTTGATGTCGCGGGCGTCCATGTCGTCGGCGAGCGCGGAGGGAATAGAAATCACTGTCAGGCGAAAGACCTCGCGCAAGGTGTCGGCGCGCTGGAGCAGCCCTTCCTGCGAGTCGCAGCGCGCGGCGAAGCGGCGGGATTCCATGCGCAGGATGCTGCGGTCGGCGTAGTCAACGCGGGCCATGCGGGTGCTTCCGTGGGGACGATGGCGGAATGCTAACCCAATTGCCGGGCAGCCGTCACCCCGGGGTGGGTGGGAAGGTGACGGCGATGCGCGCGCCACGGCCGGCGGCGCCTTCGCCGATCGCGACGACCGCGCCGTGGCTGGCGGCGATCTCGCGGACGATGGCCAGCCCCAGGCCGCAGCCGCCGGCCGGGCTGCCCGGTGGGCGGTAGAAGCGCTCGAGGACGCGTTCGCGCTCGGCCGGCGCGATGCCGGGGCCGTCGTCCTCGACCTCGATGAAGGGCTTGCCGCCGCGGTGGCCGCAGCGCACGGTGACATGGCCGCCGGCGGGGACGTAGTCCAGCGCGTTGTCGACGAGGTTGGCGAGCAGTTCATGCAGCAGCCAGGGCACGCCTTCGACCGCGGCTGCTTCCAGTTCGAAGCCGAGGTCGATGTCGCGGGCAATGGCGGTGTCCAGATGGCTCTGGGCGATGCGCTCGGCCGTGGCGGCCAGTTGCACGACCTGGCGTTGCGCCTGCAGGCCGGCGCTGGGTTCGGCGCGGGCCAAGGCCAGCAGCTGGTGGGTGAGGTGGCTGACGCGGCCGAGCGCTTCCATCATCTCGAAAAGTCGGCGCTGGCGGGACGCCGCGTCGGTGTCGCTGGCGGCGAGTTCGAGCTGCGACTGCAGCGCGGCCAGCGGCGTCTTGAGCTGGTGGGCGGCATCCGAGAGGAAACGCTCCTGGCTGGACAGCGATTCGGCCAGGAGCCCGAACTGGCGGTTGAGGGCCGCGATCAGCGGTTGCAGTTCCTCGGGCACCTCGGCGATCGGCAGCGGCGTCAGGTCCTTGGGCGAGCGGCCGGCGACGTGGTGGCGCAGCTTGTCGAGTGGCTTGAGGGCGAGCTCGATGCCCCAGCCGACCAGCACCAGGGTGATCAGGATCAGCGCCAGGTTGGGCCCGGCCAGCGCGGCGGTGACGCGGCGGCCGAGTTCGTCGCGCTTGTGGGTGGTTTCGGCGACTTCGATCATGAGGCGCTCGTCGTCGAGGCGGTAGGGGACGGCGACCAGGCGCAGGGCTTCGCCGGCATGGACGATGTCATGAAAACGGGCGGCCTCGGCGACGCCGAGGTAGGGCAGTTCTTCATCGCCGCCGATGCGCCGGCCCCGGCCATCGAACACCGCGAAACTGATCCGATCGAGCCGGTCCGCGCGCAGCACGGCCTCGGCACGCTTGTCGAGTTTCAGCACGGGCCGGCCATTTTCACGTTGCAGCTGGGCGCCCAGCGCCATCGCGGTGTTGGAGAGCCCTTCGTCGTAGGCGTCGTTCGCCGGTTGCAGGGCGATGTCGTAGTCGATGACGAGGCCACCGATGAACAACGCAACCAGGGGCAGCAGCAGCCAGCGCAGCAGGCGGTGGCGCAGGCCCTCCATCAGGCGGTGGCAGGGGCTGTCGCGGCGGCGCGCGGTTCCTCGAGGCGGTAGCCGATGCCGCGGACGGTGCGGATGGTGAGGCCGAGCGGGTCGAGCTTCTGCCGCAGCCGTGAGACGTAGACCTCGATGGCGTTGGGGGTGAGATCGGCCTGCCAGCCGACCAGGCACTGCAGCAGCTTGTCCTTCGGCACCACGTCGGGCGCGGCCATCATCAGGCATTCGAGCACCACCCGTTCGCGCGGCGGCAGGTCGAACTGTTCGTCGTCGAGGCGGACCTCGTGTGTGCCGAGATTGACGTCGAGGCGGCCGACCCGCAGCAGCGATGTGGCGTGGGCGTGGTTGCGGCGGATCGAGGCGCGCAGGCGCGCCAGCAGTTCGGGCAGGCGGAAGGGCTTGGTCAGGTAGTCGTCGGCGCCGACATCGAGCCCGGTGACGCAGTCGTCGAGCGTGTCGCGCGCGGTGAGGATCAGCATCGGCACGGTGACGCCCTGCTCGCGCATGCGCTTGATGAAGGAGAGGCCATCCTCCTGCGGCAGGCCGAGGTCGACGATGGCGGCGTCGAAGCTCTCGCGCTTCAGTGCCTGGTCGGCGTCCGAGGGGGTGGCGACATGATCGACGACATAGCCGGCCCGAGACAGGCCTTCCTGCAGGCCGCGCGCGACCGCCGGGTCATCTTCGAGCACGAGCAGGCGCATGGCTTATTTCCGTTGCGAAACGATGGGGATGATTCTGCCACGGACTTGCGGGGGGCGTTGCGGTGCGTACTTACCGGCCAGCTGCTCGCGGCGCTCGTGCTCGCGCCAGAGCGCGCGCAGGCCGAGCAGCGCCAGCACGGCCAGGGCGTAGAGCGCCGGCGTGGCCACGTCGCGCTTTACCAGCCACCAGTAGTGGATGACGCCGAAAATGGCGATGGGGTAGATGGCGCGGTGCAGCGCCTGCCAGCGGCGGCCGCCGAGGCGCCGCAGGGCGAGGCGGTTGGAGGTCGCGGCCAGCGGGATCAGTAGCACGAAGGCGGCGAAGCCGACCGTGATGAAGGGGCGCTTGAGGATGTCGCGGCCGATGGCGTCCCAGTCGAAGAACTGGTCGAGCCAGAGGTAGCTGAGGAAATGCAGCGCGGCGTAGAAGAAGGCGTAGAGGCCGAGCATGCGGCGCAGGCGGCCGAGCCAGGCCCAGCCGGAAAACCGGCGCAGCGGGGTGATGCAGAGGGTGATGAGGAGGAAGTTCAGCGTCCAGCTGCCGAGCCCGCGCTGGATGGTCTCTATCGGGTTGGCGCCGAGCGCATCCTGCCAGGCGCCCCAGCCGAGGCGGGCCAGCGGCAGCAGGCAGAACAGGAACAGCACGGCCTTCAGGCCCGCGAGTTGACGGTCGGAGATTGCCATCAAAAGAATTTTCTCAGATCCAGCCCGGAATAAAGCTGCGCCACCTGTTCGGCGTAGCCGTTGAAGGGCAGGGTGTCGCGCTTGAAGAATTCACCGATGCGGCGCTCGCGCTTCTGGCTCCAGCGCGGGTGGTCGACCGCGGGATTGACGTTGGCGTAGAAGCCGTACTCGTCCGGCACGGCCTTCATCCACACGGTGCGCGGTTCGCGCTCGACCAGGCGTATCGCCACCACCGACTTTGCGCTCTTGTAGCCGTATTTCCACGGCACCACCAACCGCAGCGGCGCGCCGTTGGGCTTGGGCAGCACCTCGCCGTAGAGACCGACCGCGATCAGTGTCAGCGGGTGCAGCGCCTCGTCCAGGCGCAGGCCCTCGAGATAGGGCCAGTCGAGCAGCTGGCGACGGACGTTGGGCATGATCGCCGGATCGGCGTGGGAAACGAACTCGACGTATTTCGCGCTGCTAAGCGGTTCGACCTGCTTGAGCAGCGCAGCCAGCGGGAAACCGACCCAGGGCACCACCATCGACCAGCCCTCGACGCAGCGGTGGCGGTAGATGCGCTCCTCCAGCGGCAGCTTGAGCAGGTCTTCGATGGCGAAACGGCGCGGCTTCGCCACCAGGCCCTCGACGGTCACGGTCCAAGGCCGCACCGCCATCGCCTGGGAGCGCTCGACGTGGCCGTACTTGTCCGACGCGAATTCGAGGAAGTTGCCGTAATTGACGATGTCGTCGCGTGGCGTCGGGGTCTCCAGCACGGACAGCGGGCTCTTGCGGGCGGGCAGGGCCTGGGCGATGGCCGTTGCGGGCAGCAGGCCGCCCAGTGCCAGCGCGCCTGCGGCGCTGATGAAGCGGCGGCGATCGAAATAGGCCTGCGGCGGGGTGATTTCGGAGGGAAGGATGATCATGCTGGCGAATTGGGCAGGCGCGTTGCCGTTTGGTTCCCATGATAGCCCCTGGCGCAATGTCGGCGAATCTGCTCGAGCCCCTGGCGGCGCTTCTCAAGCGCCGTGCAAGCGGGTAGCATGCCGGCAACATCTTCATCAGCAGAATCGGGAACTAAAACATGAAATGGACGCTCGCTGACGTTTGGGGAATCCTCGCCTTCTTCCTCATGATGGCGGGGATTGCCGGCCTGTCGTGGGAGGCATTCCGCGAGGGCGGCTGGGGTGGGCAGCTACTTGGCGCAACCTGGCAGGCCACGGTGCACAAGCCGCTGGTGATGCTGCCGGTGCTGGTTGGCGGCGTGGCGATTTTCGTGCTTGCCACGCGCGGGCGGCTGACGGTGGGCAAGGGCCACCCGTTTTCCGACGCGATCGTCTATACGCTGATGGCGCTGGGTCTTTTTTTCATCTACCGCTGGCTCGCCTGACCAGGGGGCGGAAGCGCGTCAACGCAAAAGGGCGGCCAGGCCGCCCTTTTTCCTGGCTGAGAGTCTTGCTCAGCGCAGGCCGGCGATGTAGTCGGACACGGCCTTGATCTCGGGGTCGGTCATCTTGATGGCGATCATGCGCATCATCTTGGCCGGGTCATTGGCGCGGGTGCCGTCGCGGAAGGCTTTCAGCTGCGCCTCGATGTACTCGGCGTACTGGCCCTGGATGCGCGGGTACTGGGCGGGGATGCCGGCACCGGCCGGGCCGTGGCAGGCGGCGCAGGCGGCCAGGCCCTTGCTCTTGTCGCCGGCGCGGTAGAGCTTCTGGCCGGCCTCGATGGTCTCGCGATTCTTGGCCTGCTCGCCCTTCTGCTGCTGCATCGAGAAGTAGGCAGCGAGATCGCGCATCTGCGCTTCGTCGTAGGGGGCGATCATGCCGTTCATGACGGCATTGACGCGCTCGGGCTGCTTGCCATCGGCGGCCTTGAAGTTCTTCATCTGCTTGAGCAGATATTCGGCATGCTGGCCGGCGATCTTGGGATTGGCGGGACCGGTGCTGTTGCCGTCGGCGGCATGGCAGGCGGCGCAGACGGTGGTGGCGATGACCTGGCCCTTGGCGGGATCGGCCTTGGGCGCGGCCTTGACGGGCTCGCTGGCGTTGGCGGCATTGGCGACGGCGGCAGCCACGATCAGCGGCAGCAGAAAGCGGGTCATTTCAGGGCTCCTAACATCGTTCCGGACAGCGGACGGGATTCACAAACGTGTTATTCTAACCTAGCTCCTGCGGTTTCCGCATTACCCACCCCGATTTGCACCCCTCCGCCGCCATGGCGCCGCCCGTTTCGCTCTTCCGTCACGCCGCTTTCGAGATCTCGGTCGCCCAGCCGGACGGATTGCCGCCGTCGCTCGCCCCGGAAATCGCCTTCGCCGGTCGTTCCAACGCGGGCAAGTCCTCGGCCCTCAACACCCTGGTGGGCCACACTCGCCTGGCCTTCGTTTCCAAGACGCCGGGACGCACCCAGCTCATCAACGTTTTTCGCATGAGGAACGGCGCGGCGCTGATCGACCTGCCGGGCTACGGCTATGCCCAGGTGCCGGAGAATGTGCGCCGCCAGTGGCGGGGCCTGCTCGAGCGCTACCTGACGGAGCGGGAGAACCTGGTCGGCCTGGTGTTGATCATGGACTCGCGCCGTCCCTTCACCGAACTCGACCGGCAGATGGTGGCCTGGTTCGCCGTCAGCGGCCGGCCGATCCATTGCCTGCTGACCAAGTCCGACAAGCTGACGCGGCAGGAACAGGCGAAAGTTTTGCGCGACACGAAGAAGGTCGCCGCCGAGTACGCCTGCCCCATTACGGTGCAGCTCTTCTCCAGTCTCAAGAAGACCGGCATGGACGAAGCGGAGGCGGTAATTGCTCCGTGGATGAAAATCGAGACAGACGCAGCCGAGGAGACCTAATCAGTCGCCCCTCCCGCGAGGGAAAGTCGCGAAGGCGACGTTTGCGTTGGGCGGGGATGGGGGAGGGAGGGCCCTGATTTCCCGCAGGGTTTTCTTTTGGCGCAGCCAAAAGAAAACCCCCGGCGGGGCCGGGGGCGGAAATTGCCTTAAGGGGATTAAGGCACCCGCTCAGGGAGGTTAAGCGGGGGATAGCTCAACACCATCCGCTCTCTATGATAGAAAATAGTGGGCAAAGTTCCAGTAAATTTCCAATGAGTTTTCGGGGTAAGACCATGAATCCAAAGGGTGTATTTCCTGCGACGCGGATGCGCCGCATGCGCCGCGACGATTTTTCGCGCCGCCTGATGCGCGAGAACGCGCTGACGCCGGCTGATTTCATCTACCCGGTGTTCATGCTGGATGGAAAGAAGAAGGTCGAAAAGGTGGCATCGATGCCGGGCGTCGAACGCATGACGCTGGATCGCCTGCTGCCACTGGCGGAAAAGGCGTTGAAATTGGGCATTCCGGCGCTGGCGCTGTTCCCGGTCATCGACGCGAAGAAGAAGAGCGAAGGCGCCGAGGAGGCTTGGAATCCCAAGGGCCTAGTGCCGACGGTGGTGGCGAAGCTGAAGCAGGAGTTTCCCGAACTCGGCGTGATCACCGACGTGGCGCTCGATCCCTATACCAGCCACGGCCAGGATGGCCTGATCGACCCGCGCGATCCCACCGGCTACGTGCTCAACGATGAGACCCTGGCCGCGCTGGAGAAGCAGGCGCTTTGCCATGCCCGTGCCGGTGCCGACGTGGTGGCGCCCTCGGACATGATGGACGGCCGCATCGGCCGCATCCGCAGCGCCCTCGACGGCGAGAAACTGATCCACACCCGCATCCTCGCCTACGCGGCGAAGTACGCGTCTTCATTCTACGGACCGTTCCGCGATGCCGTCGGCTCGGCCGGTAACCTCGGCAAGGGCAACAAATACACCTACCAGATGGACCCGGCCAACTCCGACGAGGCGCTGCGCGAAGTAGCGCTCGACATCGACGAGGGCGCCGACATGGTGATGGTCAAGCCGGGCATGCCTTACCTGGACATCGTGCGCCGGGTCAAGGACGCATTCGGCGTGCCGACTTACGCCTATCAGGTGAGCGGTGAATACGCCATGCTCAAGGCCGCCGCCGCCAACGGCTGGCTCGACCACGACGCCTGCATGCTCGAGGCGCTGCTCTGCTTCAAGCGCGCCGGTGCCGACGGCATCCTCACCTACTTTGCGCTGGAAGCAGCGGCGGCGCTCAAGAAGTAAAACGTCGTTACCCCAAGGGTGCTCCGCACTTCCTTGGGCCGACTTCCTGCAGGGCGCGCTGGCGGGACGGTGCTCCCCCGCAACAATCGAGCGCAGCGAGCAAGCCGGTCACCCCGCCGTCGAGGGCGCGGGGCCGGAGGGGGGGCGCTTTGATGCCCCTCAGGGCATCAAAGCCTTCATCAGCGCGTCGGCTTCACTCTGGCTCAGCTTCTTGTCCTCGCCGGCGACGGTCTCGACCACGATGGCGCCGACCAGCGCCTTCATCGCCTTGCGGATGGCCTGGCCGGCGAGATCCTGGAATTCCTGGGCGACGATGATGTGGGTCAGGTGTGCCGAGACCATGCGCAGCGCTTCGTCGATTTCCTTGCGGCTCCAGTCGTGGCCGAGGGAGTCGCGCGTCGCGGCGAGAATCTGCTTGGCGGCCTCGGCCTCGGCGAGCGAGCGGGTGGCGGCATCGGCGGTCATGCGCTCGACATTGCCGAGCGTGGCGGCGATGGCCTTGGGGTCATGTTTGGCGGCGCGGCTGATGCCTTTCGCTGCCTCGTTCAACTCCTTGGCCAGCAATTTGAGTTCGCTCAGCACCATGCCGGTCGCCGGCTTGGCGCGCGCGGCGGGCTTCCTTGGCGCAGGCTTGGCGGCCGGTTTTTTTGCCGGCGCCTTGGCGGTCTTGGTGACTTTCGTCGTCTTGGCCATGGTCTTTCCTTCCTCCCTCGAAACGGTTATGCGGCAAGCAGCGGCCATTGTTGCGGCCAGCTGCCGAGCGGGTCATCGCTGAAGCCGCCCTTGACGAAGCGCTGCCAGCGGCCGACGGTGTAGCAGATCAGCATGTCGGCATGTGCGGCTGCGTCGTGTGCGGCGGGGAGCGTACCCTGGGTCATGGCCACCTTGAGGCTCTGCCGCAGGGTGGCTTCGATGCGGTCGAGCAGCTGGTTGATGCGCGCCTGCAGCCGGGAATTTTCATGCACCAGGGCGTCGCCGATGAGCACGCGGGTCAGCCCCTTGTTCTTCTGGGCGAAGCGCAGCAGGGTGACGACGATCATCTCGGCCTGCTTGAGGCCGGCTTCCTCGTCGGCGGCGATCTGGTTGATGACCGAGAACAGGCTGGATTCGATGAACTCGATCAGCCCTTCGTACATCTGCGCCTTGCTGGCGAAGTGGCGATAGAGCGCGGCCTCGGAAACGTCGAGCCGCGCGGCCAGCGCGGCGGTCGTCACCTTCTCGCCCGCCGGGTCTTCGAGCATGGTGGCGATGGTCTGCAGGATCTGCAGCTTTCTTTCGCTCAGCTTGGGATCGGTGTTGGCGCGCATCAGAGTCGTCCGAGGTGGCGGGGCAGGTCGAGCACGGATTGTAGCCTCAGGTCGACCCAGGCTGGGACGCGCTGTGAGCTGCCGATCAGCACGGTCTTCATGCCGAGCTGGCGGGCGGGCTTGAGGTTGGCGGCGCTGTCTTCGATCATCACGCACTGTGCCGGACGCAGGCGCTCGCGCGACAGCAGGCGGCGGAAGCCCGCAAGGCTCGGCTTTTGCGCGAAGCGCAGCCGTTCTATCGTCCATACGCCTTCGAACAGGTTGCGCACGCCCATGATGTCGATCACGGCCGTGGCGTAGGCTTGCGGTGCGTTGGAGAAGACGAACTTGCGTCCGGGCAGCCGCGCCAACATGGGGCCGATGGCGCGGTCGAACACCACCATGCGCGGCAGGTCGTCGAAATGGTGGGTTTCGGCGAGGAAATGGTGCGGGTCGATGCCATGATGCCGCACCAGTCCTGCAAGCGTGGTGCCGTAACGCGTCCAGTACCGCTCGCGGATGCGCGACGCCTCGGCCGCATCGACGCCGAGCAGGCGCTCGATGTACTCGCGCATCGAGCGGTGGATGTGCGGAAAGATGTGCGGGCTGGCGTCGTGGAGGGTGTTGTCGAGGTCGAACAGCCAGACCCGCTCGCGGGCGTTCACTTACTTCGACTTGATCAGCGTGCCGACGCCCTCGTCGGTGAGGATCTCCAGCAGCAGCGCGTGCTCGACGCGGCCGTCGATGATGTGCACGCTCTTCACGCCGCTGCGCGCCGCGTCGAGTGCCGAACCGATTTTGGGCAGCATGCCGCCCGAGAGCGTACCGTCCTCGACCATGGCGTCGATTTCCTTCGGCGTGATGCCGGTCAGCAATTCGCCGGCCTGGTTGAGCACGCCCGGCGTGTTGGTGAGCAGTACCAGCTTCTCGGCGTTGAGCACCTCGGCGATCTTGCCGGCGACGACGTCGGCGTTGATGTTGTAGGTCTCGCCCTTGGGACCGACGCCGATCGGCGCGATCACCGGGATGAAGTCGCCGGTATCGAGGAAGGCGATCAGCGTTGGATCGATCGAGGTGATCTCGCCGACCGAGCCGATGTCGATCATCTCGTCCGGCTTGTCCTTGTTCTGGAGGAGGAGCTTCTTGGCGCGGATGAAGTTGCCGTCCTGGCCGGTGAGGCCCACGGCCTTGCCGCCGTGCTGGTTGATGAGGTTGACGATTTCCTTGTTCACCTGGCCGCCGAGCACCATCTCGACGATGTCCATGGTCTCCTCGTCGGTGACGCGCATGCCCTGGATGAAGGTGCCCTGCTTGCCGACGCGCTTGAGCAGGTCCTCGATCTGCGGGCCGCCGCCATGCACCACCACCGGATTCATGCCGACCAGCTTGAGCAGCACCACGTCGCGGGCGAAGCCGTCCTGCAGCTTCGGGTCGGTCATGGCGTTGCCGCCGTACTTGATGACGATGGTCTTGTCGAAGAAGCGCTTGATGTAGGGCAGCGCTTCGCCGAGGATCTTGGCCTTGGTGTTGGGGGAGAGGTTCTCGCTCATGGGAGTCGCCGGATACGTGGGAAAATGGGCATTCTAGCGGGCTCGCCCGCACCCGGAAACCGCTGCATGTCGATCAGCTGGCTCCTCACCAACATTCTTGCCGCCTTCCTGCTACCGCCGCTCAATGGCCTGTTGCTGGCTGGGCTGGGCTGGGGACTCTGGCAACGCCGGCCGCGGCTGGCCAGAACGCTGGTGGGGAGCGAGCCTGGCGCTATTTTCGTTCTCTCGCCTGCCGGTGGTCGGCAATTCGATGCTGCGGACGCTGGAAGGGGAACCCGTCACCCCGGCGCAACTGCAGCAGGCCCAGGCCATCGTGGTTCTCGGCGGCGGCCGCTATCGCGAGGCGCCGGAGTACGGGGGCGACACGGCCGGGGCTGCGAACGTTGCTGCGGTTGCGCTACGCGGCCAAGTTGCAGCGCGAAACCGGCCTTCCCCTCCTCGTGACCGGCGGCAAGCCGGACGGCGGCGATTTGAGCGAGGCGGAGACGATGCGACGCGTGCTCATTAATGAATTCAACGTGCCGGTGCGCTGGATCGAGGGAGCATCCAACCAACACCCGGGAAAATGCCCGCTATCTCGGCCGAACTCCTCAGGCGCGATGGCATCACCCATGTACTGCTGGTGACCCATTCCTGACACATGCCACGCTCCCTGCGCTCTTTCAGTGAAACGGGTCTTGCCGTGGTCGCCAGCACCGACTTTGTTCGACCGCAATTCGCTGACGCCTCTCGGTTTCCTGCCCAAGGGTTACGGCAAAGCCCGCGCCGCCATGCACGAGTGGATTGGCCTGCTCTGGTACCGCCTGCGTCGGATGAAACGAAAAACGGGGCCGCAGCCCCGTTCCGCGGCACCCAACGCGGCGCCTAGTCGATCGCCAGGCGCTTTGTGCTGCGCCGCAGTCTTCTTCGGCAGCGTCAGTTCAAGCACCCCGTCCGTGAATTTCGCGCTGGCCTTGGCGTCGTCGATGTCCTGGCCGAGCTGGAAACTGCGCGACACCTTGCCGAAGTAGCGTTCGGTGCGCAGCACGCGGGCGGGATCCTTTTCGTCCTTGATTTCCTTTTCCTGCTTGCGCTCGGCCGAGATCGACACCATCGGGCCGTCGATATTGACGTGGATGTCTTCCTTCTTGATGCCAGGCATTTCGGCGTGGACGACAAAAGCCTTCTCCTGCTCCTTCACGTCGATCTTGATCGACGGCGCTTCGGGCGATTGCCCCAATTCAACGGGGCGAACGAAGAAACCGCGGAAGAGATCGTCAAGCGGATCGTAACGCGTCAGGTTGCTCATAATGTTCTCCTTGGCCGAGTTGAGAAAAGAAACCATGTGCTTTAAAGATATGAACAAAGACGCCACATTACAAGGGGTAATTCGTGGCCTGGGCGCCTGCCCGCGCTGCGGCCGGGAGTTCGTCTGCGGCATGAGCGCCGGCATGGACAAGTGCTGGTGCGCCGAATTGCCCGCTCTGGGGCGCCTCGACCCGGACGCCAGTGCCTGCTACTGCCCGGACTGCCTCAAGGCGCTGATCGCCGAACGCCAGAGCCCAGCATGAGAATCGCGTCGCGGTTGGTCCAGGAAAAACAGGCCGCGGCGGCCTCGCGCCAGGGCAGCCAGCGCCAGGCGCGGTGCTCGGCGGGGGCGAGCGCTGACGGCCGTGCCCGGGCGCGACGCACAGGCTGAACACGTGCTCGACGTTGTGCGTCACGCCCGCGGGGTAGCGGTCGCGCCACTGGGCGAAGATCTCGAAGCGGTTGGAGATGCGCCAGTCGACCAGGTCGGCGGGACGGCAGGCGATGCCCGTCTCTTCAGCCACCTCGCGCACGGCCGTGACCGCCGGTGTTTCGTCGCCTTCCAGGCTGCCGGTGACCGACTGCCAGTAGCCGGGGTGGGCGGCGCGCTCGAGCAGCAGCACTTCGAGCGCGGCGTGTGGATGACGACGAGGACCGAAACCGGCTTCTTGTTGCCCGCCATGCGGCTCAAGTGATATCGGTGAGCCAGTTGATGCCGTCGGCCTGCATGTCCACGAAGCACCAGAAGGCGATGCCCTGCTCGCGCCACTCGTTGGCGGCTGCCTGCGAAGACCTGCAGCGCCTGGACGAAGTCGGCCTCGGCGCGGCCGTGGATGCCGTCGCAATGTTCGAGGATCACCACGTAACCTTCGGCCGGGCGCCAGCCGAGATCGGCGAGGCAGTCGAGGAGGGCGTCCCAGTTGTGGCCGAACCACTCGGGGAAGGCCATGGCGCGGCCGATGGTTTCGAGCAACTGCAACTTGTCGCAGGGTTTGGGCGAGGTTGACGCGAAAGACGAAGAAACCATTGCGTTCGGCGGCTGCGATCAGAGCCGCCTCGCCATCGCCGGGCATGTGATAGACGCCAGCATGTTCGACCTGGGCGAGGATGCCTTCGTAGTTCATTCGCGGATTTTCCTGAAGCTCGGTAGTGGTCCGCAGGTGTAGTAGCAGGCCTCGGGCTGTGTCGGCCGCTGGCCGCCGCAGACGATGCGCCGTGCGCCGCGATGGCTGATGCCCGGCGTCGCCACGGTGTATTCGCGGTAGTGGCCGCGCGGCCGCAGCGGCAGGCGCTTTTCGTAGTTGTTGAAGACGATGCCGTCGCGTTTGTGCGGGAAGGGGCCGCCGCTGGCGATGAGCCGCAGCGTCTCCCGCCCCTCGGGCGGCAGCTCCGCCAGCGAAAGCTCCTGCGCCTGTACCAGCCCGACGCATGCGGCCAGCAGCAGGGCCAACAAGGTGCGCATCATGCGGGCCGGATCGGCCTTAACCCTTGCCGACCTCGACCTGGGTCTCGACCTTCTGCCGCAGGCGGATGTGCAACTCGCGCAGCTGCTTCTCGTCGACGTCGGAGGGCGCGTCGGTCAGCAGGCACTGGGCGCGCTGGGTCTTGGGGAAGGCGATGACGTCGCGGATCGATTCGGCGCCGGTCATCATGGTGACGATGCGGTCGAGGCCGAAGGCCAGGCCGCCGTGGGGCGGCGCGCCGTAGCGCAGGGCGTCGAGCAGGAAGCCGAACTTGAGGCGCTGCTCCTCCTCGCCGATGCCCAGCGCCTCGAACACCTTGGCCTGGACGTCGGCCTTGTGGATACGCACCGAGCCGCCGCCGATTTCCCAGCCGTTGAGCGCCAGGTCGTAGGCCTTGGCCAGGCACTCGCCGGGGTTCGTGGCCATCAGTTCCTCGTGGCCGTCCTTGGGCGAGGTGAAGGGGTGGTGGCAGGCGGTCCAGCGCTTGTCTTCCTCGCTGTACTCGAACATCGGGAAATCCACGACCCACAGCGGTTCCCAGGCCTTGCCATTGAGATAATCCTTTTCGTGGCCGATCTTGCTGCGCAATGCGCCGAGGGCGTCGTTGACGACCTTGGTCTTGTCGGCGCCGAAGAAGATCAGGTCGCCGGACTGCGCACCGGTGCGCTCGACGATGGTCTTCAGCGCCGTTTCGTGGAGGTTCTTGACGATGGGCGACTGCAGGCCTTCCTCGTTGAGCTTGGCGGCGTCATTGACCTTGATGTAGGCGAGGCCCTTGGCGCCGTAGATCTTGACGAATTCCGTATAGCCGTCGATCTCGCCGCGCGTCAGGCTGGCGCCGCCGGGAATCCGCAGTGCCGCGACGCGGCCGCCCGAGGTGGCGGGACCGGAGAAGACCTTGAAGGCGACGTCCTGCACCGCGTCGGTGACCTCGGTGAGCTCCAGCGTCACGCGCAGGTCGGGCTTGTCGGAACCGAAGCGGCGCATGGCCTCGGCATAGCTCATGCGCGGGAAGGGATCGGGCAGATCGACGTCGATCGCGTCCTTGAACACGTAGCGGATCAGCTGCTCGATGATGGCGGTGATCTGCGGTCTCGTCCATGAACGAGGTCTCGATATCGACCTGGGTGAACTCCGGCTGGCGGTCGGCGCGCAGGTCCTCGTCGCGGAAGCACTTGACGATCTGGTAATAGCGATCGAAGCCGGCGACCATCAGCAACTGCTTGAACAGCTGCGGCGATTGCGGCAGGGCGAAGAACTGGCCGGGATGGACACGCGACGGCACCAGGTAGTCGCGCGCGCCTTCGGGCGTGCTCTTGGTCAGCATCGGCGTTTCGATGTCGATGAAGCCGTTGTCATCGAGGAAGCGGCGGAAGGCGCGGGCCGTCTTGTAGCGCAGCATCATGTTCTTCTGCATCTGCGGCCGGCGCAGGTCGATGACGCGATTGACCAGGCGCACGTTTTCGGAGAGGTTGTCGTCATCAAGCTGGAACGGCGGCGTCACCGCGGCGTTGAGTATTTCCAGCTCGTGGCAGAGGATCTCGACCTCGCCCGAAGGCATGTTGGGATTCTCGGTGCCAGACGGGCGGCGCCGCACCTTGCCGGTGATCCGCAGCACGAACTCGCCGCGCACGGACTCGGCCAGCTCGAACATCTCGGGACGATCGGGATCGCAGACCACCTGGGCGAGGCCTTCGC
Source organism: uncultured beta proteobacterium (assembly GCA_963709555.1). Lineage (GTDB taxonomy): Bacteria > Pseudomonadota > Gammaproteobacteria > Burkholderiales > Rhodocyclaceae > Sulfurisoma. The sequence continues at coordinate 199,656 of CAVPWR010000006.1, read as the reverse complement.
GGTCGCGCAGGTCGATGAAGATCACGCCGCCATGATCGCGGCGGCGGTGGTTCCAGCCGCAGAGGGTGACGATCTGATCGACGTTGGCGGCGGAGAGTTGACCGCAGTAGTGGGTACGCATGGAGTTCTCGTTTCGAAAAGTCGGCGCTGGCGACACGGCTGCATCGCGACACCAGGGTGAAATCATTCGTTCTGAGCGCGGCCGATCAGATTGGGCTTGCCGTTGCCACGCAGGGGCGGGGCGACCACGCCCATGGAGACGATGTACTTGAGAGCGTCATCGACGCTCATGTCCAGTTCGACGGTGTCGCGCTTGCGGACGAAGAAAAAGAAGCCGTTGACGGGGCTGGGCGCGGTCGGGATGAAGACGCTGACCACTTCGTCGTCGGTGTGCTGGGAGACGTCGGTCGTCGGCGTGCCGGTCTGGAAGGCTACGGCCCAGGCTTCCGGATGCGGATAGCGCACCAGCAGGACCTTGCGGAAGGCTTCGCCACTGCCCGAGAACAGCGTGTCGCTGACCTGCTTGACGCTGTAGTAGATCGACTTCACCACCGGGATGCGCGACAGCAGCGCCTCCCAGAAGCGTACCAGGCGCTGGCCGACGAAGTTGGCCGTGACGAGGCCGGTGATGAACACGACCAGCAGTGTCATCAGGGCGCCGATGCCCGGGATGTAGATGCCCAGCAGCTGCTCGGGCTGGATGGAGTGCGGCAACAGCAGCAGCGACTGGTCCATGGTACGGACGATCAGCGACAGCACCCAGGCGGTGATCGCCAAGGGGACCCAGATCAGCAGACCGGTGATGAAGTATTTTTTCAAGGCGCAGAATCCGCGCGGGGCGGCGTATCCTTCAGTTGCAGGCGCACGAACCCGTTCCACCCTGGCAGGGCGGCGGACCCTCGCTCTTGGCCGGCGCAGAGGGTTTGGAGCCGCCCTTGAAGTCGGTGGCGTACCAGCCGCTGCCCTTGAGCTGGAAGCCGGGTGCGGTCAATTGCTTGGTGAAGGCCTCAGCTTTGCATTCGGGACAGGTGGTGAGCGGCGCGTCGGCCATTTTTTGCATGACGTCCTGCTCGAAATTGCAGCTGCTGCAACGATAGGCGTAGATGGGCATGGTCGCCTCAGGGGAAAAAGAGGGGGATTATATCGTAAGGGCTTCAGGCAAAAGGACTTCGCGTCCGGCTGCCGGTGTCCCGAAACACCATGGGGGAGATGGGGTCCCTGCGGCCCGTTTTCAAGCTAGAGCAGCAGGTGCAGGTAGGTCTGGGTCAGCGGCTTGCCCCAGAACAGGGCAATGACCCCGGCCGCAGCGAGGTAGGGGCCGAAGGGGATGGGCACATCGCGGCCGTGTTTGGTCAGCACCATCAGCGCGATGCCGACAACGGCGCCGACGAAGGACGAGAGCAGGATGGTCAGCGGCAGGATGACCCAGCCGGTCCAGGCGCCGATGGCGGCGAGCAGCTTGAAGTCGCCGAAGCCCATGCCTTCCTTGCCGGTGGCGAGCTTGAACGCCCAATACACCGACCACAGCAGCAGGTAGCCTGCCGCGGCGCCGAGCACGGCGCTCTTGAGGTCGGTGAACACACCGAAGGCATTGAACAGCAGGCCGGCCCAGAGCAGGGGCAGGGTGATGTCGTCGGGCAGCAGTTGCTTGTCGAAATCGATGAAGGTCAGCGCGATCATCGCGGCGACGAACAGCATGGCGGCGGCGGCGGCGACGGTCGGCCCGAACTTCCAGGCGGCGGCGGCGAAGGCCAGGCCGGTGAAGGCCTCGACCAGCGGATAGCGCGGGCTGATGCCCGCGCCGCAACCGCGGCAGCGGCCACGCAGCAGCAGGTAGCTGAGTACAGGGATATTCTCGAGCGCGGAAATTGCGTGGCCGCAGTGCGGGCAGCGCGAGCGCGGTGCCGCCAGTGACAGCGGCTCGTGTTGTAGCGCCGGCTCGCCGCGCAACTCGGCGCACTGGGACAGCCAGTCACGCTCCATCATGATCGGCAGGCGATGGATGACGACGTTCAGAAAGCTGCCAACGGCGAGGCCGAAAACAAGCGCCAGCGCCAGCAGGCCGGAATCGACTGCCATGAGGGGTGAGGGGCTGGCTTAGCCGGCCTAGCCTACCACTGCGCCGAGCTTGAAGATCGGCAGGTACATGGCGACCACCAGGCCACCGATCAGGCCGCCGAGAAAGACCATGATGACTGGTTCCATCAGGCTGGAAAGCGAGGCGACGGCGTCGTCGACTTCCTGTTCGTAAAAATCGGCCACCTTGGAGAGCATGGCATCGAGCTGCCCGGATTCCTCGCCGATGGAGACCATCTGCAGGGTCATGTTGGGAAAGACATTGGCGTTCTGCATGGCGACAGTGAGACTGGTGCCGCTGCTGACCTCGGCCCGGATTTGATTGGTCGCGTACTCATAGACGTAGTTGCCGGAGGCGCCGCCCACCGATTCGAGCGCTTCGACCAGTGGCACGCCGGCGGCGAACATCGTCGAGCAGGTCCGCGTCCAGCGCGCCACGGTGGCCTTCAGGATCACGTCGCCGAAGATTGGCAACTTGAGTGCCAGACGATCCATGAAAATCTGCATCGCCTTGGAGCGCTTCCAGGTGTAGAAGAAGGTGTAGATCGCCCCGCCGACGGCGCCAAAGATGATGTACCAGTTGGCGACGAAATAGTCCGAGATTCCTATCACGATCTGGGTTGGCGCCGGCAGGTCGCCGCCGAAACTCCTGAACACTTCCTTGAAGGCCGGCACCACGAATATCATGATCACCGCGGTGACCAGGAAGGCCACGACCATGATGGCAACCGGATAGAAGAGGGCGCTCTTGATCTTGGCCTTGATCGCCAGGGTCTTTTCCTTGTAGGTGGCCAGGCGGTCCAGCAACGCTTCGAGAATACCCGCCTGCTCGCCGGCGGCGACCAGGTTGCAGAATAGATTGTCGAAGTACAAGGGGTACTTGCGGAATGCGGCTGCCAGCGAAGAACCGGTTTCGACATCGGTTTTGATGTCCAACAGCAGCTTGCCCACCGCCGGGTTGCTGTGGCCCTTGCCGACGATGTCGAAGGACTGCAGCAGCGGCACGCCGGCCTTCATCATCGTAGCCAGTTCGACGGGAGAACAGCGTGATGTCCTTTTCGCTGACGCTGCCCCCGCTCTTGAGTCGCTGTTTCTTGATTTTGACCGGCAGAATGCCCTTGCGCCGCAGCGCGCTGCTGACCACCGTATCGGTGGTGGCACGCATCTCGCCCCGTACGATTTTTCCGCCCTTGTCCTTGCCTTCCCAGGCAAAGTTGAATTCCTTGACTGCGGGTGGCGCCGTTTTCTTTGCTGCGGTTGCCATGGGCTCGCCTCGTTTGGATCGCGCTTGGGCCGCGCGTTTGGGTCACTAACTGTCAGATTCTAGCGGAAGTTTTCTTGCCAACGCCATGAAATGTCAGCGGTATTGGGTGATGATGCCCCGCCCGAAGGGGTTTGTAAAGCCGATAGTCGGGTTCGGTGTCATTAGGTCATTCAACTGGAGTGTCGGGGCGCCTGATTCGCACCGTCTTGATGCGCCTGTCCTGCGTTTGGACAATTTCCATGCCGACGTCGCCGATGCGCAGCCCGACGCCGGCCTCGGGGATATCCTGCAGGTGTTCCACGATCAGGCCATTCAGCGTCTTCGGACCGTCGGTCGGCAAGGCGAGATGCAGTGCGCGGTTGATTTCGCGCAGGTTCTGGCTGCCATCGACCAATGCGGTGTCGTCGTCCAGCCAGGCGATGGAACTCGGTCCGCCCGGCATGCCGGTGGTGAACTTGCCGACGATTTCCTCGATGATGTCCTCGAGCGTCACCAGTCCGAGCAACTCGCCGTATTCGTCGACCACCAGGCCGGTGCGCTGGCGGTTGTCGCGGAAGAACTGCAACTGGGCGTAGATGGGCGTCGAAGCGGGAACGAAATAGGGTTCGCTCAACTGCTCGCGCAGCGCGGCTAGGTCGATTTCTCCCTCCAGCGCGCCGCCGATCAACCTGCGCACCTGCAGCATGCCGACGATGTTGCCGGGTTCGCCCTCGTATACCGGGAGGCGGCTGTGGAAACTGGTGGCGAGGTGCGAGCGGATGTCCTCGGCCGCATCCTCCAGGTCGATACCCTCGATCTCTCCGCGCGGGGTCATGATGTCGGCGACGCTGACGTGCTCGAGGTCGAACAGGTTGACCAGGATGGCGCGGTGCGGCGCCGGAATGAAATGGCTCGATTCGAGCACCACCGAGCGCAGTTCCTCGGCATTCAGCTGCGATGAGCCGCTTCCTGCCTCGGGCTTCAGGCGCAGCAGGCGCAGCAGCGCCGAGGCGAAAAGATTGACGAACCAGACGACGGGATAGGCGAGGCGCAACAGCGGCCAAAGCAGGTAGCCGAGCAGCACCGCCAGGCGGTCGGCGTGGGTGGCGCCGATGATCTTGGGCGTGATCTCGGAGAAGACCAGGATCAGGAAGGTGACCATCAGCGTGCCGGCACCCAGCGCCCACTTGTCCTCGCCGAACAGCTCGATGGTGATGACCGAGACGAGCGTCGCGGCGGCAGCGTTGATGAGGTTGTTGCCGAGCAGTATCACGCCCAGCATCTTGTCCGTCTGGCCGAGCAGTTCGAGTGCGAGCGTGGCGCCGCGATGGCCGTGTGCCGCCTGGTGGCGCAGGCGGTAGCGATTGCTCGCCATCATCGCCGTCTCGGCCAGCGAAAAAAAGGCGGAGCACACTAGCAGCGCCGCCAGCGCCATGAACTGGGCCGGTAAGGGTACGCCGTCCATCAGCCGCGGCCGAGTATCACTTCCAGCACGAAGCGGCTGCCGACATAGGCCAGCAGCAGGGTGCCGAAGCCCGCCAGCGTCCAGCGCAGGGCCACGCGGCCGCGCCAGCCGCGCAGGTGGCGGCCGGTGAGCAGGGCGGCGAAGATCAGCCAGGAGAGGATGGCGAAAATGGTCTTGTGGTTGAAGGGCAGGGGCTTGCCGAACAGCGTTTCGGAGAACAGGATGCCCGAGGCCAGCGTCAGCGTCAGCAGTACGAAGGCGACATGGATCAGCCGGAACAGCAGCGCCTCCATGGTCAATAGCGGCGGCAGCCCGGCGAACAGCGGGGTCAGACGGCCGCGGTGCAGGCGCTTTTCAGCGACAGCCATCAGTACGGCATGCAGCGCCGCCAGGGTAAAAAGGCTGTAGGCCAGCATGGCCATGAGGAAGTGGGCGCGAAAGGCCGGCGAGTCGGCATTGGCGAGCAGGTGCTGGCCGGGCAGGGCCGGCGGCAGCAGCACGCACAGGGCGGCCAGCGGCAGGCCGAGCATCTGCAGGCCCTCCATGCGGGCGTAGAAGCTTTCGATCCAGTAAAGCGCAATGGCCAGCCACAGGATCAGCGACAGCGCCACGGCGAAGCCGAAACGCATGGCGTTGCCGGGGAAGATTTCCTGCGCCAGAGTGACCCCGTGCAGGGCAAGCGCCACCAGCAGCACGATGCGCTCCCACCCCGCCAAACCCGTGATCGGCTGATCCAGAGCGGGGCCGCGCCAGCGGCTGCGCCAGAAGTGCAGGGCGAGCCCGGCGTAAAGGGCCGCCGTTAGGACATGCAGTAAAATTGCTGGCATTGGCGAAGTCTATCGCATCTCCACCCCACCTCATTCCATCCCCATCATGCTCGACAACCTGACCCAGCGGCTCGGCCGTGTCGTCAAGACCCTGCGCGGCCAGGCCCGCCTGACCGAAGACAACATCGCCGACATGCTGCGCGAGGTGCGCATGGCGCTGCTCGAGGCCGATGTCGCGCTGCCGGTGGTCAAGGACTTCATTGCCCGCGTCAAGGAAAAGGCCCTCGGCCAGGAGGTGATCGGCTCGCTCACGCCGGGCCAGGCGCTGGTCGGCGTGGTGCATCGCGAACTGACCGAACTCATGGGCGGGCAGTCCGTCGGCCTCAACCTCGCCGCGGTGCCGCCGGCCGTCATCCTCATGTCCGGCCTGCAGGGTGCCGGCAAGACCACGACCACGGCCAAGCTCGGCAAGTGGCTGAAGGAACGGCAGAAGAAGAAGGTGCTGGCGGTGAGCTGCGACGTCTACCGCCCGGCGGCCATCGAGCAGCTGAAGGCCGTGTCGGCGCAGGCCGGCATCGAGTTCTTCCCCTCGCATGCCGGCGAGAAGCCGGCGGCGATCGCGGCGGCCGCGCTCGACTACGCGAAGAAGCACTACTTCGACGTGCTGTTCGTCGATACCGCCGGCCGCCTGGCGATCGACTCCGCCATGATGGCCGAGATCAAGGAGCTGCATGCGCTGCTGAATCCGGTCGAGAGCCTGTTCGTGGTCGATGCCATGCTCGGCCAGGACGCGGTCAATACTGCGCGCGCCTTCAACGAGGCGCTGCCGCTCACCGGCATCATCCTGACCAAGCTCGACGGCGATGCCCGCGGCGGCGCGGCGCTGTCGGTACGCCACGTCACCGGCAAGCCGCTCAAGTTCGCCGGCGTCGGCGAGAAATTGAACGGCATCGAGGAGTTCCACCCCGAGCGCATGGCCTCGCGCATCCTCGGCATGGGCGACATCCTCGGCCTGGTCGAGGACGCGCAGCGGGGCGTCGACCAGGACAAGGCGCAGGAATTCGTCAAGAAGATGAAGTCCGGCAAGGGCTTCGACCTCAACGACTTCAAGGACCAGATCGGCCAGATGCGCAAGATGGGCGGCATGTCGTCGCTGCTTGACAAGATGCCGGCGCAGTTCGCGCAGATGGCGCAGCAGGCCGGCGGCGCGGTCGAGGACAAGGCGGTGGGCCGCATCGAGGGCATCATCAACTCCATGACCCCGGGCGAACGGGCGAAGCCGGAGATCCTCAAGGCCAGCCGCAAGCGCCGCATCGCCGCCGGCGCCGGGGTTCAGGTGCAGGAAGTCAATCGCCTCCTCAACCAGTTCGAGCAGACGCAGAAGGTGATGAAGCAGTTCTCCAAGGGCGGCATGGCCAAAATGATGCGCGGCATGAAGGGCATGCTGCCGGGCATGCCGCGCTGATTCTCTGCTTCATGCATCGGCGGGTTACGCGCGCACTGCAATCCATGTGATTCAATCCGCGCCCGGGGTTCGTTATTCCACACAGGAGAAGGATTGTGAAAGATCTAGTCTGGAGCGAGATACTCAGCGTCGGGGTCGCCGAGATCGATGAAGATCACCGTAAGCTGGTGAATATCTTCAATGTTCTCAATCACTCCGTAAGTGAAGGGGCGTCCCCGGAATATCTTGCGGCGACATTGGAGGAGTTGATCAACTGTACGGTCTGGCACTTCAGCCACGAGGAGCGGTTGATGCTGAAGTATCGTTATGCGGAAATCGATGAACACAAGGCGGAACACCGGGAATTGATCAAGAGCGCCAAGGAGCTGCAGCAGAAGCTCCTTCAAGCCGATAAGCCCGTGGCAAATGAACATATCGAATTTCTGGAGCGTTGGTTAACCGAGCATATTCTCACCACCGATTTGCGCTTGGGTTCCCGTCTTTCTCAAGTGATGTAGGCGTCACTGCGATAAGCGCAGGCATGACGCGCTGGACGGATTACGCGTCCAGCCCCTGGATCCAGGTCAGGACTTCGATCAGGCAGGTGTTCAGCATGTGCGGGTTGAGCTCGCCGATGCGTTCCAGCGTCAGCTCGCAGCCGAGAATATTGTTGTCATCGTAGTATTCGATCAGCAACAGCAGCTGCCCGAGGGGACCGCCGTAATCCCCGACGGCTTCCGCGACCTCGGGCGAGAGGGCGATCTGCTGCAACACTTCGCGCATCGGTATGCGCAGCGCCGCCGGCATCATCGACATCACCCCGACAATGAAGGCGCTGTCGAGCAGTGCCCGTTGGCCCGGATAGCGGCGCTGCACCAGCAGCTCGATCATGCGGCCGCGCATGGCGGCGTGCAGCATTAGCGGGTTGGTGGCGAGGCTGCCGCCGCTGCCACGGAACAGCAGCAGGTGCAGCCAGCGCAGGAGCTGGCGGCGTCCGAGCAGGGTGATCGCCTGGGCGATCGAGCCGACGGGACTGCGCAGGCCCATGGCCGCCGAATTGACGACACGCAGCAGGTTCATGGTCAGCGCCGGGTCGCCCTTGAAGGCGGTTTCAATGTCGCGGGTTTCGACATCGCTGGCCACCAGATTGACGATGCGCAGCAGGCCCTGGGTGGTCGGGTCGAGCTTGCGGCCTTCCTCGATCAGCGGTCGCGCGAAATAGTAGCCCTGGAAATACTGGAACCCCTGCTGCGCGCACCAATCGGCCTGCTCGGTGGTTTCGACCTTTGCGGCGAGCAGCTTCTTCGCGTGGCCGGCCAGTTTGGCGACCGCCGCGGCCACCAGGTCCGGCGTGGCGTGGGCAATGTCGATCTTGATGTAGCTGCAGAGGTCGAGCAGTGCGGCGGCCGGGAGGGGGGCACCCGGATCCAGTCCGACGGCGAATTCATAGCCGCCCATGCGCAGCTCCAGGCAGCGGGCCAGTGTCCCCGCATTGGCCTGCGACGCCACCTCGAGCACGACCTGGTCGGCGGGCAGCATTTCGACGGCGTCGGAGTCGAGGAAGCTGGGGTCGACATTGACGAAGGCCTTGAGGTCGTGCAAGGCCGCGGCGATGCCGAATTCGGTGAAGGCAGTGCAGATGACCTGCGCCGTGGCACTCGCCGCCGAATCGAACTGCGCGGTTTCGTCATCGATGCGGGCCCGGAACAGCAGCTCGTAGCCGATGATGGCGCGCGTGGTATCGAGTATCGGTTGACGGCCGAGAAAGATGGTCTCGGAAGGGAGCGGGGTCACGGCGTTTCACCCGGTTGGAATAATTGGGACTTTACTACCTCATCCGGCCGCTACGCAGAAAGTTCGCACTGATCCGCGGCCGGAATCGCCTGCCCGGATGCCTTCTGGAGTTAAGACTTCACTTTCGATTGCGAATCTATGTGTATTGTTTTTTAAGGATTATATTTATTTGAATTTACGCCTGAAGTTAGCCTAAGTCCTTGTTGCGGCAGAAAAATCCCGCAATTTCTCCTTGACCCGGGAAAAAAACGTCCGTAGAGTGGGAAGAAGTGGGGAAAAGTGGGGAATTGGATGTTCCAGGGCGCGGCAGCACTCAATCTCGATGCGAAAGGGCGGATGGCGATTCCGGCCCGGCATCGTGACGCCCTGGCCAGGGCCGGCGACGGCCGCCTGGTCCTCACCGCGCATCCGCATCGCTGCCTGCTGCTGTATCCGGAGCCGGCGTGGGAGCCGATCCGCGCCAAGATCCTTGCCGCTCCCAGCCTCGAAGTGCAGTCCGCGATGTTGCGGCGCCTGCTGGTGGGTTTCGCCGTCGACATCGAGATGGATGCTGCCGGTCGCCTGCTACTGCCGCCGGAGTTGCGGCAATACGCCGGATTGGAGAAGGGTGTCTGGCTGGTAGGCCAGGGCAACGGCTTCGAGATCTGGTCGGAGGCTGGCTGGAAGACGCAGCAGGAAGCGATCTTCGCCCAGGGTGACAAGCTGTTGCCGCCAGGTCTGGCGGACCTGGCGCTGTGACCCGGTGTCACGTCAGCGTCCTCCTGAAAGAAGCCGTGGAGGCGCTGGTGGTGAAACCGGAGGGCTGCTACGCCGATGCGACCTTCGGTCGCGGTGGCCACAGCCGCGAGATCCTGCGCCGGCTGGGGCCGGCAGGACAGCTGCTGGCGCTGGATCGCGATCCAGGCGCGGTACAGGCTGCCACGGAAATCTCGGACAAACGCTTTGCCATCGTCCATGCGCCCTTCAGCGAGCTCGGAACGGTGCTCGCTGCGCGCGGCTGGGCGCAGGTGGATGGCGTGCTGCTGGACCTGGGGGTGTCGTCGCCGCAACTGGACGATGCCAGCCGGGGAATGAGTTTTCGTTTCGATGCGCCGCTGGACATGCGCATGGATACGACGAGGGGGGAGACCGCGGCGGATTTTCTGGCGCGGGCCGATGAGCGGGAAATCGAGGAGGTAATAAGGGACTATGGCGAAGAACGGTTTGCTCATGCGATTGCAAAGGCGGTTGTTGCTGCTCGGTGCGAACACAGTATTTCAGGGACACGACAACTTGCCGCGCTCGTGGCGCAAGCCGTCCGCACGCGCGAGCCGGGCCAGCACCCGGCGACGCGCAGCTTTCAAGCTCTACGGATTTACGTCAATCGGGAGCTTGAGGAGCTGTCGCTAGTCCTGCCGCAGTGCGTCGAACATCTGGCGCCCGGAGGCCGATTGGTGGTGATCAGTTTCCACTCCCTCGAAGACCGCATCGTCAAGCGCTTCCTGCGCGACGAGGCCACGCCGCGCCAGCCGCCGAAGGGCGTGCCGGTGCGCGCGGCCGATCTGCCGCCGGTGCGGTTGCGCCTGGTCGGCAAGGCGGTGCGGCCAGCGGCGGCGGAAGTGGCGGCCAATCCGCGCGCGCGTAGCGCGGTGATGCGCGTGGCCGAAAAGGTTTAGCCATGGCCCGCCTGAACCTGATCCTGCTGCTGGTTGCCGTGATCTTCGCGCTGGCGGCCGTGTCGTCGAGCCACCGCGCGCGCAAGCTCTTCATCGGTCTCGAAAACGAGCAGAAGCGCATGCGCGAACTCGATATCGAGTGGAGCCAGTTGCAGCTGGAGCAGAGTACCTGGGCCAACCATGCCCGGGTCGAGAAGATCGCCCGCGACAAGCTGGCCATGCGCCCGCCCGCTGCCGGCCGCATCATTTCGGTAGAGGCGCAGTGAGACTCAAGTTCGCCCACAGCCCCCTGTTGTCCCAGCCGCTGCCGGCCTGGCGCGCCAGGCTGTTGCAAGGCCTGCTGCTGGCGGCCTTCGCCGCACTGATCGGCCGTTCGCTCTTCCTGCAGGGCATCCACAACGACTTCCTGCAGAAGAAGGGCGAGTCGCGCTACGAGCGCGTCATCGAGATTTCGGCGACGCGCGGCCGCATTCTCGATCGCCATGGCGACGTGCTGGCGGTGAGCACGCCGGTGAAATCGGTCTGGGCCATCCCCGAGGACGCCAGGCTGTCTCCGGCCCAGTCGCGCGCGCTGGCGCCTCTGCTCGACATGGAGGTGCGCGAACTCAACCGCAAGCTGTCCTCGGAGAAGGACTTCGTCTTCCTCAAGCGCCAGATTCCGCCGGAACAGGCCGACCGCATCGCCGCGCTCGACCTGCCGGGCATTCACCAGCAGCGCGAATACCGCCGTTACTACCCGGCCGGCGACGTCATGGCGCACGTCATCGGCTTCACCGGCGTCGAGGATGCCGGCCAGGAGGGCGTCGAGCTGGCGCTGAACCAGGAGCTTTCCGGCAAACCCGGCTCGCGCCGCGTGATCAAGGACCGCCGCGGCCAGATCGTCGAGGATGTCGAAAGCATCAAGTCGCCGGTCGAGGGCCGCGATGTCAGCCTCGCGCTGGACTCCAAGATCCAGTACCTGGCCTACTCGCATCTGAAGCAGGCCATCACCGACAACAAGGCCAAGGCCGGCGGCATCGTCGTCCTCGATGCCAAGAGCGGTGAAGTTCTGGCGCTGGCCAACCTGCCAACCTACAACCCGAACAACCGCGTCAAGCTCGCCGGTGCGCAGTTGCGCAACCGCGCCTTCACCGACACTTTCGAGCCGGGTTCGACCATGAAGCCCTTCACCGCCGCATTGGCGCTGGATAAAGGCAAGTTCCGCTTCGACACCCCGATCCAGACCGCGCCGGGCAAGCTCACCATCGGTTCGGCGACGATTTCCGATGCCCATGCCCATGGCGTGCTGACGGTGGCGGAGGTGATCCAGAAATCGTCCAACGTCGGCATTTCCAAGATCGCCCTGACCTTCCCGCCGCAGGAGATGTGGGCCATGTTCGACAGCATGGGTTTCGGTCAACCGCTCAAGCTCGGGTTTCCCGGCGAGGTCGGCGGCCGCCTGCGTCCGGCGAAGAACTGGCGGCCCATCGAGCAGGCCACCATGTCCTACGGCCATGGCATTTCGGTGACGCTGATCCAGCTGGCGCGGGCCTACATGGCTTTCGCCCGCGATGGCGACCTCGCCCCCCTTTCGCTGACGCGGCTGGATGCCGGCGCGACGATGGGCCAGGGCGTCTTCTCCGCCCAGACCGCGCGCGAAGTCCGTGCCATGCTCGAACTCGCCGTGTTGCCGGGCGGTACCGCGCCCAAGGCGCAAATCCCCGGCTACCGCGTCGCCGGCAAGACCGGCACGGCGCACAAGATCGAGGGTGGCGCCTATGCCGACAAGTACGTGTCGTCCTTCGTCGGCTTCGCCCCGGCCTCCGACCCGCGGCTGATCGTTGCCGTGATGATCGACGAGCCCGGCGGCAAGGTGCATTACGGTGGCGATGTCGCCGCCCCGGTGTTCGCGCAGGTCATGGCCGGCGGCCTGCGCACGCTGGGCGTGGCGCCGGACGCACCGCTGAAGCCGTTGCAGATGGCGGCCGTGCCCAAGGAAATCCGGTGAGCGGCGCGGCCATGGCGATCCTCGAACAATTGGAACGGCAAGGGGTGAAGGTGACCAGCCTGTGCGCCGACTCGCGCGCCGTGCAGACGGGTGACGTCTTCGTCGCCATCAAGGGCCACTGTGTAGACGGCCGCGACTACATCGCCGCCGCGGTCGAGCGTGGGGCGGCGGCGGTACTCGCCGAGGCCGGGGGAAAAGTCGGCTGTGATGAAGCAACTGCGCTACAAGGCGGTCGAGCAAGAGACGCTCTGCGCTCGCCGTAGCGGATGGCGGGACGCCACTCTTCGAGGTGGAGCGCCTCGACCTGCTCGCGGGCGACATCGCCCATCTGGTCTACGGCCGTCCCTCGGAGCGGCTGTGGCTGGCCGGCGTCACCGGCACCAACGGCAAGACTTCGATCTCGCAATGGATCGCCCAGGCCATGAACGCCTGGGACTGCAAGTGTGCCGTCGTCGGCACGCTGGGCAACGGCTTCCCGGGTGCGCTGGCGGAAAGCGCCAACACCACGCCCGATGCGATCGCGCTGCATCGCGCCCTGGCCGGCTACCTCGAACAGGGCGCCGTCGCCTGCGCCATGGAAGTGTCGTCGATCGGCCTCGACCAGGGACGCGTCAATGGCGTGAATTTCGACGTCGCCGTGTTCACCAACCTCACCCGCGACCACCTCGAGTACCACGGCAGCATGGAGTCGTATGGCGCGGCCAAGGCCCGGCTGTTCGAGACGGACGGACTCGGCGCGGCGGTGATCAACCTCGACGACGCCTTCGGCCGCGAACTCGCTGCCCGTTTGCAGGGCCGCGTCCGCACCATCGGCTACACGCTCGAAGATCGCGCCGGAGCCGACCAGGTGCTGGCCGCGCGCAATCTGGCAATGACCGCGACCGGGCTGGCCTTCGAACTCGACGGCGTGCGCTGCTCGGCGCCGCTGATCGGCCGCTTCAACGCCTCCAACCTGCTGGCCGTGATCGGCGCGCTCCTGGCCGGCGACGAGAAGCTCGCCGACATCGCCGAGGTGCTGCCGCGGCTGCAGCCGCCGCCGGGACGGATGCAGGCGCTGGGCGGGGTGCATGAGCCGCTGGTGGTGGTCGATTACGCCCACTCGCCCGATGCGCTGGACAAGGCGCTGGCGACGCTGCGCGAGACCGCGCAGGCGCGTGGCGGCAAACTCGTCTGCGTCTTCGGCTGCGGCGGCGACCGCGATGCCGGCAAGCGGCCGCAGATGGGCGCGATCGCCGAACGGCTGGCCGACCGCGTGATCGTCACCAGCGACAATCCGCGTTCCGAGTCGCCGGAGGCCATCATCGCGGCGATCCTCGTCGGCATGAAAGTGAGACCCGAGGTCGAACCCGACCGTGCCGCGGCCATCGAGGTGGCGGTGCTGGAGGCCGATGTCCGCGACGTCGTGCTGCTTGCCGGCAAGGGCCACGAACCCTACCAGGAGATTGCCGGCGTGCGCCATGCCTTCTCCGATGTCGAAGCCGCAAAGTCGGCGCTGGCGGGACGCGCCCGGATCCGCCGCCAACAGGGGACGGCGTCAGCCATGATGCGCCTATCACAAGCGGCGGCTTCGCTCGGCGTCCCGCATCAGGGCGCCGATGCCGAATTCCTTTCCGTCGGCACCGATTCCCGTGCCGTGACGCCGGGCATGCTGTTCGTCGCGCTCAGGGGCGAGCGCTTCGATGGCCACGATTACGTGCGCGAGGTTCTCGCGGCCGGCGCGGCGGGCGCGATGGTCGAGCGCGGCTGGGCGGCGGCGAATCCCGACCTGCCGCTGATTCCCGTCATCGACACGCGCGAGGCGCTGGGCCAGCTGGCCGCGCACTGGCGCAGCCGCTACGCCATCCCGCTGCTCGGCATCACCGGCAGCAACGGCAAGACCACGGTCAAGGAAATGTGCGCGGCGATCCTGCGCCGTCATCTCGGCGCGCAGTTTGGCGAAGGCGCCGTGCTGGCGACCCAGGGCAACTTCAACAACGACATCGGCCTGCCGCTGACGCTGCTCAAGCTGCGCGACGGGCATCGCGCCGCCGTGATCGAGATGGGCATGAACCATCCGGGCGAGATCGCCTACCTGACCCGGCTGGCGCGGCCGACGGTGGCGCTGGTGAACAACGCCCAGCGCGCGCACCTCGAAGGGTTGGGCACGCTGACCGAAGTGGCGCGCGCCAAGGGCGAGATCTTCGAAGGGCTGGCTGCGGACGGCGTGGCGGTGCTCAATGCCGACGACCCGCAGGCCGGGCTCTGGCGCTCGCTGGCCAGTCCGCGTGCGATCGTCGGATTCGGTTTCGCCGCGGCGGCGGATGTGCGCGGGCAGTGGCAGCCCAATAGGAAAAATGAGTGCTTCGGCGGCGTGCTGAACATCGCCACGCCGACGGCAAGCATCGAGGTCGAGCTCGCCGTGCCGGGCGAACACAATGCCCGCAATGCGCTGGCTGCGACCGCCGCCTGCCTGGCCGCCGGCGTACCGCTGGAGACGATCGCCGGCGCGCTGGCCGACTATGCCGGCGTCAAGGGTCGGCTGCAACGTCGCGCCGGACTGAATGGTGCGACGCTGATCGACGACACCTACAACGCCAACCCCGACTCGATGCGCGCGGCCATCGACGTGCTGGCCGGCGTGCCGGGCAGGCGCATCCTGGTGATGGGCGACATGGGCGAGGTCGGTGAGGCGGCGGCGCAGTTCCACGACGAGATCGGCGGCCATGCCAAGAGCCGCGGCATCGAGCGGCTGTTCGCGCTCGGCGCGCTGTCGGCCGACGCGGCGCACAACTTCGGCGAGGGCGCGCGGCATTTCGAGAGCGTCGAGGCGCTGATCGCGGCCCTCAGGCCCGAGCTGGGCGGCGACACGACCGTGCTGGTAAAAGGTTCGCGCTTCATGCGGATGGAACGCGTGGTCGCCGCCATCGAGGAGAAACAGCATGCTGCTTGAGTTGTTCCAATGGCTCGCCCAGGACATCCGCGCCTTTAATGTCTTCAACTACATCACCCTGCGCGCTGTGCTGGCGACGATGACGGCGCTGACGATTTCGTTCATCGCCGGTCCGGCGGTGATCCGCTGGCTCACCGCCAAGAAAATCGGCCAGTCGGTGCGCGACGACGGCCCGCAGACCCATCTGGTCAAGGCCGGAACGCCGACCATGGGCGGCGCGCTGATCCTGATCTCGCTCGGCATCGCCACGCTGCTGTGGGCCGACCTCTCCAACCGCTTCGTCTGGATCGTGCTGATCGTCACGCTGGGCTACGGCGCGGTCGGCTGGGTGGACGACTGGCGCAAGGTGGTCTATCGCAACCCCGACGGCCTCTCGGCGCGGTCCAAGTTCTTCTGGCAGTCGCTGATCGGCATCGTCGCCGCCATCTACATCGCCTTCTCGATTTCGGCGCCCAACAATGAGAAGGTGGTGGAGCTGTTCTTCCGCTGGGTGGGGAGCGGCTTCACCCTGGAGCTGCCGGCCAAGGCCGACCTCATCCTGCCCTTCTTCAAGAGCGTCACCTATCCGCTCGGCGTCTTCGGCTTCATCCTGCTGACCTATCTGGTCATCGTCGGCAGCAGCAACGCGGTCAATCTTACCGACGGCCTCGACGGCCTGGCCATCATGCCGACGGTGATGGTCGGCGCGGCGTTGGGCATCTTCGCCTACGTCGCCGGCCATGCCGGATTTTCCAAATACCTGCTGGTGCCCTACATCCCCGGCGCCGGCGAACTCACGGTGTTCTGTGGCGCGCTGGCCGGCGCCGGCCTGGGCTTCCTTTGGTTCAACGCCTACCCGGCCGAGGTGTTCATGGGCGACGTCGGCGCGCTGGCGCTGGGCGCGGCGCTGGGCACCGTGGCGGTCATCTCGCGCCAGGAAATCGTTTTCTTCATCATGGGCGGGGTCTTCGTCGCCGAGACGGTGTCGGTGATGCTGCAGGTCGGCTGGTTCAAATACACCAAGAAGCGCTACGGCGTCGGCCAGCGCATCCTGCTGATGGCGCCGCTGCACCACCATTTCGAACAGACCGGCTGGAAGGAGACGCAAGTGGTGGTGCGTTTCTGGATCATCACCATCCTGCTGGTGCTGTTCGGCTTGTCCACCCTGAAGATCCGCTGATGCTGAAGGGCAAACACGTTCTGGTACTCGGCCTCGGCGAATCGGGGCTGGCGATGGCGCAGTGGTGCGGGCGCAACGGCGCACGCGTGCGCGTCGCCGATACCCGCGCCGCGCCGCCTTACTTGGACGAGCTGAACCACCGTGTCGCCAGCGCCGACTTTTGCCCGGGCGAATTCGAAAAGAGCCTGCTCGACGGCATCGACGTCGTCGCGCTGTCGCCGGGACTTTCGCCCGGCCTGCTGGTGCTGATCCACGCCCGCGCCCAGGGCATCCCGGTGGTCGGCGAGATCGAGCTGTTCGCGCACGGCCTGCGCGCGTTGGGCGTGCGCCAGCATAGCCGCGTGATCGCCATCACCGGCACCAACGGCAAGACCACGACCACGGCGCTTGCCGGCCACCTCTGCCAAGCCGCCGGCAAGGTCACGGGCGTCGCCGGCAACATCTCGCCCGCCGCCTTGACGGCGTTGATGGCCTGTCAGGACGCGGGAAAACTGCCCGACATCTGGGTGCTGGAGCTGTCGAGTTTCCAGCTCGAGACGCTGCAAAGCCTCGACGCCGAGGCGGCGACGGTGCTCAACATTTCCGACGACCATCTCGACCGCTACATCGACCTCGACGACTATGCCGCGGCCAAGGCGCGCATCTTCGCTGGCAGCGGGGTCCAGGTACTCAACCGTCAGGACGAGCGGGTCAAGCGCATGGCGATCCCGGGCCGGCGGCTGATCACCTTCGGTCTCGACGCGCCCGGCGATGCCGCCGACTTCGGCCTGCGCGATAACCGGGGCGAACCCTGGATCGTGCAGGGCGACAAGTTCCTGCTGCCGGTGTCGCAGCTGCCGCTCAGCGGCCTGCACAATGCCGCCAATGCCATGGCCGCGCTGGCGCTGTGCGCCGCCGTCGATGCCAACGACGGGCTGAAGCCGGTGCAGCTGCTGCCGGCGCTGCGCGAGTTCCGCGGCCTGCCGCACCGCGTCGAGCGCGTGGCCGAGATCGGCGGCGTGACGTATTTCGACGACTCCAAGGGCACCAACGTTGGCGCCACCGTAGCCGCGCTCGAGGGATTGGGGTGCAAGGTCGTGGTGATCCTCGGTGGCGACGGCAAGGGACAGGATTTTGCGCCGCTCAAGGACGCCGTTGCCCGCCACGGTCGCGCCGCGGTGCTGATCGGCCGCGACGGACCGAAGATCGCCGAGGCCATCTCCGGCTGCGGCGTGCCGGTACAGGCTGCGACTGACATGGCGATGCCGTGCGGCGTCGCCGCGCGCGCCGGCGCAGGCCGGCGATGCCGTGCTGCTGTCGCCGGCCTGCGCCAGCTTCGACATGTTCCGCAACTACGAGCACCGCGCCCAGGTCTTCGTCGCCGCGGTGCACGGTTTGGCGCAATCATGAGTGCCGTGTTCACTTCCAACCGCCGACCTCTGCTGGCGCAGGGCGCGCCGGCCGAGCTCGACCCGCTGCTGCTGTGGCCGGCGCTGGGCCTGCTGATGCTCGGCCTGGTCATGGTCTATTCGGCCTCGATCGCCACGGCCGAGGGCAGCCGCTTCACCGGCAACCAGGCCAGCTACTTCCTGGTGCGCCACGGCATCTTCCTCGCCATCGGCCTCGTCGCCGGCGTGGCCGCCTTCCAGATTCCGCTGCGCCTGTGGCAGCAGGCCGCGCCGTGGCTGTTCATGGCGGGCGTCGCGTTGCTGGTGATCGTGCTGATCCCCCACGTCGGTCGCTCGGTCAATGGCGCGCAGCGCTGGCTGCCGCTGGGGCCGGTCAACCTCCAGCCGTCGGAGCTGATGAAGCTGTTCGTCGTGCTCTACGCCGCCGACTACACGACGCGCAAACTGGCCGAGATGGGCTCCTTCCGTCGCGGCTTCGTGCCGATGTTCCTGGTCATGGTGCTGGTCGGTGCGCTGCTGCTGCGCGAGCCCGACTTCGGCGCCTTCGTCGTCATCGTCGCCATCGCCTTCGGCATCCTCTTCCTCGGCGGCATCAACGCGCGGCTGTTCGCCGTCCTCATCGTCGGCATGGCCGCCGCCTTCGTCGTGCTGATCCTGATCTCGCCCTATCGCCTGGAGCGCATCACCAGCTACATGGACCCGTGGAAGGATGCGTACGGCAAGGGCTACCAGCTGTCGCACGCGCTGATCGCCTTCGGCCGCGGCGAGTGGTTCGGCGTCGGCATCGGCGCCAGCGTCGAGAAGCTGTTCTACCTGCCCGAGGCGCACACCGACTTCCTGCTGGCCGTGATCGCGGAGGAACTGGGCTTCTTCGGCGTCCTTGCCGTGGTCGTCATGTTCGCGCTGGTGGTGCAGCGCGCCTTCGCCATCGGCCGCCAGTCGCTGATGCTCGATCGCGTCTTCGCCGGCCTTGCCGCGCAGGGCGTCGGCATCTGGATCGGCGTGCAGTCCTTCATCAACATGGGCGTGAACATGGGCCTGCTGCCGACCAAGGGCCTGACGCTGCCGCTGATGAGCTTCGGCGGCTCGGGCATCCTGGCCAACTGCATCGCGCTGGCGGTGCTGCTCAGGGTGGACAACTGGCGAGAATCAGGCAACTCATGCGGGGTGTCTCCGTATGAGCAAGACCCTCCTCGTCATGGCGGGCGGCACAGGCGGGCATATCTTTCCGGGCCTCGCGGTGGCCGATCTTCTGCGCGAGCAGGGCTGGCGCGTGGTCTGGATGGGCAATCCGGACGGCATGGAGGCGAAGCTGGTGCCCGGCCGCGGCTACGAGACGGCCTGGGTGCGCTTCGCCGCGCTGCGCGGCAAGGGCATCCTGCGCAAGCTGCTGCTGCCCTTCAACCTGCTGCGCGGCTTTGTCCAGGCGCTGGCCGAACTCAAGCGCATCCGTCCGGATGTCGTGCTCGGCATGGGCGGCTTCGTCACTTTTCCCGGCGGCATGATGGCGGCGTTGAAGGGGATACCGCTGGTTCTGCACGAGCAGAACTCGGTGGCGGGGCTGGCCAACCGCGTGTTGGCCGGTGTGGCCGATCGCATCCTCAGCGGCTTCCCCGCCGTGCTGAAAAAGGGCAGCTGGGTCGGCAATCCCGTGCGTGCCGAAATCACCGTGCTGCCAGCGCCGAGTTTTCGCTATCGCGGGCGCCAGGAGCGCGGCGAGCCGCTGCACCTGCTGGTCGTCGGCGGCAGCCTCGGCGCCGCTGCGCTCAACGAGACCGTGCCGCAGGCACTGGCAATGCTGCCGCATGGCGAACGGCCCGAGGTGATGCATCAGGCCGGCGAGAAGCACATCGATGCCCTGCGCGAAATCTACTCGCGCGCCGGCGTCACGGCGAACCTGGTGCCCTTCATCGAGGACATGGCGGGGGCCTACGGCTGGGCCGACCTGGTGATCTGCCGTGCCGGGGCGCTGACCATTGCCGAACTTGCCGCCGCGGGCGTCGCCAGCATCCTCGTGCCCTTCCCGCACGCGGTCGATGATCACCAGACCGGCAATGCGCGCTTCCTCGCCAATGCCGGCGCGGCGATCCTGCTGCCGCAGGCCGAACTGACGCCGGAGAGGCTGGCGCTGATCCGCAACATGAACCGCGACCAGTTGCTGCAGATGGCGGAAAAAGCCCAGTCGCTGGCGAAACCGGACGCGACCGCGGCCGTCGCGAACGCTTGCAAGGAGTTAGCGAGATGAAACACAAGGTCAGGCGCATCCATTTCATTGGCGTCGGCGGTTCCGGCATGAGCGGCATCGCCGAGGTGCTGGCCAACCAGGGCTATGAAGTCTCGCGGTTCCGATCTCACCGAGTCGGCGACGACGCGGCGGCTCGCGGCGCAGGGCGTGCGCGTGGTGATCGGCCACGCCGCCGGCAATATTGCCGGACGCCGATGCCGTGGTGGTGTCCACCGCGGTCAAGGACGACAACCCCGAGGTGCGTCGCCGCCCGCACCCGCCATCTGCCCATCGTGCCGCGGGCGCAGATGCTGGCCGAACTGATGCGCTTCAAGCAGGGCATCGCCATCGCCGGCACCCACGGCAAGACCACGACCACCAGCCTGGTCGCCAGTTGCCTGGCCGAGGGCGGGCTCGACCCGACCTTCGTCATCGGCGGCCGCCTCAATTCGGCCGGCGCCAATGCCAAGCTCGGCGCCGGCGAGTTCCTCGTCGCCGAGGCCGACGAGTCGGACGCCTCCTTCCTCTTCCTCTCGCCGGTGGTGTCGGTGGTCACCAACATCGACGCCGACCACATGGAGACCTACGGCCACGACTTCGGCCGGCTCAAGCAGGCCTTCATCGACTTCCTCCACCGCCTGCCGTTCTACGGCGTGGCCGTGCTCTGCGCCGACGATGCCGAATGTGCGCGAGATCCTGCCGCGCGTGGCCAAGCAGGTGGTGACCTATGGCATCGACGAACCCGCCAACTTCCGCGCCGAAAACATCGTGGCCGACGGCGGCGCCATGAAATTCGACTGCGTCCGCACCAATGGCACGGTGTCGCGCCTGGCCGTCACGCTCAACCTGCCGGGCCGCCACAACGTGCTCAACGCGCTGGCCGCCATCGCCGTCGCCACGGAAGTCGGCGTTGGCGACACGGCGATCGTCAAGGCGCTGGCCGAGTTCAAGGGCGTCGGCCGCCGCTTCCAGCGCTATGGCGAGATTGCGGCAAAGGACGGCGGCCACTTCACCCTGATCGACGACTACGGCCACCACCCGGTCGAGATGGCGGCCACCATCGCCGCGGCGCGCGGCGCCTTCCCCGGCCGCCGCCTGGTGCTGGCCTTCCAGCCGCACCGCTACACCCGCACCCGCGACTGCTTCGAGGATTTCGTCAAGGTGCTCGCCGGCGTCGACGCACTGCTGCTGGCCGAGGTCTATGCCGCCGGGGAGGCGCCCATCGTCGCCGCCGACGGCCGCACCCTGGCCCGCGCCATCCGTGTCGCCGGGCAGACCGAACCGGTGTTCGTCGAGGACATCGCGGCGATGCCGGCGGCCATCCTCGCCGCCGCGCGCGACGGCGACGTCGTCATCACCATGGGTGCCGGCTCGATCGGGGCGGTGCCCGGAAAGCTGGCCAATGGCTGAATGGTGCGGCGAACTGAGTGAGAACGAGCCAATGGCTGGGCATGTCTCGTGGCGCGCCGGTGGTGCCGCCGTGCGCGCCTACACGCCGGTGAACCTCGCCGATCTCGCCGCCTTCTTCGCCACGCTGCGCCACGACGAGCCCGTGATGACGGTCGGGCTCGGCTCGAACCTGCTGGTGCGCGACGGCGGCTTCGACGGCACGGTGGTATTCACCCACGGCGCGCTGAAAACCTTGCGTCTCGAAGCCGACGGCACGATCTACGTCGAAGCCGGCGTGGCCTCTCCCAAAGTGGCGCGCTTCGCCGCCAACCACGACCTTACCGGCGCCGAATTCCTCGCCGGCATTCCGGGAACGATGGGCGGGGCACTGGCCATGAACGCCGGCTGCTACGGTGGCGAGACCTGGAACTATGTCGAACGCGTGCTGATGCTCGACCGCCGTGGCGTGCTGATTGAGCGCACGCCGGACGATTTCGCCATCGGCTACCGCCATGTCGGACTCAAACGGGCCACCGACGAGATCTTCGTCGCCGCCTGGTTGCGCTTGCCCGCAGGGGACGGTGCGGCTTCGCGCGCGCGCATCACCGAGCTGCTGGAGAAGCGCATCGCCACCCAGCCGCTGCAGCTGCCCAACGCCGGCTCGGTGTTCCGCAATCCGCCCAACGATCATGCGGCGCGACTCATCGAGGCGGCAGGCTTGAAGGGAACGGCCATCGGTGGCGCGCGCGTGTCCGAAAAGCATGCGAATTTCATCGTTAATCCGGACGGCAGCGCCACCGCCGCCGAGATAGAAACGCTTATTGGCCAGGTTCAGGCGCGCGTGAAGGATATGTTCGGCATCGAATTGGTTCGCGAGGTTCGCATCGTGGGGGTAAACCCTTGAAGCGCCACGATTTCGGCAAGGTTGCCGTGATGTTCGGCGGGGATTCGGCCGAGCGCGCCGTTTCGCTCAAGAGCGGCGCGGCGGTGCTCGCCGCCCTGCTGCGCGCCGGCGTCGACGCCCATGCCTTCGATCCGGCCGCAAAGCCGCTGGCGGCGCTCAAGGACGAAAACTTCGACCGCGTCTTCATCGCCCTGCATGGTCGCGGCGGCGAGGACGGCTGCCTGCAGGGCGCGCTCGAGCTGATGAAGCTGCCCTACACCGGCAGCGGCGTACTCGCTTCCGCCCTGGCGATGGACAAGTGGCGCACCAAGCTGGCGTGGCACGCGGCCGGTGTGCCGGTGCCGGATTTCGTCGTCGTCGCTGCCGCGTCGGACTTTGCCGCCATCGAGCGGCAGCTCGGCCTGCCCCTGTTCGTCAAGCCGGCCTGCGAGGGTTCGAGCATCGGCATCAGCAAGGTCAAGCAGGCAGGCAAGCTGCGCGAGGCCTGGGAGCTGGCGGCGAAGTACGACAAGGTGGTGCTGGCCGAACGCTACGTCGATGCCGGCGAATACACCGTGGGCATCCTGGCGGGCCTGGCCCTGCCGGTGATCCGCATCGTGCCGGCGACCGAGTTCTACGACTACGCGGCCAAGTACGACCGCGACGATACACAGTACCGAATCCCCAGCGGCTTGTCCGCCGGGCAGGAGCAAGAGATGCAGGCGCTGGCGCTGCGCGCCTTCGACGTCCTCGGCGGCCGCGGCTGGGGGCGCGTCGACATCATGCTCGACCATGAGGGCAACTCCTGGTGCCTCGAGGTGAACAGTTCGCCCGGCATGACCGATCATTCGCTGGTGCCGATGGCGGCGCGTGCCGCCGGCATCCAGTTCGAGGAACTGGTGGTGCGCATTCTGGCGGAGGCGACCTGTGGCTAGGCCGGAGCGCAATCGCCGGCCACAGGAGACCGCGGGATTCTGGGACCGCCCGCAGCTGCTCAATCTGGCCGCCGACCTGCTGTTCGTCTTCGGCATTGCCGTTCTGGCCTGGGCGGCGATGACCGGCGTGCAGCGCCTGCCCTTCTATCCGCTGCGCGAACTGGTGGTGGTCGGCGAGATCGAGCGTGTCAGCCGCGCCCAGATCGAGCATGCCGCGCGCTCCGCGCTGGCGGGCAATCTGCTGAGCGTGAACCTCGACGAGGCACGCGGCGCCTTCGAGAAGCTGCCCTGGGTGCGCCGGGCGGAATTGCGCCGGCAGTGGCCGCATGCGCTGGAACTGGCGGTCGAGGAGCACGTTGCCGTGGCGCGCTGGTCAAGGCCCGACGGCGAGCCGCGCCTGGTCAATACGCGCGGCGAGGTCTTTGCGGCAGCCAGTGGTGACGAGCTGCCGGTGTTCAGCGGACCCGAAGGCTCGTCCGCCGCGATGCTCGAGCGCTATCGCGAGTTCGACTCGCGCCTGGCGAAAATCCAGCGCAAGCCCGTGGCGCTGACCCTGACGGCGCGCGAAGCCTGGCAGGTCCGGCTCGATGACGGCGTGCTGCTCGACCTCGGCCGCGACCAGCCCAGGCAACCGCTGGCCGAACGCCTCGACCGCTTCGCCACGCACTACGCCACCGCCCGCGACAAGGCCCGGGTGCCGGTCGCCGCTGTTGACATGCGCTACCCCAACGGCTTCGCGCTGCGACTGGGGCAGCCGGACAAGAAGAGTGCCTCATGAGTAAAGAACAATGAGCAAGGAACCCAAACGCGATCTGATCGTCGGCCTCGACATCGGCACCTCGAAGATCGTCGCCATCGTCGCCGAGGTCAATGCCGAGGGCCAGCTGGTCATCCTCGGCCTCGGCAGCCAGCAGTCGCGCGGCCTGCGCCGCGGC
This sequence comes from uncultured beta proteobacterium, assembly GCA_963709555.1. GTDB lineage: Bacteria > Pseudomonadota > Gammaproteobacteria > Burkholderiales > Rhodocyclaceae > Sulfurisoma. The sequence goes on along the minus strand of CAVPWR010000006.1, from coordinate 175,383 downwards.
GTGGTGGTGAATATCGAGGAGACCGTCAACGCCATCTCGCGCGCCATCGAGGAAGTCGAGCTGATGGCCGGCTGCAAGGTCAAGGAAGTGTATACCGGCATCGCCGGCAGCCACATCAAGAGCAAGGACTCCAGCGGCATGGCCGTGGTGCGCGACAAGGAGGTCACGCAGTTCGACGTCGAGCGCGCCATCGAGGCCGCCAACGCCACGCCGATATCGGCCGACGACCAGATCCTCCACACCCTGGTGCAGGAGTTCATCGTCGACGGCCAGGACGGCGTGCGCGAGCCGATCGGCATGGATGCCAAGCGCCTCGACGTCAAGGTGCATATCGTCACCGGCGCCGTCACCGCCGTGCAGAACATCGTCAAGTGCGTGCATCGCTGCGGCCTCGAAGTGGTCGACCTGGTGCTGCAACCGCTGGCCTCGGGCCATGCCGTGCTGACCGAGGACGAGCGCGATGTCGGCGTCTGCCTGGTCGACATCGGCGGCGGCACCACCGACGTCGCCATCTTCTCGCAGGGCGCCATCCGCCACACCGCGGTGATTCCCATCGCCGGCGACCAGATCACGGCCGACATCGGCATCGCCCTGCGCACCTCGACGCCGGACGCCGAGGAGATCAAGGAAAAGTGGGGCGTGGCGCTGCAGCAGATCGCCGATCCCGAGCAGATGATCGAGGTGCCCGGCGTCGGCGACCGGCCGGCGACGCAGCTGTCGCGCCAGGCGCTGGCCGGCTTCATCCAGCCGCGCATCGAGGAAATCTTCCTCAAGGTGCAGGAGGAACTGGTCAGGAGCGGCTACGAGCGGCTGCTGCGCGCCGGCGTCGTGCTCACCGGCGGCTCGGCGCAGATGCCGGGGATGATCGACCTTGGCGAGGAGATCTTCCACAACACGGTGAAGCTGGGCGTGCCGCACTACGACGGCAACCTGCGCGACTTCGTCAAGGGGCCGCGCCATTCGACGGCGATGGGGCTGCTGCTCGAGGGGCTGACCCAAAAACAGCGCGGGCTCAAGGTGCAGAGCCCGCGGAATTTCAAGCAGGTGCTGGAACGCATGCGTTCCTGGTTCGTGAAGAATTTTTGATCTTAATTTGCAGCAGCAACAACAAGGAGGCGAACATGTTTGAATTTGTTGAACCGGAACCCACGACCATCATCAAGGTCATCGGAGTCGGCGGTGCGGGTGGCAACGCCGTCGAGCACATGATCCGCGAAGGCGTGCAGGGCGTGGAGTTCATCTGCGCCAACACCGACGCGCAGGCCCTGAAGTACATGAGCGCGGGCGTCAAGCTGCAGCTCGGCCCGGGTCTGGGCGCCGGCGGCAAGCCCGAGGTCGCCCGCGAGCACGCGCGCAGCGCCCGCGAGCAGATCGCCGACGCACTGCGCGGCGCGCACATGGCCTTCATCACCGCCGGCATGGGCGGCGGCACCGGCACCGGCGCCGCACCCATCGTCGCCGAGGTGGCGCGCGAGCTGGGCATCCTCACCGTCGCCGTGGTCACCAAGCCCTTCGACTACGAGGGCAAGCGCATGAGCCTGGCCGAGGCCGGCCTCAAGGAACTCGAAGAGTCGGTCGATTCGCTGATCGTCGTGCTCAACGAGAAGCTGATGGAGGTGCTGGGCGAGGACGTGCTGATGGACGAGGCCTTCAAGGCCGCCGACAACGTGCTCAAGAACGCCGTCGGCGGCATCGCCGAGATCATCAACGTGCATGGCCACATCAACGTCGATTTCCAGGACGTGCGCACGGTGATGGGCGAGATGGGCAAGGCCATGATGGGTTCGGGTGAGGCCACCGGCGTCGATCGCGCCCGCATCGCCGCCGAGAATGCCGCCGCCAGCCCGCTGCTCGAAGGCATCGAGCTGTCCGGCGCGCGCGGCGTGCTGGTCAATGTCAGCGCCAGCAAGCAGATCAGCATGAAGGAGTACCGGGACGTGATGGCCACCATCCGCCAGTACACCTCGCCCGAGGCGACCGTGATCTGCGGCCTCGCCTACGACGAAGGCATGGAAGATCGCGTGCGCGTCACCGTCGTCGCCACCGGCCTCGGTGCGCCGGCCGCGCGCAAGCAGGCCAAGCCGACGCTGGCTTACGCCGAGGTGCTGCGCACCGGTACCGACAACGTGCCGCTGGTCACCGAGGTGGCGGCTGCGGGCGGCGCCGGCGGCGATTTCGGCAACGTCTTCACGTCGGGTCGCGCCGGCCGCAGCGCCATGGCCGAGTCGATGGCGGCGAGCGGGGTCGACAAGTACGACATTCCGGCCTTCTTGCGCAAGCAGGCCGACTGATGTCTTCGAGGTCTGTGCAAGGCGGCCTGGCGGCCGGGGAGATTCGCCTCCTCCCGGCCGCCAGGCCTGCCGTGGTAAGATTGCCGCCCCGCACAATGCCCATGCCATTTTTTCGCCACTAGTCCGCCCATGCTGCGCCAGCGCACCCTCAAAACCGTCATCAACGCCACCGGCGTCGGTCTCCATTCCGGCGCCAAGGTGCGGTTGACGCTGCGTCCGGCCCAGCCCGACACCGGCATCGTCTTCCGCCGCGTCGACCTGGATCCGCCGGTCGACCTGCGCGCCGATCCCTTCGGCGTCGGCGACACGCGCATGGCCTCGGTGCTGGAGCATGACGGCGTACGCCTCGGCACCGTCGAGCACCTGATGTCGGCGCTGGCCGGCCTTGGCATCGACAATCTCTACGCCGACGTCGATGCCGCCGAGCTGCCGATCATGGACGGCTCGGCCGGCCCCTTCGTCTTCCTGCTGCAATCCGCCGGCATCGAGGAACAGAATGCGCCCAAGCGCTTCCTCCGCGTGAAGAAGCCGGTCGAGGTCAGGGACGGCGACAAATGGGCGCGGCTCGACCCTTACGACGGCTTCAAACTGGCGTTTTCGATCATCTTCAACCACCCGGCGGTGGATCAGTCCGGCACGCGGGTCGAAGTCGATTTCGCCGAAGACTCCTATGTGCGCGATATCTCCCGTGCCCGTACCTTCGGCTTCACCCAGGATGTCGAGGCGCTGCGCGCCCAGGGCCTGGCGCTCGGCGGCAGCCTCGACAACGCCATCGTGATGGACGAATACCGGGTTCTCAATGTCGACGGCCTGCGGCTTCCCGACGAATTCGTGCGCCACAAGGTTCTCGACGCCATCGGCGACCTTTATCTTGCCGGCCATCCGCTGCTGGCCGCCTTCTCGGCCCACAAGTCCGGCCACGCCCTCAACAACCAGTTGCTGCGCGCCGTGCTGGCAGATGCCTCGGCCTGGGAACTGGTGAGTTTCGAGGATGCCGGGACCGTGCCCGCCGGCATCGCCCACCTCTATCCTGCGCTGCAAGCTGCGTAAAGCACGGCGATGCTGCTGCTGCGGATCGTCGCTGTGCTGGTGGTCATCGCCATCGGCGCCGGCATCGCCAGTTACCTGATTACCGGAAACAAAAGCTACCTGCGGCTGGCTGGCCGCCTGGCCAGGTACGGCCTGATCTTCGCCCTGATCGTATTGGCGTTGATGTTCCTCGAGCGCGTAATCGTTCTGTAGGTGCTTCAGCCGCGCTCCACCAATTTTGCCAATGCGCGCCTAAGGCGGGACCCTTCAGGCAAGAGCCTTTCCAGCGATGTGAGTCCCTGCTTCGCCTGACTGCCTATCCCTGAGGGGGCTTGGCGCAGGGGTTGGACGGGTTTGCCGTCACGCCCTTGCACGCGGATTTCGATTCCATTAACCTCCGCCGCTTCAAAACGAACAAGGTCGGCGAGCCGCGGTGCCATTTGCCTGAGCTTCGCCGCCACCGCGCCGTTATCGGCGTGGATAACGAGCTTCCCCGCCTTGAGATTCGCCACGCGGGCACCGCGGGCCAGGTTGGCTGGCAGGTTTGCGGCAAGAATCGCCTGCAGCCGCAGCAGTCGGGAAGCATGGGAAGACAGTCGCGCCATGCCGGCATCGGCGAGCAGGCAGTCTTCAAGGGAACGGACAGTGCGGCGCAGCCGCATGGGGCAATACCTGTAAGGGGAGCAGAGCATGCATATTATTCTTGTCTCCAACCGAATGACAACGGCCAAGACCCTGACGCTGACCTGGCGCCACCTGGCCATGGGCAGCGGACTGCTGGCCGCATCGGTCATCGTGCTGTCGTCGCTGTTTTCCTATTTCACCGTGCGGCATGCCGCCGAACTGCGCCTGCCCTTCATGCAGGACCTGATGCGCGTCGTTTCCGCCGAGGAAACGCAGAAAAGCCGCGACTACGTGCGCGAAAACCTCAACGCCATGGCCGTCAAGCTCGGCCAGATGCAGGCCCAGCTGCTGCGGCTGGACTCGCTCGGCGAGCGCCTGGCCTCGGTTTCCGGCATCAAGCTGCAGGATGCGCCCACCCAGCCGCAAGTCCGGGATGGCCGTGGCGGTCCTCTGGTCAATCCCTCGGCGCTTTCCGCCAATGAATTGCAGCAGGCGCTCGATGCCCTCTCCAGCCAGCTCGAAACGAAGACCGACACCCTGACCCTGCTCGAAGCACAGCTGTTCGAAGATCGCGTGCGCAAGGCACGGCTGCCGACCACCCTGCCGGTGGATGGAACCTGGAACGCTTCGGCCTACGGCTGGCGGCTGGACCCCTTCACCGGCCAGCGGGCGATGCATGAAGGCGTCGACTTCCCGTCCGAGGTCGGCACCGCCATCGTTGCCGCCGCGGCCGGCGTGGTCATCGCCGCCGAGCGCCATCCCGAGTACGGCCTGATGATCGATATCGATCACGGCAACGACCTGATCACCCGCTACGCCCATGCCTCCAAGCTGCTGGTGCAGCCGGGCGCTTTCGTCAAGCGCGGCCAGAACATCGCCGCCGTCGGCAACACCGGCCGCTCGACCGGTCCCCATCTGCACTTCGAGGTGCGCATCAAGGGCGCGGCGCAAAACCCGAACCGCTTCCTGCAGATGGCCGCCGATACCCACGGCCACCGCAACTGACCGGCATCGCCCGGGGACGTTCGTCGTCCCGCCTCCGGCTTGGCCCGGATCAAGGCCGGCCGTGGCCTGCATGGTAGAATTCGCCCTTTCGCCGACCCCGGCGCTGGACGACTCCCAACCACATGATTTCGGGCCTTCTCAAAAAGATTTTCGGCAGCCGCAATGACCGGCTGATCAAGCAGTATTCCCAGGCCGTCGGCAAGATCAATGCCCTCGAACCCGCCATGCAGGCGCTGTCCGACGAGCAGTTGCGCGCCAAGACCGAGGAGTTCCGCGGCCGCGTCGCCAACGGCGAGACGCTCGATGCCCTGCTGCCCGAGGCTTTCGCCGTCGTGCGCGAAGCCGGCAAGCGGGTTCTCGGCATGCGCCATTTCGACGTGCAGATGATCGGCGGCATGGTGCTGCACCACGGCAAGATCGCCGAAATGCGCACCGGCGAGGGCAAGACCCTGGTCGCCACCCTGCCGTCCTACCTCAATGCGCTGTCCGGCAAGGGCGTGCATGTCATCACGGTGAACGACTACCTCGCCAGCCGCGACGCCGAATGGATGGGCCGGCTGCACCGCTTCCTCGGCATGAGCGTCGGCGTGAACCTGTCGCAGATGCCGCACGACGAGAAGCAGGTCGCCTACGCCGCCGACATCACCTATGGCACCAACAACGAATTCGGCTTCGACTACCTGCGCGACAACATGGTCTATGCGGCCAACGAGCGGGTGCAGCGCGGCCTCAACTACGCCATCGTCGACGAAGTCGATTCCATCCTCATCGACGAAGCGCGCACGCCGCTGATCATTTCCGGCCAGGCCGAGGATCACACCGAGCTCTACATCAAGATGAACGCCGTGCCGCCGCTGCTGACCGAAGGCGTGGCCGCGGCGACCCAGCAAGACCAGGACACCGGCGACTACACGGTGGACCTGAAAGCCCATTCCGTGCTGCTGACCGAGGAAGGCCACGAGAAGGCCGAGGAAATCCTCGCCCGCCTGGGCCTGCTGCCGGAGGGCTCCAGCCTCTACGAGCCGGCCAACATCCTGCTGATCCACCACCTCTACGCCGCGCTGCGCGCCCACAAGCTGTTCCACAAGGACCAGCACTACGTGGTGCAGAACGGCGAGGTGGTGATCGTCGACGAGTTCACCGGTCGTCTCATGGTCGGCCGCCGCTGGTCCGACGGCCTGCATCAGGCGGTCGAGGCCAAGGAAGGCGCGACGATCCAGAACGAGAACCAGACGCTGGCCTCGATCACCTTCCAGAACTACTTCCGCATGTACGGCAAGCTGTCCGGCATGACCGGCACGGCCGACACCGAGGCCTACGAGTTCCACCAGATCTACGCCCTGGAGACGGTGGTGATCCCGACCAACCGGCCGATGGTGCGCAAGGACGCCAACGACCAGATCTTCCGCACCGCGCCCGAGAAGCATGCCGCGATCATCGCCGACATCCGCGACTGCCACCAGCGCGGCCAGCCGGTGCTGGTCGGCACCACCTCGATCGAGAACTCCGAGCTGCTGTCGGACATCCTGACCAAGGAAAAGCTCGATCACCAGGTACTCAACGCCAAGCAGCACGCGCGCGAAGCCGAGATCGTTGTCCAGGCCGGCCGCCCGGGCATGGTCACCATCGCCACCAACATGGCCGGCCGCGGCACCGACATCGTGCTCGGCGGCAACATCGAGAAGCAGATCGGCGCCATCCGCGACGACGAAAGCCTCGCGCCCGCCGACAAGGAGGCGAAAACCGCCGCCCTGCGCGCCGACTGGCAGAAGGTGCACGACCAGGTGCTGGCCGCCGGCGGCCTGCACATCATCGGCTCCGAGCGCCACGAATCGCGGCGCATCGACAACCAGCTGCGCGGCCGCGCCGGCCGCCAGGGCGATGCCGGCTCCTCGCGCTTCTACCTCGCCCTCGACGATCAGCTGCTCAAGATCTTCGCCGGCGAGCGCCTCAACACCATCATGGTGCGGCTCAAGATGCCCGAGGGCGAGGCCATCGAGCATCCGCTGGTCACGCGCTCGCTCGAATCGGCGCAGCGCAAGGTCGAGCAGCGCAACTTCGACATCCGCAAGCAGCTGCTCGAATACGACGACGTCGCCAACGACCAGCGCAAGGTGATCTACCAGCAGCGCAACGAGCTGCTCGAGACCGAGGACATCACCGAGACCGTCACCGCCATGCGCCAGGGCGTGATCCACGACACCTTCCGCATCCACGTGCCGGCCGAGAGCGTCGAGGAGCAGTGGGACATCGCCGGCCTCGAAGCTGCGCTCGCAGCCGATCTGCAGCTGAAGCTGCCCATCGGCGACTGGCTCAAGGCCGAACCCAACCTCGGCGACGACGACATCCTGCGCCGCATCCTCGATGCCGCCGACAGCGGCTACGCCGACAAGAAGGCGACGGTCGATGCCCCCGCCTGGGCCGGTTTCGAGCGCAATGTCATGCTGCAGAGCCTCGATACCCACTGGCGCGAGCACCTCGCCGCGCTCGACCACCTGCGCCAGGGCATCCACCTGCGCGGCTACGCCCAGAAGAACCCGAAGCAGGAATACAAGCGCGAGTCCTTCGAGCTGTTCGAGGGCCTGCTCGGCACCGTGCGCACCGAAGTGACCAAGTTGCTGATGACCGTCGAAATCCGCTCGCCCGAGCAGATCGAGGAGGCCGAGGTCAGCCATCCCCAGGTCGAGAACGTGCAGTACCACCACGCCGACTACGACGAAGTGCTTGGCAGCGCCGGCGAAGGCTGACGAAGCCAAGGCTCAGCCGATCGAACGCGCCCTGCCCAAGGTCGGCCGCAACGATCCCTGCCCCTGCGGCAGCGGCAAGAAGTACAAGCACTGCCACGGCAAATTGAATTGACCCGCCCACCCCCAGCCCCGCCCTCGCGAGCGGGACTCCCGGCTGCTGCGACCGAAGGAAGTGCAAAGCCGCTCGGTTGTTACGGGCGAGTCCGGGTTGGGCCCTGGAGCGGTTTGCGCCTTCGGCGCGTGCCGCCTCGCCTTGCCCTCCCACTCGCGAGGGCCCCGGGACGGCGCCGGCGGCGATACTCCCTGACCTACCCGCTGCGCACCATTCAGGAGGATGGCGATGCGGCGATCGCAGCGTAGTCATCCTCGACCAGACCCGGCTGCCCGCAGAGACGGCCTTCGTCGTCCTCCGTGGCCTCGAGGATGCAGCCAATGCCATTCGCGTCATGCAGGTACGCGGCGCCCCGCTGATCGGCGCCACTGCGGCCTACGGTGTTGCGTTGGCGCTACAGGAAGGGCGCCCGCTTGAAGCAGCGCTCGCCACGCTGGCTGCTACCCGACCAACCGCAGTGAACCTGCACTGGGCATTGCAAAGGATGCGCAATGTTCTGCAAAAGTCGGCGCCAGCGACACGGCGAGATATCGCCTGGAGCGAAGCCCGCGCCATCGCCCGCGAGGATGAGGCCGCCAACGCCGCCATCGGCCGCCATGGCCTGCCTCTGTTGCAGGCCATCGCCGCGCGCAAGGGGCAAGTCAATGTGATGACCCACTGCAACGCCGGCTGGCTCGCCACCGTCGCCCACGGCACCGCGCTGGCGCCGATCTATGCCGCGCAGGATGCCGGCCTCGACATCCATGTCTGGGTTTCGGAGACCCGCCCGCGCAACCAGGGCCTGCTCACCGCCTGGGAACTGATCCAGGCCGGCGTGCCCCACACGCTCATCGCCGACAATGCCGCCGGCCTGCTGCTGATGCAGGGCAAGGTCGATTGCGTCATCGTCGGCGCCGACCGCATCGCCGCCAACGGCGACACGGCCAACAAAATCGGAACTTACCTGAAGGCCCTGGCGGCCCGCGCCCACGGCGTGCCGTTCTACGTTGCCGCCCCGGTTTCGACCATCGACTTCGCCTGCCCCGACGGCACGCACATTCCCATCGAGGAACGGGACGCGACAGAACTCGGCGCCTCAGCCGCCAGCCTGGACACGGTGGTCGCCAATCCGGCCTTCGACGTGACGCCGGCGGGGTTGATTGCCGGGATCATTACCGAGCGCGGTATCATTGCACCATCGAACCTCCGGTTAGTGAAGCCATGAGAATCGTCGGCAGGGAAATCCCCCCCGCAATTTCTAACGAGCCCTCCGTCGCCAATCTGGTGGTGGCTGACCGTTTCATGGCCATGCTACGGGGCTTGGCCGGCGGTCCGCGCCATTATTTTCCCAAAGGTGTTTACCGCTACGCCAGCCACGAAGAGGCGGATGAGGCATTGATCGATGCCGTGGCGCGCGACATGGCGCAACTGGCGCACGAGCGAACCCATGGAGCCGGAAAAGTTCGCCCGTGACGCGACGCTTGAGGATCTCAAGCGCGTCATCGCAGCGTTGAACGACGCAGGTGTCGACTACTTCCTGATCGGCGGTTATGCCTTGGCGGCGCATGGACACCAGCGGGCCACGCGCGATATCGATATTCTCGTACCCGCAACGCGCGAGTCGGGCGAGCGGGTCAAACGCGCACTGCTGGTCTTGCCCGATGGGGCCGCAAAGGACATCGATCCTGCGTGGTTCGAGGAGGGCAACACCATCCGCGTGGCCGACGAGTTCGTCGTCGATGTCATGTTCAACGCCTGTGGCGAAACGCTATGAATCGTTGCGGCCGTTCGCCAGGACGGCCACTTTCGATGATGGCACGGAAATCCGCACGCTCGATCTGGAAGGCTTGCTGCGAACGAAACAGACAGTGCGCGGCAAGGACGAGGCGGACCGGATTTTCATCGAGACCGCGCTTCGGTTACTGCGTCAGAAAGATGACTGATCCCCGCGCTGCCGTCCTCGCTACCGCCCGTGCCATGAACGCGACGGGCCTCAATCGCGGCACGGCGGGCAATGTCAGCGTCCGCCACGAGGATGGGTTCTTCGTGACGCCGACGGGAATGGACTACGAAGAATCCGTACCCGAGGACATCGCCTTCGTCGGCCCGGATTACGATGGCGGCCGCGCCGAAGGCCGGCGCAAACCCTCCAGCGAATGGCGCTTCCACCGCGACATCTACGCCGCGCGGCCCGAGGCCGGCGCCATCATCCATACCCATGCGCCTTTCGCCACCGCGCTGGCCTGCCGCGGCGAGGCGATTCCGCCCTTCCATTACATGATCGCCCGCTTCGGCGGCAGCGACATCCGCTGCGCCGGCTATGCGACGTTCGGCACGCAGGAACTGTCGGATGGAATGCTCAAGGCACTGCTGGATCGCTGCGCCTGCCTGATGGACGCATCACGGCATGGTGGTCTTCGGCAAGGACTTGAAGCAGACGCTGGCGCTGGCCGTCGAATTCGAGGCGCTGTGCGAGCAGTACTGGCGCGTGCTCGCGCTGGGCGAGGCGCGGCTGTTGCCGGAAGAAGAGATGCAGCGAGTGGTCGCGAAATTCAGGGACTACGGCAAGCAGGACTGAGAATTCGCCTTGCCGGCAGACGCGGTGTCTTTCCGCCGCACCAAAGAAAAACGGCCACCCGAAGGTGGCCGTTTCAACTTCAGGTCGGGGTGAGCCGATTAGAAGGAGTGCTTCAGGCCGATCATGACGACGGTCGGATCCGAACCACGGGTGTTGCTGTTGACGCCAGCAGCGTCGTGGCGGTCGCGGTTTGACCCATGGCGCCGTTCGAGTAGAAGTCGTAGGAGGCCTTGGCGTCGTTGTCCATACGGGCGTAGGTGGCGCCGACGTTGGTACGCTTGGAGAAGTTGTACTGATAGCCAAGCATCCAGTAGGTCGCGCCGGTCTGGCTCGTGACACGGTGTCAACCAGGGCGTTGCGGTTCGACGCAGCGGTCGACAGCGAACCACCGGCGTCGAGGTTGCCGGCACGGGCGTAGCTACCGGCGATGGTGTGGGCGCCGAACTTCATGCTGACCGGGACGGCCCAGACGGTGCGCTTCAGGTTCAGGTCGTCGTCGTTGGCGTTGGTGTTGCCCGAATCGTCGCGCCACAGGGTCTTGGTGTTGTCATAGATCAGGCCGATCTTGAAGCCGTTGCCGAAGGTGTAGGCAGCACCGGTGCGGAAGCCGCGGACTTCACCGCGAATAACGCGGCGAGCTGAGGGCACCGTTGCAGCAGCACCGAACGGTGCAGTCGCATCGCGACGATGGCGCAGTGCTGTTCATCGCGAGCAGGGTGGTGTTGGCGCTGTTCTGCCACAGCACGGTCGCCATGGCGTCGGCGATGTCGCTGTGCGCCAGGTAGGACGCGAAGGCGGTGATCGGGCCGTTGTCGAAGTTGGCCTTGAGGGTCCAGCCGGACTCCTTGCGGACGGCAGGCTGGCGTTGGCGACGCTGCCGTCATTGTCGACGACGCCATCGGCAGTGGTGCCGGCGCGTTCGGGCGGGTATAGCCGATGGTGCCGTTGAAGCCGCTGACGGTCGGGGTCACGTAGGCAACGGTGCTGCCGAGACGGCCGCCGGCGCCGAGGCCGTAGCCGCCAGTGCGCAGTGTCGTGGCTGCCGCCGACGCCGCCGAGGATGCCGCGGGTGGAAGCGGCAAGGCCGGTGTCCATGAAGAAGCCATCGACCTTGTCGGCGGAGTTGTAATGCACCGACAGGCGGCCGGCGACGACGGTACCGAAGTTGCCGGACAGGCCGATATAGGTGTCACGGCTGCCGAGGGTACCGCGGTTGCCGTTGGTGGCGGACTGCAGCGCTGTCGGGGGTAATGCCGGAAGCGACGACGGCCATGGCCTTGAGGCCGTTGCCCAGATCTTCGGTCACGGAGAACTTGATCTCGGAACCGTTCTCGTTGACGCGGTTGCGGCCTTCGCGGCGGCATCTGCGGGACGTTGGTGGCAACGCCGGAGGTTGACATCGTCGGGCTCGAGCCGGAGATGTTTTCCCACTGGTAGTTCAGGTTGCCGGAAATGGTGACGTTGGACTGGGCGAAGGCGGCGCCAGAGGCGACAGCGGCGACAGCCAGAGCGATGATTTTCTTCTGCATATGTGTATCTCCAAAAGTGTTGAGACGAATTGAGACTTGAGACTTGCGGCAATCAATGACTCCACGTGGTTGGTCACTGTTCGCCACATCCCTCCCAATCGGGAAGTTGGTGCAATTTTGCCGGCGGGGCCGGGTCGGGGCAAGGGGAAAGCAGGTTTGGGCCGGATACTGGCGTGACGATGTGGGGTTTTTGCAACAACCGGCCGCTCAGGCGAAAAGCCTTGCCAGTTCAGCGCCCGGCGAGGCGGCGCGCATGAAGGCTTCGCCGACGAGGAAGGCATGGACGTTGTTTTGGCGCATCAGGGCGACGTCGGCGGGCCCGAGGATGCCGGACTCGGTGACGACGATGCGATCGGCCGGAATGCGGCCAAGCTGGCCGAGGGTGGTGGCCAGGCTGACTTCGAAGGTTCTCAGGTTTCTGTTGTTGATGCCGAGCAGCGGGGTCTTGAGCTGCAGGGCGGCGTCGACCTCGGCGCCGTCGTGGGCTTCGACCAGCACGGCCATGCCCAGGGAGTCGGCGATGGCCTCCAGTTCCTGCATCTGCGCCACCGACAGCGCGGCGACGATGAGCAGGATGGCATCGGCCCCCATGGCGCGGGCTTCATAGACCTGGTAGGGGTCGATCATGAAGTCCTTGCGCAGCACCGGCAGGGCGCAGGCGGCGCGGGCGGCCTGCAGATATTCCGGCGCGCCCTGGAAGAACTGGTGGTCGGTGAGCACCGAGAGGCAGGCGGCGCCGTGCTTCTCGTAGTCGGCGGCGATCTCGGCCGGGCGGAAGTCGGCGCGGATGACGCCCTTGGAGGGGCTGGCCTTCTTGATTTCGGCGATGACCGCCGTCCCCATCAACGCGGCGGATCCGGCTGGCACCGTCCCGCCAGCGCCGTCCCCGGGGATACCGCTACGCTAACTTTTTGCCGGATGGCGCCGACGAAGTCGCGGGCAGGCGGCTGCGCTTCGGCCTCGGCGCGGACTGCGGCGAGCGGCTTGGCGGCCTGCGCCGCGGCGACTTCCTCGCGCTTGACGGCGAGGATCTTGTCGAGGATGTCGGACATCAGGCGAACTTCCGCGTGGCGGCGACGAACTCGTCGACCTTCTTGCGCGCGGCGCCCGAGGCGATGGTTTCGCGCGCGAGCCTGATGCCGTCGCCGATCGAGCCGGCCATGTTGGCGGCATAGAGCGCGGCGCCGGCGTTGAAGGCGACGATCTCGCGCGCCGTGCCCGGCTGGTTGTCGAGGGCGCCGAGCAGCATGGTCATCGACTCGGTGGCGTCGGCGACGCGGAGGCCGCGATTGGAAACCATCTGCAGGCCGAAGTCCTCGGGGTGGATTTCGTATTCGCGGATCTTCGCCGTCCTTGAGTTCGCCGACCAGCGTCGCCGCGCCGAGCGAGATCTCGTCGAGGCCGTCCTTGCCGTAGACCACCAGCACGTGGTCGGCGCCGAGACGCTGCATCACGCGCACCTGGATGCCGACGAGGTCGGGGTGGAACACGCCCATCAGGGTGTTGGGCGCGCCGGCCGGGTTGGTGAGCGGGCCGAGGATGTTGAAAATGGTGCGCACGCCCATTTCCTTGCGCACCGGCGCGACGTTCTTCATCGCCGGGTGGTGGTTGGGCGCGAACATGAAGCCCATGCCGACCGCCTCGATGCACTCCGCCACCTGCGCGGCGCTGAGGTCGATCCTCGCGCCCAGCGCCTCGAACACGTCGGCGCTGCCCGACTTCGACGAGACGCTGCGGCCGCCGTGCTTGGCCACGGTGGCGCCGGCCGCGGCGGCGACGAAGGCGGCGGCGGTGGAGATGTTGAAGGTATGGGCGGCATCGCCGCCGGTGCCGACGATGATCGACGAAGTTGCGGTTGTTCGGCACCTCGACCTTGGTGCACAGCTCGCGCATCACCGTCGCGGCGGCGGCGATCTCGCCGATGGTCTCCTTCTTGGTGCGCAGGCCGGCGAGTATGGCCGCGGTCATCACCGGCGAGACCTCGCCGTTCATGATCAGCCGCATCAGGTGCAGCATCTCGTCGTGGAAGATCTCGCGATGCTCGATGGTGCGCTGGAGCGCTTCCTGCGGAGTAATCATCTCAGGCGCCTTTCAGGAAATTGTTCAGCAGGTCGTGGCCGCGCTCGGTCATGATCGATTCGGGATGGAACTGCACGCCTTCCACGGCCAGGGTCTTGTGGCGCACGCCCATGATTTCGCCGTCGTCGGTCCAGGCGGTGATCTCGAGGCAGTCCGGCAGCGTGTCGCGGCGGATGGCGAGCGAGTGGTAGCGCGTGGCGGTGAGCGGATTGGGCAGGCCGTGGAACACGCCCTTGTCGGCGTGGTGGATGGGCGAGGTCTTGCCGTGCATCATCTGTTTGGCATGGACGATCTCGCCGCCGAAGGCGTAGCCGATGCTCTGGTGGCCGAGGCAGACGCCGAGGATGCGGAATCCTGCCGGCGAATTCCTTGATGGCAGCGACCGAGATGCCGGCCTCCTTCGGCGAGCAGGGGCCGGGCGAGATCACCAGCCGCGCCGGGTTCATCGCGGCGATTTCCTTGAGGCTGATGGCGTCGTTGCGGAACACCCGCACGTCCTCGCCGAGTTCGCCGAAGTACTGCACGAGGTTGTAGGTGAAGCTGTCGTAGTTGTCGATCATCAGCAGCATGGCGGCCTCCTATTCGAAACGCGTGTCGAGGCCGGACTCGGCCATCTCGGCGGCGCGCAGCTGGGCGCGGGCCTTGTTGCGCGTCTCCTCCCATTCGGCGTCGGGGTCGGAGTCGGCGACGATGCCGGCGCCGGCCTGGACGTAGATGCGGCCGTCCTTGATCACCGCGGTGCGGATGGCGATCGCCAGGTCCATGTCGCCGTTGAAGCCGAGGTAACCGACGGCGCCGGCGTAGATGCCGCGCTTGGTGGGCTCGAGCTCGTCGATGATTTCCATCGCCCGCACCTTGGGCGCGCCGGACACGGTGCCGGCGGGGAAGGTGGCCTTGAGCACCGACAGCGGACCCTCGTCGTCCTTCAGCGTGCCCTCGACGTTGGAGACGATGTGCATGACGTGCGAGTAGCGCTCGATGGCGTACTGCTCGGTGACCTTCACGCTGCCGGTCTTGGCGACGCGGCCGACGTCGTTGCGGCCGAGGTCGAGCAGCTGCAGGTGTTCGGCGCGCTCCTTCTCGTCGGCCAGCAGTTCGGCGGCGAGCGCGGCGTCCTCCTCGGGCGTGGCGCCGCGCTTGCGGGTGCCGGCGATCGGGCGCAGGGTGATGCGCCGTTCCTCCCCCTCGTCGTCGAGTCGCACCAGGATCTCGGGCGAGGCGCCGACGACGTGGAAGTCCTCGAAGTCGAAATAGAACATGTAGGGCGAGGGATTGAGCGTGCGCAATGCCCGGTAGAGCGCCAGCGGGCTGGCCTTGTAGGGCTTGCTCATGCGCTGGCTGAGAGCACCACCTGCATGATGTCGCCGTCGGTGATGTATTGCTTGGCCTTGAGCACGGCGGCCTTGAAGGCTTCCTCGCCGAACTCCGATTCGGCCGGCTCGCTTGGCACGACCGTGTCCTGCGGAATCGTCACCGGCTCGCGCAGCCTGGCCAGCAGTTCCTTCAGCCGCGCCTGCGCCTGCTTCCAGGCACCGGGGAAGCCGGGCTCGGCGAAGACGACGAGGCTCAATTTGCCCGAAAGGTTGTCGACGATGGCGATCTCTTCCGAGAGTGTCAGCAGGATGTCCGGTACGCCGAGCGGATCGGGCTTGCTCACGCCGTCGAGCTTGGGCTCGATGAAGCGCACCGTGTCGTAGCCGAAGGCACCGACCAGGCCGCCGCAGAAGCGCGGCAGGCCTTTGAGATCGGGCACCTTGAAGCGCGCCATGAACTCCGAGATGTAGGACATCGGGTTGGTGTGCTCGCGGCGTTCGGCGACGCGGTTGCCGGTGAGCAACAGGATGGTCGAGCCGGTGACGGAGATGCGGGTCTGGCTTGCGAGACCGATGAAGGAATAGCGGCCGAAGCGTTCGCCGCCCTGCACCGATTCGAGCAGGTAGGAATAGGGCCCGCCGGCAAGCTTGAGGTAGATCGACAGCGGCGTGTCGAGATCGGCGAAGGTGTCGAGGGTGACGGGGATGCGGTTGTAGCCTGCGGCGGCCAACCGGTTGAATTCGGATTCGGTCATAACGACTCCCGAAGGGCCGCCCGAGGGAGGCGGCGCCCCCTGTGGAGGCAGCGAACGAAGTGAGCGTGGGGGCACAATTTCTCCACTACGGAAACGCTAACGAAAGAGTCGGCGCTGGCGACACGGCGAAATGACGACAGCGCAGGGCGAGGAAACTCAGCGCCAGCGGCGCCAGGGCCAGGCCTCCGCCCGGAGGGCGTGCTTCGATCGTTGAGTGGAGTGCGGATTCATGCGCGGGTCGACGAGCGCTGCGGCTTCTGCAATGGTGGCGACTATAGCATCGGCGGCGAGGCCGCGGACGTCCTGGCCCTCGTTGTAGCCGTAGGGCACGAGGAAGACCTTGCAGCCGGCGTTGTGGCCGGCCTTGAAGTCATGCACCGAGTCGCCGATCAGCAGCGTGTCGGCGGGCGAGACGCCGAGGCGGCCGCAGGCCCAGATCACCGGCATCGGGTCGGGCTTCGGTCGCGGCAGGATGTCGCCGCTGACGATGACGTCCATGAACGGTGCCAGCCCGGTGCGCTCGAGCAGCGGGATGGTAAAGGCCTCGGCCTTGTTGGTGATCACGCCGAGCGGCAGGCCCATGGCCTTGAGCGCCTGGACACCTTCCATCACGCCGGGAAAGGGTTTGGATGCACGGCCGTTGAAGTGCTCGTAGTGCTTCTTGAAGCTGGCGAGCGCGTCGGCCGGCGGCGGCGTCGGATCGTCGGCGGCCTCGAGCGCGCCGGCCAGCACCCGCTTGACCAGGTTGGGGATGCCGCGGCCGACATAGGCGCGGATGTCTTCGACCGCGACCTCGGGATTGCCGAGGTCGCGCTGCATGCCGTTGGCCGCCGCGTGGAGGTCGAGTACGGTGTCGAGCAGCGTACCGTCGAGGTCGAGCAGGACGGCCTTTATCGCCGTGCGCATCAGGCCTTCGCCAGCTCGGCGCGCATCGCTGCGATGACGCTGTTGTAGCGCTGCGGGTCGCTGTCCTTGCCGGCGCCGAAGACGGCGGAGCCGGCGACGAAGGTGTCGACGCCGGCCTTGGCCACTTCGAGGATGTTGGCCGGGCCGACGCCGCCGTCGATCTCGATTTCCACCTTGAGGCCGCGGTCGTCGATCATCTTGCGCACCTTGCGCGCCTTGTCGAGCACGTAGGGGATGAACTTCTGGCCGCCGAAGCCCGGGTTGACCGACATCAGCAGCACCATGTCGAGCTTGTCGAGGGTGTACTCGAGGATGTCCAGCGGCGTGGCCGGGTTGAACACCAGGCCGGCCTTGCAGCCGTTTTCCTTGATCAGGCCGATGGTGCGGTCGATGTGCTCGGAGGCTTCGGGATGGAAGGTGATGTAGGTGGCGCCGGCCTTGGCGAAGTCGGGGATGATGCGATCCACCGGCTTGACCATCAGGTGCACGTCGATGGGCGCGGTGACGCCGTGCTTGCGCAGCGCCTCGCACACCAGCGGGCCGATGGTGAGGTTGGGGACGTAGTGGTTGTCCATCACGTCGAAGTGGACGATGTCGGCGCCGGCCTTAAGGACGTTGTCAACTTCCTCGCCGAGCTTGGCGAAGTTGGCCGAGAGGATGCTCGGGGCGATGCGGAAGGTTTGTATTGGCCATGACTGTCTCCTGGATATTCTTGGAATTCGGAAAATTTTGAACGAACGATTTTAGCCTATCGCCGCGGTTGCGGCTGGCGGGCTTTTCGTGTGAAATGCCGGCCATGGCCGAAGCTAAAAAACACGACATCCGGGTCGACGTGGCGACCGAGTATCTCCCCGACCAGTCTGAGCCCGCGACCGGCCGCTACGTCTTCTCCTACACCATCACCATCACCAACACCGGCGGCATCGCGGCGCAGCTGATCTCGCGCCACTGGGTGATCACCGACGCCGACGGCAAGGTGCAGGAAGTGCGCGGCCTCGGCGTCGTCGGCCACCAGCCGCTGCTGAAGCCGGGCGAGCACTTCGAATACACCAGCGGCAGCGCGCTGGCGACGCCCGTGGGCACCATGAAGGGCAGCTACCAGATGGTGGCCGAGGACGGCACGCAGTTCGAGGCGGCGATCCCCGAGTTCGTGCTGTCGATGCCCCGGACGCTGCACTAACGCCAGTTTTCGGCTTCAGTCTCCGTCAGATATTTCCACGGCAGCGGCAACAGCGCCGGCACCCTGCCGCGGTAGCGGCGGTAGGTGTCGCCATGGATGGCGATGAGCTTCCTCTCCTCGAACCACGAGCCGATGGCGAAGTAAAGCGTGATCGCCACGGCCGAAACCAGCATCGGCGCGTTCATGTCGCGCGTCCATACGATCACCAGGCCGAAGCAATACCAGGGGTGGCGGACGAAGCGATGGAAGAAGGACAGGGTGAAGCCCTCGCGATCGGCGGTGGCGCGGTCATGTTCGCGGATCTGGCGCAGGCCGAGGAACTCGTCCATGTCGTAGGCGCGGGTGGATACGAAGAAGCCGGCGACGGCGGCGAGCGCGAGGCCGTTGCCGAGCCACCACCAGGCGCCGCTCCAGCGCCACAGCGGCTCGCCGGGAATCGCGTAGAGCAGCCAGGCCAGCGGTAGCGCGGTGACCGCGGCAATCACGTTGAAACTCAGCCGGTAGTACGGCACGGCCGCCGGCCAGCGGCGGGCGACCCGGTCCTTGACCACGAAGCTCGCCAGCACCGAATGGAGCAGGGCGTAGGCGATCCAGGCGAGGGCCAGCCAGGTGAGCGACATTTCAGTTACTCCACCGTGATTTGGGCCAGCCGCGAGGCATGAGACGCTTTGTTCGTTGGGGGGGCGGGGCGCGCCGAGGGCGGCGGGTGGCCGACGCTGCTCATGTCACCCGAACCGGGCTGAGCCCGGTTCTCCTTCTTTACTTCGCTGCGTCGGCCACCCGCCACCCTCGGCGTGATATACCGGTGCTGCCGGATCGCCGAACACCCACGGACGCCCCTGATCGGGCCGGTGGGGTGCTCTGCGCAGCGAAGTAAAGAAGGAGGCGGCGGCCACCGGCCGGCGCCGGATGACATGAGCGGAGTAGAGCACCCCACCGGCCCGATCACGCACCAAAAACCGAGTTCCATCCGGACTAGGAACGGTAATCCGCGTTGATCTTGACGTAATCGTAGGAGAAGTCGCAGGTCCACACCTTGCCCTGCGCGGCGCCGCGGCCGAGGTCGACGCGGACGGCGATTTCCGCCGGCTTCATGATGCGGGCGCCGTCCTCCTCCTTGTAGCTGGCGGCGCGGCCGCCGTTCTCGGAGACGAGGACGTCGCCGAGCCAGAGCCTGACTTGCGTCACGTCGAGGTCGCGCAGTGCCGGGTCGTTGCCCCAGGCGTTGCCGATGGCGCCGAGGATGCGGCCGAGGTTGGGGTCGGAGGCGAAGAAGGCGGTCTTGACCAGCGGCGAGTGGGCGATGGCGTAGCCGACCGCCTTGCACTCCGCCTTCGTCGCGCCGCCGCTCACGGCGATCTCGATGAACTTGGTGGCGCCCTCGCCGTCGCGGACGATGGCCTGCGCCAGCTGCTGTGCGACGGCGGTGACCGCAGCGCGCAACTCGGCATAGGCGGGCGAGCCGGCGTCGGCGATCTCGGCGTTGCCGGCCTGGCCGGTGGCGATGAGCACGAAGGAATCGTTGGTCGAGGTGTCGCCGTCGACGGTGATGCAGTTGAAGGATTCGTCGGCGACCTCTTCGACCAGGCGTTCGAGCAGTGCCTGGGAGATCGCCGCATCGGTGGCGACGAAGCCGAGCATGGTCGCCATGTTGGGCTTGATCATGCCGGCGCCCTTGCTGATGCCGGTGACGGTGATCGCCGTCCCGCCAGCGCCGACTTTTCGCGAAGCGCCCTTGGCCACGGTGTCGGTGGTCATGATGGCGTGGGCGGCCTCGAACCAGCCGTCGTCGGCCAGCGCCGCCCGGCAGGCCGGCAGGCCGGCGGCGATGCGCTCGGCCGGCAGCGGCTCCATGATCACGCCGGTGGAGAAGGGCAGCACCTGCGCGGCATCGACCCCGAGCAGCTGCGCCACGGCGGCGCAGCTGGCGTTCGCCGCGGCCAGCCCCGGTTCGCCGGTGCCGGCGTTGGCGATGCCGGTGTTGATGACCAGCGCGCGGATGTTGCCGGAGGCGAGATGCTGCCGGCACACCTGCACCGGCGCGGCGCAGTAGCGGTTCTGGGTGAACACGCCGGCGACGCGGCTGCCGGGCGCGAGCTCGATCAGCGTCAGGTCGCGGCGGTTGGCCTTGCGGATGCCGGCCTCGGTGACGCCGAGGCGAACGCCGGCGACGGGGTGTAGGGACGTGGCGGTCGGTGCAGGCAGGTTGACTGGCATGGGTTAGGCTCCGAAAACGTGGTTCCACAGTGCACGCACCGCCTCGATGCGCCCGGCGATCGGGGCGGCCTCGACGCGGGCGGGCAGGTTGTTGAGGCGCAGCTGGTGCTGCAGGCGGCGATATTCGCGATAGGCATCGCGCACCTGGTCGGCGAGGCCGGCCGGGATCAGGCCGGCCTCGGCGGCTATCTTCAGCAGCGCGATGTTGCCCTTGTTCGCGGTCAATTCGTAATGGCCGGCGGAGTGGCCGAGCACGAGGTACTGCACCATGAACTCGACGTCGATGATGCCGCCGGGATCGTGCTTCAAGTCGAACAGCTCCGATTTTCCGGCATGGGCGTCAACCATCTTCTGTCGCATCGCCAGCACCTCTTCGCGCAGGCTGGCGAGGTCGCGCCCCTTGCACAGGATCTCGCAGCGGATCTTCTCGAAGCCGGCGCCGACGGCCGGGTCGCCGGCCGAGTAGCGGGCGCGGGTCAGCGCCTGGTGTTCCCATACCCAGGCCGATTCGAGCTGGTACTGGCGGAACGATTCGAGCGAGACCACCATCAGGCCCGAGTCGCCGTTGGGCCGCAGCCGCAGGTCGGTCTCGAACAGCTGTCCCGCCGAGGTCTGCGACGACAGCCAGGTGTTTACCCGCGTGGCGAGCTTGGCGTAGGTAGCGGCTGCGTCCGGATCGGGATCGTCGAAGAGGAAGATCATGTCGAGGTCGGAGGCGTAGCCGAGCTCCTTGCCGCCGAGCTTGCCGTAGCTGATGATGGCGAAGCGCGGCGCCGCGTCGGCAGCGCAGTGCTTCTTCAGCAGCTTCTTCCAGGCGTAGCGGATGGCCAGGTCGAGCATGATGTCGGCCAGTTCCGACAGATGGTCGGCGAGGCGCTCGACGGTGAGCAGGCCGGCGATGTCCTGCGCCAGCAGGCGGAACACTTGGGCGTGGTGGGTTTCGCGCATCAGGTCCATCTGCCGTTCGGTGTCGGGTTCGACCGCAGCCAGCAGGGAATCCAGTTGGGCGCGGAACGCCGGCCAGTCGGGCGCCACCTCGAGGATGCGGGCATCGAGCAGTTCGTCAAGCAGCACCGGGTGCTGCTTGAGATAGCCGGCGGCCCAGCTCGAGCTGCCGGCGATTTTCGCCACCTGTTTCAAGGCCTGCGGGTACTGCAGCAGCAGGGCGAGGTAGGCGGCGCGACGGCTGACCGCCTCGAGCAGGTCGAGGATGCGCGACAGCGCGGCGTCGGGCGCGGGCGTGATGGCGGCGGCCTCGATCACGCGCGGCACCAGCGCGTCGAACCTGCCGCGCGTTGCATCGCTCATCTGCTGGTAGCGGGCTCCGCCACGGATGGCGTCGAGGCGCTCGATCGCTGCAGCGGCGTCACGGTAGCCGCGTTGCGCAAGTTCCTCGACGCGACTGTCGGATTCCTTTGCGTGCCAGACGTTGTCGAGGGCGTGGTTGGCTTCGTTCGGGTCGGCAAAAACCGCGCCGAAATGGCGCGAGACGTTCTGCCTGTGGTCGTCGAGCTCGGTCGCCAGCGCCTCGAAGTTGGCGAAGCCCATGGCGCGGGCGACGATGACCTGGTCTTCCGCCGACTCGGGCAGGTTCTGGGTCTGGGCGTCGTCGAGGTATTGCAGCCGGTGTTCGAGCCGGCGCAGGAAATCGTAGGCGGCAGTGAGTTCGATCACGGCGTCGAGACCGAGCTGGCCGCGCTCGGACAGCAGGCTCAGCACCTGCACCGTCGGCTTGATCTGCAGCTGTGCGTCGCGGCCGCCGCGGATCAGCTGGAACACCTGGGCGATGAACTCGATTTCGCGGATGCCGCCGGGGCCGAGCTTGATGTTGGTGGCCATGTCCTTGCGCGCGACCTCGCGGCGGATCTGCGCGTGCAGGTCGCGCATGGCATTGATGGTGCCGAAGTCGAGGTATTTGCGGAAGACGAAGGGGCGGCGTATGGCCTCCAGCTCGTCGAGCCGCTCCCCGCTCAGCGGCCGGGCCTTGATCCAGGCATAGCGCTCCCATTCGCGGCCCTGGGAGATGAAGTAGTTCTCGAGCATGTCGAAGCTGCACGCCAACGGCCCGGAATCGCCATTGGGCCGCAGCCGCATGTCGACGCGGAAGACCTGGCCGTCGCCGGTGATTTCGCCGATGGCGCCGATCAGCTGCTTGCCGAGGCGCGTGAAGAATTCGAAGTTGGAAATCGATTTCGTGCCGTCCCTCGTTGCATCCGTCTGGCCGTCCTCGGGATAGACGAAGATCAGGTCGATGTCGGAGGAGACGTTGAGTTCGCGCCCGCCGAGCTTGCCCATGCCGATGACGATGAGTCGCTGCTCCCCGCCCTGGCCGTTGCGCGGCACGCCGTAGCGGGCGACCAGCGCGTCGCGCAGCACCGTGAGCGCCGTTTCGATCGCGATCTCGGCGATCGAACTCATGCACTCGGTGACTTCGGCCAGGTGGGCCCGGCCGCTGAGGTCGCGGGCCGCGACGCGGCCATAGGCGCGCTGCTTGAGCCGGCGCAATGCCGGCTTGAGACTGTCCTCGGCAAGCGTCGTGGCGGTGAGCCAGCCGCGCATCTCCGCGGACGTCAGTGGTTCGTCGATCTTGGTCGCGACCTCGGCGGCGATTTCGGGTCGCGCGTCAAAGAGGCGGCCGAGATAGCGCGAACAGGCGGCGATGTCGGTGGAACAGGGCATTGGATTAGAATCGATGCAGTGCGGTTGCCATTGTATCGCCCCTTCCCTCACCCGCCTGCGGGGACGGTCAGGGCGGCAGCCGTTGTGTTTTTCCTGCCCGCCTTGCCCGTGCCCGCGATACCCTCGATCACCGCCGCCTTCGCTGTTCTACGTGCCTTGCTCGCGCGCCCACGCGTGCGAGGGAGCTTGCGTGTCCTCGGCTGGATCGTCGCCACGTTTTATTTCGCCTTCGCCCTGCTGCTGCTGCTGCTGCGCTACGCCATCCTGCCGCAGATCGAGAATTACCGTCCGGACATCGAGCGTGCGCTTGCCGCCGCCTTGCACCAGCCCGTGGCCATACGCCAGATCGAGGCCGGCTGGCAGGGCTTGCGCCCGAGCCTGAACCTGTCCGGCCTCGAACTGCGCGACAAGGCCAATCGCCCGGTGCTGGTGCTCGAGCATGTCGAGGCCGACCTCGGCTGGACCTCGCTGCTGTTCCTCGAACCGCGCCTGCATCGGTTGGAGATCGTCGCGCCTACTGTTGCCGTTCGCCGTGATGCGTCCGGCAAGGTGTTCGTGGCCGGGCTCGAAATCAATACCGAGAGCGTCGATGAGGGATTCGCCGACTGGCTGCTGGCCCAGCGTCGTGTCGTCGTGCGCGATGCAACCATTACCTGGAACGACGAACTGCGCGGGGCACCGACGCTGGCCCTGAGCCGGCTCAATTTCGACCTGCGCAACAGAGGCAACCGGCATCGCTTCGGCCTGACCGTGGAGCCGCCGCGCCAGCTCGCGAGCCGCATCGACCTGCGCGGCGATTTCAAGGGCAAGGACATCGACCTGCTCGATTCATGGAAAGGCGAGGCCTATGCCGAACTCGACCATGCCGATCTCGCCGGCTTGCGCACCTGGATGGATTATCCGATCGACCTGCCCCAGGGCAGCGGCGGACTGCGCTTGTGGCTGGGCTTTGCCGCCAAGCGATTGAACACCATCACGGCCGATGTGAAACTCGCCAACGTGCAGTTGCGCATGGCCAAGGGCCTGCCATTGCTGGATTTGCAGCGGCTCGAAGGCCGCTTCGCCGGCAAGCGCCTCGCCGAAGGCTACGAGGCCGAAGCGAAACGGCTGACCCTGCATACCCGCTCCGGCACCGGCATCGAACCCACCGACTTCCGTCTGCACTGGAAGGCGCCGACAGCCAACCGCCCCGCCCGCGGCGAGTTTTCGGCCAATGGCCTCGACCTGGCGGCGTTGAACGAGTTGGCGGCGCATCTGCCGCTCGACCCCAAGGTGCGGCAGAAGCTCGCGACCTGGGCGCCGCGCGGTCGTCTGCACGACCTGGCGGCCAGCTGGAGCGGGGAAGCCGGTGCCCTGCAAACATGGAAGGTCAAGGGGCGTTTCGAGAATCTGGGACTCGCGGCGGTGGCCCAGTTTCCAGGGTTTTCCGGCGTCAGCGGCACCGTGACGGGCGACGAGCAGGGCGGCAGCCTCGAACTGGCCAGCCGCCAGGTGGTGATCGACATGCCATCCGTCTTCGCCGAACCCCGCATGCAGTTCGATACGCTCAGTGCCAGAACCTCGTGGCAGGCGCACGACGGACGGATCGTCGTCGACGTGAAGCAGGCCGAGTTCCAGAACCGCGACGCCGAAGGGGAGATCTCCGGCAGTTATCGCACGGTGCCCGACGGCCTTGGCGAGATCGACGTCTCGGCCGAACTCAAGCGCGCCACCGGTTCCGCGGTCGGCCGCTACATGCCGCTGGCCGTCGGCCAGAACGTGCGCGACTGGCTGAATGTGGCGCTGGTCGGCGGCCTCGCCTCGGAGTCGACGCTGAGGCTCAAGGGCGACCTCGCCAAGTTCCCTTTCCGTGACGGCAAGGACGGCATCTTCCAGGTCAAGGGCCGCTTCCGCGGCGCCGTGCTGCGCTTCGCCGCCGGCTGGCCGGAGATCCGCGGCGTCGACGGCGAACTGCTGTTCGAAGGCCAGCGCATGCTGATCAAGGCTTCAAAGGGCACGCTGCTGGGCGGCACCATCGCGGCGGTAACGGCCGAGATTCCCGACCTGGAGACGCTGGAGGAAATGTTGCACATCGCGGGCAAGGTGAGCGGTCCGACGGCGGAGTTCCTCAAGTTCATCGAGGCCAGCCCGGTGGGCGAGCGCATCGACCACTACACGGCGCCGCTGTCGGCGGCAGGCAACGGCGACCTCGATCTCAAGCTGGTGATGCCGTTGCGCCGTCTCGAGAAAACCCAGGTTGACGGCCGCTACCGTTTCGCCAACAACCGTCTCATGGCCGGCGTGAGCCTGCCGCCGCTGACCGAGGTAAACGGCGAACTGCGCTTCACCGCCGACGGCCTCGAGGCCAACCGGCTGCGCGCCAACCTGCTCGGCGCACCGCTGACCGTGGATGTGGCGACCGCGCGCGACGGCCCGGTGAGCGTGAAGGTCGCAGGCACGACCGGCGTGCGCGAACTGCGGCAGCATTTCGATCATCCCGTTTTCGAGTATCTCTCCGGCAGCACGCCATGGGCAGGAACGGCCCAGATCCACAAGAGCAATATCGAGGTTCGCCTCGAATCTTCGCTGAAGGGCATCGCCTCGAGCCTGCCCGCGCCCTTCAACAAGAGCGCGACCGAGGCGCGGACACTGGTGATCGAGCGCAAGCCGCTGGCGGTCGCCGCCGCTGCAAGTGCCGGCCAGGCGTCGCGCGAGCAGTGGCTGCTGGGCCTCGGCGACAACGTCCGGGCGCAGGTGCAGCGGCGTCTCGATGCCGGGGAGGCGGCGATCGAGCGCGGGGTCGTGGCCATCGGCCTGCCGCCGCGCCTGCCGGAGCGGGGTCTGCTGGTGGCGGCCGATGTGGAGATGCTGGATGTCGATTTCTGGCGGCGGATTTTCGGCAGCGGCTCGCGCGCCGCCCTGCCGATCCAGCAGGTTGCCCTGCATGCCGACAAGTTTTTGGTGCATGGCCGCAGCTTCAGCAATTTCAACGTACAGGCCACGCACGAGCGCGACACCTGGCGTGCCGATGTCCATGGCGACCTGCTCGCCGGCCACGTCGAATGGAGCGGGGCGGGGGCGGGCCACCTCACCGGTCGCCTGTCGCGCGTCGTCATTCCCGACGGCACGACGCCGGCCGGACCGGACGATGGCGAGGAGCCGGCGGAGCTGCCGGCGATCAACCTCGTCATCGACCGCTTCAATCTGCGCGGCAAGGATCTCGGCGAGGTCAAGCTCCAGGCCGAGAACCGCGACGGGCAATGGCAGGCGCGGTTGGATGTGAAGAACGAGGATGGTGCGCTGACGGGCCAGGGACGCTGGCGCCCGCACCTCAGCGAGCCGCTGACCCAGCTCGAGTTCAAGTTGAGCGCGAAGAGCGTCGAGAAGCTGCTGACGCGTGTCGGCTATCCGCAGGCGCTGAAGCGCGGCACGGCGACGCTCGAAGGCGCGCTGTCCTGGGCCGGCTCGCCGCTGCTGATCGACTACCCGTCGCTCTCCGGCAAGCTCAAGCTCGACGCTGCCAACGGCCAGTTCAGCAAGCTCGAGCCCGGTGTCGGCCGGCTGCTCGGCGTGCTCTCGCTGCAGTCGCTGCCGCGGCGCATCACCCTGGACTTCCGTGACGTCTTCAGCGAAGGCTTCGCCTTCGACAGCATCGCCGGCGAATCGACGGTGACGCGCGGCATCCTCGAGACCAAGGACCTGCAGATCGTCGGCCCTGCAGCGAGGGTGATCCTCAACGGCAGCGTCAACCTGCCCAACGAAACGCAGAATCTCAAGGTACGCGTGCAGCCTGCGCTGGGAGAGACCGTCGCGCTCGGCACGGTGGCGCTGATCAGCCCGACGGTGGGTGCCGTGACCTGGCTGGCGCAAAAGGTCTTCAAGGATCCGCTGGGCCAGGTGTTCGCCTTCGAATACGCCGTCACCGGCAGTTGGGCCGACCCGAAGGTTGAAAAAGTCGGCAGCGAAAAAGTCGGCTCTGGCGCCACGCCGAAAAGTGACGACAAGGCCGCCAAGCCATGAAGGACCTGCGCGTCGCCGCTGTGCAGATGATCTCCGGCCCCGAAGTTGCTCCCAACCTCGCCACGGCCGGCAGGCTGATCGCCCAGGCGGCGGCGCAGGGTGCGCAACTCATCGTTCTGCCCGAGTATTTCCCGCTGATCGGCGCGACCGATGCCGATCGCCTTGCGGCGCGCGAGCCGAATGACGCGACGGGGGGCGCGGGTCCGATCCAGGATTTCCTCGCCGGGGCGGCGCGTCGGCACGGCATCTGGCTGGTCGGCGGCTCGATCCCGACCTTCGCCGACGATCCGGACAAACTGCGCAACACCTGCCTGGTCTTCGACGATGCGGGCCGACAGGTCGCGCGCTACGACAAGATCCACCTGTTCGGTTTCCACAAGGGCGAGGAACGCTACGACGAGGCGGCCACCATCGAAGGCGGCGACCTGCCGGTGGCCTTCGATACGCCGTGGGGGCGCGTCGGCATGGGCATCTGCTACGACCTGCGCTTCCCCGAGCTGTTCCGTGCGCTCGCTCAGCTCCCTAGCGCCAGCTCGACCTGCTGGTGCTGCCGGCCGCCTTCACCGAGACCACCGGCCGCGCCCACTGGGAGTTGCTGCTGCGCGCGCGCGCCGTGGAGAATCAATGCTATGTTGTGGCATCGGCCCAGGGCGGGCAGCATCCGAACGGCCGTGTCACCCATGGCAACAGCATGATCGTCGATCCCTGGGGCGACATCCTGGCGCGGCTGGACAAGGGCGAGGGCGTGGTTACCGCCGAACTTTCCGCGACGCGACTGGCCGAAGTACGCAGCAGCCTGCCCGCGCTGCAACACCGCAAACTCTGAGAACAAGCTCATGACCCCCGACACCGATAGCCAGGCCCTTTACAGCACCGCCGAGCAATGCCTGCTGGCGCCCCACGACCTGTCGCCGCGCCGGCTCGAGGGCGTCTTCGGCCAGGTCTTCGGCCACCGCGTCGACTACGCCGACCTTTACTTCCAGTACGGCCGCTCCGAGGCCTGGAGCCTGGAGGAAGGCATCGTCAAGTCGGGCAGCTTCAGCATCGACCAGGGCGTCGGCGTGCGCGCCATCGCCGGCGAGAAGACCGCCTTCGCCTACTCCGACGAGATCAGCCTGCCGGCGCTCGAATCCGCCGCCAAGGCCGTGCGCGCCATCGCCGCCAGTGGCTCGCATCGCCTCACGCCCATGCTTGGCCGCCGCAGCGTGCCGGCGCTCTACGTGCCGCACGACCCCATCGCCTCGCTCGACGACACCGCCAAGGTGCAGTTGCTGGAGCGGCTCGAGGGTTTCGCCCGCGCCGCCGACCCGCGCGTGGCCGAGGTCATGGCGCACATCGCCGGTAGCTGGGAAGTGGTGCTGGTCGCCCGCTCCGACGGCCACCTCGCCGCTGACGTGAGGCCGCTGGTGCGGGTCTCCATCACCGTCATCATGAAGGACGGCAACAAGCGCGAGCAGGGCTCCTCCGGCGGCGGCGGCCGCTTCGACTACGGCTATTTCAGCGACGAAGTGCTCAAGGACTACGCCGCCAAGGCCGTGCACCAGGCCAGCGTCAACCTCGCCGCCAGGCCCGCGCCCGCCGGCAGCATGACCGTCGTGCTCGGCAGCGGCTGGCCCGGCATCCTGCTGCACGAGGCCATCGGCCACGGACTGGAAGGCGACTTCAACCGCAAGGGCAGCTCCACCTTCGCCGGCCGCATCGGCGAGCGCGTCGCCGCGCCGGGCGTCACCGTGGTCGACGATGGCACCATGCCGAACCGGCGCGGTTCGCTGTCGGTGGACGACGAAGGCAACCCGACGCAGCGCACGGTGCTGATCGAGGACGGCATCCTCGTCGGCTACCTGCAGGACAGCCTCAACGCGCGGCTGATGGGCGTCGCACCCACCGGCAACGGCCGTCGCGAATCCTTCGCCCACCTGCCGCTGCCGCGCATGACCAACACCGTGATGCTGGCCGGCGACAAGGATCCGCAGGAGATCATCGCCTCGGTGAAGAAGGGCCTCTACGCCGTCAATTTCGGCGGCGGCCAGGTCGACATCACCAGCGGCAAGTTCGTGTTCTCGACGGCCGAGGCCTACATGATCGAGAACGGCAGGATCACCTATCCGGTCAAGGGCGCCACCCTGATCGGCAACGGCCCCGACGTGCTGACGCGCGTCTCGATGATCGGCAACGACCTGGCGCTGGATCCGGGCGTCGGCACCTGCGGCAAGGAAGGGCAGAGCGTGCCGGTAGGCGTGGGGCAGCCGACGTTGAAGATCGACGGGCTGACGGTCGGCGGTACCGGTTAAGGATCCACCGCGGCATCATGCCGCCGTGGCGCCATCCGCGGCGGATGGCGGATTCGCGCCGGGACTAGCGCAGGACGTCGGCTTTCTTGACCAGTTCGAGTACCGACTTCACGTCCATCTTCTGAAAGATGGCGGCACGGTGGGTCTTGATGGTATTGACCGAAACGCCCAGTGCGTTGCCAATCTCACGATTGGTCTTCCCGCCGACAACCAGCCAGAAAACCTGACGCTGGGCGGGCGAAAGCGATTCAAAGCGTCCGCGCACCTCAAGCTTTTTCCCCCGCAATGCCGCGCTGGCGTTCGACGATGCCTTTGACCTCGTGGGTCGATTGGGGAATACATGCTGGTCGAGCATGGCGACCAGTTCGCCATCGAAATCGACCTTGGGCAAGTCGGATTTTCCGAGACGGACCAGCCGGGTATCAAACAGTGTGCTGTGATCGCCCAGCCAATCGCCGACCACTCGCAACATCAAGGCACTGACCTCGCGCGGACTCTCGTTGGCGACCTGAAGCGAGAGTTTCTTCAATTGCTTCGCAATTCCCTCATGGGCCGACTTGTGCGCTTTGACATGTGCCTGGCAACTCGGCGTGTCAGGCAGCAGCTCCATCATCTTTTCCTCGTAGGCAGTATGTCCGGCGAGAAAAGCCGCCAATTCGCCAGCGAGGGAGGTGAGGAGGGAACGGCAGTGCTGTTGCCTGACGGCATTGCACCCGTCACAAGCGGCTTCAGGCTTGCGTTCCGCTTCCGGACAGAGAAAAGCCAATCGCCCGACCGTGCTGTCGAGAAGCTCATGCTGTTGATCTATTTCGGCATGACCGGTGAGATTGATCGTCTTCATATCCCGAGTTGGAGAGGGGGTGTGTTTTCCAAGTAGCTGAATTATAAGCAGATTGGGTTGGGCATGTATCACCCCATGGGGTGATGACGAAAGTTTTCATCACCTCTACAGTTGGCCATCGCAGGTCCGCTCTTGGCCACGGCCATGCCTAGAGGGAAGAGTGACTGAGCACAATCGGAGAAATGTTTATATGTCGATCGGCATCGAATGCAATCACCCTGATTTATTGAACGAACTGAACAAGAAGATCACGGTATCGGCAAAGATCGACTTCATTCACCGCGTCGTGCGCCAGCAATGCGGTTTCATCCATCGCATCGGCGTGGCGGTCTACGATGCCAAGGCGGACTCCCTGAGGGCTTTCGCCCACAGTGCGGAGGGCGAGAACCCGTTGCCCTTCTATCAATCCAAACTCCGGGAAGCCAAGTCGCTTTACCGGATTCATCTCGACGGCCAGCCCAGGGTGATCAATGACCTGGCGGTGTTCAACAGCAGCCGCCGGGAACACGCAATCCGCATCAATGCCCATGGCTATCGATCGAGCTACACGGTCCCGATGTATCACAACGAACAACTGACAGGTTTCGTCTTCTTCAACTCGCTCCTTCCCGGCAGTTTTCAGGAAGCCAGCCTGCCCTACCTGGACATGATCGCGCGGCTCATTTCCCTGCTGATCAGCGTGGAACTCAACCAGGTACAAACGCTGCGAGGCGCCCTGAAAACCGCGACGTGTTTCTCGAGCCACAAGGATCCTGAGACAGGAGAGCACCTGGAGCGCATGGCCCGCTTCTCCCGCTTGATCGCCAACGACATTGCCGCCGACTACGGCTTCAATGACGAACTCGTGGAGGCCATTTTCTGGTTTGCGCCCATGCACGACGTCGGCAAGATCGCGATTCCCGATCACATCATTCACAAGCCCGCAACCCTCACCAGGGATGAATTCGAGGTAATGAAGACCCACACCACGAGAGGACGAGAAATCGTCAATGCCATGGTGGGAAATTTCAACCTCGACCACTCGAACTTTGTCTCGATGATCGGCAACATCGCCGAATATCACCATGAAAACATCGATGGCAGCGGCTATCCCAAGGGGCTGCAGGGCGATGACATTCCCATCGAGGCCCGGATTGTCGCCGTGGCGGACGTATTCGATGCCCTGACTTCAAAGCGCGCCTACAAGCATGCATGGAGCAACGGGGAGGCGTTTGACGAGTTGAGGAAACTATCCGACTGGAAGCTCGATGCGAAGTGCGTCGCCATCCTCTTGGACAACCAGGAAAAGATCCTGGAAATCCAGAGCTTGTTTCAAGATGAGCAGAGCAGGATCTCGGCTGGAGAAGACCTGCCGGAATGGAATCGGGGCATCACGAGAACCTCCAATTTAATGCGGGCACCGCAATAACACTTCCTTTTCCGTTTTCCGTCGCACAAAGCCAGATTTTCATTGAAGCATAAAGATAACCAGTTGATAGCTTCAATCATGTTGACCTTGGTCAATAAAGAAATACTCAGCAGTTGCTATATCTGTGTCCCATTA
The DNA here is from genome assembly GCA_963709555.1 of uncultured beta proteobacterium. Classification (GTDB taxonomy): domain Bacteria; phylum Pseudomonadota; class Gammaproteobacteria; order Burkholderiales; family Rhodocyclaceae; genus Sulfurisoma. The sequence goes on along the minus strand of CAVPWR010000006.1, from coordinate 143,686 downwards.
GCTTCGATGGAAAAAACCACGATACCGCATGGTCGAGGTTTGCATTTTCGATCACACCGCGAATCCCGAGTGGCATCAACCTGATCCGGATTCCGGTCGCCGTGACTTGCCTTGCATGAAATCACTTCCCCTTACTGGAGGACAATTGTGACCCCTAACGAGAGCCCCTCGGCCAATCCCGCCCAGGAGAAGCCTTCCCAATGCCAGGCGCAACCGGCGTCGGCAAAGCCTTCCGCGCCGACTACTACGGAAGTCTCGCGCCGCAACTTTCTGAAAGCGGGTGGAGCCCTCAGCATGTCGTCGCTGATGGGCGCCGCGGCACTGATGGTCCAGTCCGACGATGTCGCGGCCGCCGTCGAATGGGCTGAGCACTTCCAGAAGAACTACCGCCTGATGACGGACGGGGAAAAAGCCGAGGCGCGCGCCCGGCTCGAAAGGCGCTACTCCTCGGAGTACGGGAAGAAGGTTACCGTCGATACCACCGGGCCCCAGCCGGGCGTCCTCATGGGCTATGCCCTGAACATTCGCAAGTGCATCGGCTGCCGCCGTTGCGTCAATGCCTGCGTCGCCGAGAACAACCAGTCGCGCGGCACGCGGCCCGGCGAACAGCATCGAGTGGATCCAGGTGCTCCGGATGGAGCGTGGCGAGTTCGCGAAGGACAAGATGAACCACGGCTATCCCGAGGGCCTTGGCATCCAGGTCGGCGGCAATGCCTACACCCCGGCCGGCCAGGTTCTCGAAGGGCAATACCGCTACGAACCCGAAGCCGTTCCGGAGAAGGACGCCACCTACATGCCGATCGCCTGCATGCAGTGCGAGAAGCCGCCCTGCGTCAAGGTCTGCCCGGTGCGAACGACCTACCGCGAAGGCGACGGCCCGGTGGTGATCGACTACAACTGGTGCATCGGCTGCCGCATGTGCATGGGCGCCTGCCCCTACTGGGCGCGCCGCATCAACGTCACCAACCCCGTCCTGCCCAAGGAGGACATGAACCCGGTGACGCACTACCTGGGCAACCGGCCGCGCATGCGCGGCGTCGTCGAGAAGTGCCACTGGTGCCTGCAGCGTAGCCGCCACGGCCGCTACCCGGCCTGCGTCGAGGTCTGCCCGGTCGGCGCCCGCAAGTTCGGCAACCTGCTCGACCCGGAAAGCGAAGTGAGCCTGATCCTGGCCCGGAAGAACGTGTTCCGCCTCAAGGCGGAGCTCAATACCTTCCCGAAATTCTTCTACTTCTACGATTGAGGAGCCGGACCGTGCTAACCAGTTTCGTTTCCGACTACATGCGCTACGTCCTCAAGGGCGGCACGAAGTTCTATGCCTGGATGGGCTCGCTTGCGTTGCTCATCGTCGGGCATGCTGTACGTGTTCTACCTGCAGAACACCGATGGCCTGATCGTCACCGGCATGACCAGCCAGATCCACGACGGCCTCTACTTCGCCAACCTCGTGTTCCTGGTCGGCGTGGCCGCCGGGGCGGTGACCATCGTCTTCCCCGCCTATGTCTACCATCACGAGGGCATGCACAAGGTCACCGTGCTGGGCGAGATGCTGGCGATCACCGCCGTGATCATGGTCATGATGTTCGTCTTCGCCCACATGGGCCGGCCCGACCGACTGTGGCACATGATTCCGCCTTGGGGCATCTACAGCTTCTCCTCGATGCTGGGCTGGGACGTGATGGTGCTCAACGGCTACCTGTTCCTCAACATCGTCTGCGGCTTTTACTACCTGTGGTGCGAAGTACACCGGCAACCCGCATCAACAACAAGATCTTCATGCCGCTGGTGTATATCTCGATCGTCTGGGCGCTATCGATCCACACCGTCACGGCCTTCCTGATCTCGACCATGCCGTCGCGTCCGATGTGGTTCCACAGCATGATGCCGATCCGCTTCATCACGACGGCGTTCGCGGCGGGCCCCGCGCTGATCATCCTGATCTTTCTGATCATCCGCAAGAACACCAAGTTCTGGATCGAGGACAGCGCGATCAACCTGCTGTCGACCATCGTCACCTGGTGCCTCGGGCTGGCGATCTTCCTGACGATGTCGGAAATCGTGGTCGAACTGTATGCCCGCACCGAGCATGCCAACGGCCTCTACTACCTGATGTTCGGCCTGCACGGGCTGACCAATCTGGTGCCGTGGTTCTGGAGTTCCGTGATTCTCATGATCACTTCGTTCGTGCTGTTCCTGATCCCGTCCGTTCGCACCAACTACAAGCTGCTGCCGATCGTCTGCGTCATGGCCTTCGCCGGCATCTGGATCGAGAAGGGCATGGGACTGATCGTTCCCGGCTTCATCCCGAGCCCGATCGGCGAGGTGACCGAGTATTACCCGAGCTTCGTCGAAGTCCTGATGACCCTCGGCATCTGGGCGTTCGGCTTCTTCATCCTGACCATCCTGCTCAAGGGCGCCATCGGCATCCTGCAGGGCGAGATCAAGTACGGCGGCGCTCAGGCCGTCGCCGCGAAGTGAGGCGACGATAATGAACAAGTTCTCATTCCATACGATGATCCTCGCGTTCTGCTGCGGGGTGACGGCTTCCGCCTTCGCACAAGACGCCGCGAAGAAGGAAGTGGTTTGTTTCGAAAGCCGCAAGGGCGCCTCGGAGATCACCCAGCGCGAGATCAAGCCCGGCCTGCCCAACGTGAAGTGCTCGCCCAAGACCGGCGCGGCGCTCTGGTATGGCGACCCCTTCGATGGCACCGTGCCCATGGGCAAGATGCCGCTGCTCGACAAGATCCCGGAGGGGCACGCCGTCGTCAAGCCGCGCTCCGAGAAGCTGGCCCTGATGCCGATGTGCGGCACTGCCTGCCACAACGGCGTCGGCCCCAAGTTCACCCCGCCGACGCTTGCCGAAGGACAAGAAGCCGACGCCGATCCCGACCATGGAAGCGATGGTGCCCGACCTCAAGAACCTGCAGCATGGCCGCGGCCGCATCTGGTGCCTCGATTGCCACCATACGACCCAGCGCAACAAGCTCGTCGACAACTTCGGCGACCCGGTCAGCTTCGACCAGCCGCAGCTGCTGTGCGGCAAGTGCCACGGCGACAAGCTGCGCGACTGGCGCGACGGCATCCACGGCAAGCGCATCGGCGAATTCGCCAGCACGGGCAAGAAGCGCTGGTTTACCTGCACCGAATGCCACAACCCGCACAACGTGCAGGACGGCCAGCGCAACCGGGGATTCGTGCAGCTTCAGCCGGAACCGCCGCCCCAGCTGCCCAAGGGCATGAAGGACGCGAAGCACGAGAAGGTCCATCCGATTCCGCACTGATGTCCGACTCACCTGAAAAGCCGAACCCGGTCAGGGGCGATCCCACGTGGGTCGCCCCCGCCCTGACGCGCGAGGAAAAAACCCGCAACGTCGGCAAGACGCCCGTCTTCTTCGGACCGCCGCTGGCGATCCTCACGGACGGCCAGAAGAACACCATGGAGATCAGCGGCAAGCTCAACCGCACGGCCGAGCGATACATGGAAATATTGAAGCATCACGGACTGGAACTCACCGAACCCGAGCGTCTGTGCCTTGCCCATATCTGCCATATCGGCTTCATGTCGCCGCTGGAGATCAGCGAACTGCCCTTTGAAGTCAGCATCACCGCATTCGAATGCGAAGGACTGGACAAGGGCGCATTGGCGGCAAAACTCGAATCGGCCAGCTTCGCCGACCTCGTTGCCATCGTCGAGTCGCTTGGGTTCTGAAGGCGGACTTTCAGACAGGAGACTGGCAGTGCCGAATCGAGTGCAATGGAATCCGCGCTACGGCGTGGGGAATGAAACCCTCGACAACCAACACCGGAATATCCTGGCGCAATGCAATGCCCTGGCCGATTACGTCGTCGCCGCCGACCCGGAGAGCGACCTGAAATTCCACGAAATCTTCAATGAACTGATGGCCCGGGCGCGCGAACACTTCTCGAGCGAGGAGGACTTGCTCGCCCGCTGCGCCTATCCCCTGCTCGAAGAGCACAAAAACGAGCGCGAAGAGTTCGAATATCTGGCGGCCGACATCATCACGACAGAGAACTTCGACAAACTCGAACTCCAGAGATTTCTGGCCCTGTGGTGGGTTGGGCATATCGTGGGCTCCGGCCAGCGGTATCGCGCTTGCAATGCTGGCCTGCCGGTTGGCTAACTGACTAACTGGCTGATTGGCCGGCGCAGCGGGGCGTTTTTTTGGATGCTTTCTTGCTGCGCGTGCAAGAAGGCATCCCGCCCGCCGGGGCGAGATCCGGCAAAAGTCGGCGCTGATAACGCCCCTGCGCTACAAGGCGGTCGAGCAAAAAAATCGCTCTCCTCGCCGTAGCGGATGGCGATACGGTGGATGCACGCCACCGGACATGGCCTTACAATGGACGCCATGACTCCCCCCGTCACCGCGTCATGAACGCTCCCGACCCCGTCCTGGCCCCAGCCGGCTTTGTCGCGCGGCTGCGCTCGGCCGGCGTCGAGCCCGGCGACGGGCCGGAACTGCAGCTCGCCAAGTCGCTGTTGATGCTGGCCACCGGCCTGCTGGTCGCAGCGATGATGGTCTGGGTGGCGATCTACCACCTGCTCGGCCTGCAATTCTCGTCGACCCTGCCCTTCGCCTTCCAGCTGCTGCTGGTCGGCAACATGCTGGCGTACATCGGGACGCGGCGTTTCGGCTTCTTCCGCGTGACGCAGCTCGGGCTGTTCCTGTTCCTGCCCTTTTTCGCCCACTGGACCGCCGGCAACATGATTGCGTCGAGCGGGGTGATTCTGTGGAGCGTACTCGCGCCGGTCGGTGCGATGCTTTGCGGCGGCGTGCGCCGTTCGCTCGGCTGGTTTATGGCCTGGGTGGTGCTGACGGCGGCTGCCGGAGCGACCGACTTCTACTTCGCCGAGGTGCAGCTCGCAGCCGCACACATGGTGCCGCTGCGCATCAGCCTGGTGTTTTTCGCGCTGAACTTCATCGCGGTCGTCAGCATCATCTATGCGCTGCTGTGCTTCGCCGTCGAGCAGAAGCGCAAGATCGAGGATCGGCTGGAGCAATCGCACCGGAAGATGGAGATCGCCCGGGAAGCCACCGACAAATTGTTCGGCAGCCTCTTGATCTAGGCCCGCTCGGGGTCGAGCACCACGCGGTTGCGGCCGCCCTGCTTGGCCAGCGTCAGCGCGGCGTCGGCGAGCCCGAGCAGCTTCCCGAAATCGTCACCGAGGCGGAAGGGGGCGATGCCGCACGACAGGGTGATGCTTTCCTCGGTGCCGCCCCTTTTCAGGGCGATGCGCAGTTGGCCGACCGTGGCGCGCAGGCGTTCGGCGATTTTCATGCCCTCGTCGATGCCGGCCATCGGCAGCATGAGCGCGAACTCCTCGCCGCCATAGCGCGCTACCAAGTCCTGCGGCCGCAGGCTTTCGGCAATGGTGCGGGCGATGATGCGCAGCACCGAATCGCCGGCGAGGTGGCCGTTGCGCTTGTTGAAGTCCTTGAAATGGTCGATGTCGGCCATGACCAGGCACAGCGGCGCGGCGTCGCGCTCGCAGCGGTGCAGCACGCGCGGAAAGGCGTCATGCATCCAGCGCCGGTTGTGCAGGCCGGTCAGTGGATCCACGCTCGCCGCCTCCTCGAATTCGAGGCTGCGCGACTGGGTGGTGACCAGCGTCAGGTTGTCGTGGCGCACCCGGCCGGCGAGGATGGTCAGCAGGTTGCGGGCGAGTCCGTGCGAGCTGTCGATCATCGCCCAGACAGTTTCGTGCGGGATCGCCAGCACGGTGGTATCGATTGCGGCGATGACCTGCGCCGACGGGTTATTTCCGTCGAACAGCGACAATTCGCCGACGCAATCACCGACCTCGAGCACGGTGTGCTCGGGCAGGTCGCGGCCGCCGAGATAGACGCGCAGTTCGCCGGCGATCACGACATACAGGAACTTGTTGGCGACGGCGGGTGCCAGCAGCGTCTCGCCGGCCTTGATGCTGCGCCGCTCGCAGCTCTCGAGCAGGTGCTCGATCGATTCCAGCGCCGTCTGGCGGAACAGCCGGCCGCCGGCGATGCGCTGGCGTTCCTCGTCATTCAGCATTCCTGCCTCCCGCTGGGCCGTCCCGAGGGAGGCAGCGCCACCCCTGGGGGCAGTGTCCGCAAGGGATACCGCCCCCGGCACGGCCGGGGACATAAGCGAAGTGAGCGTGGGGGCATGTCTTCTCTCCCGGTAGAAGTGGCGCGGGGATCGGTTATCCTTGGCGCCGCGCCGCTTGCTGTGCAGGCGGCAGTTTAGCGCCAACCCGACCCGAATCTGCAAGGAATCACGATGCTCCAGAATGACGACATCAGCATGGCCCTGTTCTGCGATTTCGAGAACATCGCGCTGGGCGTGCGCGACGCCCAGTATGACAAGTTCGACATCAAGCCCATCCTCGAGCGGCTGCTGCTCAAGGGCAGCATCGTCGTCAAGAAGGCCTACTGCGACTGGGAGCGCTACAAGAGCTTCAAGGCCGGCATGCACGAGGCCAACTTCGAGCTGATCGAGATTCCCCACGTGCGCCAGTCGGGCAAGAACTCGGCCGACATCCGCCTGGTGGTCGATGCGCTCGACCTCTGCTACACCAAGTCGCATGTCGATACCTTCGTCATCATCAGCGGCGATTCCGATTTTTCGCCGCTGGTGTCGAAGCTGCGCGAGAACGCCAAGCGGGTGATCGGCATCGGGGTCAAGCAATCGACCTCGGACCTGCTGATCGCCAACTGCGACGAGTTCATCTACTACGACGACCTCGTGCGCGAACGCGAGTCCCGCCGCGGTGCCGGCCGCCGCGATGCGCGCGAGGGTCAGGGTCAGCCGAAGCGCTCGCCCGAGGACGAGAAGGCCGGGCGCGAGGAGATGGACGCGCGCCGCAGCAAGGGCCTCGACATGGCGGCGGCGACGCTGGAAGCGCTGCTCGAGGACCGTGCCGACGACGAGCGCGTCTGGGCCTCGGTGCTGAAGGAAGCGCTGAAGCGGCGCAACCCCGGCTTCAACGAGTCCTACTTCGGCTTCAAGACCTTCGGCGCGCTGCTCGAGGAGGCTTCGCGGCGCGGCCTGCTCGACTTCGGCCGCGACGAGAAGTCCGGCGCCTACGTCAAGCGTCGTGCGGCAGGTGCGGCGATGCCTGCAGCGCCGGCGCCGACTCCAGCGCCAGCCTCCGCTTCCATGGTGGTTGTGGCCGAGCCCGCGACCCAGCCGGTGGCCGAAGCTGCGCCTGCGGCCGAGCCCGCTGCCGCGACTCCGCCCGCCGCGGCGCCGCGCCGCCGCTCGCGCAGCAAGAAGACTGGAGCCACGCCGGCCGCGCCGGCTGCGCCGGCGGTCGAGACCGCTGCCGTCGCCGCGGAGAAGCCCGCCCGCAAGCGCGCAGCCAAGCCGCGCACCCCCCGCCCGGCCAAGAAGGCCGTCGCCAAGGACCCGTCCTAGGGCCTGTTACAAGGGGGAGGCCGGGCCGTTCCGGTAAAATAGCCGTCTCTTACACGCATCCAGGCCATTCGCGCCATGAAGCACATCGTCGACGACGTCCGCATCAAGGAGATCAAGGAACTCTCCCCGCCCGCCCACATCCTGCGCGAGTTTCCGGCCAGCGAGCCGGCGGCGGCGGCCACCTACGAGGCGCGTGCCGCCATCCACCGCATCCTCCACGGTTCCGACGACCGCCTGCTGGTGGTGATCGGCCCCTGCTCGATCCACGACTACGATGCGGCGATGGAATACGCGCGCCGCCTCAAGGGCGAGCGCGACCGCCTCGGCGCCGACCTGCAGATCGTGATGCGCGTCTATTTCGAGAAGCCGCGCACCACCGTCGGCTGGAAGGGCCTGATCAACGACCCGCGCCTCGATGGCAGCTACAAGATCAACGAAGGCCTGCGCCTGGCGCGCAAGCTGCTGTGGGAGATGAACGAGCTCGGCCTGCCCGCAGCCACCGAGTTCCTCGACACCATCACGCCGCAATACACCGCCGACCTCATCAGCTGGGGCGCCATCGGCGCGCGCACCACCGAATCGCAGGTGCATCGCGAGCTGGCCTCGGGCCTGTCCTGCCCGGTCGGCTTCAAGAACGGCACCGACGGCAACATCAGGATCGCCGTCGACGCCATCAAGGCCGCGGCCGCCACCCACCACTTCCTCTCCGTCACCAAGGCCGGCCACTCGGCCATCGTCTCCACCAACGGCAACGAGGACTGCCACGTCATCCTGCGCGGCGGCAAGAAACCCAATTACGATGCCGCCAGCGTCGATGCCGCATGCACCGACCTGGGCAAGTCCGGCCTCGCGCGCGCGGGTGATGGTCGACTTCTCGCACGCCAACTGCAGCAAGCAGTTCAAGAAGCAGCTCGAGGTGGCACGCGACGTCGCCGCCCAGATCGCCGCCGGCGAGGATCGCATCTTCGGCGTGATGATCGAGTCCCATCTCAAGGAAGGCCGCCAGGACCTGCGTCCCGGCATCGCCCTCGACCATGGCGTCTCGATCACCGATGCCTGCCTCGGCTGGGAAGACAGCGTCATGGCGCTGGAGATCCTCGCCGAAGCCGTGCGGCAGCGGCGGCTGGCGCTGGCGGACAAGTAAGCGTTCCCTCGAGTGAGCGCCAAGCGGCTCTTTCTCCTTTTACTTCCGCTCACACTCCTTTTCCGCCTCTGGCTCGGCTGGGCCCTGCCCGTCACCGGCGACGAGGCCTATTTCGTCGAGTGGGGCCGCCACCCCGACTGGGGCTTCTACGACCACCCGCCGATGGTCGGCTGGTGGCTGGCGGCACAACTCCTGCTCGGCGATGCGCTGGTCTGGCTGCGCCTGTCCTCGATCCTGCAGCCGGCGGCGCTGGCGTTTGCCTGCGCCTGGATGGCGCCGCGCCTGGTGCCCGGGCTGGCGACGGACGCGTGCCTGGTGGGCGGCGCTGCTGGTGCTGCTGGCGCCCGTCAATGTCTGGAACGTCGCCGTCACCACCGACACGCCGCTGATCTATTTTTCAGTGCTGGCCGCGCTGGCCTGGATCCGCGCCACGCAGGACGACCACCGCGGCTGGTACCTCGCCGCCGGCCTGATGCTGGCCGGCGCGGTGCTGTCGAAGTATTTCGCTGCCCTGCTCGGCTTCGCCTTCCTCGTCCATGCCCTGGTGCTGCGCCGCCGCCAGGTGTTCGCCGGCCTCGCCATCGCCTATGCCTGCACCCTGCCGGCGCTGGCGCTGATGGCCTGGTGGAATGCCGGCCACTGCTGGGTCAACGTGATGTTCAATTTCGTGAACCGCCACGAGGGTGCCGGCCTCAACGCGGTTACGCTGCCGCTCTACCTGGTCTCGTTGCTCTACGTCTTGAGCCCGCCGGCGCTGTGGCTGTGGTGGAAGCACCGCGGCTCGATCGGCAGGGACGGCGGCCTGTGGCTGATCGCCGCCGTGCCCTTCGCCCTGTTCGCCGTCATGGCCCTGGCCAAGACCATCGGCCTGCACTGGCTGCTGGGTTTCGTGCCGCTGGTGCTGCTCTGGCTCGCGCTGCGCCTGCCGGAGACGACGCTGGCGAAGCTCGGCAGGTTCTTCATCGGTTTCGCCGCGCTGCACGTCGCCATCGTCATCGCCATCGCGGCCCTGCCGCTGGAAACCTGGAAGCGCAGCCACCTCTACGACGGCATCGTGCTGACTTTCGCAACCGACCGGCTGATCGAGCGGCTGCAGCCCTTCGCCCGCGACTACGCTTTCGCCAGTGACGGCTATTCCAGCGCGGCGACGCTCTCCTTCCATCTCGCCGCCGGGCAGTCCCAAGGCGAGATGCGCCCCCCCGTGGGGGGCAGCGAACGTAGTGCGCCTGGGGGGCCATTGATTTCCAGGCGTTTCATGGTTTTCGGCGAGGGTGGCTACCATGCGCGACAGGACGATTTCCTCACCGACTGGCGCGCCCACGATGGCGGCAACATCCTGATCCTGACCAAGCGCCGTCGCCGCCAGCGCCGAGTATTCGGCCTGGTTCCACGAGGTCGAACTCAAGCCCATCGAACTGCGCGGCGTCACCTTCACCGCCGTACTCGGCCGCGGCTTCCGCTATGCCGCCTATCGCGACGACGTGCTCGCCCGCATCAAGAGCCGTTACTATGCGATTCCCGCCTGGTTGCCGCAGAATGGCTGCATCATCTGCGACAGGTATTTCCCGGACAAGCCATGCACCCGCTGATCAGACTGCTGAGACCGCACCAGTGGATCAAGAACGGCTTCGTCTTCGTCGGCCTGCTGTTCGGCCACGCCTGGCACGACCCGGACAAGGTCGGCATGGCGCTGGCCGCCTTCGCCGCCTTCTGCCTGCTGGCCTCGGCCGTGTACGTGATGAACGACCTCGCCGACCGCGAGCAGGACCGGCAGCACCCGGACAAGCGCCATCGCCCCCTGGCCAGCGGCGCGATCGGCAGCGGCGCCGCCATCGCGCTCGGCCTTTGCTGCCTCGCCGGTGGCCTGGCGCTGGCCTTCACGCTCGCCGGCACGGCGCCGTGGATATTCGTCGCCTACCTGCTGCTCAATGCCGCCTACAGCGCCAGCCTCAAGCACGTGGTCATCCTCGACGTCTTCCTCATCGCCGCCGGCTTCATGCTGCGGCTGCTGGCCGGCACCCTTGGCATCGGCATCGCCCCGTCGCAGTGGCTGCTGCTGTGCGGCCTGATGCTCACGCTGTTCCTCGGTTTTGCCAAGCGTCGCGCCGAGCTCAACGCCCTGATGGAAAACAGCGGTGGCCACCGCCGCGTGCTCGAGCATTACTCCGAACCGATGCTCGACCAGTTCCTCACCATGACCGCCATGGGCACCGTCGTCACCTACAGCCTCTATACCGTGAGCGCCGAGACAGTGGTCCAGCATGGCACCACGCAACTGATGCTGACCGTCCCCTTCGTGCTCTACGGCATGCTGCGTTACCTCTATCGCCTGCATCGGCGGGGCGGCGGCGGCGACCCGGCGCGCGAGCTGTTCCGCGACGGCCATCTGCTGGCGGCCTTCTTCGGCTGGCTCGCCACCGTCCTGGCCGTGCTCGCCCGCTGAAGGGGAGGGGGCTATAATGGTTTCCGAGGAGCATTAGGCAACCGTCATGGCGCAAGGCGATCCCGACCACTTTCCGAAACTCGAGCATCTGGGCGACGCGGTGCCGTTCGTCCCGCGCATCCGCGAGATCATCCAGCACATCGACCTCTTCGATGATTTCGACGAGGCCGAGCTCGAACACCTCGCCATCTACATGGAGTGCTACCGGGCGCCCGCCGGCAGCGAGATCATCGGCGAGGGCGACCCCGGCGATTTCATGCTGCTGATCATCGAGGGCAGCGTCGAGATCATGCGCAAGGACACCACCGGCGTGCCGGCGCGCATCGGCAATGCCGGGCCGGGCAAGACGCTCGGCGAGATGTCGCTGATCGACGGCGAGCCGCGCTTCGCCAGCTGTATCGCCACTTCCGAACTGGTCTTCGCCGTGCTTGACCGGGCACGCCTGACGCACCTGATCGCCGCCGAGCCGGCGACAGGCGTCAAGATTCTCATGGAACTGCTGATGTTGCTCAACCAGCGCCTGCGCATGGTCAGCAAGCAGCTGATGCAGTGCCTGGAAAAGCGGCTGCCCAGAATCAGCTGACCCGCAGGGTCAGCTGATTCTTGCATTTCTGGCCCGACTCCCCCGGCCCGCTCCCCCCGGCCCCCTCATCGCAGAGGGGGCGACTTTCCAGCTCGCTGCGACCGGAGGAAGTGCAAAGCCGCTCGATCATGACGGTGGCGATGCACCAACCCTTGATCTCGCGCAAACTCGCGCCGGCTTGGCTTATTAGAATTCGCTAATCTTTTGCGAGGTTGGCGATGAGTTCAAGCGGTGCCCCCAATGTGCGCGGCGTCGGCGGTCCGGGCCGGCGCACGGTTTTCAGCATGTGCGGCATGTGCGCGACGCGCTGCCCGATCGAGGTTAGGGTCGAGGACGGCCGCGTCGCCTGGCTGCAGGGCAATCCGAACGACAGCGTGATGGGCGCCAGCCTGTGCGCGCGCGGCGCGGCCGGCATTCCCTTCGAATACGACGACGAGCGGCCGCAGACGCCGCTGATCCGCAGCGGCCCGCGCGGCGCCGGACAGTGGCGGCGCGCCTCGTGGGACGAGGCGCTCGATTTCGTCGCCGACCGCCTGCGCCAGGTCATCGACGAGTTCGGCGGCCGCGGCATCGCGCTGTCCGATCGCGGCGGGCCCTTCACCGATCTGACCAAGACCTTCCTGCGCGCCTTCGGCTCGCCCAACTACTTCGACCACGATGCCACCTGCGGCGCCAACGCCCATCACGCCGCGCTGTCGCTGCTCGGCGTCGGGCGCTCGTCCCTCGGCTTCGACTACCGTCGCGCCCGCCACATCGTGCTCTACGGCCGCAACATCGTCGAGTCGCTCAAGGTCAAGGAAGTCAAGGAATTCATGGCGGCGCTGGCCAATGGCGCGCGTTGCACCTACATCGATCCGCGCGCCAGTTTCACCGCCGCCAAGGCCACGCGCTACTGGCAGGTGCGCCCTAACAGCGACTACGCGCTGAACCTCGCCATCATCCACGAGGTGCTGCGGCTTGAGGCCTACGACAAGGACTTCGTCGCGCGCTTCGTCTCCGGCATGGACGTACTGCGCGAGGCCGTGAAGGACACCACGCCCGAATGGCAGCAGCAGCACACCGGCATCCCTGCCGCGGAGTTGCGAGCCTTCGTCGCCGAGATCGCCGCGGATGCGCCGCACGTGATCTTCCATCCGGGCTGGATGACCGCGCGGCACAAGCAGTCTTTCCACGTCAGCCGCACCGCGCTGATCCTCAACGCCTTGATGGGCTCGATCGAAACCGAAGGCGGCATCGTGCTGGCGAAGACGCCGGAAGACATCGGCCGCAAGGGCCTGCGCCGGCTGGCCGATCGCCTGCCCGCCGTGGCCGAGCCGCGCGTCGACGGCGTCGGCACCACGCATCCGCAGTGGGACCCCGCCAAGGGTCTGCTGCACGGGCTTTTTGCGGCGCTGGAGAGCGGCGCGCCCTATGGCATCGGCGCCTACTTCGCCTACCGCCACGACCCGCTGACCAGCATGCCAGACTCCGACGCGGTGAAGCGCGCGCTCGACAAGCTCAAGCTGCTGGTGGCCATCGACGTGCGCTGGTCGGAAACCGCCTGGCTCGCCGACGTCATCCTGCCCGAGGCGTCGTATCTTGAACGCGCCAACATCCTCGCCCAACACAACGGCGCGCGCCCGGCCTTCGGCCTGCGCGACCAGGCCGTGGCGCCACGCTTCGACAGCCGCCCGGCGTGGTGGATCTTCCGCGAGATCCTGCGCCGCCTCGGCCTCGGCGACGCGCTCGACTTCGAGACCATCGAGGAGCTGTGGGACTACCAGCTCGAGGGCACCGGCGTCACCGTGGCGCAGCTGCGCGAGAAGGGCATGGTCACGCTGGCCGACGCGCCATCCATCACGCCGCGCGACCAACTCAAGTTCCAGACGCCCTCGGGCAGGATCGAGATCGACAGCGCGATGCTGAAGAGCGCCGGGCTGCCGGCACTTGCTCCGTTCGAGCCGCATGCGGTACCGACAGGCGATCGCTTCCACCTGCTGTTCGGCCGGCCGCCGGTGCTGACCCACGGCCAGTCGCTCAACAACCCGCTGCTGGGCGAAATCGCGCCGGAACAGACGCTGTGGATCCATCCCGACCGCGCCGAGCCGCTGGGCATCGCCGACGGCGACGAGGTCGAGATCGCCGGCGGCCGCCATGCCGCCTTCATGAAGGCGAAGGTCACGCCGTGGATCCATCCCGAGGCCGTGTTCATGCTGCACGGCTACGGCGCGACGGTGCCGCTGGCGACGCGCGCCTGCGGCGTCGGCGTCGCCGACCAGCGGCTGCAGCACGGCAAGCTCTATGAATTCGACCCCGCCGGCGGCGGCAATGCGCTGACCGAGACCATCGTTCAGGTCGCGGCGCAAGGGGGCGCGCAAATGAGCAAGTACATCCTCCGCCACGACGAGGCCAACTGCATCGGCTGCCAAGCCTGCGAGGTGCATTGCAAGACCAACAAGAACCTCGGCCCCGGCCCGGCGCCGTGCAAGATCGTCAGCGTCGGCCCGGTCGACGTCGGCGGGCCGCCCGCGCATCCGCTTCGTCTTCCTGCCCTGCTTCCAGTGCGAGGAAGCCTGGTGCATCAAGGCCTGTCCCACCGGCGCCATGCAGCGGCGCGACAAGGACGGCATCGTCTTCGTCAATGCCAGCGCTCTGCGTCGGCTGCAAGAGTTGCATCGCCGCCTGCCCCTGGGGCACGCCGCAGTGGGACCCGGTCGACGCGCAAGGTGGTCAAGTGCGACTATCTGCATGGACCGCCTCGATGCCGGGCTGGAACCGGCCTGCGTCACCAAGTGCGTCACCGGCTGCCTCAGCTTCGGCGTCGCCAACGAAGCGCCGGACCCGCGGCGCGAGCGCTATGCGCGGCGATCGTCGGCGGCGTCGACTGCCGAAGACTGACGGCGCATGAACGCGCTCGACACGCTGCCGGCGTGGCTCGATGCCGGCGCCGCCGTCCCGCCAGCGCCGACTTTTCCCGGGGCTCGATCGCGCCGCCTCCGCGGCATGAATCCGCTGCAGCGCCTGGCGCTGCTACAGGCGTCGGGACTGGCCGAATGCGGCTTCGCCGGCGAGCCGCTCTACCTCGCCTGGCGCCGCTTCCTGCGCGGCCATGGCGCGGCGGTGCTGGTGGTCGATGCCGCCGGGCTCGACGCGCGCGCGCGCGGCAACGCCGCCGTGCTCGACGCTGCGCCGGCATTGCTGGCCGAGGGACTGCTGATCGCCGCCGGCCTGCGCGATACTGGCCGGTCGAATTGCGCCTGCCGCCGGAACTCACCGGCCACGAAGTCGGACTGCTCAATGTGCTCGACACCATACGCGCGCGCGGCCTGCGCCGGCGGCCGGCGCCTGCAGGTCGAGGTGCGCCGCGACAGCCAGCCCAGCCCTGGGGCGAGGGCCATGCCAGCGACAGCGCGCGCCTGATCCATACGCCCGAGACCTGGTGCCGCGTCGCGCTGCTGTTCGCCGGCGATGAGCGCCGTGCGGCGATTGCCGACGCGCGCTGCTGACGCTGCGGCGCGGCCTCAAGCTGGCGCGGGCTGATCGAATCGCTCGCGCACGACAAGCTGCGCCGCCTGATCTACGACTGGGGCGGCGGCGTCGAGGTCGAAGGCCGCGACGCCGTGCTGGTGTTCGACAACGGCATGGGCGGCTTCCTGCCGCTGTCGGCCGCCGACATCGTCCTGCCATCCGCTGGTGCTGGCCGCCGCCGGCATCGCCCGTCGCCGGCCAGCCTGATGGTGATGGCCGAGGGCGTCTGCCTGGTCGAGCAGACCCGCCGCGCGCTTTATCGCTACTGGCAGCTGGCCGAGAGTGAGCCGGCGCCGATGCGCGCCCTGCTGGCGCGCGTCGCGCGGCTGGTCACCGAGATCACCGTCGGCCGCGGCGAATCCGAGCACCTGCCGCGAGCTCGACCAGCTCGCGCTCGAGCTCGCCACGCAGGGCCTCGCCGCCGCCTGGCCGCTGGGCAGCGCGCTGCGCCATTTCCGCGGCCAGTGGGAAGCCCATGTCCGCCGCGAGCCGGCGCCGGCTGCCCCGAACAGCTGTGCCAGCTGTCGCCGGCGGCGCCGCGCCGCGCCCTGCCACGGCGCCTGCCCGGCCAACATCGACATCCCCAGCTTCATGGCCCACATCGGCCATGGCGACTACCGCGCGGCCATCGCGGTCATCACCCGCGACAATCCCCTGCCGCTGACCTGCGGCCTGGTCTGCCCGGCGCCTTGCGAGTCGGCCTGCGTGCGCGGCGGCAGCGACGGCGCCGTGTTCATCCGGCCGATGAAGGCCTAGGCGGCCGAGCATTGCCTGGCCGAAGGGCGGCTACCCGCGGCCCGAGCTCGCGGAACCGACGGGCAGGCGCATCGGCATCGTCGGCTCCGGCCCGGCCGGGCTCTCCGCCGCCTACTACCTGCGCATCCTCGGCCATGCCGTCGAAATCTTCGAGACGCAGCCGCAGGCCGGCGGCATGCTGCGCTACGGCATCCCCGCCTACCGCCTGCCGCCCGAACTGCTCGACAGGAACTGCGAACAGATCACCGCGCTCGGCATCCCCATCCGCACCGGCGCGAAGATCGACAGCCTCGATACCTTCCGCCGGGACTACGATGCGGTCTTCCTCGGCCTGGGCACGCAGATGTCGCGCTTCATCCCGGTCGAGGGCGTGCACCAGCCCTTCGTTCTCGGCGGCATCGACTTCCTGCGCGACGTCAGGAGCGGGATGGCGGTCGAGGTCGGTCCGCGCGTGGTGGTGATCGGCGGCGGCAACGTCGCCATCGACGTCGCGCTGACGGCGCTGCGCCAGGGCGCGAAGCAGGTGGACATGGTCTGCCTCGAAAAGCGCCGCGAGATGCCGGCCAGCCCGCACGAGATCGAGACCGCCGTGGCCGAGGGCGTGGCCCTGCATCCGGGCTGGGGGCCCGTGCGCATCGAGGACGACGGCGAGGTCGTGTTCCAGCACTGCGACCGCGTCTTCGACAGTGTTGAGGATGGCGGCCGCTTCAATCCGAAGTTCGACGCCGAGCGCCGGCTGAGCCTCGAGGGCGACCAGGTCATCCTCGCCGTGGGGCAGGGCACCGACCTCACCAGCATCGAGGGCAGCGGGCTCGAAGTCACGCGCGGCTTCATCGTCACCGACAGCCGCACGCTGATGACGCGCGCTGCCCGGCGTCTTCGCCGGCGGCGACGTGGCGCACGGCCCGCGCACCGCGGTCGAGGCCATCCGCTCGGGCAAGATCGCCGCGTACTCCATCGACGCCTGGCTGCGCGGTGTTGCCGTGGATGCGAGCGTCGGCAAGCCGCAGCGTCGCGCCGAGGTGATTCCGCTACAGGTCGCGGCGCGCGAGCGCAGCACCCTGCGCCGCGCCGAGATGCCCGAGAAGGAAGTCGAGGAGCGCGTCGGCAGCTACGTCAAGATCGAGCAGGGCCTGAGCGACGCCATGGCGCACGACGAGGCCAGCCGCTGCCTGCGCTGCGACGTCTGCATCGGCTGCGGCCTGTGCCAGCTCGCCTGCAGCGAGATGGGCGTCGAGGCGCTGCGCATGGCCGACACCGACGGCCGGGCGCCTGGCCTACTTCGACTTCACGCGGCCGGCCGACCTCTGCATCGGCTGCGGCGCCTGCGCCCAGGTCTGCCCGACCGGCGCCATCCGCGTCGAGGACGCGGACGGCGTGCGGCGCACGGTCATCACCGGCACGGTGGTGAAGGAACAGCCGCTGCTCGCCTGCAGCGAATGCGGTGCGCCGACCCAGACCGCCGCCCACCGCAAATTCGTGCGCACTCGGCTGCCCGACCACATGGCGGCCCACCTCGGGCGGGAACTCTGCCCGGACTGCGCGCGCAAGCAGGCCGACCGGCCGTGGCAGTCGGCCGCCGCCGTCCCGCCAGAGCCGACTTTTTCCTGACGCTTCGCCTCGCGCTGCATGTGGCCATGGCCTGCCTCATGTGCTGGATTTTTCCGTCACGCGATGATTCGGCAAGCGGTGCCGGTCTGAGCGGCTGGCGCCTACTCCCCGGCAACCTCGTAGCGCTTAAGCTTGCGCCAGAGCGAGACGCGGTCGATGCCGAGGATCTGGGCCGCCAGCGTCTGGTTGCCGCCGGCTTCCTGCAGCACCCAGCGGATGTAATCGCGTTCCTGTTCCTCCAGCGATGGCAGCCGGCCGTCCTTGCGGCGGAAGGTGCGGGTCGCCAGTTCGCGCAGGTCGTCGGGCAGACTGGCCGCTTCGATGGTCTCGCCGGTGGCGATGGCGACGCCGCGCTCGATGATGTTCTCCAGTTCGCGGACGTTGCCGGGGAAGTCATAAGCCTTGAGGATGTCCATCATCTGCGGCGCTATCTCGCTGACCCGCTTGTCCATGCGCGCCGCGCATTTCTTGAGGAAATGGTAGGCGAGCAGGGGGATGTCCTCGCGCCGGCGTGACAGCGGGGGGATCTGCAGGTTCACGACATTGAGGCGGAACCAGAGGTCCTGGCGAAATTCGCCGCGTTTGACCATGTCGGGCACGTCGCGGTTGGTGGCGGCGACGAAGCGCACGTCCACCCGCATGCGGTGTCGTGGCGCCGAGCGGGAGTACTTCGCGTTCCTGGATCACGCGCAGCACCTTGACCTGCATCGCCGGCGGCATCTCGGTGACTTCGTCGAGAAAGAGGGTGCCGCCGTTGGCGGCGGCGAGCAGCCCCTTCTTCTCCCCCGCCGCACCGGTGAAGGCGCCCTTGGCGTGGCCGAACAGTTCGTTGGCCAGCAGATCCTCGTTGAACGCCCCGCAATTGATGGCGAGGAAGGGGCCGTCGCTGCGGCGGCTGTGGTGGTGCACGTACTGGGCGAAAAGCTCCTTGCCGGTACCCGATTCGCCGGTGATCAGCACATTGCAGTCGGTTGGCGCGATCTGCCGCGCCATGTCCAGCAGCCGCTGGATTCCGGCATCCTGGGTGATGATCTTCACCTTGCCCTGGAAGCTTTCCACCTGCTCGCGCAGTGCACGGTTCTCGCTGCGCAGCCGGACCTTTTCGATCGCCTCTGCCACCACCTTGCGTACCTCGTCGAGGCGGAAGGGCTTGGCGATGTAGTAGAAGGCGCCGTGCTTCATGGCGTTTACGGCCGATTCCAGCGTGGCGTAGCCCGTGATCAAGACCACCTCGGTGTCCGGGTGGGCTTCGCGGCACTTCGCGAGAATCTGCATGCCGTCCACCTTGTCCATGCGCAGGTCGGTGAGAACGACATCGAAGTCCTGCCGTTCCAGGTGGGCCAGTGCATTGGCACCACTCTGGGTGGCGACCACTTCGTAACCCTCCTTTGTCATCACGTGCTCGAGATTCTTGACGGCGACTTTTTCGTCGTCGACGATCAGCAGTCGTCCCTTGCTCATTTCATTTCTCCTGCCGGCAGGCGCAGCGTGAAGCAGGTGCCCTTGCCCGGTTCGCTCTCGACGACGATGCAGCCGCCGTGCTCACCAACGATTTCGAAAACGATGAACAGGCCGAGCCCCATGCCCTTGCCCGGTTCCTTGGTGGTGTAGAAGGGATCGAAGATGTACGGCAGCCGCTCGGCCGTGATGCCGGTGCCGTCGTCGCGGATTTCGATTTCGAGGAATTCGCTGGCGCCGATGCATTGACCGACGACGGTGCGGCCCGGCGCACGCGGCGGGCAGTCATCGCTGGTCAGGCGCGCGGCGATGCGCACCTCGCCGGCGCCGTCCACGGCATCGACGGCATTGCGTACCAGGTTCAGCAGAACCTGCTGCAGACGCTGACGGTCGCCGCTGACGGTCATTGCCCCCGGCACGTCTACAACCACAGTGACCCGGGCCGGAATCTGGCCACGGATCAGGCGCAGGGTCTCCTCGATCAGCTGTGCCAGCGGCAGGATCTCCAGACGAACGTCGCGATCGCGGGCGTAGTCGAGCAGGGTGCGCACGATGCGCTGGGCCCGCCATGTCTCCTCGTCGATCTGGGCGATCAGTTCGCGCTGGTAGGTGCCGCCACTGTCGTCCGCCGCCGCCGGGGCGCCGACCTCCTCCGCGAGAATCTGGGTCGAGGTGGCGATGTTCGACAGCGGGTTGTTGAGCTCATGCGCCACGCCCGACAGCAGGGTGCCGAGCGCGGCGAGTTTTTCCGAATGCACCAGTTGCCCCTGGCGCTGTTCCAGCTGGCGCAGGACGTGGTTGAAAGCCTGCGTCAGCGACACGATTTCGCGCTCGCTGCTGGACATCTCCAGAGTTGTCAGGCGGCCGCTGGCTACCTCCTGCATGCGTTGCTCCATTTCCCGCAGCGGACGGACCACCCGCCGCGCCAGCAGGTGGCCGATCCCGATCACGAGCAGGCCGACCAGCACCACCGAACCCAGCAGCAGTTGGCGGTGATGGTCGAGCTGGACCTGCAGGGTCTTGCGCTCGGCCCCGGCCCATTCCTCGGCTGCGGTGACTATCTCCTTGCCGACCTTGCGGATCTCGCCGGTCATGGCATCGCCGGCAATCGGATCGGCGGCCTTTTCATAGCGTCCCATCAACTGGTCGTAGTGTTCGAGATCGTGTCCCAGCCGCATGACCCGCGCGGGATCGCCGACGGCAGCGAACAGCGCGGCGTGGTCACGCAGCATGGACTCGGCCTGGGCGACGTAGGCACGGGTTTCCGCCAGGTCGGCGGGCTGCTGATAAAGGAAATAGTTTTTCTCGAAGCGGCGGATTTCGAGCGCGATGTCGAAGAACTTGGCGATGCGCTCGCCGGCGACGATCTTGTCCTCGAGCAGCCGCAGTTCGATGAACGAGAACACCGACAGGCCAACCACCAGCACCACGATGGTCGCGTATCCGGCGAGGAGTTTCTGGCGGAGTGAGTTCATGGGGCGAATGCTCTTTATAAATTGCATTATGCAACACATGAGGTTCCCGATGCAATCGGCAGCAATTCCAATGGCAGTATGGCTTCCGGACGTCGACTGAACTTGAGCGTTGCGTAACGCAATGCCGCTCGCTGGGGGCGGTGGTGAATGTTGCGGGGATCTTGTGCTTTAAGTTCATGAGCTTGAGCAACTTCGACGATGGGTGGCACGACCCATGCAGGGCTCAGGTACTGATAACTGTCGTGACCTAGCCGATGCCCCGCTCCAGCCGATGTTTTGATTTCGCTCCTGCCCCGTGCCACGGCAGCCGCCGATGGACATGAGAACCGCGATCCCCGAGCGCAAAGTGCTGCTTGCCGTGCGCGAGGGTTACATCGATCCGCGCATGCTGACCGCGGCCCGTGCCCTGAGCCAACGCATGGACGCCGGCCTGGACATCCTTGTGCTCGCCGCTGGCGACACCCTGCCGAAAGCGCTGGCTGAGTTTGTCCGTACGCTGGGCGAGGACTGCGTGGCCTACACGCTGACCCAAGTGCCCTCGCTGCGGCGGCGGGACATCGTGAACTACGCCAACACCCACAAATGCGTTTCGACCGTGGTGATCGACTCCCTCGAAGGCTGGGAGCGCGTCGCCGCGGACAAGGCATCGAACCCCTGGCAGCAGCTTGCCTGTCCCTTGGTGACTGCAACATCGGCGAAGGCGAGACCTTCGTCGCACGACTGATCCGAGACTGAAGCCATGACCCCGTCACTCAGAAAATTTCTCCCCTTTCTCTCCTGGTTCCCGCTCCGCGGCGACACCCTCAAGGCCGACTTCCTCGCCGGTCTGACCGTGGCACTGGTACTGGTGCCGCAATCGATGGCGTATGCGCAGCTCGCCGGACTGCCGCCGTATTTCGGCCTTTATGCGGCGTTCCTGCCGGTCATGGTCGCTTCGATGTGGGGCTCGTCGCATCAGCTTGGCACGGGCCCGGTGGCGGTCGCCTCGCTGCTCACCGCGTCCTCGCTGACGCCGCTGGCCGCTCCCGGTTCGGAGCAGTTCGTGGCGCTGGCCGTCATGCTGGCGCTGCTGGTCGGCATCGTGCAGCTGGCGCTGGGAATGTTCAAGCTCGGCGTCATCGTGAACTTCCTGTCGCATCCGGTGATCGTCGGCTTCACCAACGCGGCGGCGATGATCATCGGCCTGTCGCAGGTCAACAAGCTGATCGGGGTGCCCATGGGCCGCTCCGAGCATTTCATCAACGACATCTGGGGCGTGGTCAGGCAAATCGGCGACACCCACTGGCCGACGCTGGCCATGGGCGCGACCGCCATCGTCATCATGTACGTCATCCGCAAGAAGGCACCCAGGCTGCCGGGCGTGTTGCTGGCCGTGGTCGTGACCGTCGTCGCCTCGTGGTTGTTGCATTTCGAGACCAACGCCAGCGGCCGTGCCGCACAAATCGCCGACGCCGACCTCAAGATGATGGTGGAAAAGGTGGCCGAGAGCGGTCGCAAGGTCGAGGCGGCGAACAAGGCACTGCTGGAGAAGGCTGCCGCCGCCGCGATCGCGTACAAGGCCGAGGGGCGCCACAGCGCCAATGTCGTCACCCTGGAAGCCGAGGCCGATCTGGCCCGCATCGATGTCCAGGCCGCGGAGAATGAAGCCGCCGAGAGGGCCAAGCTGCTTCGCCACATCCCGGTCGTACGCAGCATCGACGACCAGGAACGGACACTGGCCATCTATCCCGCGGCCACGGTGCCGGGCCAAGTCAAAACTGACGGCACCACGTTCCACATTCGCGGCGTCGGCAAGGAGAACTTCAAGCTGGTCGGCGGCGGCGAGGTCGTTGGCGCCATTCCCGAGGGACTGCCGTCCATCGCGCTGCCGAAAATCTCCTGGGACATGCTGGGCAGCCTGCTGTCCGCCGCCATCGTGATCTCGCTGGTCGGCTTCATGGAGGCCATTTCCATCGCCAAGGCCATCGCCGCCAAGACCAAGCAGAAGATCGACCCGAACCAGGAGCTGATCGGCCAGGGCCTGGCCAACCTCGTCGGCAGCTTCAGCCAGGCGTTCCCGGTCTCCGGTTCCTTCTCGCGGTCGGCAGTGAACATGAATGCGGGAGCCCGCACCGGCTTCTCATCGGTCATCACCGGACTCATCGTGCTGGCCACGCTGCTCTTCCTGACGCCCCTGCTTTACCACTTGCCGCAGGCGGTGCTGGCCGCCGTGATCATCATGGCAGTGATCGGCCTCATCAACTTCGGCGCCATCAAGCATGCCTGGCAGGCCAACAGGCACGACGGCATCGCCTCGGTCGTGACATTCGTCGCCACGCTCGCTTTCGCACCCCACCTCGACAAGGGCATCATGGTGGGTGCCGGACTGGCCATCCTGCTCTATCTCTATCGCACCATGTCGCCGCGGGTAGCCATTCTCGGCCGCCACAGCGACGGCACGCTGCGCGATGCAAAAGTGAATAATCTGCCGGCTTCCGGCGTGGTGACGGCGGTGCGCTTCGACGGCCGCCTCTATTTCGCCAACGTTTCCTACTTCGAGGATGCCATCCTCGATGCGGTCGCCAGCAATCCGTCAGCGCCCTACCTGCTGGTGGTCGGCGATGGCATCAACGAAGTCGATGCCTCGGGCGAAGAAGTGATCCATCATGTCGTCGAGCGCCTGCATGACATCGGCGTTACCGTCCTGTTTTCCGGACTCAAGAAACAGGTACTGGATGTGATGCAGGCTACCGGGCTGCGCGACCTGATCGGTGAGCCGTGTTTCTTCTCCACGGCGGAACAGGCCCTGGAAAAGGTCTACCTGAGTGAAGAGTACCGCGGGGTGAGCGACGCGCTGCGCCCGATGTCGGCGCAATTGCCGGTAGCCGCGGTCGCCCAAATGCACAAGGGCGCTGCGGAATCCCTGCTGATCGCATGAAGTCAGGTGGCGGGGCGGAAGTTGGCCGCCGCCGCCGTGTCCCCCAAGGCAACTTCCTCCGGGACGTCGCCAGAGCCGACTTTTTCGGAATAACGCCGCTCAGGCGTTCTTGCCCTTCTGCCACAGCACGTCGCTGCAGCCGGCGCTCTTGTTGAGCCAGCGGCCGAGCACGAACAGCAGGTCGGAGAGGCGATTCGAGATACTGGCGGCTGGCATCCGACACCGCCTCGTTATGCGCCAGCGCCACCACGCTGCGCTCGGCGCGGCGGCAGACGGTGCGCGCCAGGTGGGTCAGCGCCGCGGCGCGGGTGCCGCCGGGCAGGATGAATTCCTTGAGCGGGCCGAGCTGATCGTTCCAGCCGTCGAGCAGCTTCTCCAGCCGCGCCGGCTGGGTGTCGGCCAGCAGCTTGGCGCCGGGGATGGACATCTCGCCGCCGAGGTCGAACAGGTCGTGCTGGATGCCGATCAGAGCCTCGCGCACATCGTCCGGCAGTTCCTCGCACAGCAGCAGGCCGATGACCGAGTTGAGCTCGTCGACGTCGCCGAGCGCGGCGACGCGCGGCGCATCCTTGCCGACGCGCGAGCCGTCGCCGAGTCCGGTGGTGCCGGCGTCGCCGGTGCGGGTGTAAATCTTGGAAAGGCGGTTTCCCACGGAGTACCCCAAAGAAAAAGGCCGATCCGGATTATCCCAGATCGGCCCATGCGCTGATCGCGCCGTAGCGCTGGTGCCGACTTTTCCTTACTTGGCCAGCACCGGCATGCCGAACAGCGGCCAGAAGGTGACCATGGCCAGGCCCAGCACGACGAGCAGGATCGCGCTCATCGCCAGGCCGTGCCAGAAGAACTCGCCCGGCGTGAACTGCTTCGACTCGTAGGCGATGGCGTTGGGCGCGGCGCCGATCAGCAGCACGAAGGGCATGCCGGCGGTGACCAGCGAGGCGTAGAAGATCACGTCGGGGGCGACGCCGAGGTACTTGGCGATCACCAGCGACACCGGCAGCGCGATGGCGATGGCGGCGACGTTCATGATGAAGTTGGTCATCACCAGCACGAAGGCGGCGATGCCCATGACGAACACCCACCAGTGCGCATCCGTGAGCGCGCCGAGCCAGTTCACCGCCATCCACTCGGCGGCGCCGGTCTTCCACAGGCAGAAGCCGATGCTCATGGCGCCCGAGAACAGCAGGATGATGTTCCAGGGCAGTTCCTCGAGGTCCTGCACCTTGAGCACGCCGAAGATGAAGAAGAGCAGGGTTGAGGTCAGCATCAGCGCGGCGCGGTCGATGCTTTTCAGTGCCGGCACGGCCGACTGCAGGGCCATCAGCGCGACGACCATCGCGACGCAGGCGAGGACGAAAATCTCGTTGCGGCTCATCGGCCCGAGCGTCTGCGACAGCTTGGCGACCTTCTGCCGCAATCCGGGAATGGTGGCCTTGGACGGCTTGAAGACGATCGACAGGTAGATCCAGATCAGGAACACCATGCCCCAGCCGATCAGGCCGAGGAACATCGGCAGATCGAAGAAGCTCACGTCCCGTCCGGTAAATTCCTTGAACATGCTGGCCGCCGCCGGGGCGCGGGCCGAGCCGAGGAAGGTGATGACGCTGCCGGCGCCGGCGGCCCAGGCCATGCCCATGAACAGGCCCTTGCCGAAGCGCGACGGTCCCTCGTCTTCCTTGTAGAGGGCGAGGATGGCCAGCAGGATGGGGAACATGGTGGCGGCCACCGCCGTATGCGCCATCAAATGCGCCAGACCGGCGGTCACCACCAGGCAGCCGAGCAGGATGGTGCGGGTGTTCTCGCCGACGATGGCGAGCATCTTGTAGGCCAGGCGCTTGGTCAGGCCGGTCTTGGTGAAGGCCATGCCGATGATCATCGAGCCGAAGATGAACATCACCGACGGGTCCATGAAGTCGCGGAAGGCTTCCTTGGCCGGGCGGATGGCGAACAGCGCCTGGAACACGCCGATGGCGATGGCGGTGACGCCGATGGGGATGACCTCGAACACCCACCAGATGCCGGCCATCAGGAACAGGCCGATGGCGGCCTTGCCCTCGGGCGAGAGCGCGAAATGCTTGCCGCCCGGGTCGATGGCGTCGGCCCAGGGCGGGGCGAAGTAGATGAGCAGGAAGACGGCGAGGCCGCCGAGCAGGGCGGTCCATTTCTTCCAGTCGAAGGGCGTGGCGGCGGCTTCGTAAGTGGTCGTTGTTGCGCTCATGCTCGCACCTCCTTCGCCGAGCATGGCCTTCAGGACTTCGTTTACGACGTCGATAGCGGCGCAGGACGCCGATCGACCCGCTGGCCTTCGATGACCGGCAGAACCTTGACCGGCTGCGTGGCGAACAGATAGAAGGCCTTGGCGAGCGGATCATCGGGGGCCAGCACGGCCCGCACCGGCCGCACATGCGCTGCGATTGGCGCGGCGGCTGCCTGACGGCAATTGCTCGCGGCAATCTTCCTGCCACAGCGTGGCGAGGGAGGATATGTCCCCGGCACCGCCTTCGTAGCGGGTCGGCGTCTGCTGGAGGTAGTCGGGCAGCAGGGCGTGCAGCAGGTCATGTACCCCGAGGGTGCCCAGCAGGCGATTCTCGGCATCGAGCACGAGGACGCTGCGAAAGTTGTCGGCGGAGTCGTACTTGGCCTTCAACTCGGCGAAGACGTCGCGCAGCGTGACGTTTTCGCGCACGTGGGGATACGTCGGCAAGGGGCGTGAAATGATCCCTGACGGTACTGGTTACGGACATGGCTGTCTCCTCAAGAAAACCAGTGGTAGGCCCGCGTCAATCTCAGTCGTGCAGATCCCGGGGCGAAAACGTTTCGGAACGCGGCGGCGGACGCAGGGCATCGTCCTGGTCGGCGTATTCGGCGCGCGAATAGATCGCTTTCCAATGCCTGCTCGGCGGTGGCGAAGAAACGGCCTTCGCCGATCATGTCGCGCAGTCCGGTGGCGCGCATCACGTCATGCACCTGCTTCTTGAGGCCGGCGAAGAGCACGACGATGCCGCTTTCGTTGAGACGTTCGACCAGATGGTGGATCACTTCCTCGCCCGAGGCGTCGATGTCGTTGATGCCATCGCCGACGATCAGTATGTAAGGCGCCTCCGGGTTGTTGGCCACGGCTTCGAGCACCGCATCCTCGAAAAAGGAGACGTTGGCGAAGTAAAGGCGGCCGTCGAAGCGGATGGCTGTCACCACGTCGGAGGCCGGCAGGTTGTTCACCTTGGCGTCGCGCAGCGTGCCGTCGCGGAAGCGGCCGAGGATGGCGACGCGCGGCTTCATGGTGTTGTAGAGGAAGAGGACCAGCGCCAGGCCGGCGCCGACCATGATGCCCTTGTCGAGGTGCGGCGCCGCCAGCAGGGTGACGACGAAGGTGACGATGGCGACGATGCCGTCGAGCTTGCTCGCCTGCCAGGTGTGCTTGAGCGCGGCGGGCGTGACCAGGCCGGTCACCGCCAGCAGGATGATCACCGCCAGCACGGCCTTGGGCAGGTGGTAGAGATAGGGCGTCAGGAACAGCAGGACGACGGCGACGAAGAGGCCGTTGAAGACCATGGCGAAGCCGGTCTTGGCACCGGCCTGCAGGTTGATGGCCGAACCGGTGAAGGAGCCGCAGGCGGGATAAGCCTGGAAGAACGCGCCGCCGATGTTGGACAGGCCCTGGCCGATCAGTTCCTGGTTGGGATCGACGCGCTGCTTGGACTTGGTGGCCATTGCCTTGGCCATGGAGATCGATTCCATGAAGGCGACCAGGGAGATGATCAGCGCGGCCGCGAGCAGCGACTTGATGGCGTCGAGGCCCAGCGGCGGCAGCGTGAAGGACGGCAGGCCTTGCGGGACATTGCCCACCACGTCGCCGCCGCCGACCAGGTGCAGGGCGCCCTGCTCGATTTTCTTGATATGCCATTGCCGCCCGTCGGTTTCGATGCCCGGCGGCACCTGCCCGGTCGGGTAGAGTCGTGCCGGCATGCTCTCGGCGGCCTTCGCGCGCTCGAAGTTCTGGCGGCGCATCTGGCGCATGCGTTCGGTGTTCCGCTTCTCGTCCGTGGCCAGCTCGAGCTTGAGCAACTCGACCTGGTGGGTCAGGTTGACGACGGAACGTTCTTCCCCGGCCTTCTGCGCCTCGCGCAACTTGGCGGATGTCTTGGCGATTGCCGATATTGAGTGCACTGAGCTGGGCGTCCGTCATGGACGTGGGCGACGGCCATCGCCTGGGTGTGCTCGTCCATGATCTCGTCCGGCGAACCCTTGGACTTGTGCTCGAAGCCGATGGCGTAGCTGATGAGGGTGGTGACCACCACGGCGATCAGCACGCTCGGCTTGGGCGCCAGCTTCTTGAGGACCAGCATCAGCACCAGGGCGAATACGGACATGCCCAGCGTCGGCCAGTGGGTCAGGGACAGATGGCCGAACATCTCCCAGATGTCCTTGAGGAAGGAGTCGCTGCGGCCCTTGGGAATGCCCAGCAGCATGTCGAGTTGCGACAGCGCGATGATGATGGCCGCGGCGTTCATGAAGCCGAGGATCACCGGGTGCGAAACGAAATTGACGATGGTGCCCAGGCTGAGCGCGCCGAGGCTGAGCTGGATGATGCCGACCATCAGCGTGAGCAGCAGCACCAGGCCCATGAATTCGTCGCTCAACGGCACCGCCAGCGGCGACACGGCGGCGGCGGTCATCAGCGAGATGATGGCGACGGGCCCGGTGGCGAGCTGCCGCGACGATCCCCACAGGGCGCCGAGGATGGCGGGAATGAAGGCCGTGTACAAGCCGAAATACACCGGCAGCCCTGCCAGTTGCGCGTAGGCCATGGCCTTCGGCACCAGCACAAGCCCGCCGGTGATGCCGGCGATGATGTCGCCGATCAGGATGGCCTTGCTGACCGGAAGCCAGGACAGGAAGGGGAAGAGGCGCAGCAGCCAGGGGTTGGAAAGCATTGGGTCGTGTTTGCCGTAGTAGGTAGAACCTTGTCGGGCCGATGGGCTCCCTAAGCAATCGGTCACTTTGTGCGATGCGGCCGATTCAACGCGTCATTTTACGTTTCCCTTGCATCAGTAAGGGAACAAGCGCGTTATGCCGGTATTACGTGTGTCTATTACGCTTTTGGCGGAAAAGTTCGATAATGCCGGGTTTTTGCCGGCGACCTGCCGCATTTATTGCTCCGGGTCGTGCCCCCCGGTGGCGATTGCCGCCGCGTCCGGGTTTCGCTGCTGCAATCACATCTGTTACGAGCTGACGCCATGACTCTCTCGCTGAAGAAATTTTTCCCCTTTCTCGCCTGGTTTCCGCTGCGGGGGGATGCGCTGAAAGCCGACTTCCTCGCCGGCTTGACGGTGGCCCTGGTGCTGGTGCCGCAGTCGATGGCCTACGCCCAGCTCGCCGGCCTGCCGCCCTATTACGGACTGTACGCGGCCTTCCTGCCGGTGATGGTCGCAGCGATGTGGGGTTCGTCCAACCAGCTCGGCACCGGTCCGGTGGCGGTCGCCTCGCTGCTGACGGCCTCCTCGCTGGCGCCGCTGGCGGCTCCCGGCTCGGACCAGTTCGTCACCCTGGCCATCATGCTGGCGCTGCTGGTCGGCATCGTGCAACTGGGCCTGGGTGTGTTCAAGCTCGGCGTGGTGGTGAACTTCCTGTCGCATCCGGTGATCGTCGGTTTCACCAACGCAGCGGCGATGATCATCGGCCTGTCTCAGGTTAACAAGCTGATCGGCGTGCCCATGGGCCGTTCCGAGCATTTCGTCAACGACATCATCGGCGTGGCGAAGCAGGTCGGCGACACCCACATGCCGACGCTGGCGATGGGCCTAGTCGCCATCGTCATCATGTACGTTATCCGCAAGAAGGCGCCCAAGCTGCCGGGGGTGCTGATCGCCGTGGTGGTGACTGTCGTCGCTTCGTGGCTGCTGAACTTCGAGAGCAACGCCAGCGGCAGGCTAGAGCACCTCGCCGAGCCCGAGCTCAAGACGCTGGTCGAGCGCGTCGGCGATGCCGGGCGCAGGCTCGATTTCGCCAATCAGGAGCTGGCGAAGAAGTCGGTCGAGGCCAAGACGGTGCACAAGGTCGAGGGCGACTTGAACCCGCATGCCGTGACCATGGATGCCATAGTGGACATGAACCGCCTTGCGGTGCAGATGATGGACCGAGAGTCCGCCGAGCTGCGTCAGCAGCTGCGCGCGATTCGTATCGTGCGCGTCAGCGACGACAAGGGGCAGACCGTGGCGCTCTACCGCGAAGGACAGGCGCCGGCGGCGGCAAAGCTTGATAGCGCCGTTTACCGCATTCGCAGCGTCAAGGACGATGGCTTCAAGCTGATCGGCGGCGGCGAGGTCGTCGGCAAGATTCCCGAGGGACTGCCCTCGATCGGGTTGCCGAAAATGTCCTGGGACATGCTGGGTTCAGCCTGCTGTCGGCCGCCATCGTGATCTCGCTGGTGGGCTTCATGGAGGCCATCTCCATCGCCAAGGCCATCGCCGCCAAGACCCGGCAGAAGATCGACCCGAACCAGGAGCTGATCGGCCAGGGCCTGGCCAACCTTGTCGGCAGCCTGACCCATGCTTTCCCGGTGTCCGGTTCATTCTCGCGTTCGGCGGTGAACATGAACTCGGGGGCGAAGACCGGCATGTCGTCGGTCATCACCGGACTCATCGTTCTGGTCACGCTGCTCTTCCTGACGCCGCTGCTCTATCACCTGCCGCAGGCGGTGCTCGCTGCCGTGATCATCATGGCCGTCATCGGCCTGATCAATTTCGGGGCGATCAAGCACGCCTGGCAAGCCAACAAGCACGACGGCATTGCCTCGGTCGTCACCTTCATCGCCACGCTGGCTTTCGCCCCCCATCTGGACAAGGGCATCATGGTCGGCGCCGGGCTGGCGCTGGTGCTCTACCTCTACCGCAGCATGTCGCCGCGGGTCGCGATCCTCGGCCGCTACACCGACGGCACGCTGCGCGACGTCAAGGTCAAGAACCTGCCGGCGTCCGACGTGGTGACGGCGGTGCGCTTCGACGGCAGCCTCTACTTCGCCAACGTCGCCTACTTCGAGGATGCCATCCTCGAAGCGGTGGCCAACAACCCGCACGCGCCCTACCTGCTGATCGTCGGCGATGGCATCAACGAGCTCGACGCTTCCGGCGAGGAAGTGATCCATCACCTGGTCCAGCGCATGCGGGGCATTGGCGTGGTCGTGCTGTTCTCGGGCCTGAAGAAGCAGGTGCTCGATGTCATGCAGGCCACCGGCCTGCGTGCCGAGATCGGCGACAAGGCCTTCTTCTCGACGGCCGAGCAGGCCCTGGAAAAAATCTACTCGCGCGAGGAGAACCTCGGTGCCGCCGATACGTTGCGACCGACATCGGTGCCCGCGTTCATCCCCGAAGAGCGCTTCAGCTGACCGGGGCCACCGTACGGGCATGATCCGCACCCGCCGCATCCAGTTCCAGGCATGCTGAGAGTCCTGCTGCTGCTGCCGCTGTTCGGCGCCCTCATCGTGGCGCTGCTGCCGGGCCGCAACGCCGACCTGATTCGCCGCGCCACGCTGGCGGCGACGGGCGTGGTGATGGTCTTCGCCTGGTCGCTGCTGGCGCAGTTCGATCCGACCGTCGCCGGCGATCCAGCTTTACGAGACTCACGCCTGGCATGCGCGACTGGGCTCCAGCTTCTCGCTCGGCGTCGACGGTTTCTCCTTTCCGCTGGTGCTGCTCGCCACGCTGCTGATGCCGGTTGCAGTGATCGCCTCCGGCAGCGTCAAAACCGGAGCAAAACTCTATTTCTCGCTGCTGCTGCTGCTCGAGACCGCCATGCTCGGCGTCTTCATGGCGCGCGACTGGTCGCTGTTCTATGTCTTCTGGGAATTGACGCTGATTCCACTGTTCTTCCTCATCGACCGCCTCGGCGGCCAGAACCGTCAGCGGCGGCAAAAGGCGGCGCTCAACTTCGTCCTCTACACCATGGGCGGCTCGGTGTTCATGCTGATCGCGCTGCTGCTGCTCTACGATGCCGTACCCACGCACAGCTTCAGCATGAGCGCCATCGCCGAGGCGGCGCGTGGCCTACCCATTGCCACCCAGGTGTGGATCTTCGCCGGGCTGTTCATCGGCTTCGGCGTCAAGATGGCGGTGTTCCCGATGCACGGCTGGGCGCCGCTGGTCTATGCCGAGGCGCCCAGTGCGGTGCCGCTGATCTCCTCCGGCATCCTGCTCAAGATGGGCGGCTATGGCCTGCTGCGCGCAGTCGAGACGCTGCCCGGCGCGGCCTGGGCGCTGCAGGGCTGGCTGGTGGCGCTGGCCTTCGTCACGCTGCTCTACGGCGGCATCCTCGCCTGGCGCAGCCGCGACCTCATGGTCATGCTGGCCTATTCGTCGATCTCGCACATGGGCGTGGTGCTGCTCGGCCTGGCCGCGCTCAACACGGCAGGTTTCACCGGCGCGGTGATGCAGATGGTCGCGCACGGCCTCGTCGCCGGCGCGCTGTTCCTGCTGGTCGGCCTGTTGCACGCGCGAACGAGGACGCGCGACATCGGCGACTATTCCTCGCTGGTGCGCACCATGCCGCGCTTCGCCTTCTTCATGGTGCTGGCGTTGGTCGCCGCCGTCGGCCTGCCCGGCACGGCGGGCTTCATCGCCGAGTTGCACGTCCTGGTCGGCGGCTTCGCCCGCTGGGGCGGCTGGATGGTGCTGCTCTCGCTCTCGCTGCTGATCAGCGCCGCCTACGCCTTCCGCACCGTCGGCCGGCTGTTCACCGGCCCGGTCGGCGAGACCATGAAGCAGCGTGCCCGACCTGACGCGTTCCGAGATGGCCGCGGCCGGCGTGCTCTCCTTCGGCATCCTCGCCATCGGCCTGCACCCGGCGCCGGCGCTGACCCTGGTCGGCGCCTCGGTGGCGCGGCTGGCGCGGTTCTTCGGAGGCTGAGATGGCGCACCACGCTTCTCCATCCGACGGCGTCGCCGATATCCGCAGCCGTCTGCACGACTGCATCCACCACCTCGAGCACGTGCTGCCGAGCCAGGCCTCGATCAAGGACTTCGTCCACCACAACACCCTGCACGGCTTCCAGCATCTGCCCTTCATGGAAGCGCTTGCCGCCGCCGGCCGGCTCAGCGGCGCGCCCGTCTGGCTGCCGGAGAGCGTCTGCCGCGGCTTTCATCAGAGCGGCCGCATAGCCGATGCCGACATCGACGCGGCGCTGAATCATCTCGGCAGCCGCTGGGGCCTCGACCTCGACGCCGTGCTGTTGACGACCGCCGCGGGCCCCGTGCGCCGCCGCGACGTGGTGCGCACCGGCCTCGTCCACACGGTGATGCCGATTCCGCTGGCCCGGCTCAAGTGGCAGATCGAGGAGATGCGGGCGCTGTACCCGGGTGCAGGACGACGTCGCCGGCGCCTGCCCGCGCGCGGCTGCTCGGTGCGGGCGCCGACGAGGCGGGGACGGTGAATGATTTATGGCTCGCCTGCCTCGACGTGTTCGGCATCGACCATGCCTTCGATCACCCCGAGGAACTGCTCGAGCTGTCGGCGCGCGAGGAGGAGGGCTACGCCACCGCCGCTGGCGCGCAGCAGGTTTTCGCCGAGCGCGCCGACGCGCTGTGGGACGAACTGGTCGCAAAAGTCGGCGTCAGCGATACGGCGGGCGGGCTGGTCAAGGCGCTCACCAACGAGGACGCGCTCGAAGCCGTGCGCCCGGCCCTGCTGCGCCATATCGCCGCCCACCTCGACCAAGGCCTCGCGCCCTGGCGCAATCCGGCACGCACGCAGGGCTTCTACGCCGCCTGGCGGCAGAGCGTGGCGGAAGACATCGCGCTGGACGCTCGATGCGCTGCCCGAGGCGCGACTGCAGGTCGCCGCGCTGCCCGCCGACGCGACGGACGCTGTGATCGCCGAACTCGGCCGCCTCGGCCTGTCCGAGGAGCGCTGGCCGGGCTATCTCGAACGCCTGGCGCTGGAGCTGCCGGGCTGGTCCGGCATGTTCCTGTGGCGCCACAACCGCCCGGGTTATGCCGGCACCCAGGACGTGCCGGTGGCGATGCTCGACTACCTCGCCGTGCGCCTCGTGCTAGAGCGCCTGGTCGCGGCCGACATCGCGCGCCGCCACTGGGGCGTCGAGCTGAACCTGGCCGAACTCGGCAGCTACTTCCGCCGCCATCCGGCCGAGCTCTGGGTACGACAGGCTTTCCACGGCGGCGACCTTCCCGAATGGCTGCTCGACCTGATCGAGCCGCACCTGCCGGCCGCCAACGAGGCTGCCCTGCCGCAGCAGCCGGGCCTGTGGGAATGGCTGGCCGAGCACATCGAGGCCTGGCGCAATGCGCCGACGGCCGAGCAGACCGCCAGCCACGGCCTGGCGCGCTCGGCCTGGCCGCTGTTCCGGCTGTGCCAGCATCTGGGGATGAACGCCGCCGACCTGCGCGCGCTGGGCAAGGCCGGCGCCGAGTCGCTGCTCGGCGGCCTGCGCCTGCTCGACGAACACCGCCGCGGCTTCGTCTGGCTCAACGCCTACGAGCGCCACTACCGCGAGCAGATCTTCGCCGGGCTGGCCGCCAACCACGGCCGCTGGAACGGTCACAAGGACGGCCCGACCGCCCAGCTGGTGTTCTGCATGGACGATCGCGAGGAGGGCATGCGCCGCCACCTCGAGGAGGTCAATCCGCAGCTCGAGACGCTGGGCGGCGCGGCGCACTTCGCCGTGTTCCAGAACTACTACGGCCTCGACGACCGCGAGCCGACGGCGCTGTGCCCGGTGGTGCCGACGGTCATCATTCCCTCGCACGATGTGCATGAAGTGCCCCGTGTCGAAAAAGTCGGCGCCGGCGATACGGCGGCCGAACATCGCCGCCGCCATCAGCGACGCTTGCGCTGGCAGGATCGGCTGCACCAGGTTACGCGCCGCAGCTTCGTCGGCGGCACGCTGCTCAGCGCGCTGGCTGCGCCGGCGGCGCTGGTTGGCCTGCTGCTGCGCTCGCTCGCGCCCGGCCTGCTCGGCCGCATGAACGTCGCGCTGCGCAAGGCCTTCGACCTCGTCGTGCCGACGCGGCTGGACCTCAATGCCGCCGACCCGACTGCGCCCGCCACGCCCGAGGCGCCGCGCCAGGGCTTCACCGACGCCGAGCAGGCGGAGCGCATCGCCGGCTTCCTCACCAACCTCGGCCTGACGAAAAACTTTGCGCCGCTGGTGGTCATCATGGGCCACGGCTCCAACAGCACCAACAACCCGCACATGGCGGCCTACGACTGCGGCGCCTGTTCCGGTCGCCACTCCGGCCCCAACGCGCGCCTGTTCTGTGCCATGGCCAACCGGCCCGAGGTGCGCGCGCTGCTGGCCGAGCGCGGCATCCATGTGCCGGCGGCCACGCACTTCCTCGGCGGCGAGCACAACACCGCCGACGACATCATCACCTGGTACGACGGCGAGGACCTCCCCGTGCCGCTACAGCCGACTTTTTCCCGGGTCGACCGCGACCTCGGCGAGGCTGCGCGGGTGCATGCGCAGGAGCGCTGCCGCCGGCTCTACTCGGCGCCGCTCTCCATCGGCAAGGCCGCGGCGCTGCGTCATGTCTGGGGCCGCCGCAACGACTTCTCGCAGCCGCGGCCGGAGCTCGGCCACGTCACCAACGCCTGCGCCTTCTTCGGTCGCCGCGCCATGTCGCGCGGCGCCTACTTCGACCGCCGCGCCTTCCTCATCTCCTACGACCCGACGCAGGACCCCGAGGGCAAGGTGCTCGAGCGCCACCTGCTGATCAACGGCGCGGTCGGCGCCGGCATCAACCTCGAGTATTTCTTCTCGACGGTGAACAACGAACTGTTCGGCTGCGGCAGCAAGATCATGCACAACGTCGCCGGCTATTTCGGCGTCATGCAGGGCGCCGGCTCCGACCTGCGCACCGGCCTGCCCAAGCAGATGATCGAGATCCACGAGGCGATGCGCCTGCTGGTGGTGGTCGAACAGACGCTGGACATCATCACCGCCGTCTACCGGCGCCAGCCGCCGCTGCAGGAACTGGTCGGCAACGGCTGGGTCATCGTCGCGGCCAAGGACCCCGCTTCGGGCGCCATCCACCTCTTCGATCCGGCCGACGGCTGGCTGCCGTGGGACGGCAACGCGTTGGAAGTGAAGACAGTCAGGCAGTCGGTCGACTGGTTCTCGGGCAACCGCGAGCCGCTGCCGCCGGTGCTGCTGGAAAGGCCCTTGGCTGTATGAACTGCACCTTCATCCTCGTCATGCTGATCCCGCTGCTGCCGCTGCTGGCAGCGGGCGGCATCGCGACCTACGTCCTCGCCGGCCGCACCGTCGCCGCGCAGGGCGACGACAGCGAGCCGCCCGCCGCGCGGCTGGCCGAGGGCGCGGCCTGGGCGGCGCTGCTCGGCCTGCTCGGTCTCGACGCGCTGGCACTCTCCGAGGGCGCGCCGGGCCACTTCGTCGTCGGCCGCTGGTTCGCCAGCGGCGAGTTTTCCGTTCCCGTCTCCTTCATCCTCGACGGCCTCTCGCTGGCCTTCGCCACGCTGGTGGCGCTGATCGGCGTGGTCGCGCTGCGCTTCTCGCGCAACTACCTGCACCGCGAAATCGGCTTCCAGCGCTTCTTCATTTTCATGTGCCTGTTCCTCGCCGGCATGCTGCTGATCGTGCTGTCGGGCAACGCGGTGTTCACCTTCGTCGGCTGGGAGCTCGCCGGCGTCAGCTCCTACCTGCTGATCGGCTACGCCTACGACCGGCCGGTGGCCACGGGTAACGCACTGTGGGCCTTCATCACCAACCGCATCGGCGATGCCGGTTTCATCCTCGGCATCAGCCTCGCGGCCTGGTGGCTGGGCACGGTCGAGTGGTCGGGGCTGGCCGCGTGGGCGCAGGGCGAAAGCTTCGACAAGATCAATGCGCGCCTGATCCTCTTCGGCTTCCTCGTCGCCGCCGTCGCCAAGTCGGCGCAGCTGCCCTTCGCCTCGTGGATCGCCCGCGCGCTCGAAGGGCCGACGCCGTCGTCGGCCATCTTCTACGGCGCGATCATGGTCCATGCCGGCGTCTACCTTGTCCTGCGCCTCGAGCCGGTGCTGGTCCAGGTGCCGGACGTGATGGTCTATCTCGCCGTGGTCGGCCTCGCCACGGCGCTCTACGGCTGGCTCGCCGGCCTCACCCAGACCGACGTCAAGTCCTCGCTGCTGTTCGCCACCACGACGCAGGTCGGCCTGATGTTCCTCGCCTGCGGCCTCGGCTGGTTCGAAGTCGCCGCCTGGCACATGGGACTGCACGCCGCCTGGCGCGCCTACCAGTTCCTGCTGGCGCCGTCCTACATGCACCTGGTCAGCGAGAAGGCCAAGCCGGCTCCCGCCTGGCTGGCCGGCCGGCAGTGGCTGTACACGGCGGCGCTGCAGCGCTTCTGGGTCGAGCACCTGGCGGCGGGCGCGCTGATCCGCCCGGCGCAATCGGTCGGTCGCGACATGCGCGACTTCGACGACAACGTGCTGTCGCACCTCGTCGGCATGCCCGAGCGCCGCCGCGCCGGCGAGGAGGCCCATTCTGGCGGCGACGACGTGATCCGCGGCCACGGCCTCGCCGGGACCTTCCTCGAGTGGAGCGCCGAGCGCCTGCACCGCTTCGAATCGAACCTGGTGATGCAGCAGGGCGGCGGCCCGCTGACCCGCGCGCTGCGGCGCATCGGCGACTACCTGCTGGTGTTCGAGGCGCTGCTCGAGCGGCCGCGCTACCTGATCGTGGCGATCGTGGCGACTTTCGTGGTGATCCTGTGATGACCGAGATCGCCTACACCGGCTGGCCTATCCTCGCCGCGCTGCAACTGCTGCCGCTGTTCGGCGCGGCCGTGGTCTTCGCCCTGGGCGACCGCACGGGCGTCGTTGTGCTGGGTCGCGTCATCGCGCTGCTCGAACTGGCGCTCGGCTTCGTGCTCTATCGCCACATCGATCCCGCCTCGCCCGCGTTGCAACTGGCCGAGCGCATCGATGCCATCGGCTACCACGCCGGCGCCGACGGCGTCACCGCGCTGTTCGTGCTGCTGGCCGCGCTGATCGCGGTGCTGATGACGCTCTACGGCCTGGTGCGCGGCCTGGCCGCGCCCGCCCGGCTGATGGCGCTGATCCTACTGGCCGAGGCCGCGCTGATGGCCATGCTGGTGACGGTGAACCTGCTGTGGTTCGCGCTGTTCTCGGTGGTGGAACTGGCCGTCGCCGGCTACCTCATCGGCCACTGGTCCACCTCGACCGAGGAGAACCGCCTGCTGGCGATGACGCGCTTCCTGCAGTTCCAGGGCGTCGGCATCGCCCTGCTGGCGGGCGGCATGCTGGTGCTGGCCTGGGGCCATGCCGACGTCACCGGCCGCTGGAGCTTCGACCTCTTCGATCTGCTCAAGGTGCCGGCGCAGGGCAAGTTCCAGTCGGTCGCCTTCTTCCTGCTGTTCTACGGCCTGGCGGTGCGCACGCCGCTGTTCCCGCTGCATGGCTGGCTGCCGCACGTCGCCCATCGCGGCATGGTCGCCATCGCGCCCTCGCTGCTGCTCGGCGTCAAGGTCGGCATCTACGGCATGCTGCGCTTCCTGCTGCCGCTGACGGCGGAGGCGGTGCTGGAGTGGCAGAACTTCATCGTCGCCTTCGCCATGACCGGCGTGTTCTACGCCGCCATCCTCGCCTTCCTCCAGACCAACCTGCGGCGATTGCTGTCCTTCGCCGTGGTCAGCCACACCAGCCTGATCGTGATCGGCCTGTTCACCCTGCATCCGGCGGGGTTGGCCGGCGCCATGCTGCTGTCGGTGAACTTCGGCCTGGCGGTGACGGTCATGCTGTTCATGGTCGGCTTCGTCTTCCGCCGCACGCACTCGACCGACCTGGCCGAAGCTCGGCGGCCTGTTCGAACGCATCCCCTTCATTGCCGTCGCTTTCCTCGTCGGCGGCCTCTCCATCGTCGGCATGCCGGGCACGCCGGGCTTCGATGCCGTCCACCTGGTGCTCGAGGCGGCCATGGAACGCTTCGGCGCGCTGTCCACGGTCGCGGCGGCGCTGGGCAACGTCGCGGCCGCCGGTTTCCTGCTCTACGCCTTCCAGAAGGCCTTCCTCGCGCCGACGGCGGAGGGCACCGACGTCGCCCAGGTCGAGCGCACCCTGCCGATGGAATACGTCGTCGGCGGCATTGCCGTTCTGGTGCTGCTGCTCGCCGGCTTCTACTTCGAACCCTGGCTCGACCTGATCGAGCCGGCGCTCAAGGCGATGGCGTCGCGTTTCGGACATCACGGCTGATGGACCACTTTCCCCTGATCTCGCTGCTGTTCCTGACGCTGCCGCTCGGCGCCGCGCTGGCCTGGCTGCTGCCGCGTCCCGAGTCGGCCCGTGTGGTCGCGCTGACCACCGCGCTGATCGACGTCGTCGTCGCCTGCTTGGCCGTGTTCTTCTTCGACCCGGCGCAGCCCGGCTTCCAGCTGGTGGAGAAGTACGACTGGATCCCCAGCCTGAACATCCACTACATGGTGGGCGTCGACGGCATTTCCATCCTTTTCCTGCCGGCCACGGTGCTGCTGTTCATCGGCGTCATCCTCGCCTCGTGGAACAGCGTGCACACCCTGCCGCGCCTCTACTACAGCCTGCTGATGCTGTTCGAGACGGCGACGCTGGGCGTGTTCTGCGCCCTCGACTCCGTGCTGTTCTTCCTCTTCTGGGAATTCACCCTGATCCCGCTGTATTTCCTGGTGACGCTATGGGGCGTCGGCCCCAACCGCCGCCACGCCGCGATGAAATACACCCTGGTCATGCTGGCCGGCGGCGTCGCGCTGCTCTTCGGCTTCCTCGTCGTGGCCTTCGCCGCAGCGTCCGGCGGCGGCCCGCTGGTGTTCGACCTGCCGACGCTGTTCGCCACACCCCTGCCGAGCGGAACGCAGTACGCCGTGTTCCTGCTGCTGCTGCTCGGCTTCGGCGTCAAGGTGCCGCTGTTTCCGCTGCACACCTGGCTGCCGCTGATTGCCATGGAAGGCCCGGTCGCCGTGTGCGCGCTGCTCACCGGGCTCAAGCTCGGCGCCTATGGCCTGATCCGCTTCGCCGTGCCGCTGGCGCCGGCCGCGGCGCAGGAACTGCACTGGCTGCTGGCGGCCTTCGGCACGGCGGCCATCCTCTACGGCGCGGTGGTGGCGTTGGCGCAGACCAACCTGCGGCGCATGCTGGCCTACGCCAGCATGTCGCACGTCGGCCTCGTCGTGCTGGGCATCGCCTCGTTCAACCTGCAGGGCCTGCAGGGCGCCGTGCTGCAGCTTCTCAATTTCGTCGTCGCTTCCGGTGGCCTCTTCCTGCTGCTCGCCGCGCTGCACGGTCGCACCGGTTCGACCGATGCGGCGAGCCTCGTCGGCGCGGCGCGTAGCATGCCGCTGCTGGCGAGTTTCTTCCTGCTGTTCGGCCTGGCCACGATGGGGCTGCCGGGCACTTCGGGCTTCCCGGCGGAACTGCTGCTGCTGCTGTCGACCTTCGAGCACCATGCCGGTGCGGGCCTGGCCGCGCTGGTTGGCATGGTGATCGGTGCCGCCTATTTCCTCGGCCTCTATCGCCGCGCCTTTTTCGGTCCGGTGACGCGGCCTGCGGTGGCGACGGCCGAGGACCTGCGGCCGCGCGAGCTGGCGCTGATGCTGGCCTTCGCCGCGCTGGTTCTCGCCTTCGGCGTATTCCCCGAGCTGCTGCTCGATGTCATGAGCACGTCGGCGCAAGCCTGGGTGGCACGGCTCGGCTGAGGCCGCGACCCAAAAGTCGGCAGTGGCGGGACGGCGGCTCGGGGACCGCTGCTAGAATCGCCGAAGACCCTGCTGCCGACATGACCAGCCTTCTGCCCATCGACACCCTGCTGATCGCCGCCTGCGCCTGGCTGGCCATCGGGCTGCTCGGGCTGGCGGCGCCGCGCAACACGCGCTTCATCAGCAAGACCCTGTTCCCGCTCGGCGCCCTCGTCGGCATGGTGGTCGGGCTGGTGGCGCTCGGCTCGCTCGGCGGCCCGGCGCAAACCGCCGTGCTGGCCATCGGCCTGCCCGACCTGCCCTTCCATCTGCGCCTGGACAACCTTTCCGCCGTTTTCGCGCTGCTGCTGGGCTTCGTCTCCGTCGGCATCTCCATCTACGCCGCCGGCTATTTCCGCCAGGGCCAGGGCACCGCGCCCGGCGTGCTCTGCCTCGAATACCACGTCTTCCTCGCCAGCATGCTGATGGTGCTGCTGGCCGACGACGCCTACGCCTTCATGGTGGCGTGGGAGACCATGGCGCTGTCGTCCTTCCTGCTGGTCACCACCGACCACCGCCACGCCGCCATCCGCAGCGCCGGCTTCCTCTACCTGCTGATCGCCCACGTCGGCGCCATCGCCATCCTGCTGTCCTTCGGCGTGATGACCTCGGGCAGCGGCGACTACACCTTCGCCGGCATGCGCGGCCAGGAACTTTCGCCGTTCTGGGCCTCGGCCGCCTTCCTGCTGGCGCTGGCCGGCTTCGGCGCCAAGGCCGGCCTGGTGCCGCTCCACGTCTGGCTGCCGGAGGCGCACCCGGCCGCGCCCTCGCCGGTGTCGGCGCTGATGAGCGGCGTCATGCTCAAGACCGCCATCTACGGCCTGCTGCGCGTCAGTTTCGACCTGCTGCATTCGACGCTGTGGTGGTGGGGCGTGGTGGCGCTGGCCGTGGGGCTGGCCACCGCGTTGTTCGGCGTGCTCTACAGCACGGTGCAGAGCGACATGAAGCGGCTGCTGGCCTATTCCTCGATCGAGAACATCGGCCTCATCGCCGTCGGCATCGGCCTGACGCTGCTCTTCCATTCCTACCGCATGGAGGCGCTGGCGGCGCTGGCGCTGACGGCCGTGCTCTATCACTGCCTCGCCCATGCCGGCTTCAAGAGCCTGCTGTTCCTGTGCACCGGCTCGGTGCTGCACGCGACGAAGGAGCGCAGCCTGGGCAAGCTCGGCGGCCTGATCCACCGCATGCCCTGGGTGGCGTGGCTGGCCCTGGCCGGCGTGATCGCCAGCGCCGGCCTGCCGCCGCTGTCGGGCTTCGTCTCCGAGTGGATGCTGCTGCAGGCCTTCCTCTTCTCGCCGGGCCTGCCGCACCCCTGGCTCAACATGGTGGTGCCGGTGGCGGCGGCGCTGGTCGTCTTCATCGCCGCCCTGGCCGGCTTCGCCATGGTCAAGTTCTACGGCATCATCTTCCTCGGCCAGATGCGCGAGCCGGCCCTCAAGGACGCCCATGACGCCGGTCCGTGGGAAAAACTCGGCCTCGCCTGGCTGGCGCTGATCACACTGCTGCTGGGTGTGCTGCCGTCGACGGTGATCCTGCGCATCGATGCCGCCACGCGCCAGCTGTTGGGCACGGGCCTTGCCGACAAGTTGAATGAACACGGCTGGTGGATGCTGGCGCCGATCTCGGCCGAACAAGCCAGCTACGAGCCGCTGATCTTCCTCGTCACCATCGCCGCCACGCTGCTGCTGGGCCGCTGGCTGGTGCGCCGCCTCTACCATGGCCGCGTGCGCCGCACCGCGGCATGGGATTGCGGCTACTTCTTCCAGGGGCCGCGCGCGCAGGACACGGCCGAGGGCTTCAGCCAGCCGATCCGCCGCATCTTCGAGCCGATGTTCCGCATGGAGCGCCATTTCCCGACGGCCCGCGATCCCGAGCCCTATTACAGCGTCAAGGTCGAGGATCATTTCTGGCACTGGCTCTACCTGCCGGTGGCACGCCTGGCCAATGCCATCGCGGGCCTGGTGACGACGGTGCAGGGCGGCCGCATCGCCGTCTATCTGCTCTACAGCTTCATCACCCTGATCATTTTGCTGCTGGTGGGTCGCCCATGATCAGCATCTCCGGGCTCATCGGCCAGGTCTTCGCCATCGCGCTGGCGCTGGTGCTGGCGCCGCTGCTCTCGGGCTGGGTGGGGCAGTGCCGTGCCTGGCTGCAGAGCCGCACGGCGCCGCCGCTGCTGCTGCCCTATTACATGCTGCACAAGCTGTTCCACAAGGACGTGGTGCTGGCGCACGGTGCCTCCTCCCTGTTCCGTGCCGCGCCCTTCGTCGTATTCGGCTGCATGGTGCTGGCCTGCGCCATCATCCCCAGCCTGTCGACCGACTTGCCGCTTGCGCCCGCCGCCGATGCCATCGCCCTGGTCGGCGTCTTCGGCCTGGCGCGCATTTTCATCGCGCTGGCGGCGATGGATGTCGGCACTTCCTTCGGCAGCCTCGGCGGCCGGCGCGAGATGCTGGTCGGCTTCCTCGCCGAGCCGGCGCTGCTGATGGTGATTTTCACCGTCGCCATGATCGCCCAGTCCACCTCGGTGGCCACGATCGTCGAGGCCCTGGCGCATCGCGAGTTCATCATCGTTCCCAGCCTCGCCTTCGCCGGCATCGCCTTCACCATGGTGTCGCTGGCCGAGAACGCCCGCGTGCCGGTGGACAACCCGGCCACCCACCTCGAGCTGACCATGATCCACGAGGCGATGATCCTCGAATACTCGGGGCGCCACCTGGCGCTGATCGAGTGGGCTTCCAGCCTCAAGCTCTATGCCTATTCCTGTCTCGGCCTCGCCTTGTTCTTTCCCTGGGGCATCGCCGAGCGCGACAACTTCATGGCCCTGCTGGCGGCGATTCCGCTGCTGCTGCTCAAGCTCGCCATCGGCGGCTTCCTGCTCGCCGTCATCGAGACCATCAACGCCAAGATGCGCATCTTCCGCGCCCCGGAATTCCTCGGCACCGCCTTCCTGCTGGCCGTGCTGGGGCTGCTGGTGCGGTTGCTGCTGGAGGCGCGGGTATGAATTCCTCCATTCCGCTCTCCGCGCAGCTGATCAATCTCTTCGCCGCGGTGATCCTGCTGCTGTCCTTCGCCATGCTGGCGCAGCGCCGCGTGCTGCAGCTGATCAACCTGTTCGCCCTGCAGGGGCTGACGCTGTGCCTGTCGACGCTGGTGGTGGCGGTGAGCACCGGACAGACGCATCTCTACTGGTCGGCCGGCCTGACCCTGCTGCTCAAGGCCTGGCTGCTGCCCTGGATCCTGCACCGGCTGGTGCGCAAGCTGCAGATCAAGAGCGAGGTCGAGCCGCTGATCAACATCCCGACCACCATGCTGATCGGCATCGCCCTGGTGATGCTCGCCTTCAATGTCGCGCTGCCCATCTCCGAGTTGTCCAGTTCGATCGCGCGCGGCACGCTGGGCATCGCGCTGGCCGTGGTGATGCTCGCCTTCCTGATGATGATCACGCGGCGCAAGGCGATCACCCAGGTGGTCGGCTTCCTGTCGATGGAGAACGGCCTCTTCCTCGCCGCCACCAGCGCCACCTACGGCATGCCGATGGTGGTCGAACTGGGCATCGCGCTCGACGTGCTGGTCGGCGTCATCATCCTCGGCGTGTTCTTCTTCCAGATCCGCGAGCAGTTCGACAGCCTCGACATCCGTCACATGGAACGCCTGAAGGACAATTGATGTTCGATTTCTTCGTCCTCATGCTGGCCATTCCCCTCGTCAGCGGCGCGCTGCTGACGGTGTTCGGCGAGCGCGCCTGGGCGCCCAACCTCAACATCATCGCCAGCCTCGGCACCTTCCTCGCTGCCGCCGGCCTGACGGCAGAGATCGTCGCCAACGGCCCGCGCTTCGCCTTCGGCGAGCAGTTCTTCATCGACTCGCTCAACGTCTTCTTCGTCGCCCTCACCGCCTTCGTCGGCCTGACCACCAGCATCTTCTCCGGCCCCTACATGGCGAACGAGGCCGCCCACGGCCGCCTCACCAAGCCGCGGCTGCGCCTCTACAAGAGCATGTACCAGCTCTTCATGTTCACCATGCTGATGGCGCTGACCACCAACAACCTCGGCATCCTCTGGGTGGCGATGGAGGCGGCGACGCTGACCACCGTGCTGCTGGTCTCGCTCTACCGCACCCCGGCCAGCCTCGAGGCGGCGTGGAAGTATTTCATCCTCTGCGGCGTCGGCATCGCCCAGGCGCTGTTCGGCACCATCCTGCTCTACTTCGCCGCCGAGCGCGTGCTGGGCGAGACCGGCAACGCGCTGCTATGGACCCACCTGGTCGAGGTCAAGGGCCAGCTCGAACCCAATGTCATGGCGCTGTCCTTCATCTTCCTGCTGGTCGGCTACGGCACCAAGGTCGGCCTGGCGCCGCTGCACAACTGGCTGCCCGACGCCCACGCCGAAGGCCCGACGCCCGTTTCGGCCGTGCTCTCCGGCCTGCTGCTCAACGTCGCGCTCTACGCCATCCTGCGCTGCAAGGTGCTGGCCGACGGCGCCATCCACAGCGACTATGCCGGCGACCTGATGATGGGCTTCGGCCTGGTCACGCTGCTGATGGCGGCCTTCTTCCTGTCGCGGCAGAAGGACGTCAAGCGCATGTTCGCCTACTCGTCCATCGAGCACATGGGGCTGAT
The DNA here is from genome assembly GCA_963709555.1 of uncultured beta proteobacterium. GTDB lineage: Bacteria > Pseudomonadota > Gammaproteobacteria > Burkholderiales > Rhodocyclaceae > Sulfurisoma. The sequence continues at coordinate 99,025 of CAVPWR010000006.1, read as the reverse complement.
CACCTTCGCCTTCGGCATGGGCGGCGCGGTGGCCAACTTCGCCGGCCTGCTGCACATGACCATGCATTCGCTGACCAAGTCGGCGATTTTCTTCGCCGTCGGCCATGCCACGCAGAAGACCGGCACCCAGCAGATGGACAGCATCCGCGGGCTCATTCGCATCAACCCGCTGATAGGCTGGGGCCTGCTGCTGGGCACGCTGGCCATCCTCGGCATGCCGCCCTTCGGCGTCTTCGCCAGCGAGTTCATGATCCTCACCCACGCCATGAAACATCACCCGTGGGCGACGCCGGTGCTGCTGCTGGCGCTGGGCGTGGCCTTCGCCGCCATTTTCGGCAAGGTCCAGCCGATGGTGTTCGGCGAGACCGAGGCCAAGCGCCTGCCGCATGCCCCCGCCATCACGCCGGTGTTCCTGCATTTGGGGCTGGTGCTGATGCTCGGCCTCTACATTCCGCCCTACCTCACGCGCTGGTTCCATGAGGCGGCAAGGATGCTCGGCTAGATCAATGGCCCCCCACGCTCGCAAACCCGGCTTATGTCCCCGGCGCAGTCGGGGAGGTATCCCTTGCGGACGCTGCCCCCCACAGGGGGGGCGCTGCCTCCTTGGGGCGGCCCTGCGGAGGCATGATGTTCCTCTGTGACGACTTCCCCATCGAATTCACGCTGCAGACCGGCGTCGGCGCGCCGGTCTGGCGCGGCCGTGCCCCGAGCGGCGAGGATCTCAAGGATTTCGCCGCCGCGGCGCACCTGGCCGGCGGTCGGCTGGCGGCAATGTGGGGCAGCGACGAACGGCAGGCAGGCGCCGGCTTCCGCCTGCATTGCGTCTTCAGCCTCGACCAAGGACATGCCTGGATGAGCCTCGACCTGCCGGCCGAGGGTGATGCGTGCCCGGTCTACCCCGATCTTTCCGGTATCTTTCCCGCCGCCAACCGCATGCAGCGCGCCACTCGCGACATGGTCGGCATCGCCTCCGACGGCACCGACCAGCGCCCCTGGCTGCGCCACGGTGCCTGGCCGGCCGACTGGTACCCGCTGCGCCACGACGCCGTGCACGAAGTCGGCATGGGCGCCGGCTTCCCCAACCAGCCGAGCGACTACGAATTCGTGCAGGTTGGCGGTGAGGGCGCCCATGAGATTCCGGTCGGCCCCATCCACGCCGGCATCATCGAGCCCGGCCACTTCCGCTTCTCGGTGATCGGGGAGAAGGTGCTGCGGCTGGAGCAGCGCCTCGGCTACCAGCACAAGGGCGTCGAAAAGCTGCTGATCGGCGCGGATGTCGAGCGCGGTGCGCGCGTGGTCGGTCGCGTCTCGGGCGACTCCACCTGCGCCTACGCCTGGGCCTACGCCGACGCGGTCGAGGCGGCCTGCGGCATCGAGCCGCCGCCGCGGGCCCTGCTGCTGCGCGCGCTGCTGCTCGAGCGCGAGCGCGTCGCCAACCACCTCGGCGACCTCGGCGCGCTGGGCAACGACGCGGCCTTCGCCTTCGGCCTCACCCAGTTCCTGCGCCTCAAGGAGGACTGGCTGCGCCTCAACGCCGAGGTGTTCGGCCATCGCTTCATGATGGATCGCATCGTGCCCGGCGGCGTTGCCGTCAATGTCGAGCCGGCAGCGCTCGCCGCGATCGTCGAGCAGTGCGGCGCCATCGGCAGCGAGGTGAAGAAGCTGCGCACGCTCTACGACGAGCATCCCGGCCTGCAGGACCGCTTCGCCACCACCGGCACCATCGACACCGCGCTGGCGCGCGAGCTCTCGCTCTCCGGCATGGCCGCGCGCGCCACCGGCATGATCCTCGACGGCCGTGCCCACCGCCACGACTACACGCCGCCGCCGCCATGGGCGGCGCTGGGCGTGCGTCCCGTCACCGACGAGCGTGGCGACGTCGCCGCGCGCGTGGCCGTTCGCTTCGGCGAAATCTCCGAGTCGCTGCGCCTGCTGCGACAGATCGCCGTCGGCATGCCGTCGGGCGGGACCGCGTCGACATTCACGCCGCTTGCCGGTGGCAGCGGGCTCGGCGTGGTCGAGGGCTGGCGCGGCGAGGTGCTGGTCGCCGTCAAGTTCGACGACGACGGCAGGCTCGCCCGCGTCCATCCGCACGATCCCTCCTGGCAGGCCTGGCCGGCGCTGGAACACGCGGTGATGGCGGACATCGTCCCCGACTTCCCGCTGATCAACAAGTCCTTCAACCTTTCCTACAGCGGCGCCGACCTGTGATTAATGGCCCGACTCCCCCCAGCCCCCTCTTCGCAGAGGGGGATACTTTCGGCTCGCTGCGCTCGAACTCATGATTCCGCTGCTCAGACACATCTTCCGTACCGGCATCCTCACCGAGAAGCCTTCGTTTCCCGAGGGCGGCCCGCAGCGCGAGATCGACCGGCTGCACGACGAGATCCTGACCATCCTCGGCCGCGCGCTGACCATCCGCGAGGTCGATGCCGGCTCCTGCAACGGCTGCGAGCTGGAAATCCACGCGCTCAACAATCCCTATTACAACCTCGAAGGGCGCGGCATCAAGTTCGTCGCCAGTCCGCGCCATGCCGACATGCTGCTGGTCACCGGCCCGGTGACCAGAAACATGGAGAACGCGCTGCGCATCGCCTACGATTGCACGCCCGATCCCAAGCTGGTGGTCGCGGTCGGCGACTGCGGCTGCAATGGCGGCGTCTTCGGCGAAAGCTACGCCAGCTGCGGCGCGATCGAGAATGTGGTCGGTGTCGATGTGCGCATTCCCGGCTGTCCGCCGACGCCGCTGGCGCTGATGCAGGGCATCCTCACGGCCATCGGCAGCCGCGCGAAGTGATGCGGCCGGCTTAGGCAACTCGCATTGACGCGGCTCCGGAGGCCATGGGATATGTGATAATCCTTGAGCAAAATCAAGCAATCCAATATTTTTAGGGAGCCAAAAGAATGTACAAGAACCCCGTCACAAAATCGCTGATCCTGGCCGCCATCCTCGGCGGCACCGTGGGCACCGCCATCGCCCAGGCCAATACCGGCTACGTCATCGACACCCGTGGCGCCGTCGTCAAGAGCGGCTTCGGCGAGTGCTGGCGCACAGGCTACTGGACGCCGGCCATGGCCATCGCCGAGTGCGATCCGGGTTTGGTCAAGGCCAAAGTTGCTCCTGCCGCCGCCGGCCCGGCTGTCGAGACGCATGGTGGTGCATGGCGACGGCCTGTTCGATTTCGACAAGGCCATCATCAAGCCCGAAGGCAAGGCCAAGCTCGACGAGGCCGTTGCCAGGTACAAGGGCAAGAAGCTCGACAAGATCGTCATCACCGGCCACACCGATCGCCTCGGCTCGGCCAAGTACAACGAGAAGCTGTCGCAGAAGCGCGCCGACGCGGTCAAGGATTACCTGGTTGCCAAGGGCGTCGACAAGACCAAGATCACGGCCTCCGGCAAGGGCAGCACCATGCCCAGGACCAAGGCGGACGAATGCAAGGGCAAGAAGAGCAAGCAGGTCGTCGCCTGCCTGGCGCCTGATCGTCGCGTCGAGATCGAGGCCACGTTCTCCAAGTAAGGCTGATTGCAGCAGTAACGAAAAAGGGCGCCGCGGCGCCCTTTTTCATTGGCATGTCGCGGCGGGGTTCAAGCGTCAGCGGCCAGCGTCTCCAACTGGCGCGAACGCCAGTCGAGCACGGCGGTGCGCATTGCCATCTTGCCGGCGAGTTCGGGAAACTCGGTGCGGATTACTTCGGCGGCGAAGGACGAGAGGAAGCGGCTCTTGAGTTCGGCGCGGGCGCGATCGACGCCGATCTCGTCGTAGGGCACCGAGGCCAGCAGCAGGAAGCCGTCGTCGGGCACCCGCCCGGTGGCCATGTTGGCGCGGATGATGCCGGCGGCGGTGCGGATCGGCTCGTCGAGGTTCGGGCTGTAGGGACCAATGATCAGCGCGATGTTCGGCGTGTGCAGGAAATCGAAGCCGCGGCCGAGGCAGATCATCCATTCGCGGTGCTCGATGTCGAGCGCGCGCTCGGCGCGCCGCATCTGGGCGCGAATGGTTTCGATGTGATCGAGGTTGCCCTGCAGCAGCGGCAGCAGGTCGGCGCGCATCTGCGCCGGCATGTCGGGCAGCAGGGCGGCGAGCCTGAGTTCGAGTGTGGCGCGGTCGGCCGAGGTGACGGTGGACATGTCCAGCTTCTCGCCGTTGCTTCCATGGATGATCAGCGCGTCCTCGTCGGTCTCGAAGCCGCAGACCAGCGGGTAGACCGTGCCATGGGCTGCGCCGAAGATGTGCTCGACCTGGCGGCGGATCTCGTAGGTGTGGGCGATGGCCGCTTCGGTGTCGAAGTTGAAGCCGGCGCAGCCGCGATGCGGGTCACCCTTCGAGTAGTGGTAGGTGATGAAGAACAGCACGCGGCGGCCGGAATGCACCATGCGCTGAACGTGGGCGGCGAGCAGCTCGCCGAGGTGGGGCCAGCCGAGGTCGAACATGCCGCCGAGGTTGCGGAAGGGCATGAGGATACCGACGGGAGTGTTGGTGGCGACGGAAAGGTTGATGCGGCCGTCCATGCACTTGAGCACGCCGATCGCCGTCGGATGTTCGGAAAGATAGCGCTCGCGCGCGAGCCAGGCCTCGGGGCTGCGATAGTTGGCGCCGTGGCGTTCGGCCAGCTCGAAGACCCAGTCGATGCGTTCCTGTATCGGTTTGGTGTGGATCATGCTGCCTCCTGTTTCAAAGCCGCGCTTCGAGGATGCGGCTGATTTCTGCATCCGTGAGCACGATCGGATTGGTCTTCATGCTGCTGCCGCGCGAATTGGCGACGATGCGCGGAAAGTCGGCGCTGGCGATACGGTAGGCCGAGAGGCGCGGCAGCTACAATTGCCTCTTCCCACCGCCGCAGTGTCGTCACCAGGTAGTCGCGCGCATCCTTGCCGTTGAGTCCCTTCTGCATGGCGAAGCGGCGGCCGATCTCCGCGTACTTGGGCAGCGCCGGATTGTCGGGTTCGCGTGCTTCCATCGCGGCGATGTTGACGGCGGTGGCGGTGGCCGCCAGCGTGCCGCAGACCACGCCGTGCGGAATCGGGAAGAAGGCGCCGAGCGGAGCGGCCAGGCCATGCACCGAACCGAGGCCGGTTTGCGCCAGGCAGATGCCGGACATGAGCGAGGCGTAGGCCATGCGGTCGCGCGCCTCGCGCCGACTGCTCTCCATGCAATGCGAGCAGCGAGTCCTTCACGGCCATGATGCCGGAGCGCGCCAGGGCGTCGGTGACCGGATTGGCGCGCGTGGACACGAAGGATTCGAGCAGCTGGGTGAAGGCATCCATGCCGTCGGCGGCGATCAGTTCCGGCGGGCAGGTTGCCAGCAGGTCGGGATCGACCACGGCCCATTCGGCCACCAGCGCATCGTCGCGGAAGGACTTCTTGAAGCCGTCCGCGCCCTGCAGCGAGAGCACGGCGTTCTTGGTCGCTTCCGAGCCGGTGCCGGCGGTGGTGGGCACGGCGATGAAGGGCGTGGCCGGGCCGCGGTAGGGCAGTTCGGGACCGACGCCCTCGAGGTGGTCCATCACCGAGTTGCCCGGCCGCAGCAGGCCGGCGATGGCCTTGGCGGCGTCGAGCGCACTGCCGCCGCCGATGCCGATCACGGCGTCGAACTTCGTGCCGCGCAGCTCCGAGACCTGCATATCGACGAATTGCGGCGAGGGCTCGCCGGCGACGCGCACGTGCTGCCACGTAAAGCCGCGCGCCTTGAAATCATCGAGCAGCTTCACGCCGGCGGCGGATTCGACGAAGGCGCGCTGGCCGGTGACCAGCAGCAGCGACTTGCCGTATTGCGCCGCGATTGCCGGCAGTTTGACGATGGCGCCGCAGCCGAATTCGATGCGCGGCAAGCGGGCGATGGAAAAGGAGGGAATCGACTTTGTCATTGCTTTACCCGGCCAGCGCCGCCAAGGATAGCAGCAGCCGCGCCGCGCCGGCCAGCGCCAGCGCCACCGCGATCGACAGCGCCACCGAGAAGAAGGCCTCGCGCCGGCCGAGGATTTTCAGCATCACGGCGAAGGTCGAGACGCAGGGCACGTAGAAGGTGAGGAAGACGAGGAAGGTGAAGATCTGCGTCGAATCGAGCAGGCTGCCGATCTCGGCCGTGCCCAGCGCCTGCGCCACCATCAGCAGCGACAGCTCCTTGCGCAGCACGCCGAAGAGGATGGGCACGCCCAGCGCCACCGGCAGCCCCAGCCACCACCAGGTGATCGGCGTCAGCAGGGTGTTGATGACGGCATCGGCGCCGACGTGCGACAGCAGCGCCAGCACCACGCTGCCCGCCACCAGCAGCGGCGTGACGATGGTGACGATGTCGCTGGTGCGATCCCACGCGTCATGCAGCAACGGGCGCAGGCGCGGCCAGGCATAGGCGGGGATGTCGAGGATCATGCCCGGCGCCGCGTCGGAGTAGCGCTTGGCCAGCAGGCGGCCGAGCAGGGCGATGACCAGCGGCGTCAGCAGGAACAGCGCAATGACCGCCGGCGCGCCGAGATACTTGCCGCCCAGCGCCAGGATGATGGCCGAGCGCGCCGAGCAGGGCACGAAGGTGATGAGCAGTGAAGCGAGTATGCGGTCGCGCCCGGTGGCCGCGCTGTTGGCGGCCGAGATCGCCGGTACGTTGCAGCCCAGCCCGATGAGGAAGGGCAGGGCCGCCGCACCGTGCAGGCCGATGCGGTGGAAGCCGCGGTCCACCACGAAGGCGACGCGGTGCATGATGCCCGACTGCTCCAGCGCGACCAGCAGGATCACCAGCGGCAGCATGTAGGGCACGACGATGCCGACCAGGCCGACCAGGCCGTCGGCCACGGCGCGGCCGACCACGCCGGCGGTGGTCTCGGGTTGCCACGTCTGCACCCAGCTGGCGAGCCGTGCCGAGGTGTAACTGTCGAGCAGCGCCGCCAGCTCGAACACCACGAACAGCACCGCGGCAAAAATCGCCAGGCTGCCGGCGAGGCCCCAGCGCGGGTGCAGGAACACCGCGTCGAGCCAGCCCTTCCAGCCCTCCTCGGTTGGCCCCGAAAGGCTGGTGACGGCCTCGAACAGCAGTGCCGCGCGATGGTGGCGGTCGGCGTGCAGTTCGTCGGAGAGCGTGCGCGGCAGCACGGCCGCGGCGGCTTCGCGCGCCGCCAGCACCTTGGGCGCGAGGTCGGGGAAGTGGGCTTCCATCTCGCGCAGGAACCAGTCGTCGTTCTCGGCCAGCTGGGTGACCAGCAGTTCGCGTGGCACGCGGAAGGCCTCGCACACCCGATGTTCGGCGGCAACGGCTTCGAGCTTCGCCAGCGCCGCGGCGATGTGCGGGCTCTCCGGCTGCGGCAGCGGGCAGACCTCGTCGCGCGCGGCCTCGAGGGCGGCGGCGAAGAGCTGCGCCACGCCCTTGCCCATGTGCGCCACCGTCGGCACCACCGGCACGCCGAGCCGCTCGGCAAGCGCGCGGACGTTGATGAACAGGCCCTTGTCGCGCGCCTCGTCCATGCGGTTGAGCGCAACCACCAGAGGCCGGCCCAGCAGAGTGAGCGCCAACGTGAGTTCGAGGTCGCGCTCCAGGGCGGTGGCGTCGATGACCTGGATCAGCACGTCGGGCGCGTCGAACGCGGCCTGCGGCTGTTCCGGCTCGTGGCGCGCGATGCTCGGCCAGCGGTCGCCCCACAGCAGGTACTTGAGCACCGCGCGGTCGGCTTCGGACAGGCGGTGCAGCGAATCGAGCGGCGGCAGGGCGACCAGCGAAATCTGCTCGAGGCCGAGTTCGACCACGCACTCCTCGTAGGTCGAAGCGTCGCCGGCCAGCCGCTCGTGGCGCACGGCCACGCTCGACGCCGCACGGAAGATCGTGCTCTTGCCGGTGCGCGCGCGGCCGACCAGCGCCACCCGCGGGCGGCGCGCGCCGCGCAGCAGCGGCTGCTTCAGGGCAACGGTGGCGTCCATGCAGGGAATCAGCCGGCCGGAAACAGCCCCAGCATCGGTTCGCCGCGGCGCGGCTCGGCCATCATGGCGGCGACCGCATCGCGCCAGGCGGCGTAGTGCGCGGTCTGCTTGTGCGCGGCGGCATCCGCGGCGGTGGCGTAGGCCTCGTAGAAGACGAAGCGGGTCGGATCGTCGGGCGACTGCAGGATGTCGAAGCGGCGGTTGCCCGGCTCCTGTACCGAAGCCTCGTGGTTCAGTTTCGTCGCGGCGACGAAGGCGGCGACGGCTTCGGGCTTGACGCGAATGTGGACGAGGGTGGCGTGCATGGGGTGGATTCTAGCGCCGGCCACTCAGGCAGTCAGGCGTTCGATGGCTGCCAGCGTCGGTTGTGCGGGATCAGCCGGCGTGAAGATCGTCCATGTCGCAGCCGAGCGCACCGGCCAGTTTCGCCAGCAGGTCGGCGGACGGTTTCGCCTTGCCGTGCTCGACCATCGACAGCATCTGCCGCGTCACGCCGCAGGACTCGGCCAGCGCCTGGAGCGTCAGGCCGCGATGCTCGCGCCAGACCTTGAGCGGTGCTTCGCCGGCCAGTCGGCGCTCGACGAATTCCAGCGGAAACGTCTCTTCATTGCGTGCGCGGGCGTCCTTGATGTCGGCGATGTCCTGAAGCTCTTCGAGCCTCGCCAGCAGGGCCGTCCACTCGGTCATCGGCACGACGGCAAAGGCTGGTTTGCCGTTTTGTTCAATGATCTGTGCGCTCATTTGTATACGTCTCCTCTCGTGGCGATCTTCAGTACCAGCAACACCAGCTCGCCAGATGCCGTGGCCGCCGTATCGCCGGCGCCGACTTTTCAGGCGGCCAGGCGCTCGATGGATTCCAGCGTCGCGCCGGCCTTGGCCATGGCCTCTTCCGTGTCGTAGTCCGCCTGCAAGCCGAGCCAGAAACCCGGCGTGGTGCCCAGCGCGCGAGCCAGGCGCAAGGCGGTATCGGCGGTGATCGCACGCCGTCCGGCGCAAATCTCGCCGATGCGGATCGGCTGCACGCCGATGGCCTTCGCCAGTCGGTACTGGCTGATGCCCAGCGGATCGAGGAACTCTTCCTTCAGCACCTCGCCGGGATGGATGTTCGGCAGCCTCTTCATATGGCCTCCTGTCAGTGATAGTCGCAAATCTCGACGCGCTCGGCATTGCCTTCGTTCCAGACGAAGCACACGCGCCATTGGTCGTTGATGCGGATGCTGTGCTGGCCTGCGCGGTCGCCGGAAAGCATCTCCAGCCGGTTGTTGGGCGGCACCCGCAGATCATCGAGCCGCCGCGCGTTGGCGATCATCCGCAGCTTGCGGCGCGCCACGGCCTGGATCTGGTTTGGCAGCTTCCGGGTGAACACGCCGTTCCAGATGCTTTCGGTGGCGGCGTCGTGGAACGAAGCAATCATGGCGCAAAGCGTATCGCATCGCGATAATATCGTCAAGCGACAAGTGGGCGAGCGGAATGCCATGAGTGTTTTGGGCGACAATGCCGCCATGACGCCGGAAAAATTCATCGCCCTGTGGCGCGACAATCCGCTCAGCGAGCGGGCCGGCGCGCAGGGCCATTTCGACGACCTGTGCGAGTTGCTCGGCGTCGACAAGCCGCGCGATCCCGACAACTACTGCTTCGAGCGCGGCGCCGGCAAGGCCAGCGGCGGCGATGGTTGGGCCGACGTCTGGAAGCGCGGCTGCTTCGGCTGGGAAAACAAGCGCCCCGGGCGCGACCTGCGCGCCGCGCTGAAGCAGCTCACCGACTACGCGCTCGAACTCGAAAGCCCGCCGCTGCTGGTCGTCTCCGACCGCGAGCGCATCGAGATCCACACCGCTTTCACCGGCTACCCCGACGAGCCGCGCCGCATCGCCATCGCCGACATCGGCGCGCCGGAGAACCTGCAAACCCTGCGCTGGGCATTCACCGAGCCCGAGAAGCTGCGGCCGGTGAAGTCGCTCGCCGCCATCACCGAGGAGGCCGCCGGCAAGTTCGGCCAACTGGCCGAAACGCTGCGCGGCCGCGGGCTGGAGGCACCTCATTTTCCCCAGCAGGTTGCCCACTTCCTCATCCAGTGCCTGTTCTGCATGTTCGCCGAGGACGAGGGCCTGCTGCCGCGCGGCCTCTTCACCGGGCTGCTGACCAAGGCCGCCGCCGATCCGGCGCGCGCCGCCAATCGCCTGACCGCGCTGTTCGCCGCCATGCGCGACGGCGGCGACTACGGCGACGAGACCATCGCCTGGTTCAACGGCGGCCTGTTCCATACCGTCGCCGTGCCGGACCTCACGCGCGAGGATGTCGCCGCCCTGCAGCACGCCGCCGCCATGGACTGGCGCAACATCGACCCCTCGATCTTCGGCACCCTGTTCGAGCGCGGCCTCAATCCCGCCAAGCGCTCCCAGCTCGGCGCGCACTACACCGATCCCGGCGACCATCATGCGCCTCGTCGAGCCCGTGATCGTGCGCCCGCTCGCCGCCGAATGGCAGGCGGCGAAGGACAAGATCGCCGCGCTGATGGCCAAGTCGAAGAAGCAGGGCGACAAGGCCTCGAAGGACGCCGCCGCGCTGTTCCAGCACCACCTCGAACGCCTGCGCAACTACCGCGTGCTCGATCCCGCCTGCGGCAGCGGCAACTTCCTCTACCTCGCGCTCAAGGCGCTCAAGGACCTTGAGCGCCGCGCCAACGTCGAAGCCGAAGCGCTCGGCCTGCAGCGGCAGGTGAATATCGAAGTCTCGCCCGCCAACGTACTCGGGCTGTAGCTCGACCCCTACGCCGCCGAACTCGCCCGCGTCACCGTCTGGATCGGCGAAATCCAGTGGATGCTGCGCAACGGCTACCCCTACGCGACGCAGCCGATACTCAAGCCGCTCGATACCATCGAGAACCGGGACGCGCTTGCTAAAAGTCGGCGGTAGCGGCACGGTGACGGAAGCCGAATGGCCCGCCTGCGACGCCATCGTCGGCAATCCGCCGTTCCTCGGCGGCAAGCAAGAAGCGTGGCGAACTGGGCGATGCCTACTTTGACGCGCTGGCGGATGTGTTACGCCGACAGCGTACCGGCCGGTGCCGATCTCGTCACCTACTGGTTCGAGAAAGCGCGAGCGCATATCGAGGCGGGCAAGTGCACATGCGGCGGGCTTGGTTGCGACCAACTCGATCCGTGGCGGCGCGAGCCGCAAGGTGCTCGACCGCATTGTCGAGACGACGTGCATCTTCGATGCCTGGAGCGACGAGCCGTGGATCAACGAAGGCGCGGCGGTGCGGGTGTCGTTGGTGACTTTCGGTGAAGGCGAAGGTTCAAGGCTGGATGGAACGGAAACTCCGGCTATTCACCCCGACCTGACTGCCAGCGAAAGCTCGAACTTAACAACAGCGCAAAGACTCTCGGAGAATGCCGGCGTATGTTTTCGAGGGCATCAAGTAATACGGCCCGTTCGATGTTGCCGGCGAAACCGCCCGTGTTTGGCTGGCTGCAAGCGGCAACCCGAACGGGCGGCCAAATTTCGATGTGCTGCGTCCGTGGATCAATGCAACTGACGTGGTTCGAAATGCCTCAGACACCTGGGTGATCGACTTTACTGGTCTAGCCGAAAGTGAGGCTTCTCTTTATGAAGCACCGTTCGAGCACGCGAGGAGCAATGTGCAAGCCGGCGCGTGCTTTGGATCGCAATGACCAAGACCCGCACGCAATGGTGGCTCTACGAACGTCCTCGCCCCGAAATGCGCACAGCCATTGAGGCTCTTCCCCGTTTCATTGTTACGCCAGTAGTTGCCAAGCATCGAATTTTCGCGTGGCGCTCGTCACCTACGCTTGCAATGAATCTACTGGATGTCATCGCCCGCGCCGACGACGCCACCTTCGGCATCCTGCATTCGCGCTTCCACGAACTCTGGTCGCTACGGCTCGGCACCTCGCTCGAAGACCGTCCCGCGCTACACGCCGACCACCACCTTCGAGACCTTCCCCTTCCCCGCCGGCCTGACGCCGCGCGACACGGCGCCCGTGGCCGGCCAGGCGTCGCCGCCGTGCATGGCGCCGCAGATTCCCGCCGCGAACATCGCCGCCGCCGCGCGGCGCCTGAACGAACTGCGCGACAACTGGCTCAACCCGCCGGAATGGACCGAGCGCGTTCCCGAGGTCGTGTCCGGCTACCCCGACCGCATCGTGGCGAAGCCCGGCCACGAGGCCGAGCTGAAGAAACGCACGCTGACCAACCTCTACAACGCCCGCCCGGCCTGGCTGGCCAACGCGCACCAGGCGCTCGACGCCGCCGTGGCCGCCGCCTACGGCTGGGCCGACTACACGCCGGCCATGCCCGACGAGGAAATCCTGCGCCGGCTTCTGACGCTAAACCTGGAACGCAAGGCCGCCGAAGGCGGCTGACTACCGATCCCGCCGTGAGCTCGCCGGGCAAGGGCTGCTGCTTCAACTGAGGGGCAGCGCGTCCGCAACGACGCGCTTGCGGCTACTTCGTTCGCGGCATCAGCCGCCGATCAGGCTTTCCGCGGGGATGCCGAGGTCGGCTGTGCAGGCGGCGGATCATCGGTAGCGTCAGCGGGCGGCGGCGCGCCAGCACTTCATAGACCCGGTTCAGCCGCCCGATTTGCGGTTGCCAGGTCCTTGGGCGTCAGCCCCGCCTGTTCCATGCGGAATTTGATGGCCTCGATCGGATCGGGCTTGCCGACCGGAACGTGGCGTGCCTCGTAGGCTTCCACCAGATTGCCCAAATCGCCGGGATCGCCTTCCGCCGTGCCGCGGGCCGGGTGAGGATCGACCAGGTGCGAGATTTCGCGCAGCGCGGCGCGGTGGTCGGCAGGCGTATGAATCGGGCGGATTTCCATGGCTTACTCCAGTTCGACGGTTTCGGCATCGACCGCGTCGTATTCCCGGTGCGGGCCGATGAACTTCACATAGATCACGCCGACCCGGTAGGCCAGCGCGACGATCAAGCGGTAGTCGTTGCCCTTGATGTTGAAGACGACGCGTCGATTCTTGAGCACGCTGGCGCCGCGAAACTGCGCCTTGATGTCGGCGGGTTGCGCCCATGCAGCCCGCCGTGCCTCGTCGATCCACGACAGGAGCGGTTGCTCCGCATCGGGATGACGCACCCAGAGATCGCGCAGCGTCTTGATGGCGACGATCTTCATGGCAGGAGTGTAGTCCCGAAATGGGACTAACGCAAGTTCTCGATGTTCGTCCGCGGTTCCGACTCCGGCGCAGGGGCCGGCATGGAACGGCTGATGCTCTCGATGTAATGAAATAGTTTCTATATCATCTCGTCATGATGACGAAGCACATGAAACGTCCCCGCCTGGCGGCGCTCAAGGTGCTGGCCAATTACCGGCTGCGCCTGACCTTCGTCGATGGCAGCGCCTTTACCGTCGATTTCAAGCCTTTCTTTGACGAGTCGCCGGGGCTTGCGCCGCTGCGCGACGACAAGGCCTTCGCCAAGGCCACCATCGCGCCCGACGAGGGCTGGTCGGTGGAGTGGCCCGCGCTCGACATCCAGATCGGTGCCGATACGCTCTGGCTCGACGCCCAGGCGCAGAACGCCCCGGACGAATACCTTCACCTTCGCGCATGGCGTGCGAAAAACGGCCTGAGCCTGAAGGTGCCGCCGCGGCCCTTGGCATGACGCCCCGCACCATGAGCGCCTATGGCACCGGCGCGCGCCCGGTGCCGCGCTATGTCGCGCTGGCCTGCAAGGGTTGGGAAGCGGAGCATGGCGGCGCGCGCCGCTAGTGGCACCGTATCGCCAGCGCCGACTTTTCATGTCCAAGGCTCCCATCCTGCAATCGACCCTGACCTGTCCGCGCTGCGGCCACGTCAAGACCGAGACCATGCCCACCGACGCCTGCCAGTGGTTCTACGAGTGCGAGGGCTGCCACGCGCTGCTCAAGCCCCTGCCGGGCGACTGCTGCGTGTTCTGCTCCTATGGCGACGTGCCGTGCCCGCCGATCCAGGTTTCCGGCAAGGGCGGCTGCTGCTCTGCATGAGGGCGTTGCCCGGCGTTTCAAGACCTTGAAATCGTCGCGGGCATCCTCAACTCGGATAGCGTCGGCACCCGTTGCGGGTGCCAGCCATCCGCAAGGAGCAAAGCATGAGATATCGAACCCTGTTTCCCCGCGACGTGATCGCCGCGCTCGAGCGCATGCAGCACGAGATGCAGCCGCCCTTCGACTGGTCGCCGAGCATCCGCGGCGGGTCGGGCGACCGCTACCCCGCGATGAACGTCGGCGGCACGCCGCAGTCGGTGGAGATCTACGCCTTCGCGCCGGGCGTCGATGCGGCGACGCTCGACGTGCAGATCGAGAAGGGCGTGCTCACCATCGCCGGCGAGCGCCCGGTCGAGACGCCGGCCGAGAAGGCCGCCGTGCATATCGACGAACGCTTCGCCGGCCGTTTCCGCCGCGTCGTCACCCTGCCCGACGACATCGATGCCGATGCGGTCCAGGCCAAGTACCGCGACGGCGTGCTGCACATCAGCATCGCGCGCAAGGCGGCCCCCCAGCCGCGCCGCATCGCCGTTCAATGAGGACGAAAACATGAGCGACAACACCACCAAGCCGGCCGAGGAGGCCCGTGACGAGCGCTGCCTGATGCCGGCCGTCGATGTCTTCGAGGATGCCGGCGGCATCACCCTCTACGCCGACCTGCCAGGCGTGCCCAAGGACAAGCTCAGCCTGCAGGTGGAAGCCGGCAACCTGACCATCGAGGGCGAGGTCGCGCTGGCCGTGCCCGAAGGGATGGAGGCCACCCATGCCGAAGTCAACCTGCTGCGCTACCGCCGCGCGTTCTCCCTGTCCAAGGAACTGGACACCGAGAAGGTCAAGGCCGAGTTCGCCAACGGCGTGCTGAAGCTGCGCATCCCCAAGGCCGGGCACGCGCAGCCGAAGAAGATCGAGATCCGCATCGACTGAGGCAGATTCCCGGTGGCGGCGCGGCAGGCGACCATCGCCGCGCCGCCGGCATCGATCACGGCTGCAGGGTCGCGTCTTCGACGAGCACCTTGTAGGCGTAGCCCGAGCCGAAATCCTTGTCGGTGCGGACGATTCCCTTCACCGTCACGATGTCGCCGGTCTTCGCCTGATTGACTGTCGTCACGATAAGGTCGTTGCTGCCGTCGGCGGCGGAGCCGGAGCCATCGCGCAGGTGGATCCAGTTCTTGCCCATGATCGCCGCGTTGTACTTGACGACCTTGCCGCGCACCAGCACCGGCTTGTCCTTGAGTTCCGCGCTCTTCGTCACGATTTCCGCCACGGTGCGCGCGTTCGGGCCGCTGGCCTTGGGCACCTTGGCGTCGGGGGTGTCCGGCGCCGGGGCCGGGGCGGCGCGAGCCGGCGCCATGCCATTGCCTGCCGCGCCGGCCAGGCTGCCGAAAAGAATCGTCGGGAAGGTTCGCTTCAGCGACCGGCTCTCGAAGTCCTTCATGACCATCACGTTTTCAAGCGTGACTTTGGCGCCTGTTTTGACCGACGCCCTGGAGACCGCTGCCCAGGTCTCGCCGTCCTTCGTCTTGAGGCGGAGGTAGGTATAACTTTCGACGTCCCTGACCTCCAGAACCTCACCGGATACTCCCGCGGTGGCTGATGGCTGGTTTGCAGCCGGGTTAGGGACAACTGCCCAGACAAAGGGGGCAGCGACGATCAGGTAGATCGCCAATAGCGTTTTCATGGTCTGGATACTCCTTGGGAGGGCAAATGTTTGCCCCACCGATTGTACGGCTTGCCTGTCTTTCGTCGGTCGCCTGATGTCCGTCTTTGGCGAGCTTGAGCGCGAAGAGCCTGGCCTCGACCAGGTAGGTGGCCGTCGCGCAGGCGCGGTGAGTGACAAAATGGCGAGCGCCGTCGCCCGAAGTGGCTAGAATGAACCGGGCCGATTGCCGCCAGCGGCTTTCGTCAGTGATTCGCCGACCCTGCAGGGCCATAAAAAACTGAATGGAGAGAGATATGAAAATGAAGACAACCTGTTTCGCCGCGTGCGGAGTCCTGCTCGGCTTCGGCGCTCAGCTTGCGCATGCCGCACCCGATTGGAGCCAGGTGCCCAAGCGCGACATCCAGGTCTTCCATCCGGGCGTCGTGTCGCACGAGTGGGTCATGAAAAAATCCGTCCATAGCGGGCGAACCGGCCTCACCAAGGGCGAAAGCTGCGTCGGTTGCCACGAAGGCAAGGCCGGCCTCGATATCGACCTGAAGAAGCTGGCCGGCAAGGAGCTGGAGCCGGTGGGCGCGCCGAAGACCATGATTTTCCCGGTGGCCGTGCAGTCCGTCTTCGACGACACCAATCTGTATATCCGCCTGACCTTCAAGGCGCCGGCCGATGCGGCTGCCGACGCGTCCCGCGAAGATGCTTCGCCCAAGCACGAAGTGAAGGCCGCCATCATGCTGGGCAGCGCACAAGTCGAACACGCCGCGCAGCACGGCTGCTGGCTGACCTGCCATAACGATGTCCGCTCGATGCCGGGCGCCGACCCGAAGAAGAAGAAATACGTCGAGCACGGCGAACTGGCCGGCGGCGTTTACTACGACTACATCCAGTGGAAGAGCGGCGAAGCCGGCAAGGGCGCCACGCAGGTCGACGGTTATGTCGCCACCGAGCGGGTGAACAAGGGCGGCAAGTCCCTGGTCAAGGCCGAGGGCGAGGTCAAGGACGACGTCTATACCGTCACCTTCACGCGCAAGCTGGCCGGCAACAATGCCGATGGCGACCTGGCCTTCGCCGCCGGACAGACCATCCCGTTCGGCGTGGCGATCCACACCGACAAGACGGTGTGGCGCTACCACCATGTCTCGATGGGCTACACGCTGGGGTTGCGCGCGCCGGGTGACGTCAAGGCGATCAAGCAGTAGGGAATTCCGCCAGCGGGGCGCCCGGGTATCCGGGCGCCCCGTTTCCGTTTACGGCAACAGCTTGCGCAGCAGGCGGCCGACCAGCTTGACCGGCGTGTCGGCGCAGGTCGCATAGAGCGCGTCGTAGATGACCATGCCGTGCTTGAGCATCTCGTGGTCGTCTTCGAAATTGAGCGACAGACCCTTCGAGATCGCCAGCAGACCCGCCGCTTCCTTGGCCAGTTGCGGCGCGCCGCAATCGGCCGCGCGCACGATCAGGGCGAGTTTGTCGAGCGCCGCGTCGCGCAGTTCGTACTTGGCGATGAAGGCGTCGAAGCTGCAGTGGTCGCCATGGTGGCCGAGTTCGACATTGGGCATGTCGTAGGGAATCGCGCCTGTCTCCTGCGCCACGCGCATGACGTCGCCGCCCGGCACGTAGAGGAACTCGGGGCTTTCATCGACGAAGCGCGCCACCAGCCAGGGGCAGGCGATGCGGTCGATCTTGGGACGCTCGCGGGTGACCCACTTCATTTTGTTTTCACCTCGCCGCCGGCCGCTTTCCAGCCCTCGATGCCGCCCTCGATGAAGCAGGCGTCGAGGCCTTCGGCATGCAGGGCATCGACGACGCCGTTGGAGACCGAGCCGCCGCGCACGCAGTAGAGGACGATGTGCTTGTCGCGCGGCAGGCCCTTCGCCCATTCGGCGAGCTTCTCGGGATCGTGCCAGGTTGCGCCGGGCAGGGCCTCGGCCGAGGCGTCGAGGTCGGCCTTGCGCCGCACGTCGATGAGGTGCTTGTCGGTGAGTGCAACTTTCAGGGCTTCGGGTTTGATGGTGCGTTCCATGGTGTGCTCCTTCAACGGACGAACGAAAGCGCGAGGCCCAACAGCGCGCAGGCGCCGATCACCTTCATGATGTCGGCCTTGTATTTCCACAAGGCGATGAAGGATGCGACGGCGATGACCACCGGGATGGCGTCGAACGGCCCGGTGAAGGGCGCGGCGTCCGTCGCCTTGGGCCAGAAGGTGTGCCAGGCAAAGAAGGTGGCGAGGTTGATGATGACGCCGACGACGGCGGCGGTGATGGCGGTGAGCGGGGCGGTGAACTTGAGCTCGCCGCGGGTGGCTTCGACCATGGGGCCGCCGGCGATGATGAACCAGAAGCTCGGCAGGAAAGTGAAGAAGGTCGCTACCGTCGCGCCGGCCAGGCCCGCGGCGACGGGATCGCCGAGTACCGACTTGGTGTATCCGCCGAGGTAGCCGACCCAGGTCACCACCATGATCAGCGGTCCCGGCGTGGTCTCTCCCAGCGCAAGGCCGTCCATCATCTGCGGACCGGTGAGCCAGCCGAAGTGCTCGACCGCGCCCTGATAGACGTAGGGCAGCACGGCATAGGCGCCGCCGATGGTGAGGAAGGCGGCCTTGGTGAAGAACTCGCCCATGTTGTAGAGGTCGCTGCTGCCTCGAAGTGCCAGCAGCGATGCCGCACCGATGACGACGAAGATGACGGTGGTGGCGACGAGCTTGCCCCAGGAAAACTTCGCGTGCGCCGGCGGCGGTGTGTCGTCGTCGATGATCGCCGGGCCGTACTGCTTGTTGGATGCCCCGTGGCCGCCGCCGGCCTTGAATTTGGCCGGCATCAGCTTGCCGCCGATGGCGCCAAGGATGGCGGCCGCGAGCACGATCCACGGGAAGTCGATCTTGAAGAAGAAGATGCCGACGAAGGCCAGCGCGGCGATGGCGAGCAGGGTTTCGTTCTTGATCGCGCGCGAGCCGATGCGCCACGCCGCGAACAGCACCACCGCCACCACGGCCGGTTTTATGCCGTAGAAAATGCCCTGCACCGCGGGCACGTCGCCGAAGTTCAGGTAGATGCCGGCGAGCAGCGAGAGCAGCACGAAGGCCGGCAGGAAGAACAGCACGCCGGCCATCACCGCGCCCTTGATGCCGTGCATCAGCCAGCTGATGTAGATGGCGAGCTGGATGGCCTCGGGGCCCGGCAGCAGCATGCAGTAGTTGAGCGCGTGCAGGTAGCGGTGCTCGGAGATCCAGCGGCGGCGCTCGACCAGCTCCTGATGCATCATCGCGATCTGCCCGGCGGGGCCGCCGAAGCTGATGAAGCCGAGCTTGAGCCAGTACTTGAAGGCCTCGCCCAGGGTGGGTGTCGGCGGCGGCGTGGTGGGGATGGCGGCTTCAGTCATCGGGGTTCTCCTGCTGGTAGTTTTTATAAAGACCGTCGAAAACGCGGCTGGCTTCCTTGAGTAGTAGGTCGTCGTCCGGCGCCGCGGCGCGCAGGCCGGCCAGCACGGCTTCGATGCCGGCCGCTTCGGCCACTGGTAGGCCGCCGACGTCGAGGCAGTGGACGATGGCGCCGATCTTCGCCAGCGCCGGGTCGCTCTCCAGCCCGAAGCTCGCCATCAGTACCTCGAAGGTGACGCGTTCCGGTGCATTGTTGGCCGGGGCGACGTGGGTGAACGTCGCGCCGTCGAAGTCGAAGCCCAGCGCATCGGGCGGGCAGTCGGCGGGCGTTGCCAGCCAGAGGAACTTCGCCTTGCGGTCGATGAAGCGGCGGATCAGCCAGCTTGATGCCATGCGATCGACCCAGAGCTTCCTGCGCGTCGCCCAGGTCCGTCCCGAAAAGTCGGCGCTGGCGAGACGGCGGATTTCGCCTGGCGCGGTGTGCGGTTCGCCCGGGGCCAGGCGCGCGGCGAGGTCGGCCAGCGCCTGCCGCGCTTGTTCCTGCTCAGGGCCGGGGAAATAGTCGATGGCGACAACTGGGAGAGTTCGCGCGTCAGCCGCCGCAGCGCCTTTTCGTCGGCCGCCTCGTGCGTCGCCGCGATCAGCGCGGTGAACTCGATGTCGCGCTCGAACAGCCGGCGGAAGGCTTCGTCCTGCGCGGCGTCGGCCGCGACGTGCAGCACTTCGGCGCTGCCGGCGGCGGCGCGCACGTCCTCGGCCAGCGTGCGCAGGGCCTCGCCCGTCGCTTCCCGCGCCGGCAGCAGATAGACTCCGTCGCGCAGCACGGCCGCGCCGAGTGCCTTGACGGCGCGCCACAGCCGCATGCGCGCGGCGGTGTTGCGCGAGGGCAGGGTGGTGACGAGGGCGAGCCATTCGACAAGCTGGAGCATGTTGATAACTCTACAATTATGTAGATGTTATTACAAGAATAATTTCAAACCAAGGTTGCATCGTTGGCTGCCGGCACCACGACCTGCCGCTTCTCATTGACATGACTCCGAATGATGTACATGATAATGAACATAAATGTACAGGAGGCTTTATGCGGGAAGCTACGTTCACCGAGTTGCGCAATCACGCCAAGGACTATTTCGATGCCGTCGAAGGTGGAGATACAGTTCGCATCTTTCGCAACGGCAAGGCCATCGCCGAGATCGTGCCAGTCCGTTCCGGAATCCCGTCGTGGAAACGGCAAGCCACACCACTAACGGTCAAAGGTTTGTCGCTGAGCCGGGAGATTCTGAGCGATCGGGATGAGTCGGCGTGAAGGTCTTTCTGGATACCTCTGCATTTGCGAAGCGGTATGTCGCGGAGAATGGATCCGACAAGGTATGGGCCTTGTGCCAGGAGGCGGATAGCCTTGTCGTCAGTGTCATCTGCCTCCCGGAATTGATTTCTACACTGTCTCGCCTCGTCAGGGAAAAGAAGCTCGCCAAGGCTGAGTACCGAGCACTGAAAAGTGACGCGATGGCAGATCTGGCGGATGTCAACATCTGCCAGATCACTCCAGACGTTCTGGCTTCGGTAGTTTTGCTGTTGGAATCCCATCCACTTCGGGCAATGGATGCCCTCCATGTAGCCTGCGCGCTCGCCTGCGAGCCGGATGTTTTCGTGTCGGCCGACCATCGGCAACTTTCAGCGGTGCGCAAGGCCGGTCTCAAGGTCGTCAACGTGTCGTGAGTGTGTGCCACTGCCGGCTGGCGTGCCTCGCGTTGATGAACGCATGACCGACCGTCGCCGCCTCTACGTCGCAGCCTTCCTGCGGGCGCTGGCCACCGGCATGGCCGGCGTGCTGCTGGGGCTCTACGTGGCGCGGCTGGGCCTGTCGGCGAGCTGGCTGGGGCTGGTACTGAGTTTCGGACTCATGGGCGCGACGGCTTCGGTGGCGGTGGCGACCTGGTGGGGCGACCGGCTCGGGCGCCGCCGTGCGCTGCTCTGGCTCTCGGCGCTCTCCGCCGGCGGCGGCGTGGTGCTGGCGCTCGGCGGCCATGCCTGGCTGATCGTCGCGGCGGCGCTGCTGGGCATGGTCAATGGCATGGGCCGCGACCGCGGCGCGGCGCTGGTGCTGGAGCAGGCCATCCTGCCGGCGACCAGCGACGATGCCGGCCGCACCGGCGCCTTCGCCCGCTACAACCTGCTGATGGACATCGGTCACGCACTGGGTGCGCTGGCCGGCGCGCTGCCCGAGCTGCTGGCGCTGGCGACGGGCATGGACGAGCTGGCCGCCTATCGCGCGGCCTTCATCGTCTACGCGGCATTGCTGGCGGCCGGGATCCCGCTCTATGCCGGTCTGTCGGCGGCGGCGGAGGCGCCGCCGCGCGTCGAGCGGCTGGTGCTGTCGCCGCACAGCCGCAAGGTGTTGCTGCGCATCTCGGCGCTGTTCGCCATCGACAGCATCGCCGGCGGCTTCATCGGCGCGGCGCTGGTGTCGTGGTTTTTCTTCGAGCGCTTCGGCGCCTCGGCCACGGTGATCGGCCTGCTGTTCTTCGGCGCGCGGCTGATGAACGCGGTCTCGCACCTCGGCGCGGCGTGGCTGGCGGCGCGCATCGGGCTGGTGAACACCATGGTGTTCACCCACATCCCGTCGAGCCTGCTGCTGCTCACCGTGCCGCTGGCGCCGACTTTTCCATCGCGGCGATCCTTTTCCTGCTGCGCGAGGGTCTGGTGGAAATGGACGTGCCGACGCGGCAGTCCTACGTGATGGCGATGGTGAAACCGGAGGAACGCACCTTCGCCTCGGGCGTGACGCACCTGGTGCGGCTCGGCGGCTGGGCCGTGGCGCCGGCCTTCGCCGGCTGGCTGATGCAGGCGGTGGCTCTCGGTGCGCCGCTGGTCGTCGGCGCGGTGATGAAGATCGGCTACGACCTGGCGCTGTGGGCGTCGTTCCGCAAGCTCAAGCCGCCGGAAGAACGCTAGCTTCAGCTCAGCAGCAGGGGGCTGAGGAAGATGCCGCCGTGGCGGCGGTGAGGCCGGAGAGCAGTCCGAGGCCGGCACCGGCGGCGAGCGCGAGCGGAACGGGCAGCGACTTCAGCGGCCGCTCGTCGGCGCGGGGCCCGCGCAGGAAATGCCAGGCAGCGTAGAGCAGCACGGCGCCGTGAAGCGGCTTGTGGAAATGGCCCGGCAGCTGCAGCAGGCCGCCGACATAGGCGAAGGGAATCGAGGTCGCGGCGAAGGGCCAGAACAACGGCCAGGGGAAGCGCCCGGCACGCCAGAACTTGTAAGCGGCGAAGGATGCGACGAGGATGTTGAGCGTCAGCGCCGACGGCCGCATCACGGCCGGCGCGAGGCCGAACAGCGCCATCGCGATCAGCTAGCCCGAGGCGCCGGCGTGGCCGACCGAGGAGTAGAGCAGAGCCGGGCGGCGGCGAAAATCAACGCGGCCGGCGCGAGCGCCGCGGGATCGGGCATCAGGATTGCTTGGCGATCGCGGCCGCGACGTCGGCGGCTTCGGGGGCGGCCTTGACCACCAGAACGGCACAGGCCAGCGAGCCGATCACGCGATCGGTGACGCTGCCGGCAATCACGCGGTTGAGGCCCTTGCCGCGATGGTGGCCGACGATGACGAGGTCGGCGCCGAGTTCGCGCGCCGCCTCGATGATGGCGTCGGCCGGGGCGCCCTGGACGATGCGGCTGTCGCAGTCCACGCCTTCGAGGCGCATCAGCCCGGCCTTGTGCGTGGCGTCGGCGGCGGCGCCCTCGCGCTGCCGGTCGTTGGCGACGGCCGAGACGATGGTGACGGGCACGCCGCTGACCTTGGCGATCTGGCCGCAGAGTTCGGCGGCGGCATCGCTGGCAGCACTGCCGTCGCTGGCCAGCAGGATGCGCTTCTGCCACAGGCCCGACTGCCAGCCGGCGACGAGGACGTGGCAGGGCGACTCGGCGATGATGTTGTGCGCAATGTCGCCGACGAGGCGTTCCTTGAGGTCGCCGCGCAGCGGGCGGCGGCCGATGACGAGGATGTTGGCGTCGGCGGCGCGCGCGGCGGCGACGACTTCCTTCACCGGTGCCTTGCCGAGGCGGACGATCTCCTCGGTATCGACACCGGCGCGGCGGGCCTCGTTCGTGGCGGCGGCCAGCCGCGCGCGGGCGAGCTCGCTGTCCTCGGCGGCCTCGACCGCGGTCACGACATCGAGCGTCACGGCGAAGCGGCTGGCCAGCGCCACCGCGATCTCTGTCGGGGCGTGGCTGAATTCGCTGCCGTCGGTGGCCAGCAGCAGGCGCTGGCGGCGGAAGCCGTCGGGCAGGATGCCGCCGTGGCATTCCTTGAAGATGCGCACCTTGCAGGCACGGCAGATGGCCGGGTCGAGCGTCCAGTAGAGCGCGCTGGTGACGTCGGTCATCACCGGGAAGAAGGCGCCCTCGCCGATCTCCTTGACGTACTCGCCCTGGCGCAGGAACTGGTAGTTGGCGCGGTTGAGGCGGTAGAAATAGAGCCCGCCGCCGAGGCGCCGTCGCCGCCGCGCCTCCTGCGCCAGCACTTCGGCGCCGGCGATGTCGATGTAGCTGAGCGCGTTGGCGCTGATCAGCACCGACTTCTGCTGCGGGTTGTCCTCGTCGATCTGCTGCAGCGCCTGCTGCACGTAGCTCGCGGCGCCGAAATAGACGCCGCCACTGATGCGCACGATCCGCAGCTGGGGGCACTCGGGCTGGCCGCGGGCACTGATGAAGTGGTAGGCGCCTGCCTCCTTCGCTGGCACCACCGGGATGACGTCGGGGCGCGAGGAGTTGTAAAGATAGAGCACGAGCGAGAGGAAGACGCCGACGAAAATGCCGGCCTCGAGATTGATCAGGGTGCCGACGAAGGTCGCGGCGAGGATCGCCGACTCCGCCTTGCTGGTGTGCCAGATGTGCGAGATGTGGTGGAAGTCGATCAGGCCCCAGGCGACGAGGAAGAGGATGCCGGCCATCGCCGCGTTGGGCAGGTAGGCGGCGAGCGGCGCCACCACCAGCAGCACCAGCACCAGGAAGACCGAGGCGAACACGGGTGCCAGCGGCGTCTTCGCGCCGCCTTCGTAATTGACGCCGCTGCGGTTGAAGGAGCCGGAGGAAGCGTAGCCGGAGAAGAAGGCGCCGACGATGTTCGACAGGCCCTGGCCGATGAATTCCTGGTTGCCGTCGATGCGCTGCTCGGAGCGCACGGCGATGGCGCGGCTGATCGATACCGCCTCGGTCAGCGCCAGCATGGTGATGACCAGCGCCGGACCGATAGTGACGCGCAGCACGTCGAGCGAGAAGCTCGGCATCGAAAGCGGCGGCAGCGTCGCCGGCAGCGCGCCGACGGTCTTGATGCCCGTGGCTTCGGCGCCGAACGTGAGGATCAAGCCCTCGGCGACGAGGCTGCCGACCACCATCGCCGCGATCATGTAGGGCACCTTCCTGACGTAGCGGCGCGCGAGCACGCCGACGACCAGCGTCAGCACCGCGATGCCGGTGACGTAGGGGTTGATGGCGGTGAACTGAACGAAGAGCTGGTGGATGGTTTCGTAGAAGGGCGTGCCGCGCGGGATCTGGATGCCGAAGAAGTTGCGCACCTGGCTGGCCGCGATGAGGATGGCGGCGCCGGCGGTGAAGCCGATCACCACGGTGTGGGAGATGAAATTGACCAGGATGCCCATGCGGGCGAGCCCCAGCACCAGCTGGAAGACGCCGACGAGGAAAGTGAGCGTCAGCACCAGCTGGATGTACTGCGCCGAGCCCGGCTCGGCCTGGTGCGACAGCGCGGCAAACACGGCGATCGAGATGGCCGTGGTCGGGCCGGAGACGAGGTGCCAGCTCGAGCCGAACAGCGCGGCGATGATGGTCGGCACCATCGCGGCGTAGAGGCCGTATTGCGGCGGCAGGCCGGCGATGGTGGCGAAGGCAACGCCCTGGGGCAGGACGATCAGCGCGCCGGTGATGCCGGCGATCAGGTCGTCGCGCAGCGTCTCCCGTCCGACCAGCGGCCACCAGCCGAGGAAGGGAAACCAACTTGACAGCGTGGCGGTGCGGCGTGAGCTCATGGGGGAAGGCGGGAGGGTTATTTGTTGTATATTAGCAAACGGTTATCAATTCGCGAGTACCATGAAACCAAGGGGATATGCCATGAAACAAAGGCTGGCACTGGAAATTGAAATCCTAGGCGATCGCGAGGACTATAGCGTCTTTGCCATCACACCTCCCGAGGAGACATCGTGTCCCAATTGCTGACGGTATCGCGCGCCGCTCATCTGATCGGAGTCACGCGCGCTTCGCTGCAGAAAATGATCGGCACCGGCGAACTGCCGTCCTTCGACGGCATGGTCGCGAGCGAAGATCTCACTCGCCTGTTCCCCGAGGTACGCCTCGAGGACGCGGGCGCCTTCGAGCGCATCACCAAGATCAAGGAGGAGTCCTTCGGGCGCCGCGTGCGCGAGCGCGTGCTGCCGAACCAGGACATCCTGGCCCAGCGGCTGGCGGCACAGAGCGAGGAACTCGAGGACGTGCGCCGTCATCTCGCCCACTACCACGACCTGATCGAGGCCCTGCGTGAGCGCATGGAACTCGCTGCGAGCAAGTCGCCGGCTGATGCGCTTTCCGACCTCGCCGGTTTCCTCGACCAGGGTCTCGCCAGCGTGCTCGGCAGTGAGGAGCCCACCGACACGGTGGCTGTCATGGATGAAATGCTGCGCGTCGTTTCGGCGCACGTCACCGTCAAGCCCTCGGGCCGCGAGTTCTTCGTCGAGGGCAGCGAAACCGTGCTCAAGGCGGCGCTGCGCGCCGGCCTGGCGCCGTCCTACGGCTGCGGCAACGGCAACTGCGGCCTGTGCAAGGCGCGCGTGGTATCCGGCACGGTACGCCAGACCCATCACAGCGACTATCCGCTGTCGAGCAGCGAGCGCGCCCAGGGCTATGCACTGCTCTGCTCGCACACGGCGGTCTCCGACATCGTCATCGAAATGCTCGAGGCCAATTCGCCCGACGACATCCCCGAGCAGGCCGTCGTGGCCAAGGTGCGCAGTGCGACACCGCTCGACGGCGACGTCATACTGCTGCACCTGCAGACGCCGCGTACCAACCGCCTGCGTTTCCTCGCCGGGCAGAGCGTGACCCTGGGCGTCACCGGCAGCAGCGGCGATTTTCGCGGCGAGTATCCGGTCGCTTCCTGCCCCTGCGACGACCGCAACCTGCTGTTCCACATCCGTCGCGACGACGGCGACAATTTTGCCTCGCGCCTGTTCGACGGCGCGGTGAAGGCCGGCGACGCGGTGAACGTGTGGGGGCCGTGGGGCGACTTCGTGCTGCGCCAGGATTCGACGCGGCCCATCGTCTTCGTCGCCTGCGACACCGGCTTCGCCCCGATGAAAAGCCTGGTCGAGCATGCCACGGCCATCGACGCCACCGACACCATGATCATGGTGTGGGCCGCCACGCGGGATGACGGCCACTACCTCGCCAACCAGTGCCGCGCCTGGGCCGATGCCTTCGATAATTTCCGCTACGTCCCGCTCGTCGCCGCCGATGCCGCGGCTGCCGGCAGCGCCGCCGTCGCCAGCGTCACCGCCAGCATTCCCGATCTTGCCAACTTCGACGTCTACGTCGCGGGTGCCGGCGCCTTCACCGATGCTGCAGTGAAGGCCCTGCGTGCCGCCGGCGTCGCCGATCCCTACCTTTCCTCTATCGCCTACTGATGCGTCCCGCCCAGCTCTCTTTCGTCCTCGAACGCGAATTCCTCAGCACCGCCGAAGGCCACCATACGCCCGTCATGCTGTGGGGGCCGCCTGGCGTCGGCAAGTCACAGATCGTGGGCCAGGTCGCCGCCCGCCATGACGCCCCCGTCATCGACATCCGCCTGTCGCAGATGGAGCCCTCCGACCTGCGCGGCATCCCCTTCCGCGTCGGCGACGTGGTGCAGTGGGCGGTGCCGGCGCTGCTGCCCGATGCCCAGCGCCACGGCCCGCGCGGCGTGCTGTTTCTCGATGAGATCACCTCGGCGCCGCCGGCCGTTTCCGCCGCCGCCTACCAGTTGATCCTCGACCGCCGCCTCGGCGAATACCGCATTCCCGACGGCTGGGCCATCTTCGCCGCCGGCAACCGCCAGGGCGACCGTGGCGTCACCTATGCCATGCCGGCGCCGCTGGCCAACCGCTTCTCCCATTTCGAGGTCGACGTTAACCTCGACGACTGGGCCTTCTGGGCCTACGCCAACGGCATCGACGAGCGGCTGATCGGCTTCCTCCGCTTCAAGCCCGAGCTGATTTTCGACTTCGATCCGGCCAAGACGCTGGCCGGCGAAATGGCCTTCCCCAGCCCGCGCTCGTGGGAGTTCGCCCACCGTGCGCTGCAGAAGTTCGCCGACCATCCCGAGATGCTGGTGGGTGCGTTGTCGGCCTGCGTCGGCCATGCCGCCGGCGTCGAGTGCGCCGCCTACATCGACAGCCTCGACCGCCTGCCCGACCTCGATGCCATTACCGCGGGGCGCGAGGCCGCGGTGCCGGCCGAGATCGACCTGCAATACGCAGTAGCGGCGGCGCTGGCCGGCCGCGCCCTGCGGGTGAAGGGAAAACCCGAGGCGCAACAGGTCTGGGGCAACATCCTCGACTACGCGCAGCGCCTGCCGCTCAAGGAAATGGGCGTGATGCTGGTGTCCGACATGCACCGCGGCATCGGCTCGAACCTGTTTGCCGTTCCGCAATTCGCCGGGTGGGCCAATGCCGTCGCCGACGTTATGCTCTACGACTAGCGCGGCGGCTGCGCCGGCCGAGGCGGTGGCGCCATCCAGCCCGGCCGCGGACAAGCTCGCCGCGGCGCGCACCAAGCTCATCCTCGACAAGCCCTTCCTCGGCGCGCTGGTGCTGCGGCTGCCGCTGGTCGAGGCCGGCGCCTGGTGCCGCACCACCGGCACCGACGCGCGCAAGCTCTACTACAACCCGCAGTGGGTCGATTCGCTGACCACCGCCGAGGTGCAGTTCGCGCTGGCGCACGAGGCGCTGCATTGCGCGCTCGGCCATTTTTCCCGGCGCGGCCACCGTGTGCAGCGCAAGTGGGACCTGGCCTGCGATTTCGCCATCAATCCGCTGCTGATGGACGAAGGGCTCAAGCCGCCGCTGGGCTCGCAGGTCCTCGACCTCTATCGCGGCATGGCCGCCGAGGAAATCTATCCCTGCATCGACGACGAACCTCGACAACGAGACGCTCGACGACCACGTCTGGGACGGCGATGACGGCGGCGAGGGCGGTAGCGGTGGCGAGCAGGACGATGTGCAGGGCAAGGGTGGCGGCGATCCGCAGGAGATCGATCCGGACGCCGGCGGCGCCACGCCGCAAAAAACCGGCGCTGGCGGCACGGCGGGCGATGGCCCCGACGGCCCGCCGCCGCCGCTTTCCGCCAAGGAAAAGGAGCAGCTGCAGAACCAGTGGCAGCGCCATCTCGCCAACGCCGCCCAGCGCGCGCGCGAAGCCGGCAAGCTGTCGGGCAACCTGGCCCGCCTGACCGAGACGGCGCTGGCGCCACAGGTGTCGTGGCGCGCCGCGCTGGCGCAGTACCTGTCGCAGGCCGCGCGCGACGACTACACCTGGCTGCGGCCGTCGCGGCGCGAGGGCGAAGTGATCTGGCCCAGCCTGCGCAGCCATTCCGGCGAGATCTACATCGCGCTCGATACCTCGGGCTCGATCGCCGACGCCGACCTCGCCCAGTTCGTCGGCGAGCTCAACGCCATCAAGGGCACGCTGCCGGTGCGCATCACGCTGTTCGCCTGCGATTCCGACCTGCACGCCGACACGCCGTGGATCTGCGAGCCGTGGGAGGAATTCCGCCTGCCGCGCAAGTTCGAGGGCGGCGGCGGCACGGCTTTCGCGCCGGTGTTCGAGTGGGTGGACCAGGCCGGTGCGCGTCCGGATGCGCTGGTGTATTTCACCGATGCCGAGGGTGAATTTCCCCAGGTCGCCCCCAATTATCCGGTCTTGTGGTTAGTGAAGGGCAAGGCCCCGGTACCCTGGGGACGCCGGATCCAATTGAATTGAAAACAGAACTTTCCCCCGAAGACGCGTTGCGCCTCAATGTCCTGCTGGCCGGCGACGTGCACGCCGTGCGCATCGACGAGGGCGCGCTGACCCTTTATGCGCTGACGCCCAAGGGCGAGGCCAGGGTCAGCCTGCATCGCAACTGCCGTCCCGACCTGTACGTGACGCGGGTGCGCGAGCTGCTCGGCGGCCATGCCCTCGACTCGCCCGGCGGCTACCCGGTGCATCTGCGCCGCTGGTCGCGCATGGGCCGCGCCAGCCCGAAGAACCTCGAGGCCATGCTGAAGCTGGGCGAGCCCGAAGCGGTGACCGCCGTGGCGCTGGCGCCGACCTTGACCGACGAGCTGGCGCGCCGTGCCTGGTGGGCGCTGCCGACCATGGAGGTGGCGCGCTACATGCTGATGCAACAGGCCGTGCGCGAAGGTGCCATGGGCAAAGTGCTGGCCGACTTCCTGATCGAGCACCTGCCGTTCGAGGAAGATCCGATCCAGGCCATGAACTCCATCCGTGCCGTGATCGGCGCCGGCCTGCTCGATGCCGCCGAGGGCGAGCAGCTGTGGGCCAAGGCCAAACGCCGTCCGCACTACTTCATCGGCTTTCTCGAACACCGCGCGGACGACCTGCCGGCAGAAGGGGAGCGTTCCCTGCCAGGCGAGGTGGCGGCGCAGGCTGCCGCCGGCGATGCCTGGGCACTGCAGCTTGCGCGCTGCTATGCGCCCAGCGGCCAGAGTTTCCTGCATGCGGCCGAGATGGCGCTGGAGAAGCCGCCGGCGCACGAGGCCGTCTATCTGCTGCTGGACATCCTCGGCGGCTATTTCGCCGCGGTGCGCGAAGCCGGGCCCATGGCCGGGTTCGACCGCGAGGCGGCAGCCATGCTCGCGCTTTCGCGCCTCTCCAATGCCGATGCCGAGCCGATCCTGACACGGACCACCGCGGTGGGTCCGCTGATGCGGCGGCATCTGCAGCCCTTGTTCGAGCCGCTGCTTGGCCATATCCGCATATTGAGAGGAGTTGAATAATGAAGGGTGGCGTGTATCTCGACGCCGAGGCGCCGCAACTGGTGCAGGGGCGCTACGCCGTGGTCAACGTCAAGCGCAGTTCGCGCAAGCGCTTCGCCGAAAATGTGGTGACGCCGGTGGCCGATGCCGATGCCGCGCTGGCCGCCGCCGACCCGGCGCACGACCTGCATGCCGCCGAGGTGATGGGGCCGTCGCGTTCCTCGGAAGGCTTCAATCTCTATTACCTGGTTCGCTGGCTGGAGGACTGAAATGGCTCAGAAAAGAAAATCATCCCCATCATCGCCGTCGAAGAGAGCGAGGAGATGTCGGCCTGCGCCGCCGCCGAGCCGTTTGCGCTGATGGTGCTGGGCGACAGCATGGAGCCCGAGTTCGTCGAACGCGACATCATCATCATCGAACCCGAGGGACTGGCCACCGACGGCTCCTACGTGCTGGCCTGGCTCAACGACGAATACATTTTTCGCCAGCTGCTGAGGCATGGCGAGCAGTGGCTGCTGCGTCCCCTCAATCCGGCCTACCCTGCCGCCGAGATTCCCGATCTCGAACCCGTTCGCGGTGTCATCATCCAGAAAAGCAAGCCCGGCCGCCGCAAGGAAGCCAAGCGCTACGTCGAATAACCTCACAGAGAGAACCCTATGCCCTACTACATCTACCGCGTCTCCACCGGACCGGTGAAGATTCTCGAGAAGCTCACCGAGTTCGATGCCTTCAAGGACGCATCGGGCGAGGCCAAGCGCATGCGCAAGGAAGTCGATCTCACCAAGATGAAAATCAAGGTGGTGTTCGGCGACAACGAGATCCAGGCCGAAGAGGCGCTGATGTCGGTGCGCGAAGCCGAGCCGCTCACCGGCGATGACTGGTAAGCCCTGACCCGCGGCAATGGACGAAACCGCCTACCGTTCGGCGCGCGGCGAGATCAACCGCCTGCCCTG
This sequence comes from uncultured beta proteobacterium, assembly GCA_963709555.1. Taxonomy (GTDB): domain Bacteria; phylum Pseudomonadota; class Gammaproteobacteria; order Burkholderiales; family Rhodocyclaceae; genus Sulfurisoma. Next base: position 68,129 of record CAVPWR010000006.1, on the reverse strand, counting down.
CGTCTTCGAAAAGGCGCTGCTGTCGCGCTGCGTGGTGTGCGATCTTTCGCAGCGGCACCTGCTCGCCGAGCGCGAGACCGTCGCCTGCACCGATCCGTTGGCGCGCGCGATCTGCGGCCGCTTGTCGGGGCTGTTGCGCGAGAAGTCGGCCTTTGCCCTCAAGCTCAAGGATTCGGTGCGCATCCTGCCCCACGCCATGGTCATGAAGATCCAGTGCGGCGGCCTCAACGGCCTCAAGGAGGTGCTCGATCCCGCGGCGCCGGCGCCCGACGTGCAGCGCCTGGTGCGCAAGGCGCAGGCCGAATACGGTTCACTCGAGGCGCTGCCCTTCTCGCAGATCGTCCAGGGCGTGTCCCACTGGCAGGGGCGCCGTCGCTCGCATCCGCACGAGCCAGACTGATGGCGCTGGCCCGTCTCGATCGCCTGATCGACACCGTGCAGCGCAACTGCCACGTCACCGACGCCCGCCATGCGCGCGGCATGACCTTGTGCGTCTACCTGCTCGAGATGCGCGAGTTCTTCCGCTGGGAGCAGGGCATACCGCTCGGCGCGACGACGCCGCGCAGCGAGGTCGGATCGTGGCTGTCGGAGCGCGAGGCCTTGTGGGAAACGCTGGAGGACGCGGATTTCGCGGACATTCCCCTCGACGATGCCAGCGTCGACCCTTTCGACGTCGCCGCCATCAATCGCCGCCTGCTGCCGGAAGGGCTGATCTACGGTGCCGGCATCGGCCGCTTCCACAAGCCGCATTTCTTTCTCGGTCGCCTGAGTCGCGACATCACTGAAAATGGCGCCCGCGTCCTGGTCTGCGGCTGCGAATACGCGCGCGACCTCACCGCGATTCCCGCGGCGCTGCAGGGCGACACCATCATCGTGCGGCAGGAGGCCCTGCGGCAGTGGCTGTGGGAGAAGGCCGAAGCGTGGTCGCTGAAGCGGCAGGCGGGCGCCATGCAGTCGACGCTGGCCGCCTACGGTTATTTCGACGATGCGTCCGCTGCCCTCGAACGCATGACCGAGGGCGAGACCGAGACCCTGATCCTGCACGAGCAGGGCGAGTTCCTGGCCGGCCGGCGACTCGGCCCGGAATGGGAAATCATGCTCTCCGGCCTGAAGCGGAAGCGCGCCGAGCTGCTGCTGCGGGCAGTGCGCGACAACTGGGCCGACTGCCTCAACACCCTGCCGCGACTGCTCGAGCGCGAGGCCAATGCCTCGCTCCATTTCTGGTTCTCCAACTTCGACGGCATGCGCCGCGAGCTGTTTCCGCAACTGCTCGCGGCCTACGCCGAGTGGAGCGAGCGCGGCCGGCGCGAGCCGCTGGAGCAGGCGGTCGCGCGCGGCGCCGCGCACTGGGGCGGCGTGGCCGGGCAGCTGCTGCAACGCTTCGGCGAGGTGGGCGCGGCCATCGATGCCGAGCTCGATCATCGCACTCACGATCTCGCCCCCATCTTGCTCTGACGCGGCATAATGATGCCCCCAACGCTCACTGCGTTCGCTGCCCCCACGGGGGGCTTTCGCCTTGGGACGGCCCGGCGGCGAAACTGGCTGCTGTAAACACGGACTCCGCGCTGATGAACCATAGAGAGCACTCAGCCACCCGCGATCAGGACTTCGCCGACATTGACGCGGCCGCGCGCCAGCGCCTGCTGGCCGAATTGGCGCGGATCGTGCCGGCCGCCGCGTTGCTGTCCTCTGACGAGGATCTGAAACCCTACGAGTGCGACGGCCTTTCCGCCTACCACCGGATGCCGCTGGCCGTGGTGCTGGCCGCGAGCGAGGAGCAGGTGGTGGCGGTGCTCAAGGTCTGCCACGAACTCGGTGTGCCGGTGGTGGCGCGCGGTGCCGGCACCGGGCTGTCGGGCGGCGCGCTGCCGCACGAGAACGGCGTGGTGCTGTCGCTGGCGAAGATGAAACAGATCGTCCGCCTCGATCCGCTGGCGCGCCTCGCCGTGGTCCAGCCCGGCGTGCGCAACCTCGCCATCTCCGAAGCGGCGGCGCCCTTCGGCCTCTACTACGCGCCCGACCCCAGTTCGCAGATCGCCTGCACCATCGGCGGCAACGTCGCCGAGAACTCGGGCGGCGTGCATTGCCTCAAGTACGGCCTCACCGTGCATAACGTGCTGCGCGTGCGCGCAATCACCATGGCCGGCGAGGTGGTCGAGTTCGGCAATCACGGCCTGGATGCGCCCGGCTACGATCTGCTGGCGCTGACGATCGGCTCCGAAGGCCTGCTGGCCGTCGTCACCGAGGTCACGGTCAAGCTCACGCCCAAGCCCGAAGTGGCGCAGGTGATCATGGCCAGCTTCGACGACGTCGAGAAGGCCGGCAACGCAGTGGCAGCGATCATCGCCGCCGGCATCATCCCCGCCGGCCTCGAAATGATGGACAAGCCGGCCACGGCGGCGGTCGAGCCCTTCGTCAAGGCCGGCTACGACCTGAACGCGGAAGCCATCCTGCTCTGCGAGTCCGACGGCACGGCAGACGAGGTGGCGGAGGAGATCGCCGCCATGCGCGCCGTGCTCGAAGGCAGCGGCGCCACCGAGCTGCGCGTCTCCTCGTCGGAAACCGAGCGCCTGCGCTTCTGGGCCGGGCGCAAGGCGGCCTTCCCCGCGGTGGGGCGCGTCTCGCCCGACTACTACTGCATGGACGGCACCATCCCGCGCAAGCGCCTGGCCGAGATGCTCAAGGCCATCGCGGCGATGGAGACCAAATACGGCCTGCGCTGCGCCAACGTCTTCCATGCCGGCGACGGCAACCTGCATCCGCTGATCATGTATGACGCCAACGTGCCCGGCGAGCTCGAGCGCACCGAGGCCTTCGGCACCGAGATCCTCGAACTGTCGGTCAAGCTCGGCGGCACCATCACCGGGGAGCACGGCGTCGGTTACGAGAAGATCAACGCCATGTGCGTTCAATTCCGGCCCGAGGAATTGCAGGCCTTCCATTGCGTCAAGACGGCGTTCGATCCCAGGGGCCTGCTCAACCCCGAGAAGGCGGTGCCGACGCTGCACCGCTGCGCCGAGTTCGGCCGCATGCACGTGCATGGCGGCGAGCTCAAGTTCCCCGAACTGGAGCGGTTCTGATGATCGAAACGTTCCGTTCGCGCATCCTCGAGAAAAGGCCGCTGCGCATCCGCGGCGGCGGCAGCAAGGATTTCTACGGCCAGACGCTCGCCGGCGAGATTCTCGACACCCGCGGCCACAGCGGCATCGTCGATTACGAGCCGACCGAACTGGTGATCACCGCCAGCTGCGGCACGCCGCTGGCGGAGATAAAGTCGGCGCTGGCGGCACGGCGGCAGATGCTGGCTTTCGAGCCGCCGTCGTTTGGCGGCGCCGATGGCGCGACCATCGGCGGCGTCGTGGCGGCGGGGCTGTCGGGGCCGCGCCGCGCCACGGCCGGTGCCGTGCGCGACTTCGTCCTCGGCGTGAAGATTCTCGACGGCGCAGGAAGTTTGCTCGACCTTCGGTGGCCAGGTGATGAAGAACGTCGCCGGCTACGACGTGTCGCGCCTGATCGCCGGCAGCCTCGGCACTCTCGGCCTGATCACCGAGGTCTCGCTCAAGGTGCTGCCCATGCCGGTGGCGGAGGCGACGCTGCGCTTCGACCTGCCGCAGGACAATGCGCTCGAACTGATGAATCGCTGGGCCGGCAAGCCGCTGCCGCTATCGGCCACCTGCTGGCACGACGACGTGCTGACGCTGCGCCTGTCCGGCGCGCGCGCGGCGGTGGCGTCGGCCTGCACGGCGCTCGGCGGTGAACAAGTCGGCGCTGGCGACGCGGCGGTTTTCTGGGAAGATCTGTGCGAACAGCGCCATGCCTTCTTTTCCGGGGATGCAGGCCTGTGGCGCCTGTCCGTGCCTTCGGTGGCCGGCGTGCTCGACCTGCCCGGCACCACGCTGATCGAGTGGGGCGGCGCCCAGCGCTGGGTCCGCTGCACCGATGGCAGCAGCGATCCCCGCGCGGCGGCCGCAGCTGTCGGCGGCCACGCCACGCTGTTTCGCGGCGGCCCGGATCTGAAAGGGTCGCTCGGCGTGTTCCAGCCGCTCGACCCGGTGCCGGCCCGCCTCCACCGCGACCTCAAGCGCGCCTTCGATCCGCACGGCGTGTTCAATCCCGGCCGGCTCTACACGGATTTCTGATGGAAACCCATCTCGCCGATTTCATCCGCAACACCCCCACCGGCCGCGAGGCCGAGGCGATCCTGCGCACCTGCGTGCATTGCGGCTTCTGCACCGCGACCTGCCCGACCTACCAGCTGTTCGGCGACGAACTCGACGGGCCGCGCGGCCGCATCTACCTCATCAAGCAGATGCTCGAGACCGGCGAGGCGACGGAAAAGACCCGCCTGCACCTCGACCGCTGCCTGACCTGCCGCTCCTGCGAATCGACCTGCCCCTCGGGCGTGCATTACTCGCGCCTGCTCGACATCGGCCGCGAGGTGGTGGCGAGCCGCGTGCCGCGTTCCGGCGTCGACGGCCTGACGCGCGCGGTGCTCAAGCATTTCCTGCCGCGTCCGGCGTTGTTCAACCCGGCGATGCGCATCGGGCAGATGATGCGGCCGCTGCTGCCGGCCGCCCTCAAGGCCAAGGTGCCCGAGCGGCGCGACCCGGGCATCGTGCCGGCGCCGCTGCAGCACGCGCAAGATGATCGTGCTGGCCGGCTGCGTGCAGCCGGCGATGCTGCCGGGCATCAACGCCGCGGCGATGCGCGTGCTCGACCGTGCTCGGAATTACCCTGGTGGAGGCGGAGCGTGCCGGCTGCTGCGGCGCACTGCGCCTGCATCTCGACGACGCCGAGGGCGCCCGCGACGACGCCCGCCGCAACATCGACGCCTGGTTGCCGCTGCTCGATGCCGGCTACGAGGCCATCGTCATGACCGCCTCGGGCTGCGGCGTGCAGGTGCGCGATTATGCCCACCTGCTGCAGGACGACCCGCGCTACGCCGCCAAGGCCGCGCGCATCGCGCTGGCGACGCGCGACATCAGCGAGGTGGTGATCGCCGAGAAGGCGGCGCTGCTGGAGCTGCTGCAACAGTCGGCGCCGGCGGCGCGGCGAGCGATGCCGCGGGCCGCCTTCCATGCCTCCTGCACCCTGCAGCACGGCCAGAAGATCCGCGGCGTGGTCGAGGAACTGCTGGCGGCGGCGGGCTATGCGCTGGCACCGGTGACCGATGCCCACCTTTGCTGCGGTTCGGCCGGCACCTACTCGGTGCTGCAGCCGCAGATCTCGACCCAGCTGCGCGACAACAAGCTGGGCGGGCTCGGCGTCGGCGGCGCCAATGGTTCCACTGCGCCCGAGGTGATCGCCAGCGCCAACATCGGCTGCATCACCCACCTGCAGAGCGGCACCGAGCTGCCGGTGCGGCACTGGATCGAACTGCTGGACGAGCGCCTGGCTGCCTGATCGCGCCGGCTGCGGGCCGGGTGCTGCCTACTTGTTGTTCTCCACCAGCAGCTTGGCGGTCGCCTCGGCGACGGTGGTGCCTTCCTGGTTCTTGCAGGTGCCGGCGAAACCGACCATGCCGCCGTTGTGCTTGGGCTTGTCGTCCTTGCTCGCCACGGTCCAGGCGACCGTCAGGGTGTCGCCGGCGCGCACCGGCGCGGTGAACTTGATGTTGTGCTCGACGTAGGCGATGGCCGTGCCGTAGAGGATCATGCCCATCGGCGCCGCCATCACGTTGCTGGTCAGGTAGCCGTGGGCGATGCGGCTGCCGAATCGGGTCTGCTTGCCGAAGGACTCGTTGACGTGCAGGGGATTGAAATCGCCGAACAGGCCGGCGCCGAGCACGATGTGGGTTTCGGTGAGGGTCATGGTCGATTCGAAGACATCCCCGACCTTGAGTTCGTTGTAGCCGCGGCCTGGGTGCATGTGATTTCTCCCGTTCGTGTGGACCTTGCGTCATCAGTATAATCAAGCCATGCCACTGACCATCGAAACCATCTCGGCCCAGCACATCGGCGACCGCAGCGAACAGCAGGATCGCGTCGCGATCTTCCCGCACCCCTCGCACAAAGGTGCGCTGCTGGCCGTGCTGGCCGACGGCATGGGCGGCCATTCCGGCGGTTCGCTCGCCGCCGAACAGGTCATCTTCAAGGCCAAGCATGCGTTCGAGGCCTCGCCGCCCAACGCCGAGAACGTGCGGGCGACGCTGGCCGCCGCCATCACTGACGCCCACGACGGCATCAAGCTCGCCGCCATCACCAGCGAGCAGGACCCGCACAGCACCGCCTGCGTCCTGATCATGCAGCCGGGTCGCGTCGACTGGGCCTATTGCGGCGATTCGCGCATCTACCATTTCCGCAAGGGCGAGAAGATCTCGCGTACCTTCGACCACTCCTATGTCATGGACCTGGTGCGCCAGGGGCTGATCAGCGAGGAGGATGCCGAGAAGCATCCGAACAAGAACATCCTGCTGTCCTGCCTCGGCGACGATCCCGCACCGCGCATCGATTACGGCGAAACCTCGCCGCTGCAGGACGGTGATGCCTTCCTGCTCTGTTCCGACGGACTCTGGGCCTACTTCGCCGACGAGGTGATCGGCAAGGTGCTCAGCGAGTTTCCGCTGCGCCAGGCCGCCGAGGTCTTCATCAACACCGCCCGCAGCCGCGGCAATGGCCGCGGCGACAACATCTCGCTGGCCATCGTCCGCATCAAGGAAGTCGAGGCGCCGAAGGAAGAGCCGGCGTGGAAGAAGGCCATCGCGCAGCGGAAGGCCGCCACCGGCGGCAGCTGATCAGCCGATCCAGCGCCGCCGCCAGAAGATCAGTCCGAGCGTGCTTGCCACGCCGACCATCAGGCCGAGGGCGACGAGGAAGCCGTTGCCGGCATCGAGCAGCGGCATGGCCTTGAAGTTCATCCCGAAGATTCCCGAAATCAGCGTCGCCGGCATGAAGATGATGGCGACGACCGTCAGCGCGCGGACTTCCTGATTGACGCGGTTGCTGATGCTCGACAGGTAGATGTCGAGCATGCCGGCGATGAGGTCGCGGATCGCTTCCAGCGATTCGATCAGGTGCACCGTGTGGTCGTAGATGTCGCGCAGGTAGAGCTGCGTCTCCGGCGTGAAGAAGCGGCTGTCGTTGCGTACCAGCGTGTTGATCACCTCGCGCAGCGGCCAGATGGCGCGGCGCAGCGTCAGCGTCTCGCGCTTCAGCTGATGCAGTGTGTGCAGCAGGGCGGCATCGGGGCGCGCGATCAGCTGCTCCTCCAGGTCCTCGCTGCGCTCGCCGATCTGCTCGAGCACGGTGAAGTAGCGGTCGACCAGCACGTCGAGCAGGGCGTAGGCGAGGTAGTCGGTGCCGAAGCGCGCGGATGCGGCCCTTGTCCTGGCGCAGCCATTCGCGCACCGGGTCGAAGCGGCCGGTCGGCCGTTCCTGGAAGGTCAGGACGTAATCCTTGCCGATGACGAAGCTGACCTGCTCCGAGGTCACCGTCAGCGTCGCCGGGTCGTAATCGAAGAAGCGGGCGACAAGGAAGAGGTAGTCGCCGTAGTCGTCGATCTTGGGGCGCTGGTCGGTGTTGAGGATGTCTTCCAGCACCAGCGGGTGCAGCTTGAAGCGACGGCCGATCTCGGTCATCACCTCGGGCTCGTGCAGGCCGTGCACGTTGAGCCAGAGCTTCGGCAGCGTCGGCGCGCAGGCATGGCATTCGGCCAGGGAGTCGAAGCGGGTTTCCTTGAGGTCTTCGGCGTCGTACTCGACCAGGTGGATCGCGGTCCGATCGGTCTTGCGTTCGCCCAGATGGACGAGGCTGCCCGCCGGCAGGCCGGTCTTGCCGGAACGCAGGGGACGAACGGGTTTTGCGCGCTTGCTCTTGCTGGCCATGGTCGGGCGATTTCAGTATGATTCCCGCTTTCCCCGCACCAATGCGGGGCGGGCCCATGATACAGCGCGGACCCGTACCAGACCAAGAACAGAGAGAGTGAACATGCCACTGACCATCGGAGTGCCGCGGGAGACCTTCGCCGGCGAGAAGCGCGTCGCCACTGTCCCCGAGGTCGTCGAGAAACTCATCAAGCTCGGTTTCGCGGTGGCTGTCGAATCAGGCGCCGGCGATGCCGCCAATTTCGCCGACGCCACTTACGTCGCTGCGGGTGCCAGCATCGCCGCCGATGCCGCCAGCCTCTGGGCGCAGTCCGACATCGTCTTCAAGGTGCGCGCCCCGAGCGCGGCCGAAGTCGGTCTGATGAAGGAAGGCGGCACGCTGGTCAGCTTCATCTGGCCGGCGCAGAACCCCGAACTCATGCAGCAGCTGGCTGCCCGCAAGGTGACGGTGCTGGCCATCGACGCGCTGCCGCGCATGCTCTCCCGCGCCCAGAAGATGGACGCATTGACCTCCCAGGCCGGCGTCGCCGGCTACCGCGCCGTGATCGAGGCCGCCAACGCTTTTGGCCGCTTCTTCAACGGCCAGATCACCGCCGCCGGCAAGGTGCCCCCGGCCAAGGTCTTCATCGCCGGCGCCGGCGTGGCCGGCCTGGCTGCGATCGGCACCGCCGCCGGCCTGGGCGCCATCGTGCGCGCCAACGACACCCGGGCCGAAGTGGCCGACCAGGTCGTGTCGCTCGGCGGCGAATTCGTGAAAGTCGACTTCGAGGAAGAAGGCTCCGGCGGCGGCGGCTACGCCAAGGTGATGAGCGAGGGCTTCCAGCAGGCCCAGCGCGAGATGTATGCCAAGCAGGCCCGGGAAGTGGACATCATCATCACCACCGCGCTGATCCCCGGCAAGCCCGCCCCCAAGCTGATCACCGCCGAGATGGTGCAGAGCATGCGGGCCGGCAGCGTCATCGTCGACATGGCGGCGGAACAGGGCGGCAACTGCGAATTGACCGAGCCGGGACAGGCGGTGGTGAAGCATGGCGTCACCATCATCGGCTACACCGACCTGGTCAGCCGTCTGGCCAGGCAGTCGTCTACGCTGTACGCCACCAACCTGTTCCGCCTGACCGAAGAACTGAGCAAGACTAAGGATGGCACCATCGACGTCAACATGGAAGACGACGCCATCCGCGGCCTGACCGTCATCAAGGAAGGCAGCATCACCTGGCCGCCGCCGCCGCCCAAACTCTCCGCCGCACCGCCGCAGGCAGCCAAGCCCGCCGCGCCGCCGCCCGCGGCCAAGAAGGGCCACGGCCACGGCGCCGGCGCCCCCATGGCCGGCAGTACCCTGGCGCTCATCTTCGGCATCGGCGCGGTGCTGTTCGGGCTCATCGGCGCTTTCGCCCCGGCGACCTTCATCGGCCATTTCACGGTGTTCGTGCTGGCCTGCTTCGTCGGCTACATGGTGGTGTGGAACGTCACGCCGGCGCTGCACACGCCGCTGATGAGCGTGACCAACGCGATCTCCAGCATCATCGCCATCGGCGCGCTGGTGCAGATCGCGCCGCCCCTGCTCGGCCTGGCGGATGGCCGGCCTTCGGGCTGGATCCTGGGGCTGGCCGCGGTTGCCCTGGTGCTGACGTCGATCAACATGTTCGGCGGATTTGCCGTCACCCGCCGCATGCTGGCGATGTTCCGGAAATAGGAAAACACCATGTCTTCAAGCCTTGCCACCGTTTCCTATATCGGCGCCACCATTCTCTTCATCCTGAGCCTCGGCGGCCTGTCCAATCCTGAATCTTCCCGCCGCGGCAACCTCTACGGCATCATCGGCATGGCCATCGCCGTGCTGGCGACGATCTTCGGCCCGCGCGTCACCCTGGCCGGCATCCCCTGGATCATCGGCACCATGGTCGTGGGCGGCAGCATCGGGCTCTACGCCGCACGCAAGGTGCAGATGACGCAGATGCCGGAACTGGTCGCGCTGATGCACAGCCTCGTCGGTCTCGCCGCCTGCCTCGTCGGTTTCGCCAGCTACATCGACACCTCGATCGTGTTCACGGGTGCGGAAAAAGCCATTCACGAGCTCGAAATCTACGTCGGCATCTACATCGGTGCCGTCACCTTCTCCGGTTCGATCATCGCCTTCGGCAAGCTCTCGGGCAAGATCGGCGGCAAGCCGATGCTGCTGCCGGGGCGCCACGCCATCAACGGCATCGGCGCGCTGGTCGTCATCTACTACGCCTACGCCTTTCTCCAGGTCCAGACGCCCGCCGACGGCGCCACGGCCCTGATCGTCATGACCGCCATCGGCCTGCTCTTCGGCATCCACATGGTGATGGCCATCGGCGGTGCCGACATGCCGGTGGTGGTGTCGATGCTCAACAGCTACTCGGGCTGGGCCGCGGCCGCGACCGGCTTCATGCTTTCCAACGACCTGCTGATCGTCGTCGGCGCGCTGGTCGGCTCCAGCGGCGCCATCCTCTCCTACATCATGTGCCAGGCGATGAACCGCAACTTCATCAGCGTGATCGCCGGCGGCTTCGGCACCGGCGGCGGGACGGTGGTGGCCAAGGCCGACGGCCAGCCGGCCGGCGAGGTCACCGCCATCAGCGCCCAGGAAACGGCGGAGCTGCTGAAGGACGCGAAGAACGTCATCATCGTCCCCGGCTACGGCATGGCGGTGGCCCAGGCCCAGCACACGGTCTACGAAATCACCAAGCATTTGCGCGAGAAGGGCGTCAATGTCCGCTTCGGCATCCACCCGGTGGCCGGCCGCATGCCGGGGCACATGAACGTGCTGCTGGCCGAGGCCAAGGTGCCCTACGACATCGTGATGGAGATGGACGAACTCAACGACGACTTCCCCACCACCGACGTGTCGATCGTCATCGGCGCCAACGACATCGTCAATCCGGCCGCCGAGGACGATCCGACCAGCCCGATCGCCGGCATGCCGGTGCTCGAAGTGTGGAAGGCCAAGACCTCGATCGTGATGAAGCGTTCGATGGCCTCCGGCTACGCCGGCGTCGACAACCCGCTCTTCTACAAGGACAACAACCGCATGCTGTTCGGCGACGCCAAGAAGATGCTCGACGAGGTGCTGGCCGCGCTCAAGGGCTGAGGCTCCCTTTCTTGGAAACGACAACGCCACGGCATGCCGTGGCGTTGTCGTTTGAAAAAGTCGGCGCTGGCGGGACGGTGGCGAGTGGTACTTGGAAGCTGAGGTCAGCCCCGTCCGAGAAAGCGATCGAACCAGCCGACCTTCTTCTCGGGCCGGCCAGCGCCGAATTTTCAGGCTGCCTGGTCGATGACTCGAGCCCGCAACTGGCCGCAGCCGCCATCGACGTCCTGCCCGGCCGACTGGCGCAGCTTGGCGAGGATGCCGTGGCGGTAGAGGTGCAGCGACATCGCTGCCGCGCGTTCCCACGACGGGCGGCGGTAGGCGGGTCCGCCGTCGTTCTCGGTCGCGTTGTAGGGGATGAAGTTCATCACCGCGTACTTGCCCTTGAGCAGACGGACGATGCCTTCGAGTTCCTCGTCAGTGTCGTTGATGCCTTCGAGCAGCGTCCACTGGTACTGGACCGGGTAGCCGGTGGCGCGGCAGTAGGCGTCGGCCAGCTCGACCAGTTCGGCGGGATCGATGCGCGGCGCCCTGGGCAGCAGCTTTTCCCTTAGCTCGGCGCGCGTCGTGTGCAGCGACAGCGCCAGCGCCGGCTTGACGCGTTCGCGCGGCAGCCGTTCGAACACGCGGCGGTCGCCGACGGTGGAGAACACCAGGTTCTTGTGGGCGATGTCTGCCGCGGTGCCGAGCAGGTCGATGGCCTCGAGCACGTTGTCCATGTTGTGCGCCGGCTCGCCCATGCCCATGAACACGATCTTCTTCACCGTGCGCCGCAAGCGTCCCAGCACCACCTGGGCGACGATCTCGGCGCTGCCGAGTTGGCGCAGCAGGCCGTCGCGGCCGGTCATGCAGAAGGTGCAGCCCACGGCGCAGCCGACCTGGGTCGAGACGCAGAGGCCGTCGCGCGGCAGCAATACGCTTTCCACCGTCTGGCCATCGCCGAGTTCGACCAGCAGGCGCGACGAGCCGTCGCCGCCCGCATGCTCGGAGCGAACGCGGGCGAGTGAATCGAGTTCGGCTGCGATGGCGGGAAACGCCTCGCGCACGGCCAGCGGGTAAAACTGGTCGGCGGGGCAGGAACCGCTGTCGAGCGGCAGCGCCCGCGTCCATGCCCGCAGCATGCGCTCCTCGTGGCAGGCCTTGGCGCCGAGGTCGCGCAGCCGCTGGCGAATGCTCTCGATGCGCATGGTTAGCGTCGGCCGTGAGCCGTGCCGAGGTCCACCGCCGCGAGCTGCGCGGCCGGATCCGCCGCGCCGAGGCGCCGGAAGTCAGCTTCGCTCGCCAGCGGGAAGCCGCCGGCCATCTCGTACCAGGCCAGGGCATTCAGCCACGGCGCGTAGCCGACCTCGCCCTGCTTGCGGCGCGGCAGGCAATAGAGTTTCCCTGACGCGGCGATGAGGTTGTAGCTGATCTCCTGCCGGTGCAATTCGTCGATGAATCCGCCTGCCTCCTGCGGATTGTCGAAGCGCTGGCAACGGCAGGGGTAGGAATCGGGACCGCCGTTGTGGCTCCAGTGTGGGTCCTCGATCGGCAGGGGCTCTTCGCGCAGGAAGGTCTGGAAATGCAGGTGGTTCACCGAGGCATGGGCGCCGTAGCTGTTGTAGCCGAGGCCGAATCCCGGCATGCGCGCGGCCAGTGTCCTGTGCGAGGTCCCACAGGAAGGCGAAGTCCGCCGTTTCGAGGAACTGGGGCCGGTGCTCGCCCAGGTCCGGCACCAGCAGGCCGTGGTAGTCGGCGAAGGGGAACTTGTTGTAGAAGAGGGTCGCGGCTCGGCCGAGGAGCCGTCCCTCCCAGAGGATCTCCTGGCGCAGGAAGGGCTTGTCGAAGTGGAAGCGTCCCGCGTCGAAGGGCGCGCGGATGCCGGAGATGGCGGCATTGCTGTGGCGGGCCGGGCGGAAGGCGCGCAGCTGGTTGAGCTGCAGCTCCCAGGGGCCGCTGCGACGCAGTTCGGTGGGGCGCAGGGTGTCGAATCCGTGGTCGAGGATCTCGCGCAGCGTCGCCACGTCGTCGGCTGCGCCGGCCATGGTGCGCCCTTCACGCTCGGCTGCCGCCTTTTCGGCGGCGAGCCTGGCGAAGCAGGTCCGCAGTTCGTCGCGCAGGTGATCCCAGATGCGCGGCTCGAAGTTGGCGTTGGCCAGCACGAGGATGTCCTCGCCCAGTTCGCCGGTGCTGCGCAGGAGGTCGATCAGGCCCTGTTCGAAACGGTCGCGGAAAGTGTCGGCGGAATGGAAGAGTTCGGGCAGCATGGGCAGGGCCGGTTTGGTGGCGGGGGCACCATACCGGAAAATGGCCCGACCGGCTGAAACTAGCGCAACGCCCCGGTCAAGGGCACGAAGGCGACCATCAGGATGTTGCGGCTGGCGCAGGAACCATCCGCCTGCTTGTCGATGACCATCAGTTGCTGGATGCAGCCGGGCAGCCCGACAGGAATGACCAGTCGTCCCCCGGGCTTCAGCTGTTCGATCAGCGGCTGCGGGATGTGCGGCGCCGCGGCCGTCACGACGATGCCGTCGTAGGGCGCGTGCTCAGCCCAGCCGTGATAACCGTCGCCGTTCCTGACCACCACGTTGGCATAGCCGAGTTCGGCAAGCCGTACGCTGGCCGATTCGGCCAGCGCGGGGATGATCTCGATGCCATAGACCTGCCGTACGATTTCCGCCAGCACCGCGGCCTGGTAGCCGGAGCCGGTGCCGATTTCCAGAATCACGCTGTCGGGCCGCGGCGCGAGCAGGTCGGTCATCAGGGCGACGATGTAGGGCTGCGAGATGGTCTGGCCGTGACCGATGGGCACCGGCCCGTTGGCGTAGGCGTAGAGGCGGCGCGACTCGGGCACGAACAACTCGCGCGGCACGCGCGCCATCGCGGCCATCACCCGCGGGTCGAAGGCGTCCCTGCCGATTTCGTGGCGGGTGTAGGAGATTTCGTCTTCGATATCGCGCAGCATCGCCGAACGGCCTGCACACGAAGTCGCTTCGACTGGATTATCGTTGTCCGGGCACATGATGACCCTCGAGTCAGCTGATCACAAAGCGGGTTCAGGGACTATTGGGCTCCCGGGGCGGGCAGTCGTTGTTGACTGGTATCAAACCTTGCGCGGGTCGTGCTGCTGCATCACCTCGGGAAGCCGCCCCGTGCCGAACCGTAGCGGGTTAAGCTGCTCACCTGCAGGCATTGCATGAGACCCCCGGCATGAGCCGGCCAACTTTCACGAACCTGCCGCGACAGCCGGCGCCGGAGCCCCATGAACGAGCGAATCAACCAGTTGCTGAACCAGATGGCCGCCCTCGAAGACGACCTGCTCGTGGCGCTCCACGAGCAGGAGGCGGGCGTGCTCTACCAGGTCAAGGGCAGGCGCATCGAATTCGAGCGTTCGATCGGCGAGGCGCACCGCCGGCTCAAGACGGGGTTCTTCCGCTGGCTCGTCACCTACCGCCCCCAGAACCTGCTCACCGGGCCGATCATCTACAGCATGATCATTCCGCTGCTCGTGCTCGACCTGTTCGTCGGCGTCTATCAGGCAGCCTGTTTTCCGATCTACGGCGTGGTGAAGGTTCGCCGCGGCGACTACATCGTCTTCGACCGGCAACAGCTCGAATACCTCAATTTCGTCGAGAAGTTCCACTGCACCTACTGCGCCTATGGCAGCGGGTTGATCCTTTACGTGGCGGAGATCGTGGCGCGGACGGAACAGTACTTCTGCCCCATCAAGCATGCGCGCAAGGTGCTCGGCGTCCATTCGCGCTACGCCCGCTTCCTCGATTTTGGCGACGCGGCCGACTACGAGGCCAGGCTCGAGCGCTACCGGGTCGCACTGGGCAAAGCCCAGGCAGCTAGCTCAGGGTGACGATCTGGATGTGGCCCCGGCTCACATTGATGAATGGAGCAGTGAGCACCTGCCGGCCCGCCACTTCGGGTTCATAGACTTCGGCATCGACGATTGCGACAAAGTCCTTCGCTTCATGCATGAAATCCGTAACCCTCGCCCCGGGCAACAACTCGATGTAACCCTTGATGCGATAAGACCCCGTCAGGATCGTCACTTTCGTCTTGTTCTCATGTGTGGCCACGATCAGTTCTCCTTGCAGTATTGCCGACAAATAATAGGGCAACGGCGATGGTGACGGCAACATTTCGCTTCTACGAGGAACTCAACGACTTTTTGCCGCCCCAACGGCGCCGCAGGGAGTTCAGCGCACCCTGCGCGCAGGCGGCGACCACCAAGCACATGATCGAGGCCCTCGGCGTGCCGCACACCGAGGTCGAGCTGATCCTCGTCAACGGCGAATCGGTGGGTTTCGACCGCCTGCTGCGCGATGGCGATCGCGTCGCCGTCTATCCGCGATTCGAGTCGCTCGACATCACGCCGCTGCTGCGCGTGCGCGAATGGCCGCTGCGTGTCACGCGCTTCGTCGCCGATGCCCACCTCGGCGGGCTCGCCCGACTACTGCGCATGGCGGGTTTCGACACGCTGTACCGCAACGACTTCGAGGACAGCGAGATCGTCGCCATCGCCAGCGGCGAAGGGCGCATCGTGCTGACGCGCGACCGCGACCTGCTCAAGTTCCGCGGCATCACCCATGGCTGCTACGTCCATGCGCTCAAGCCGGCGCAGCAGTTCGCAGAGATCGTGGCGCGGCTGGATCTGGCGCGCAGCGTCCGGCCGTTTACGCGATGCCTCGAGTGCAACGGGCCGCTGCGGGCCATCGACAAGGCCCAGGTGCTAGAGCGGCTGCCGCCGACCGTGCGCGCCAACTACGAGCGTTTCACCACCTGCGATCGCTGCGGCCGCGTCTTCTGGGAGGGTTCGCACTGGCAGCGGATGCAGCGGCTGGTGGAAGAGACAATCGCCCAAGCCACCACGGGCAGCGCAGGGCTCCAACGCTGATGGCGCGACAACGCCACCCCCGCGACGCGAGGGGCTGGCTACCGCTCAGCGATCCACGATGTGGGGTATCGATTCCTCGGCGGGCTGACCGGTCTCGGGATCGATCCAGTCGGAGATGCCGATTTCGCTCTCTGCTTCTTCCAGGCTTTCGCCCGCCTCGATGGCCGCCTCGGCGATTTCCATGTCTTCGCTGGCTTCGCGCAAGGTTTCAAATGGACCGTATTCGCGTCCGCCTGCACTGCTCTGCCAGTAGAACCCGTCCGGACGCTCGACGATGCGCGCCTGAGTGTTATCGGCTGGATCTGCAGGAATCTTGGTTTTCATGTTGAGGGCCTCCCTCTTCAGTCTCTTGCCGGCATGTGTGCCGCCGGCTGGCCGGGCTACTTGGTACAACACCCAGCTTGGTAAGAATACTCCTTCCCGATGCCGATAGTTCTGCCACAATTGGATCGGAGGTAAGAGGATATGGACGAGGTATCCCGCTTCGCGGACGAACTGGGCCCGGCCAAGATCATTCACGTGCATGTGCCTTCGATCGGACTGAAGGCAGTGCTGGTTGTCGACAACGTCGCTGCCGGGCCTTCGATCGGCGGTGTGCGCATGGCGCCGGATGTCAGCACCGAGGAGTGCTTCCGCCTCGCCCGTGCGATGACGTTGAAGAACGCGGCCGCGGGACTCGCCCACGGCGGCGGCAAGGCGGTTCTCTACGGCGACCCGAAAATGCCCGCGGCCGACAAGGAGCGGCTGGTGCGCGGGCTGGCTTGTGCCCTGCGCGACATCAAGGATTACATCTTCGGCCCCGACATGGGCACCGACGAAACGTGCATGGCCTGGGTCCATGACGAGATCGGCCGCGCGGTCGGCCTGCCGCGCGAAATCGGCGGCATACCGCTCGACCAGATCGGCGCCACCGGCTGGGGCATCGCCAACATCGCCGAAGTGGCATTGCCGCACTGCGACTTCGCCATGGCCGGGGCGCGCGTGGTCGTGCAGGGTTATGGCGCGGTGGGTCGGCATGCCGCACGCTTCCTCGGTGAAAAGGGCGCCGTGCTGGTCGGCGCCGCCGATACCCGCGGCACGCTGTACGAACCGCAAGGCATCGATATCGAACTGCTCGGTCGGCTCAAGGACGCGGGCGGAAGCGTACTCGACTACCCAGGCGGGCAGAAGCTCGACCGCGACGCGGTGATCGACCTCGAATGCGACATCTGGATCCCCGCGGCACGGCCCGACGTGATCAACGAGGCCAATGTCGGCCGCCTCAGGACGAAGCTGGTGATCGAGGGCGCCAACATACCCTGCACGCGCGGCGCCGAGGAAGCCCTGCACCGCCGCGGCGTGCTCTGCCTGCCCGACTTCATCGCCAACGCCGGCGGCGTGATCTGCGCAGCGATGGAGTATCGCGGCGCGAGCCAGGCTTCGGCCATGGCCACCATCGCCGAAAAGCTGCGGCAGAACGGCCGCGAAGTGCTTGAGGCCGTTGCGGCCAAGGCCATATTGCCGCGCGACGCGGCGCTCGAACTGGCCGTCACGCGGGTGAAGAAGGCCATGTCGCTGCGGCGCTGGGGCGTTTTCTAGCGGAGGCTGCCCGATGTTCCGCATCCGTTTCCACGGCCGCGGCGGCCAGGGAATGAAGACCGCCAGCCGCATCCTCGGCTCCGCCTTCTTCGCCGCAGGCTTCGAGGTGCAGGACGCCCCGCGCTATGGCGCCGAGCGCCGCGGCGCACCGATGTTTGCCTACGTGCGCGCCGCGCGCCAGCCCATCCACGAGCGCGGCATTATTCGCGTTCCCGACTTGGTGGTGGTGGCCGACGACAGCCTGGTGCCTATGCCCGCGGCCGCCGTGATGCAGGGCGTCACGGCGCGCACCGTGTTGCTGCTCGTCAGCGGCGTGGATGCCACAAGGTGGCGGCAGCGTCTCAACCATGCCGGCCCGCTGCTGACGCTGCCAGACGCGGCGGCAGCGGAGACGCGCTTCAGCGGCGCGGCCTGTGCCGGCGCCGCGGCGCGTCTGCTCGGCGCGATTTCCCGTGCCGCCCTCGAAGAAGCGCTGCGGCAGGAACTCGCCGGAATTGGCGACGAGGCGCTCGCGCTCAACCTCGAACAGGCGCAAGCCGCCTTTGATGCGATGGCCGGGGATGCCGGCAACGTCGCCGAGGGCACGAGCGTCGCCGCGGCCGGCTACCAGCCAGCGGAATGGATCGATCTGCCGCTCGACCCCGCCGATGCGGCTGCGGCGGCGATCCACGCCGCGGCTACCAGCGTGCAGGTGCGTACCGGCCTCTGGCGCACACTGCGTCCGGTGGTCGACCTCGAGCGCTGCAAACATTGCTGGTGGGTGTGCAGCGCCTTCTGCCCGGACAGCGCGATCCGCGTCACCGCCGAGGGTGCGCCCGAGATCGACTACGATCACTGCAAGGGCTGCATGATCTGTGTCGCCCAATGCCCGTCGCACGCCATCCGTGCGGTGCCCGAAAGCGAGGCGACCGCATGAGCCGCCTCCTCCTCACCGGCAACGGCGCTGCCGCCTGGGCAGCGCGGCTCGCGGGCGCCGAGTATGTGCCGGCCTTCCCCATCACGCCGCAGACCGAGATCATCGAGGCGATCGCGGCATGGATAGCCCGCGGCGAGATGGATTGCCGCATGGTGACGCTGGAATCCGAGCACTCGATGATCACCGCGGCCGGCGCCGCGGCGAGCGCCGGGGTGCGCGTGTTCACGGCCACATCGAGCCAGGGCCTGATGTACGCGATGGAAATGATCTTCGCCGTGCCCGGCTACCGTGCGCCCTTCGTGCTGGTGAATGTCTCGCGCGGCCTGCAGACCCCCGTGACGCTGGAACCCGATCATACCGACGTGCTGGCCGCACGCGATAGCGGCTTCCTGCAGTTCCACTGTGCGACCTGTCAGGAAGTGCTCGATGGCACGCTGCTCGCGTATCGCCTCGCCGAGGACCAGCGCGTGCGGCTGCCTGCGATCGTGAACCTCGACGGCTTCTACCTCTCGTTCACGCGCGAGCCGGTCGAGCTGCCCGACGCGGCGGCGGTGCGCGAATTCCTGCCCGACTACGATCCGCAGACGGTGCGGCTGCGCGCCGGCGCGCCGCTGAGCCAGGGCGCGGCGGTGCTCGGCGGCAGCCAGTATTCCTACTTCCGCTACGAGCAGCACCTGGCGGCGCTGCAGGCGCTCGATGCCTGGGACGAGATCGCCGCCGAATTCGCCGAGCGCTTCGGCCGTCGCTACGGCGCGGTCGAAAGCTACCGCAGCGAGGACGCCGACATCGTCTTCTTCATGATCGGTTCCTTCGCGACCAAGGCCAAGGATGCCGTCGACCGCCTGCGCGAGGCGGGCCACGCCGTCGGCCTCGTGCGGCCGCGGCTGCTACGGCCCTTCCCAACTGCGGCGCTGCGCCGCGCGCTGGCGGGCAGGAAGGGCGTCGCGGTGGTAAACCAGAACCTTTCCATGGGCAAGGGCGGCGTGCTCCATGCCGAGCTGGCGTCGGTGCTCTATGGCCAGGCCTGCTGCGCCGCCGGTGCTGGCGAGCTTCATCGCTGGCCTCGGCGGGCGCGACATCGCGCCCGAGGAGTTCTACGAAATGGCGGCCGTCACGCGCCGCGCCTGCGACGAGGGCGTCACGCCGCCGCCGCGCCTTCTTTACACCGCCGACGAACTGCGCGAGATGCGCAAGCTGCAGGCCATCGCCCATGCCGGCAAGGAGCAGGTCAAGGGAGGTGGAGCATGAGCGAGACAGTCACCCTCTATCGCGGCATGAAGGACCTGCCGGCCGAGCACCTGCTGGCGCCCGGCACCGCGATGTGCCCGGGCTGCGGCGGCCTGCAGGCGCTGCACGAAGTGCAGGACCTCCTTGGCCGCGACACCGTGGTGGTTAACGCGGCCGGCTGCATGACGCTGCTCGCCAACTATCCTTACACGCCGCTGCCGGGTTCCTGGCTGTACACCTCCATGGCTTCGGCGCCGGCCGGTGCGCAGGGCGTGCGCGACGCGCTCGACATCCAGCTCGCCAAGGGCCGCATCCGCGCCGACGAGGACCTGAGGGTCGTCGTGCTCAGCGGCGACGGCGCCGCCTACGGCATGGGCATGTCGGCCACCTCGGGCGCCATCGAGCGCGGCCTCGATTTTCTCTATCTCTGCTACGACAACGAGGGCTACGGCAATACCGGCCAGCAGTCTTCGCCTGCCACGCCTCTCGGCGCGCGCACTTCGACCGACCCTGGGCTGCATGGCCATGGCCGCAGGAAGAAGGATCTCTTCGCCATCTGGGCCGCGCATCGTCCCGCCTATCTCGCTACCGTCATCGGCAGCGAGCCCCTCGACCTCGCGCGCAAGATCGAGAAGGCCCGCAGCCTCAAGGGGCCGCGCCTGATCATCGCGCTCTCGCCCTGTCCCACGGGTTGGGACTTCGATCCGCAGGAGACGGTCGAGATCGGCCACCTCGCGGTCAAGACCGGTGTCTGGCCGCTCAAGGAGTACGTCGACGGCGCCGTCACCCACACGCGAATTCCCAGGCCACGCCTGCCGGTGGGGGAATATCTCAAGCGCCAGGGACGCTACGCCCACCTCTTCGCGCCGGACCGGGACGAGGCCGTCATCTCGGCAATCCAGGCCGAGGTCGACCGCTACTGGAACGAGGCAGAGCATGGCTGAAACCGCACCGTCACGCTGCGAAGTCATCAGTTGGAGCAGCTTCTACGACCTCGCGCGGCGGCTCGCGCGCAAGATCAGGGACTCCGGCTACCAGCCAGAGGTCATCGTAGCCATCGGCCGCGGCGGCTACGTGCCGGGCCGCATCCTCTCCGACCTGCTCGGCCAGATGGACCTCACCAGCTTCAAGATCGAGCATTACCATCACGCCCGCAAGCAGCACGCCGCTCGCGTGCGCTATCCGCTCGCCACAGACGTCGCTGGCCGCCGCGTGTTGCTGGTGGACGACGTCGCCGACAGCGGCGAAACCTTCGCGGTCGCGCTCAAGCACCTCAACAGTCGCGGCGCGCCGGCCGAAATTCGCAGCGCTGTGCTGCACTACAAGACCATCTCACCCTACGTGCCCGACTACTATGCGCAGAAGGTGCTGAAGTGGCGTTGGATTATCTATCCCTGGGCGGTGACCGAGGATGTCGGCAGCTTCATCCGGGACATGGACCCGAAGCCGGCAAGCGCCGACGAGGCGGCGAGACGGTTGGCCACAGATCATGGCATCCACCTGCCGCGCAAGGTGCTGTCGGACCTGCTGACCCTGCAGGGAGTACCTTGAACAGTCTCACCCCTCGCCTGGGCGGGAGCACGGGTGTTCTCCGTCCGGGGGCGGCTCCGGTATATCTGCGGTCTTCGGATCGGGTTGGCCCGTAGCCGGGCTAAGGGTCGCCCACCCCGTCCTCCCGCGGAAACTGCCAGGCGGCGAGTCCGTAAAGCGCCACGGCCAGCAGCACCACCATCGAGTAGCCCCAGTGGATGGCCAGCAGAGTCGCCAGCAGGGTCGCCACCACCGAGGCGAAGCCGTTGATACCCCAGGCCCACGGCACCAGCGCCTCGGCACGGGCGGACACCACGGCCAGACCGAGCGGGAAGGGCAGGCCGAGGCAGAAGGCGAGGGGCGCCACCAGCAGCAGGGTCAGCAGGATCTTCCAGCCCTGCGCCAGCCCCATCAGTGCGGCGAGCAGCGGCGGCAGCGCCGCGACATAGAACAGCGCGATGGCGGCGATGGCGACGAAGGGCCAGCGCGCGCCCGGCGCAACCCGGGCGGAATGGCGCGCACCCAGCCCGGCGAAGACGAGAAAGGCGGAAAGCACCACGGCCGCCGCATAGAGCGGGTGGCTGAGGAACAGCGTGAAGCGCTGCAGGAAGGGAATCTCGATCGCCATGAAGCCCAGCCCCAGCGCGAGGAAGTAGACCGCCACGCGGCGACGCAGCGCCGGCGGTGCCGCGGCGAAGGCCCGCCGCGTCTGCGCCAGCGCCAGCGGCAGCAGGATCAGCAGCAGGCTCACCACCACCGCCTGCAGCAGCGCCATCACCAGCACCGGGTAGCCCCAGTCCAGCGGCGGCAGGCCGCCGCGCGAGCGAAGGTCCAATAGCTCGGGCAGGGTGCGCCACTTGAAGAAATGGAAGAAGTAGGGCCGGTCGTCGCTGGTCGGCGTCAGGTCGAACTTGTAGCGTTCGACGAATTCCTCCCGGCCGGGGCCGAGCAGGGCCTGGCTGCCGGCGAAGAAGTCGTCGCGCTCCAGCAGGTTGAAGACATTGGCCTCGCCGGCACGAATGCCTGGAACATGCACGACGTCGAACGAGCGCCGGCGCGAGAAGTCGCGGATGGCGGCGATCTCCGCCGGCGAGAAGGTGCCGTTCTTCACCAGCAGCGTCGCCGTGTTCCAGCCGCGGATCATCGCCAGCGCTTGCCCCGGGTCGGTCGCGCCGCGGCGTTCCAGAGCGGCGATGGCGGTGGCGAAGAGGCGCAGGCTGTCGCGCGGCGGCAGCGACACCCCGCGCGTGAAGGCCAGCAGGCCGCCCGGGGCCAGTCGCTGCAGGTAGCCGTCGAATGCCTCGACCGTGTACAGGTGACTCTCCAGCAGCGAGCCGAGCCCCGCGGCGCTGGCGCCGAAGGCATCGGGCAGCGCCAGCTGGATCAGGTCGTAGTGCTCCGTGGCGGACGCGACGAAGCCGCGCGCCTCGGCGATGTGCAGCCGCACCCCGGGTGCGCTGTAGGGCCGCCCGGAAAAGTCCGCGAGGTCCTCCTGCACCATCGCCGCGACCTGTCCGTTCAGTTCCACGGCATCCACTTGCCTGGAACCGTGCACGAGGGCCTGCAGCACGTCGCCGCCGGCGCCGGCACCGAGCACCAGCACGCGCGGTCGATCGAGCAGCCGGTAGGGCAGGGCCGAGGTCGTGTCGGCCAGGTAGGCGAGCGGTGCCAGGTCGCCGTCGAAACGCGTCACGGCGCCCGCGGACTGGCCATCCACGAACAGGCCGAGCTGCGGCGGCGGCCCGGCGGCGGCGTTGAGGGAGAGGCCGGGCGCGTGGTGCAGCGGCGCCTGCGGGCTGTCCACCACCGCCACCACGCCCAGCGGGCTGATGCGCTGCGCCACGATGCGGGCATCCCTGACGCGCAGGGCCTGGCGCAGGTCCTTGTAATCCGAGGCCACCAGTTCGGTCGCCTGTTGCCGGCAACAGCCACGGCGCGGCCAGCGCCGCCACCGCGAGCACCGCGGCCCAGCGCTTCGCCGCCGGCCACGCCGCCAGGGCTGACGCCGCCAGCCCGACACCGAGGACGACGCGCAGCGCATCGGCAGGATGCAGGACGAACAGCACGGCCAGCAGCCCCAGGCTGCCCAGTCCCGCGCCGAGGATGTCGGCGCCGTAAAGCCGGGGAATGTGTGCGCCGAAGCCCGAGTAGGCGATGCACAGTGCCGTGGCGGCGCAGAAGAAGGGAATGAACAACAGCAGGTAGATCGCCGCCAGCCCGAAGAACTGCTCCGTGTTCCAGGCGATCTCGAGGGCATTGAAGGGGATCCGCTCGGCGGCGGCGAAGCACCCCACGGCGGCCACGGCGAAGGCCGCCGCTGCCAGGCTGAAGCTGTAGGGATAGGCCGCCAGCAGCCGGCGGCGCGCCAGGGTGACGAAGGTACCGGCCGCACCGATGCCGAGCAGCGCGACGCTGATGGCGAGGTAGGCGAAGTGGTGCCACTGGATGATGGCGAACAGCCGCAGCAGCAGCACCTCGTAGCCCAGCGCGGCGGCCGAGAGCGCGGCGACGGCGGCGAGCGGCGGTCGCTGATTCACGGCAATCGAGCCTTCAGTCGTGGCCACCGGTCAGCGGGACAAAACGGACCGGTGCCATCTGCCGGGTGGTCACGGTGCCATCGGCAAGTTTCTCCACCAGCATCAGCTGCTGGGTCTGGAAGGGGGCCCCGATGGGAATCACCATGCGTCCGCCGGGCTTGAGCTGGCGCATCAGCGGCGGCGGCACGTGGCTGGCGGCGGCGGTCACCACGATGGCATCGAAAGGTCCGCGCTCGGGCCAGCCGTGGTAGCCGTCGCCGATCTTCGTCGCGACGCTGGCGTAGCCCAGGCGCCGCAGTCTTTCTTCGGCTTCCTTCGCCAGGGGCTCCACGATCTCGATCGTCGCCACCTTCGCGCCCAGTTCGGCCAGCACCGCCGCCTGGTAGCCGGAGCCGGTGCCGATTTCCAGCACCGTGTCGCCAGCGCCGACTTTCAGGTAGTCGGTCATCACGGCGACGATGTAGGGCTGGGAGATGGTCTGGCCATGGCCGATCGGCAACGGCCGGTTGTCGTAGGCGGCGAAGCGCAGCAACTGCGACACGAACTCGTGGCGCGGCACGCGACCGAGTGCCGCCAGCACGCGCGGATCGATCGTCCCCTTGTCCATCACGCCGCCGAAGGCACGCGCCATCGACACCACCTCTTCCACCATTGCCTGCCGTTCCCTGGCCATGTCCGCCGCCGCGACGGCCGCGTTCAGCCACAGGCCGAACATCAGCAAAGGCAGAACCTTGCGCCAGCCTGGCGATGGAGAGCGAACGGGTGTCGTCATGGCGGTATGCGTCAGTTCAGCAGGTCACGTGGAACAACCCGATCACCGCTCCCCTGGCGTGGTTCCAGCGCGACATGGCCTCGGGTGTCGGCGCCAGATCGATCGCGACTTTCTTCCTGGCGAAATACTCCGCTGCTTCGGCGGAGAGTTCGACCATGCCGTTCTGGCCGGCGCCGACGATCAGTTTCTCCGCGCCCTTCTCGTAGATGTATTCGGCCTCGGCGAGCGAAACGGTATGCGACGTGCCATAGACCGCCTTGGAGAGCTTCTTCCTGCGCTTGGTCACTTCGCCGGAGAGGCGGATCAGCACGTCGTGATCGATGCGCTCGCCATCGATGGTGATGGTGCCAAATTCGGTTGCGTCGATTTTGGGTTTCATGCTTGGGCCCGCCTTGATCCCAAGATAGCTGCTGGGCCGACGCAGGGCAAGCGGGGGATGCGTGGCACGCCAGCCGGTTCCCGGGCAACCGGTCACTGCCGGCGTGGATGGCGCTCTCGCCTCAACCGCCCGCATCCTCAGGGTCGAGGCGCAATTGCGCCGGGTCCAGATGGCACCAAGCCCCTTCCTCCAGCCCGAGCGCGTCGAGCGTGATGCCGCCGATGGCGACCCGGCACAGGGCGTCGCAGTGATTGCCGGCTGCCGCCAGCATGCGCTTGACCTGGTGGTACTTGCCCTGTTCGAGGACGATCTCCAGGCGATGCGCATCGAGCTGCCGCACCTGCGCCGTCAGCGGCGCGGGTTCGTCGTGGAGCTGGACGCCGTCGCGCAACTGCGCCAGCAGCTCAGGCGTCACCGGATCGTGCGTGGTCGCGACGTAAACCTTGGGCACGTGGCGCTTCGGCGAGGATAGCGCGTGGATGAAGGCGCCGTCGTCGGAGAGCAGCAGCAGGCCGGTGGTGTCGTGGTCGAGGCGGCCGACCGGCTGCACGTCGCGCCAGGCGAACTGCTCGGGCAGCAGGGTCAGCACGGCGGGATGGTGGCCCGGCCGGCGCGAGCATTCGTAGCCCGGCGGCTTGTTGAGGGCGAGGTAAACCCTGGCGCGACAGGTCCAGGGTTCGTCGTGGACGCTGAACTCCAGCCCCTCGGCCACGAACGCGCGGTCGTATTGCGTCACCGGCTCGCCGCCGACGCGAACCTCGCCATCAATGATCAGCTGGCGGCACCACTTGCGCGTGCCGAAGCCCTGCGATTGCAGGATCTTGTCCAGCGTCATGGTTTTCATGGCCTTCACTCTTGCGGCGACGGCGGCAGGCTCTGGCCGTCGGTGAAGAAGCGCGTCCCCATCTCCTCCAGCCCCAGCGACTGCAGTAGCGCTTGCAGGCGCTCGGCCGGACGGCGGCGCGGCAGGTCCTTGTAGCGGGCGATGATCAACTCGTTCTTCATCGAATGTTCCCAGCCGACCAGCTCGGTGACGCTGACCTGATAGCCGTGCGCCTCGAGCTGGAGGCAGCGCAGCACGTTGGTCACATGGCTGCCGAATTCGCGCGTGTGCAGCGGGTGGCGCCAGACTTCGGCGAGCGGGCTGGCGAGAACCTGGCCCTTGTTCCTGCGCAGCACCGCCGCCACTTCGGCCTGGCAGCAGGGCACCAGCACGATGTAGCGGGCCTGCTTTGCCAGCGCGAAGCGGATGGCGTCGTCGGTGGCAGTATTGCAGGCATGCAGCGCGGTCACGATGTCCACCGTCGCCGGCAGCTGGTCCGAAGCGATCGACTGTTCCACCGTCAGATTGAGGAAGGTCATGCCGGCGAAGCCCAGCCGCGCCGCCAGCTCACGCGACTTGTCGACCAGCTCGGCGCGGGTTTCGATGCCGTAGATGTGCGATCCGGCCTCCCGTCCCTTGAAGAAGGAATCGTAGAGGATGAAGCCGAGGTAGGACTTGCCGGCGCCGTGATCGACGAGCTGGATGCCCCCCGCGCCAGTCGGGTCGGCGCGGATCTCCTCGAGCAGGGGTTCGATGAACTGGCACAGGTGATTGACCTGCTTGAGCTTGCGCCGGCTGTCCTGGTTCATCTTGCCGTCGCGCGTCAGGATGTGCAACTCCTTCAGCAGTTCGGTCGATTGGTCGGCCCTGATTTCGTGCATTTCGATGTCGTCGTCCGGATGGGAACTGCCATTATCATGCGGGTCGTCGTCAAAACGGACTCCCCATGCAGACAGAACACTACATCGCCGGCAAGGATGCCTCGCTCGAGTCGTCCATCGCCACCATGCAGGGCAAGCTGGAAGGGCTCGGCTTCCATGTCGAGGAGCGCTCCTGGCTGAATCCGGTGGATGGCATCTGGTCGGTGCATGTGCGCGACCGCGATTGCCCGCTGCTGTTCACCAACGGCAAGGGCGGCTCGCGGCTGGCCGCGCTGGCGAGTGCGCTGGGCGAGTTCTTCGAGCGCCTGTCCTGCAATTACTTCTGGACCCACTATTACCTGGGGGATCAGTTCGCCAGCCGCGACTTCGCCCATTACCCGCGGGAACGCTGGTTCCAGCCCGGCAAAGGGAACGACGGCGGCGAATGGCCGGAACAGCTGCTGACGCCGGAACTGCACCGGCTCTACAACCCCGATGGCACCATCGATGCCCGTTCCCTGGTGGACCTCAATTCCGGCGATGCCGAACGCGGCATCTGCGCCATTCCTTACGTGCGCGAACGGGACGGCACCAGCGTCTGGTTTCCGGTCAATATCATCGGCAACCTCTATGTCAGCAACGGCATGTCGGCCGGCAACACCGAGGCCGAGGCCCGCACCCAGGCGCTGTCGGAAATTTTCGAGCGCCACGTCAAGTTCCGCATCATCAGCGAAGGCCTGTGCCTGCCGGATGTCCCGGAAGAGGTCATCGCCCGCTACCCGCGCATCGAAGCCGGCATCCGCGGCCTGCGCGCGGCAGGCTTCGGCATCCTGGTCAAGGATGCCTCGCTCGGCGGCGAATACCCGGTGATGAACGTGACGCTGCTCCACCCCGGGGACCAGGGCTGCTTCGCCAGCTTCGGCGCCCACCCGCGTTTCGAGATCGCACTCGAGCGCGCCCTGACCGAACTGCTGCAGGGCCGCGGCCTCGATGCCCTCGGCGGCTTCCCCGCGCCCGGCTTCGACCTGGACGAAATCGCCGCCTCGCCCAACCTCGAGATCCACTTCGTCGATTCCAGCGGCATCATCAGCTGGAACTTCCTCGGCGACACGCCGGACTTCGAATTCTGCGACTGGAACTTCAGCAACACCACCGACGACGACTATCGGTGGCTGGTGGACCGGATCCATCGCGCCGGCCACGACATCTACATCGCCGACTTCACCCATCTCGGCGTCTATGCCTGCCGGATCCTGGTACCCGGCATGTCGGAAATCTATCCGCTGGACGACCTGGAATGGGAGAACAACAGCGTCGGCAACGCCATCCGCGAAGCCATCCTGCACCTGCCGCAACTGGACGACGACGAATGCGCCGACCTGCTGGAGACCCTGAATGAACTTGGCTTGCAGGACCAGCGATCCGTCGCCGAACTGATCGGGCTGGCCGCCGATGCCGGCTCGTTCTGGAGCGACCTGCGGGTGGGCGAGCTGAAAACCCTGCTGGCCCTGGCCAGCGGCGACGAAGCCGCGATTCGCGAAGGTTGCGAATGGGCGCGCCATTTCGAACAGTTCGACAGCGGCCGCCGTCGCGTCTATCGCTGCATCGAGACGCTGCTCGATCTGGGCGGCGCCGACGCGCACCGCGGCGCGCTAGAGCATCTCTATGGCAAGGCTACCGTGGCTGACGCCGAGGCCATGCTCGCGCGACAGCAGCGCTTCTTCGGCGTGGATGCGCCGGGCGTGGACCTCAATGGGTGCGACATGCACCAGCGCCTGCTGGCGGCCTACGCCAAGTTACGCCACTAGAGTTGCGGCGCGGCCTCGTCGTTTCGCGGAGCGACGGCCGCAGCGTCGGCGTCCGGCGGCGCAGCCGCTGACGGATCCGCCGCGACATCGCCACCACCACCGGCGGCGGCCTTGTCGGCGAGCTTCTGCAGGCGCTTTTCTTCCTGCTTGCGTTTCTTTGCCAGATCCCTCTGGCGCTTTTCGAACTGGTAGTTTGGCTTGGCCAAGAGATCTCCTTTGGTCGCCGCAAGGGCGGAATGGAACAGTAAATTCGTTATTGTCCGGGCGGGAAGGCGTAGCGCAGCAGCGTCGCCTAGCGACCATCCCCGGCCGGTTGCCGCAGCCAGATTATCGCACCGTCGCGCCATACCTCGCGCACGCGGTGCAAGGGAATGCTGTGATCGACCCCATCTTCATCGGTGAGGTGGAAGATCGAGGGGTTGTCGGCATCCCATGCGATCTCCCGCAGGTCGGCGCGCAGCACCGTGGCCGCCACGCGGTCCCAGTAGCCGATGACGAAACGGCTCCGGGCGAAGTCCGCATCCCAGCGGATGCGTGCGAGCAGCGCGTGGATCGGCTGCATGACCGATTGGATCAGCCCTTGATGCAGACCAGCGGCGACAGGCGCGCCACCTTGCCCGCCAGTCCCGCGCGCTCGGAAGAATCGACCACGGCGCTGACATCCTTGTAGGCGAGCGGCGCTTCCTCGGCCACGCCGCGGGCGCTCGGGCTGCGGATGAGGATGCCGCGCGCGGCGAGCTCGTCGATCAGCGCGCGGCCCTGCCAGCGTCGCGTCGCGGCGTGGCGGCTCATCGCGCGTCCGGCGCCGTGGCAGGCGGAGCCGAAGGCGCGCTCTTCGGTGCCGGCGGAGCCGGCGAGGATGTACGAGGCGGTGCCCATGCTGCCGCCGATCAGCACCGGCTGCCCGGCTTTGGCGTATTCGGGCGGCAGCTCGGCGTGGCCCGGCCCGAACGCCCGCGTGGCGCCCTTGCGATGCACGAACAGCCGGCGCTTGTGGCCGTCGACCGTGTGCGTCTCCTCCTTGCAGGTGTTGTGCGAGACGTCGTAGAGCAGGGGCAGATGCGCGCCGGGGAATACCGTGGCGAAGGCCTGCCGTGCCAGGTGGGTGAGGATCTGGCGGTTGGCCAGTGCGCAGTTGATGCCGGCGCGCATGGCGCCGAGGTAGCGCTGGCCCAGCGCCGACTTCAAGGGGGCACAGGCCAGTTCGCGGTCGGGCAGGGCAATGCCGGCCGCCGGCGCCGCGATGACCATCTCGCGCAGATAGTCCGTGCCGATCTGGTGGCCGAGGCCGCGCGAGCCGCAGTGGATGCTCACCACCACGTCGCCGGCCGCGAGGCCGTAGGCGCGGGCGGCGGTCGCATCGAAGATTTCGCTGACCACCTGCACCTCGAGGTAATGGTTGCCCGAGCCCAGCGTGCCCATCTCGTCGCGCTGGCGCTTCCTGGCCTGGTCCGAGACGGCGGCCGGGTCGGCACCGGCGACGCAGCCGTGTTCCTCGATGCGGGCGAGGTCGGCTTCCAGGCCGTAGCCTTGCTGCACCGCCCAGCGCGCGCCGCCCTTGAGCATCGCCGCCATTTCGGCGTGGCCGAGGTGGATGGTGCCGGTGCTGCCGACGCCGGCGGGGATGCGGGCGTAGAGGATGTCGGCCAGCCGCTTCTTCTCGCGTTCGATGTCGGCGAGCTTGAGGCCGGTGTGCAGGGTGCGCACGCCGCAGGAGATGTCGAAGCCGACGCCGCCGGCCGAGACCACGCCGCCGTCGTCGGCATCGAAGGCGGCGACGCCGCCGATGGGGAAGCCGTAGCCCCAGTGGGCGTCGGGCATGGCGTAGGCGGCGGCGACGATGCCCGGCAGGCTGGCGACGTTGGCCACCTGCTCGCCCACCTTGTCGTCCATGGCCTCGACCAGCTCGCGCGAGGCGAAGATCACGCCCGGCACGCGCATGCGGCCCGTGGCCGGCAGTTCCCATTCGAATTCGCCGCGTTGCTTGAGTTTCGATGTGTCCATGAATTCAGAGGCGCTGTTCGTGCTGCTGTTCCCGCAATTGCTCGTAGAGCCGCCGTTCGGCAGCGGATACGTTTGCAGGCACAACCAGGCGCAGCCGCAGCAGCAGGTCGCCGCGCTGGCCGCCGCCGAAGTGGGGCAGACCCTTGCCGCGCAGGCGCAGCACGGTGTCGGGCTGGGTGCCCGGCGGTATCGTCACCTTGGCACTGCCGTCGAGGGTCGGCACCGACAGCTCTGTTCCGAGCACGGCGTCGGGAAGGCGCAGATCCTCGGCGCGCCAGAGGTCGGCGCCGTCACGTACGAAACGCGGATCGGGCAGGGCGTGGACGATGACGAAAAGGTCGCCCGCCACGCCATTGGCCACGGGGGCGGCCATGCCGTGGCCGGGGATGCGCAGCACCATGCCTTCCTCGACGCCGACCGGGACCTTGACGGTGATGGTCTCGCTACGCTCGAACTGGCCGCGGCCATGACAGTCGGGGCATGGTTGATCGATGAAGGAGCCGCGGCCGTGGCAGGCCGGACAGGTGGTGACGCGCTGAAACATGACGCCGCCCTCGTGGCCGCTTTTCATTTCGCGGCCGCTGCCGTGGCAGTTCTCGCAAACTCGCGGAGCGGTGCCAGCCTTGGCACCGCTGCCCTGGCAAGCGGTGCATTGGACCAGGCGGTCGACGCGTACCGGCTCCTCGCCGCCATGCATGACGCGCTCGAGGGGAACGCGCAGCAGGGCCTCCAGGTTCTCGCCTCGCTGGGGCCCATGGGTGCGGCCATGCGCGGACCTGCCGCCGAAGAAACGTTCGAAGATGCCGCCGCCGAAATCGAAGCCGAGGCCACCGAAGAGGTCGTTGAAGTCGATGCCCCCGTAGAGATCCTCCGGCCGGACACCCTTGAGGCCGGCGAAGCCGCCGGCGTCGTAGTCGGTGCGCTTCTTCTGATCGGAGAGCACGGCATAGGCCTCGGCGATCTCCTTGAACCTGTCCTCCGCCCCCGGTTCCTTGTTGCGGTCCGGGTGATACTTGAGGGCAAGTTTGCGGAAGGCGTCCTTGATCGCCTTGGCATCGGCGTCGCGGGCTACGCCGAGGACCTCGTAGTAGTCGCGCTTGGGGGCGTCGATGACAGCCTCCCCGAATCAATCAGCGATAGTCGGCGTCGACGACGCGGCCGCGCGGGCCGGCACCGCTCGGCCGCGCCTCGCCGCCGGCAGAGACGTCGGGCGGCGGCGTGGTGTCGTAGCGCACTTCCTGGTACGGCCCAGTGCCGGGCGGCTGGTTCTGGGCGTAGATCACCGTGCCCGCTTCCTTCAGGGCCTTGCGCAGGGCATCGACCCTTTCCTTGGCCAGCGCGGCATCCTTCTTGGCACAGGCCTCCTTGGTGGAGCGCCGGGCCTGCTCGATCCTGTCCTTGAGGTCCGCGGTCAGCTTGTCGGCGAAGTCGGCGAGCATCTTCTCGGCCTGGTAACAAAGGCTGTCGGCTTCGTTGATCGCCTCGGCATCCTCGCGCCGCTTCCTGTCGGCCTCGGCGTATTTCTCGGCCTCCTGCTCCATGCGTTCCTTGATGTCCTTGGGCAGGCGCGTCGAGCCGCTGATGCGCACCGACTGGCTCTTGCCCGTGGCGGTGTCCTTGGCGGTGACGTTGAGAATGCCGTTGGCGTCGATGTCGAAGCTCACCTCGATCTTGGGCACGCCGCGCGGCGCTGGCGGAATGCCGTCGAGATTGAATTCGCCGAGGCTGACGTTGTCGGCGGCCATCGTGCGCTCGCCCTGGTACACATGCACCGTCACCGAGGTCTGCAGGTCGGCGGCGGTAGTGAAGGTCTCGGTCTTCTTCACCGGCACCGGCGTGTTGCGCGAGATCAGCGCGGTGGCCACGCCGCCCAGCGTCTCGACGCCGAGGGTCAGCGGCGTGACGTCCACCAGCACGATGTCGCCGACCTCGCCGGTCAGCACGCCGGCCTGGATGGCGGCGCCGCTGGCGACGCATTCCATCGGATCGACGCCCATCTCGGCCTGGCGGCCGAACATCTCCTCGAAGAAAGCGCGCACCGCCGGCATCCGCGTCGGCCCGCCGACGAAGACGATGCGGTCAACCTGTTGGGCCGTGATGCCGGCATCGCGCAGCGCCTGTTCGAGCGGCCGGCGGCAGCGCTCGATGGTCGGGCGCACCAGCTTTTCCAGTTCGGCGCGGCCGAGGTCCATTTCGAGGTGCCGCGGATCGCCGCCGGAGGCGCCGATGTAGGGCAGCGAAAGGTGCGTCGTGACGCTGGTCGACAGCTCGATCTTGGCCATCTCGGCCGCCTCCATCAGCCGTGCCGCCGCCTTGGTGTCGCGGCGCACATCGATGCCGCTCTGCTCGTAGAAGCGCTGCGCCAGGGCCTCGTAGAGCGCCTGGTTCATGTCGGTGCCACCGAGCTTGGTGTCGCCGGATGTGCTCTTCACCTCGAACACGCCCTTGCCGAATTCCATGATGGTGACATCGAGCGTGCCGCCGCCGAGGTCGATCACGGCGATGCGCAACTCCTCGGTCGCGCGATCGAGGCCGTAGGCGAGCGAGGCCGCGGTCGGTTCGTTCACCAGGCGCACCACCTCGAGGCCGGCGATGCCGGCGGCGTCCTTGGTGGCGCTGCGCTGGTTGTCGTCGAAATAGGCCGGCACGGTCACCACGGCCTTGCTCACCGGCTCGCCGAGGAAGGCCTCGGCATCGCGCTTGATCTTCTGCAGCAGGAAGGCCGAGAGTTGCTCGGGCGAGAACTCGCGGTCGCGCAGGCGGATGCGGTCGCGCGTGCCCATCTTGCGCTTGAAGGCGCTGGTGGTGCCCTCGGGGTTGGCCGCGGCCTGGCGCCGCGCCGGCTCGCCGACCAGCATCTGGCCGTCGGCCGTAATCGCGACGTAGCTGGGGAAGGCCTTGCCGCCGAGGCTCACGCCCTCGGCGCTGGGGATCAGCACCGGCCGGCCGCCGCGCAGCACCGCCGCCGCCGAGTTGGATGTGCCGAGATCGATGCCGATGATGATTGTCATGATTACCCCCGTTTTTTGCCAATTCTAAGAGCAAGTTACCTGCCTCGATTGACCTGCCTCAAACATCGACGATGCATTGCGCCAGCCACCGGCCGTCCGGCTAGCGCCGCACCGCCAGTTCGCAGAACGAGGCGCCCTTGACCTCGGCCGCGGGCTGGTGGCGCGCGACGTCTACCGGTTCGCCCCAGGCGGTGGCCGTAAGGCGGTGGTCCGCAATGCTCACCTCGAAGCGCGAGAACAGCATGCGCCGCGTCGCCATTTCGTAGACCAGCGCATTGAGCCAATCGACCAGCAGCAGCTCGTCGTCGGGCGCCGCGCATTCGATATGCACCGTATCGCCAGCGCCGACTTTTTCCGGATCGCAGATCGCAGCCGTCATCGCCATGGCCGCGCCGCGAAGGCCTCGCCAGTCGTGGCGCCGAAGCCGCGCACGCCGACGTCGGCCTCGTGGGCGAAGGTTTCCCAAGCCATTCCGCCAGTTCCTCCCATGTTTGCCCTCCGATGTGCCCGGTTCGAAGGATAGCCGCGGAAACGTGTTTGGGACACCGGGGAGGGGAGAAGGAATCAGTTATGGGATGGGCGGTGGCTCGCGACCCTCAACGGCCTGATGATTTATTCATGGGCGATGGCTGCAATCCGACCCTAAACCTGCCGCTCTCTTACCCGATGGCCTTTGCCGACAGGAACAATAGCAGAGGGTTATCCGGGGATGCATCAAAACCGAAGTTTCGGTAATAACCTGCCGCCTGTTCGTCCAGCGCATCGACGAACAAACCAATTCCGCCCGCCTCGGCGTAGATGCGCCGCGCCCTCATCATGGCATCGACTAGCAGTAGTTCGCCTAGCCCCTTGCACTGATACTGTCTATCGACAGCCAACCGGCCCAAACGTATGCCAGGGATGCGACGCGGCAGCTTCCTGCGCCAGACTTCCGGCAAATGTCGGTTCTCGAGCTCTGCCAGCGTCAGCGCGTAATAGCCACAGATGCGGGCTGGCACTTCCTCGCGAACGGCGACGAAGGTCTTCGACAGCCCCTTGTCCTGATGCTGGCGGGCGACCTGACGCAACCAGTCGTTCAGTTCCTGGCTGCCGCAGTCGAATCCCTGCCGGTCATGATCCCCAGCTAAAGGTCGTACCTGCATCATCTCGCTTGGCCTTCTGGTAACGCTTCAGGGCAGCCTTCAGCTTGGCGTTCGGCTTGGGCGGGTTTTCCATCAGGTCAAGCAACCAGTTCCAGTCGCGCGGCGACAGACGAATCACATCCTCACGCTCGATGACAGCCTGTGCCTCCTTTAATGCGGCCTGGATCAGGAACTGATTGACCGTGGCGCCGGTTAGCTCGGCGGCACGGCATAGCGTCTCGTAGACCTCATGTGGAACTCGAGCGCCAATACGATCTTGCTTGGCAATGGCAGTACCCATTTTTCACCTCGAACGGTAACTTGAGTGCTTAGTGTATCACTGTCGCCATTTTGGCGCCAACGACTACTATCATGACGCATACCGAGCAGCTCAAACTCCGCAGCAAGTATTTCAATGTCAAAGATGTGAAGTGGCCAATTTGCTGCCCGAGAGACGGCTGAACTGAAAGTCTCCTTCGGCAAGAGTTACCCGCCGTTCAATTCTGGACAATCTGGGCTGTTGCTATGGCCGGAGTTGGCCGGTTGCAGCCGATCCGCGAGCCGGAACTATCGTCGCGTGCCCAGCCGCGTCGCCTCGATCTCCCCGCTGTCCTCGCGCAGCTGTGGCGGGATCCAGCGCAGGCCCAGGGCGCGATAGACGGATTCCTCGGTGTCTCCGGCGATGCGCCGGTCGCCATCGAACACGCCGTATTCGTTGAGCTTCAGGCCCATGGCTTGCGCGATCTTGCGCAGGGCGATGTTGTGGGCCTTCGAGCCGGTGAAGTAGCACAGCGCCGCGCCGTAGGCGGCTGCCTCGACGACGCGCAGGTCGACCTGGAGGCCGTTGCCGAGGCGGACGCTGGCGCGCGTCGGTCCACGCGACATCACCTCGGCAACTTCGTCGAAGGCGACGAAGCGCGCCATTACGTCGCTGCCCGGCTTCGCGACGACGAGGATGTCGAGGTCGCCGACGGTGTCGCGGCCGCGCCGGTAGCTGCCGGCGACCTCGATGCGCTCGACGCCGTCCGCTGCGCGCAGCCAGCCGGTCAGTGCCTCGGCGAACGGCGCCGCCTCGGCCCGCGGGTAGCGGCGCGTCTTCGACAGGTGGGCCGTTACGGCCTCGAGGATGTTGGCCTCGGTCCTGGCACCGAAGCCGGGGATATCGCGGATGCGCCCCGCGCGCGCCGCCTGCACCAGGTCTTCGGCGGTGTGCACGTCGAGATCGAGCCAGAGCAGGCGCACCCGCTTCGGGCCGAGGCCCGGCACGTGCAGCAGTTCGGCGACCGCGGGTGGCAATTCGGTGCGCAGCTTTTCCAGCGCGCGGCAGCTTCCGGTCTCGACGATCTCGCGCATCTTGCCCGCGAGGTCGGCGCCGATGCCCGGCAGACGGGTGAGGTCCTCGCCGCGCGCGAGCATGTCCCTCACGTCGCGGCCGAGCTCGCTCACGATGCGTGCGGCGTTGCGGTAGGCGCGTACGCGGAAGGGATTGGCCTCCTCGATCTCCAGCAGGTCGGCGATCTCGGTGAAGATCGCTGCGATCTCGGCGTTGCGCAGCGGCATATCAGTGGCGGCGCGCATCTACCTCGCGGGCGAGGGCCTGCAAGGGGGCGGCGACTTCGACCGGATAGGGTGCTGCGGCGTCGAGACGGCGCAACTCGGGCGGCAGCGACGCGAGCTGTTGCTTCGCGTGTTCGCGCACCTCGGTCAGCGGCAGCGATGGCGCGAGGCGCCTCCCGCCGCGCATCACCGTGGCGAGCAGCGGCGTGCCGTCGAGGCTGTCGTTTTCGAGGGTGAGGGTGTCGCCGGCCATGTGGCCCGCCGCGTCGAAGCGGCGGAACACCTGCTTGCGTCCGGGCCAGGTGGCCTTGCCTTCGGAGCGCTTCCGCCGCGGCCGACCGGCGTACTCCTGCAGCTTGTAGGCGCAGTCGAAGTAGGGGTGGTCGGCCGAGGTGTTCATGCGCGTGCCGACGCCGAAGCCGTCGATCGGCGCGCCGGAGTCGAGCAGGGCCTGCACCGCGTATTCGTCGAGGTTGCCGCTGGCGAAGATCCTGATGTCCCTGGCGCCGCCGGCGTCGAGGATGGCGCGGACGCGGCGCGCGTGATCGCCGAGGTCGCCGCTGTCGATGCGCACCGCCTGGATGCCGATGCCGTCGATTGCCAGCTTGCGCGCCAGCAGCGGCAGCGTCCGCGCCGCGGCCTCGGTGTCGTAGGTGTCGATCAGCAGTGTGGTGGCCTGGGGATGGGAGCGGGCGAAATGCTCGAAGGCCGTGGCCTCGTCGTCGTGGGTCTGGATGAAGGAGTGCGCCATGGTGCCGAACACCGGCACGCCCCAGCGCATGCCGGCCAGCACGTTGGAGCTGCCGTCGAAGCCGACGAGGAAACTCGCCCGCGCCGAGAGCAGCGCGGCTTCGGCGCCGTGGGCGCGGCGCAGGCCGAAGTCGACCAGCAACTTGTCGCGGGCGGCCAGCCGCACGCGCGCCGCCTTCGAGGCCGCCAGCGTCTGGAACTGCAGCAGGTTGATGAGGCGCGTTTCGACCAGCTGCGCCTCGCGCAGCGGGGCCACCACGCGCAGGATCGGCTCGTCGGCGAAGAACACCGTGCCCTCGGCCATCGCCTGCACCTCGCCGGTGAAGCGCAGGTCGGCGAGCGAATCGACGAAGCGCCGGTGGAAGCGGCCGCAGCCTGCGAGCCACTCGAGCTCCTCGGCGGTGAAGCACAGGTTCTCGAGATAGCCGAGTACCTGCTCGAGGCCGCCGGCGACGAGGAAGTTGCGCCCCGCCGGCAGCTTGCGCACGAAGAACTCGAAGACGGCCGTGTCGGCCATGCCCTGGTCGAAATAGGCCTGGAGCATGGTGAGCTGGTAGAGGTCGGTGAGCAGCGCGCTCTCTTCGCTGGTGCGCATGATCATCCTGCCAGGGCAACAGCGCCGGCCGCGACCATCGCGGCGATGGCGCGTTCGCCGTCGCCGGGGCGGACTTCGACCGCGCGGATGCAGTCGACCAGCAGCATCACGGCGTAGCCCAGGGACAGCGCGTCCAGCACTGTCTTGAGCACGCAGTAGTCGGTCGCAAGACCGCCGACGAACAGCCGCTTCACGCCCAGATGCTGCAGCTGCTGGTGCAAGTCGGTGCCGGCGAAGCCCGAATAGGCGTCAGCCTCCGGCCGCGTCGCCTTGGAGATCACGCCCGCATCGGCGGGCAGGGCCAGCGCGGCGGCGAATTGCGCGCCTGCCGTGCCGGCGACGCAATGCGGCGGCCACGTCCCGCCCTGGGGGCGGAAGGAGCAATGGCCGGCCGGGTGCCAGTCGCGCGTCGCGAACACCGGCAGGCCCCCGGCACCGAAGCGTGCGATCCACCTGTTGAGCGGCGCGACCACACCGTCGCCCGCCGGCACGGCCAAACTGCCGCCGGGCAGGAAATCGCGCTGGACATCCACGATCAGGAGCGCGTCACCCGGCTGCAAGTGCATATCCACGGCCAGACCCATCTGCCTATCCTCCCGGGGCCAAACCCCTTTTGCCCAGAATAGGGCGAAAGCACACCATCGGCAAGGCGCCCGCAGAAGCCGATGGGTCGCGGTCCGCTTCCCTCCTTGAGCCGACGGGACTATATTGAATACAGAAGGGAGCGATGGAAGAATGGATTCTTCATCCATCATTCGCAAGACCGCCGCCGACATGCGGCTGCCGCCCAACCTCGCCAATTACGCGGGCGAGCGGCAGGTCTTCGCTTGGGATCGCATCCGCGGCGAGTTGGACGGGCTGCCGGGCGGCGGCCTCAACATCGCCCACGAGGCGGTCGAGCGTCAGGCGTGGGGGCCGTTGCGCGACAAGACTGCCTTCCGCTTCTTGGTGCGCGGGGTCCCGCCGCGCAACGTCAGCTTCGGCGAGCTTTCCGTGCTCACCAGCCGGTTCGCCAACATGCTCGAAGGGCTCGGCATCGGCAGGGGCGAGCGGGTGTTCGTGCTCGCCGGACGCATTCCCGATCTTTACGTCGCGGTGCTCGGCTGCCTCAAGCACGGTGCCGTCGTTTCGCCGCTGTTCTCCGCCTTCGGTCCCGAGCCCATCGCCACCCGCATCAATCTCGGCGCGGGCCGTGTGCTGGTGACCACCGACGCTCTCTACGAACGCAAGGTCGCGAAGTGGCGCGACAAGATGCCGACGCTCGAGCACGTGCTGCTCGTCGCGGAGGACGGGGGGAAGACTGATATCCCCGGCACGCTCGACCTCGCGACGCTGATGGCCGAAGCCAGCGATGTCTGCGCGGTGGCGCCGACCACGGCAGAGGACATGGCACTGCTGCACTTCACCAGCGGCACCACCGGCACGCCCAAGGGCGCCGTACATGTCCATGGTGCGGTCGTCACCCACTACGCCACCGGCCGCTACGCGCTCGACCTCCATGCCGAGGACATCTTCTGGTGCACGGCGGACCCGGGCTGGGTCACGGGCACTTCCTACGGCATCATCGCGCCGCTGCTGCACGGCGTGACTTCGATCATCGACCGCGAGGAATTCGACGCCGAGCGCTGGTACGCCATCCTGCAGGACGAGGGGGTGACGGTCTGGTACACGGCGCCGACGGCGGTGCGCATGCTGATGAAGGCCGGCGCCGAAATTCCGAAGAAGTATCACCTGCCGCGGCTGCGCTTCATCGCCAGCGTCGGCGAGCCGCTCAACCCCGAGGCGGTGCGCTGGGGCAAGGACGTGCTGGGCCTGCCGATCCACGACAACTGGTGGCAGACCGAGACCGGCGGCATCATGATCGCCAACACGCCGGCCTTCGACATCAAGCCCGGCTCGATGGGGCGGCCGCTGCCGGGCATCGATGCGGCGATCGTCAAGCGGCGGGAGGACGGGAAAGTCGAGTTGATCGAGACGCCCGACGTCGAGGGCGAGCTGGCACTGAAGCGCGGCTGGCCGTCGATGTTCCGCGGCTACCTCAACAACGAGGAGCGCTACGGCAAGTGTTTTTCCGGCCATGACAACGAGTGGTATCTGACCGGCGACCTGGCGAAGCGCGACGCCGACGGCTATTACTGGTTCGTCGGCCGCGCCGACGACGTGATCAAGTCGGCCGGCCACCTGATCGGGCCGTTCGAGGTCGAGAGTGCGCTGATGGAACACCCTGCGGTGGCCGAGGCCGGCGTGATCGGCAAGCCCGACCCGGTGGTGGGCGAGGTGGTCAAGGCCTTCGTCTCGCTGAAGCAGGGCTTCGAGGATTCTGAAGCGCTGCGCATGGAACTTCTCGGCCATGCGCGGAAGCGCCTTGGCGCGGCTGTGGCGCCGAAGGAGATCGCCGTCGTGGCATCGCTGCCGCGCACGCGCAGCGGCAAGATCATGCGGCGGTTGCTGAAGGCGCGGGAGCTCGGGCTGCCCGAGGGCGATCTTTCCACGCTCGAAGGGGGAGGCTAGGATGGAATTCGACGTTTGGTGCGCGATCGGGCCGGCGGGGTGCTCTGCTCCGCTCATGTCCTCCGGCCTCGGCCTGCGGCCGCCGCCTCCCCCTTTACTTCGCTGCGCAGAGCACCCCACCGGCCCGATCCGGAAGCACCGTGGGTGTTTGGCCGTTCCGAAGCGCCGGCGTATCCCGCCGCCCTTGGCGCGCCCCGGTCCTCGACGAACAAGACGTTTCATGCATCTCGGCTGGCACGAAGCACTGCGGAGCAACTGACATGGCCATCGATCACCACGCCCCGCCGCCGCCGAACGGCCCGGTGCCCTGGGACAAAGACTTCGCGCTCGCGCTGCTCGCCGACATGGTGCGCATCCGCCGCATGGAGGAAAAGTCGGCCGAACTCTACGGCGCCGGCATGATCCGCGGCTTCCTCCATCTCTACATCGGCGAGGAGGCGGTGGCGGTCGGTGCCCTGCACGCTCTCGCGGCCGTGGACAACGTGGTCGCGACCTATCGCGAGCACGGCCACGCGCTGGTGCGCGGGCTGTCGATGGCCTCCATCATGGCCGAGATGTTCGGCAAGAGTTGCGGCTGCGCGCGCGGCCGCGGCGGTTCGATGCACCTGTTCGACGCCAAGACCCGGCTCTTCGGCGGCAACGCCATCGTCGGCGGCGGGCTGCCCCTCGCCACCGGCCTCGGTCTCGCCGCGAAGATGCAAAATGAAGACCGCATCACCGCCTGCTTCTTCGGCGACGGCGCGGTGGCCGAGGGGGCATTCCACGAGTCGTTGAACCTCGCGGCGTTGTGGAAGCTGCCGGTGCTGTTCTGCTGCGAGAACAACCTGTTCGGCATGGGCACCGCGATCGAGCGCGCCGAGTCCCAGACCGATCTCTGCGTCAAGGCCGCTTCGTACGACATGCCGGCGCAGCGCGTCGACGGCATGGATGTCGTCGCGGTGCACGAGGCGACGAAGCAGGCCGTGCAGCGCGTGCGCGCAGGGCAGGGGCCGGTGTTCCTGGAATTCCAGACCTATCGCTTCCGCGCCCACTCGATGTTCGATGCCGAGCTCTACCGGCAGAAGGCCGAGGTCGAGGAGTGGAAGGCGCGAGGACCGATCCATACCTTCAGCGCGCGGCTCAAGGCCGAAGGCAAGCTGAGCGAGGAGGAATTCCTCGCCATCGATGCGGCGGCCGGCGAGGAGGTCGCGGCGGCGGTCGCGTTCGCCGAGGCGGGTACGTGGGAGCCGGTCGAGGATCTGCTGAAGGATGTGCATACGCCGGAGGTGGCGCCATGAGTCGGCGCATCAGCTACCGTGAGGCCATGCGCGAGGCCATGCACGAGGCGCTGGCCAATGACCCGCGCGTCTTCCTGATGGGCGAAGACGTCGGCCGTTATGGCGGCACCTACGCCTTCTCCAAGGGCTTCCTCGACGAGTTCGGCCCCGAACGCATCCGCGACACGCCGCTGTCCGAACTTGGCTTCGTCGGTGCCGGCATCGGCGCGGCGCTGGGCGGCATGCGACCCATCGTCGAGGTGATGACGGTGAACTTCAGCCTGCTCGCGCTCGACCAGATCGTGAACAGGCAGCGCTCTTCCGCCACATGTCGGGCGGACAGTTCTCGGTGCCGCTGGTGATCCGCATGACCACGGGCGCCGGCCGCCAGCTGGCGGCCCAGCATTCGCACAGCCTCGAAGGCTGGTATGCCCACATCCCCGGCATCAGGGTGTTGGCGCCCGCCACCATCGAGGACGCGCGCGGCATGCTCGCCCCGGCGCTGGCCGATCCCGACCCGGTGGTGATCTTCGAACACGCCGGGCTGTTCAACGTCGAGGACGAGATCGGCGACGATTGGAACGCGGGGGACGTCGACATCGCGTCGGCGAAAGTCAGGCGCGCAGGCAGGGACGTCGCCATCATCACCTACGGCGGCTCGCTGCCCAAGGCGCTGGCGGCGGCCGAGTCGCTGGCGGCGGAGGGCATCGCGGCCGAGGTGCTCGACCTGCGCGTGCTGCGACCGCTCGACACCGCGGCCATCGCGGCCGTGGTTGCCAAGTGCCATCGTGTCGTGGTGGTGGACGAGAACTGGAAGAGCGGCGGGCTGGCCGCCGAGGTGGTGGCA
This sequence comes from uncultured beta proteobacterium, assembly GCA_963709555.1. Classification (GTDB taxonomy): domain Bacteria; phylum Pseudomonadota; class Gammaproteobacteria; order Burkholderiales; family Rhodocyclaceae; genus Sulfurisoma. Next base: position 26,224 of record CAVPWR010000006.1, on the reverse strand, counting down.
CGCATCATGGAGCACGCCTTCTTCGATCTCGATGCGCCGGTGGCGCGGGTCTGCTCGGAGGAGGTGCCGATACCCTACGCCAGGCACCTCGAGGAGGCGGCGCTGCCGCAGGCCGAGAAGATCGTCGCGGCGGTGAAGGAGATGCTGGGATGATCGAATTCAAGCTCCCTTCGCTCGGTGCCGACATGGACGAGGGCACGCTGCTCGAATGGAAAGTCGGCGCTGGCGACACGGTGAAGAAGGGCCAAGTCGTCGCCGTGGTCGATACGTCCAAGGCGGCGGTCGATGTCGAGTGCTGGCAGGAGGGCACCGTCGGCGAATTGATCGCGGAAGTCGGACAGAAGATGCCGGTGGGCACGGTGATGGCGACGCTGCTCGAACCCGGCGAGAAGGCGGGCGCGAAGCCTGTGGCCGCACCCGCGACGGCGCCCCTCGCCGACGATGGCGCGCCGCATGATCTCGCCCGCCGCGCGCAAGCACGCGCAGGAGAAGGGCGTCGATCTGGACAAGGTGGCCGGCACCGGCCCGCACGGTGCGGTGACGCTCGAGGACGTGGAGAAGGCGGCGGCGCCCCGAGCCCCGGCCGTCCCGCCGCTACCGGCGACCACCGACAGGGCCGTGGAGATGCGCAAGGCCATCGCCGCCGCGATGGCGCGCTCGAAGCGCGAGATCCCGCACTACTACGTCGCCGAGGACATCCCGCTGGCGAAGGCGCTGGCCTGGATGCAGGCGCGGGAACGCTGCAGCGGCCCATGGCCGAACGGCTGCTGCCGGCGGTGCTGCTGCTCAAGGCCGTGGCTGTCGCGCTCAAACGCTATCCCGAGCTCAACGGCTACTGGCGCGAGGGCGGTTTCGTCCCGGTTGCCGCCATCCATCTCGGCGTGGCGATATCGCTGCGCCAGGGCGGGCTGATCGCGCCGGCGCTGCTCGATGCCGACACGAAGCCGCTGACGCAACTGATGCAGGAGCTCACCGACCTGGTGCAGCGCACCCGCGCCGGCTCGCTGCGCAGCAGCGAGATGAGCGAGGCGACCATCACCGTGACCAACCTCGGCGACCAGGGTACGCAGAGCGGTGTTCGGCGTGATCTATCCGCCGCAGGTGGCGCTGGTCGGCTTCGGCCGCATCGCCGAGCGGCCGTGGGCCGAGAGCGGGCGAGCTCAAGGTCCTGCCGGTGGTCACGGCCAGCCTCTCGGCCGACCACCGCGTCTCCGATGGCCATCGCGGCGCGCTGTTCCTGCGCGAACTCATCGACCTGCTGCAGCACCCCGAGGACCTGGACAAATGACCGATGCAGAAATCCGCGCCGTGGCGCTGGCCACGCTGCTTTCCATCGCACCCGAGGTCGAGGCCGACGAGCTGCGCGGCGACCGCCCCTTGCGCAACCAGGTGGACCTCGATTCCATGGACTGGCTCAACTTCCTGCTCGGCCTGAACAAGCGGCTCAAGGTCGAAATTCCCGAGGCCGACTACGCGAAGCTGGTCACCCTGGACGATGTGGTCGCTTACCTGCAGAAAAAGCTCGGGATTGGCCCGTAGACGGCGGCCGGCCGAAACAGGGATAATTCGCCCTCTTTGACCGGCGTCAATGGTGCGATGCGGCATCGCGATTAAGGTTCACTTTTCCCGTCACACGAGAGAGTCCAACATGGCAGCAGTGATGCCCGCGCCGGCAGCCAGCCGGCTTTTGCTTTCCGGCAACGAAGCCGTCGCCCGCGCCGTCTGGGAATCCGGCTGCCGCGTCGCCGCCGCCTATCCGGGCACGCCCTCGACCGAAATGCTCGAGGTGATCTCGACCTACCCGGACATCTATTCCGAATGGTCGGTGAACGAGAAGGTCTCGCTGGAAGTCGCCATCGGCGCCGCCTTCGCCGGTTCGCGCTCGTTCTGCTGCATGAAGCATGTCGGCATGAACGTGGCCTCGGACGCCCTGATGACGCTGACCCTGACCGGCGTCATCGGCGGCCTGGTCATCGCCATCGCCGACGACGTCGGCCTCTCCTCGTCGCAGAACGAGCAGGACTCGCGTTTCTGGGGTCGTTTCGCCCACGTGCCGGTGTTCGAACCGTCGGACTCGCAGGAGGCCTACGAGATGACCAAGGCCGGCTTCGACTTCTCCGAGAAATTCCAGGTGCCGGTGATCCTGCGCATGACCACGCGCATCAACCACGTCAAGGCCCTCGTCACCGTCGGCGAGCGCGTGGCGCACGCGGCTGCCGGCTTCAAGAAGGAGCCGGCGCGCTGGGTGATGACGCCCTCCGGCGCCGGCAAGCGCATCCCCCTGATGTTCGAGCGCGACAAGGTGCTGCGCGCCGAGGCCGAGATTTCCCCGCTCAACATCATCGACTCGGGCAAGGACAAGCGCGTCGGCTTCGTCACCTCGGGCCCGGCCTTCATGCACGTGCGCGAGTCCTTCCCCGATGCGCCGGTGCTCAAGCTCGGCTTCTCCTGCCCGGTACCGATCGAGAAGATCCGTGCCTTCGCCGCGACCGTCGACAAGCTGGTGGTGGTCGAGGAAGTCGAGCCGCTGGTCGAGACCGAGCTCAAGGCCGCCGGCATCGCGTGCCTGGGCAAGGAGATCCTGCCGCGCCAGGGCGAACTGGCGCCCAACGTGCTGAAGCCGGCCATCGCGAAGCTGCTCGGCGAGCCCGAACCCTCGGGCCTGCAGCCGTTGGGGCGTGCGACGCCCGTACCGGCATCGGTCTTCCCGCGGCCGCCGACGATGTGCGTGGCCTGCCCGCACCTCGGCGTCTATTACACCCTGGCGCAGATCAAGAACATCACCATCTCCGGCGACATCGGCTGCTACACGCTCGGGGCAGGACACCCGTGGAACGCGCTCGACACCACGATCTCCATGGGCGCCTCGATGGGCATCGCGCTCGGCCTCGACAAGGGCCGCGGCGAAACCGACAAGGACAAGCGCATCGTCGCCGTCATCGGCGACTCGACCTTCCTCCACATGGGCATGCAGGGCCTGCTCGACATGGTCTACAACGGCGGCAACGTCACCGTGCTGCTGCTCGACAACCGCGCGGTCGGCATGACCGGCGGCCAGTCCAACCCGGGCACGGGCCGCGACATCCACGGCCAGGAGGCACCTCGCGTCGATTTCGCCAAGCTGGTCGAGTCGCTCGGCGTCAAGAAGGAGCGCATCCACGTCCTCGATCCTTACCAGCTGCCGGTGCTGTTCAAGACCATCCGCGACGAGATCAAGGTGCCCGAGGTGTCGGTGATCATCACCGACCGGCCCTGCGTGCTGATCGACGACTACAAGAAGCAGCAGCCTTACGAAGTGCTCGATGAAAAGTGCACCGGCTGCGGCAACTGCGTCGATGTCGGCTGCCCGGCGATCCACGTCACGCGCCGCGAGAAGGTGGTCAAGCCTTCGGGCAAGGAAGTCGAACTGCAGTTCGTCAGGATCGAGACGACGGCCTGCACCGGCTGCGGCCTCTGCGTCCAGCCCTGCGCGCCCGACGCCATCGTCCATGCCGACCTGACCAAGCCGATGCGGCTGGTGCGTCACTAAGGAATCTCCATGAGCGACAACATAACCAACATCCTCGTCGTCGGCATCGGCGGCCAGGGCGTGATGACCGCCACCGAGATCCTCGCCGAGGCCGCCATCGCACTCGGCCACGACGCCAAGAAGACCGAGGTCGCCGGCATGGCCCAGCGCGGCGGCGTGGTGTCCTCGCACCTGCGCTTCGGCCCCAAGGTGCTGTCGCCGCAGATCATGGCCGGCACCGCTGATCTTCTGGTCGGCTTCGAGTCGGCCGAAACGCTGCGCTGGTGCCATTACCTCAGGCCCGGCGCACTGGTGCTGATGAACACCGCGCGGCTGGTGCCGCCGGTGGTCGATCTCGGCCTCTACGACTATCCGGACGATCCGCTGGCCGAGATTCGCGCCCGCGGCTACGAGGTGCACGCCTTCGACGCCATGGCCATCGCGCTCGAACTCGGCGACGTGCGCCTGGGCAACACCGTGATGCTCGGCGCCATGGCCGATCACCTGCCCTTCCCGCCCGGGGTGCTGCTCGACGCCATCCTCAAGCGCTTCCTGGCACGCAAGCCGCACATGGTCGAAGTCAACCGCAAGGCTTTCGAAGCCGGCCGTGCCGCCGACGCCGCAGCGTCCAAGAACAAGGAACTGGAGACCGCATGAGCGCAACCATCCTCGACGGCAATGCGCTTTCCGCGCACCTGCGCACCGACCTCGCCGTGCGCGCCGCCGCGCTTACCGCGCGCGGTGTGCAGCCCTGCCTCGCCGTGATCCTCGTCGGCGAGGATCCGGCCTCGGCGGTCTATGTCCGCAACAAGGTGGCCGGCTGCGAAAAGGCCGGCATGCGCTCGATCAAGGATGTCTACGCGCCCGACGTCGATCCGGCCGTGGTCTTCGCCCGCATCGCCGAGCTCAACGCCGACCCCGCCGTGCATGGCATCCTGGTCCAGTTGCCGCTGCCCAAGCATTTCGATTCCGCAGCGGTGCTCGAGGCCATTGCGCCGGAGAAGGACGTCGACGGCTTCCACGCCGAGAACGTCGGCGCGCTGATGCAGGGCAACCCGCGCTTCATCCCCTGCACCCCCTACGGCGTGATGAAAATGCTCGAGGCCGGCCACGTGCCTTTGAAGGGCGCCGAGGCCGTCATCGTCGGCCGCAGCAACATCGTCGGCAAGCCCATGGCCATGCTGCTGCTGGCGCAGAGCTGCACCGTGACCGTCTGCCACTCGCAGTCGAAGGACCTCGCCTTCCACACCAGACGTGCGGACATCCTCGTCGCCGCGGTCGGCCGGGCGAAGATGATCACCGGCGACATGATCAAGCCCGGCGCGACGGTGATCGACGTCGGCATCAACCGCACCGCAGACGGCAAGCTCTGCGGCGACGTCGACTTCGAGTCGGCCAAGGACGTCGCCGGCCTCATCACCCCGGTGCCCGGCGGCGTCGGCCCGATGACCATCACCATGCTGCTGACCAACACCATCGAGGCCGCGGAAAGGACCCTGAAATGAGCGAGCCCATCGTCGGCGTCGTCATGGGCTCGGATTCCGACTGGCCCACCATGCAGGCCGCGGCGGCCGTGCTGCGCGACTTCGGCGTGCCCTATCGAGGCCCGCGTCGTCTCCGCCCATCGCACGCCCGATCTGCTGTTCGAATACGCCGAGACCGCGCAGTCGCGCGGCCTCAAGGCCATCATCGCCGGCGCCGGCGGCGCCGCCCACCTGCCGGGCATGCTCGCCGCCAAGACCATCGTGCCGGTGCTCGGCGTGCCGGTGCAGTCGAAGGCGCTGTCGGGCAAGGACTCGCTGCTGTCCATCGTGCAGATGCCCAAGGGCATCCCGGTCGCCACCTTCGCCATCGGCGAGGCGGGTGCCGCCAACGCCGGCCTGTTCGCCGTCGCCATGCTGGCGGCGACCGACCCCAAGCTCGCCGCGCAGCTGACCGAATTCCGCAAGCGCCAGACCGAGAAGGTGCTGGCGATGAAACTGCCGGAACCGCAGTGACCCAGCCGTTCGCCACATGATCACCCCACCCGCCATTCTGGGCATGCTCGGTGGCGGCCAGCTGGGCCGCTACTTCGTTGTCGCCGCCCACGAACTGGGTTACAAGGTTGCCGTCCTCGACCCCGATCCGCACAGCCCGGCCGGCCGCATCGCCGACGAACATCTCGTCGCTGCCTACGATGAACCGGATGCTCTCGACCGCCTCGGCCAGATGTGCGCCGCCGTCACCACCGAATTCGAGAACGTGCCGGCCGACACCCTGGCCTACCTGTCGAAGTTCGTTCCAGTGCGCCCCGGGGCCGAGGCCGTGGCGATCTGCCAGAATCGAAGTGCAGAAAAAGGTTTCCTCAAGCTGCACGGCTTCCCGCATGCGCCCTACGCCGACATCCGCAGCGAGGACGATGTCCGCAATGCCAACGCCGGCCTCTTTCCGGGCATCCTCAAGGTCGCTCGCTTCGGTTACGACGGCAAGGGTCAGGCTCGGGTCAAGGATCGCGACGAGGCGCTCGTCGCCTTCCAGCATTTCAAGGGAGAGCCCTGTGTGCTCGAGCAGATGCTGCCGCTCGACTACGAGGTCTCGGTGGTGCTGGCGCGCGACGAAACCGGCAAGGTGCAGTGTTTTCCCACGGCCGAAAACAGTCACCGCCACGGCATCCTCGACGTGTCGATCGCCCCGGCGCGGGCCTCGGGCTGCCTGCGCGGCAATGCCGAGGAGATCGCCGAGGGCATCGCGCAGAAGATGGGCTACGTCGGCACGCTCGGCGTCGAGTTCTTCGTCGTGCACGGCCAGTTGCACGTCAACGAGATGGCGCCGCGCCCGCACAACTCCGGCCACTACACCATCGACGCCTGCGTCACCAACCAGTTCGAGCAGCAGGTACGCGCCCTCTGCGGCCTGCCGCTGGGCGATGCGCGAGCGCATTCAGCCGCGGTCATGGTCAACCTGCTGGGCGACATCTGGTACCGCGACGATGCGCATCACGCGCGCGAACCCGACTGGGCCGGGTTGCTGGCCGTGCCCAATCTCAAGCTGCACCTCTACGGCAAGCATCACCCCCGCCCCGGCCGCAAGATGGGCCATTTCACCGTGATTGGCAGCAACGCCGACGAGGTGCAAAAGTCGGCGCTGGCGGCACGCCACCTCATCGGCATTTCCGATGACTGACATCGCCCGCGCAGCCGAACTGCTGCGCGCCGGCGAACTGGTCGCCTTTCCGACCGAGACCGTCTACGGCCTGGGTGCCGATGCGGCCAACCCGCTGGCCGTGGCGAAGATCTTCGCCGCCAAGGGCCGGCCGCAGGACCACCCGCTGATCGTCCATCTGGCCGACGCCACGCAGCTCGACCGCTGGGCGCGCGACATTCCCGACGCGGCACGCAAGCTCGCCGCCGCCTTCTGGCCCGGCCCGCTGACGCTGATCCTCAAGCGCCAGCCCGACGTCATCGACGCCATCACCGGCGGCCAGGACAGCGTCGGCCTGCGCGTGCCGAACCATCCGCTGGCGCTCGAACTATTGCGCACGTTTGGCGGCGCCGATGGTGGCGGATTGGCAGCGCCGTCGGCCAACCGCTTCGGCCGCATCAGCCCGACCACGGCTGAGCACGTGCGCGAGGAACTCGGCGACGCCGTGGCCATGGTGCTCGATGGCGGGCCCTGCCAGGTCGGCATCGAATCGACCATCCTCGACCTGTCAGGCGACGAACCCGCGATCCTGCGTCCCGGCATGATCAGTGTGGACGCGATCGCCGCCGTGCTCGGACAGGCCCCCGCGGCTGCCGGGCGCGCCCCGGGTCCCAATACGCCGCGTGTCCCAGGTTCGCTCGACTCGCACTACGCGCCACAGACCCCGCTCGAACTCGTTTCTTCCGACGGATTGGTGTTCGCCGTGCGAAACGCCATCATCAAGCAGGAGCGCACCGCCTTCCTCGCCAGCATGGCGCAGCCGATACACCACGAAATGATCAGCTGGCGACTCGCCCCCGCCGATCCCGAGCCCTTCGCCCGCGCGCTCTACGCCAGCCTGCGGGAACTCGATGCGCTGGGTTGCGCGCGCATCATCGTGCAGGCGCCGCCGGCCACGCCGGGCTGGTTGCCGGTGCTCGACCGCCTGCGCCGCGCGGCAGGCTGAGCCCCTGATATTTCTGTCAGAATAGGCTCCGCCGCGTCCCTGTCCGACGCGAGGGGAGTGGGAATGTCCGAGCATCGTGTCAAGCCAAACCAGGACGCCGGTAGCGAAAGGACCCGCACCGGGCTTTCCGAGGAATCCATCCGCGCCGCCTTCCTCGACAACCTCTTCTACGTCCAGGGCCGCTTCCTCGAGGTGGCTTCGCCCAACGACATGTACAAGGCCTTGGCCTACACGGTGCGCGATCGCCTGCTGCATCGCTGGGTCGACACCATACATGCCTACCAGAAGGCCAATCCGCGCACCGTCTGCTATCTCTCGGCCGAGTACCTGCCCGGCCCCTTCCTCGGCAACAACCTGCTGAATCTCGGCATCGCGGAGCCGACCCGCCGTGCGCTCGCCGGCCTCGGCATCGACCTCGAAGTCCTGCTCGAGCACGAGGAGGAGCCCGGCCTCGGCAACGGCGGCCTTGGCCGGCTTGCCGCCTGTTTCATGGACTCGCTGGCGTCGTTGCAGGTTCCCGCCATCAGCTACGGCATCCGCTACGAGTTCGGAATATTCAACCAGCTCATCCGCGACGGCGAGCAGCTTGAAACGACCGACAACTGGCTGCGCTTCGGCAATCCCTGGGAAGTGCGGCGGCCGCACATCGCCTACGACGTCAAGATCGGCGGTTATACCGAGCAAACCACCGATGCGCAGGGCCGCTTCGGCGTGCGCTGGGTTCCGCACGAGGTCTTCCATGGCATCGCCATCGACACGCCCATCGTCGGCCACGGCGTGAAGACCGTGAACCTGCTGCGGTTGTGGAGCGCCGAGGCGGCCGAGGCCTTCGACTTCCACGCCTTCAACCGCGGCGACTACTACGGCGCCGTGGTGCGCGAGGTGCGCTCGGAGACCATCAGCAAGGTGCTTTATCCCAACGACGAGCCGGAAATCGGCAAGCGTTTGCGCCTGCTGCAGCAGCACTTCTTCGTCACCTGCTCGCTGCAGGACATGATCCGCATCCATCGCACCACCGGCAACTCGCTGGAGAAGTTCCACGAGAAATTCAGCGTCCAGCTCAACGACACCCACCCGGCCATCGCCGTGGCCGAACTGATGCGCCTGCTGGTCGACGAGCACCAGATGGGCTGGGACGCGGCGTGGAACGTCACGCAACACACCTTCGCCTACACCAACCACACCCTGCTGCCCGAGGCACTGGAGAAGTGGTCGATCCCCCTGTTCCAGAGCATCCTGCCGCGCCACCTCGAGATCATCTACGAGATCAACGCGCGCCACCTCGACGACGTGCGCCTGCACTATCCCTTCGATACCGAGCGGGTGCAGCGGCTGTCGATCATCGACGAGAGCGGGCCGCGCTACGTCCGCATGGCCCACCTCGCCTGCGTCGGCAGCTTCGCCATCAATGGCGTCGCCGAACTGCACAGTCGCCTGCTCAAGGAGACCGTGCTGCGCGATTTCTTCGAGCTGTGGCCGGAGAAGTTCCAGAACAAGACCAACGGCGTCACGCCGCGGCGTTTCATGATGCTGAGCAATCCGGGCCTGTCCCGCCTGCTCACGCGGACGGTCGGCGCCGAATGGGAGCGCGATCTGGCGCAACTGCGCGCGCTGGAGCGCCATGCCGACGATGCCGCGTTCCAGCAGCAGTGGCGCGAAGTGAAACGCGAGCGCAAGGTGGCGCTGGCGGCCACGATCCGCCAGCGCTGCGACGTGGTCATCGATCCCGACAGCCTCTTCGACGTTCAGGCCAAGCGCATCCACGAGTACAAGCGCCAGCACCTCAACGTGCTGCACATCATCACCCTCTACAACCGCATCAAGAACAATCCGCATATCGACATCACGCCGCGTACCTTCATCTTCGGCGGCAAGGCGGCGCCGGGCTATGCCATGGCCAAGCTGATGATCCGGCTGATCACCGCCGTGGCCGAGGTGGTCAACCGCGACCCCGACGTGGCCGGCCGCCTCAAGGTGGTATTCCTGCCCAACTTCAGCGTCAAACTGGGCCACGGCCTCTACCCGGCGGCCGACCTGTCGGAGCAGATTTCGACCGCCGGCAAGGAAGCCTCGGGCACCGGCAACATGAAGTTCTCGATGAACGGCGCCCTGACCATCGGCACCCTCGACGGGGCCAACGTCGAGATCCGCGAGGAGGTCGGCGCCGAGAACTTCTTCCTCTTCGGCCTTACCGCCGAGGAGGTGACGCACACGCTGGCCGAGGGCTACCGGCCGTGGGACATTTACCACGGCAACCTCGAACTCAAGGGCGTGATCGATCTCATCGGCGGCGGCCTGTTTTCCCACGGCGATCGCGGCCGCTTCCAGCCGCTGGTAGACCACCTGATCTGGCACGACAGTTATCTGCTGCTCGCCGACTACGCGGCCTACATCGCCTGCCAGGAACAGGTCAGCGCCGCCTATCGCGACAGCCGGAAATGGACCCGCATGTCCATCCTCAACGTCGCGCGCATGGGCAAGTTCTCGTCCGACCGCACCATCGCCGAATACTGTCGCGATATCTGGCGGGCGGTGCCGATGCCGGTGGAGCCGTAGCGGCCGCTTCTGCTATAATCCGCGCCCGATGTGGGGGGGTAGCTCAGCTGGGAGAGCGCCGCGTTCGCAATGCGGAGGTCGTGAGTTCGATCCTCATCCTCTCCACCAATTAATTCAAGGGCTTGCCGCTGGCAGGCCCTTTTCGTTTGGGCGCCGTGCCCATTCCGTTTCCGATTTGTACCCGCGTTATCCCTGTGGCGTTGCGTCTGGGAGCAAGCGGCGCAGCGTCTGGCACCAAACGAGGGTGAGGTGCTCCAGGGCGGCGTAGAAGGGCAGGGCGGTGCGGGCCGCCACGCGCGCGGCGAAGTCGGGCAGCCAGCGCAGCAGGTGGGCGTCCATGATCTCGCCCAGCTCGATGGGCAAAAAGTCGGCGCTGGCGGCACGGCGCAGCATGTGGGCGATGTACTGCAGCTGCAGCACCAGATGGTCGTCCGGGCGCTTGCGCCAGTTCTCGGCGGCGAGGCCGGCGGCCAGGTAGATCTCGCGCAACTCGAACATCGGCTGCTGGCAGGCGATGTGGTCCTGGTCGAGCCAGACCGACTCGGCGGGTGAGGCGCCGTAGGCACCGGTCAGGTAGATGGCGGCATATTCGACGGCGAGGGCGTCGAGGTCGGCGGCTTGCGGCGGATCCGCGATGAACCCGAGCGCGGCGCGCATCGTGTCCCATGCCTCGCTCGCCGTCGCATCCTGCGGCAGCAGGGCGAGGTTGTCGGGAAAGCCGACCTCGCGCAGCGCGGCGAGGGTGGCCGCGTCGAGCTCGCGATCATGCAGCCGTGCCAGCGTCTCCGCGTCGTCGGCCAGCGCCGCCCAGGTCTCGCTGCTCAAACCTTGCCCTTGCTGTGCGGCACGAAGGCGATGGAGGGTTTGGTCAGCTCGGGATTGGCCATGTTCTTCACCTGGCGCACCGGCTTGTCGTTGGGGCCGATGGCCTTGGTGGCATGGGTGCCGTCCCACAGCTTGTCGATGGGGCCGATGTCGAGCACGCGCATCATGCAGGCCATGACGCAGTAGGGCTTGCGGCCGGCCTCGATCTCGTCGACGCACATGTTGCATTTCTTGACGATCTGCTCCACCGGATCCCACTGCGGCGCGCCGTAGGGGCAGGCGGCCTCGCACTTGCGGCAGCCGATGCACAGCGTGCTGTCGATGTCGACGATGCCGTCGCTCTCGCGTTTCCAGATCGCGCCGGTGGGGCAGGTCGGCAGGCAGGCCGGCTCGGCGCAGTGGTTGCAGCTCATGTTCACCTTGTAGGCGAACACGTCGGGGTAATGGCCGCCCTCGACGTACATGACGCGGCGGAAGCGCGGTCCCGGCGCCAGGCCGTTCTTGTCCTTGCAGGCGATCTCGCAGGCGCGGCAGCCGATGCAGTCGACGTTGTTGTGCACGAAGCCCAGTTGCATCTCGGGCTTCACCGGTTCGTAGGTCTGCGCCACCTTGCGATGCAGGGCGATCTTGACCTCTTTCATGTCGAGTTTCTTGGCCATGTCAGGTATCCCTGCGGAAAACGATGGAGCGTGCCGTGGCCAGCGAATCCCAGCCGGGGCGGTGCTCCAGCTTGGTCTTCTTCACGTTGACGAGGATGGTGTTGTAGGCGAAGGCACCGGCGGGACTCGGCTCGTCGGCCGTGAGGAAGTCCGGGTTGCCGGCGCGGTCGACGCCGTTCTTGTCGAGGTCCATCCACACACCCTCGTGCAGCACGGCCACGTTGGGCATGCAGCGCTCGGTGACGTAGACCGGCACCACCACCTTGCCGCGATCGTTCCACACCTCGACGATGTCGCCGGTGACGATGCCGAGCTTCGCCGCGTCGGAGGCATTGAGCGTGAGCTCCTGCTGGTAGGTCTCGCGCAGCCAGGGAATGTTGTTGAAAATCGAGTGGGTGCGCCAGCGCGGGTGGGGCGTGATGAGGTGGAAGGGGAACTGCTTGACCTTGGTCGGATGGTTGAGCGACTCGAAGGGCTCGATCCATTTCGGGATCGCCGGGATCGGGTAGCCGTACTGGGTCTTGGTCCAGTCCTTCACCTGCGCCAGCGTGGTCGAGAAGATCTCGATCTTGCCCGACGGGGTCTCGAATTTCTCGTCTTCCTCGATCTGGGCGCGGAAGGCGACCAGCGGCTTGTCGAACTTGAACTTGTAGACGCCGCGGCGCTTGAACTCCTCCCAGGACATCTTTACGCCCTGATGGTCCTGCACCTTCTTCCAGTAGGCGGTCAGATAGGCCTCGTCGACCGCATCCGGGTTGTCGAAGTAGGTACGGTCGGCGCGCGGGTTGTAGCGCTTGCCGAGGTCCTTGAGCCGGGTCGGGTCGAGCGCTTCGAGGCGGTAGGCCATCTCGGTGAAGATCTGGAAGTCGGTCTTCGACTCGCCCATCGGCTCGATCGCCTTGGGCCGGTGGATGTAGTAGTGGCCCTTGTACCAGGGCAGGGCCACGTCGTGGCGCTCGAAGTGGGTGGCCACCGGCAGCAGCACGTCGGCCCACAGGCCCGAGGGCGTGATGGTCGAATCGGCGCAGACCACCAGCTCCAGCTTCTCGATCGCCTGGATTTCCTTGTTGATGTTGGTGAGCTGGTTGAACCAGTCGGAGCCGTGCCACCAGATGCCCTTGATGTTGGGGATCTTGCCGTCGAGCTCGTCGTCGCGCGGCCAGCAGCCGATCTCCTCGCGCTTGACGTTGGGGTAGTTGAGCACGCAGTGGGCCCAGCGGTCGGACTTGATCGAGGCCCACCAGAGGTTGGCGTTCTCGTCGTAGGGGTAGGCCACGCTCTCGGCGTGCCAGCCCTTGCCGACGCCCTCGGCGCAGCCGCCGAGGATGCCGATGTTGCCGGTCATCGCCTGCACCGCCGCGGCCATGCGGTTGTACTGCTCGCCGTAGGCGGCGCGGCCCGGCGCCCAGCTGGCCTTCAGCGCGGCCGGCTTGGTGGTGGCGTACATGCGCGCCAGCTTGACGATGTCGGCGGCCTTGACGCCGCAAATCTGCTCCGCCCACTCCGGAGTCTTGGGCGTGTTGTCGTACTTGCCGAGGATGTAGTCCTTGAAGTTCTCCTGGCCCTTGGCCCAGCCGGGCATCGTGCCCTCGTCCATGCCCTGCACGAACTTGTCGATGAACTTCTGGTCCTGCAGGTTCTCGGAGAAGATGACGTGGGCCATGGCGGCGAGCATGGCGGCGTCGGTGTTGGGCTTGATCGGGATCCACCAGGCGTCGTAGGTCGAGGCCGAGTCGGTGTATTGCGGATCGACCAGCACGAACTTGCAGCCGTTCTGCTTGGCCATGCGCATGTAGTAGAAGGTGTTGCCGCCGTGGAAGGTGTAGGCCGGGTTCCAGCCCCACATGATGATGAGCTTGCTGTGGGCGAAGGTGTCGTCCTCGTTGCCGTCCTCGATGGTGCCGAAGGTCATGCGGCTGGAGAAGGTGGTGCCCTGATAGCTGGGCACCGACCACGAATTGGTGCGGCAGCCGAACATGCCGAGGAAGCGGGCGAGCAGGCCCTCGATCTGGTCGGACTTGTGCAGAGCGCCGTATGAAGTACCGGCATACGCCTGGTCGAGCATCGCGGTCGGGCCGTAGTTCTTCCTCAGTTCGACCATCTTGGTGGCGATGTGGTTCAGCGCCTCGTCCCACGACACCCGCTTGAACTTGCCCTCGCCGCGCTTGCCGACGCGCATCATCGGGTAGAGCAGGCGCTCGGGCGAGTAGAGCCGGGCGCGGTAGGAGCGGCCGCGCAGGCAGGCGCGCAACTGCGGCTCCTCGGCGGTGTCCTTGCCGTAGGCGCCGTTCTCCTGGTAGCGACCGTCGTCGGTCGACAGCCGCACGATGACGTCGCCCTTCTTGTGCGCGACCAGCATGTGGCGCGAACCGCAGTTGTGGTCGCAGCTGGTGACGACGGTGGTGAGCTGGTCGTCGGTGTAGTGCGGCGCGTAGGCGAAGGCCTGGGCTTCCTTCTTCTGCGTCGCCAGCTCGACCAGGCCGCCGGCGGCGGAAAGCGCGGCGCCCGCGGCGGCCGTCTTCATGAAGCTGCGGCGGCCGGGGTTGAGGATGTTCTTGATCCAGTCAGGTGTCGGTTTCATGGTTCAGTGTCCTGCCGGTTTGGGGTTGCGGACTGGATGAGGAAGCGCGCCTCGGAATGACGCGGGCGCAGGCGTGCCCACTCGGGCGTGCCCTCCGGCATGGCGGGCCAGGGATTGCGCGCATAGGGGTAGCTGATGCGATACCACGGGCGGCCGCCGTGGCAGCCGTAGCAGACGTCGCCGCCGGTCTTGTTGACGGCGCCGGCCTTCTCGATGGCCTCGGCGTTGAGGTAGTTCACCTGGTGGCGGTTGGTGCGGATGGCGGAGTGGCAGGACACGCAGTTGTTCTGGAAGGTGTCCTTGGCCTGATGCCAGGGACCGGTGAGGCCGGTCATGACCGGCCAGTTCATCTGGCCGTGGCATTTGAGGCAGCTGGTCTCGGGATTGACCTGCTTGCGCAGCGTGAAGCCGGTGTCGTCCTGCGGCGGCGATGTCGCCACGGTGGCCGATGCGCCCTGCGCTTCCTCGCGCGGGTCGTGGCCTTCGTGGCAGGTATTGCACTGAGGTTCATCAGCTGCTTCGCCATCGGCGTGACAAGGTGGCGACGGTGGAAGGTGTCCTGCTCGCCCTGGTAGGTCGACACCTGCTGGTACCAGGCCAGGCTGTCGGCGGCCTTGACGCCGGCGGGGGATACGGCACGCACCTTGTCCTCGAGCACTTCCTTGTGGCAGACGAGGCACTGCGCGTCGGTGGCTGACTCGATCGCCGGCTTGAAGTGCAGCGGGCTATAGACGGCCCGCAGGTGCTGGCCGGCGTGGTCGCCGGCATTGGCCACGCCCGGTGTCCGGACGGTATGCCCGGTCACGATGCTCCAGGCGGAGACGGCGATGACCACCGCTACCAATATCCATCTCAACATGATGTCACTCTCTCGCAGCTTGAATTCATGACGAGCCGCTCAGGGCGCGGCCTTCTGCGGGGCATGCAGGCCGCGCAGGTCGTAAGGGCCCGGCATGCCGGGCAGCGTAAATGGGTTGTACCAGGCGCCCTGGTGGTCGAGGAACTTGAGGATGCTCTCGGGGGCTGGTGGGGTAACGCCGCGCAATGCAGCTGCACGCCAGGCATCGCTGCGCGCGAAATCCTTGATCGCGGGAGCCTGGGCCGGACGCTGGTAGGGCGCAAGACCGGCGACGGGGGTGGGCGAGGCATTGGCCGCGGCTGCCGGCAATGCGGCAAGCCAGGTTAGTCCTAACAGCATGTTGCCGAATGTGCGCACGATGGGTTTCATTCTCTTGCACTCTCCCGTATAGGAAAGATCGCTTAAAAGGGGCCGACGGGGCGCCCACCCCATCGGCCAAATCATGAGCAAACTGCGAACTGCGAACTACCTTACTTCTTGCCTTCCATGCCGGACATGCCCTTCTGACCTTCCATGCCGGACATACCCTTCTGACCCGACATGCCGCTCATGCCCTTCTGGCCTTCCATGCCGCTCATGCCTTCCATACCGGACATGCCGGACATGCCTTCCTGGGACTTCTTCTTGGACTTCTTCTTGCCTTCCATGCCGGACATGCCTTCCATGCCGCTCATGCCCTTCTGGCCTTCCATACCCGACATGCCCTTCTGACCCGACATGCCTGCCATGCCTTTCTGACCTTCCATGCCGCTCATGCCCTTCTGACCCGACATGCCCTTCTGACCTTCCATACAGACTGCCCTTCTGACCCGACATGCCTTTCTGGCCTTCCATGCCTTTCTGACCTTCCATGCCTGCCATGCCCTTCTGGCCTTCCATGCCAGCCATGCCGGACATGCCTTTCTGGCCCTCCATCCCGCTCATGCCTTTCTGATCGGCGGCATTGGCGGAAACGGCGAAGCCGAGGGACATTGCAACGACGAGTAGCGATTTGACCATCCTGTTTTCTCCTGGGTTTTGATATTGATCACATCAGCTGCGGATTCCGCCGAGCTGCCGGGCATGGCGAAGCCGGTCGGCTTGCGCGTCGCCCATGGACCTAACAGCACGTCCCATGCCACCCCGCCATGGCGAGATCAACTATATGTTTTTATTGGAGAAAACGATTTCGCCGCGGGGCCCGTCCTGGCCGGCCTCATGACGAAATGACATGCCCAAAACTGCCAAATTGGCAGATTGCCAGGGTCAGCGCATGCCGAATTTTTCGATCAGGCGGTAGATGTTGCGTTCGCTGATGCCCAGCACGGCGGCGGCCTTCTGCCGGTTGCCGCCATGCCGCGCCAGGATCTGCGCCAGGTAGGCGCGCTCGATTTCCTCGAGGTCCGGCTCGCCGGCGAAGCGCAGGGTCACGCCGCTGCCACTGCCGCGCGGGATGAAGCCGAGGTGCTCGGCGCGGATCTCGAGCCCGGGACGGGCGACGATGACGGCGCGCTCGATCGCGTTGCGCAGCTCGCGGACGTTGCCGGGCCAGGCGTGGTCGCGCAGCAGCGTCATCGCCTCCGCGGTGATCGACAGGGGTGCGACGCGGCCGAACTCGGCGGCGAAGTGGAGCGCCAGCGGCTCGATATCCTCGCGCCTCTCGCGCAGCGGCGGCACGGTGATGACGAAGCGCGACAGGCGGAAGTAGAGGTCGCTGCGGAAGCTGCCTTCCTCGCTCATCCGCGCGATGTCGCGGTTGGTGGCGACGACGAAGCGCGCGTCGGTGGACAGCGTCTTGGTGCCGCCGAGGCGGCGGAAGGTGCCGGTCTCCATCACGCGCAGCAGCTTGGCCTGGATCGCCGCGCCGATGTCGCCGATCTCGTCTAGGAACAGCGTGCCGTCGACGGCTTCCTCGATCAGGCCCTTCTTCTGGCGGTCGGCGCCGGTGAAGGCGCCGCGCTCGTGGCCGAACAGTTCCGACTCGAACAGGTTCTCTTGCAGGCCGCAACTGTCGACGGTGACCATCTCGCGTCCGGCGCGCGCACTGCGCTGGTGGATGGCCTGGGCCACCATCTCCTTGCCGCTGCCGGATTCGCCGAGGATCAGCACGGTCGCGTCGGTCGGGGCCACGGCGTCGATCATGGCGCGGACCTCGCGCATGGGGCGACTGTCGCCGATCAGCGATGCCGGGCGCCGCGAGGCGAGACGGTTGCGGTAGAACTGGTTGAAGCGCTTCAGTTCGGCATTCTCGAGCACGCGACGCACGGTCAACTCGAGTTCGTCGAGGTCCACCGGCTTGGTCAGGTAGTCGGTGGCGCCCTGGCGGATGGCGCTGACGGCATTGCGGATCGAGCCGAAGCCGGTGAGCACGATCACCGGGTACTGGCCGCGCAGTTCCTCGATGATGCGGTCGCCGTCGGAGTCCGGCAGCTTGAAGTCGAGGATGATCGCATCCGGCTCCATCTCGGCCAGCCGTGCCTGTCCCTCGCGCCAGCTGGCGGCTCCCACTGCGGTGAATCCCATGTTCCCGAGCTGGCGCAGCAGCAGCTTGTTGAAGGTGGCGTCGTCGTCGACGACGAGCAGGGTCTTTTTCATGATGGGGGATTCCCGGGTGCGTCCGCGAGCGCGAGGTGAATGGTGAAGCGCGTGCCGTGTCCCGGTCGACTGTCGATGGCGACGCGGCCGCCGAAGCGCTCGACGATGTTCTTGACGATGGTCAGGCCGAGGCCCGTGCCGGGTTCGCCGTCGCCGCGGCGGCTGAAGAAGGGGTCGAATATCTGCGGCAGGATCTCCTGCGGAATGCCCATGCCGTCGTCGGTGATCTCGATCACCGCCTCGTCGGCCTCGACGCCGATACGCGCGATGAGCTGCCCGCCGCGCGGCATCGCGTGGTGGGCGTTCTGCAGCAGGTTGAGCAGCACCATGCGCAGTTCGCCGTCGTCGGCGAGCACATGGACCGGTGCGTCGGGGCGTTCCAGCTTCTGGGCTATGCCGCGCGTCCGCGCATCGAAATCGAGCAGGCGCAGGGTGTCGTCCACGGCGACAACGACGTCGATCAGCTGGCGGCTGGAGGTGGGTGCGCGGGTCAGCAGCAGCAGGCGACGCGTCACGGCGATGCAGTTGTCGATCTCGCCGTCGATCAGCCCGAGGTAGTCGCTTACCTGTTCGGGGTCGTGGCGTCCTTCACGGATCTCGCGGCTCAAGCCCTGGACGCCGAGCCGGATCGAGGCGAGCGGGTTGTGGATCTCGTGGGCCACGCTTGCCGCCAGCAGCCCGAGTTCGGACAGGCGCTGCTCGTGCGAGACGCGGGCGGCTTCGGCGAGGTCGCGGATCGATTCGACCATGTAGGCCACGCCGTCGATGTCAACGCGCGCGGCGTGGATCTCCACCGGAAACAGGCTGCCGTCGGCGCGCCGGTGGCGGTGGCTGGCCTTCAGGTGATCGCCGTTCGTACGGCATTCCTGTAGCGGACAGGTGACCAGGGTGGCGACGCACGGCTGCTCGCGGCCGTGGCTGCTGTCGTGGCAGGTGCGACCGACGACGTCCT
Organism: uncultured beta proteobacterium; assembly: GCA_963709555.1. Classification (GTDB taxonomy): domain Bacteria; phylum Pseudomonadota; class Gammaproteobacteria; order Burkholderiales; family Rhodocyclaceae; genus Sulfurisoma. Next base: position 7,584 of record CAVPWR010000006.1, on the reverse strand, counting down.
CGCGGTCGCGGCCGAGTTGCCCGCAATAGGCCCGGTTGGCGAGCACGATGCGGCGGTCGGCGACGCGGAAGACACGGACGCCGTCGGGCAGTCCGTCGAGGACCTCCTGCAGGTAGGTTTCATGCGCCCGGATTCGCGCCATCTGCTCGGTCAGCCGCTCGGCCATGCGGTTGAAGCGCCCGCCGAGCCGCGCCAGTTCGTCGTCGCCGGTGATGGCGACGCGGCGGTCCAGCTGGCCGCCTTCGATGGCGGCGCTGGCCTCGGCCAGGCGCGCCACCGGCTCGAGTACGCGGCGGCTGAGCAGGCGCCAGAGCAGGGCCAGCAGCAGCAGCAATACGGCCACGCCGGCCCCGGCAAAGGCGAGGGCGCCGAGCCAGGCCTGGCGGCGAATTTCCGCGGCGTCGTAGTCAACCACGAGGATGCCGTTGACCGGATTGACGGCGACCGGGCCGTGGCAGGCGATGCACTGGGCCTTGTTGGAAACCGGGTTACCGAGCGCAGCACCTCGGCGCCCTGCTCGTTCCGGTCGAAGGCCGCCTGCGGGCCGACGCGCGGGTCGGCGGGCACCAGGTCCGGACGCCGGCTGCCGAGCGCGCCAGCCGCCGAAGAGAAGCGAACTTCGCCCTGCGGATTGAGGATCATGACGCCGCGTATGCCCGGCTGTTCGCCAAGGCGCGTGACGATGTCGGCCAGGCCGGGCACGTCGCGCTTGAGCATGGCGTTCTCCAGCGCGGCCTGCAGCAGCAGGTTGAAGCCGAGGGAGGTGTGGCTGCGTTCCTCCACCAAGCGGGAGCGATAGGCCGAGAGGAAGACCGCCAGCATCAACAGCGATGTGGCGAGGAAGACCACGGCGAGCCGGATCAGTACGTCGCGCTTGAGGGAATCGCTCTGGAACATCGGGCAGCCGTCATGAAATCGGGAGCAGGCCGCCGACTCAAGGTGACGGCCGCTCGCCCAATGATACCGTGCATGCCGCCGGAATCAGGCGGTCGCGTCGATGCGGATCAGGTCGCTTTGACGCCTGGCGCGCCTATGCGGGCGGCGTTGTTGCCCTTGGCGGGCGTCTTGCCCTCACTGGCCGCCGGCTTTTGCGCGGCAGGGGTCTTCTCCCCGGCCGTGTCGGCGCCATCCGCTTCTTCGGGCTCGGACTTGACCGTGTCGATCTTGTTCTCGCGCATGTAGCCGTCCATCTCGCGCCAGCCGGAGAAGATGGCAGCCTTGGAGGCCTTCTTGTTCACCGTGTAGCAATCCTCGAGCGGACGCCCGGAGTGGCGGCAGCCGCTGCCGATGGCGCGGCCCTCGGCGTCCTGCTTCTCGGCGACCTTGACGGGATCGTCGATGCCGAGCTGCTCGCAGGCGGCCAGCGCGAAGGGGATGAGGATGGCGAGGAGGAGGGTGGGCGTGCGGTTCATGGACAGTTCGGGAGACTATGCCAGTCCGATTCTACGGCAGCGGCAGCAGAATCTTTAGCCGGCGAAGGCGGCGATGCCGGTCTGCGCCCGCCCCAGGATCAGCGCATGGATGTCGTGGGTGCCCTCGTAGCCCGGGCGTAGGCGCGCGCGGCATCGCGCACCAGGCGTTCTTCCCCGCTCAACTGGTCGTCGAGCAGCAGCGGGTCATCCCGTTGGAAGCCGGTCATCCTGGCATGCCTCAGGTGGTCATTGCCTCGCGCAGGCGGAAGCGCTGCAGCTTGCCGGTCTCGGTGCGTGGCAGCGCGCTGCGGAATTCGATGGCGCGCGGCACCTTGAACGGCGCCAGCAGCGACTTGACATGGTCCTGCAACTCGCGCGCCAGTGCGTCGTTCGCCGTGACGCCGGGCCTGGTCACGACGCAGGCCTTGACGGCCTGGCCGCGCTCGGCGTCGGCCACGCCGACCACCCCGCACTCGGCCACGGCCGGATGGCTCAGCAGCGCCTCCTCGACCTCGGGGCCGCCGATGTTGCAGCCGGCGGAAATGATCAGGTCGTCGGTGCGCGCGGCGAAGTGGAAGTAGCCATCCTCGTCCATCCAGTAGGCGTCGCCGGTGATGTTCCAGCCGTCCTGCACGTAGGCCTGCTGGCGCGGGTCGTCGAGGTAGCGGCAGCCGGTGGGGCCCTTGACGGCGAGGCGGCCGACCACGCCCGGTGGCACGGCCCGGCCGGCGGCATCGAGCACGGCGGCGCGATAGCCGGGCACCGGCCTGCCGGTGGCGCCCGGCCGCATCTCGGCGGCGCGCGCCGAAATGAAGATGTGCAGCATCTCGGTCGAGCCGATGCCGTCGATCAAGGCGATGCCCGTGGCCTCGCGCCACTGCGCGAAAGTGGCGGCCGGCAGCGGCTCGCCGGCCGAGACGCAGCGGCGCAGGCTGGACAGGTCGTGGCCGCCGGCCAGCGGCAGCATCTGGCGGTAGAAGGTCGGCGTGGCGAACAGCGTGGTGACGCGCCGTGCGGCGATGATCCCGAGCAGCGATTCGGGCGCGGGTTGCGGCAGCAGCAGCGCTGCGGCGCCCAGCGCCAGCGGGAACAGCAACAGCCCGCCGAGACCGAAGGTGAAGGCCAGCGGCGAGGGGCCGCAGAAAAGATCGTCGGGCCCGGCTTCGAGGATGCTGTGCGGGAAACAGGCGCAGGTGGCCATGATGTCGCGGTGGCTGTGCATCGCCCCCTTGGGCACGCCCGTGGTGCCGGAGGTGAAGGCGATCAGGGCGATGTCGTCGGCGGCCGTGGCGACGGCGGCGAAGCCCGGAGCCTTGCCGGCGAGGCGTGTCGCCAGCGCCGACTTTTCCGGGTTGTCGTCGAAGCCCATCACCTCGCGCAGCACCGGGCAGCGCGCCCGTGCGGCATCGAATTCGGCGGCCAGCGCGATTTCGCAGAAGGCGTGCGTGACCTGCGCCTTGGCGATGATCTCGGCCAGTTCCTTGGCCCGCAGCAGCGGCATGGTCGTGACCGCGATGCAGCCGGCCTTCTGCACGGCGAGCCAGATGGCGGCCAGCGTCGGCGTGTTGCAGCCGCGCAGCAGCACGCGGTTGCCGGGCACCGCGCCCATGTCTTCGGTGAGCACCCGGGCGATGCGGTCAACGCGGTCGCGCAAAGCGGCGTAGCTGAGCCCGGCAGCGGGCGAGAGCAGGGCGGTCCGCTCGCCCCAGCCGCGCTCGTCGACGGCGCGATCGAGGAGTTCGGCGGCGCAGTTGAGCCGTTCGGGAAAGCGCAGTTGCGGCAGCTCGTAAACGAACTCCGGCGACGACGCCTGCGGCGGCAGGCGGTCGCGGGCGAAGCTGTCGAGGTGCGCCGAAGCGGTCACTTTTCCCGGGGCGAGGCGAGTTGCTGCTTGAGCACGGCCAGCAGTTCGTGGAGGTCGGTGCGCTGACGCTCACCCATGCCGCTGAACAGTTCGACGATCCATTCCCTGTGCGCGTCGGCCATCTTCTTGAAGGCGCGGCGCCCCTCGGGCGTGAGCTTGACGATGTAGGCGCGGCGGTCGGCCGGGTTGTCCTCGCGCACCACCAGGCCCTCGGCCACCAGCTGGTCGGTGATGCCGGTGACGTTGCCGCCGGTGACCATCATGCGCTTCGACAGCTCGCCCATCTTGAGCCCGCCTGGCACGCGCTCGAGCTGGGCCATGAGGTCGAAGCGCGGCAGGGTGATGTCGAACTGCTGGCGCAGGCGCGAGCGCACCTCGCCCTCGATCAGGTTGGTGCAGGCCATCATGCGCAGCCACAGGCGCAGCGCCTGATGATCGTCGGAGGTGGCCCGCGTTTCCATGTCGCTGCTGCGGGAGGCCGGGGTTGTGGTCATTGCTAATCTCCAGGCAAATCGAAATATCGAAACGTTGATTATCGCGCCGCAACGGAAAAACTTTGCATCAATTGCGGGTCGCGCCGGCGCAGTTCGTCCGGGTCGAGGCGGCCGCTGCTGGTGAGCAGCGCATAGGCGAACTGATGCGGCTCCAGCAGCGCGTGTTCGGCGACGTTCTCGAACCACTCCATGCGGCGGAAGCCGGTTTCCTGGACGCGCTGCGCGACGGGCTCGCGCGCCGTCTGGTAGCTGTCGAGCGCTACGGCAAGGTCGGCATGGGCGGCGAGGCTGCGCGCCAGTTCGATGGCATCCTCCATGGCCAGGCGCGTGCCGGAGCCGATGGAGAAGTGTGCGGTGTGGGCGGCATCGCCGATCAGCACCGTGCGGCCGTGCCACCAGCGCCGGCAGTGGATGCTGGCGAAGCGTTGCCAGCCCGAGGGATGGTCGAATTGCCGGCTGTTGCCGATCAGCGGTTCGCCCGCGAGCACGTCCGAAAACAGCCGCTCGCTGAAAGCGATCGACTCCTCGTAGGGCATGTGCTCGAGGCCGGCCTCGCGCCAGACCGACTCGGGCGTCTCGATGATGCAGGATGAGGTCAGGTCGTCGTAGCGGTAGGCGTGCAGATTGAACCAGCCGTGCTGTGTCTCGCGGAAGGCGAAGGTGAAGGCGTCGAAGCGGCGCGTCGAACCGAGCCAGAGGTAGCGGTTGGTCGATTCGCGGATCGCGGGTTCGAATATCTCCGCCTGCGACTGCCTGACAGCGCTGTGGATGCCGTCGGCGCCGACGACCAGGTCGTGCTCGAGCCAGGGTGCGCGATCCGTGGCGACATCGGCGAACTCGACGCCGCTGCGGATGGTGACCCCGAGTTCCCCGGCGCGGGCCTGCAGGATGCGGATCAGGCGGGCGCGCGAGATGCCGGAGAAGCCGTGGCCGTGGGCGGTGATCCGCTCGCCCTTGAAATGGATGTCGATATCGCTCCAGTGGTGGAAGCTGCGCGTGATCTCGGCGTGGGTCTTCGGGTCGGCCTGGCGCAGGGTTTCCAGCGCCCGGTCCGAAAAGACGATGCCCCAGCCGAAGCTGTCCTCCGGGCGGTGGCGCTCGATGACCTCGATGGCGTGCGCAGGCTCGGCAAGCTTGGCGAGGATGGCGAAGTAGAGTCCGGCGGGACCGCCGCCGAGGCAGGCGATGCGCAAGTCAGGTGACGTCGTGGTCGTGCAGTTTCCTGGCCAGGGTCCGAATCTGCTCGGGCGTGAGATGATCCTCGCCGCGGCGACGGAACAGCAGCCAGGCCAGGGCGCCGTTGATCAGCAGCAGAACCACCTCGATATAGAGAATGGAAGTGATGATCTGCCGCTTCGAGTTGTCGGCGAAGATGAAGTAGAAGCCCTCGAAGGTGGGAATCACGGCCTTGGTGATGGCGCTGTAGTTTTCGAACGGCGGAAACAGCAGCATCACGATGAGGTTGATCGCTACCAGCCAGAGCACGCCGCGCTGCAGTCGCGTCATGCCGGCGCGAGCCCGGTCAGGCAGGGGACCGTTCAGCAGCAGCCAGGCGATGGCGGCGTTGATGACGATCACGAGGATTTCGAGGGTGAGGAAATCGCGGTTGATGACGCGGTTGGGCAGGGCGGAGAAGGCCCAGTAGAAACCGTCGAAGGTCGGAATGTTGCCGCGCTGCAGCGAAAGGTAGTCGTGCGGCGGAAAGAGCAGCATCAGCGCCAGGTTGAGCGCGGCGATGACTAGCGCGATGGCTTGCGAGCGGTTCATGCCCGGGTAGGGTAGCTGAGTGATCGGCCGAGAGCAAGCGAGGGGCCTATCCTGCTAAACTCACCGTCTGTTTCCTTGACGACGGGATGACCATGATCCGGAAGCTACTCTTCGCCGCGCTGGGCCTCTGGCTGCCCTGTGCCCAGGCCCAGGACATCACCCTGCGCCACGAACTTGCCGGGCAGCAGATCGGTGCCCTGACCAACCTGGTGGTGCGCTTCAACGTCGAGCAGCAGGGCAAGTCCAAGGTGATGCTGCAGGATTTGAAAGGCCTGCAGGGCAGCACCGAACTGCAACAGCCGCCCCATCTCGCGCTGCTCGATCCCACCGACAACCAGCGCTTTTTCGGCACCAGCCCGCGCTTCCTGCCGCTGCATCAGGTCATGGAAGCGTCGAAACTGAAGCTCGAGGCCAAGGCTTTCTATCCCCAGATGGCTGGTGCCGTCGACGATCTCAAAGGCAGGATTCAGGCCCTGCCGCTGGCGCATGCGCTGCCGGTGCTCTACTACAACCGCGATGCCTTCGTCCGCGCCGGCCTCGATCCCGACAATCCGCCCAGGACCTGGTGGGAGGTGCAGACGGCGGCCGGCAAGCTGTTCGATGCCGGCTACAAGTGCCCGCTGACGTCGTCGAACTTCGCCTGGGTACATGTGGACAACATGTCCTCGCAGCACGGCGAACCGGTGCTCGCGCGCGACGGCAAGACCGACAGGGTGGCGCTCAACACCATGGTCCATGTCAAGCACATCGCCCTGCTGGCCAGCTGGCAGAAGAGTTTCTATTTCCATTACTTCGGTCCCGGCCGCGAGGGCGACGCCAAGTTCATGTCGGGCGAATGCTCGATGCTGACCGGCGAGTCGCCGCTTTATGCCGAGCTGAAAAAGTCGAGCGGCTTCCGTTTCGGCGTCGCCGAACTGCCGCATTACGACGACGTGCGCGGGGCGCGCCCCGCCGACGTACTGCCTGACGGCGCCGCGCTGTGGGTGCTGCCGGGCAAGACAAGGACGAATATGCCGTGATTGCACGTTTCGTCGAATTCCTGCTTAAGCCCGAAAACCAGCGCGAATGGGTCCAGGCGACGGGCTTCCTGCCGATGATGCCGGCGGCCATCGATGCGCTCAAAGCCGGCGGCGGCTCGCCCGCCCTGCTCGAGAAGGTGGCGAAGCGCCTGTCGGTGGTGCCCTCGGCCGCCGAACGCACCAAGCACGGCGGCGGGCGCAGCCGAATCCGCGGCATCCTCAATGAGGAGATCGAATTCGTCTGGGGCAACAAGAAGCCGGCCAAGGAGGCGCTGGACACGGCGATGCAGCGCGCCAACGCCGAGGTGCAGCTGCCTGTCGCGGAGCCGCCGCCGGGCAAGAAGAAGTAGCCTGGGGTCGCCAGGGCGCGCGGTTACGAATGATTACATCTTGCCTGTCACCGCTGCGACGGCGTTGAGCGTTGGTTCTCGCATGGGAATGACCCATGCCACTTACCAGGAGATCGTTCGATGAAAGCCAGATTCGCCATTGCCAGCCTGCTCGCCGCCCTCGCGGTGCCCGTCCTCGCCCAGACCGCCGTGCCGGCGACCCCTGCCACTCCGGCCTCGCCGGCAGTCGCACCGGCGAAGAACCCTGCTGCCACGCCCGGCATCGACCAGCGCCAGGTCAACCAGCAGCAACGCATCGACCAGGGCGCGGCTTCCCGGCAACTGACCCGAACGAGGCGGCCAAGCTCGACAAGGGCCAGCAGAAGATTCAGAAACAGGAAGCCGAGGCCACGGCCGACGGCAAGGTAGCCGCTAAGGAGCGCGAGCATCTGCAGAAGGCGCAGGACAAGCAGAGCGACAAGATCTACAAGGAAAAGCCCGACCGCCAGCGCGACATGGATCACGACGGCAAGAAGGACAAGCAGGGCAAGGGCCACCCGGCTGAGCAAGGCCAAGGGCAACAACAAGCACTGAACCCGCGGGCAAGCGCTGTTCGCAAAGGGCCCGCTCCGGCGGGCCTTTTTGCTTCCTGCGCCGCCCATGATGGTCAATTGGTCGCGTAAAATCAGCGTCTTGCCG